>NZ_SODX01000001.1:1012063-1321617 GCF_004366435.1 Flavobacterium sp. S87F.05.LMB.W.Kidney.N | reverse complement strand
TTTCGAATCTTACAATTCTATTACTCTTATTCTTTTGTTCTAACATCTCTGTTAAAACGGCTGTCAATTCAATATGTCTACGAACGTGTCTTCTTTATTATTCCGCCTGTGTTTCAAAGCGGGTGCAAAACTAAAAATTCTTTTTGTTTCCTGCAAGAAAAAATTAAAGTTTTTTTTCGAAATTTTTAAATCTCTTTTTCTCTAATTCTTCTCTCAGTATCTCAAGGAACTTCCCGTATTTGCGGGGTGCAAATGTAATATCCGTTTTCCATTCCCACAAGCTTTTTCTAATCTTTTTTTGAAAATTTCTTTTCTCTTTTAATTAGTTTTTCCTGCCGGTATTTCTGTGAACATTGCGTTGTTGCGGGTGCAAAAGTACCACCTTTATTTACATCTGCAAGACTTTTTTTTATATTTTTTCCATGTTTTTTCTAAGTGGTTGGTTTCGCGTTTTTTACATAGCAAAGTTTTTTGGTCTTTTTTCCAAGGGTGGGTGCTTTGCGACGATTTTACGGCAAAAAAACAAAGTTCTCTTTTGGAAATTGGATGCGCAAAGTTCTCAAAACTGTGTTTTATTCCTATTTTGCCGTATGCACAAAGAACGCCAAGCTTGATTTTATACTTCTTTTTAATCGCGCAAAGTCGCAAAGTCGATAAATTTTAGTTTGCTTTTGCAATTTTATCCAGATCTTTTCTTGAAAACTGCTGCCCTAGCCCCGATAGCAGTGGAAATCCTTTTGTTTTTTTCTTTAAAAAGCAAAAGATTGAAACGGATAGCGGGAAATAGCTCCTAATAAAACAAATTTTAAATTTTAAATTTAAAACTCTAAACTTTAAATTCCAAATTATCTGGATTGCGTAATACTTTGCAAAGGCTTCGACTTCGTTCAGCCGGGCAATTGGTATATTTTATAGATATGGGTAAATATATTACGTTACGGATAAGACGCACTGCTGTGCGTCTCTACAAAAAATCTGGACTTAATTTATTCTATACATATATATGTATAAAAAGTAAACCCGGCAGGTTTTTAAAACCTGTCGGGCTGAGTGAATGAGATCTAGTCTCATATATAATATACTTATATATGTATACTTTCGTTTAAAGTGTCGATTGCTTCTTTTGTGATTTGAATACTTTTTAGTTTTGCCTGATGATCGAAGATCGGGCTTGTTACCATGAGTTCGTCAATTCTTGCGTAGTCGATGAACTTTTTTAAATCGGTAACTAATTGTTCTTTGTTTCCAGTGAAGGTTCCTGCTGTCATTTGATTGACATGGAAACGTTCTTGCTCGTTCATAATGTCATCTAATGATGGAACTGGAGGTTGTAAACCTTTACGATCGTTTCTAATTAAGTTCAAAAACATTTGATACAAACTTGTAGATAATAACTCTGCTTCTTCATTTGTATCTGCAGCAATTATATTGACACAAGCCATTGTTTGGGGTTTTTCTAAATATTCTGATGGCTGGAAATTTTCGCGATAGAATTCAAATGCCTGAATCATCAGTTTTGGCGCAAAGTGTCCTGCGAAAGCATAAGGCAATCCGTAAGCTGCTGCCAAAGCTGCACTATCCATGCTTGAACCTAGAATCCAAATTGGGACTTTTAATCCTTCGGCTGGGAATGCACGCACTTTTCCTGTTTCATTTTCTGAAGAAAAATACTCTTGAAGTTTGCTTACATTTTGCGGAAAACGCTGTGCCTGCTCAAAAAAATCTTTTCGAATTGCTTCGGCAGTTGGCTGGTCTGTTCCAGGCGCTCTTCCTAAACCTAAATCGATTCGGTTTGGATAAAGCGTTTCCAAGGTTCCAAATTGTTCGGCAACTACTAAAGGAGAATGATTAGGAAGCATGATTCCACCAGAACCTACACGAATATTTTTTGTCTGACTTGCTACATAACCAATTAAAACGACAGTTGCTGTACTTGCAACGTGCGCCATGTTATGATGTTCTGCCAGCCAAAATCGCTTGTATCCTAAATTATCTGCTAATTGCGCTATGTCTTTTGTTTTTTGAAATGTTTCTGTGGCGTTGCTATCCTGAGTGATGATAGCGAGGTCTAATAATGAGACCGAAATTGGGTTTTTCATATAAAAAATGCTAGTATACAAAATTAACTCATTTATCTGGATGCCTTTTGTTTTCTAATGTTAATAGAATTATAATATTCACAAAAGTCAAAAGATGGGCTATTTTTAATAATTAATTATTGTTTTACAATAATTAATTATACATTTGCAATATCAATTTAACTTTTCAATATATGAAGACAACTCATATTGTATCTCGAATATTATTTTACTTTACCAGATTTTTGTCCGTTGTTTATTTCTTTTTGGCGGCATATTCTGTTTTTACTTTAATGACGGGATTGTTTTTGACCTTTAAAGATAACGGAAAGTATTTTCAGGTTTGTTATCCTTTTACTTCTCATCCTTTAATGTTAGGAGATTATAATATTCCATATATTCTTTTTGATTTTTTAGCACCACTAAGTCTATACGGTCTTTTCTTTTTATTGAGCAGCAATGTTTTTAAGGTCTTTTATCAGCCAAAATTGTTTACTGCAAATGGAATTTCTCATTTAAGGCGTTTCTATTTATCGAATTTATTAATTCCGAGTATTGTACTATTTGTAGCTTTCTTTTTTGTTCCGCTGGATAATGAAGTTTGGCTTTTTATTATACTGCACGGAATGCTTGGTGTTTTTGCTTACTTTTTAGCTGCTATTTTTAAGCAAGGTTTAAACCTTCAGAACGAACAAGACTTATTTATATAACTATGCCAATAATCGTAAATGTTGATGTAATGCTTGCCAAACGCAAGATGCAGAGTAAAGAGTTGGCAGAAAAACTAGATATTACGCCTGCCAATTTATCGATTCTAAAAACTGGAAAAGCAAAAGGAATTCGGTTTGATACTCTCGAAGCTATCTGTAAAATTCTGGATTGCCAGCCTGGCGATATTTTAGAATACGTAGCAGAATAGCTTTCTTTTAAATTTTAATTTCTAAACATAATAAATCGGTTTTTGAAGCCGACAGGCATTCTATTGCCTAAAATTTTCAAATCAATAATTCATTTAATCATCTAAATCAATCAAAAATGAACAGTTTATCAATCAAAAATCTCAGCAAAACGTATGAGAACGGCACGAAAGCGATTGACCAATTATCGCTTGAAATTACAAACGGCATGTTTGGTTTACTTGGCCCAAACGGCGCCGGAAAGTCAAGTTTAATGCGAACTATTGCCGCTTTACAAGAACCAACTTCTGGAATTATTGAATTTAACGGAATTAATATTCTGGAAAACCCAATGTTTATTCGACAAAACCTAGGCTATCTTCCGCAGGAATTTGGGGTTTATCCTAAAATTTCTGCCTATCGCCTGCTCGATCATTTGGCAGTTTTGAAAGGGATTATCAACAAAAATGAACGACACGATCAAATTTTGTATTTATTGCAGCAGACTAATTTATTACAGCATAAAGATAAATCTGTTCATTCTTTTTCCGGCGGGATGCGTCAGCGATTTGGAATTGCTCAGGCTTTGCTTGGAAATCCGAAGATTATTATTGTGGATGAACCAACTGCGGGACTTGATCCGGAGGAAAGAAACCGATTTAATAATTTGTTGAGTGAAATTGGCGAAAGCATTATCGTGGTGTTATCAACACATATTGTAGAAGACGTTCGAGATTTATGTCCTAAAATGGCAATTATCTCTCACGGAAAATTGATTTTGGAAGGAAAACCCAATGAAGCAATCGATTCTCTGAAAGATAAAATCTGGATGAAAGCGATTCAAAAAACAGAATTGAAAGATTATCAATCGAATTTCAACATCATTTCTTCGCATTTAAATTCAGGAAAAATCAATATTCATGTTTTCGCAAATGAACGTCCGGATTCTGGTTTCGAATTGATATCGCCAGATTTAAGCGATGTTTATTTTAGTGTTTTAAGTCAAAATCAACTTCAAAATTAAGGTTATGTTTTCTAAATTAATTCAATTTGAATGGCATAACAATACCAGAAGTTGGACTTTTTATGCCACATTTATTATTTATCTGATTCTTGGATTTTTTGTCAGTGCGTTTGCGAACTTCTCTTTTTCGGGCGCATACAAAAATAGTCCGTATGTTTTAACTTATGCGATTGGTCTGATTTCGTTAATGACGATATTCTCGATTACGCTTCAGGCGGCACAAAGTTTTTTAAAGGAATATGAAACGAAATTCGATTCGATTATTTTCTCCTCTCCTATTTCTAAATTTCATTATTTAGCTCCAAAATTTATTGCAGCATTTATAATCGCCGTAGTTTCTTTTGGAATGTTTATCGTCGGAATGATCGTTGGACACCAAATGTCATGGCTTCAAAAAAGTGAACTTGGACCTTTTGAAATTATAAATTATTTGTGGCCGTATTTCGTAATTGTGATTCCGAATATTTTCTTGTGCCTTTCTATCTTGACTGCTCTGGCGTGGCTTACCCGAAGTAAACTATTCATTTATGTTGGCGGATTATTAATTTACATCTTATATATAGCAGGTTCGATTTTTTCGAATTCGCCCCTATTTGCAAATGCTTCTCCATCTTCGGCGAAAGCCATGTCTTGGGCAGCAAAAATAGATCCGTTTGGTTTGGCTGCTTTCTTGGAACAAACGAGATATTGGACAGCGATTGAAAAAAATACCCAACTGGTTTCGCTTTCTGGCAATTTTTTATTCAATAGAATACTGTGGATTTCTGTTTCTCTGCTTTTACTTTTTGTTTCGTATCGATTATTTTCATTCCAAAAAACCAAAACTAAAAAGGTAAAAACATCTAAACTCATTCAAAAAGAAACAAAAGTATTTTCGGAAGCAATTCCTAAAAACATCGAATTCAAAACTTTCAGACATAATTTAGCTGTTTTTAAAAGCAATATAAAACTGGATGTTTATTTAATTCTGAAAGGAATTCCATTTTTGCTGATTGTACTTTTATTCTCTGGATTATTAATGATTGAGATTTCAGATGAAATTGACGGCGGAATCCGCTTGGCTGAAAAAATCACCGATACTGCTTTAATGATTACCACCATAATTGATCGTCTTCCTTTTATATTGATCCTGATTCTCCTTTTTTACAGCAGCGAATTATTAAACCGAAGTGAAAATTCGAGATTTGAAATGCTTGAAAACACTGCGCCTTATTCTCAGTTTATTGTTTTGCTGGCAAAATTGACAGCACTTTTTATAATTCCGTTACTCATTATTAGTATAAGTATTTTGATTGGATGTGGATTTCAAATTATGAATGCGAATGCTCCAATCGAAATTGGTCTTTATCTTTCTTTGTTTTATTTTATTGGGTTTCCGTTGCTTTTAATTTCAATTTTGATCATTGCAATTCAGACTTTTATTAAAAATAAATATATCGGACTTGCGATTTCGGCTTTTGTCTGCATTTTGTTTTGTACTGGAATTGGAGAGCAATTGGGAATTTCACATCCTTTATTTCGTTTTGGAAATGCTTTTAAAACAGAATATTTTGATTTGAATGGTTTCGGAAAATATACAATTCCTTTTCATATTTCGATGTTTTACAATTTCGGATTGGCATTAATCCTTTTAACCCTGACAGGAATTTTATGGAAAAGAAATGCTTCAATCGTAAAAACCTTTCGCAGAAATTCATTTAATGGTATTCAAAAAACAACTTTAGTATTTGGAATTATTATTTTTATTGGTTTTGGAAGTTATCTTTTTTACAAAACCAATATTGAATATCTGTATTTGACCGAAGACGATCAGAATAATTGGAGCGAGAAATATGAAACTCAATTTAAAAAATATACAAATCTACCTCAGCCAACAATCGTTTCGATAAAAAGTAAAGTCGATTTATATCCCGAAGAAAACCGCTATGAAGTAAATGGCATCTATGAACTAATTAATAATTCCGAAAAACCAATAGATAGTTTACTCCTATATATAGATCGAAATTCAAAACTGACTTCTGTTGAGATTCCGACTTCTAAAAAATTAGATGATGTTTCTGATTTTCAACATTATTGGTTTCGATTAGAAAAACCTTTACAGCCAGAGCAAAAACTTAAAATGAATTTTTCTTTTGAATCATCTTGGTCGCCTTTTAAAGGACACACGGCTTTTAATTCTATAATCGAAAATGGTTCTTTTATGCGAATAAGCCGTTACTTTCCGCTTTTTGGTTATCAGGAATCGAATGAAATCAGCAGTAAAAAAGAGCGTGCAAAAAGACATTTGAAACCTCAGACGCCTCTTAAAAAACTGGAAGATAAATCTAAAATCAAATATGATTTTGTTGATTATGACGCTGTGGTTTCAACATCTAAAAATCAAACTGCTATTGGTGTTGGAGATTTAATTGGAAGTTGGAAAAAAGACGATCGCAATTATTTTCATTATAAATCAAATGGAAAGATTCCGTTTCGATTTGCTTTTTCTTCTGCTGATTATCAAATTCAAAAAACGAAATATAAAGGAATTTCTATTGAAGTTTTTTATGATAAAAGACATTCCAGAAACGTTGAAAAACTAATTCAAGATGTAAAAAATACTTTAGATTACTGCCAGAGCAATTTTGGTAAATATCCATATAAAACGATTCGATACGCCGAAGTTTCTGCTTTCGCGGATGGATTTGCTGCAACTTCTTATCCGTCGACAGTTTTTATGAAAGAGAATTTCGGATTTTACAGCGATCTCAAAAACAAAGATAAAGAAGATGTCATCAATCAATTAACGGCTCATGAATTGTCGCATGAATGGTGGGGAAATTCACAAATAAGCCCAGAACAAAAAGAAGGAAGCTGGATTTTGACCGAAACTTTGGCTCAATACACAGAATTAATGCTTTATGAAAAAGAACATGGTTTAGAAAAAGCACTTGAAACATTAAAGATTCATCTTGATTTATACTTGAGCAGCAGAAGTTACGATCCAGAAACACCTTTATATAAAACCAATTACGACACGCCTCATTTACCTTATGATAAAGGAATGCTGGTTATGCATCAATTGCGAATATTAATTGGTGAAGAAAAAGTAAATCTGGCTTTGAAAAATTTTCTGAATCATTATAAATATCCAAGTCCGTTTCCTGATTCTGAAGATTTATTAAAAGAAATTTATACTGTAACGGATAAAAAACTATATCCAAAATTAGATGAAATGTTTAAGCAGATTATTACTTATTCGTCTAAAATAGAATCGGTTTCAAGTAGTAAAAAGAATGGTTTTTATGAGGTTTCTTTTAAAGCGGTTTCTGAAAAATTCAAAGAAAGTGCGACGGGAGAACGAAAACAAATTCCAAACGACAATAAAATAGATATTGGGATTTATGATGAAAACGGAAAGTTATCGCGTTTTACATTTGCAATAAAAAACAATAAAATAGAGGGAAAAATAAAATCTAAAATAAAACCTCAACGAATTGTTGTAGACCCTTATTTAATGAATATTGATACTTTTATAAGGGATAACGAAAAGGAGATTAATTAGAAAGTTTTGCCACAGATTAAAAAGATTAGAAGGATTATGTTATTTTGAAAGTAAAAAAATCATTAGAATCCTTTTAATCTGTGGCTATATTTTTTATTTCAGTTCAATGAAAATCTGTTTGTGAGTTGTTTTTCCGTCGTCTTTAATTTTTAAATCTTTACTTGATTCGATTTCAAATTTTGATGAAGTATCAACTATTAAAGAAATATCTCGATTTCTAAAGTTTTCTGGAATTTCAGGTAATTCAATCGTAACTTCTATTTCTTTATCTTTTTGTTTGTAATCGACTTTAATTCTGTCTCTTAACCAAATATATTCGTAAACTTCCTGCCACGGTGCCATCCAAATTGTATCACTTCCTTTTACGCCGTACTTATCTGCAAGCGCTGTCATATAATATTTAAAATCGCGAAAACGCATGCTTAAATTCCATAAATTTCCATTGCCTGTACCGTGCGTAAATTCGTTAAACCAAAGTGTATTTGGTTGTTTTACAATCGAATCTAGTATCTTTAAATAACGATCCATTGTTTTGAAACTAGTTGAATCTTTTGAGCTCTGCACAAAAGTTCTGGCTGTAATCATTTTATCTAAATCGACTTTAGAATCAACATTTAAAATAGGTCCAACACCTTTGTGGGAAGCAACTGAAAGAAATCCGTTTGCTAATGCAGCTTTTTCATATTCATGATGATAATCTGGATCTCCTTCTCCGCCAGGAACCACAAAATGTGACATGGTAAAATCAAGATTTTGTTTTATCGAAGTAGTATTTTCAGTTACTTCTGTCAAATAATTTGTACCGTGTTTTGTAGCGTGATGAAAACCGTGATTCAAAACATCCCAGCCAGCATTATACATTTCTTGAATTTCTTGCCAAGAAAGATGTCCGCGATTTGCTGGCAAATCACGAATTGCACCACCGTTAATTGCCAAAGCCAATTTAAATGGGATTTTGTTTCCGAAACCGTCTGAATAAAAAAGACCATTTGAAGTTGTTCCGTCTCCGCCTTGATCGATTTTCCATTCGTTTTTATCAGGATTACTGATTTTTCCGCCATTCAATAATGGAAAGGCTGTTAAATAAGCAGATCGATATCCATCATCAAGCGTAAAACTATAGGCAAAATGTTTATTGAATTTTAAAGGAGCAGGTTTGATTTTAACCTCATCGGCGGATTTTAATTTGATTTTAAAAGAAATAGTTTTTGATTTTGAAGAATCTTTTTGAACAATTTCATTTGAGAAACCATTAAAACTTCCGAAGATTACGACAGCTATTAAAAGGAGAATTCGTTTTGACATAAATTTTAGTGGTTCTTTTTGGATCTAAAAATACACTTCTTTTCGATGAAAATATTTTAAAACTGATTACATACTTAAAAATAATTTATTCCGAATTAAAAAAGGAAAGTGATTTAAAACCTAAATTTGTACATCAAAACAACTTGCTTTCCTCAAATGACACACAAAATTTTAATTATAGACGACGAAGAAAAACTGAGAAGTCTGTTGGCGCGTATTATAAAATCGGAAGGATTTGAAGTTTTCGAGGCAAAAGATTTAAAATCTGGTTTTAAGAAACTAGAACAAACCGAAATTGATGTCGTTTTGTGTGATGTCAAATTACCTGATGGAAATGGCGTTGATTTTCTTCAGAACATAAAAGCAAGTTTCCCGCTTGTAGAAGTTATTCTGCTGACAGCTTTTGGAAATATCCCAGACGGAGTTCAGGCAATGAAAAATGGTGCTTTTGATTATATTGTAAAAGGTGACGATAACGATAAAATTATTCCGCTTCTTTATAAAGCTTTAGAGAAAGTGGAATTGCAGAAAAAAGTACAGCAGCTGGAGAAACGTATTGCAAGTAAATATTCTTTCGAGACTATAATTGGAAAATCTAAAGGAATTGAACAGGTTATTGATCTTGCCCAAAAAGTTGCCAAAACAGATTCAACAGTATTATTGACTGGTGAAACCGGAACCGGAAAAGAAGTTTTTGCGCAGGCCATTCATGAAAACAGCAATCGTGTCGGAAAATCTTTTGTGGCTTTAAACTGCAGCACTTTCAGCAAAGAGATTCTGGAAAGCGAACTCTTTGGTCACAAACAAGGCGCTTTTACCGGAGCTTTAAAGGATAAAAAAGGTTTTATAGAAGAAGCAAATGGCGGTACTTTGTTTTTGGATGAAATTGGAGAAATGCCGATTGATCTTCAAGCCAAATTACTTCGCGTTTTAGAAACTTCCGAATATATTCCGGTTGGCGATACAACTCCAAAAAAATCAAATTTCAGATTAATTGCGGCTACAAACCGAGATTTAAAAACAGAAAGTGATGAACACCGTTTCCGTTCTGATTTGTATTTCCGTTTGAATATCTTCGAAATCAAACTGCCTTCGTTGCGAGAAAGAATCAAGGATATTGGCATTTTGACGCATTATTTCGTCAAACAATTTTCTGAAAAAACAAACAAAAAAACATTACATATTTCAGATGATTTTCTGCAGAAATTAGAAAATTATTCTTGGCCGGGAAATATCCGTGAACTTAAAAATATTATCGAAAGATCGGTTATTTTGAGTAATGGCGATACTTTAACTTCAGATGTTTTGCCGTATGAAATGCAGCATCAAACGGAAAAAAGTACAAAATCAATGTCGGCTTTCTCTATGCAGAGTGTTGAAAAATTGCATATTCAGAAAGTATTAAATTATACGAAAGGTAATAAAGCCGAAACGGCAAGATTATTAGAAATTGGAATTGCGACTTTGTATAGAAAATTGGAAGAATATGGGATTGAAAATTCCAAAATTTAAATTTCAAATTCCAACTGCAATAACAATCTCAATTAAAATTTAAATTTTTAAAGCTTCGGAGAAGCGAAATATTTATAGAATTATTTATTGCCAATAATGTAAAGCCCCAGCGGAGCGACACCTACGCAATCTAAAAAAATATGTCACCCCGCTGGGGCTGTGATAACTGTGATTCTTTTATTTCTATAAATATTTCGCTCCACCGGAGCTTGACAATAACATATCAAAACGAGAAAAGCTTATCAAAATGATAGGCTTTTTTTATGCCTTCTTTTTGGCATATAATCATATTTCTTTTATTGACAGCGCTTTAGCAACATCTTGACTTTTTCGGAACATCTTTTGGCATAAGGAGGAAGAACATAAAAATTCATTCTCATGAAAAATCAAGTCACATCAATCTACAAACAAGCAGAACGCTTTGCCGAGATAACTAAAAAATCTATTATTTCTGGAAACATCGTTCGTGCAAAAAAATGCCTGGCTCTTGCAGAACGCTTATTTATCAGCGGAAGCATCGAAACTAAAAATGCCATTTCTAATGTGTATGTTTTTTCGGTTTCTTCTTTTATGGAAATGCGCCACTGCAATATTTCACATCTTTTTCCTCAAACGCTTAAAGCGGAATACATCAAGCAAGTTAATACTTCGGGAGTCTAATTCGTGAAATGTTTTTTGTGAAATGTTAAATGTTGTTTCCTTTCACAAATCACATTTTACGTCTCACATTTCACAAATCTAAAATCTAAAATAAAATCTTATGATCACTTTTCTTTTACTCGCATTGGCCGTTGTGCTGTTTGCCATTTGTTTTCTGTCAGTTGAATTCTTTGAAAAAATCTAAATCATGACTGCACTATTTATTATTTCAATCGCCGTTTTCGTGTATTTGGTTTATGTATTAATCAAACCCGAAAAATTTTAAACATGTAAAAAGTTATAAGTGAGATGTTAGATGTTATACGTCAGTCTGCTTTTACATCTCACATTTTACAATTAACAAATCACATTTTATGAACACAGAATTATTAGGCATCATTGGTATTTTTATCCTAACTATTGTTTTAGCGATTCCTTTAGGGAAATATATTGCTAAAGTTTATTTGGGAGACAAAACACTTTTTGACCCGATTTTCAATCCAATTGAAAAATTTATTTTTAAAATCAGCGGTATAAATGCCACTGAAGAAATGAACTGGAAACAGCACTTAAAAGCACTTTTAAGTATAAACATGGTTTGGTTCTTTCTTTGCTTTTTTGTTTTATTGTTTCAGGGTTCTTTACCGCTTAACCCAGATAACAATCCATCTATGACGCCAGATTTGGCATTTAATACTGCTATTTCATTTTTGGTTAACTGCAACTTACAGCATTATTCAGGCGAAAGCGGGGTTTCTTATCTTTCACAAATCGTCTTGATGTTCCTTCAGTTTGTTTCTGCTGGTATCGGAATGGCTGCCGCCGCTATGATTTTTACAGCAATGAAAGAAAGAACTACAGAACAGTTGGGTAATTTTTACAATTATTTCATCAAAAGCTGTACTCGTATTTTATTACCCCTTTCAGCAATTGTGGCTGTTGCATTAGTTTTTAGCGGTACGCCAATGACTTTTGAAGGTAAAGATGCTATTACAACGCTGCAAGGCGATCATGTAGAAGTTTCTCGCGGACCTGCGGCAGCCTTTATTGCTATTAAACATATTGGTACAAACGGTGGTGGATTCTTTGGAGCCAACTCGGCGCATCCATTAGAAAATCCAACTTATCTTACTAATGGAATTGAACTTTGGGCACAGATGATTATTCCGTTTGCGATGATTTTTGCGCTTGGCTTTTTCTTAAACAAAAGAAAATTATCGAATATCATTTTTGGTGTAATGACCATTGGATTCTTACTTCTGGTTGTTCCAACAGTGATGAGCGAAATGAACGGAAATCCTGCTATTGAAAAAATGGGTATCGCACAAACAACTGGAGCGATGGAAGGAAAAGAAGTTCGATTTGGCCCTGCAATGTCAGGTTTCTGGAGTATTGCCACAACGGTAATTTCTACAGGTTCTGTAAACAGTATGCACGATAGTTCGATGCCGGTTTCTGGCGCTATGCAATTATTATCGATGATGGTAAATGCCTTTTACGGTGGATGTGGCGTAGGTATTTTGAACTACTACATTTTCATTATCCTAGCCGTATTCATCTCTGGATTAATGGTGGGTCGAACTCCTGAATTTTTAGGGAAGAAAATCGAAGCACGGGAAGTTAAAATTGCTGCTTTTATTGCGATTCTTCATCCTTTATTAATATTAGCCGGAACTGCTTTAGCATCTTATTTTGCCGCACATGATACTGCAATGGGCTATTGGTTCAGCGGCAACGCAACAGGCTGGTTAAACAATCCTGGAAATCACGGATTCTCAGAAATGCTATACGAATACACTTCGAGTGCTGCCAATAATGGTTCTGGTTTTGAAGGATTGGGAGATAATAATCCGTTTTGGAATATCACTACAGGAATTGTGTTATTGTTAAGCCGTTTTATTCCAATCATTGGTCCGTTAGCAATTGCAGGTTTACTGGCAGGTAAAAAATACATTCCAGAGAGTGCAGGAACTTTAAAAACAGATACATCAATTTTCGGAATAATGACTTTTGCTGTAATCGCAATTATTGCTGCTTTATCATTCTTTCCTGCGTTGGCACTTGGACCTTTAGCCGAATATTTTGGAATGTAAAATGTGATTTGTAAGATGTAAGACACAAACTCAAACAACATCTTACATCTTACAAATCACATTTCACTCTCATAAATCACAAATCATACACGCGCTTCAAGATTCTTGATTAATCCATAAATAAGTTTTCCTATGATATCTAATTTTTCTATCAATTGGTCACATTCTTTTTCATTGAAAAAATCTAATTCTTTGCTTAATAAAATTAAAGTATCGAGTTCTGATAAAGAACCTAGCGAAATATGTAAAAAATGGATGAACTCTTTTGTTCCTTTTCTCGCTGCGCCTTCTGCAATATTAACAGGTACAGAAACAGAAGCTCTGCGGATTTGCGAAGTAATTCCAAACTTTTCCTCAGAAGGGAATTGTCTTGTAGCTAAATAAATTTCTTTAACGAATTCAAAACTTTTAATCCATGAATTCAATTTCTTATGTGGTTTCATATTTAAAATAATTATTTACAAAAGTAGGAAATTTCACATTTAACATTTAACATTTTACACAAAGAAAAATGACAACTAATAAATCCACATCATTGTTTGAAAGTAAGCAGGTAAAAGAAGCTCTAGTGCAGTCTTTTGTCAAGCTGAATCCAAAAATGATGATCAAAAATCCGGTAATGTTTACCGTAGAAATAGGAACTGCGATCATGTTTGCGGTTTGTATTTCCATATTAATGGGAGCAACAGATCAAGGTAGTTTTATCTATAATTTAATTGTGTTTTTGATTTTACTGGCAACGCTTTTATTTGCCAATTTCGCCGAAGCAATTGCCGAAGCGAGAGGAAAAGCACAAGCTGACAGTTTAAGAAAAACACGTGAAGAAACTCCTGCAAAGCTTGTAAAAAGTGAAAAGTCAAATGTAAAAGGTCGGCCTGATACATTTCACATTTTACATATCTCATCTTCACAACTAAAAAAAGGAGATGTTTTCATTTGCGAAGCTGGCGATTTAATCGCAACTGATGGTGAAATTATCGAAGGTCTGGCTACAATCGACGAAAGTGCCATTACCGGAGAAAGTGCTCCTGTAATCCGCGAAGCTGGTGGTGATAAATCTTCTGTAACTGGAGGAACAAAAGTCTTATCTGATAAAATTAAAGTAATTGTAACCTCAGAACCTGGCGAAAGCTTTCTGGATAAAATGATTGCCTTGGTTGAAGGTGCGAGTCGTCAGAAAACACCAAACGAAATTGCATTAACCATTTTATTAGCCGCATTTACTTTAATCTTCGTGATTGTGTGCGTTACGCTAAAACCGTTTGCCGACTATGCCAACGCACCCATCACGATTGCGGCTTTTATCGCCTTGTTCGTTTGTTTGATTCCAACTACAATTGGAGGTTTACTTTCTGCAATTGGAATTGCGGGAATGGACAGAGCGCTTCGTGCCAACGTGATTACAAAATCTGGAAAAGCGGTTGAAACTGCCGGAGATATTGATGTACTGCTTTTGGATAAAACCGGAACAATCACGATTGGAAACAGAAAAGCAACCAATTTTTATCCTGCAACAGGTGTTACTCAAGAAGACTTTATTAAATCTGCTGTGTTAAGTTCATTAGCAGATGACACTCCGGAAGGGAAAAGTATTGTGGAACTGGCAGGAGCCGAAACTGCCAATAAATTATCAATTGAAGGTGCTACTTTAATCAAATTTACCGCAGAAACTAGAACTTCCGGAGTCATTTTAAGAGACGGAACGAACATTAGAAAAGGTGCTCAGGATGCTGCAAAAAACATTGCACTTCAAGCTGGAAATGCATTTCCTGAAGATACAGCTCAAAAAGTAATTGACATTTCGACAAATGGAGGAACGCCATTAGTGGTTATTAAAAACAATCAGGTTCAAGGTGTTATCGAATTGCAGGATATCATAAAAACCGGAATGAAAGAACGTTTTGACCGATTGAGAAAAATGGGTGTAAAAACGGTTATGGTTACCGGAGATAATCCACTGACAGCGAAGTTTATTGCAGAAGCCGCAGGTGTTGATGATTTTATTGCGGAGGCGAAACCTGAGGATAAAATGAACTACATCAAAAACGAGCAAAACCTAGGTAAACTTGTTGCTATGATGGGTGACGGAACCAATGATGCTCCTGCCCTAGCGCAAGCGAATGTAGGTGTTGCCATGAACAGTGGAACTCAAGCTGCAAAAGAAGCAGGAAACATGGTCGATCTAGACAATGACCCAACGAAACTAATCGAGATCATTGAAATTGGAAAACAGCTTTTAATGACTCGCGGAACTTTAACTACTTTCTCTATTGCAAATGACGTTGCGAAATATTTTGCTATTGTTCCTGCTCTTTTTATTACTGCGATTCCTGCGTTGCAAGGTTTAAATATCATGCATTTGCATAGTCCTGAAAGTGCGATTTTATCGGCTGTGATTTTCAATGCGATTATCATTCCAATTTTAATTCCGCTGGCATTGAGAGGGGTTGATTATAAACCAATTGGAGCAAGTGCCATCTTAAAAAGAAATCTTTTGATTTATGGACTTGGTGGCTTGATCGTCCCTTTTATCGGAATTAAAGTAATTGATTTGGTTGTTACTTTCTTTATTTAGTGAAATGTGATTTGTAAAATGTGAAATGACAAAATCAAAAACTCACATATAACAATTTTACAAATCACTTTTTACATCTAACATTTTACATTAGAAACATGAAAACAATATTTTCACTCTTAAAACTTACCGTACTTACTTTGATTTTGTTTGCGGTTATTTATCCTCTTGCGATTTACGGAATCGCACAAATTACTCCAAACCAAGGAAAAGGAGAAACGATTTTGGTTAACGGAAAAGTGGTTGGTTACCAAAAAATTGGTCAGAAATTCGACAAATCGAATTATTTCTGGGGAAGACCTTCGGCTGTAGATTATAATGCGGCTGGAAGTGCCGGAAGTAATAAAGGACCAAGCAATGCTGATTATTTGGCTTTGGTTCAAAAAAGAATTGATACGCTTTTATTGGTTCACCCCTATTTGAAAAAATCGGACATTCCAGCTGATATGGTTACGGCTTCTGGAAGTGGTTTAGATCCGAATGTTTCTCCGCAAGGCGCTTTGATTCAGGTTAAGCGAATTGCTAAAGAGCGAAAACTGGACGAAGCAAAAGTAAAAGCTTTGGTGGAGTCTAAAATTAATTCGGCTGTTGTTGGCCCAGAAACTGTGAATGTTCTGGAATTGAATGTGGCGCTGGATCAGATTCGTTAAGCTCTAAGATGCTAAGGTTCTAAGGTTCTGAGATTCTAAGTTTTTTATCCTAACAGGTTTTAAAAACCTGTTAGGTATTATAAACTCGTTATTACGAATTCTAATTCTTTTCTATACGTATTCTTGTCATTTCGACGAAGGAGAAATCTTCGCAAGAAACTCGACAAAGATTGGCGATTCACTTTACGGAGCTACTTACGGAGATTTCTCCTTCGTCGAAATGACAAACTAAGCGATAAAAACTAAACTTAAAATTAAATATCTACAAGGTTTTAAAAACCTTGCAGGAAACGAAAATGCCTTTTTTACCCCAAATGACCTAGCCCCGATAGTCCCGAGGGTTCTGGAGCGGGAAATAGCTCCTAAAAAATCTACTAATAAAATAATTGAATACCACAAAAAATGAAAAAAATAATACTTACTGCTTTAATCGCTTTTGGTTTTAGCAATTTACACGCACAAGAAGAATCGAAAAGTCCGTTTACGTTTTCAGGATATGTAGACGCTTATTATAGTTATGATTTCGGAAAACCGGAAAATCATACTCGGCCAAACTTTTTTTATAGTTATAATAAAAGCAACGAAGTAAACCTGAATTTGGGTATGGCGAAAGTGAATTATTCTAAAGAAAATATTCGTGGAAATTTCGCTTTGATGGCCGGAACTTATGCCGAATATAATATGGCAGCCGAGCAGGGTTTATTGAAAAATGTTTACGAAGCAAATGTCGGTGTGAAGATTTCGAAAAACCATAATTTATGGATTGACGCGGGAATTATGCCTTCGCATATTGGTTTTGAAAGCGCCATTGGAAAAGACTGTCAGACTTTAACGAGAAGTATTCTGGCTGAGAATTCTCCTTATTATGAAACGGGAGTAAAAATTGGCTATACGTCTGAATCTGGAAAATGGTATTTGGCAGGAATGTATTTGAATGGCTGGCAACGAATTGAGAAAGTAGAAGGCAATCAAACGCCTGCTTTTGGAACGCAAGTTACGTACAAACCATCTGATAAAGTGGTTTTGAACTGGAGCACTTATGTTGGAAATGAACAACCGGATATTGACAAAAAATGGCGCTATTTTAATAATTTCTACGGACAATTTAAAGTAACAGAAAAAACAAACGTAACGGCTGGTTTTGATGTTGGATCACAACAATCGGCTAAAAATAGTAATAAATACGACACTTGGTTTTCGCCAGTTTTAATTCTGCAATACAAACCAACAGATAAAATTCAGCTTGCAGCACGCGGTGAATATTACAGCGACGAAAAAGGAGTAATCATTGCAACTGAAACGCCAAACGGTTTTAAAACTTACGGTTTTTCAGCTAACTTTGATTACTTAGTTACTGATAATGTTATGTTTAGAATTGAAGCCAGAAATCTTTCAAGCAAAGATGAAATCTTCACAAATAAAGACAATCTTCCAACGGATACGAATACGTTTGTAACGACTTCATTGGCGATTTCATTTTAGCTTTAGGCTATAGGCTTTAAGCAGTAACCTTTTTAAAAGTTATACTGCCTAAAGCCTAAAGCTTATTGCTTAAAGCATATTTTTATGGAAAACGAAAATAATAACGCACAGCACTTTCTCGATTTGATTCAGAAATCACGAAAAGGGAAGTTTAAAATCTACATTGGGATGAGCGCCGGTGTGGGCAAAACTTTCCGTATGCTTCAGGAAGCGCATTCGTTATTGAAAAACGGAATCGATGTGAAAATTGGCTACATCGAAACACACATGCGGAAGGAAACGCATGAATTACTTTCTGGCCTTCCGATTATTCCGAGGCGGACGATTTTCTATAAAGGAAAAGAACTCGAAGAACTCGATGTTCAGGCAATCATCAACCTTAGACCAGAAGTAGTTATTGTTGATGAATTGGCACACACAAACGTTGAAGGAAGCAAAAACGAAAAACGCTGGCAGGATGTTTTGGAGATTCTGGAAGCTGGAATTAATGTCATTTCGGCTGTCAATATTCAGCATATTGAGAGTTTAAATGAAGATGTGAAACGTATTACGGGAATAGACGTTCAGGAACGGATTCCAGATAATGTTTTACGATTAGCAGACGAAGTGGTCAATATCGATTTGACCTCGGAAGATTTGATTGCACGTTTGAAAGAAGGAAAAATTTATACTCCAGATAAAATTCAGACGGCTTTAACGAACTTTTTTAAATCGGAACAAATTCTTCAACTTCGAGAACTGGCTTTGAAAGAAGTAGCGAGTCAAGTCGTTCGAAAAGTTGAGAATGAAGTTCCGAATCTTCATGCTTTGCGACATGAAAAATTACTGGCGTGCATTAGCAGTAATGATAAAACAGCCAAAATTGTGATTCGAAAAGCAGCACGATTGGCAAGTTATTACAACGGATCATGGTATGTTTTGTACGTAGAAACACCGCAGGAAAGCAGTACAAAAATTGCTTTAGACAAACAACGTCATTTAATAAATAACTTTAAACTCGCCGTACAATTAGGCGCAGAAGTTATTAAATTAGAACATAAAAATATTGCCGATGCGATTTTGATTACTGCAGAAGAAAAACAAATTACAACTGTATGTATTGGAAAACCGCATTTGAATTTATTTAAAGTAATTTTGTCTACAACAATTTTCAGGCGTTTGCTAAACAAACTGTCTTTATCAAATGTTGATCTTGTTATATTATCGTGAAATGTTTGATGTAAAATGTGAGATGATCTTTGGGAAATACATTTTACATCTCACAGCCAACATTTTACAAAAATTAAAATTATGAGAATTAAAACCAAATTAAATCTGGGTGTTGGATTATTATTTTTAATGATCATTATACTTTCGCTCGTAAGCGGTTATTCTGTTTTTTTAATAAAAGCAGACACAGAGAATATTCTAAAAGCGAATTATAATACATTAGAATATTCGCGAAATATGATTTTGTCTTTGGATGAAATTAAAACCAATCCTGATAATGAGATTAAGACTTTTAAAAAATATCTGGAAAAGCAAACGCAAAATGTAACTGAACCTGGAGAAAAGGAAGCAACCGAAAATCTGGAAAAAAGTTTTTCGCTTTTAGAAAAAAATGGTACTGATGAAACTTTAAAAACGCAAATCAGAAAAGACATTTTTGCAATCATGAAACTCAATCTCGATGCTATAAAACAGAAAAGTGATATTGCCAAACTCACAGCCGAAAATGCTAATTTATGGATTGCCATTGTTGGAAGTTTATGCTTTTTGATTGCCTTTAATTTACTGGTCAACTTACCCAATAATATCGCTAATCCAATTAAGGAATTAACGCTGAGTATTAAAGAAATAGCCAATAAAAATTATTCAGAACGGGTACATTTTACAAGTCATAGCGAATTTGGTGATCTTGCAAAGTCGTTTAATACGATGGCGCAGAAACTTCAGGAATATAATGATAGTAATTTGTACAAATTATTCTTTGAGAAGAAACGTCTCGAAACTTTAATCAATAATATGCACGACCCTATTATTGGTTTGGACAATGAAGGAATTGTTTTGTTTGCCAATGACGAAGCGCTAAAAATTATTGGTTTGAAATTGGAAGATGTTATTGGAAAATCGGCTTCAAATTTGGCCTTATCAAATGATTTGATTCGGTCGTTGATTTTAAAAGATGATGTCAATGCACCTAAAAAACAACCGCTTAAAATTTATGCTCACGGAAAAGAGAGTTATTTTGAAAAAGAGATTCTGAATATTACTATAATTCCGACTGGTGAAGAAAAAGAAATTAATATCGGTGATGTAATTATTTTGAGAAACATTACACTTTTTAAAGAATTGGATTTTGCCAAAACCAATTTTATTGCGACCGTTTCGCACGAATTAAAAACACCTATTGCATCTATAAAACTGAGTTTACAATTGCTTGAAAATGCTAAAACGGGCGACATGAACGATGATCAGAAGCAACTGGTGGAAAGCATTAAAGACGATAGTCAGCGTTTATTAAAAATTACAGGCGAATTACTCAATTTATCACAATTGGAAACTGGAAATATTCAACTAAATATTGAAAAAAGTAATCCGCATGAAATTGTAAATTATGCTGTTGAAGCCGTAAAAGTTCAGGCCGATCAAAAACAGATTAAATTGGTTATTAATGCAGATGAAAATCTTGAAGATGTAAAAGCTGACAGCGAAAAAACAGGCTGGGTTTTAATTAATTATTTGTCGAATGCTATTCGGTATTCTTCTGAAAAAAGCACCATTTTCATCAAATTAAAAAAAGAAAATAATCAAATCGTATTTCAGGTCATCGATACCGGAAAAGGAATTGATACAAGATACAAAGACAAACTTTTCGATAAATATTTTCAGGTTCCGGGAAGTCAAAAATCCGGAACAGGATTAGGCTTGGCAATCAGCAAAGAATTTATTGAAGCGCAAAATGGGAATGTTGGGGTCGAGAGTAATTTAGGATTGGGAAGTACGTTTTGGTTTTCGTTGAAGGTTTAAAAAGATTCGAACCATTTTCTAGAACTGATGACACTTAAAAAAAGATAATATTTAGTCAATCTTAATCAAACCATTCTATTTAAAACCAACAAATTAATATTCCCTTAAGGTTCAATTAAGCCCAAAATACCTGCATTGAACATTCGCTATTATTGCAAAATATAACGACAAAAACAATGTTCCTCAAAACGATTTCCCTTGTATTCCTGTTCGGATTATTTTCTGCAAATGCACAGCAAAATGATTCAATTGTAAAAATTGACAGTACTTCAAATCATTTAAAATTTAATTACAAACAATTAATTATTCCAAGTGCATTAATTGGCTATGGTGTTATTGGAATTGGAAATGATCAACTCCTAAGTTTTAATCATCAAATTAAGAATGAAGTTACTGAAGACATTGACGAGAAAATTACTATTGACGATTTCTCTCAATACGCACCCGCAGCATCTGTTTATGCTTTGAATGCTTTTGGAGTAAAAGGTAAAAACAATCTACGAGATCGTTCTGTAATATTTGTGACTTCTTATGTTATAATGGCTTCAACGGTTTTAGGTTTAAAATCGATTGTGCAT
Organism: Flavobacterium sp. S87F.05.LMB.W.Kidney.N; assembly: GCF_004366435.1. Lineage (NCBI taxonomy): Bacteria > Pseudomonadati > Bacteroidota > Flavobacteriia > Flavobacteriales > Flavobacteriaceae > Flavobacterium > Flavobacterium sp. S87F.05.LMB.W.Kidney.N. Next base: position 1,300,232 of record NZ_SODX01000001.1, on the reverse strand, counting down.
GAAGAACGTCCAGACGGAAGTTCGAACAATTCTTTTCCTTCAGGACATACTGCGACTGCTTTTGCCGGAGCCGAGTTTTTATGGCAGGAATACAAAGATAAATCGATTTGGTACGGAATTGCCGGATATGCCGTTGCAACCGGAACTGGATTATTTAGAATTTACAATAACCGCCACTGGTTAACCGATGTCGCTGCAGGAGCTGGAATTGGAATTTTGAGCACCAAATTAGCGTATTGGATGAATCCTTATATTACCAAAAAATTATTCAAATCTTCTTCTGAAAGTAAGTCAACTTCTATGGTAATGCCTTTTTATAATGGGCAGCAATATGGATTGGGTTTTGTGAAAGTTTTTTAGCGTTTTTAACCACAGAGATTAAAAGGATTAAAAAGATTTTTTGACTAATGTTGTCTATATTTTTCCATCACGAATTTACGAATTACTTTAAATCAAAATTCATAAATTCGTGGCGGAAAAAAATAATCCTTCAAATCTGTGCAATCTGTGGCAAAAAGCCTTTTAAGTGTTCGAAGTATTATTCTTAATCTCCATCACTTCTCTTTTTACTTCAAGAAGCAGTTCTTTCATACTTTCAGTTTCAGATAAGGTTTGTTTTTTATCAGATCGGCCGATGTTGCATTCGTACTCCCAAATCTCTAAAATATCAGAAGCTTTCACTTCATAATTTGGGTAAAAACTATTATCAGATTCCAAAACTAAAGAATTCTTTTTGTTTTTATTGAGACGTTTGTAGACCATACCTTCATTTTTGGTAATCAAGATATAGGTCTTACCATCCATCACCTCTCCTAACCTTTCCACATAACGTCCGATAATAATAGAACCATCTTCGTGTGGCGGCATCGAATCACCTTCTACAGGAAATCCGCGGTGTTTACCAGGCCCTAAAAAAGGAAGCGAAACCTGCTGCAAACTTTCAATGTATTCTGGATCGGCATAACCGTTGAGGTAACCGGCTTTTGCTTTTTGAGATACAATTTCGATATAATTCTCCCCAAAACTATCTACCTGTATGGGTAAAATAAGTCGATTGCCTTCTAGTTTTATTAAATTTTCTACGTTTATTTTACGTATATCGACAGACAATAACAAATCGATACTCATATGAAAATATAAAGCGATTTGCTTTAAAATGTCATACGGCGCTTCGGAAGTTCCATCTTCGTATTTAACGTATCTACCTCTTGTAATTCTTAGGTTTTGGGCTAACTTTTCTTGTGATATTTTATGCTTAACCCTTAATGCTCTGATATTGTCTGAAAATAAGGACATAACTAATTTGTTATAATTTGGAACAGCAAATATACAAAAAATTGTTATCATCTGTGTTAATTTTGTTTCATACAAAAACAAGAAAATGGCAAGGGCAATTGTACACATGGATTTGGATACTTTTTTTGTATCCTGTGAACGACTAACCAACTCAGAATTAAGAGACAAACCTCTTATTATTGGTGGAGGTGATCGTGGCGTTGTAGCCTCTTGTTCTTATGAAGCCCGCAAATTTGGGGTGCGTTCTGCAATGCCTATTCAAATGGCGCTAAAACTTTGTCCAGATGCAAAAGTTATGAAAGGCGACATGGAATTGTATTCACAATTATCGCACGATGTTACTCAAATTCTTCAGGAAAAAGCACCCGTTTTAGAAAAAGCCAGTATCGATGAATTTTATCTGGATATTACTGGAATGGATAAATTTCACGGAAGCTATAAATGGACAGATGAATTGGCAAAATCTGTAATAAAAGAAACTGGACTGCCTATTAGTTTTTCGCTATCTATTAATAAAACTGTTTCTAAAATTGCAACTGGCGAAGGCAAACCTGTAGGGAATCTCGAAATTCCTGAGCAGGGAGTACAGGCTTTTTTAAATCCATTATCGATTCAAAAAATCCCGATGGTTGGAAATGTCACGTTCCAGCTTTTATCCCGAATTGGTGTTCGTAAAATTCAGACTTTAGCAGAAATGCCTCCTGAGGTTTTACAGCAGATGATTGGAAAAAATGGTTTGGACATCTGGAAAAAGGCCAACGGAATCGACCATACGCCTGTAGAACCTTACAGTGAAAGAAAATCAATTTCTACCGAACATACTTTTTCTCAAGATACAATTGATATTGCCAAACTAAAAAGAGTGCTTTTAGGAATGGTCGAAAAACTGGCTTTTCAGCTTCGGTCGGAACAATGGTTAACCTCAACAGTTACGGTTAAAATACGTTATGCCAATTTTGATACAGAAACCAAACAATACAGAGTAGCTTATACATCAGCAGATCACGTTTTGACCAAAAATGTAATGGAACTTTTTGAAAAATTGTATCAGCGTCGTATGCGTTTACGTTTGATTGGTGTTCGCTTTAGCGGATTAGTTCGCGGTACCTATCAAATTGATCTTTTTGAAGATACTCAGGAAATGCTTTCACTTTATGCTGCTATGGATAAAATGAAAAACCGTTATGGCTTTGACGCCGTAATGCGCTGTGCCGGTGCTTCTTTTAAACCCAATAACAAAGACGAAATTTTAAAACGCAGCAAATAATGTATCTCAATTGTCATTCATATCATTCATTACGTTACGGCACAATTCCTCTTGATAAACTTATCGAGGAGGCCGTTTCTTATGGTGTTAAAGCAATGGCACTTACTGATATTAATACAGTAACGGGAATTTATGATTTTATAAAAGCATGTATTGAAAAAGAGATTAAACCATTGGTCGGAATGGAGTTTCGATGCAGTCATGAGTTTCGATATATCGGTTTGGCTCAAAATGCTGAAGGTTTGGCTGAAATGAATCGTTTTTTAACGAATCATAATTTCAGCGGAGAAAAACTGCCATTAACTGCACCCGAATTCAAATCGGTTTTTGTAATTTATACTTTAGAAAATGCTCCGAAAGTTCTTCGTGAAAATGAATTTATCGGCATTCGTCCCGAAGAAGTTTCAAGACTTTTCACATCAGAACATAAAGATAAAATTTCTAAAATGGTTGTACTGCAATCGGTAACTTTTAGAAATAAAAAAGAATTTAATCTGCATAAAATTCTGCGTGCAATTGATACGAATATTATCTTATCAAAATTAACAGAAGCTGATTATTGCAGAACTTCTGAAAAAATGCTGCCTGTAGAATCGCTGTTACCTTTTTATGAAAAGTATCCTGAAATTATAATTAACACAGAAAAAATTATTAATTCCTGCAATTTTGAATATGATTTTTCTACTCCAAAAAACAAAAAATTCTTTACTACAAGTCGTCAGGAAGATTTAAAAATGCTTACCGACTTGGCTATGAAAGGATTAAAAAGACGTTATGGAAACGAGAATCTAGAAGCAAAAAAGCGTATAGAAAAGGAACTAAAAGTGATCGATGAATTAGAATTCAGCGGTTATTTTTTAATTACTTGGGATATTGTACGCTACAGCAATAGTCAGGGTTTTATGCATATTGGCCGAGGCAGCGGTGCCAATAGTATTATAGCCTATTGTTTAGGCATTACAGATATTTGCCCATTAGAATTGGATTTGTATTTTGAGCGATTTTTAAATTTAAATCGTAAAAGTCCGCCCGATTTTGACATCGATTGGAGCTGGAAAGAGCGTAATATAATTTTAGAATATATTTTTGATAAATATGGCCGCGATCATGTTGCTTTTTGCGGTACCAATGTAGAATTCAAACACCGTTCTATTTTCAGGGAAGTCGGGAAAGTTTTTGGTCTTCCAAAAGAAGAATTAGATATGCTGGCCAAAAATCCAATGGCATTGCAAGAAACTAATTCTATTGTACAGCTGGTTCAGTATTATAGTCTTATGATGAATAAATACCCCAATCAGCGCAGTATGCATGCCTGCGGTATTATTATTTCTGAAGAACCAATCACCAATTATACGCCGTTGGAAATGCCTCCAAAAGGTTTCCCTATCGTACTTTTTGATATGCATATTGCCGAAGAAATTGGTTTCGAAAAATTCGATATTCTAAGTCAGCGCGGCATTGGGCATATCGATGACAGCGTAAAACTAATCGAAAAAAACCGAGGCATAAAAGTAGATATTCGTGACACTTCTATATCTAAAGATGAAGCTGTATGCAATGTTCATTTGGCACAAGGAAAAACCATTGGCTGTTTCTATATCGAAAGTCCCGCAATGCGTGGATTATTGCGCCGTTTAAATTGCGATAATTACAGGATTCTTGTAGCAGCTTCTTCAATTATTCGTCCCGGCGTTGCACAATCTGGAATGATGAAAGAATATATTTTTCGTCATAATAATCCAGATCAATTTCAATATTTTCATGAGGTTTTCAAAGAACATCTTGGCGAAACCTATGGTATTATGGTCTATCAGGAAGATGTGATCAAAATTGCCCAGCATTACGGAGGCGTTCCTGCTGCAGACGGCGATATTCTTCGTCGTGCTATGTCTGGAAAAGGGCGTTCTAAAGAAGCGCTTCAAAAAGTAAAAGATAATTTCTTTGCTTCCTGTGCCCAAAAAGGACATCCTGAAGGGCTTAGTCAGGAAATTTACCGCCAGATTGAGTCTTTTGCAGGATTTTCATTTTGTAAAGCGCACTCTGCTTCATATGCGGTAGAAAGTTACCAAAGTTTATATCTCAAGATCAATTATCCTGTCGAATTTATGACAGCGGTTATTAATAATCAAGGCGGATTTTACAGAACAGAAGTTTATGTACACGAAGCACGTATGTCTGGAGCAACAATACTTAATCCGTGTGTGAATAAAAGTGAATATCAAACTACGGTTTATGGAAATGATATTTATCTAGGTTTTATGCATCTGCAGGGCTTAGAATCGAAAATAGCAAATTTGATCGAATCGGATCGTGAGAAAAATGGTGATTTTCTTTCTTTGGAGGATTTTATTAACCGTATTCCAATTGGCATTGAAAGTATTAAAATTTTGATTTTTATAGATGCTTTTCGCTTTACAGGAAAAACCAAGAATCAGCTTCTCGTTATTGCAAGTTTACTTTTAAATAATTTTAAACCAGAAAACAGAAGTTTGATGCTTTTACAAGAACCCGTTAAAGAATATAAGCTTCCAACTTTAGATCGTTCTGTTTTTGAAGATGCTTTTGATGAAATCGAGCTTTTGAGTTTTCCTGTATCCTGTACCGTTTTTGATTTATTACAAACCAAATACCGCGGCGATGTTATGGCAAAAGATCTTGTCTCGCATCATAAAAAACAGGTTCGAATGCTGGCTTATTTAATTGCCCGAAAACAGGTTCCTACCAAAAAAGGAAATATGTATTTTGGAACTTGGATTGATCATGAAGGCTCTTATTTTGACACGGCGCATTTTCCTGATAGTCTCGCGCAGCATCCTTTTCAGGGCGGAGGCTGTTATTTGCTTTTAGGAAATGTAGAAGTCGATTATCACTTTCCAACCATAACGATCCTCAAAATGGCCAAGATGCCTTTTATCCCCGATCCTCGTTATATGGATGCAAAAGATCAGTTTAAAACACAGCGATTAATTAAGGAGGATGTTAGTCCTACGCATCGCGAACCTTATCCGCAGGGACATGAAATTAATCTGCCGAGACATCGAATGAAATTTTAGCATTAAAATAACAAATGAAGAAATAGATTTTACGTTATATAAAGATGAGAAATACGGAATATGCCATAGTCGATATTGAAACCACAGGCGGGAATGCCAGTGGCAGCCGCATTACAGAAATTGCCATTATTATTCATGATGGTAAAAATGTAATTGACCGTTATGAAACGCTTGTAAACCCCGAAAAAGAAATACCACTTTCTATTTTTGGTTTAACAGGGATTAATAACGAAATGGTGGCCAATGCACCTATTTTTGATGATATTTCGGAGAAAGTACTTGAAATGCTTACCGATCGTATTTTCGTCGCGCATAACGTCAACTTCGATTATTCATTTGTTCGTCATCAATTGGAACAAGCTGGTTTTAAATGGACTGCCAGAAAATTGTGCACCGTTCGCGCAGCACGAAAAATTAAACCAGGATTGGGATCATATAGTTTGGGAAATCTCTGCAACTCCTTAAATATATGTTTAGAAAACAGGCACCGCGCCGGCGGAGATGCAGATGCTACTGCTATATTATTTTCTTTATTATTGGAATGGGATGATGCTGGCGAGATCAACAAAATGATCAAAAAAACATCTGAAGACCAGCGTTTGCCACCAAATTTACCTCCAGAAGATTTTAGTAATTTACCCGAAAAGCCAGGAGTTTATTATTTTTATAATCAGCAGAAAAAAGTGATTTATGTTGGAAAAGCGATTAACTTAAAAAAGCGCGTCGCTTCTCATTTCAGCGGGCATAAAATTAATTCCCAAAGACAGCATTTTCTGCGTGATATTCACGGAATTTCGTTTGAAGTCTGCGCAACCGAATTAATGGCTTTGTTATTAGAATGTACCGAAATCAAAAAACTCTGGCCAACTTACAACCGAGCATTAAAACGCTTTGAAGCAAAATTTGGAATTTATCAGTATGAAGCAAGAAACGGATATAAATATTTAGCCGTTGGAAAACTAACCAAATTTCAGACTTGCATTCATGAATTTAATAGTTTGTATAACGCTATAAATTTACTGAGAGAGCTCTCTGAACAATTTGAAATTGATCAAAGATTCTGCAAATATTCCAGACCTGAAGATGGGGAGCTTTTTCATCATAATGATATGAAAAGTCTGCCTGATGCCTTGCTTCATAATCAGCAAGTTGATAATGCAATTGATTTTCTGTTAAACAACCGTCCCACTTTTGCCATTATTGATAAAGGGAGAACCAAAGACGAACGCAGCTGTATTTGGATTGAAAATGGCCATTTTTATGGTATGGGACATATTCCAACAGATGTTTCGATTACAGATCCATCAGAAGTAAAAAACTATGTTACGCCCTATAAAAGCAATCAATACATTGTGCATTTGATTTTTGCTTACGCAGAAAAATATCCAGGTAAAGTATTCTTTAAGAAACAGTTCCTTAACCAAGAATAGAATTAAATGCTTAATTATCAGTAAATTTAATATTACAACTAATTAAATGAAACATGAAAATAGCAACCTATAATGTAAACGGAGTTAACGGACGCTTAAATGTATTACTGCGCTGGCTTGAAGAAGCTGCTCCAGATATTGTCTGCCTTCAGGAATTAAAAGCACCACAGGATAAATTTCCGCTTAAAGCGATAAATGATGCGGGTTACAATGCTATTTGGCATGGACAAAAACAATGGAACGGCGTGGCAATTCTTGCCCGTAACATGGAGATTGAAGAAATAACCCGTATTCTTCCAGGTGATGAAGAAGATATCCAAAGTCGTTATGTCGAAGCTTTAATTAACGGAATTGTAATTGCCTGTCTTTATCTCCCAAACGGAAACCCTGCGCCAGGACCAAAACTTGAATATAAACTGAAATGGTTTGATCGCTTGGCCGAGCGTGCAGAAACCCTATTGAAGTTAAAAATTCCCGTAATACTTGTTGGCGACTATAATGTTATGCCAACAGAATTGGATGTTTATAAACCTGAAAAATGGGTAAAAGATGCGCTTTTCCTGCCTGAAGTCAGAAAAGCTTTTGCAACTATTGTTTCGCAGGGATGGACAGATGCTATTCGGAAATTATATCCTGATAAGAAGATTTATACTTTTTGGGATTATTTTAGAAATGCTTATGAACGTGATGCAGGATTGAGAATTGATCATTTTTTACTGAGTCCGCAAATTGCAAAAGAATTGCGCTCTGGCGGTGTTGACCGTCATGTGCGAGGCTGGGAAAAAACAAGCGATCATGCTCCTGTGTGGATTGAAATTGATAAAAAATGAATGCAACAATGACATTATTTAACGACACCGAATTATTTACCCCAGGTTTGGCAGGAAAAAAAGTATTTGACATTCCTGATTCTGAATTGATTTTGATCGATAATTTTTTCACCAAAGAAGAATCTGATCGCTTTTATGAAAGACTGCTCCGTAAAACCAAATGGAGAGAATACGAAATGGAAATTTACGATAAAATCTACACCGTTCCCAGAATGATTGCCTGGTATGAAGACAAGGATAATCCAGGAGCAGATCCAAAAGGTCCGGACTGGAATTACGAATTATTGACTATTAGAGGCCGCGTAGAGAAAGAAACACAGCTTGATTTTAATACCGTTCTGCTTAATTTATACCGAGATGGAAATGACGGTGTGGGCTGGCATAGCGACAAAGAACACAATACTGGACCAAACCCGATTATTGCATCGGTTACTTTTGGTGAAACTAGAATGTTCAGGCTTCGTCATAAATTCAACAAAGACATTCCGCAGGTTGAAATCCCGCTGCATCATGGCTCTTTTTTATTGATGTCCGGAACAACAAATAGCTTTTGGCAGCACCAAGTTCCGAAAACCGCGCGAGATGTTTTACCAAGAATCAATTTAACATTTAGGCAAACCCGCCGAAATGTGTAAGTTATTAGTAACTAAAAATGAGCCAGTTTTTTGGCTCAATAACGAAGAGGAAAATTCTGTCGAAAAAAGTTAAATTACTGATTGTATGAACGTTTTATTAGGCAGACCCTATCTTTTTTAGTATTTTTGCAACCTTTTTTTAAATACAATACCGTAATGGCATATTCAAACAATGATTTAGCGCGCTTCTTAGATGCGCAAAACAAACTTTATCTTACCGCTCTTTCTGAAATCAGTAAAGGGAAAAAGGAAACACACTGGATGTGGTTTATTTTTCCCCAAATTAAAGGTTTAGGAAAAAGCGATACTGCAATTCTTTACGCCATTAATGATTTAAAAGAAGCATCTGATTATTTAGAACATCCAATTCTAGGAAAACATTTAATCGAGATTTCAGAGCTTTTATTAACCTTCAAAAGAAAATCTGCAGACGGAATTTTTGGCGATTTAGACGCTCGAAAATTACGTTCTTGCATGACTTTGTTTTCTTTAGTAGAAAATACAAATCCGATATTTAACGAAATTCTGGATGCTTTTTTCTCTGGAGAATGCGACCCACTGACTTTGTCTATTATTAATTCAACTATAAAATCATCTACTGAGCCTTCTATTGTATAATTTACAATACTCATAGATTTTTTACATTTTAAAGACACTACAATTGCGTAGTGTCTTTTTTATTTTAAAGCCAAAAAATATCAAGAAGTAAAGTTTTATATTTGATAGCCTTTTAAGTTTTATCTTGCATTATCCTAAAATTCAATATCATGAACGAGAAAATTAAAACTTTACAAGTTATTCATCTTGCTATTTGTGCCGGAACAGTTCTTGCTTATTACTTTTTAGGAGAGCTTTCAATTGAAAAATTAGACATTCCAACAATAGATTCAACATCTCTAGTTTATGTATCTATACCTGTCCTCGCTTTCGTTTTTAGCAGTTTTTTATTCAAATCACAATTAAAACAAATCGATCCAAAATTCAAAGCGGAAGAAAAAATGCGAATTTATCAAGCAGCATCTATTATGCGATGGGCAGTTTTAGAAGGCGCAGCTTTTTTAATATTACTTTTAAAACCAGATTTTGTATTATTCGGAATACTTATTATTATATATATAATTTTCCTGAGACCAACAGAAGAAAGAATTAACAACGATCTATCAGATTCTTAAATAGAATTTACTCAAAAAAGAACGCCCTGTGAAGTACACAAGGCGTTCTTTTTTATATTGGATTTTACAACTTGAACTAACTATTCTTTCGGCTTTGTTAAATAATAAACTGGAATACCCGTCAGCATAATTAAAACTCCCCAGCCGCAGGTAGAGAATTTTGTGATTAGCAAAGAGATACAAATTGCTGCTGCCGTAATAATATACAACATTGGCAAAAACGGATATCCAAAAGCTTTGTAAGGCCTTTCTACATCTGGCATTTTTTTGCGTAAAATGAAGATTCCGTAGATTGTTAAAATGTAAAAAATCAAAACAATGATGATTACAAAATCTAGTAAATCACCATATTTACCTGTCAAACATAAAGCCGAAGCCCAAACACACTGCGCCCAAAGTGCCCAAGCTGGAACACTAGAACTATTTAAAACAGCCGCTTTTTTAAAAAACAATCCATCGTTTGCCATTGTGTAATAAACCCTTGCTCCTGCCATAATTAATCCGTTGTTACAGGCAAAAGTCGAAATCATAATCATGATTGCAATAATCAGTGTTCCAATGTTCCCGAAAATATATTGTGACGCTACAACCGCGACACGATCAGATTTTGCTGTTGCAATTTCGTCTAACGGAATCACTGCCAAATACATAATATTTGTTAAAACATAAATAATCGTTACAATAAAAGTTCCTAAAAACAAACTGAAACCCACATTACGTTTAGGATTTTTAATTTCACCAGCAATAAAAGTTACACCGTTCCAGGCATCGCTAGAAAATAAAGATCCAACCATTGCTGCAGAAATTCCAGTTATTAAAGCTGATCCTCCAATTGGGAGCCATGATCCAGTTTCTTTGTCAAATGCACGAGTATTCCATCCATCTGCCCAGTTTGCATCCCAAACAGAAGCTTTTGCTGCAAGCGTTAATCCAAAAACTATTAATCCCAGCAATGATAAAATCTTAATAATCGTTAAAACTGTTTGCAGAATTTTTCCGTTTTTGACACCTCGGCTATTGATGTAAGTCAATAAAACAATTGTAAAAATAGAAACTAACTGCGCAGCATTAAGTTTAAAAGAACCTAACTCATAAAGAATATTTTCATCACTAAAAGGTTCATACAAATAAGCAGCAAATTTCGAAAAAGCTACTCCCACCGCTGCAATTGTTCCAGTTTGAATCACAGCAAAAAAACTCCAGCCGTACAAAAAGGCAATTAATTTATTATAAGCTTCTTTTAAGTATACATATTGGCCTCCCGCTTTTGGGAACATTGCACTTAATTCACCATAACTTACGGCAGCAATAATGGTAATCAATCCAGAGATCAGCCAAATTAAAGTCAGCCATCCAGCAGATCCTACTTGTCTGGCGATATCGGCGCTAACAATAAATATCCCAGATCCGATCATAGAACCCACAACAAGCATGGTTCCGTCTAATAATCCGAGTTCTCTTTTAAAATGTTCTTGGTCGTTTTCTTGCATTTTTATTGGTTTAGGGTTGGTTAAAGATATACTTTTTTTAGAAATTTTAGATTTTAGAAAATAAATCGCAAATACGTTTTGCATTCTAAAAGAAAAATAAAATTACAACAAAATATTTTTTGTAGTATTTTTACGCATTATTTATAAAAATTTAAAGTATGAATTTATTTAGTAATTCTGTTGTAATCTTAACAGGAGCTGACGGTGACATAGGAAAAGCTTTCATAGAAGAGTTATTAAATCAAAATGTAAGGAAAATATATATTACAGGAATAAATATAGAAAAACTATCTGCTCTTGCATCTCTACATCCTAACAATTTATTTCCATTTCTTTTAGATGTAACAGATAGTAATCAAATCAAAGATTTTTGCTCTAACCACACAGATATTAACATATTAATTAATAATGCTGGAATAGAGTTGAAATCTAATTTTTTGAATTTAAAAGCTCATGAATATGCTAAACTAGAAATGAATATAAATTATATTGGAGTTGTAAATCTCACCAACGAATTAATCCCTACTCTAAAATCAAATTCAAATGCAGCTATAATTAATATTTTATCAATTGCAAGTCTTTATGTTATTAAAAGATTATCAACGTATTGTGCATCAAAAACGGCAGCACATATTTTTACGCAATTAATCAGAGAAGATTTAGCAGAAGATAATATTAAAGTATTTGGAATATATCCTGGTTATGTCGATTCAAAAATGTCTTCAGACGTAGAATATAATAAAATTTCACCTCAAGCATTAGTCAAAAATATCTGCAATGATATAAATTTAGATTTCTATGATGTATTTCCAGACCCAATGTCTATTGCATTTAAAAATAGTAATAAATTAACTATAGATTATATATAAGTATTTTGTAAATGGTTGTAGTCATTTTTGGCATGACCTTAAAGCTATTTCAAATTTATAAATTAAGATAAAAAATAACTTTTCCAATATTTTCTCTAAACTGCAAGCTTCACAACTTGCAGTTTTTTTTATAAATAAATTTCATCCTTACGCTTTCCCGTAAACATTTACGATTTCAAGTATTTATATTTGATCGACTAATCAAAATAAACCAAAATCTAAAAAATCAATTTATGGAAACCAGTGCAACAAGTTCATTAGAAATTTCAAGTCAGTTTTACAATTATGCTGCTGACTTGATGGTAAATCAAGAGAAATCTGCTTCTGAAACCAAAAATGCTTTGATCTCACAAGGCCTTACTCCAGAAAATGCAGCATTTGTTGTTGAGAATATCGAAGGTCAAATAGAAGAAGCAAAAAATGATAAAGCTAGAAAAGACATGATTTATGGAGCTTTATGGTTTGCTGGCGGTACTATTTTGACTCTTTCAAATATTGGCTTTATTTTTTGGGGAGCTATTTTATTTGGCGGTATTCAATTTTTTAGAGGATTGATAAATTTAAATTCTTAACTTTAATTCAGCATTTCAAAATTATTCTCTCATTTTTCAAAACTCAAAAAACATGAAAAAAATTACTTTTTTGCTTTTATTCTTTTTTGCTTCGTTAAACACATTTGCCCAAGATATTACAGGTGATTGGAAAGGAGTTTTGAAAGTGCCAGGCGCAGAACTTAATCTTGTTTTGCATGTGACAAAAACTGAAAATGGTTTTAGCGCCACTTTAGACAGTCCAGATCAAAAAGCATTTGGACTTCCAGTGACAACAACAACATTCGCAAATTCAACCCTCAAATTTACTGTAGAAAATTTAGCGGTAGAATATGAAGGCGTTCTGGATAAAGATCAGGTTATAACTGGAACTTTCAAACAAATGGGACAAGCGATCCCATTAATTTTAAAACGTTAGCAATACTATATTTTAAATAAACTGATTATGACTTGGGATCCAAAAAAATACAACGAGTTCAAAGAAGAACGTTCGAAACCTTTTTTGGATCTTACAAGTCATATTGTTGATAAACCAAACCTAAAAGTTATCGATTTAGGATGCGGCACAGGCGAACTCACAAAAAAACTGTCCGAAAAACTTACTAATCCAATTGTATTGGGTATCGATAATTCTGCTGAAATGTTGGCAAAAGCTCCCTTAGGATCGCATCTTAACTTTGAAAAAAGAACAATTTTAGAACAGCTCGAAAATGAAACCAAATGGGATTTAATTTTTTCTAATGCGGCATTGCAGTGGATTGATAATCACAATGAACTTTTTAAAAAAATTATTTCTCGTATAAATCCAGGCGGTCAATTAGCTGTTCAAATGCCACAGCAAAACGAAAATATTCTTAACAAAATACTTTTAAACCTAGTTCAAGAAGAACCATTTTCATCTTACTTGAATAATTGGACACGTCCTTCTCCGGTATTAACTCTAGATGAATATGCTAAAATTCTTTTTGAAAATAACTGCAAAGATTTGGTTCTTTACGAAAAAGTATATCCCTTAATTTCTGCTAATAAAAACGATTTTTTCGATTTTATTTCTGGCTCTGCATTAACAGTTTATCAGGAACGTTTAAAACCAAATGAATTTGAAGAATTGTCAAATGAATTTAAAAAAAGAATCGATACCTATTTTCCAGTTGTCCCTTCTATTTATGCTTTTAGACGATTGATTATATATGGTAAGTTTTAATTAAATTCTTGGATTCAAAAAGCATAATTTTTTCTCTACTTTTAATTTAACGATTATTCAAAAATCATTAAACAAAAAATCATTTACAATTGATTGCTCAAGGGTTTTAATATTCCCTTTGTAAACTCATTTTATCTTCTCAGAAAAACAATTCATTCTTATATGAAAATTAAATACAAAAACACAAAAACCTAGAAAACAAATAATTAAGCAAAAGCAAACCTTGATTTTATATTCTTTTGGACAGTTATTTTTTTTGTAAAAATAATAAGATAAATTTTATTATATTTGAGAAAACCATTCCAGATATTTTTTTCAATGACAAATAATTTTAACAAGTGTTTAATTTATATTAGCTGATAAGCTTTCCCCATAAGTTTATTTCTAAGTCTAGAAAAGCACACAAAAGGCACTTTATATTAACCTATTAATTATAAGATTATGTCTAAGTTACAAGCATTAAAAAACTTTCGTTTTCCAAAAGTTTTCATTCTTATTTTAATAGTTTTTATCTCGTGTGCACTGCTAATCTGCATTAACTTTTTTACTATCAAAATTTTATCCGCTAATCGAGCTTATGTTAATGGTGAATCTCATTATTCGAAAGGACAAAAAGACGCATCAAGACATCTTATAACTTATCTATATACTAAAAATCCAAATCAGTGGAAATTGTATTTAGAAGAATTAAAAGTTCCTCAGGGCGATGGTATTGCTCGAATTACACTTTTAAAAGCCGGCGACAATAAAATTGCTCGTAACGGATTTTTAATTGGCCGAAATCATGAAGAAGATTTAGATGATATTATTTGGCTTTTTGACAATTTTAAACAGATTTCTTATCTATCAAAAGCAATAGATGAATGGGGAAAAGGTGACAAATTGATTTTCAAATTATTTGTTATCGGCCAGCAGATTAATGCTAAAATTGAACGGAATCTTTTGACGATTGAAGATCAGCAGCAATACTTAAAACAAATCAGCGCTATAAGTGATCAATTAACTATTAACGAACGGAATTTTTCTAATGTTTTAGGTGAAGGAACCCGAAAAATAAAGGATTTATTGATTATTTCGAATGTCTTTTTTATTCTAATAATAATCTGCAGTGTTTGTCTTTATTATTCTATTATGGTCAAAAGACTGCTTGTTTCCAAAAAAGAGACTGAGATAAAAAATGAAAATCTTATTATCGTAAATCGCGAATTAGACCGATTTGTATATAGTGCATCTCATGATTTAAGATCTCCTATAACTTCATTAAAAGGTCTTATAGAAATTACGGCATTAGAAGATGATGTAAATCAAGTTCGAAATTATCTTGAAATGATGCATCAGAGTCTCGCTCGACAAGATCAATTTATTAGCGATATCATTGATTATTCTAAAAACAAAAGAAAAGAAGTAATCATGGAGCCAGTAAGCTTGAAAGAATTGTTTAATGAAGCTATTTTACAATTAATGCATATTGAAAATGCAAGTAAAATCAAATTTACGCAGGAACTCGAAGTAGATCAGATTGAAAGTGATGGTCTTCGTTTAAAAATCATTATTAATAATCTGCTTTCAAATGCCATAAAATATGCTGACTGCAGCAAACAAGAAATGTTTATTACTATTAAAACATATTTTAGTGAAGGCTTAAATAAAATTGAAGTAGCAGATAATGGTATTGGAATTCACGATGATCATAAGGACAATATTTTTGATATGTATTTTGGAACAAACAAAAATAAAGGTTCTGGACTAGGTCTTTATATTGTAAAAGAAGCTGTAGAAAATATTAAAGGCGATATTTCTGTTTTTTCAGAAAGTACTGTTGGAAGTAAATTTATTGTAACGATACCTAATTCAAATGCAATTTAAACCGCAATTTCTAATTATAGAAGACAATTTAATTGACCAATTTATCATTAAAAAACTGCTAAAAAAAGGATTAGATATCAATCCTTTATTTATAGCTAATAATGGAAAAGAAGGAATAGATTGGCTTGTCCAAAATCCAGATCATAAATCGCTGATTATTCTTTTAGATATTCAGATGCCTATAATGAATGGATTTGAGTTCTTAGCAGAATTTGCCACTCTAGAAGAAAACTTAAAAGCTAAAATTGAGATTTTTGTTCTTTCATCAACTTTGGATATTGACGAAATTAAAAAGGTAAAAAACAATAAATATGTTTCAGATTTTTGGAACAAGCCTTTACGACTGGATTTACTAGAAAGTATTTCTCTCTAACTATTATTCTAAAACGCGATTTACTTGAGAAAATGCTCTAGTGTAGTACGGTTCTTTTGTAGAAGAAATCATAACACCTCCGTGAGTTGATGAATGAACAAATTTTATTTCACCATCGGCAACTTCGACAATCATTCCAACGTGATTAATGTGGCGTCTCCCATTGGTTCTAAAGAAAATTAAATCTCCTTTTTGAGCTTCTTCTGTGTTCACTTTTGTACCAATACGAGATTGTTCTATTGAACTTCTTGGCAATTTAATATCAAAATTATTAAAAGTACAAATCATTAAACCAGAACAATCAAACCCTGCTTTTGTGGTCCCGCCCGATCTATAACGCACTCCAATGTTTTCTGTAGCATTTGCAATAAGCTGATCTATTAATTCTGAATGACTGCCAGTTGATAATCTAACAAATGTAGAATCTTTTTTAATTTCAGCAGTTTGTGCTATTTGCACTGGTGAAGATACTACAGCATTTTGTGATTCTTTAATTGCAATAGCCGATTGAATCGCGTCTGCTTTTTCTTTTGGAACTCGAATTTTTAAAAGATATCCAACAGGTACTTTCCCTTTTATAGACGGATTCTGGCGCTCTAATTCTGCAACAGTAATTCCATATTCTTTAGAAATACCGTATTTCGTCTCTTTCGGTTTCACTTCTCTATAAAGCTCAACTTCTGTAGAGATAACTTCTGGTGCATTCTCACGTGGCTTTTCATTTGTGGATGCAACAACATCAGAAGAATTAGAAGGAATTGTTATTTGCTGTCCAATTTTCAATCCTTCCGTTTCCAAAAGCGGATTAGCTTTCTTTAAATCATCAACAGAGACGTTGTATTTTTTTGAAATTCCCCACAGCGTTTCTTTGGCTGCTACTTCGTGTGAATTTGGGCTAGTAGTTATAACTACTTCAGATTTAGGCTCAGACTTAGTTTTAACGTTAGCATTATTTTTATTTGGAATTAAAAGAACCGAATTTAGTTTTAAGATTTTAGAAGCGTTTGGATTTGCATCAGAAATCTCTTTAACTTTTACTCCATATTTTTTAGCAATAACAGAAAGATTTTCTCCTTTTGAAATTTTGTGCTTAACAAAATTATCTTGTGCAAATACTCCAACACTGAAAAAAAACATTCCTATTATTAATCTAAAAATCATAAATTACTATTTAAGTTAGTATTTCTTTTTTTTAAGTTTAGTTACATAATTAAACTTAAAAATTATAAATATATTACCTCAAAGGCGAATTTAACTCTTAAAACCAGAAAAACCATAATTTTTAACAATTAATTTATTCCAAAATGTCAAATTTAAACTTGACTTAATATCAAAAAAAGCTTCATTATTGATTTTCAGATAATTAAAATTTAAGCTTATTTTTCTTATAAAATGATGTCACAAAACAGTAATTAAAAAAATAAGTTTTTCCATTTAGCGATCTTAAATAAAAAACGCCCCGTTTTCACAGAGCGTTTTTTTAATATATAAGGTAAATCTTAAAGATTAAGCTTTTCCAGCAGCAATTAAGTTTAAAGCAGAGCCTGCAACAAACCAGCCAATTTGACCTGCGTTGTAAGTATGGTTCGCCAAGATTATATCTTTTGTACCATCTGCATGAACAAACTCTAATGTTAATGGTTTTCCTGGAGCAAATTCAGTTAAATCTAAGAAGTTGATTGTATCATCTTCCTGAATTTTATCGTAATCTGCTTCGTTAGCAAATGTCAATCCTAAAAGACCTTGTTTTTTAAGGTTTGTTTCATGGATACGAGCAAATGATTTTACTAATACTGCTTTAACTCCTAAGAAACGAGGCTCCATAGCAGCGTGCTCACGAGAAGAACCTTCTCCATAATTATGATCTCCAATTACTATAGACGGAACCCCAGCTGCTTTGTATGCACGCGCTACAGCAGGAACGGCATCGTAAGTACCTGTTAATTGATTTTTAACCGAATTTGTTTTTTGGTTGAATGCATTTACAGCACCAATCAACATATTATTAGAAATATTATCTAAATGTCCACGGAAACGAAGCCATGGCCCAGCCATAGAAATGTGGTCAGTTGTACATTTTCCAAATGCTTTAATCAGCAGTTTAGCACCTGTAATGTTTTTACCATCCCAAGCATCAAAAGGAGCTAATAATTGTAAACGCTCAGATGTCGGGCTGACTACTACCTGAACTCCTGAACCGTCTTCAGCCGGAGCTTGAAATCCTGGATCTTCAGCATAGAAACCTTTAAGAGGAAGTTCGTCTCCAGTTGGAGCATCAAGCATTACTTCTTCTCCGTCTTCGTTTATTAATTTATCTGTTAATGGGTTAAATCCTAAATCTCCAGCAATGGCTAACGCAGTTACCAATTCTGGAGAACCTACAAATGCCAAAGTGTTTGGATTACCATCTGCACGTTTTGAGAAATTACGGTTGAAAGAGTGAACGATTGTGTTTCTTTCTTCTTTCTCTGCTCCTTCTCTATCCCACATACCAATACATGGTCCGCAGGCATTAGCAAATACAGTAGCATTGATTTTATTAAAAGTTTCTATAAAACCATCTCTCTCTATTGTAGAACGCACCACTTCAGAACCTGGAGTAATAGTAAACTGAGCTTTAGTTTTTAAATTCTTAGCCGCAACTTGTTTTGCCAAAGATGCTGCACGAGAGATATCTTCGTATGATGAATTTGTACATGAACCGATTAAGCCTACTTGAATTTGTAATGGCCAGTTATTTTTAATTGCTTCCTCTTTCATTTTAGAAATTGGAGTAGCTAAATCTGGAGTAAAAGGACCATTTAAGTGTGGTTCTAATTGAGATAAGTTAATTTCAATAACCTGGTCAAAGTATTTTTCTGGGTCAGCATAAACTTCTGGATCTCCAGTTAAATAAGCAGCTACTTTGTCTGCCGCATCGGCAACATCAGCTCTGTTTGTAGAACGCAGGTAACGACTCATAGAATCATCATAACCAAAAGTTGAAGTTGTAGCTCCAATTTCAGCACCCATATTACAAATAGTTCCTTTACCCGTACAAGACATTGCAGTTGCACCTTCTCCAAAATATTCAACGATAGCACCTGTACCACCTTTTACAGTAAGAATACCAGCCACTTTAAGAATAACATCTTTAGGAGCAGTCCAACCTGATAATTTACCAGTTAATTTAACTCCAATTAATTTAGGAAATTTAAGTTCCCAAGCCATACCAGACATAACGTCTACAGCATCGGCTCCACCAACTCCAATTGCCACCATTCCTAAACCACCTGCATTTACAGTGTGAGAATCGGTACCAATCATCATTCCACCAGGGAAAGCATAATTTTCAAGTACTACTTGGTGAATAATTCCAGCTCCTGGTTTCCAGAAACCAATTCCGTATTTATTTGAAACTGACGACAAGAAATCGAAAACTTCATTACTTTGTGTTTTTGCTCTGGCCAAATCGGTTTTAGCATCTACCTTTGCTTGAATCAAGTGATCACAATGCACTGTTGTAGGAACTGCTACTTTAGATTTACCAGCATGCATAAATTGTAATAAAGCCATTTGAGCAGTTGCATCTTGACAAGCTACACGGTCTGGTGCAAAATCAACATAATCAACTCCTCTTCCAAACGCCTTTGTTGGATTTCCATCCCAAAGGTGATTGTATAAAATTTTCTCTGTTAAGGTAAGTGGACGACCAACAATCTCGCGTGCCTTGTCAACACGACTTGGCATGTTTTCGTACACTTTTTTAATCATTTCGATATCAAAAGCCATAAGTTTTATAATTATTTTTTGTTTTTTTATTTTATTTTGAACATCACAAGTTACAAAAAATAGAGGAGCTATAAAAGAAAAAGCCCGAGTTTATCGCTCGGGATTTAATATATTAATAATCGAAGGATTACATTACTAATTGCTTGTTAGAAGGCGCAAATTTAGTTAAGTTGATGCCTTCAACTGCAGTTGTATATTCATCTAATGTTGGAGTTCTACCTAAAATTGTAGATAAAACTACAACTGGTGTAGAAGAAAGTAACGACTCTCCTTTTTTACCTTCAGAATCTTCTACGACTCTTCCTTGGAAAAGACGAGTAGAAGTTGCCATTACAGTATCTCCTTTTGCCGCTTTTTCTTGATTACCCATACAAAGGTTACATCCTGGACGCTCTAAATACAACATGTTTTCATATTCTGTACGCGCTGCACCTTTTGGAGCATTATCGTCAAATTCGAAACCTGAATATTTTTGTAAAACTTCCCAGTCACCTTCAGCTTTAAGTTCATCGACAATGTTATAAGTAGGAGGCGCTACAACAAGCGGTGCTAAAAACTCCACTTTACCTTTTTGATCTTCAATATTCTTAAGCATTTGAGCAAGAATTTTCATATCTCCTTTGTGAACCATACAAGAACCAATAAATCCAAGATCTACTTTTTTCACTCCTCCGTAGAAAGAAAGAGGTCTAATTGTATCGTGAGTATATCTTTTAGAAACATCAACATTATTTACGTCTGGATCTGCAATCATTGGCTCAGCAATCTGATCCAAATCAACTACAACTTCAGCGTAATATTTAGCGTTTGCATCTGGAGTTAAAGCTGGTTTCTCAGCAGATTTAATTTCAGCGATTCTCTTATCAGCTTTATTAATTAACCCTTGAAGAACGTGTTTATCGTTATCCATACCTTTATCGATCATAATCTGGATTCTGCCTTTTGCAATTTCCAATGATTCGATTAAAGTATCATCTTCAGAAATACAGATAGAAGCTTTTGCTTTCATCTCTGCAGTCCAGTCAGTAAACGTAAATGCCTGGTCAGCAGTAAGAGTTCCAATGTGAACCTCAATAATTCTACCTTGGAATACGTTTTCTCCTCCAAACTGATGAAGCATTTGTGCTTGAGTAGCATGAACTACATCACGGAAGTCCATGTATCCTTTCATATCTCCTTTGAAAGTAACTTTTACAGATTCTGGAATTGGCATAGAAGCCTCACCTGTAGCTAATGCAAGAGCAACTGTTCCTGAGTCAGCTCCAAAAGCAACACCTTTTGACATTCTGGTGTGAGAGTCACCACCAATTATGATAGCCCACTCATCTATAGTGATATCGTTAAGTACTTTGTGAATTACGTCTGTCATTGAGTGATAAACACCTTTTGGATCACGAGCTGTAATTAAACCAAAATCGTTCATGAATTTCATCAACTTTGGAATATTCGCCTGAGCTTTTTTATCCCAAACGGAAGCAGTATGACAACCTGATTGGTACGCACCGTCTACTATTGGAGAAATTACTGTAGCAGCCATAGATTCTAACTCCTGAGCAGTCATAAGTCCAGTTGTATCTTGAGAACCTACAATATTAACTTCTACACGAACATCAGAACCAGCGTGCAATACTTTACCAGCAGGTACACCAACAGCGTTTCTGTTAAAGATTTTTTCTACTGCTGTAAGACCTTGTCCTTCAATAGAGATTTCTTTTGATGGAGCAAATACAAGAGGAGCTTCAATACCTAAAACTTTCGCCGCTAATGTTTGAAGTTTTTTACCAAATACAATCGCGTATGAACCTCCAGCTTTAATAAATTCCATTTTCTGAGGTGTAAATGCCTTAGAAATGTCTATTAATTCCTGATCGCCGTTGTATAATTTTTTCTCTTTAATATTAATTGTAAGAACTGTTCCTGTTGCTACAGAATATGCCTGCTCTAGAATTGGTTCGTCATTTTCATTACGAACAACATTACCATTCTCATCAAGTTTTTTAACCCAGTTTTTTAGATCTAAACCAATACCACCAGTAACATCAACAGTAGTTAGGAAAATTGGAGAAATTCCGTTTGTTCCACCAACAATTGGAGCGATATTTACGAATGGAATATATGGACTTGCTTGTTTTCCTGTCCAAAGTGCCACGTTATTTACACCTGACATTCTTGAAGAACCTACACCCATTGTTCCTTTTTCTGCAATAAGCATAACGCTTTTATCAGGATGCTGTGCTTGAAGCATTTTGATTTCGTCCTGTGCTTGAGGAGTAATCATACATTTACCGTGAAGTTCACGATCTGAACGGGAGTGAGCTTGGTTACCTGGAGATAGCAAGTCTGTAGAAATATCTCCTTCACCAGCAATATAAGTAACTACTTTAATTTCGTCAGCTACTTCTGGAAGTTTTGTAAAGAACTCAGCTTGAGCATAACTCTCAAGGATTTCTTTTGCAACTGCATTGTCATTTTTATATGCCTCTATTAAACGATCTGTATCCGCCTCATAAAGGAAAACTTGTGTTTTAAGAACTTTTGCCGCTTCTGCTGCGATAGCAGCATCATTTCCTAGAGCTAAATCTAGCAGTACTCCAATTGAAGGACCACCCTTCATGTGAGATAATAATTCAAAAGCAAAAGTTGGAGTTATTTCTTTTACAACAGATTGACCAAGAATAATCTCTTTTAAAAACTTAGCTTTTTCACCAGCTGCACTAGTTGTCCCTGGCAATGTGTTGTAAATAAAAAACTTAAGAGAATCTTCTCTATATTCGTTATCTACATCTTTAATTTGCGAAATGATTTCGCTTAATAATTCTGCACCATCAATCGGCTTTGGATGAAGTCCTTGGCCTTTTCTTTCTTCAATTTCTTTAATGTAATCTTTGTAAGTATTCATAATATAGTAGAAGTATTTTTTTTTTGTATGCAAATTTAAAAATTAAAGCCGAGAATTAAAAAGAATATAATAGATCTCGCCTTTTCAAAAATTATTATTGCTAAAAAACGATTTTCAATGTCTGTTTTTGCTAAAACAGCAATTTTGAATCAAAAAAATGAATTATTGATATTTTAAAATCTTTTCATTAACAAAGTCGAAATTTAATGTTACGAAGTAAGTGGGATTTTACCTCTATTTTCACAAAGAACTGTTCTAAATAAGTAATTATAACGTTATAGTTGTCTTGAACGGATCAATTTATTATTTTTTAAAGACATCGAAATTCAATATTTTTTCTATTTTATTAACCACGTAAAATAAAAAAAGCCTGATAAAATTATCAGGCTTTTTTTTTCAATTTCAATTGATATTTTACATCAGCTTTTTAATAATAACTTCTTCTGTTATTCCTTCGGCATCTGCTTTATAATTTTTAATAATTCTATGACGTAAAATTCCAGTTGCAACAGCTTGGACATCTTCAATATCTGGTGAAAACTTTCCATTGAATGCTGCATGAGCTTTTGCTGCCAAAATTAAGTTTTGTGAAGCTCTCGGTCCTGCTCCCCAATCGAGATAATTTTTCACAAAATCATTTGTCAAAGCATTATCAGGACGAGTTTTGCTTACTAAAGTAACTGCATATTCTATAACATTATCAGCAACAGGAATTCTACGAATTAAATGCTGAAAATCTATAATTTCCTGAGCTGTGAATAGTGGATTTATTTCTGTCTTTACATCAGAAGTTGTACGTTTTACAACTTGAACTTCTTCTTCAAAACTTGGATATTCTAATTTTATTGCAAACATAAAACGGTCTAACTGCGCTTCTGGCAGCGGATATGTTCCCTCCTGTTCAATTGGGTTTTGAGTAGCTAAAACAAAATAGGGTAAATCTAATTTATGATGCTGTCCTGCAATAGTTACCGATCTTTCCTGCATAGCCTCAAGAAGAGCTGCCTGAGTTTTAGGCGGTGTTCTGTTAATCTCATCTGCCAAAATAATGTTAGAAAAAATTGGCCCTTTTATAAATTTGAAATTTCTATTTTCGTCTAGAATTTCACTTCCTAAAATATCAGAAGGCATTAAATCCGGCGTAAACTGAATTCTTTTAAAATCTAAACCTAAAGCTTGAGATAAAGTATTAATCATTAAGGTTTTTGCCAAACCCGGAACACCTATTAAAAGTGCGTGTCCTCCAGAAAATATACAAAGTAAAATTTGATCTACAACGGCGTCTTGCCCTACAATGATTTTCGCTATTTCTTTTTTTAATTCGTTTCTTTTTTGAACTAAATTGTGAATTGCTGTTACGTCAGACATTTATGAATATATTTTAAATTAAAAAGAGTTAATTCTATGAATTCATAAAACTAACTCTTTTTATTTATTTAATAAAAATTATTTTTTCAACCAGTTGTTTGCGAAAGCACATTCTTTGTATTCACCAATAATTTTAATATAAGTATCTTTAATCTTAGTATCAAACCATTTTGCGATTGCATTGATTTGTTTTTCTTTCAATGCTAATTCTTTGATTTTTGTATAATCCTTAGCATAATCTGCTGTATGTTCGTCAATTCTGTTTGTAACAGTAATCAATTTATACGTTTTTTTTCCTTTGTCATCTGTATTTAAAAGTGGCTGAGAAACTTCATCTCCTTTTAAATTAGAAACCTGACTGTATAATACCGGATCCATTTTCGTCAATTCGAAACGAGTATCTTGAGTGGTAGGATTTACTAAAGTTCCCCCATTTGCTCTTGTTTCTTTTTCATCAGATTCTGTTCTTGCAGCATCAGCAAAAGTGATTTCTTTATTGATTATCTTATTTCTGATGTTTGTAATTCTTTCTTTTGCTTCTTTTAAAGCAGCTTCTGAAACAGTTGGAGCAATCAAAATATGACGAAGTTCTACTTCTTGTCCTTTTATTTTCTCAACCATAATAATATGGAAACCAAAAGTTGTTTCAAATGGCTGTGAAATCTCACCTGCCTGTAAACTAAAAGCAACATCTTTAAATTCTTTTACAAAAGGAGTTTTTCTAGTCATTTTATAATAACCTCCATTTGGAGAAGATCCTGGATCTTGAGAATATAAAACGGCTTTTGTAGCAAAACTAGAACCATCTAAAACGTCCTGTCTTATCGAATTTAATCTGTCAATTACTTTTTGCTTATCTTCTTTAGAAACTTTTGGTTCTACAATAATTTGAGCTACTTCCATCTCGGCACCAAAGGTTGGCAATTCATCTTTTGGTATTTTCTTAAAGAAATTACGAACTTCTTCTGGAGTAATTTCAACATCTTTAATGATTTTGTCTCTCATTTCTGAAGCAAGTTTCTGCTCTTTTAAGATGTCGGCAAAATATGTTTTAAATTCTTCAACAGAACTCTTTTTGTAGTATTCAACCACTTTGCTGATATCTCCACCAACTTGCTGCGTCATATAATTTAGACGCTCTTCCATCATACTTCTAACTTCGGCATCACTAACAATGATACTATCCTGAATAGCTTGATGTGCATATAATTTATCTTCTAAAAGCTTACCAAGCATTTGGCATCTCGTTATATCTTTAGTAGAACCACCTTGCGCAGTAATTTCTAAAAATCCTTTATCAATGTCAGAATCCAAAACAATATAATCTCCTACTGTTGCAATAATTCCGTCAATTTTTAATTTTCCTCCTGAGTGAGTTTCAACAGGTTTTTCGGCTACAACATCAGGAATTATTTCTTGAGCTGTAATAATTGGAGCAAAAAAAAGAAAAAAACAAATTGCTAGTGCAAACTTGAAATCAATTGTTTTTAGCTGTAATTTTTTTAATGACATTATTTTAAATTTAATTTGAATGTAAGCCTGTTTTAAATAATCCGCCAAAATTATAGATGTTTTTTAAATACTAGTTAAACATAAATAATTAGAGTATAGTTCTTTCGTAACTTATAACGAACAAAAATAACAATTCAATTACATAATACAACTATCCGGTATACTATTAACAAAAAATTATATGATGATTATATTCAGGTACTTTAAAGAGGTTAACTAGTTTCCTTTATATCAATCAAATAACTATTCCTTAAACTAGCTTTAGAATCGAGGTTGCCTATTGCAAATAAATACCTTAAAGTAAGCCGAATAAAAAAAGTTCTCAACACTACAACGTTTTCGTAACAAACTATTTTCTTACAAATTAAAATTAATTCAAAAAATATATACTTTAGATGCGTAATTAGTAATTTATCACATATAAAAATAACAATATCTTCTTTTTATAGCCTTTAAATTAAATAATTGCAATAACTATTTAACTAAACCCTATCTATTATGAAAAAACCTTTTTTAAAGTTGTGCCTTATTACAGCTGTTACGGGACTGCTGTATTCCTGTTCACAAAATGAAACCAACGAAATTGATTCAAAGGCTGAAAGCCAGCAATTCAAAATTATTGATGTTACGCATCACGATGGAAAACCTTTTAGCACAGGAACTTCAAGTTCATCCACAGGTAAATATGTAGACAACCCAGGCGGCGGCGTAATGATGCAGGCCTTCTATTGGGATGTTCCTGCAGGCGGAAACTGGTGGAATACTGTAAGCTCAAAAGTAACCGCGTGGTCAAATGCCGGAATTGGTTCTATTTGGCTTCCACCTGCTTCTAAAGCTCAAAACGGAGCTTTTTCTATGGGTTATGATCCAACAGATTATTTTGACTTTGGAGATTACAATCAAAATGGAAGCACAGAAACTAGATTTGGATCCAAAACCGAATTGGTTAGTTTGATAACAGCTGCTCATACTGAAAACATGAAAGTGTATGCCGATATTGTAATTAATCATAACAGTGGAGGCCAGTCAGAAGCTAATCCTTTTACTGGAACAAATACTTGGACCAACTTTACTGGAATTGCCTCTGGAAAATTCAAGCGTACTTATAATGATTTTTATAAAAACAGTTACGGGAATAATGATGAAGGTGCCTTTGGAGGGTTTCCAGATTTATGTCACGCTGCACCAAATGTTCAAGACTGGCTTTGGCTGAGAGCTGATGGAGTTGGTAAATATTACAAGAACACTATGAAGTTTGACGGCTGGAGATTTGACTACGTTAAAGGATTTGGTCCTTGGGTTGTAAATGCTTGGAATGCAAATGTAGGCGGATTTTCTGTTGGTGAATATTGGGATTCTAATGTAAATACTCTTGAATGGTGGGCTAATAATGCGAATAGCTCTGTATTTGATTTTGCCTGCTATTACAAAATGAATGATGCCTTTGATGGAAATAATCTTGCGCTGCTAAATGATGATATGATGTGGAAACGTAATCCATACAAAGCTGTAACTTTTGTGACTAATCATGATACAGATGAAATATGGAGCAAATTATTGGCTTATTCTTATATATTAACACACGAAGGTTATCCAACAATTTTCTACAGAGATTATGAAGAATGGCTGGACAAAAACAAATTAAATAATTTGATTTGGATTCATAATAATAAAGCAACTGGAACAACGTCTATTTTATATTCTGATAACGACGAATATGTTGCAAGAAGAAATGGTTACAATGGAAATCCTGGATTGGTCGTTTATATTAACAATTCTGATGTCTGGCAGGAAAGATGGGTTCAGACCAATTGGGCCAATACACAAATTAAAGATTTCACCGGAAATTCGACTTGGTATCCAACGACGCAAGCCGATAAATGGGTAAAAATACAATGTCCTCCAAAAGGATATTCAATTTGGTCAATTAATCAGTAATTTAAAATGACTATTGTAAGGCTGTTTTATAACAGCCTTATTTTTTTCTTTTAGACTTGAAAGAGAAAAACTGTTCCAATTTAAGAAGTGAATATTTTTATTAAGCGGTAATTAATAGTATTTTTGCAACCTATTTATACGAAATATGAGCTTTTTAAAAGAAATACAACGCAGAAGAACATTTGGAATTATATCGCATCCCGATGCTGGTAAAACAACATTAACAGAAAAATTACTGTTATTTGGAGGTGCAATTCAGGAAGCAGGAGCTGTAAAGAATAACAAAATAAAAAAAGGAGCAACGAGTGACTTTATGGAAATCGAACGCCAAAGAGGTATTTCGGTTTCGACTTCTGTACTTGCTTTTAATTATAAAGACAAAAAAATCAATATCCTTGATACGCCAGGACACAAGGATTTTGCCGAAGATACATTTAGAACTTTAACCGCTGTTGATAGTGTAATTGTTGTTATTGACGTTGCAAAAGGGGTTGAGGAACAAACAGAAAAATTAGTTGCTGTTTGTAGAATGCGTAACATTCCGATGATTGTTTTCATTAATAAGTTAGATCGTGAAGGTAAAGATGCTTTTGATTTAATGGATGAAGTGGAACAAAAATTGGGTTTAACTGTTACACCATTAAGCTTCCCTATCGGAATGGGTTATGATTTCCAAGGAATTTATAATTTATGGGAAGAAAACATTAATCTTTTTAGTGGTGACAGCCGTAAAAATATTGAGGAAACAATTGCTTTTTCTGATGTTCAAAATAATCCAGAACTAGATAAAATTGTTGGTCAAAAAGCTGCTGAAAAACTTCGTGAGGAATTAGAATTGATTGATGAAGTGTATCCAAAATTTGAGCGTCAGGATTATCTTGACGGAAAAATTCAGCCTGTATTTTTTGGTTCAGCTTTGAATAATTTTGGAGTTCGTGAATTATTAGACTGTTTCGTTACAATCGCTCCATCACCAAGACCAAAAGATTCAGAAACTCGTTTAGTTGATCCTACCGAAGAAAAAATGTCTGGTTTTGTATTTAAAATACATGCTAACATGGATCCTAAACACCGTGACCGTCTGGCATTTATTAAAATTGTTTCTGGAACTTTCGAAAGAAACAAACCTTATTACCATGTCCGACAAAAGAAAAATCTAAAATTCTCTAGTCCAAATGCCTTTTTTGCTGAGAAAAAAGAAATCGTGGATATTTCTTATCCAGGTGATATTGTTGGTTTACATGATACAGGAAACTTTAAAATTGGTGATACTTTGACAGAGGGCGAAGTGATGAGCTTTAAAGGAATTCCAAGTTTCTCTCCAGAGCACTTTAGATATATTAATAACGCTGATCCGATGAAAGCGAAACAATTGGACAAAGGTGTTGATCAATTAATGGACGAAGGTGTTGCTCAGTTATTTACTTTAGAAATGAACAACCGGAAAGTAATTGGAACTGTTGGAGCGCTTCAATATGAAGTTATTCAATATCGTCTAGAGCATGAATACGGTGCAAAATGTACATATGAAAATTTCCCTGTTCATAAAGCGTGCTGGGTAAAGCCAGATGATGCTAAGAATGAAGAGTTCAAAGAATTTAAACGAATCAAACAAAAATTCCTTGCACATGATAAATATGGCCAATTGGTATTTTTAGCCGATTCAGACTTTACCATTCAAATGACTCAAAGTAAATATCCAAGTGTGAAATTATACTTTACATCAGAATTTGATTAATTCTATTGGAAAGAAAAAAATATAAAAGGCTGTCTAATAAATTTTAGACAGCCTTTTTATTTGCAATAAAAAAAGCGCTAATATTAAAATTAGCGCTTTTCTTTAATTTGAATTAAATCAACCTTACTAAGTCATTATATTTCAAAAATAATCTTTCATACAAGCTACCAAATTACTCTAATACAATTATTTAAAGAAATTTAATCGACTAAAGGAGATTAAATCAGATAAAATGCATTTAATCCTATTTATAATAAAAAAGCCCCATTAAAAAATGGGGCTTTAAAATTTATGCTTGTCCCGCAGGACCAAAATTAAGCGGTATTGGTGCTTGTTCTGTCTCTTTGATTTCACCATGGGCTGCTTCAAATCGATGGATGTTTTCACCTATTGCTCTTAATAATCTTTTAGCATGTTGTGGTGTCAAAACAATTCTTGACTTTACCTTGGCTTTAGGAATACCGGGCATAATGCTCACAAAATCTAAAACAAACTCTGACGATGAGTGATTAATAATCGCAAGATTAGAATAAATTCCTTCTGCAATAGTTTCGTCTAACTCAATATTAATTTGCTCTTGTTGTTGTTTCGGATTACTCATAGTTTCCTAATTAATAAATGTATTCTTCTTTATTAGCCATCATTTCGTTGTAATCGTCTTTAGATCCTACGATAGTGTTATCGTATTCTCTCATACCAGTTCCCGCAGGAATTCTGTGTCCAACAATTACATTTTCTTTTAATCCTTCTAAATCATCTACTTTACCAGCTACAGCAGCTTCGTTAAGTACTTTTGTTGTTTCTTGGAAAGAAGCAGCAGAGATGAATGATTTAGTTTGTAACGAAGCTCTTGTAATACCTTGAAGAACTGGCGTTGCAGTTGCAGTAATTACGTCTCTTGCTACAACAAGATTTCTATCATTTCGTTTCAACAATGAATTTTCATCACGTAATTCACGAGGTGTAATGATCTGACCTGGTTTCAATACTGAAGAATCTCCAGCATCTTCAACTACTTTCATACCATATAATTTATCGTTTTGAACGATGAAATCTTTAGTATGAATTAATTGATCCTCTAAGAATAAAGTATCACCTGGATCCTGAACTCTTACTTTACGCATCATTTGACGAATAACTACCTCAAAGTGCTTGTCATTAATTTTTACCCCTTGTAAACGGTATACCTCTTGAATTTCATTTACCAAGTACTGTTGAACAGCAGCTGGACCTTGAATTCTTAAGATGTCATCTGGTGTAATTGCACCATCAGACAATGGAACTCCCGCT
The DNA here is from genome assembly GCF_004366435.1 of Flavobacterium sp. S87F.05.LMB.W.Kidney.N. Taxonomy (NCBI): domain Bacteria; kingdom Pseudomonadati; phylum Bacteroidota; class Flavobacteriia; order Flavobacteriales; family Flavobacteriaceae; genus Flavobacterium; species Flavobacterium sp. S87F.05.LMB.W.Kidney.N. Next base: position 1,269,680 of record NZ_SODX01000001.1, on the reverse strand, counting down.
CTTACGAAGTCATTTTCTTGTACTAAGATTTGGCTAGAAAGTTTAACTAAATACTTTTTAATTTCACCAAATTTAGACTCGATAACGATCTCACGGTTACCTCTTTTAATTTTTCCGAAAGATACAACACCATCAATTTCAGACACAACTGCTGGGTTTGAAGGGTTACGAGCTTCAAGCAACTCCGTAATTCTTGGTAAACCTCCCGTGATATCACCTGCTTTAGAAGAACGACGAGGGATTTTTACTAATACCTTACCTGCTTTAATTTTCTCACCATTTTCAACCATTAAGTGTGCACCTACTGGTAAGTTGTAAGAACGAATCAATTCTCCTTCTTTACCATAAACCAATAAAGTTGGGATTAATTTTTTGTTTCTAGCCTCAGAAATTACTTTTTCTTGGAAACCAGTCTGCTCATCGATCTCAACCATGAATGATTGACCTTGTTCTAAATCTTCGTAAGCAATCTTACCAGTAAATTCAGAAACAATTACACCGTTATATGGATCCCACTTACAGATTACAGTTCCTTTTGCGACAGTATCACCATCATTTACAAAAATACTAGAACCGTAAGGAATGTTATGTGTATTTAAAACAATTCCAGTTTTCTCATCAACTAACTTTAATTCAGTTGAACGTGAAACAACGATATCAACAGAGTTTCCTTCTCCGTCTTCTCCTTTAACTGTTTTTAAATCTTCAATTTCAAGTCTACCGTTAAATCTTGTAATAATACTAGATTCTTCAGAAATACCTCCAGCAACCCCTCCAACGTGGAACGTACGAAGTGTTAACTGTGTACCTGGCTCTCCAATAGACTGAGCTGCAATAACTCCGACAGCTTCACCTCTTTGTGTCATCTTACCAGTAGCTAAGTTTCTACCGTAACATTTAGCACAAATTCCTTTTAAAGCTTCACATGTTAATGGAGATCTAACTTCTACTTTTTCAATTGGAGAAGCTTCGATAGTTCTCATAATTGATTCCGTAATTTGCTCTCCAGATTTAACCATTACTTCATTAGTAAGAGGATTAATAACATCTTGCAATGCAACACGTCCTAAGATTCTCTCACCTAAAGATTCAACGATTTCCTCATTTTTCTTCAATGCAGCAACTTCAACACCTCTAAGAGTTCCACAATCTTCGATGTTAACAATAACATCTTGAGAAACGTCATGAAGCCTTCTTGTTAAGTAACCAGCATCGGCCGTTTTAAGAGCCGTATCCGCAAGACCTTTACGAGCACCGTGAGTAGAAATAAAGTACTCAAGAATCGAAAGGCCTTCCTTAAAGTTAGAAAGAATCGGGTTTTCAATAATCTCACCACCACCAGCAGTAGATTTTTTAGGCTTAGCCATCAAACCACGCATACCAGTTAACTGACGAATCTGTTCCTTAGAACCCCTCGCTCCAGAGTCAAGCATCATATATACAGAGTTGAAACCTTGCTGGTCTTCTCTAATATTTTTCATTGCTAATTCTGTTAACTGCGCATTTGCTGAAGTCCATACGTCAATAACTTGGTTGTAACGCTCGTTATTTGTGATAAGACCCATGTTATAGTTAGTTGAGATACCTTCAACTTGCTCTCTAGCATCTGCAATTAACTTAGTTTTTTGTTCTGGAATTCTAATATCACCTAAAGAAAATGACAAACCTCCTCTAAATGCGAATTTATATCCCATATCTTTCATATTATCCAAGAAAGCTGCTGTAGTAGGTACATCAGTCACACTTAAAATGTGTCCGATAATATCTCTAAGGTTTTTCTTAGTCAATACGTCATTGATATATCCAGCTGCTTCAGGTACTACTTCGTTAAATAATACACGTCCTGCAGTTGTTTGAATAATTTGGTACACTAATTCTCCAGCTTCATTAAAATCTTTTGCTCTAATTTTCACACGAGCATTCAATTCTAATCTTCCTTCGTTTAATGCAATGTTTACTTCTTCAGCAGAATAGAAAGTCAAATCTTGACCTAAAATTTTGTGATCTTCTGTAGAAATACGCTCTTTGGTCATATAATATAGACCCAAGACCATGTCCTGAGAAGGTACAGTAATAGGCGCACCATTTGCAGGATTCAAGATATTATGAGAAGCCAACATTAATAATTGAGCCTCTAAAATAGCCTCTGGTCCTAATGGTAAGTGAACCGCCATCTGGTCACCATCGAAATCGGCGTTGAAAGCCGTACATACTAATGGGTGTAATTGGATCGCTTTTCCTTCAATTAATTTTGGCTGGAAAGCTTGAATACCAAGTCTGTGCAAAGTAGGAGCACGGTTAAGTAATACTGGGTGTCCTTTAATTACATTTTCAAGGATATCCCAAACTACTGGCTCTTTTTTGTCAATGATTTTCTTTGCAGATTTTACTGTTTTTACAATACCTCTTTCGATCAATTTACGGATAACGAAAGGCTTGTATAATTCAGATGCCATATCTTTTGGCAATCCACACTCATATAATTTTAACTCTGGACCAACAACAATTACCGAACGAGCAGAATAATCCACACGTTTTCCTAAAAGGTTTTGACGGAAACGTCCTTGCTTACCTTTTAATGAGTCAGATAATGATTTTAATGGTCTGTTAGATTCTGTTTTTACAGCAGAAGCTTTACGTGTGTTGTCAAATAATGAATCAACAGATTCTTGTAACATACGTTTCTCGTTTCTTAAGATAACTTCTGGAGCTTTAATCTCCATTAATCTTTTTAAACGGTTGTTACGGATGATTACACGACGATATAAATCGTTCAAATCTGAAGTTGCAAAACGACCTCCATCAAGTGGCACAAGCGGACGTAATTCTGGCGGGATAACTGGAACCACTTTCATAATCATCCATTCTGGACGGTTTTCGCGGTTTTCGTTAGACTCACGGAAAGACTCAACAACTTGTAATCTTTTTAAAGCTTCAGTTTTACGTTGTTTAGATGTTTCGTTGTTAGCGCTGTGTCTTAATTCATAAGATAAAGCATCTAAGTCAATACGAGCTAATAAATCCATAATACACTCTGCTCCCATTTTGGCAACAAATTTATTTGGATCTAAATCATCTAAATATTGGTTTTCTTGTGGAAGAGTATCTAAAATATTTAAATATTCTTCTTCAGTTAAGAAATCTAATCTTTGTAAAGATTCTCCATCTGCATTTTTAGCAATACCAGCTTGGATTACTACGTATCTTTCGTAGTAAATGATCATGTCTAATTTCTTAGATGGAAGACCAAGGATATAACCAATTTTATTTGGAAGAGAACGGAAATACCAAATGTGAGCAATTGGCACAACAAGGTTGATGTGTCCTACTCTATCACGACGTACTTTTTTCTCAGTAACTTCAACACCACAACGGTCACAGATGATACCTTTGTAACGAATTCTTTTATATTTACCACAAGCACACTCAAAATCCTTAACAGGTCCGAAGATTCTTTCGCAGAAAAGTCCGTCACGCTCAGGCTTGTGCGTTCTATAGTTGATAGTTTCTGGCTTTAAAACCTCTCCTCTTGATTCTTTCAAGATAGATTCTGGTGAAGCCAATCCAATTGAGATTTTATTAAATCTTTTAACTGGATTTTTATCTTTATTGTTTCTGTTATTCATCATAGTTTTTACTATTGATTTATTTGCAATTAAAAAATTGATTTTAGATTTATAATCTACTCTTTTAGAATAAAGAGTTAATCATTCAGCTACTACCTCGGGTTACTTCTCTAAACCTCAGAATTAAATTTGAAGTGCTAGTTATAAAATGCCTCGCATTTTTATAAAAAATCGGAACGGTTTACGGGTATAAATCTTTAAAAACTTTATAAATGAGTAATCAGTCCCATTAAAAAATGAGACTGATTACAAAACTTTTTTTTATTCTTCTAAACGAATGTCTAGTCCTAGACCTTTCAATTCGTGCATCAATACATTGAATGATTCTGGTAAACCTGGTTCTGGCATAGATTCACCTTTAACGATAGCCTCGTAAGTTTTAGCTCTACCAATAACGTCATCAGACTTAACAGTTAAGATCTCACGTAATGTGCTTGAAGCTCCATAAGCCTCAAGTGCCCAAACCTCCATCTCTCCAAAACGCTGACCTCCAAATTGAGCCTTACCTCCAAGTGGCTGTTGCGTAATCAATGAGTATGGTCCGATAGAACGTGCGTGCATCTTATCATCAACCATGTGTCCTAATTTAAGCATGTAAATTACACCCACAGTTGCTTTTTGTGCAAAACGCTCTCCAGTTCCACCATCATAAAGGTATGTATGTCCAAAACGTGGTACGTTAGCCTCATCAGTCAAAGCATTGATTTCGTCAAGAGAAGCACCGTCAAAAATTGGAGTAGCAAATTTTCTACCCAAGTTCATACCAGCCCATCCAAGAACAGTCTCATAAATCTGACCAATGTTCATACGTGAAGGTACCCCAAGTGGATTCAATACGATATCTACTGGTGTTCCATCTTCTAAGAAAGGCATATCTTCATGACGAACGATTCTAGCAACAATACCTTTGTTACCGTGACGACCTGCCATTTTATCCCCTACTTTCAATTTACGTTTCTTAGCAATATAAATCTTAGCTAATTTCAAGATTCCAGATGGTAATTCATCTCCAACTGTAATAGTGAATTTTTCTCTTCTTAAAGATCCTTGTAAGTCGTTCAGCTTAATTTTATAGTTATGAATTAAATCATTAACCATTTTATTTGTAGCGTCATCAGCAACCCATTGGCCTTTGCTTAAGTGAGCAAAATCTTCTACTGCGTAAAGCATTTTTTGAGTATATTTTTTACCTTTTGGTAAAACTTCTTCACCCAAATCATTCATTACACCTTGAGATGTTTTTCCGTTAACAATCAAGAATAATTTTTCAACTAATCTGTCTTTTAATTCAACAAATTTAGTTTCAAACTCCATTTCTAAAGCGCCTAAAGCATCTTTATCTTGAGTACGTTTACGTTTATCTTTTACGGCTCTTGCAAATAATTTTTTGTCAAGAACTACACCATGTAAAGATGGAGAAGCTTTTAATGAAGCATCTTTTACATCACCTGCTTTATCCCCGAAGATTGCACGAAGCAATTTCTCCTCTGGAGTAGGATCTGATTCTCCTTTTGGTGTAATTTTTCCGATTAAAATGTCGCCAGGTTTAACCTCTGCTCCAATTCTAATCATACCGTTTTCATCTAAATCTTTAGTAGCTTCTTCAGAAACGTTAGGAATATCGTTTGTTAACTCTTCGTTTCCTAACTTAGTATCTCTAACCTCTAATGAATAATCATCAACGTGGATAGAAGTAAAAATATCATCACGAACTACTTTTTCAGAAATTACAATCGCATCCTCGAAGTTATACCCTTTCCATGGCATGAACGCAACTTTTAAGTTTCTACCTAAAGCTAATTCACCATTTTGAGTAGCATATCCTTCAGACAATACTTGCCCAGGAACAACTCTATCACCTTTTCTTACGATAGGTTTCAAGTTGATACTTGTACCTTGATTGGTTTTTCTAAATTTAATTAAGTTGTAAGTTTTCTCATCAGCATCAAAACTAACCATTCTCTCATCTTCAGTACGATCGTATTTAATAGTAATGATATTAGCATCAACATACTCAACAGTACCATGCCCTTCAGCATTGATTAATACTCTTGAATCTGAAGCTACTTGACGCTCTAAACCTGTACCAACAATCGGCGCTTCAGGACGGATCAAAGGAACTGCCTGACGCATCATGTTTGATCCCATCAACGCACGGTTAGCATCATCATGCTCCAAGAAAGGAATTAAAGATGCAGAAATCGATGCAATTTGGTTAGGAGCAACGTCTGTATAATGTACTGATGTTGGTTCAACAACTGGGAAGTCACCTTCCTCACGAGCAATAACATTGCTAGCTGTAATTTTACCAGAAGCATCCATTTCAATGTTTGCCTGAGCAATCATTTTTCCTTCTTCTTCTTCAGCACTTAAATAAATAGGTGTACTTTCTAAATCAACTACACCATCAGTAACTTTACGGTAAGGAGTCTCAATAAATCCCATTCCGTTTACTTTTGCATAAACACCAAGAGATGAAATCAAACCAATGTTTGGTCCCTCAGGAGTTTCAATCGGACATAAACGACCATAGTGAGTATAGTGAACGTCACGAACCTCGAAACCAGCTCTCTCTCTCGAAAGTCCACCTGGTCCTAGTGCAGAAAGTCTTCTTTTGTGTGTAATCTCAGCTAATGGATTCGTTTGATCCATAAATTGAGATAACTGGTTAGTACCAAAGAAAGAGTTGATAACTGATGATAATGTTTTAGCATTAATCAAATCAATTGGTGTAAACACCTCGTTATCTCTAACGTTCATTCTCTCACGAATAGTTCTAGCCATACGTGCTAAACCTACACCGAATTGTTGAGACAATTGTTCACCAACTGTTCTAACACGACGGTTTGATAAGTGATCGATATCATCAATCTCTGCTTTAGAGTTAATTAATTCGATCAAATATTTTACGATTGTAATGATATCTTCTTTAGTAAGCACTTGCTTATCCATTGGGATATCTAAATCTAATTTTTTGTTCATTCTGTAACGACCTACTTCACCTAAGTTGTAACGTTGGTCAGAGAAGAACAATTTATCTATAATACCACGAGCAGTTTCCTCATCAGGCGGTTCAGCGTTACGCAACTGACGGTAAATGTGCTCTACAGCTTCTTTTTCAGAGTTTGTTGGATCTTTTTGTAACGTATTGTGGATAATAGCATAATCTGCTTGGTTATTATCCTCCTTGTGTAACAAGATAGATTTAACGTTAGAATCGATGATCTCTTCTACATTATCTTTGTCGATAATAGTATCACGATCAAGGATGATTTCATTACGTTCGATAGAAACTACCTCTCCAGTATCTTCATCAACGAAATCCTCGTGCCATGTATTCAAAACACGCGCAGCAAGTCTTCTTCCAATATATTTTTTAATTCCTGTTTTAGAAACTTTAATTTCTTCAGCTAAGTCGAAAATTTCAAGGATATCCTTATCTCTTTCGAATCCAATTGCACGGAATAAAGTTGTTACAGGTAATTTTTTCTTTCTATCGATATAAGCGTACATTACACTATTGATATCTGTAGAAAATTCTATCCAAGAACCTTTAAAAGGAATTACTCTGGCAGAATATAGTTTTGTTCCATTTGCGTGGAATGATTGTCCAAAGAAAACCCCAGGAGAACGGTGTAATTGAGATACTACTACACGCTCGGCACCATTAATAACAAAGGTACCACTTGGAGTCATATAAGGAATTGTACCTAGATAAACATCTTGTACAATTGTTTCAAAATCTTCGTGTTCTGGATCTGTACAGTATAGTTTCAACCTAGCTTTTAAAGGCACACTATAAGTAAGACCTCTCTCTATACATTCTTGAATTGTATAACGTGGTGGATCAACAAAATAATCTAGGAACTCCAATACAAAGTTGTTTCTTGTATCTGTGATTGGAAAGTTTTCCATGAAGGTGTTGTATAACCCTTCGTTGCCTCTTTCGTCAGATTTCGTTTCTAATTGAAAGAAATCTTTAAAAGATTTAACCTGAACATCTAAGAAATCTGGATAGTCAGGAATATTTTTTGTAGAGGCAAAATTCAATCTTTCAGTCTGATTTGTTATCATCAATGGACAAAATTTTGATTAAAAAAAAGTAATTTTTGTGTAAACACACACTGTTTAATCTATACTTTCTTATTATAATCAATACATCTTTAAAAATAAACTGTAAAAAAGAGTTCAATTTTTTGTCTTCGTATTGATCAAAAACTTTTTCGTATTTTAAACTATTTGATAATAAAACTTGATCTATTTTATTATACGAAAAATGGTTTAGACCCTTGGATGATTCCATCCAAGGTCTAAACCTAGTTCTAAACTGCGTTTTGTTATTTTAACTCAACAACAGCTCCAGCTTCTTCTAATGCTTTTTTAAGACCTTCAGCCTCTTCTTTAGAAACACCTTCTTTAACGTTACTTGGAGCACCGTCAACTACATCTTTAGCTTCTTTAAGACCTAAACCTGTAAGTTCTTTAACTAATTTTACAACAGCTAATTTAGAAGCTCCAGCTTCTTTTAATACAACTGTAAATTCAGTTTGTGCTTCTTCAGCAGCACCTTCTCCACCACCAGCAGCAACTACTACAGCTGCAGCAGCAGGCTCGATACCATACTCGTCTTTTAATATTGTTGCTAATTCGTTAACTTCTTTAACTGTTAAGTTAACTAATTGTTCTGCGAATTGTTTCAAATCTGCCATTTTTTCTATCGTTTAAAATGATTTGTAAAATTATATTTTGTTTATTGTGCGCTATTTAAGCTGTAAGAGAAATTCTCTTACAATAATTATTATGCTTCAGCTTCTTCTTCGCTACCAGCGAATTTGTTTTGTAAAGCAGAAATAATTCTTTGAGCTGGAGATTGTAACAATCCAATAAGCTCTCCAAGAAGTTCTTCTTTAGATTTAATAGTTGCTAATGCATCTAATTGATTATCTCCAATATAAACTTCATTATTGATGAAAGCACCTTTTAAAACTGGTTTATCAGATTTCTTACGGAAATCTTTGATGATTTTTCCAGGAGCATTAGCTACATCAGAAATGAATATAGCACTATTACCAGTCAATACTGAAGGTAAATCACCATAATCATTAGCAGAAGCTTCCATTGCTTTTGCAAGCAAAGTGTTCTTAACAACTTCTAATTTGATTCCTGCTTTAAAACAAGCTCTACGTAAGTTTGAAGTTGTTTCTGCGTTTAATCCAGAAATATCAGATACATAAATGATATTTGTACCAGCTAACTGCGCAGTTAAATTTTCAATCGCGATTGATTTTTCTTCTCTAGTCATACTAAAAATTTTTAACTACCAATTATACTGCTTTAGGATCCAATGCAATAGCTGGACTCATAGTGCTTGTAAGGTGAATACCTTTAATGTATGTACCTTTAGCAGCAGTTGGTTTAAGTTTTATTAATGTTTGAATAATTTCGTGTGCGTTGTCAACAATTTGCTCAGCTCCAAAAGAAACTTTACCAATTCCTGCGTGAACGATACCAGTTTTGTCAACTTTAAAGTCAATTTTACCAGCTTTAACCTCTTGAACAGCTTTAGCAACATCCATAGTTACTGTACCTGTTTTAGGGTTTGGCATTAAACCTCTAGGTCCTAAAATACGACCTAATGGACCTAATTTACCCATAACAGCAGGCATAGTAATGATCACATCAACATCTGTCCAACCGTCTTTAATTTTTTGTAAATAATCGTCAAGACCTACATAATCAGCCCCAGCTTCTTTAGCTTCCGCTTCTTTATCTGGAGTAACCAATGCTAATACTTTAACGTCTTTACCTGTTCCGTGAGGTAATGTAACCACACCTCTAACCATTTGATTCGCTTTTCTTGGATCTACACCCAAACGAACTGCGATATCAACAGACTCATCAAATTTTGCAGAAGCAACTACTTTTATTAATGCAGCTGCATCTTTAAGAGAATATAGTTTGTTCTTTTCAATTTTTGAAGCAGCCTCTTTTTGCTTTTTTGTTAATTTTGCCATGTCTTTTTCTTAATTAAAAAGGAGCGTCTCCTGATACAGTTATACCCATAGATCTAGCTGTTCCAGCAACCATACTCATTGCAGCTTCCACAGTGAAAGCGTTTAAGTCTGGCATTTTGTCTTCAGCAATAGTTCTAATTTGTTCCCAAGTAACGCTAGCTACTTTTTTACGATTAGGCTCACCAGAACCAGATTTTAGCTTTGCAGCTTCCATTAACTGAACCGCTGCTGGAGGAGTCTTAACAACAAAATCAAATGATTTGTCTTTGTACACAGTGATTTGCACTGGACAAATTTTGCCAGGTTTATCTTGAGTTCTAGCATTAAATTGCTTACAAAACTCCATGATATTAACCCCAGCAGCTCCTAAAGCAGGTCCAACCGGTGGCGACGGGTTCGCAGCACCTCCCTTAACTTGTAGTTTAACTACCTTACTAATTTCTTTAGCCATTTTTAAAAAATTTAACACTGTAATCAATGGAAGCGATTACAATGGTTATTATAGTGTAACAAAAAATTATACTTTTTCTACTTGCATAAAGCTTAATTCTAATGGTGTTTTTCTTCCGAAAATCTTAACCATAACCTCAAGTTTACGCTTCTCTTCATTGATTTTTTCAACAGAACCATTAAATCCGTTAAAAGGACCATCAATAACCTTAACAGTCTCGCCAACACTAAATGGTATAGATCTTGTATCTGTATTTACAGCCAATTCATCTACCTTACCTAACATACGGTTAACTTCAGAAAGTCTCAAAGGAACAGGTTCCCCGCCTTTAGTCTCTCCTAAAAAACCAATAACACTAGTAATTGACTTAATAATATGAGGTATCTCACCAACCAAGTTGGCTTCGATCATAACATATCCAGGAAAATAAACTTTATCCTTAGACATTTTCTTTCCCTCTTTTACAGTAACTACTTTTTCTGTAGGCACTAAAACCTGGGAAACATAATCACCCATACCTAATCTGGCAATTTCAGTTTCGATATAAGCTTTGACTTTGTTTTCTTGTCCGCTTACAGCTCTAACTACATACCATTTTTTCACATTATTATCTGCCATCACAAAAAAATTATCCTTTTAACCAGTTAAAAAATCCAGCCAAAGCTTTTGCAAAAAATTCATCTACTCCCCATGTTGCCAAAGCGAATAAGATAGAAAATACAGCCACAACAATTGTCAATTTTTGAACTTCAGCCCAAGCTGGCCAAGTAACATTTGACTTTAACTCTTCGAAAGCCTCTGATAAATAATTAGTAACTTTTGTCATTTGATATATTTTTTTATTGCACGGGCGGAGGGATTCGAACCCCCATCAACGGTTTTGGAGACCGCTATTCTACCCTTGAACTACGCCCGTAATTAAAAGCCAGTGACCTCATTTAAGAAAGTCAACTGGCTTTTTAATATTTATAGAAATTATTCTAAAATTTCAGTAACCTGACCAGCACCTACTGTTCTACCACCTTCACGGATAGCAAAACGTAAACCTACGTTCATTGCGATTGGGCTTAATAAAGCAACCTCAATTGTCAAGTTATCACCTGGCATTACCATCTCTACACCTGCTGGTAAAGAAATAACTCCTGTTACGTCAGTTGTACGTACGTAGAACTGTGGACGGTAGTTATTGTGGAATGGAGTGTGACGTCCACCTTCTTCTTTTTTCAAGATATAAACCTCAGCTTTGAATTTAGCGTGTGGTTTTACTGAACCTGGCTTAATAATAACCATACCTCTTTTGATATCAGCTTTATCAATACCTCTTAACAATAAACCTACGTTATCTCCAGCTTCTCCTCTGTCAAGGATTTTACGGAACATCTCAACTCCTGTAATAGTAGAAGTTAATTTTTCAGCTCCCATACCAATGATTTCAACAGGATCTCCTGTATTAGCAATACCAGTTTCGATACGACCTGTAGCAACAGTTCCACGACCTGTAATTGTAAATACGTCCTCTACTGGCATCAAGAATGGTTTAGCTACGTCACGTACTGGCTCTTCGATCCAAGCATCAACAGCATCCATCAATTCTAAAATTTTAGGAACCCATGCAGCATCATTATTCAATCCTCCTAAAGCAGAACCTTGAATAACTGGACCATTATCTCCATCATATTCGTAGAAAGATAATAAATCTCTAATTTCCATCTCAACAAGCTCTAACAACTCAGCATCATCAACCATATCCACTTTGTTCATGAAAACAACGATTCTTGGAATACCAACCTGACGACCTAAAAGGATGTGCTCACGAGTTTGTGGCATTGGACCATCTGTAGCAGCAACTACTAAGATAGCTCCGTCCATTTGAGCTGCTCCAGTAACCATGTTCTTTACGTAATCCGCGTGACCTGGACAGTCAACGTGAGCGTAGTGACGGTTAGCTGTTTCATACTCTACGTGTGATGTATTAATAGTAATACCTCTTTCTTTCTCCTCTGGAGCGTTATCGATTTGATCAAACGATTTTGCTTGACAGTAACCAGCATCTGACAATACTTTAGTAATTGCAGCAGTTAATGTAGTTTTTCCGTGATCCACGTGTCCAATTGTACCTATGTTTAAGTGCGGTTTGGAACGATTAAAATTCTCCTTTGCCATTTTACTTAATTTTTAATCTTAGTTATATATTAATTTTCAATTTCCTACTTACTTGAGCCAATGTCGGGATTTGAACCCGAGACCTCTTCCTTACCAAGGAAGCACTCTACCCCTGAGCTACACCGGCAGAGAGTTCTGATTTTAGATTCCGAATTTAGATTTCAGATTTTCAAAATCTAAAACCCAAAATCTCACCTTCTTTTTTTGTGGGGAGAGCAGGATTCGAACCTGCGAAGTTCACACAGCAGATTTACAGTCTGCCCTCGTTGGCCGCTTGAGTATCTCCCCTAATTTTTTAATTCCATTATTTTAAGAACGAATTTCAAATCGCATTTGAAACTTTTTTTGAGCCGATAGAGGGACTCGAACCCACGACCTGCTGATTACAAATCAGCTGCTCTAGCCAGCTGAGCTACATCGGCGAATGCATTAAAAAAGTCCGCTATTTCTAACGGACTGCAAATGTAGGTATTTTATCTTTTAATCAAAACATTTTTTAAAAAAAATTTCAATTAAATATGTGCTCTTATTTTTTCTTTCCTTTTTACAAGCAAACGTTCTAAAGATTCTGCAGAAAGCTCTACCGCCTCCTCAAATGTCTTACACTGTTTTTTTACCAAAAAATCATCACCAGGAACATTAATCTTTATCTCTACCACCTTATTTTCTTTATCACTTGTTCTTTCAACTTTTAAAAAAACATCTGAAGAAACCACTCGATCGTAGTATTTTTCTAACTTATCCATTCTTTCCTGAATAAAATCGACCAATTTTCTGTCGACAGTAAAATTAACTGCATGAACATCTACCTTCATAATACAAATTTTAGGATTTAACATTTAGAATTATCACTTATTTCTAGGATGCGCACCTTTATATACTTTTTTAAGCTCCGCCAAACTATTATGAGTATAAACTTGTGTAGACGCCAAACTAGAATGCCCTAATAATTCTTTAACTGAATTCAAATCTGCCCCATTATTCAATAAGTGAGTTGCAAAAGTATGACGAAGCACATGCGGACTTTTCTTCACCTTTTCTGAGACCCTACTAAAGTATGAATTTATTAATCGATAAACAAAAGATTCACTCAATTTTAACCCTTTTTTCGAAATAAAAAAATAGTCCGAATCCACAATATTACCCAAACCATCTCTCTCCTTTATATAAGAATCAATTTGATCTACTATAATTGGTAAAATAGGAATAATACGTTCTTTATTTCTTTTTCCTAAAACTTTTATAACACCAGCCGAACGATCAACATTTTTAATCATTAAATGAATTAATTCAGCACGACGCATTCCCGTAACATAAAACATTTCAACAATAAGCTTATCACGAACTTCTTCAAAACCTACCGGGACTTCAATTTGACTTAATAAATCCTTCAATTCTTTTTCAGAAAAAGGAACCTGAACAACTTTTGGCGTTTTTAAAGCCTTATGTTTCAACATCGGATTAATCTCAATCTGTTTTGTTTTTAAAAGGAATTTATAAAATGCTTTTAAAGAGGCCATCTTTCTATTAACAGAAACATTAGAAATATTTTGATCAACCAAAAAAACAATCCAGCTCCTAACCTGACTATAATTTACAGCATCAATATTATCCTGATCAAAAGATTCAACAACAAAAGACTCAAAAGAAACAATATCATTTAGATATGCCCCAACCGTATGAGGAGAATATTTTTTCTCTAACAAAAGATAATCCCTAAAAGCTTCTTTATTTGTTTTCATCAAAATTGAATCTAAAAATTAAGCACAAAAAAACCGTTAGCATCAAAATTAAAACATTTTGACCACTAACGGTAATTATTTTTGAAAAGCTAATACTAACTCTCTAAACTATCTTTCAAGCCTTGGATATAAGCAGCTTTTTGAATTTGAGCTCTTTTGATAACAGAAGGCTTAATAAAAGCAGTACGTGCTCTTAATTGACGAACAGTTCCTGTTTTATCAAATTTTCTTTTATAGCGCTTTAATGCTCTATCGATATTTTCTCCGTCTTTAATTGGTATAATTAACATAATATAGACACCTCCTCTCGTTAAGGCTGCAAATGTAAATATTAATTATGAATTATGAGTTATAAATTACGAATTATTTTTAAAAAGAGAGAAAAGATGATAGAACAAAGAAAATAGACATAATATTCTTTATTCTTTATTCTTTAGTCTTTAGTCTTTCAATAAATTTCTTGAAATAACTAATTTTTGAATTTCAGTTGTTCCTTCTCCTATAGTACATAATTTCGAATCTCTATAAAATTTTTCTACAGGAAAATCTTTTGTATAGCCATATCCTCCATGAATCTGAACTGCATCATTCGCTATTTTAACACAAGCTTCTGAAGCATACATCTTTGCCATAGCTCCGGATGTAGTTACTGGTTTATGCTGTTGTTTTAAGAAAGCTGCTTTGTGCAGTAATAACTCCGAAGCTTCAATCTCAGTTGCCATGTCTGCCAATTTAAAAGAAATACCTTGAAAGTTACTTATCGGCTGACCAAACTGATGTCTTTCTTTTGAATATTTTAATGCTGCTTCATAAGCTCCTTTTGCTATTCCTAAAGATAAAGCTCCGATGGAAATTCTTCCACCATCCAAGATTTTCATAGCCTGAACAAAACCTTGTCCCACTTCACCTAATCTATTTTCATCCGGTACTCGGCAATTATCAAAAACTAACTCTGCAGTTTCGCTTGCTCGCATCCCTAATTTATTTTCTTTTTTTCCTGACGAAAAACCAGCCATCCCTTTTTCAAAAACAAAAGCGGTCATTCCTTTAGAATCACCTTTTTCTCCAGTACGTACTATAACAACTGCTATGTCCCCAGAAATTGCATGAGTTATGAAATTTTTTGCTCCATTTACAATCCAATGATCTCCGTCTCTAACGGCTGTTGTATTCATTCCTCCTGCATCAGAACCTGTATTATGTTCTGTTAATCCCCATGCTCCTATATATTCTGCCGTAGCTAATTTTGGAAGCCATTTTTTCTTTTGTTGTTCATTTCCGAAGGTTAAAATGTGGTTAGTACATAAGGAATTATGTGCCGCAACTGATAATCCTATTGAAGGATCTACTTTTGAAATTTCTTCAATTACAGTAACATATTCGTGATACCCCAAACCTGAACCACCATATTCTTCGGGTACTAGAACTCCCATAAAGCCCATTTCGCCAAGTTGTTTGAACAATGGGATTGGAAAAATCTGCGATTCATCCCATTCCATTATATAAGGTTTTATATTTTTTTCAGCAAAGTCTTTTATCGACTGCGCTATCATCTGCTGTGTTTCGTTGTAATCAAAATTCATTAGTTACTTTCTTTTAGAACTCCAAATATAAACTAATTATTTTTGCTTTTTCAACAGGAAAATCTTTAATTTTTGCTAAATCCTCAATATTATTAAAATTTCCATTCATGCTTCTGTACGTGACAATCTGTTTTGCCAGTGTATATCTGAAATATGGAAACTGGGATAATTCTTTTAAAGAAGCATTATTTACATCTATTTTTTTTATAGTTGAGGGAATAACAACTTTAAAATGGCTCTTTAGCTCAGTTATAACCTCTGGCGAAAGCCCCCAAACTTCTTGCATTTGGTCCATTGACACAAAACATCCTAGAATTTCTTTCTGCTTTAGTATTCTAGACGATAAGCCTTCTCCAATTCCATAAATTTTTATTAGATCTTCTTGTGTTGCTTTATTGATATCTAATACTTCAAACTTCTCAACTTTTTTTGAAAAGCTCTTCGCAGTATATTCTGTTTTTTCTGTTTGGAAACGTGTTTTATTCTGAACCCAATCTGGGAATTTAAATAAAGTAGAAATCTTATTTAATAATGAATCTGAAACTCCCGTAACCTTTTGAAATTCTTCTGCTGAATTTACATATTTATTTTCTTTACGAAATGCTATCAGGCGATCAATTTGTTCAACTGACATTCCAAGTTTATATCCTTTATAGTCCGAAATAAAATTTGGATTAAATAGATAATTTACTGGCTTCCTATTTTGTTTAATAGATTTTTGTTCATCAATATCTGATTGATAAGCCATCCATTCTTCTTTATTAGGGCTTTTGGTTTCTGAAGTACTAAAATCTGAAAACAAGTAGAATAATTGCAATGATATTATAATTATAAACAGGATAAAGATTCCTATTCGTTGATGTTTTGTAAAATGCAAATACTTATTTAAATGTGTGAAATTCATAAACAAAAAAGAGTTTTAAATTTATTCAAAATTAAAAATCAGAAAAATCTTTCAAATTTATTAAGAAAATTAGTAAGAAAATAGTTTTTAAAAAAATTATCAAATCTGCTACAAAAGAGCAATTAATTTAATGAATATCAATACTTAAAGAAGCATCCTTGAGAGTCCTTTAAAAAAATTCAATAATTTATAACTTAAAACATCATATTTGTTTTTATTTTTTACAAAAAACAATACATTTGGAGCTTAATAACAATAAACCAATATAATAGTATGTCAATTTGGAGAGTTAAACCAATATCTGCCTTTGAGGCCGATATAAAAAAAAGTAATTTAAAGAGAGTCCTTGGAAAATGGAGTCTTACTGCGATTGGAGTTGGTGCCATTATCGGTGGAGGAATTTTTGTACTTACCGGTACTGGAGCTTATTATCATGCAGGTCCAGCATTAGCTGTTTCGTTTATTATTGCAGGTATTGCCTGCGTTTTTGCAGCTCTTTGCTATTCTGAATTTGCGTCAATTTTACCTGTAGAGGGATCTGCTTATGCATATGCTTATGGTACAATTGGTGAAATTTTTGCCTGGATAATTGGCTGGGGGCTTATTCTCGAATATGCAATGGGATCCATGACGGTCGCCGTTTCCTGGTCGGGATATTTTAATAAATTGCTCAAAATGTTTCACATCAAACTTCCTGACTGGCTTACAACAGATCCAGCAAGCTACACTGGAGAAGGTTTCTCTATGAATCTTCCAGCTTTTTTGATCGTCATTCTAGTTATTTCACTACTTATTAAAGGAACAAAAAGTGCTGCTAAAGCCAATAATGCAATTGTTATTCTTAAAGTTTCTGCCGTAATCTTTGTAATCATTGCAGGTCTTTTCTTTATTAATACTGCAAACTGGCACCCATTTATTCCTGAAGCTACTCAAATTGTTGAAAAAGAAACTACTCATAATGCTTACGGAATTGGAGGTATTGTTTCTGGAGCTGCGGCGATTTTCTTTGCTTATGTTGGTTTTGATGCTGTTTCTACGCAAGCTGGAGAAGCTATTAATCCGAAAAAAGATGTTCCGTTTGCTATCATTGCTTCTTTATTAATCTGTACAACTTTATATATTCTTGTTTCTTTAGTTTTAACAGGAATGATGAATTACCAAGATTTTAATCCGCTAGGAAAATATCCAGAAGCTATTAAAGCACCAGTTGCTTATGCTTTTGATATCGCCGGACAAGGCTGGGCTGGTTTTATTATTACTGTTGCTGCTACTATCGGTTTAGTTTCTGTATTGATGGTAATGATTATGGGACAATCTAGAATTTTCCTTGGAATGTCTAAAGACGGTTTAATTCCAGCTGTTTTTTCTAAAGTAAATCCTCTTTCTGGAACACCAAAAACTAATTTAATGATTTTAGGAGGTATTATTGCCACAGTTGCTGCATTTACACCAATTAATAAATTAGCAGATATGACAAGTTTTGGTACTTTATTTGCCTTTACAATGGTTTGTATCGCTGTTTGGATCTTAAGAGTAAAACAACCTGAATTAAACCGAACATTTAAAGTTCCTGCTTTACCTGTAATCGCAGTATTAGGAATTTCAATCAATACTTACCTAATTATTAATTTGAGTTTAGACGCTCAATTATTATCATTAGGATGGCTTGTTATTGGTATTCTAGTTTACTTTGGATACAGTAAGAAAAGATCGAAACTTAACAACGGAATCGAAGAATAAAAATACTATTTCAATAAAAAAGCTCCAAATTTTCATTTGGAGCTTTTTTTTATAAATCAAATACTGATGTTCTTTTTGAGCGAATTAAATCTTTTAATCTAATCCAAAAAGCAAGAGTCAAGTAAACTCCAAACCCTAATCCTGCTGTCACAAAAGATATATAAATAAAAAATAGTCGTACGCTTGTTACACGCATTCCTAGTTTATCTGCCAATCTTGAAGAAACATGAAAACCATATTTTTCAAAAAAGAATTTAAGTTTTAAAATAGCTGACATTTTTATTTTAGATTTTAGACTTAAGATTTTAGAATCATTTACCTCTAAGAGGAATTACAAAAGTACAAATTATCTCATTATCTTATTTTCTAATTTTCTAATTTTCTAATTACTTTTAAGTAATTCTAAACCTAGTCCGCATTTTAAACATGCTTTATTATTACAATATTCATTTTTTAGCTCTAATAAAGTCTGGCTTTCAAACGCATTTTTCGACTTTATTCCAAACGAATCAAACTTATCTATTATTGCATTTTTTTCGGAACTTACTTCATTCATAAAATCAATCAAATCTTCCGCTATAGATTCTCCCATTATATTAGAATAAGCAAATTGAATTGGTATAATTGTATTTATAACTATCAAATCTAAAAATGATTTTGATACAATTTTTGCTTTCTTCGGACTTTCTTTATCAAATTGATAGTGGTCTTTCCAATAAGGACTTACTGAAACATTCAATAATTCGTACACGTTCTTCAAAGATTTTAATTCAATTATTTTAGAAAACAAATTTTGATGTTTATGATATAAACCTCCCAATTGAGAAAGTCGAATCGTAGGAAAATTATCAGGGCGAAGTTTAAAAAATTGAACTGGTTCAATAAACGTCTTCTCTAATTGATACTTATGAAGTAAGTAAAAATATCTGAATTTTAGATCCTTATAATAAACATCTTCTTTTTCTGAATCTAATAATCCTGCAGTTCCAAAAAGCAATGCTTCTAAATTTTCTATTTCAAAACTCTCCTTTCGGATAATTGAAAATGGAATTGCTTTTGATATTTGTAAAAATGAAGTTCCGTTTGTATTTAAACCAAAATTCTTTGCTAAAAGGCAAAATAAAACTGCTTCCCAATCTTGATTTGTCTCCTCTAATAAATCATAAATAAACTTTGATTTTCGTTCTAAACGTTCAAAAAATAATCTTTCCTGCCAGCTTTTAAAAACAAAATCATCGATATCTTTTATTTGTTTCTCGCACGAAATCCAAGTTTTTGGAGAAAGCAATTCCCTATAATTTTTTACAACATCTTTTGAAACATAATCTTTTAAAACCAAAACAGGAATTTCGGTATTATTTTCTCTAAAAATTGGAGTATCATTCTCCCAAACTACATGAAGAATTACATTTTTATAAGCTGGATCTTTTTCGTGATTGTGCAAATACCAATCAGAAGATTTTAAATGTATTTCTACATTGCCAGCCCATTTTTGATTTCCAATTTTAATTTGGGCATTAAAAAAGTCAGGTCCAGAAAGTTCTAAATAATCTCCCGTTTTAATAATGGTAATTGACTCACCTTGAGCAGTTTTTAAATCCAAGAGATCAAATTTCTTGAATTTCCAGAGATAATGAAGGAAGTCTTCTTTCATTTTAGATTTTAAAGTATAATTATAAAATCTAAAAATAATAAAATTTTAATATTATTCTTACAAAATATATTTTATTTTAGCGAAGCATATATAATTTAGCACATGCTCTTGCATCAGATAAAGCTTCGTGATGATTGAGCTGAATATTCATTTCACGACAGCAATCACTTAATTTTGTTGGCTTTAAACCTTTAGCTTTATAAATTTTAACTGTACATTCCCACTTTGGCGCAATGTTTAAATCTTCGTAGTTTAAACCGTGAAGCAACATTGATTTCATTAAAACATTTCGGTCAAAACTTTCATTGTGAGCTACTACAACTCTATTTTTTAATCTTCTTTCAATTTCAGGATAGACCTGGTAAAAAGATTTTGCAGTGACTGTATCTTTAGGATAAATTCCGTGAACGCGAATTGTAAAAGGATTATACTCGTTATTCGGCGGTTTTATCAATGTCACAAATTCGTCCACAATAATTCCGTTTTGGACTGTAACAATACCCACTGAGCAGGGATGATATCCCGTTGCAGTTTCAAAATCAATAGCTGTAAAATTCATTTTATATTTTTAAAAAGACAAATCCACAAATCTAATTGCCAAAACAATAAGATTTATGGATCAGTTTTATTAGTAACGGCTTATTTTATAGAGCCGATAATATCATATTTTGTAATAATGTGATGGTGACCGTTTCCTAAATCAATTAAAACAGCATCGTTTTCTTTGGTGAAAAGTTTAGAAACTTCTTCGATTGGCGTTCCTAATTTTACAATTGGAAAAGGTTTGCCCATTACATCTTTAATTGGTTTTTCGGCCACATTTTTATCTGCAACATAACTTCTAAACAAGTCAGTTTCATCAACAGAACCTACAAAACCATTTATGTCTACAACTGGAATTTGAGAGATTTTATATTTACGCATACGCTCAATAGCATGCGAAACCAATTCTTCTGTACGAACAACAATTAATTCCTTGTCAATATGATCTTTAATCACATCTTCTGCCTTCGTGATATTTTCTTCTAAGAATCCACGCTCGCGCATCCAGTCGTCGTTAAACATTTTACCTACATAACGGCTTCCTGAATCGTGAAATAGAACTACTACAACATCATCCGGCTTAAATTGATCTTTTAACTGTAATAGTCCTTTAATACAAGCTCCCGCTGAGTTTCCAACAAAGATTGCTTCTTCTAGGGCAATTTTTCTTGTATAAACTGCAGCATCTTTGTCTGTTACTTTTGTAAAGCCATCGATTAAAGAAAAGTCAACATTTTTAGGTAAAATATCTTCTCCAATTCCCTCTGTTATATAAGAATAGATTTCGTTTTCATCAAAAATACCTGTTTCATGGTATTTTTTAAAAACAGAACCGTAAGTATCAATTCCCCAAATTTTAATGTTTGGATTTTTCTCTTTTAAGTACTTTCCAACACCTGAAATTGTTCCTCCTGTTCCTACACCTACAACAAAATGCGTAATTTTTCCGTCTGTCTGTTTCCAGATTTCTGGTCCCGTCTGCTCATAATGTGCCAATGAATTTGATAAATTATCATATTGGTTTACATACCAAGAATTTGGTGTTTCTTCAGCCAAACGCTTTGAAACTGAATAATAAGAACGAGGATCTGTAGGTTCTACATCGGTAGGGCAAACAACAACTTTTGCTCCAACAGCACGAAGAATATCCATTTTCTCTTTTGACTGTTTATCTGAAATAACACAAATTAATTTATATCCTTTGATAATTGCTACAAGAGCAAGTCCCATTCCTGTATTTCCAGAAGTTCCTTCAATAATAGTCCCTCCAGGTTTTAGTCTGCCGTCAGCCTCTGCATCTTCAATCATTTTTACCGCCATTCTGTCTTTTACAGAATTACCAGGATTAAAGGTTTCGACTTTTGCTAATACTAGCGCATCAATTTCAGCAACAATTTTATTGAGCTTTACCAATGGTGTGTTACCAATTGTTTCTAAAATATTCTTTGAAAAGTCCATTTTTATTTAAGTTTAATATGTGGTTTTAAAATGAAAGTAAGTTTTTCTTATTGGAAGAAATTCCAAACTAAACCAAAACGCAATACAAAATCACGATAAGGATTATTTGGCGTAGCATAATAATTGCTTTGCGAAAAAGCGGCATTAAAATGCTCTGCTTTTAAATAAAATCTTGTCTGGCGTATTCTAGCATTTACGAAAAAATCGAATGTAGCAAAACCACCAATCTTTTTGTCTTGCTGTACAAAAAATTCTGCAATAACAGGATTATAATCATCTCCATAATACTTAGTCTGATAATTAAATACAAGACCTGTTTGCATGTATAAAGCTTTCTTAAAAAAGTAACCTGAATAATAAAATGTATTTCTAGTTACGAAATCTGGAACATTTAAGATTAAATCTGACTGATCTACTTTTTGGTACAAAAGTGTATTATCTAATGCAAAAGGTCCAAATTTAAATTCTCTACTCGCTTTTATCTCTAAATAATTAATAGCGTTTCCATATTGAAATGGTTTTACAATTTGAACATTTCCTGCTTTCTGTTCATCGGTTGCGGCATTAGTAAAATACAAGTGATCTTTTAATACTGTATATTGAACTTGTCCTGTTAACCAAGGCGTCTGAATCTCAGCGCTAAGAGAATTTATTTTTTCGTTTTTAAAATTATTAGACCAATTGTATTCTATCCAGCTGCTTTGGTATAAATTATAATTGTTGTTTGGCAGTTTATTGATGTTACGATATCTAAAATCAAATTTAATTTCATCATTCAGATCATATCTTAACTTCGCATCTAAATCAGAAAGAGATTGATTGGTAATTGATCTAGAATATAGAAATCTACCATTCCATTTGTTTTTCTGATATTCATATTGTCCTCCTACATTATTGATCTGCAAAAACAAATTATCTGGAATTGCTTTTCCTGTGCTGTCAATAATAATTCTAGTATACTTATAATTTGATCTATAATCATCAATAAAAAAATTGAACTTTCCTAGAAGGGAATTTTCATAAGCAAGACCTGCTTTATTATAAAGCCGCTCATATTTGGTCTGATCATTTATACTACTTGCCACATACGAATCTCCAAAACGCTGCACTTGAGTACTATTATTATTGCTATCTGTAACTGTAGAAATTACTGTAGGCTGTTTATATTCATACCCTTTATTCTCATAATTAAATTGATGTGTTACATACAAATTATTAAAACCGTTTGTTGGATTTACTCTAAAAGCATGATCAAAAAATAATCTTCTTCCTTTCAATAAAGATTCTGCATCGGTTAAATAAACCTGCAATCTTTGGCGGTTTTTATAATCTTTATTATCGCTTTCAAAGTTTTCATCGTTTGTAATTCCGCCATTTTCTTCATTTAATACATCTTGAAAAGTATAGTGAGCATTTATCGCATAACGTCTGCTGGTAGTTGCATAACTAGTTGTAAATCTAAAATTTCCAGCACTAACCAATTGATTAATATAATCTCCTTCAGATCTCAATCCTCGATAAGCAATTGAGAAATTAAGATTTTTAGAAACGTTTAATGTGATAAAAGAATCTACATTTTGTCCTTTATTAATTGTTGTATTAAAAAACAATTCTGTAAAAGGTGTTGCCGCAGAATAATATCGAATCTGATCTGCTTGGATATAATTAAAATGTTTACCGCTAAAACCTATTTCTGGATACGGAGAAAAATTGGTTAAACTATATTGTAAAGTGTTTAAAGGCTGTCCGATGTTTGAAAATTCCTGATATCCGAAAAGATCTTTTCTAAGGTGATTTTGTCTGTAAGCACTTTTAATTGTCAGCGATGTATCTGCATAAATAGTATCGTGCTCCAGCGTAATAATTTTATATTGGTCTATTGTGGCGATTTTAGCTTTTTTCTTTTTTACGGTATCTGTAATACTTGAATATTCCGTATTCATATCTAAATTATTTTTAGAAGCTGGCTTTTTTACTTGAGAAAACAATAACGTAGGTACAACTAATAGATATAGAAAAATGAATATTCTCATTTGATGGCTTTGTATAAATTTAATTCGACAAAATTTGCTAAGCAAAGGTAAGATAAAAACGTATAAACGAAAAAAACATAATATATAATATGAAACCAGAATCGCTTAGGTCTTTTTGGAAACGAAAACCCCGTATACAAAAGTATACGGGGCTCTCAAAAAAAATCAAAATATTTATTATTCTTATTCCCAAAATGGGTATAATTTACTTTGAATATTAACTTAATTGATATAGATTATATTCTAAAGATTAGAATTTATCCCAGAACAATTTAGTATTTAATAAATCTCCACCAATGTCAGAAGCTGCTTTAGTATAATTTGTTTTATTTATACTTGCTTCTACACCCGGATAAGTATATCTAACAGGCACAGTAAAAATAAGTTTGTTTATAGCTGCTTGAGGTGCTTTTAAAACTGGGAAATCCAATCTTCTGTAAGATGTCCATGCTTCGTATCCTCTGTTATAAAGAGCAAACCATGCTTGATTACCAATTTTTTCTTTCCATGTTGCTCCACTTAACGGATTATTATAATCTACTTTTGGACTTGCAATATAAGCATCAATAGCTGCAGTGCTAGTTACTCCCCAATCTGCCATAGAAGCTTTAATACCTGCTTCGTAATATACTTTTGCCTGAGCAGACCCCCCTGGAATTAAATTTTTCTCAGCAGCTTCTGCTAATAAGAAATTCAACTCAGCGAAATCAAAGATAGTTCCTGGGAAAACTGGATTGTTTAATGTCGATGTTATTTGTGAATAAGCTGTATAAACATTTCCTGCACCATAAGTTCCACCTACAAAAGTTCTTCCTGCAGGAATAACTGGAGCTGGAGAAGTTAGATTCGTAAAATATTTAGGCATCCTTGGGTCACCACCAGGAACAACAGCATCCATAGCAGAAACAAAAGGCTCAGCAGGAATAAAATCAAATCGCTGACTAGTTACTAAATCAGCATATAATGGATTTTGATTTCCTGATGTTGTTAAATAAGTCAATTTTGTATTATCAGCATTACCTGCTAAAGCACCAGAAGCAAGAGCTGCCTGAACTTGAGTAGTTGCATAAGCTGGATCAACATCAGACATATTAACTGCCATTCTAATGATCAATGAGTTCGCAAATTTTGCCCATTTTGCATTACTTGCAGCATTTCCTGAATAGATAATATCTGCTGCACCAAAGTTAGCTACTGTACTGTTCGCTTTTAAAACCGCAACATCTGCACTTAATCTTTTAATAAGATCTTGGTAGATAGTTTTTGCATCATCATAAGCTGGTAAAGGATATTTTTGAATATCAATTGCCTGTGAGTAAGGAACATTTCCAAAAGTATCTACTAATACACTATAAGCATAAGCTTCTAAAATATCTATAAGAGCTAATTTATTTTGCTTAACTGCTTCCTCTGCAGGAGTTGCAGGAGTTGTTGCTGAAATCATAACTCTTGAATCGTGAAAATCAGCTAGAACATCTCTGTACAAAACCAAAAAGTGTGTATCAGGAATTTTTCTGTTTGTAATGTTGTACTGACTTTCATCAGGATAAGTTGTCTCTGTCCATTGTTGTGCAAATAATCTAAAAACATTATTATTCACACTAGTACTAACCATTTGATCGACTAATTTTTTCTCAGCATTTGTAAATAAATATTCCGATTTGGTAGTTGTTGGTCTTTTCGGATCAACATTCATATCTGTAATGTCCTGGCTGCACGAAACCATCATACCTACCACAGACATTAATAAAAGTACTTTTTTCATGATTTAAAATTTTAATGTTAGGTTACAACCGATATTTCTTGTTGTAGGAAGTGAACCTCCTGAATAACCTGATGATAAGTTACCTGAACTTAGACCACTTTCTGGATCTGCATCTGGAAGATTTTTGCTGATGATCCATAAGTTAGAACCTACTAAAGAAAGACGTAAATCATTCAAACCTGCTTTAGTTATAAATTGTTTAGGAAAACTATAAGTAATACTTACCTCTCTTAATTTTACATAACTTGCATCGTAAACAAATGCTTTTTGTGGATTATTATTGTACCCATAGATACTTCCAGCAACTTCAGGACTTGGTGTTCTTGTAGTATTAGGAGTTCCATCTTCATTTACTCCAGGTAAAATAACACCACCACCATTAGCAAGTGTATTTCTTACAGGATTTCCAAGCTCATTGTTTCCTGCTGTAGAAGTATATAAACCAGAACTTTGACCGTAATATTGATCAAGAGAGAAGATATCTCCTCCTTTTTGAACATCAATTAAGAAACCTAAAGAAACTTGTTTGTAAGTAAATTTGTTACGGATACCACCAATCCAATCTGGTGTAACATTACCAATTACATTATTAGTAGTTGCAGTTTGTAAATACACTCCATTTTTAGTTACTTTTTGTCCGTCAGCATTGTAGATATAATCTTTACCAAGGATATCTCCATAAGGATGTCCTTTTGTACCAACGATACTAACACCACCTTGGAATGTACCAATTGTTAAAACATCAACACCTGGTGTTAAAGCTACAACTGTATTTTCATTTTTAGACCAGTTTAGGTTAATATCCCACTGAAAATTATTTGTTTTTAAAGGGGTTAGATTGAATATTACCTCAACACCTTTATTTTCTACAGATCCCGCGTTTACATATCTAGAAGAGTTACCAGTTGCAGTAGAATAATCTACTGGGAAAATTTGATCTTCACTTAAACTTTTGTAAACACTTACATCAAAACCTACTCTTCTGTCAAGGAATTGCATCTCTAAACCAAGTTCTTGCGATGTAGTTTTTACAGGGTGCAAATCTGGGTTATTAGCAGTGTTTGGTCTTGAATAAAGTTGGTTTGAACCAAATGGATTAAATTTGGTATATACATCTTGTAATGCATAAAGATCAATACTTCCTTGTGGATTCTCAGCATAACTTGCTCTTAATTTACCGAAAGTTAACCATGGTCTATTAATGTGGTTTGTAAAAACATAACTTCCAGATACTGAGTATGTATTAACATCGTTATCATCTTGTGGCAACATAGAGAATGCATCATTACGCACTGTTCCTTCTACAAAAAAGAAATCTCTGAATCCTACTGAAGCAGATGCATAAACACTGTTTACCGCTGAATTATCTTCAACCTCAACTGGAAATGGAGAAGCATTTACTGAATTTGATAATGCATAGATTTCCGGAATAATAAGTCCTCCATCTGTAGAAGCTAAGGTAGATGTACGTCTGGTTCTTAAAGCATTATATCCAATCAAACCTGTTAGTGAGAAATCCTCAGTAATTTTTTTATTGAAGTTTAAGGTAACCTGATAGTTTTGCTCAGAAAACATACCCGTATATTTTTGGTATCCTGAACCAACAGCTAAACGGTTAATACCAAATGTTCCTGCCAAAGATCCTACTGCTTTTCTCTCTTCACGTAATTCTGAATAAGAATCTGTACTTATTTTTCCTGTAGCGTTTAACCAATCTGTAAATTTATAATCTAACTGACCATAACCGATGAAACGATTTCTTTCGTCTGTTTGGTAATTTCTATATCTTGTAAAATATGGGTTATCCCAATACTTAGGATTTGTATTTCCATTAGCAGGATCTGCCATGTTCCATGAAATATTTTGTCCGCCTGAATTTTGGAAAGCTTCTTTCTGAGATTGAATATCTACGTTAGTTCCCCACCATTGACGAAATAAACCTGCAACGTTGTCTCCACCGTAACCAGTAGTATTTCTACCCATTGTAGTCTGTGCTAAATAATTTGCGAAAACACTTGCAGATAATTTATCCGTTAATTTGTGGTTGAATTTAATACTTGCATTATTTTTCTTCAATTCACTATTTGGTAAAATACCAGTCTCTTTATAGTTGTTGTAATTGATAACAAAGTTGCTTTTATCTGAACCACCTTCAAAAGAGATTGAGTTATTGAATGTTTGAGCAGTTTGAAAAAATGTAATTGGACCATTTTTAGCAGCTACCCATGGAGATTTTTGTCCAAATTTTGAAGAATATGGAGAATATGATTCCCAAGTATAAACAGAAAGATTTGGATCAAACGCAACACCGTAAGAAGCATCATCTGTAGTACTTACCACTTGGTTACCATTTTTATCGATAACAAAAAAAGCACCTGTTGGCCCAACTGGAGTACCTTTTGGATTTCCAGCTGCATCATAAGTAGGTCCATAACCTTGTCCGTATTTATTTTGGTAAACAGGGAAAGTCTTTTTATCAACTGAGCCTACTCCAAACTCACTAGATACAGTCACTCCCATACCTTTTTGAGCTTTTCCTTTTTTTGTAGTAATCATAATTACACCATTTCCAGCTTGAAACCCATATAAAGCAGATGCGGCAGCACCTTTCAGTATGTTTAATGATTCGATATCATCAGGATTAATATCCATACCAGCATTACCGTAATCATAAGTATTACGTGCTCCAGCAGTTTGTGCTCCATTACTAGAATTCACATTGGAATTGTTAATAGGCATACCATCAATAACAATAAGCATTTGGTTATTTCCAGTAAGGTTTTTAACACCTCTCGAAACTACGTTTGTAGATCCTCCAAAGTTTGTGTTCTTTCTAATTTGTACCCCAGCAGATTTACCAGAAAGATCATTAAGGAAGTTTGCACCTGTTGTTCCACCCACTAAATCTTGTCCTTTTATTTCCTGAGTAGTATATCCAAGAGCTTTTTTCTCTCTTTTAATACCTAAGGCCGTAACAACAACACCTTCTAACTCAGTAGTATTGCTAGCTAATTTTACATTTAATGTTGTAGAACTAGCTGCAACTTCTTGCGTTTTCATTCCAATGTAAGTAAAAGTCAAGACTTCGCTTGACGTAGCTTTGATAGAGAATTTTCCATCAAAATCTGTTTGTGTTCCAGTTTTAGTTCCTTTAACTAATACACTCACACCTGGTAGAGGCAATCCTGCATTATCGGAAACCACACCCGAAACAGTTCTTTCTTGCGCAAAGGTTAGTTGCGTAATCAGCGCCACCAAGAGCACTAAGAATCCATTTAACTTTAGTTTCATTTTTAAAAATTTTGAATTAGTATCTGGCAAACATCTTAATATTTTCTTAAAATAACAACAAGACAAAATAACACTATATCGTTTTCGTTTTAAACTTACTTCAAAACAATTGTCAAAAACTTACTTTTTTATAAACAAACCTCAAGATTATCAGACATATACGTAAAATTAGAATGGTTCTATTTAATTTATTTTTAACAATAATTTAACATTATTTTAGCAAATTTAATTTTTTATTTAACTCATAAATCCATATATCAGATGTATAAACTGACAAAATTTCATTTTTTTTTAATGTATTTTAAACTCTATTTGTTAAAAAATGTTAATTACATCCATTATTAAGAACTTATTTAACATTTTGTTAATGATTTCTTATTTACTCAAACATTTGCAAATCAGAAGAAAAAAATACAATCTTTGTGATTCAAAAAAAATTAAATGCTTCAATTAAATTATTCAGGATTTATTTTAGAAACTGGCACTGATGAAGCTGGCCGCGGATGTTTAGCCGGTCCTGTGACAGCGGCTGCAGTAATTTTACCTCATGATTTTAACAATGAGTTTTTGAATGACAGTAAGCAATTGTCTGAAAAAATTAGAAAAGAACTAAAACCTATAATTGAGGATCAGGCTGTTTGCTTTTCAGTAACACATTTACATGCGGATGAAATAGATGAAATCAACATCTTAAACGCTTCGATGAAAGGAATGCAGGAATGCATCTTGAAATTGAAACATGTTCCTGAATTTATTATTGTTGATGGAAACCGATCTTTAAATGCCAAACTTGGACTTAAAAATGCTTTTGGAAGACAGTTTTCTGAAGATGAAATAACACTTTTAAAATCGATCCCAAATCAAAGTATTATAAAAGGAGATGCGAAATATTTAAGCATTGCCGCTGCTTCAGTTTTAGCTAAAACCTATCGTGACGAATTTATGGATAAGATTCACGAAGAATTCCCCATGTACAACTGGAAACAAAATAAAGGATATCCAACAAAAGAGCATCGCGAAGCCATTAAAGAATTTGGAACAACAAAATACCACCGAATGAGTTTTAGACTTCTTCCTGAACAATTAGAATTGAATTTTTTAGAATAAAAAAAGACTTAATTGGATAAGTCTTTTTTTATTGCACTAAAATTAATTAGACAATGTCTTTTCTAAAAATAACATTTTGAGCTGATTCTCCCACTCTAATACATTTTCAACAGAAGGTCTATCTGCTTTATCAAAATAAAAATGGTGTTTAATTTCTAAACCACTATAATTAAAAATCCCAGTGTCTGAAGTTAATGTCAAGGCTTTATCCATTCCCATTGTTTTATATTCAGCATTCGATTTTCCATGAGAGTTAATAATAATGGTTTGTTTTCCGGTCAATAGTCCTTTTTGAATTCCTTGATCATATCGATATGCAAATCCATAACTAAAAACTCTGTCAATATATCCTTTCATAATAGCTGGCATTCCAGTCCACCAAATTGGATAAATAAAAATAATCTGATCTGCCCACGAAATAAAATCTTGTTCTATTTTAACATCATCAGCAACCTGTCCAATCCTTTGTCCCTGCATATCTTGCAAAGAAAGAACTGGATTGAAATTGATTTCATTTAAATCACGAACAACTATTTGTTGTCCAGATTTTTCTAAAGATTCTATAATGGTATTTTTGAAAAAATGGTTTAAACTTCCTGAATTTGGATGTGCATAAATAATTAAATTTTTCATGTTTCTATTTTTAAAGATTAACATGACAAATGTAAAACGCACATTTGGGTGACAATTGTAAGAAAACGAAATTAGCTTTAATCCATTTTTGAACTGCAAATGTCTGATTGAAATTTCAAATATTTGGTAGGCGAAATATTCATGTAGTATTTAAAATCATGAATAAGCTGGCTTTGATCGTAATATCCACATTTATCTACAATAGTTAACCAATCTGTTTTGCATTCTTCTAGTATATCTTTCTCTATTTGATTAACAGCTTTTAAAAACCTTTCGTAACGATTTGCTTCTTTAATTGTGTAACCAAAAATTTTCTTTTGGTTAAGTTGAATATTTCTTTCTGTTTGGTTGATCTGCGAAGCTATTGCCTTTATAGGATTTATATTCTCGTTTTGAAAATCGTTTAAAAGTGTTGTGATTGCTGTTTGCTCTCTTAAATATGGCTTGCAGAAATCTAAAATATAATCAACACGATCTTTTGTATCTGGAAGTTTAATGAGCTCATCCCATAAAAGTGTAAAACAATTTTCATTAATTAAATCATCTGGATGAATGGGCAGAGAATCAAAAAGAGCATTTCCAAAGAACCGATAAAAAGCATCTTCTTTAAAATTGGCAACTAGAATCTCTGAATTAGGTTCTAAAGTATAATCAAAAGCTTGTTTTATCGGACCAAGAAGAACACATTTTTCAACTTCCAAAAAATGATTCTGCTGAGATTTCAAGTATGATTTTGTGCCGAAGTTAAAAACTAAAATAGTCTGAAAACTAGGCAATAAAGTTTTTGTAATAGGAAATGTCGTTTTGTTTTCGGCAAAATAAAAATGAGAGAAAACAGTTTCAAATGCTGAAGGAACTGCAATTCTATAATTGTTATTTTCTTCAGCATTTTTCATACTATAATTATTAGAAATTTATTCAACAAATTCAGCCTCAAACAAATGAGCTAAATGCTTAATAATTCTCGATTTTACTTCTTCTTCATCTACTCTTTCCACACCAAGTTCAACTTGTAAAGAAGTAACGCCTTTTCCGCGAATTCCACATGGAATAATATTATCAAAATAACCCAAATCTACATTGACGTTTAATGCAAATCCGTGCATGGTTACCCACCGTGAAGCTCTTACGCCCATTGCGCATATTTTGCGGGCAAACGGGGTTCCAGCTCCAAGCCAGACACCAGTTTCTCCTTCGCTTCTACCCGATTCTAAGCCATATTCTGCTAAAGTCAAAATAATTGATTCTTCGAGTAAACGTAAATATTTATGAATATCTGTAAAGAAATTTTCTAAATCCAGAATCGGATAACCCACAATTTGTCCAGGTCCATGATACGTAATGTCGCCGCCACGGTTAATTTTATAAAAAGTTGCTCCTTTTGCTTCGAGCTGTTTTTCGTTTAATAATAAGTTTTCTAAATCACCGCTTTTTCCTAAAGTATAAACATGCGGATGCTCTACAAACAATAAATAATTTGGTGTTGGCAGATCAAGTTCTTCTCTTCTGTTTTTGATCTTTAAATCGACTATATCTTTAAAAATTTCTTCTTGATATTCCCAAGTCGATTTATAATCTTTGTTTCCCAGATCCTGAAGTTGGATTTTTTTATTCATTTTAATTATTTTTCAAACTCAACATCAAAGTTAAGTTTGTCTGGATTCTCCATATAATCCGTGAAAGAGTATTGAATTGTAATTGATTTTCGATCGTCGCTAAATAATGCATTCGGATTAGAGACTTTCTTAATCTTTTCTGGAAAGTGATATTTTACAATATAGTTAGAAGATGCAAACATCATTTTAGACATATCTGGAGCAGAGTCCTTCGCTTTTGCTGCCAGTTTTTGCTGGTCTATTACTGCTTTTCTTGTAAATTTCTTTCCGTCGTATGTATAGCTTAATTTACTATTATTATCTCCAAAACCATTTCCAAGCGGATTTGCATTTGCTCCTCCTTCCAACTTTTGAAATGTGCTTAGTGTTTGCAAAATGTCTTGCAGCTCGTTTACATTTTTAAAGTCAGTAGCCATTGTCATTAGAAATTGTTTTTTCTCCGAGCTCATTTTTGTGGTAACTACAAAGTTTTCGAGTTTTTTGAGTTCTTTTTGAGTTTCTGGAGACAACTTAGCAATACTGTCTTTTTTCTCTTCGAATAATTGTTTGAAGGTAAAAGTGGAGTCAATATCTTTTTTAGCATCGCTGCCCATTTGACCTGCTAATTGATCTCCCGCCATTTCCATCAAAGCAGAACCATCCATGTCAACAGCAAATTTTCCAGTTCCGTTATCATTGATGTAAATATTTTCAGTAAAAGTACAGCTTGTTAATGTTGCTATTAAAAAAGAAAAACTAAGTAGTTTGTATAATTTCATCGTAGTGCAATTTTTTATCAAATATACGAAGACTATTTTATTTTTTAAGATTCTGAGATATTCAGATATTAAGGTACCAAGATAATAGCTTTTAAATTCAGTAAAATACTTCTCAAAGCATATTTTGAAAATAAAAATATCTAACATATTTCCGATAGAAGCGGTATCGTTTTCTGCTTTTTCTGCAAAAAAGATACAATTGCCCCCAAGCTTCGGAAGCAAGACAAAAGGTGATTGAAACCCAATAAATTGCTGCTGCAAAAAATCTAAAATCTGCATTCTAAAATCTACATTCTTTTCTTTATCTTTGCACACTTAAAAAAAGAGCACAAAATGGCATTATCAGAACAAGAAATCATCAGAAGAGAAAAACTTCAAAACTTACGCAGTCTGGGAATCAATCCTTATCCAGCTAATCTTTTTCCTGTAAATCATACTTCTAAGCAAATTAAGGAGTCTTTTGAAGAAGGTAAGAAGGTTATTGTTGCGGGTCGTTTGATGAGCGTGAGAGATCAAGGAAAAGCTTGTTTTGCTGAATTGCAGGATAGCGAAGGACGTATTCAATTGTACGTGAATCGCGATGTTTTGTGTGAAGGTGACGATAAAACTTTATATAACCAAGTATTTAAAAAATTAACCGATTTAGGTGACTTTATTGGTATTGAGGGTGAATTGTTCACTACAAAAGTGGGTGCACAATGCGTTCGCGTTGACGGTTTTACTTTCTTGAGCAAAACGTTACGTCCGCTTCCTTTACCAAAAGTTGATGAAGAAGGAAACGTTCACGATGCATTTAATGATGCTGAATTGCGTTACAGAATGCGTTATGTAGATTTAACTGTAAATCCGCATGTTAAAGAAACTTTCATCAAACGTACAAAGTTATTCAGCGCAATGCGTGGTTATTTTAACGATGCTGGATATCTTGAGGTTGATACTCCGGTTTTGCAGTCAATTCCTGGTGGTGCTGCGGCAAGACCATTTATTACACACCATAATTCGCTTGATATTCCGCTTTATATGCGTATCGCAAACGAATTGTATTTAAAAAGATTAATTGTTGGTGGATTTGAAGGTGTTTATGAGTTCTCAAGAAACTTTCGTAATGAAGGAATGGACAGAACACATAATCCTGAATTTACTGCAATGGAAATATATGTAGCCTACAAAGACTACAACTGGATGATGGAATTTGCTGAAGGTTTATTGGAACATTGCGCAATTGCTGTAAATGGTACAAGCGAAGTGACTTTTGGTGAACATACAATCAACTTTAAAGCTCCTTATGCACGTGTTACAATGACAGATTCTATCAAACATTTTACTGGTTTTGATATCTCTGGAAAAACAGAGCAAGAATTGTTTGAAGCTGCAAGAGGAATGGGAATCGAGGTTGACGAAACAATGGGTAAAGGAAAATTAATTGATGAAATTTTTGGAGCGAAATGTGAAGGAAATTATATTCAGCCAACTTTCATTACAGATTATCCAAAAGAAATGTCTCCGCTTTGTAAAGAGCATAGAGATAATCCAGATCTTACAGAGCGTTTTGAATTAATGGTTTGTGGTAAAGAAATCGCAAATGCATATTCTGAATTAAATGACCCAATTGACCAGCGTGAGCGTTTTGAAGATCAAATGCGTTTGGCTGCAAAAGGTGATGATGAAGCTAACGGAATTATCGACGAGGATTTCTTAAGAGCGCTTGAATACGGTATGCCACCAACTTCTGGAATGGGAATTGGAATGGATCGTTTGATTATGTATTTGACAAATAATGCTTCGATTCAAGAGGTTTTATTGTTCCCACAAATGCGTCCGGAGAAAAAACAAGCTCAAGTTGAATTATCGGATGAAGAAAAATTTATCGTAGATTTATTGAAAGGAAACGAAAGTAAAATGGATCTTCAGCAATTAAAAATTACTGCCAATTTAAGTGGTAAAAAATGGGATGCGTCTATGAAAAATTTATCTAAACATGGTTTGACTAAAGTTGTGGTTGACGGCGAGTTTAAAACGGTGGAATTGGTGGGATAAATTTTTTAAAATTCCAATTTTAGAAAATTTCAAATTCCAATTTGGAATTATAATATTCAAACCCGATAGGTTTTAAAAACCTGTCGGGTTTGTTAATTTTTAATAGATTCAAACCTAAAACGAATACTTCTCTAAATTCTTTCCTTGAATATCTAAAACTGTTGTACTTTCTTTTGGAATATCCCCTTTTAGCTTTTCTTGAACAGAAGGATTTGACGGATATTTTCCGTTTTTCATTTTTACAAGATGAGAAATTCCGCCGCTTTTCACGATCAGATCATAAAATTTATCGGTTGAGGAAGTCGCTACATAAATTGGAAAATCGGTCACTGTGAAACGATTAATTACGCTTCCGTCATTATTTAAAATATACCCCGAACATCCTCCGCTTCCGCAGAAATATGAATTGGAGAAACCAACAAAATATTCATTTTTTTGATCGTTATTCAAATCAAAAGCTTCATAATAAAAGTAACGGTCATCTTTTGTCATTGCAGGAAGATCTGCTTTTAACAACACATTCAATTGTTTTCGAATCAAGTCAACTGTTTTATCTTCTTTTGCTGGAGCGTCACTTACGTCGGCAGTTCCCGCAGCAGTTTTTGACAAAGTGTCTTCAGCAATTGTTTTGATTATACTTTTGTCGTCGGTTTTATCTTTATTTTGACATGAAATCATTCCCAGAATCATAACTGCCGCTAAAATTGTATTTCTCATAATTTCTTTATTTTAAATTCTCAACATTACGTTTGTTAAACCAATAAAGCTGCTTTGTTTTCAATATCATTTTGACTTACCAGTGATTTTATATTATTGAACGTTACCAAAGCAATCTGCGTTAAAGCTTCATTGGTAAAAAATGCTTGATGCGCTGTTACCAAAACATTCGGAAAACTCATTAAACGCTGAATTGCATCATCTTGAATAATATCTGCTGAAAGATCTCTAAAGAACAGTTTTTCTTCCTGTTCGTAAACATCAATTCCTAAATAACCTATTTTACCTTCTTTTAAACCTTCAATAACGCAGGCCGTTTCTATTAATCCACCACGGCTTGTATTGATAATCATAACGCTGTCTTTCATCAAAGCAATTGAGTCTTTATTAATGACATGCTTCGTTTGATCGTTTAGCGGACAATGAAGCGAAATGATATCACTCGATTTAAAAATCTCTTCTAAACTAACAAAAGAAACGCCGTCTTTTATCATTTCTTCATTGGTAACAATATCATACGCCAAGACTTTACAGCCAAAACCTAGAGCAATTTTCGCGAAAGCTTTACCGATATTTCCTGTTCCGATAATTCCAATTGTTTTGCCAAATAAATCAAAACCTAATAATCCATTTAAGGAAAAATTCTGTTCGCGAACTCTGTTGTAAGCTTTGTGTGTTTTTCGGTTTAAGGTTAAAATCATTGCCATTGCATGTTCTGCAACTGCCTGCGGAGAATAAGCTGGAACACGGCAGACTTTTATATTGTATTTTTTAGCAGCTTCTAAATCAACATTATTAAATCCGGCGCATCGTAAGGCTATAATTTTTACATTCTTTTCTGCTAATTGTTTAATAACGGCTTCGTTCACAATATCATTTACAAAAACGCAGACAATCGAAGCGTTTTCGATTAAAATTACGGTTTGCGGATTTAACTGCGTTTCAAAGAAATCCAGTTCAAAACCAAAATCAGTATTATATTTATTAAAGAATGCTTTATCGTAAGGCTGTGTTGAGAAAAAAGCAATTTTGTTGTTCTTTACATTATTTTCTAAACTCATAATACATCGTTTTTGGTTCTTAATTTCTAGTTTTACTAAATTAAGCAATTAATTCTGACGAAAGCATATAAATTACTGTTCTCTGAATTTTAAATGATCTGTACTAAAAAGCAAACCAATTCCACTGTAAGGATCTTTTTTTAAATCGAAAAAACTATTTACTCCCGACAGATCTTTATATAAATCAGCAATTATAGAAGAATTTTGAAATCCATCAATTGTATGATTTATAATTGTATCAGCAAGACAGGTTAATTCTTTTGAAGCATTTGTAACACCAATGTTATTTCCCGTTTCCCAATCCCAAATAATCCAATCCCAATTGTGTTTGCGTCTCACACAATCAAGCCATAAATAAGAAAGATTCGTGATTTTTAGTTGATTAAAATCTTTTTCTTTCCAATATTCCACACTTTCTATTATTGCTTCTACAGCTTCATCTGTTTGATCGTATATAAAATCAGGATTAGAGATCTGAATAATCTTTAGAGCATTATTTATTTTTGTATTGATTGATTTTAATTCTTTTTCAGTTGGTTTTCTTAAAAAGGCAAAATCAATATCTTGTTTTTCAAAAACGTCTCCTGCTGATTTTACAAGCATTACATAAGGAATACATTTTACATTAGCATTTAGGTCCAAAAACTCTTCATTTGGATCAAAAGAAAAGTTAGCAGCAGTATAAAAACCTGAGACATATTTCTCCTCAATTTCTTTTATCAGCTGATAATTATGATAATTTAAATCTTCCTTTATTTCATCTTCATTCTTAAAGTTACAAAAATAATCTGGCTGAAGCATCCAATACAAACAGAGAGCCGTTCCCTTATCAAGGTATTTTTGTTTTATAATCCATTTAAAAGGTTCAATACCATCATCATAATTCCAATGTTGAACAAATTGATGAAGCTCTGGAGCAGTTAGTTTTTGATAAGACAGCTCTCCTTCTAATGCTTTAAGGACTCTATTCTTGTTATTTTTAGTAAATAGTTTCATTTTAGTTTTGATAGTGTCAATTTTTGAAAAACATGCAATAATTAAACAAATTTAATAGTTTATAAAAGGAGAACTAAAATAATTGGCTTCATTAATTTATTAGTATTTATTTTTTGATTATTATTTTATGTTAAAAAAAAGATAAACCAAAAGATTACTTTAAACCTATTACATCGATTAAAGTCTAACGAGTATAACAATTAAAAAAACTTAAAAAATGAAAAAATTATTAATCGCAGCTATGTTATTTGTTGGAATAGCAAGTTTTGCACAAGACACAGATCAAAAACCTCAACGCGAGCAAAGAGAAAGAATGACTCCAGAACAGCGTAATGAGAAACAATTACAAAAATTAACAACAGAATTAAGTCTTGACGCTAGTCAGCAAGCACAGGTTAAACAACTTTTGGCTGACAGAAGTGCTAAAGCTGAAAAATTTAGAGAAGCAAGAAAAGACAATACTACAAAACCTACTGCTGAAGAAAAAGCTGCTTTCAAAAAACAAATGGAAGATGAAGTTGCAGCAAACGATGCTAAAATGAAATCGATCTTAAAAGCTGACCAATACACAAAATGGAAATCTTTGCAAGAAGAGAAAAAAGATAAAATGAGAGAAAAGGTAAAAGAGTATAAAAA
The DNA here is from genome assembly GCF_004366435.1 of Flavobacterium sp. S87F.05.LMB.W.Kidney.N. Lineage (NCBI taxonomy): Bacteria > Pseudomonadati > Bacteroidota > Flavobacteriia > Flavobacteriales > Flavobacteriaceae > Flavobacterium > Flavobacterium sp. S87F.05.LMB.W.Kidney.N. The sequence goes on along the minus strand of NZ_SODX01000001.1, from coordinate 1,231,152 downwards.
AGAAAACAACTAAAAGTAGTTTATAAAAGAGGTCTAAATGGCCTCTTTTTTATTTCCATTATTATTTATGCTTTCATTAATACTTTCTGTTAAATAAAAGACAAACTTAATATTTGGATTAAACTTAATAAAATCGTGGCAGTCTAATTGCTATAATCTTAAAAAAACGAATTATGAAAAAATTATTTATCGCAGCTTTATTATTCGTTGGAGTAGTAAGTTTTGCACAAGACATCAATCAGAAACCGGCACGTGATCAAAAAGAAAAATTAACTCCGGAACAGCGTAACGAAAAACATTTACAAAAACTGACTTCTGAATTGAATTTAGATAAGAAACAACAAGAACAAGTAAAACAGCTTATAGCTGAAAAGAGTGCCAAAGCAGAAAAATTTAAGGAGTCTAGAAAAGACAGCAAAACAAAACCTACTGATACCGAAAGAGAAGCTTTAAAAAAACAAATAACAGCTGAAAAAGAAGCTACAGATGCTAAAATGAAAGCAATTCTAAACGCTGATCAATACACAAAATGGACGGCTCTTAAAAAAGATCACAAAGATCATAAAGGAAGAGGAGATCATAAAGGAGATCACAAAACGCCGCAAGAACGCGATCAAGCACATTTGCAAAAATTAACTACTGATCTAAGCTTAAATGCTGACCAGCAAAAACAAGTCAGCCAGCTTTTATCTGACAGAAGTACAAAAATGGAAACGCTGAAAAAAAGCCGAGGTGACGCAAAACCAACTGACGCTGAAAGAAAAGCCATGAAAAAACAAATGGAAGAGGATCACAAAGCTTTTGATGCAAAAATGAAATCTATTTTGAATGCAGATCAATATAAAAAATGGACAACGATTCAAAAAGAACACAAAGATAAAATGAAAGATCACCGAAAAGATAAAATGTAATTGAGATCAAAAAAAGAGGCTGTTAAAGCCTCTTTTTGTTTGTATTATTTTATCGGATTTAATATCAAATCAATTCTTTTGATACAATCTTCATAATGATATTTGGTTTCGGTATTAACTGCTCCTGCTTTTGCTGCAACGAGTGATTTTCGTAGTGCACTTAATTCTCCTCTTACTAACGCTCTTAAATCAGATTGAGTTACGTTATAATAAATAGTAGATCTATCTGTTGGTTTAATTTCCTCAGTCATTAAATATCCCATTCTGTCAATATATGCACGCTGTAAGTTCCTGCGATAAACAGTTACATTTGAAGCCGCCGCAGCTTCTTTCCAAATTCCTCTTCGGATGTCTTTGAAGAAATCTAAAGCTTTGTAATTATCACCGCTCAAAATTTCGTTGTCCATTAGTCTTCCAACTCTTCCTAAAGTCATTAAATTATTAAGCTGTCTTACTTGCAGACTTCTAAACTTTTCTGTGTAACCCGCAAACTCTGTATTTTGGAGCGTTTTTACATTTACAATCCAGGTTGGCGATTCAAAAGCATTTTTTTGAAGCCAATTCATCGCTTCAATTTGTTTTGCTTTTGGCACTACTTCATAAACACTTCCTGCTTGATTTGGCTTTTTAGTATTTTCATAAATTCCTCCAACATTGGTTACAACATGACCAACATAACGACTCCAGCAATCTAATAACTCTTTGTATAATTCGTCTAAATCTTCGTAATTATTAGTAACATTACTGGTCCATTCGTTTAAATGACTCGCTACATATTCTAAATTTTTAAGTCCGTAAGAACTTGCTTTCATCGAATTATTTCCAATGTCTTCTGTTTGAGAAGAAGGATCAAAAGCACTACTTTGTTTTCCGAATTTATAAATCGGATTTCCTGCTTTATCCAAGATCCATTTGTCTAAAGTTGGTACTTCTTCTTGTGGAGATTTCACATTCGGGATCACTCTGTATCCCCAATTTACAGCATATTGATCGTAGGCACCCATTTTACGAACAAAACGTATATTTTTATCTCCAGGCTGTGCGATGTAATTAAAACGGGCATAATCCATTATACTGGCTGAGATTCCGTTTTGCTGTGTAAAATCCCCATTTCTATAACTCTCCACATCATAAGCACAACTTGCGCCCATATTATGAGGAAAACCTAATGCATGCCCAACCTCGTGTGCAATAACCATTCGCATCATTTCTCCCATTTCTTCGTCGCTCGTCTGTAAAGTTCTCGCTGACGGATTTGCTGCTCCAGTTTCTAATAAATATCTATTTCTATAAGAACGCAAATGATTGTGATACCAAATTACATCACTCTCTATAATTTCTCCCGTTCTCGGATCTGAAACACTTGGTCCAACTGCATTTCGTGTTGTACTGGCGACATATCGAATCACAGAGTAACGAACATCTTCTGGGCTAAAATCTGGATCTTCTTCTTTAGTTGGGGCATCTTTGGCAATAATGGCATTTTTAAATCCAGCGGATTCAAACGGTTTCTGCCATTCTTCGATTCCTTGTTTAATGTATTTTTTTAATTTTTCAGGCGTTGCAGGATCGAGATAATATACAATTGGCTTTATTGGCTCAACCAATTCTCCTCTGTTGTAGGCTTCTGGGTCTTTTGGCTCTAATCTCCAACGTCTGATATAGGTTTTCAAATCCGATTTTAATTCGTTACTGCCATAATCGTATTGACTTACAGTAAACCAGCCCACACGCGGATCTGCCAATCTTGGTTTCATTGGAACTTCTGGAAGCAAAATCATAGATTGATTCATTTGAATACTTATAGATTCTGATTCTTCTAACATCGAAGGTTTCGAAGCGTTGTATGTAAAGTCTTGAATTACTTCGATATTCATCGGAAAACTTTTCATTGCATTAATGAAACTTCTCGAATCATCTAAACCTTTAACTTTATAGGTTTCTCTCATTTCTGCTGAAATTCCGCTGATTGCTTTTACATCTGTGCTGTAGAATTTAGTAACATCAATAACTATATTTGCCGAATCTTTACTAAAAGCAGCGATATCAAAAGCATATAAAGTTGGTTCATAATTATTTGATTTTACCGAAATACTAATCGGTAATGTATCATTGGCAACAGCATTATAAGATTTTGATTTGATTAAGATTTTATCTTGAAAACGCTGCCAGACAATTAACTGTTCATTGGTTTCAGAACCTGCGTTTACGTAACCTCCACCTAAATTAGAAGGCAGTTTTGCAAGTCTGCTCACTAAAAGCATGTCTTTGTTTAAATATTTATTCGGAATTTCGAAGTAGTATTTTTTATCGACTTTATGAACTGTAAATAGACCTTCGTCTGAAACTGCATCTTTGGTAATTACTTTATTGTAATCTTTAATCGAAGATTCTGGTTTCTTTTCTGGCTGAGGTGCCGGAACTTCTTTTTGATCTTTTTTCTTTTTATTCTGTGAAAATGTTTTGGAAGGAGATAGCGCAAAAATGGCTATTAAAGATAAAATGAAAAATTTCTTCATTTAATGTTAGTTTAGTGGTTAATTGACAAACAAAAATAATTTTTACTTACAATAACACAACCAATACCATTCGTATTAACTTTTTATTAACTAATAAAATTCTTGCATAAAAAAAGGCTCAACTTTTTAATAAAGCGAGCCTTAAATATTGTTTTTCTATAAATTAGAATGTCTTCGAAACTTTGTCGATCGCATTAATTGTAAAATCTAAATCTTCGTAAGTTAACGCATCTGTAATAAACCAAGTTTCATAAGCAGATGGCGCAATGTAAACACCTTCCTGCAATAATCCGTGGAAGAATTTCTTAAAGGTTTCATTATCACCTTTTGCAGCCGTTTGAAAATCTGTAACTGGATTGGCATCAAAATGAACAGAAATCATAGAACCAACTCTATTAATTGTAAAAGTGACATTATTCGCTTTTAAAACTCTATCAATTCCTGCTTCTAGGTAAGCTGTTTTTTCTTCTAAACGAGTAAAAATTTCTCTATCATTATCCAATGCTTTTAGCATTGCCAATCCCGCTGCCATTGCTAATGGATTTCCAGATAATGTTCCTGCTTGATAAACTGGTCCAAGAGGCGCTAAATGGTTCATGATTTCTTCGCGCGCAGCAAAAGCCCCTACTGGAAGTCCTCCTCCTATTACTTTTCCAAAAGTCACAATATCAGCATCGACACCATACAATTCTTGAACTCCACCACGAGCCAAACGGAAACCTGTCATAACCTCATCAAAAATCAAAAGAATTCCGTTTGCTGAACACAATTCTCTTAAGCCTTCTAAGAATCCTTTTGCTGGCGGAATACATCCCATATTTCCAGCAACTGCTTCAATAATAATCGCTGCGATTTCTCCTTTATTAGCTTCAACTAAAGTTTTTACATTTTCTAAATCATTGTATTTTGCTAACAAAGTATCTTTTGCAGTTCCTTCTGTCACTCCTGGACTATTTGGAGATCCAAAAGTTACAGCACCGCTTCCTGCCTGAATCAAAAATGAATCAGAATGTCCATGGTAACAGCCTGCAAATTTTACTATTTTATCTCTTTTTGTAAATCCGCGAGCCAGACGAATCGCACTCATACACGCTTCTGTTCCTGAATTTACAAATCTAATTTTATCAATATTCGGAACCATAGAAACGGCCAATGCTGCGATTTCTGTTTCCAATTCTGTCGGCATTCCAAATGAAGTTCCTAGTTTTGCTTTTTCGATCACGGCATCAACAACCGGCTGATAAGCATGACCCAAAACCATTGGTCCCCAAGAGTTAATATAATCAATTAATTTATTTCCGTCTTCATCATATAAATAAGCACCTTTAGCACTTTTTACAAAAATTGGAGTTCCGCCAACAGCTTTAAACGCTCTTACTGGTGAATTTACTCCTCCTGGAATTACTTTTTCTGCTTCAGCAAAAAGCTGACTACTTCTTTTATATAACATTCTTATTTTAGATTTTAGAGTTCAGATTTTAGATTTTTTAGATTAAAAACTGAAAAACTTATTTTTGGATTTTATATTAACTTCAAACTGAAAACTGAAAATTGTGACTGAACACTGTGACTGAACACTGTGACTGAGACTGAAAACTTTTACTTCACCTTCAATCTCTGCCCAATTGAAATCGCATTATCAGTCAGGTTATTTTTTCTCTTCAAATCATCAACTAATAAATTAAATTTCTTTGAAATGGAATACAAAGTATCTCCTTTTTGAACTTCGTATGAATTTGGATCATACGTATTCATATTGATCTTTGGATCAGATGCGACATCATAAGATGTTTTTTTTGCTGGAGCAGAAGTATTGATTGGCACGTAGTTTCTACCTGTAACTTGACAATCGTATTGATGCAGATTGTAACGTTCAATATAACTAATTAACTTATCTGGATATTTTGGATCTGTTGCATAACCTGCCGCTCTCAAACCTTTTGCCCAAGATTTGTAATCGTCTTTTTCGTAAGTAAATAAGGTAGCATATCGTTTTTTTCCAACCAAAAATAAAGCGTGATCCCTGTAAGATTCTGAAGCTTGAGGATATTTTCTAAAACATTCCTGAGCCGAATCATCGTCGTGGCGAACACTTTCTCCTAACCAATCATTATGACATTTAATCCCGAAATGATTATTCGCTTCAAGCGCTAGATCTCCTCTTCCCGCACCCGATTCCAAAATTCCCTGTGCTAAAATAATACTGGCTGGAATTCCATAAGTTTTCATGTTTCCCATCGCAATCTCTTTATACTGCAAAACATAATTATTAATCAAATCGCTGGTTACAACTGTTTTTGAAGTAGATTGAATAACCTCAGTTGTATTATTTGTAGAAGGATAATTTTTACCAATTGGTTTAACGGGAGTAGTTCTTTTTGCCGCTGCAGTCCTCGTTTGAACTGCTGCAGCCTTTTTAGTCGTCGCGATGGCAGGCTTACTAGAAGAGCAGCTTGCTAAAGCTAATATTACGAGAAGTAATACAATTTTTTTAATCATTGGTTTTGAGTATTGGTAATTTTTTCTGCTTCAACTTTATATTCATTCCATCAATTCCCTGTAATCCACCAGTGTGAATGAGTAAAATTTTTGAATGTGCAGAAAAATAATTTTTGCTGATTAAATCTATAACGCCAAAAACCATCTTTCCTGTATAAATTGGATCTAAAGGCACTTTATTTTCTTCAAAAAAAGCATTTATAAATTCGATTAATTCTAAATTTATCTTGCCATAACCTCCAAAATGATAGTCAGAAATTAAATTCCAGTTATCTTTTTTTGCAAAAATACGAATTTCATCGGTTAAAAAGTCACCTTTTAACGCTGGAAACCCTAAAATTTTCTGATTTGGCAATGCACTATTAATTAATCCAGAAATCGTGCCGCCAGTTCCAACAGCGCAACAAACATAATTAAAGTCGACATCTTCATCTGTCAAAATCTCTTCACAGCCTTTTACAGCCAGTTCGTTTGTGCCTCCTTCTGGAACTAAATAAAAGTCTCCAAATCTATCTTTTAACTTTTCAATAAAAGAACTTTCGTTTTTTAAACGGTAATCTTCACGAGAAACAAACTCAAATTCCATTCCGTTTTCCTGAGCAAATTTTAAAGTTGGATTTTCTTCAATTTTATTCAAAAGTTCATCGCCTCGAATAATACCAATCGTTTTAAAACCCTGCTCCTTTCCCGCATACGCCACTGCTGCAATATGATTGGAAAATGCGCCGCCAAAAGTCAATAGCGTTTTTTTATTTTCGGCTTTCGCCTGAAGTAAATTATATTTTAATTTTCGAAATTTATTCCCCGAAACAAAAGGATGAATCAAATCTTCACGCTTTATCGTCAAAGAAATGTCATTTGGAAAATTGATTGAAATAGGCTGGTTGATAACTGGATTCATTTTAATGTAATATAATGTAGAAACTGAAAAAAAGATCGCTGTTTCAAATAATCCAACTCGGTTTCTTTTGCGTAAGCTTCTCTCTCAAAACTAATATTTCGGTATGCCAAATCCATGTTTTGGTATTGAACTAATCGAATTAAATATTCGAGAACATACCAGACAAAAAACGGAATTACCAAAAGTTCTAACTGCTGTCTCAAATGAATTTTTTCGTGGTTTACAAAAACTCCGTTCGATTTATCAAAATCATATTTTATTAAAATAAACGGAAATACAGCCATTCCGCGATATCCTTTCGGAATTAAATATTTGGCAACAATCAGAAACATTGGCTGTAAAATTTATAAATTTGTAGATATAAAATTATTAGATTTCATTAAAATCATAATCAAATATTTATTTTTGATTTTTAAGAAATGAAAATACGACCGAAAGCAGTTTTATGAAAGAGCAAAGTAATGAAAATAAATTAATCGAAGGCGAAGATTTTTACTATACACCCGAAGGTTATAAATGCTTTACTGAAAAACACCATTTAAAAAGAGGTTATTGCTGCAAAAGCGGCTGTCGTCATTGTCCGTATGGTTATGATAAAAAGACAGGCACGATTAGGAAATAATCTAATTAGAAAATGTGCCAATTTGATAATTAGATAATTATTGAAAGTGAATTTAAATTAAACTAACCTCATTAAAGATAGATATGATTTTCAACTTCAAAAAAATCTAAGAAGTCTAACAATCTAACATCTAAAAATCTAAACAAAAAATGAATGTTTTTATAACTAAAAATATACCTGAAGCCGGGATTGCATTATTAAAGGAAAAAGGCATCAACCTAACTATAAATCCAACAAAGCATGTATTATCAAGGGAGGAATTTATAAAAATATGTCAGGAAAATGATGCTCTTCTAAATGTAGGCTCTAGTAATTTAGATGAAGATTTTTTTGAGCAGTGCCCAAATTTAAAAGGTATTGCTTTGTTTTCTGTCGGATTTGATTCTGTTAATATAGAATCGGCAAATAAGAGAAAAATTCCTGTTGGAAATACGCCTGATGTTTTGAGCAGAGCAACATCTGACACCGCTTTTTTATTGATGCAGAGTGTAGCCAGAAAGTCGTTTTACCATCACAAAAGAATTATAAACGGCGAATGGGGAACTTTTGATGCAATGGCCAATTTAGGACAGGAACTTTATGGAAAAACGTTGGGAATATTTGGTTTAGGAAGAATTGGTTTTGAAATGGCGCAAAAGTGTAAAGCTGCTTTCGGAATGAACATTATTTACCACAATCGTTCTCATAATGAAAATGCCGAAAAAGAACTTGATGCGGAATTTGTAGATTTTGAAACTCTACTTTCACAAAGTGATGTTTTGAGTGTTCATGCTAATTATACTTCAGAAAACAATGAACTTTTCAATAAAGACACCTTCGCTAAAATGAAACCTAATTCGATTTTCATTAATACAGCGAGAGGAAAATTTCATAATGAAGAAGATCTTTATCATGCCTTAACCAATGATATAATTTGGGGAGCTGGACTTGACGTTACGAATCCAGAACCTATGAAACAAGACAATCCGTTATTAGAGCTGCCAAATTGCTGTGTTTTACCGCATATTGGTTCTGCAACCTACGAAGCCAGAAATGGAATGGCTGTTTGTGCCGCACAAAATATAATAGCACTTTCTGAAAATAAAAAAATGCCGTTTTGTGTTAATGAAGAAGTTTATATTTAAAAGTTCCAAATTTTTAAATTCCAAATTCCAATCTAAAATCTGAAATCAACAATCTAAAATTATAAAATGGATATTCGTTCAAGAAAATTTAGGATTAAAATCCACAAATCTTATCATAGGTCGGATATCCGTTATCCGTAGTTTTTTTTAATTAGAAAATGTGTCAATTTGAAAATTAGATAATTATTGTTTTATCGAATTTTCATGGGCAAAAATTTCGCTCCGATGGAGCTTTTGTACCGATCCGTTTTTATTCTCTATAACTATTTCGCCTTTCCAAGGCTTAAAAAAAATAACTCTGGAGGAGTTAAATATTTATAGAACATAATTATCGATTTTAATTTCAGCCCCAGCGGGGCGACACAACTAAAGGTAAAAAACCTTAGCAACTCAGAATCTTAGCAACTTAGCACCTTAAAAAAAAATGACTTTCAAAGAAGAAATACAACAAGGAATTCCAAATATATTACCTCCAAAAAAAGAATACGATTCAACGATTAACCACGCGCCAAAACGAAAAGAAATTCTTTCGGCAGAAGAAAAAAAACTGGCTTTAAAAAATGCGTTGCGTTATTTTGATCCAAAACATCACGCCGAATTAATCCCTGAATTTTCAGAAGAATTAGAAAAATACGGACGTATTTATATGTATCGCCTGCGTCCAGATTACAGAATGTACGCAAGACCAATTGACGAATATCCAGGAAAATCATTGCAAGCCAAAGCTATCATGCACATGATTCAGAACAACTTGGATTATGCTGTAGCGCAGCATCCGCATGAATTGATTACGTATGGAGGAAACGGTGCCGTTTTTCAAAACTGGGCACAATATTTATTGACGATGCAGTATTTGTCTGAAATGACAGATGAGCAGACTTTGACCATGTATTCTGGACATCCGATGGGATTATTTCCTTCGCATAAAGAAGCACCAAGAGTAGTGGTAACAAACGGAATGGTAATCCCAAATTACTCCAAACCTGACGATTGGGAAAAAATGAATGCCCTTGGCGTTTCGCAATACGGACAAATGACCGCCGGAAGTTATATGTACATTGGCCCGCAGGGAATTGTACACGGAACTACAATTACGGTTTTAAATGGTTTCAGAAAAATAAAATTAAATCCGGAAGGAAATCTTTTTGTGACATCTGGACTTGGCGGAATGTCGGGTGCACAGCCAAAAGCTGGAAATATTGCCGGATGTATTACGGTCTGCGCCGAAGTAAATCCGAAAATCACTAAAATTCGTCACGAACAAGGATGGATTAATGAAGTGGTAACTTCTACAGATGAATTGGTTGCGAGAGTCAATTCGGCGAAAGCCAATAAAGAAGTAGTTTCGATTGCTTATTTAGGAAATGTAGTTGATGTTTGGGAACGCTTTGATCAGGAAAATATCAAAATTGATTTAGGTTCAGATCAAACTTCTTTACATAATCCTTGGGCTGGAGGTTACTATCCAGCGGGGATTTCTTTTGAAGAAGCCAATCAAATGATGGCCGATAATCCCGAATTATTCAAAGAAAAAGTACAGGAATCTTTACGCCGTCAAGCGAAGGCAATTAACAAACATACTGCAAAAGGAACTTACTTTTTCGATTACGGAAATGCCTTTTTACTGGAAGCTTCCCGCGCTGGTGCAGATGTCATGGCAGAAAATAATATCGATTTTAAATATCCAAGTTACGTTCAGGATATTATGGGACCAATGTGTTTTGATTACGGATTTGGTCCTTTCCGTTGGGTTTGTACCTCTGGAAGACCCGAAGATTTATTAAAAACAGATGCAATTGCTTGCGAAGTTTTAGAAAAAATGGCTGAAACTGCTCCAAATGAAATTCAGCAGCAAATGCAGGATAACATCAAATGGATTAAAGGTGCACAGGAAAACAAACTGGTAGTAGGTTCTCAAGCCCGAATTTTATACGCTGACGCAGAAGGAAGAGTTAAAATTGCAGAAGCTTTTAACCAAGCGATTGCTAGAGGTGAAATTGGAGCTGTGGTTTTAGGACGCGATCATCATGACGTTTCTGGAACTGACTCACCTTATAGAGAAACATCTAATATTTATGACGGATCACGTTTTACAGCCGATATGGCTATTCAAAACGTAATTGGCGACAGTTTTAGAGGAGCAACCTGGGTATCAATTCATAACGGCGGAGGAGTTGGCTGGGGAGAGGTTATAAACGGCGGATTTGGTATGGTTCTTGATGGTTCTAAAGAGGCTTCAAAGCGTTTAGCATCAATGCTTTTCTGGGATGTTAACAACGGAATTTCCAGACGAAGCTGGGCTCGAAATGAAGGTGCTGTTTTTGCCATAAAAAGAGCAATGGAAAATGAGGCTTTATTAAAAGTAACTTTACCTAATATGGTAGATGAAAGTCTTCTTAGCTAAGTAGATTTTTTCGTACCCTTATTGTCATCTTGAGCGAAGTCGAAGGCTAATGAAACCGAATGAAATCACTCTGACAGAAAAAATAAAGTTGTTTTTTAGGATAAACTAATTACAAACAAGAACATTAAATTTTTAATAATATGAAAACACTTAAGTTAATTCCATTTTTCCTGCTGTTGATACTTTCTTCCTGCAGCAGTGTTACTGTTTATTCTGATTACGACAAAACTGTCGATTTTACGCCTTATAAAAGATACGCTTACTTTAAGCCCGGAATTGACAAGGTCGAGATATCAGATTTAGATAAAAGAAGAATTCTTCGTGCTATCGATGATCAAATGCAGGCTAAAGGTTTTACTAAAAGCGATAATCCTGATTTACTTGTAAATATATTTACAAAATCAAGAGAACAAGTAGATGTAAATCAATTTAGTGCTGGCTGGGGTTACGGCTGGGGATGGGGATGGAATCCGTGGATGATGTATGGCGGTAACCAAACTACTGTTTCTACTTCTACCGAAGGAACTTTGTACATTGATTTAATTGATGCTAAAAAGAAAGAAATGATCTGGCAAGGTGAAGGTGTTGGAACTCTAACTCGAGACATCGATAAAAAAGATGAAAGAATTGCCGAGTTTGTTGGTAAAATTTTAGCACAATATCCTCCAGTTAAGAAATAGTATTCAGTTTCAGGTTACAGTGGAAATTTTCAGTTTATTTCATAAAACTTAAAATATTTCATGAGTACTTCGCAAAATAATTAATACATTTGCTATTCAAATAACAAAAAAATGACAAACTTTAGTAACATTATTATCGCTATTATTAGCATTATTGCAATTCAGCAGTAATGGCGAGGTGTTATATAAGTTTGTAAAAATATAATTTATAGAAACCTCCCAATTGGGAGGTTTTTTATTTTAAAAAGATTTTAAATAGCCAAGAATTGCACCAATTAGCACGAATTATTTTTTCTAAGAGAATAAAATTAGTGTCAATTCATGGAATTCGTGGCAAAAAAACAAAACATGATGAGTTTATTTAACGAAGTACTTAATGCAAAAAAGCAGCTCGCAGATGTAGTTGCCGCAACTCCTTTGACACAAAATTTGAATCTTTCAGATGAATTTAAAGCTACCGTTTTATTAAAAAGAGAAGATTTACAAATCGTTCGGTCGTATAAAATTAGAGGTGCTTACAATAAGATTTCTTCGTTAAACGAAAAAGAAAAAGCAAACGGAATTGTTTGCGCCAGTGCAGGAAATCATGCGCAGGGCGTTGCTTATTCTTGTAATCTTCTCCAAATAAACGGCAAAATTTATATGCCAAAAACTACGCCGAAACAAAAAGTAAAGCAAGTACAATTGTTCGGGAAATCGTTTGTTGAAATTGTTCTTACAGGGGATACTTTTGATGATGCCTACGCATCTGCAACTGCTGATGCGATCAAAAACCACAAAACATTTATCCATCCTTTTGACGATGAAAAAGTAATTGCAGGACAAGGAACTGTTGGTTTAGAAATCTTAGAAAGTTTTAAAGAACCTATTGATTACGTATTTGTGCCAATTGGCGGCGGCGGACTGGCTTCTGGTTTGTCTGAAGTTTTTAGACACTTAAGTCCGAATACAAAAATAATCGGCGTTGAACCAAAAGGAGCGCCTTCGATGAAAACATCGATTGAAGAAAATAAAAATACGCCGCTAAAAACCATTGATAAATTTGTAGACGGAGCTGCTGTTAAACAAGTTGGCGATAAAACTTTTGAAATCTGCCGCTACAACCTAGAAGATATTATTCTTGTTCCCGAAGGAAAAGTGTGCACAACAATTTTACGATTGTATAATGAAGAAGCTATGGTTGTTGAACCTGCGGGTGCGCTAACAATTGCTGCTTTAGACTTTTATAAAGATAAAATTAAAGACAAAAATGTGGTTTGCATTGTAAGCGGCAGTAATAATGATATTGAAAGAACTGCCGAAATAAAAGAACGTTCTTTACTTTACGAAGGTTTAATGCATTATTTTATGATTCAGTTTCCACAGCGTCCTGGGGCTTTAAAAGAATTTGTCAATAATATTTTAGGTCCAGATGATGACATCACGTATTTCCAGTTTGCTAAGAAAAACAGCCGCGAAGTGGGTTCTGTTGTTGTGGGTTTAGAGTTGAAAAACAAAAATGACATCATGCCAATTAAACTCAAAATGACTGAAAATGGTTTCGAATTTCAATATTTAAATGACAATCAAGATTTGTTCACACAATTAATTGGATAAAAATAAAAAGGCTGTCACATAAAATGACAGCCTTTCCAAATCAAATATAAAATTACTAATTGAATTCTAAACTTGTAATTACTGCTTTAGTATTTTTTTAGAATAAGAGCCTTCACCATCCGTAACTCGCACTACATAAACTCCTTTTGGCAATCTCGAAATCTCTATTTCTTGTTGATTTCCTTTGACAAAGTTTATAGTTTTCTTTAAAACAGGCTGTCCCGTTATATTAAATATTTGTACATCGGCACTGCCTTGATGATTGGTATCAATTTTTAAATAATTGCTGGCTTCATCAACAAAAACTGTCATATCATTTGAGCTCTCATTTTCAGCCACTACTGTTTCTACTGCCAAAGCACTTTTGGCTGCAGAAGACTCAACTTGCACGAATTGCCATTGTTGGTTCAAACCTCCAGTATAACTCCAAACTTGAATATTGGCTCCATTTGCTGTAGATACATTTTCAACATCTAGAGATTTTCCGCTGTTTACATTTATGATTTTGTAGTAACCGCCTCCTAAACTTGTCACAGTCCATTTGAATTCATTTGAAGACAAAAAAGTTTTTTGCTGCACCTTTAATCCATCTGCGGTACCGTTATTTTCCACAGCCAAGTACATTCCAGTTGATTTTACAATAATGTAATAATTCCCGCTTCCGTCAGAAACAAATTTCCAGCGCTGATTATTGCCGCCTCCGTTTGTTATATCATATTGCTGAATCCTTCCTCCGCTTGTAGTTGAATTATCAGCAACATCTAAACCTTTATTACTATTTCTTGAAATAATATTATAGTAACCAGGAAAACTAGTAACAGGAGGTGTTCCTGCTCCCCATGTAAAAGTTACTGCAGATGAAGCAGGAACTGCATAATTAAATGCCGATGATCCTGATACTACTTTTATTGTGTTTGATGATCCGCCGGAGTTATATACTACAAGTGCAATGGAACCATCAGGATTTTTAAATCCAACTGATGAAATACTGCCGCTTGTACTTGACGAACTAATTCTTACAGCTCCTGGTTTTACATATTTTGAAATTTGGCCAATAATATAAAATGCAACATTTTTAGTATAGGTAGTGCTATTATTAACTGTAATCGCTCCTAAACAAGTGTTACATCCGCCTGGAGTTCGCGGTCCTAAACTTGAATTATTTGCTGCATTCCATTCCAAAACTGTTTTCGACCAGTTATTTGTACTGCCTATCACAACATTTTGCATATGCCAGCCAAAATCACCGCTAAAACTTCCGCCTGAGCCTGTATATTGTTCTGTAAAATATACGTTTTTATTTGTGGCATTTCGTACTGTTGACATTGCCGATATATTTCCTAAATACAAATGAAAAGCTGCTCCATCTACATAGCTGCTATTATTCAAAACATCAGTAGGATATGCGGTGTTATCGCAGTTATGATCAAAAGCAATAATTTTGACATTTCCGTAACCTGCCGCAGTCATTTGAGGTCCAAGTTGTTGATTAATAAAATTCTTTTGTTCTGTCGAATTCATCAGCATACTTGGCTCATTATTTGGATTTTCTGGCTCGTTTTGTGGAGTAATTCCCCAAATCGGAATTCCCTGCGCCTGCATTGCCGCAATGTATTTCACAAAATATCTCGCATAAGCCGCATAATATTGTGTTTGTAAACTTCCTCCAACCCAAGAACCATTAGTTTTCATCCAGCGTGGTGCAGACCAAGGTGTAGCTAGTATTTTTATGTTTGGATTGATCTGCTGGATTTTTTTGATAATTGGAATTAAATATGTTAAATCAGGCCCGTTTAAGCTAAAATTGTTCATATTTGTATCGCCAGAAGTTTCATTGTAACTGTAAGATGAACTGCTTAAGTCAGAAGCTCCGATACTGATACGAACTACACTTGCATTTAATCCTGTTGTAGGATTATATAAATCATTTAGCAATTGGTTTTGCTGTGTTGCTGCCATACCGCTGATCACTTCACAACTGCCTTCAGTTAGGGTGTAACCAAATCCATCAATGGTTTGATAAGTTGTTCCCAGATTGACTGTGACTGTGGAAGGATTAGATCCTGAATTGGTTCCAAAGCTGACAGCAGATTGCTGCTGTAATAATTTGGTTTGATCTCCTGTTGTCATCCAAGGAGTTACAGTTTGTGCATTTAAGCTGTAAATAAATAATAGCATACTACTAAGAAGCAGTTTTCGCATTTTATTTACTCGCGCAGATGTTTGAGTAGTTTTGTGCATTTTTTTGTGGTTTTGGTTTTTGATAATTAGTTTTTCTTATTAATTTCCTTTTATTTTACTAAAACATCACAATATTATGAGTATTTTTACAATATTATCATTTTTAAAACTTTACAAATACACATCAAATTTAAAAATCAGATATAACAAAAACTCATCTCCTTGTTCTATAATTAACTAAGAATCATTAATTTAAAAAACAAAAAATCATAAAAAACTTACTTATACAAAGCTAAATAACTTATCAAAAAACAAAATAGTTATACAATTACCTTACAAAACGTGTTTATTGCGTATTTACAGGGATTAATGACAAATATCAGTATAGTGAAAAAAGTTAAATTGTATTTTTGCAATCTACTTTAAATACAATAAAATGGCAGATTTAAAAGATATTTCGACAATAGAAGACATTAAACAAATGGTCGACAGCTTTTATGGAAATGTTAGAAAAGATGATCTTATTGGTCCTATTTTTAATGATAAGCTGCAAGATCGCTGGGAACCGCATTTGCAAAAAATGTATAATTTCTGGCAGACTATTTTATTTGATGTCCGCGCTTATTCTGGAACTCCATTTCCACCACACAAACAACTGCCTGTTGATAAAACTCATTTTGACCGCTGGATTCAGATTTTCAATTCTACCATTGACTCACAATTTGCGGGTGTAATTACTGAAGAAGCTAAAATGCGTGCCGCAAATATGGCTTTTATGTTCAGTCATAAAATTGAATATTTCAGAAATGCCGAAAACGAGTTACGAAATTCCAGTAAAAAAGATTAAAAACTAATTGGTCAATAAAAAACAGATTCCTTAATTCGATATATTTGAATGAATTAATCTCAAATCTATATTTCTTATTTATGAAAAAAGTAATCTTGTTTTTTATAATTTGTTTTTCTTTTATAAATCATTCAAACGCACAATCTCAAGCTCCAGTTTCTAATTTATACAAAGGAACAGTTGACGGAAAAACTCCTATAACACTTTATATCAAAACAGAAGAAAATCCGTGTACTGCCGATTTAATGTTTACTTCAATGTATCGCTACAATAAATCAAATAATTGGATTCAGCTTGATATTACTCAAAACAGAAAAAAAGAGAATGAATTTGTCTTAGTCGAACATGGTTTCAGCGGTGTGTTAATCTTAAAGAAAACCGGCAATACGTTTACTGGTTTATGGATTAGCCCTGATGCTCAAAAACAGCTTAAGGTTGATTTAAAAGAGGCTTCAATGACTAAAAAGGAAATTGAAAACTTTGAAAAAACAATGGAAAAAGTCAATTATGAGAATAATGACTGCTAAAATTTTAACTATTACTCATTTCTCAAAATCTATAAAAACGCAATAAAAATCACTTTAGAATAAAAATATTGTGGTAAACAGCAAAAATTAGCGGTCTAAATTCGTAATTTTACATTCTAATCTACAACGTTTGCGAAATGAACCCAAATATTGAAACCAATCCGTTATTAGAGCGATTGCCTAAACATTTACAGCAATTTATTAAGCCTCAAGATTATAGTGATTATACTCCTATTAATCAAGCGGTTTGGAGATATGTTATGCGTAAAAACGTAGATTATCTTTCTAAAGTTGCCCATCATTCGTATTTAGAAGGTTTACGCAAAACTGGAATTGAGATCGATTCCATTCCGAGTATGTACGGAATGAATCGTATTTTGAGCGAAATTGGCTGGGCGGCAGTTGCCGTTGATGGATTTATTCCGCCAAATGCTTTTATGGAATTTCAGGCTTATAATGTTTTGGTTATTGCTTCGGATATCAGGCAATTAGAACATATTGAATATACTCCCGCACCAGACATCATTCACGAAGGTGCTGGCCACGCTCCTATTATTGCCAATCCTGAATATGCTGAATATTTGAGACGTTTTGGCGAAATTGGGTGCAAAGCCATTTCTTCTCATAAAGATTATCAAATGTACGAAGCGATTCGTCTGCTTTCTATTTTAAAGGAAGCCGAAGACACGCCGCAAGAAAAAATAGACGAAGCCGAAAAAGCTGTTGCCGATTTACAAAACAATATGGGCGAATTGTCTGAAATGGCGCAAATTAGAAACCTGCATTGGTGGACAGTTGAATATGGCTTAATCGGGACGGTTGAAGATCCTAAAATATATGGTGCCGGATTACTTTCTTCTATTGGTGAAAGTGCTTGGTGTATGACTGATAACGTGAAGAAGATTCCGTATGATATTTCAGCGGCGAATCAGAATTTTGATATTACGCAGTTACAGCCACAACTTTATGTAACGCCGACATTTTCTTATTTGAGTCTGATTTTAGAAGAATTTGCGAATAAAATGGCTTTGCGAACTGGAGGCCTTTCGGGAATTCAGAAATTGATTCAATCCAATGCTTTAGGAACAATTGAATTGAGTACAGGTTTACAAATTTCAGGAGTTTTTACCAATGTAATTGAAGACGAAGGAAAACCTGTTTACATTCAAACAACTGGAAAAACAGCATTGGCTTACCGCGAAAAAGAATTAGTCGGCCACGGAACTTTAACACATCCTCACGGTTTTGGAAGTCCTATTGGAAAATTGAAAGGTTTTAATCTGGCCATTGAAGACATGAGTCCGAAAGATCTGCAGGCTTACAGTATTGTAGAAAACGAGACTGTAAAACTGGAATTTGAAGGTAATATTATTGTTGAAGGTGAAATCATTACAGGTTCTAGAAATCTTCATGGAGAGATTATTTTAATCAGTTTTAGAAATTGTACGGTTACGCATGGTGAAACGATTTTGTTTCAGCCCGATTGGGGAAATTATGATATGGCGATTGGTAAAAAAGTTATATCTGCATTTTCTGGTCCAGCCGATGTGAACTCTTTCGATTTAATTAATATTGTTCCGACCACTAAAACTATAAAGGCAAAACATACTGAAGAGCGTGATGAATTAGAAATTCTATACGCAACAGTTCGTAACATTCGAAATAATAAAGACTCTAAAACCGAATTAAAGTCTGTTTTTGAAAAATTAAAAAATAATCATTCTAACGATTGGTTGTTATCAATTGAAATAGCAGAGCTTCTAAAAGATTCAGACGAAAAGCAGCTTTTACAAGAAGTATTGGTTTACTTGGATCAATTGAAGGTAAAACGTCCTGAAATTGCACATTTAATTTCTGGCGGATTGGATTTGATTTTTGATAGCTCTTTGCCTAATTTGCCACAAAGGCACTAAGGCGAGAAAGTTTTTATTATTTGAGTTTTTTAAGCTTATTTGTCATTTAGACGGAGGAGCAATTACACTCGGGATTCGACAAAGATTGACGATTAGAATTGCGAAATTTCTAGTGTGATTGCTCCTCCGTCAAAACGACAAGATTGCAAAAAAACCTTTGAACCTTTGCTACTCTGAACCTTTGTACCTTTCCTCTATAACTTCAAATCTTGATTCAGCTCAGTCTCAGATTCGATAACTTTCCCGTTGTATTGTAATTTCCAGCCCATTGAATTTGTCATAATTAAGATTTTTGACAATTCACTTATTAATCTATTTTGGGCATTTGTTTTTAGAGTAGATTTCTCAATTTTTTTAGCCAGATTGGCTTTTACTGATTTATTGATTTTATTGTAGTCATCTCCAGTAAACGGATTCAGTTTACTTTGTTCAACATCATAAAACTGAATATCTGGATTTATTGTAATTTCTTCTTTTGGGATATTTAATATGGTTATCGTTTTGTTTTTTTCATCGATGTCGTATTTCATTTGATGTAAATCGTAAGCAACAGTAACATTAGCATTTACTACAATTAGTGCTTTCTTTTCAAAAGAAACCAAATCCATTAAATATTTCTGCTGATTCTTATAAGTAACTACCTCAGAGAAATGACCTTCGGTTACGACCAATTTTCCGACGTTAAGAATCTGCTGCTGAATTAAATTAGTATTGTACTGAATATCAGAATCGTCTTCTTTTTTAAACTGACAATATTTAAAAGCCAGAACAATTAATAAAACGATGATACCAATACCTATAATTCTTTTGATTAAGTTTTGCATTCTAATAAAATATTTAGACCAATTTACTTCTTTTTTTACTATTCTTTGCCACGAATTGCACTAATTACACTAATTTTTTAAAATGTCAAATTTGACGTTCTTAATTTTTAATTTGTGAAATCGATAAAAAACATACAGCTAAGATTAGTGAAAATTCATGAAATTAGACACAAAAAATTAGAACGGATATCCGATCGCAATATTCAAAATCAGGTTGTCTTTTCTCCAAGAGCTATCTCCAAAATCAATCTTATCAATCACCCAGCGCTGCCCATCTGGAAGCGCAGGATTACGAAGCGGAATTGCTAAATCTGTTCTTAAAATCAAAAATGACAAATCAAAACGCAAACCTACTCCGGCACCAACTGCAAGTTCTTTCATAAAATCTTTTGAAATTTCAGCTGCTGGTTTATCTGGGTCGGCATTTAAAAGCCAAATATTTCCAGCATCCAAGAACACTGCTCCACGAACAATACTAAACAATTTAGCTCGATATTCTGTATTAAATTCCAACTTCAAATCTGCTGATTGATCTGGTGTGTAATTATTATTTGTTGTCGGCGGAATCACATAACTACCCGGTCCTAACGTTCTGGCTCTAAAAGCTCTAATACTATTCGTTCCTCCTACGACAAACTGTTTTGAAGTTGGAAGTGTATTTGAGTTTCCATAAGCAAATCCAGCACCGAGAATTAATCGGCTTGCTAATTCGCTTTCTTTTCCGAGTTTTAAATAATGTCTGAAATCTGTTTTGATTTTTACATATTGGCTAAACGGAACATCGAATATAGTCTTTACATTATCTTTCTTATAATTGGCACCTGTAACCAATCCTGTAATATTTCCCGCTAAATCCAATTCACCATTAAAATAGATGGTATTTTTTCGGCGTTTCTGCATGGTATTCGTATAGGTATAATTGTAAGTCGGACCAAAAATCAACTGTTTTTCAATTACTTTTCCAAGCGCAGGATCTTCTTTTATATCTGCCAAATATTCTGGTGTAACATGATTTGGACTCACATACGTAACATCAATAACATTTAATTGATGTTCTTTACGAATATTTTCTTTCCATAAATAACCAAATGAAGTGTTGAAAGAATTCAAGGCATACAACTGTGTTCTTTTTTGATATTCGTAACGCAAAGTTGCTTTAGTTCTTGGCACAAATTCGCTGTTTCCTTGTATATTAAATGGCGTTATAAATCGTGGCCAAGTCAAACTAACTTCCCCTCCGAGTTTATAAATATTTTTTCCTCTATTCACTCCCCCAAGCTGGAAATCAGCTCCTCCAAAGACCGAAGCTGTAAATAATTCTGCTCCTCTAAAAAAGTTTCGATTGTTCCAATTTAAATTTAATTCTGTCCCCGTGTAACTTGCTGAATTGGTTTTACCTATAACTTCAACACGAATAAACTTTTTAGGAAGCAAGGTTAAATAATAGTAGGAATTTAAAGCATTTGGAATCGAATCAGACGGTTTAAATTCGTTTTTCACAAAACTGAATGTTCCCAGATTTACAAATCGGTTTAAAGTTAAATTGTGATCTTTTCTATTGTATAAATCTCCTTTTTTAAAGTAAATCGTTCGATCATAAACTCTTGGTTTAAAAGTTTCTGCAGTGTCTATTATTGTAAAATCTTTGTATTGTGTGATATTTCTTTTTCGATAAACGGCACTATCGTTTGTAAGTGAGTAATTTGGATAAACAAATATTTTATCAATCTTGTAAGAAGTCAGCGCTTTTACTGGCGTATCATCTTTAATTACAAGTCTAATTTTTACTTCATGATTTCCTTTAGTACTGTCTACTTTTGCTAAAATATAATCTGGATTAAAATAAAAATATCCATTTTCTTTTAATCTCGCATCAATACGTTCTCTCTCGGCTTTAATGACATCCAAATCGTAAGGTTTTCCAACTTTAAGAAGACTTCTACGGTGGCTCTTGGCTATAATCTTTGATATTCTTAAAGAGTCATCAGGGAAAGTAACACTTTTTATAATGTATTGCTGTTTCGGAGTAACGGTGTATTCTGCAGTTACTCTTTTATTTCGAACAGTCGAATCGGCGCTTACACGGCTTTTAAAATAACCTCTGTTTTCCGTAAAATTTCGCAAAACCGATGCGTTATAATCCAAATCAACTTTGCTGAATAAAACCGGTGCTTCTCCCACTTTATTTCGAAGCCAATATCGTGTTCCTTTTTGTTTTTTAGGTTCTCCAGCCAAATTATAAATCCATAATTTAGGACGTAAACCGAAAATCTGTTTATTAGGTTTTGGACGCAATAAATCTTTCAATTCAGTTTCCAGCGCCTTACGGTCTTTCTTTTTCATCAGCGAATCTTTTACGGTAACCGAACCGCCGACATAAAGCAAATCGCCTTCTGGAAGATATTTGGTATTACTGCATCCTACAATAAAAAACAAGGAAAACAGTGCCATACACTTGATATAAAATTGTCTTATATGTTTATGTTTTCTGCTCATTTCCTTCAATTTGTTTTTCTTCCTGATTTTGTATTTCTGGTTTTTCTTTTGCTTCTTTTTCTTTCTGTTTTTGTTTTTCTTTTCGAATTTTTTCTTCGCGAATCATTTCTTTTTCCTGCTCACTGCGATGAAACAACTCTCTAAATTTGTTGTAACTCATTGTAATCACAAATGCAACTCCTGTTTCAACAACCTGACCTTCAACAGCAACTTGATATTGGTTTTTTCTATAGGCACGAACCATATATCTTCCGTCTTTTGTTAATTGATAATCTAAAGCAACATCGCCGGCAATATTTGTACTTTCTTCATTGGCACGTTCCTGTCCTTCAACACCAAAACTGCTTCCCACGGTTACTTTCAATCTATCATCCAGCAATCTTTTAGAAACTTCAACATTCAGGTCGGTTCTATTCTGCATAGTTCCAGTTGTATAATCTTCTGTAGATTCTAAGTCAAAATTTACTTCAAATCCGGTAATCAATTCGCCTGCAAGATTGTTTAACTGCTGCGAAAGTATTTTACTTACACTTTGTCTGGCAAAAGATTCAGCACTTGCGCCGCCGCTTTCGCTCGAAAACGGATTTTCTCCAACAAATCTATTTAATAATAAAAGTGCAAAAACCTGCTTATTTAATTCTGCTGGATCTTGTTCCAGTTGTTTTAATCTTGTCTGCGTAAGTTCAACCACATCTGAAGCAACATTATAATTTCCTTCCGGAAGTGTAATTCCAAAAGAGATTTCTGGTTTCATCAGCTCTCCGTTCATCTTTAATAAAGTCTGAAAAGGAAGTTTTTGTTTGTATGTATTTTGCACCGTTTGAGGTTCGCTTTTTAACTGATTACCCAATAAATCAATCGGCGCTGCATCTACTTTATAAATGGCGGTTATATTTAAGTTGGCTAATGTCGGTTCGCCATTCCATGTGATGTAACTTCCTTTCTGAATATCAAATTTTCTTCTGATGCCGTTGAAATTCATTTCGTAAGCTCCATCAGAAAACTCATATTTACCAGTCAGAGTCGTTTTACCCGATTGATCGATTCCTCCGACTAATTCTGCTTCACCTTTTAATTTTAAATAATCGCCATTTCCTTTATCGATCAGCAAAGTTAATTCTGCTTCTTTATCAATCGTAATGGCAACGTTTACATCCATTCCTTTTAGTTCCGATTGATCGAGTTTATTCTGCATGTCAACAGTTTGTTTCAGATACATATTATCTTCATCAACAAACTCTACAATTCCTTCTCGATCTGCAATTGAAGGATCTGACTGCGGCAATACAACCGTAAATTTGGTTTCTTTATTTATTTTAATCGTTCCGTCGACAACTGGACTATCCAAATTTCCTTTGATATTCAATTTGGTATCCAAAAACAAATCACCATAGAATAAATCATTATCTGCTGCTTTAGAGTTTATGGCTCTAAAATCATTTGCTTCTACCAGAAGATTAAAATTATACTTCACAAAATCAGCCGATTGAATTGTTCCGTTAACATACAATTCGTTGTCATTTTCATCAAAAAGAGAGAACTTATCAAATGAAATCGTTTCATTATTAAACGTGATTTTTTCTTGTCCAATTTTAAAGTACGAATTCAATTGTGTAACTCTAAAAGCGGCATCATTAAAATTCAATTCGCCATTAATTTTAGGAGCCGAAGTATTTCCTGTCAATTTAAAATTTCCAGAAAGAAAACCTTTTCCTTCTGTTATATTTCCCATACTAAAACCTTGAACACTTTTGATATTCAACTTATTAATTGCAACATCAAAATCAAAATTTCCAACATCTAGTTTATAATCTCCAGTTAATTTTACATCATTTCCTTCGTCGCTTAAAGCAACATTCGCAGCAAGCGTATTAGCGGTTTTATTATCTACTTTTATTTCTAAATCACCTACTTTTTCAGCTTTAAAAGTAAAATCATCAATTTTTAAATCTGATGTAAATGTCGGATTGGTCATAACGTTTTCGACCAAAGCATTTCCGTTTATTAGACCCTGCATCAACAACTCATCTTTTTTAACCATGTTCATAATGGTTTCAATTTTGAAGTTTACAAAATCAACTTGAAGCGGTGCATTATTCTGAGTTCCCTGCGACTGAATTTTTAATTCATTACCAGAGTTATCTAAATAGAATTTGTTGATATAAAGTCTTTTATCTCCAAACTCAATCGAATTTTCGGGATCAACGTTCCATTTATCATAATTTAAAACGAAGTTCTCTGCGTCAATTTTAAAAATGTTTTTAGAATTTTCATGGTTCAGATTTCCAGCAATGTAGTATTGTTGTTTGTCTTTAACATCTTTCACTTCCAGCGCATACGTTAAGACGTTGTTTTCTACTTTTCCAGACAAACTAGTAAACGGAATTTTAAGAGAACCGCTTTCGATAGTGGCAACAGAAACCAAATATTCTAAAGCATTTTCTTTTGCTTCAATATTGATTCTTCCGTCTGAAATAGTGTTATCGGCATAAACAATTCTCGGAATAGTTCCTTTTATGGCTAAAGAATCTGTTTGATTGTTATAATTTCCATTTATGGTAAAAGGTTCTAATCCAGTTAATTTTGGTAATAATTTAAAAAGAACAGGATCATTATCTACTTTTAATTTGAATGCCAATCGCTGTTCGTCAGATTCTGCATTGACTTTCGGATTTTGAAGGTCAATATATTTAGACAATGATTTTTGAATTGAATTTGATAAAGTGGTCAACTTATATTTTCCTACTACTTCGGCTTTTAAAAATTGTGACGAAATTTTAATCGAATTACTGTCTTTATCTGCAAAAGCAAGAACGCGGATCGAATCTAAAACAATTGGTTCGGCATCCTTTAAGATCTGAATGTTCGAAAGAAAAACTTTTCCGTTTAAGAAATCAGGATTGCTGTTTGCGATATCAGCATCAACATTTCCACGAAGCTTCATTGGCCCGGCATGCAGATTCAGTTTTTCTAGATCGGCAATATCTAGATTTAGTTTTAATTTTATGCTTGGATATTTGTCTTTTGTATCACCTGAAGCCGTCAAATCAAAATTTAGATTTGGATCTTTCATTCCAGATTTTACGGCAAAAGAACCATTTTCAATATTTCCTTTTAAAGCTAAATCTTTGTACGTATAGCGATTAAAAACAGCTTTTTGCACCAGACCATCAATTGCAGCATTTGCCGTTTTTGGGTCTAAACCATTTCCTTTTACTTTCGCTTTAAGCGTAATTTTTCCGATCGAATCGTTTTTAATTAATCGGCCTACATTAAAATCCAATAAATAAACGGTTGCATCGTATTTTTCTCTTTTTTTAAGACGCTGATCAAATAAAGCATCAACTTTGGCATTTCCGAAACTGCTTTTTAAGGCGAGATTGGTTTTAAAGTTTTGAACCGATCCTTTAAATTTTCCCTGCAGATTTAGTTGAGAAGGCAATTGAATGTTTTTGGGAATTGTCCCAGCCGGCACAAACATATTAATGTCTTTTGCAGTGCTCGAAATGTTTTTAATATTCAAGTCGTAATAAGCTTTTTGCGCATCCGGCAGTCCGGCGATTTTCCCCGAAAGGGAAACTTTTGTAGAACCTATTCCGCTCATTTCGAATTTCGAAATATTCAGATCTTTTACTTTTCCATTTACTCGGCTGTCTACATACAAAATTGCATTTGGATTACTCTTAAACGGATTTGTTTTTTGCAAATCTGGCACAAATAATAAGATATCTTTGAAACCAATTTTTGATTGTTTCAAATTAGCATCAACAGCAAAATTTCCTAAATCTTTTTGAAGAGATTCCAGCGATTTGTATGCTGCTTTAATTTTATCCTGCACAAGGGTTTGAGGCGTTTTCAAATACAAATTATTCAAATACGCATTTTTTGGTCCGTAGAAGAAATCTGTTTTTAAAGCCTGAATTTGTAAACCGCTTTTTTCGTTTACGGTAAGTGTTTTTATGTTTCCAGAAATCGTATCGTTTGCATAATATAATTTCTCTGCTTTGAAATTGAATTTACTCAAATCTAAATGACTGTAATCTAAACCTTTTGTTTTGGGTTTTGACTGCATATCATCAAATTTAAAAGCTATATTTTCTAGACTGGCATCATTCAGCTTAACTTTCCAGCCTGCTTGTTTGATAGAAGTTGAGTCTAAATCCGGCGCTTGAATTTGTTTATCTTTTGCACCTAATCGTAAATTTCCGCTAAGGTTTTTCACTTCAAATGTGTCAAAATCTAAAAGCTGTTTATTGAGATCAATTTCGTTTACAGCCAAATTCAAATTCCCTAAACGAATGCCCGAATTTAATTTTGAATCTTTATTGTCGTATAAAATATCAATTTTAGATAAAGTGATTTTATCCAGCGCAAGTTTAAAATCTGGTCTTTTTGAAATCGTATCGACAGTCTTAACTGAAACTTCAGCAATTCTTTCCACAACATCTTGATCTAAAACTACTTTTAAGCCATTTAAATTGATATTCGGAATATTAAAATCCATTTTATCAAGGTCAAATTTCTTGAATTTGGTATCAAAATGGGTCAGATTTACACGAATATCATTTTTAGAAAAATCATCTTTAAAATTGAATTTTACTTGATCGAGATTTACTTTTACTACAGAAATTTTGAAAGGTTTGGCATCTGGATCTTCAACTTTTGGTTCTTTAGATTCAAACGCTTTTATAATATAATCGAAATTAAAAACCCCATCTTTATTTCTTGAAATATTAGCTTTTACATTTTCAAGTGAAACTGAATTGATTTCAAGTTCGCTGCTTACGAGTTTAAAAAGATCAACATCAACTTCTAATCGTTTACCAGCCAGTAACGTATCTTTTTTCTGGTCTTCAAAATAAAAACCTTCCAGCACTACATCTTTTGGAAATTTAATGGAAATATGATCTAAAGAAACCTTGGTTTTAATCTTATTATGAAGATAAGTAATCGCTTTATCCTTAACGAAATTCTGAACCGACGGAACTTGAATTAATATGATAAGAAGAAGTAAAAGTGCCACTATAGAAACCACGCACCATAACAGTACACGAAGTGTTTTTTTTAAATAATGAATGGGTTTCTTATTCATACGTCAATAAAATACATGATTAAATTGCTTCTGAAAAAAGCATAATTAGACATTTTACAAAAATGTAAAATTTAAACTTTAACAATTTACACAATTATCAGGAATTATTCTAAAATTTTACTGTTAAAAAGCTGTCATTGGTTACAACCAAAGGCTTTTTATAATTTAAAATTTTATATGAGGCAGTTTATCTCCTATTGCAATTATTTTCTGTTGTAATTTTGCCAGGAATTTTTGATGCTGTTCAGATTCTGGATTGAAGCTTCTGTGGCGTAGGCTTTTTTGAATTTCATCTACTTCCTGCATTAGCGCAAAACTCTCTTGTGAAATATAATTTTCGCTGAAAAGCTTCCAGATATAATCTATAGCTATTTGATTAGGATGAAGCATATCTTCTGAATAAAAACGATAATCGCGAAGTTCATCCATCATTATTTCATAAGACGGGAAATAATGATGAATTGTCAATTGTGAATTGTCAATTTTTAAAACGTTGTGAAGCGCTGTAAATAAATGCGATTTACTTAACTGGTTTTCCACGAAACCGTCTTTTATATGACGAACTGGAGAAATCGTAAAAATGAAATTTATCTCTGGATTTACAGTATGAATTAGCTCAATTGTACTTTGAATACTTTTTTGAATTACATCAACAGATAATAGTTCTTTTGAAAATTGCTTTTGAGGAACTTTATGACAATTAGCAACTACTTCTTCACTTTCTACATTTCTGTAAATCCAAGAAGTTCCAAAAGTTATAATAAGGTGCGTCGCTTCTTTTAGCTGTTTGTACGTTTCTGTAACCGCTTTATTTAGGCTTTCAAGAAGTTCTTGTCTATCAGCATTACTTAAATCAGAATGAACATCAAAACTATGCCAGCGTTCGTTATGAAAGAAAACATCTTTTTCTCCGAAAAGTTCCTGATGGCAAACTCTTTTAAATAGTTTCTCAATTGAAACAGGATTAAATATAATTCCAAAAGGATTTGTTTCATTTTGAAATTTGAAGTAATCGAATTTCTCCGCCATATTTTCTGCAAAACAAGAACCAATAGAAAGTAATTTCGAATTATAATCGATTGGTTGATTACTTTTTAAAATTGGAATTTGGGTTCTGAATTGCATGGTGTTTATTTTAAACACGAATTTCAGCAATTTTCATCAATAAAAAAACCAAATACAAAAGTATTTGGTTTTTATAAATTAGTACGTATACTCTATTTCATATTCGATTGATCCACTATTAGTATGCGAAGTATGTCTTGTGGGATAATTTTTATCATTATAAATATAGTCAGACAAATAAACACCTTCAGAACAATCAGAGCAAGCTTTGGAGGTTATTTTTACAGCGTTGTTTTTACCTATTTCACTGATTTCATTTAGCAACAGATCAAAGCCCAAAACATTCTTAAGAGGATTGTTTTTGGTATCATATTCATAAACCCTAGTTGCGCTGCCAGATTGTTCCTTTGTAAGATTTCCATCTTTGTAAGTCAAAATTCCTTCATTATATTTAGTTTCCTCTTTCGTATTTATATTTACTGAATAATTTACATAGGATATTGATTCGTTAGAAGAATGAGTGTAAACTGTTTTTGTAATATATTGCCCTTCTGGATATTGAGTTGTAATAATCTCTCTGAAAATTTTAGTTTTTAATTTTCCATTTTCATACGTATAAACAGCTTCATCAGTTTTAGTTTCATTTCCCTGCTGATCTATTTCAAACATTTCTTGCTTGGTTATCAGGTCAACATTATAAGTAAATAATGTTTTTGAATCTGATTCTGTGCTACTTATAATTTTATTTCCATTATATTTCAGAGTAATAGTTGTATTTGTTCCCAAATATATATTGGGATAGATGTAAGATATTGTTTGTGGCAAAACCGATTTGTCTTCTGAAGAACTATCATCACTTGAACAAGAATTGAGTATTAAAATTAAAACAAAAGGGAGGATTAAAAGTTTTTTCATTTTTACAGGCTAAGATTAGTGATTCAAAAATAAATCAAACCTATATAAAAAAGCAAAAAAATCTTACCTTATTTTAATACAAAAAGAACTTATTGAAGCAGTTTAAAAAATTTTAAAATAAATATCAATACGAGTATTCCACAATTTCCTCGATTTCTCCTTTATAATCATAAATTGTCTTTTTAGTTGGATAGCCACTCTTATTATATTCGTATTCCATATTATAAGAACAGGGTTCAAAAATCATATCTGGCACATAATTAATTTTAACATCGTATTTTTTCAAATTATTACTTGACGATATATTCTGTTCAGACTCAAAATTAATCTGATCCAACAACTTACTAAAACCTAAAACATTTTTAAAAGCGTTATTCCTTTCATCATAATCGTAACGAGAAGTGGAAACAATATCTCTAAAACCCCAACTAAAAACTGAATTGGTCAAGTTTCCGCGAACAAAAGTGAGTATTTTATTTTCGGAATTTTTGAACTCTTTTTCAGTTTTATTATCGAAATCGTAGGTTTCCTTTAAAATTGTACCATCACTCTTATAACTGTAAACATACTTTTTCACTTTACCGCTTAGGTTAACATTTACAGTCTTTAGATCTTCATTTTCATACTCATAAGAAGTTTCAGAATATTCTACTTCTCTTCCATTCACTAATTTATATCTAGTTTCTTTTACTATATAACTGCCTTCATATAAATACTTAATCTTTTCTTTTTCATTACTTATCATTAGAATTTTAGATCCGTCATACACAATAGTTGTTAAGAAATTTTGAGAAGGAGCACTAGGATATTTAGTGTGGAGAGTTTTAGGAAAAATATTGTTTTGACTATGCATATACTCTTCATCTGAGCACGAAATCAAAACAAAACAAATAACTGATAAACAAAAGAATAAATACTTTTTCATTTTTATATTGTAATAATAATGTACAAAATGAATCTTTTTGCTAATTCTTAGTTTCCATCAAAAGACATAATTATACCAGTATAAGACATAGTTGAAAAGTGACCTGAAAAAATAATATCCCTTATTTTAAATTTACACTCTATCTAAAACGTTTTTAATATGAGAAAGGTTAAATTTCTAATTTGTATTTTTATTTTAGGCCTCTTTTCATGTAATCATGAAGAAAATAAAACCTCTGACGAGATGCAGATGTGTGCTTTTGATTACGTAAATGAAAATTCTGATCCAACTACAAAATCCAACGCCGCTATTATAAATTGGCCGAGATGGCAAACGGGTCAAACTATTAAAATTAAATTTTTGGATGGTGATGCTGCTGCCCAGGAAAAGGTAAAAAGGTTTGCATCCGAATGGACAAATTATGCCAATCTAACATTTAAATACGTTCCCACAGATGAATATGCCGATATTAGAATTGGTTTTAATGTTGGTAATTATGGTGCATGGTCTGTTTTAGGAATGCGATCTGCGTATGGAAATGTAAACGAACAATCAATGCGCCTTGGTCCTCTTACTTCTGCAAATGAAGCTTCTGTACGAAGAACGGTATTACACGAGTTTGGGCATGCATTAGGACTTATTCATGAAAATGCAAGTCCGGCCGCCAAAATTAATTGGGATTTACCTAAAGTTTATAAGTATTATAGTGACTTAAATGGATGGTCAAAAGAAGAAGTAGATCAGTACGTGATTAAAAGTCCTGAATCAACTAATTATAGTGAGTATGACCCTCTTTCTATTATGCACTACTACGTTGATCCAGCTCTTACTGCAGATGGAGTTCGTGTAAACGAAATGAGCGTTTTATCGGATATTGACAAAAAGTCAATCAATGAATGGTATCCTTTTCCTGCAAGATCAAGTATAAATTCTGGAGAAAGAATTGATTTAATTCCTTGGACACAATCTATAAAATCTCCCAACGGTAAATATCAATTAAAATTCAGTATTGGTGTTTTGCATATAATTGATTTAACTGATAATACAATAATATGGCAAGTTGGAAAAGCATTTGGAAGCAATGATAGTTCTTGCCAATTAGAAACTAATGGAAATATTATAATCAAAGGCCGTAAAAATATGACTACCGGCCAGAGTGTATTATGGACAAGTTCAACTTCAGGATTTCCAGGAGCAACACTTAACTTGCAAGATGATGGTGATCTTCAACTAATTTATAATGGTTTTGTAAAATGGTCCTCTAAAAATGGTAAAATGTAAAGAAATAAAAAAGCCAGATGCAAATTACATCTGGCTTTTTAAAAAATATACTTATTTAATAAGTATACTCAATTACTTTTAGAACTGTCCCATGGGAGTTGTATATGATCTTTTTAATTGGAAATCCTTTAGTATCATAATCATAGTCATTTGTAGATATCATAAAATTAGATGCTATATTATTAGTTACATTGAATGTCGTTTGTTTTACAACATTATTTGCCGAAAGGATATTTGGCTGAAAAGATATATCTTGTCTATACAACAAATTAAAACCTTCTACATTTTTAAAAGGATTACTATTAGTATCATAATCATAACTGTTTGTAGAAACAGAATCACCATAAGTCGAAACGATTTGATCTAAATTTCCATTTGAAAAAGTAAGTGTTTCAAAACCTTGGCTTTTTGTTTTAACTCCAGTTTTTTGATTTACATTATAAAATTCCACCTTAACTGTTCCGTCATTATTATCTGTGTAAACCTCTTCAGAAGAATAACTATTAGGTATTACAGTAGATATCGTCGCTAATTTGCCATTTAAATAACTATACGAGATTTGCTTTTGAATAGTATTTGAAGCATTTGAAATAACTTGTTTTACTATTAAGTTTCCGCTATAAGTATATTCTGTTTTTCCACGCTCATTTGTAATACTAACAATCTTATTTCCATCATAGACAATTTTATTTGTTAAATTTTCAGAAGAATAATTTGGATCACTAAGTTTAATAGTTTTAGGCAAAACTACATTTTCCGCTTTTGGAGTAACAATTTCATCTCGATTACAAGCTAATAGTGTCAAAGCTAAAGCACTAAAAAGGCATACAATTTTTTTCATTTTTGTAAATTAAAAGGTTAAATAATTATACCAAAAGTATATTCCTCCAAATGAATTATATACCTCTAAAGGTTTTATCAATAACAGAAAACGACAAAATTGTAATTTTAAACTTAGGATTATATTTTTAAGATCTAGAACTAAATTTTTACTATTTCCTGACCTTTATGTTTATTCCAAAAATTAAAAAGCCAGAAGTTACTACTTCTGGCTTATAAGCTAAATTGATTATCTCTAATTAGTAGAAATATTGAGTTGAATAAGAAATTCCATCAATCTTATCATTACTCTTTTCAGGGTAGCCTGAAGTATTGTAAGTGTAAGTATAAGTACCTGTAATTACGCCATCCGTAGTTTCAGAAACTTCATTATGTGCAATACCAGTTCCTTCACCATCCACAAATGCAATTTTATTGAAGCCTAAAATATTTTTAGCTGGATTATTTTTATCATCATAGGTGTATTTTCTATCAGGTTGATTTCCTGTAATTGAAATAATTTCAGCAACTTCACCATTTACAAACTTAATTGTTGATGTTCCGCCAACACTAGTTTGGACTTCACTATCCCCTCCATAAGACTGAACAGAAATTGTACCATCAGCATTATAAGTATAAACTTCTTTATGTCCCCAATCCATATCAGGCTCAACTCTCACAAAAGTTGCTAATTTATTATCGGAATTATAAGTGAATGTATTAACTTGTTCGATAGAACCATCAGAAAGTTTAAATTCAATTTTGGTAATTAAATCACCCGTGTAAGTGTAATTCATAGAGCCAGTCTCATCAACAATACTTACAATTTTGTTACCATTGTATGTATAATTTACTGTGCTTTTACTTTCTCCATCTTGGCTTGTCAGAATTACTTTTTTTAGCAAAACTGAATCAGAAGAACCAGAAGGTGAATCATCGCTTGAACAAGAAGTTAATGATAGAGTCAAAGCTCCAAAAAGAAGTAAAAATTTTTTCATAGTTTTTTTGATTAAATTTGTTATTGGTGCAAACGTAATACAACATAAAACTAAAACCTTACGGGATTCCGCATTCAGATAAATAATATAATTCAAACATTATTTAATACACTAATAGCAAGCGATCTAAGAATAATCAACTTAAAAATAAAATTTAATCATAAAGAAAAAAAGGTGTAAATACTTAGCTTTTTTCCTGCATTTTTAAACATAGAGGCTAAAAATGGGGTTTAAAAAAAATTTACATTTTTAATAACAGAAATCAACTATACATCCCCAAACAATTCCTTATTTTTGCATCTTCCACTTTTTAAAATCTTATATGAAATTATTATATACTTACATCATCAAACATAAAATGCTTTTATTTTTTGCTTTGATCATGGCTTCTATCAACATTTGTTTCAGTTTATCAGACTCAATAATTACAGGAAAACTAATGCAGGATTGCGGAGTTGGTTTACACAAATACGCAGGAAATCCAACCGGTTTCATCAAATCTTTATCTTTCTGGCTTGGTCTTTCGCTTGGAGCTGCTATGATTTCCAGAATTACCAAAAATTTTCAGGATTACTTTACTAATGTCGTGATCCAGAGAACTGGAGCTCAAATGTATACCGACGGAATTAAAAAATCTTTAGATCTGCCTTATGCTGAATTTGAAGATCAGCGAAGCGGTGAAACTTTGAGTAAATTAACCAAAGTACGTTCTGATTCTGAAAAATTGATTACTCTTTCTATTTCATTGATCTTTCAGACTATAATAGGATTCATATTCGTAATCGTTTATGTTGCTCGAATTGACTTTAGAATTTCTATTATCTTTTTAATTACAGCTCCAATTATTGCTTTGGTAAGTTCTTATTTAGGTAAAAAAATTAAAATTGTTTCTAAAAAAATCGTTAATCAAACGAACGCTTTAGCAGGATCAACAACTGAAAGTTTAAGAAACATTGAATTGGTAAAAAGTCTTGGTTTGACTTATCAAGAAGAGAAACGTCTAAACTTAAACACTTTTAAAATTCTACAGTTAGAATTGGAGAAAATTCGATTTATTAGAAGTTTGAGTTTCATTCAAGGAACAACAGTTCACTTTTTAAGAACTTGTGTTGTTTTTACTTTGTATTATTTCTTATTTGGAGGAAAAATTATTGTTGGTGATTTACTAACAATGGTATTTTTTACTTTCTTCATTTTCGGTCCGCTTCAAGAACTTGGAAACTTCATTATTGCATTGAACGAAACCAAAGTTTCAATGGAAAATTTCAAAGT
Source organism: Flavobacterium sp. S87F.05.LMB.W.Kidney.N (assembly GCF_004366435.1). Taxonomy (NCBI): domain Bacteria; kingdom Pseudomonadati; phylum Bacteroidota; class Flavobacteriia; order Flavobacteriales; family Flavobacteriaceae; genus Flavobacterium; species Flavobacterium sp. S87F.05.LMB.W.Kidney.N. Next base: position 1,196,741 of record NZ_SODX01000001.1, on the reverse strand, counting down.
CTTATTAAGCGCTCCAAAAGAATTCCGTCCAAAAACTCCAAAACATGTTGGTGCAATTCAATCCTTATTATTTTCGAATGTAAGCTTTCAGCATAAAACGGCCAAATTTAAAGCGGTTGAAAATATCAATTTTGAAATCAAACAAGGGCAAACTGTAGCATTTGTGGGTCCGTCTGGTTCCGGAAAAACAACTTTGGTAAAATTATTAGTTGGATTATATACACCTGCTGAAGGTCAAATTTTGTATAACGATATTGATTCAACCGATATTGATTTACTCGATCTAAGAAAACAGTTAGGTTTTGTAACTCAAGATGCCCAATTATTCTCTGGAACAATTCGCGAGAATTTATTATTTGTTAAGCCAAACGCAACCGATGAAGATTTATATGATGCACTAAAAAGAGCAAGCTGTGACAAACTTTTGAGACGTGCCGAAGATGGTTTAAACACGACAATTGGAGAAGGCGGCATCAAAGTTTCGGGTGGAGAAAAACAACGTTTATCTATTGCCAGAGCTATTCTTAGAAATCCAAATCTATTAATTTTTGACGAAGCAACTTCTGCCTTGGATTCTATTACTGAAGAAGAAATTAACGCCACAATCAGAAATATATCTGACAAAAATAGAATTACTGTTTTAATCGCACACCGTTTATCTACTGTAATGCATGCTGATAGGATTTTTGTTTTGGAACAAGGTAAAATCATCGAGCAAGGTAAACATGATGATTTAATTGTTGAAAAAGGATTGTATTATGCTATGTGGCGCCAGCAGATTGGAGAGCGTAAATAATTTTAAGGTTCTTAGTTGCTGAGATACTAAGTTTCTAAGTTTTTTGAATAGCGTTCAGCTTTAGCTGGATGAAAAAATTAAATAAAAGAGAGAGGCTTTAGCCAAAACTATTACGTTTGGCTAAAGCCCTTTTCTTTTAACCTACTATTGAGCAGGTTTTTTATTAAAATATCGATTAAACGCTCTATTTGTCATTTCGACGAAGGAGAAATCTTCGCAAGTAATTCCGCAACAAGAATCAAACTTTGTCGAGCTTCTCGCGAAGATTTCTCTCCCGAAGCCTCGGGATCGAAATGACATAAAATGAGAAAAAATAAATACTATAAACACAAAACCCGACAGGTTTTAAAAACCTGGCGGGTTTGCTTTATTGTAATTTCAAAGTCTTAGAACATTAATATCTTAGTCCCGAGGCTTCGGGATAGCAATTTTAAAAAACTTACTTTAAAAACTCACTTGCCTTAGCCAAAGCCTCTGCAATTCCATTTGCATTTTTACCTTTTCCAGATGCGAAGAAAGGCTGTCCTCCTCCGTTTCCTTCAATATATTTACCTAATTCTTTGATTACTGCGTTTGCATTTAAGCCTTTAGCTGCAACTAATTCTTTAGCGATATAACAATGAATATTCGGCAAACCGTCTTCAACAGAAGCTAAAAACACAAACGAATCTGGTTTTGAACTTCCTAATGCCGAAGCTAACTCTTTTGTCGACGCCATGCTTAAATCAACTTGTTTAGCTAGGAAATTAACTCCGTTTACTTCTTGGAAATCTTTCTCTAATTCAATTTTTAATGCTCCTACTTTTTCTTTTAATAACTGCTCAACTTGTTTTTTCAACTTCGCATTATCATCTTGTAAAGAAGCAACTGATTTTAAAATATCCTGTGGATTTTTTAATGTTTCTTTTATTTCAGATAACGTATTTTCTTGATTTTGATAGAAGTCTTTTACAGCATTACCTGTAATTGCTTCAATACGACGAATTCCAGCCGCAACCGCACCTTCCGAAATAATTTTGAAATGCCAGATTTCAGCAGTGTTTTTCACGTGAATTCCACCACAAAGCTCTTTACTTTCACCAAACTCAATCATACGAACATTATCGCCGTATTTCTCTCCAAATAAAGCCATTGCACCTTTATCCAATGCTTCTTTAATCGGAATATTTCTGTGTTCTACCAACTGTAATTGCGCTTCAATTTGTGCATTTACACTTGCTTCAACCTGACGTAATTCTTCATCAGAAACTTTGCTGAAATGAGAAAAGTCAAAACGAAGATAATTTGGATTTACCAACGATCCTTTTTGCTCTACATGCGTTCCTAAAATACTTCTCAAAGCTAAATGCATTAAGTGCGTAGCCGAGTGATTTTTTGAAGTTGATGTTCTTAAATCAGTATTTACTTTTGCCACAAAACCTGCTTCGATATTTTCCGGCAATTGTTTTGCAAAATGCAAAATCAGGTTATTTTCTTTTTTAGTATCGATGATTTCAATTGTTTCATTTGCAGAAACTAAAGTTCCTTTATCACCAACTTGCCCTCCTCCTTCTGGATAAAATGGCGTATTGTCTAAAACGATTTGGTACAAAACACCATCTTTTTTAGAATCAACTTTACGGATTCTTGTAATTTTTACTTCGTTTTCTGTTTTATCATAACCCACAAATGTTTCTACATTTCCAGGAATTAAAACATTCCAGTCTTCTGTAGAAACCTCAGAAGCAGCACGAGAACGAGTTTTTTGTTTTTGTAATTCAACTTCAAATTCTTCTTCCTTATATGAGAAACCTTTTTCTTTTAGAATAAGAGCTGTTAAATCTTTTGGAAAACCAAACGTATCATACAATTCAAAAACCTTAGCACCAGAAACTTCTTTTCCTGTAGTTTCTGCTACCACATTTTCTAACAATTGTAATCCTTGATCAAGAGTTCTTAAGAAAGAAGCTTCTTCTTCGCGAATTACATTCGTAACCAATTGCTGCTGTGATTTGATTTCTGGGAAAAATTCTCCCATTTGGTTTGCCAGAACTTCTACCAATTTATTGATAAAAGGCTCTTTTGTACCTAAAAATGTAAATCCGTAACGAATAGCACGACGCAAAATTCTACGGATTACATAACCTGCTCCTGTGTTTGATGGCAATTGTCCGTCAGCAATTGCAAAAGCAACCGCACGTACGTGATCGACAACTACACGAATCGCAATGTTTGTTTTATTTTGTTCTTCCGAGATATCTTTTACCTCGTCAGATGTATATTTTAAACCTGTAATCTGTTCTACTTTTTCTATAAGAGGTGTAAAAACATCCGTATCATAATTGGATGTTTTTCCTTGTAATGCCATACACAAACGCTCAAATCCCATTCCCGTATCAACGTGTTGTGCAGGAAGTTTTTCAAGAGATCCGTCAGCTTTACGGTTGAATTCCATGAATACGTTATTCCAGATTTCAACTACTTGCGGGTGATCGTTATTAACTAAACTTTTTCCTGATACCAAAGCTTTTTCAGATTCTGGACGTAAATCAACGTGAATTTCAGAACAAGGTCCGCATGGTCCTTGATCTCCCATTTCCCAGAAATTATCTTTTTTATTTCCAAGAATAATTCTATCCTCATCAATTAAAGTTTTCCAAATATCCCAAGCTTCCTGATCAAACGGAACATTATCTTCTTTACTTCCTTCAAAAACAGAAACATAAAGATTTTCTTTAGGGATTTTATAAACTTCAGTCAAAAGCTGCCATGCCCAATTGATTGCTTCTTTTTTGAAATAGTCTCCAAAAGACCAGTTTCCAAGCATCTCAAACATGGTATGGTGATACGTATCAAAACCTACATCTTCTAAATCATTATGTTTTCCTGACACACGAAGACATTTTTGCGTATCGGCTATTCTTTTACTTTTTGGAGTTCCATTCCCTAAGAAAAATTCTTTAAACTGGGCCATTCCCGAGTTATTGAACATTAAGGTTGGGTCATCTTTAAGAACGATAGGAGCCGATGGAACGATTAAGTGTCCATTGCTTTTAAAAAAGTCTAAAAATTGTTTACGTACGTCTTGTGATTTCATATTTAAATTAGAAAATGTATCTGTTTACAAATGTGTCAATTGATAATGTGATAATTAGAGAATTTGCCAATTTGATAATGCGTTAATTTTAAAATCGAAAACTAAAAACTTATGTTTTACAACAATAAATTCCCTATTTTGCGCATTATATAATTATGTAATTCCCCCAAATTATAAATTATTTTGTTCTTGTAAAAAAGCGGTCAACAACTGAAACATTTATCTGTTTTGTTCGTCTAACTTATTTTACGAGCTGCAAAAATAGCGTATTTTAAAATATGGCGAAAGTAAAATATTATTACGACTCAGAAAATCTGGCTTATACGAAAATAAAAACCAGAAAAAGAATTAAAATCGGTTACGCATTACTGTTTTTATTGGCTTCGGCACTGTTTGGCTTTTTAGTTTTTGTTCTTTTAATTAATACTCCCTATTTTGAAACTCCAAAAGATCGTTTACAGGCACGTGAAATTGAAAATTTAAAATTACAGTATTCGATTTTGAATAAAAAACTAGACGAAATTGACGAAGCTGCAGATGCCTTGGAAGAACGAGACAATAATATTTATAGAGTTTATTTTAATAAAGCTGAAATTCCAGATTCTATTAGAAAAGCAGGTTTTAGAAATCCTGAAAGATACAAAGCTTTAGAAGGTTATAATAATTCGCAGTTGGTTACAAACACCACTAAAAGAGTAGATAAACTTTCTAAACAATTGGCAATTCAATCTCAATCTTTGGACGAAATATTGAAATTAGCGGGTGCAAAAGAAAATTTACTATTAGCAATTCCAGCGATTCAGCCCGTTCAAAATGAAAATTTAAAACGTGTTGCTTCTGGTTTTGGATATAGAATTGATCCTTTCACGAAAGTACGAAAAATGCACAACGGAATGGATTTTACTGCCAACACTGGAGCACCTGTTTATGCCACTGGTGATGGCGTTGTAGCAAGAGCTGACAACACAGCGTCAGGCTTTGGGAACCATGTTGTGATCAGGCACGGTTTTGGATATGAGAGTTTATACGCGCATTTAAGCAAATACAACTGCAGACCCGGACAACATGTCAAACGCGGAGATGTAATTGGTTATGTTGGAAGCACAGGAAGATCTGAAGGGCCTCATTGTCATTACGAGGTTCATAAAGATGGAAAAGTGGTAAATCCATTAAATTTTTACTACGGAAATATTTCTGCAGCAGAATATGTAGCAATTTCGCAAATGGCAAACCAAGAAAATCAATCATTAGATTAATATCACGAAAAAATAGTATTTTTGAAATAAATATAGAAAAAAACGAATCATGCATATTGAACTTTCTAAAGATAAAAGATATTATAGTATTGGCGAAGTTGCCAAAGCTTTTAATGTCAATGCTTCTTTGATACGATTTTGGGACAGCGAATTTGATATCCTGAAACCTAAAAAAAATGCAAAAGGAAACAGAATGTTCACGCCGGATGATGTTACAAATCTTCAATTAATTTACCACTTGGTCAAAGAAAGAGGTTTTACTCTTGAGGGCGCCAAAATACATTTAAAAGAGGGACAGAAGAAAACATTAGATAAATTCGAAATAATACGTAAATTAGAGTCCATAAAAACACAATTGAACGACATCAAAAACGAATTGTAATTAAAAATAGATATAAACATAAATCAAAACAAACATGAAAAAGTGGTTAATCCCTGTAGGAATTATTGTAGCACTTATTGCTATTATCGCATTTTGGTCGATTGGTATTAAAAATACTGCTTTACAACATAGTCAAGCCGTAAATAAAGAATGGGGAAATGTTCAAACGGCTTACCAAAGACGTAATGATCTTATCGGGAACTTAGTAAACACTGTAAAAGGTGCCGCTGATTTTGAAAAAGGAACTTTAACAGCAGTAATCGAAGCTCGTGCAAAAGCTACTTCAGTAACAATTGATCCAAGTAATGTAACTGCTGAGCAATTAAAAGAATTTAATCAAGCTCAAAGCGGTGTAAGTTCATCATTATCAAGATTATTGGTTTCTGTTGAGCAATATCCAACTTTAAAAGCAAACGAAAATTTCTTAAAATTACAAGACGAATTAGCAAGTACTGAGAACCAGATTTTAACTGCTAGAACTCGTTTTAATGAAGCTGTACAAGTTTACAACGGTTATGTTTTAAAAATTCCAAACAACTGGTTCTTGAGCGAATACAAAGAAAAACCTTATTTCGAAGCTTCTACGGGAGCAGACAAACCTGTTGAAGTAAAATTCTAAAAGATTAGAATAATATAAAATCTATCCCGTCCCGAGGTTTCGGGATCGGGACTAAACTCTAAAATTAGTCATGTCAAAAGTAGAAGATTTTTTAACCAAAGAAGAAGAACAAGAGATTGTTGAAGCTATTCGTATGGCAGAAAACAATACTTCTGGCGAAATTAGGGTACATATAGAAAAAACAACTTCTAAAGCTCATTTTGACAGAGCTTTAGAAGTTTTTCATGAATTGCGAATGGATGAAACGAAATTGAAAAATGGCGTTCTACTCTATCTTGCAGTTGAAGATAAAAACTTCGTAATCTGCGGCGACAAAGGAATTAATGATGTAGTAGCTGATGATTTTTGGGATTGCACCAAAGATGTTATGACCAGCCATTTTAAATCTGGAAATTTTAAGCAGGGAATTGTCGATGGTATTTTAAATGCCGGAGAACAACTCAAAAAATATTTTCCATCTTTGGAAGATGACACAAACGAATTATCTAACGAAATCTCAAAAGGATAAATGATGAAAAATTCCAAAAATAAAATCTCAAATTCCAATAGAATTTTTCAGTTTACTCTTTTGTTTATATCGTTTTTAACCTGTAATATCATTTTTGCACAATTTGAAATTCCGGAAAAACCTAGTTTTCAAACTTCTGTTTACGATTATGCCAATGTTTTAAGTTCTACTGAAAAAGCGCAGTTAGAAGAAAAACTTATTCGCTATTCTGATTCTACGACAACACAGATTGTAGTGATTACCATTGAAAGCTTAAAAGGCGAAGATGTAAGTCAGCTGGCAACAAAATGGGGACAAACTTGGGGAATTGGAGGAACAAAGCAGGACGATAATGGTGTTGTAATTCTATTAGCTAAAAATGAAAAAAAGATAGCTATTAATCCAGGATATGGACTTGAAGATCGTTTAACAGCAGGAATTGGCGGTACAATAATTCGAAATATCATTATACCAGAATTTAAGGCCGGAAGCTTTTACAATGGTCTTGATAAAGGTACTGATGCAATCATAGATGTTTTTAAAGGAAAATTTAAAGGCGAACGCAAACAAACCAAAGGCAAAGATTTTCCAATTTTTCCTTTTATTGTTATCGTCGTAATTGTACTAATTTTACTTGCCCGCAATAAAAAAGGCGGCGGAGGTAATTCTGGCAATAATGGCGGTGGAGGTCCTAGCCTGCTTGACGTAATTATTCTAAGCAATCTTGGAAGAAGCGGCGGCGGAGGATTTGGAGGCTTCGGCGGCGGATCATCTGGTGGTGGTTTTGGCGGCGGAGGCGGAGGTTTCGGCGGTGGATTTGGCGGTGGAGGTTTCTCTGGCGGTGGTTCTAGCGGTGGCTGGTAAACTTACTTTGTTTCAAGTTTTTTTGGTTTCTCCCGAAGTCTCGGGATCAAGTTTAGGTTTCAAGGTTAAAAAATCTTATTTTTACAATTTACAATTTAATATAGATGTTATCACATAAAGCAAAATACGCCCTTAAAGCATTACTTTATTTAGCAGAACAAGACGAAAATCACATTTCTAGAACTGTAGAAATTGCTGATGGCGCCAATATTCCTAAAAAGTTTTTAGAACAAATTTTATTAGATTTAAAACGAGGACGTTTTGTGAGCAGTAAGCAGGGAAAATTTGGCGGATATTATCTAATAAAATCAAAAAATGACATAACTCTGGCAGAAATTCACCGATTATTTGACGGTGCAATTGCACTTTTGCCATGTGCTTCTTTAAATTTTTACGAGCCTTGTTCTGATTGTAAAACCGAGTCTGAATGCAGTCTGCGTCACGGTTTAATGCTAATTAGAGACAAAACTTTAAAGGCTATGGAAGGTATCACAATCGCTTCATTGGTAAATAAATAAAAAAATATTTTTTAATTCCTAGTAAATCGATAGAATTAATATTTATATTTGCAGAAAATAATTAACTAATCATTTACTAAATTTTAACTCATGAAAGTACATTCTAGTCAATCAGGTGTAACAAAACTTTTGCAAAACAAACCAAAAAGACTTTCAGCCTCTACTGAGAGCAATTCATTTATAATGTGTATGTGCTGATTTTAAAAAATTTTATTTTAAATTCTACTAATCACATATACTTAATATAAAAATGAAAACATCTATAAAAAATATCTTTACATTATTATTATTTTTAACCTTCTCTATTTCATTTGCACAAAACATTGAAGGTGTAGTTACAACAAGTGAAAACATTCCTTTAGAAGCGGTAAACGTGGTAATTAAAGGAACTACTCATAGCGCTATAACAGACAACAGCGGTAAATTTATCATTGACTCACAAGGCAGATTACCATTGACTCTTTTGATTCAATATGTTGGATATAAAACAACTGAAATTGAATTAAGTGCCGTTCCAGCAAATCCAATTCAGGTTGCTCTTAAAGAAGAAAACGAACTTGTTGAAGTTGTAGTTTCTTCAAGACGTCGTATCGAAAAAGTTCAAGATGTGCCAATTGCGATTTCTGTAATTACAGGAAAACAAGCAGAACAAACTGGGGCATTCAACGTGAACCGTATTAAAGAATTGGTTCCTTCTGTTCAGCTTTACTCTTCAAACCCGAGAAATACGGGTATCAACATTAGAAGTTTAGGTTCTCCATTCGGATTGACAAATGATGGTATCGATCCAGGTGTTGGTTTCTATGTTGATGGTGTTTATTATGCACGTCCGGCCGCTACAACACTTGATTTTATCGATGTGGAACAAATTGAAGTTTTACGCGGACCACAAGGTTCATTATTTGGAAAAAACACAACTTCGGGGGCTTTCAATATTACAACTCGTAAACCAAGTTTTACTTCTGGCGCTGACTTTGAAGTGAGTTACGGAAATTACAATTTCTTACAGGCGAAAGCTTCTCTTACTGGGGCTTTGGGTAAAAAAGTCGCAGGTAGAATATCTTTTTCTGGTACGCAACGAGATGGTCTAGTTGATAACATTGTAACTGGAAGACCTACAAATACTTTAAACAATCAAGGAATTAGAGGTCAATTACTTTGGACTCCAACAGTAAATACGAATGTTATATTTGCTGCCGATATTACAACACAGCGTCCTGACGGATATGCTCAGGTTGTTGCAGGTGTAGCTCCAACGCAAAGAGCAGCATACCGCCAATTTGATGCTATTATTAAAGATTTGAATTACCAATTGCCAAGTCTTAATGCTTTTGATCGTAAAATTGATCAAGATACACCTTGGCGCTCTAATCAAGATATGGGAGGTTTCTCTTTAAATATTGATACAAAAATTGGAGGCGGAACTCTTACTTCAACAACTGCATGGCGTTTTTGGAACTGGGACCCTTCAAATGATAGAGACTTTACAGGATTACAAGTTTTGGCAAAATCTCAAAATCCTACAAGACAAACTCAAATTACACAGGAAGTTCGTTACGCAGGACAGTTAACTTCTAAAATCAGCGGTGTTGCTGGAGTATTCTTTATTGACCAAACTTCGCAAACTGATGGTACTGAAGAATCTGGAAATGCACAATGGAGATTTGCTCAAAGTTCAACTAGTTCTTTATGGAAAACCCCAGGTCTTTTTGAAGGATATGGAATTAAAACCGATGCAAATATTAGAGCTTCTAGTGCAGCTGTATTTGGCCAAATTGACTGGGCTATTACTGATTTTCTTCATGTTTTACCAGGTTTACGTTATAACTTCGATAAAAAAGATGCTCATTATGCCCGTACAACTTATGGAGGTTTACAAACAACAGATCCTGCTTTACTTGCTTTGAAAAAACAAGTATATTCTGATCAGGCATTTGATTCTGCTATTGACAATACCGATTTTTCTGGAAACATAACAGTTACTTTAAAAGCTTCAGACAAAATTAATGCGTACGGAACTTTTGCAAAAAGTTACAAGCCAGTTGGTGTAAACGTTGCTGGACTTCCAACTGATTCTAAAGGTAATCCGTTATTAGAACTTGCGGTTATTAAACCTGAAAAAGTATATCATTATGAAGTTGGAGTAAAAACTTCACCATTCAGAAATTCAATTTTCAATTTAGCTTTCTTTAAAACAGATATTAAAGATTTCCAAACAAACGTTCAGGCTGCAGAATTAGGTGTTAATCGTGGATACCTTGCAAATGCTGACAAAGTACGCGTACAAGGTGTTGAATTAGATGCTAGTTTTGTTATAAATCAGCATTTAACTATTAATGGTGCTGCCACTTATACAGATGGTACGTATGTAAAATTTACAAATGCACCTCTTCCGTTAGAAGAAACTGGAGCTCCAGTATCTTTTAAAGATGTTTCTGGCACTAATTTGCCAGGTGCTTCAAGATGGGCAGGATCTTTAGGAGGTGAACTTTCTGACAATGCAAGATTCTTCGGAAATGCTGGAAAAATTTTCCTAGCTGTTGATTCTTACGCTCGTTCTGAATTTTCTTCAAGCCCTTCGGCTTCAAAATATTTAGTTGTTCCAGGATATGCGATTTTCAATGCCCGTTTAGGTTTCCGTGCCGGACAAGGTTTATCTGTTCACTTTTGGGGTCGTAACCTTTTAAATAAAGATTACTACGAGCAATTATTACCGGCTGGTGGTAACGCTGGACAATATGCTGGAGTATTAGGTGATCAAAGAACTTATGGGGTTACATTGAAGTACTCACTATAAGGTTAGAGTTAATTAGTTTAGTATTAAAACCGAGATCTATTTAAAAATATATCTCGGTTTTTTTATTGTACGAGATTGAAATCACAAATTACTATTTAAAGCAAATTTTATTCTTCTTCAATCAATCTTCGTTTGTATATATTCGCAGCCTGAATGTATATTGAATGAAGATTTTCAAATTAATATTTCTTTTAGGCTTTTTAAGTCCGATTTTATCGGCACAAAATATAAAGAAAACAGATCAGCAGACACTGACTTGGATTCGTTATTACAACATATTTCCTTTAAGCAAAAAATGGGCGCTTCATTCTGAATTTGACAATAGAAGTTTTGTAAATCCAATTCATGAAAATCTTTTTGTTATAAGATCTCAGGCTCGTTATCGTGCAAGTAAGATTATGGACTTCGGAGGAGGATTTGCCTATTTTAATGTGAATACTCAAAACCCAAATGTTGATCCTGATTATTCTGTTCCCGAATATCGCGCACAACAAGATTTAACTTTTATAAATGATATTGCTAAAATCACCTTTCATAATCGTTTTCAAATAGAAGAACGTTTTATTCAAAAAACAGACAAAAATGAACTTTTAAACGAATTCTCATTTGCGTACAGATTTCGTTATCGCCTGCAAAGTACTTTTACGATTTGGGAAAAAGAACAACGAAGCATAATAGGAACTATTTCCGATGAAGTAATGCTGAATTACGGCAAAGACAATAGAAAGAATACCTTTGATCAAAACCGGTTGTATATTGCATTAAGGTATCATTTCACGCCTAATCTGGGTTTAGAATTAGGATATCTCAAAAATTTTCAAAGACGCTCCAGTGGTATCGATTTCTATGACCGTGATATTATTAGGTTTACAGTTTACCATAGAATTAATCGTAGATTTTAGATCTAAAAAAACCGAATCAAATTAAAAATTTGATTCGGTTTTTTAATTTGAGCCTTTGTCACTCTGAACCTCAGCAACTCGAAACTTAGTACCTCAGAACCTCAGCCTCTTAGAACCTCAAGAAAAATCATGACCCTCTCTGTCTTTTTCCTCCTTTTTTACTTTCGGCGAAGTTTCCGATTTTGTAGGCCAGAGAAAACATTACATAACGTTTTAAAACTGTATTTTCTTCATCACGAATGGATGTTGAAGAAATTGTTCTTGTAGCACTTTGATTTTGATTTAAAACATCATACACTTTAACTTTCGCATATAATTTTTTATCTAAGAAACCGTACGATAAACTTGTATTCCAAAGAAAGAAATCCTTTTTGAAATCATCTGAAATGTTTGAGTTATAAGTATATCCAAAATCATTTCCAAAAATTAAATTAGCCGGCCAATAAGATGTTGTCTGCAGATTAATTCTATGAATAACATTTGATGTCGCATCTCTTGAATAATTTTCATATCGAGTTTCGTTATATGATAAACTGTAAGATGGCGCAATCGAAAGTACATCTCCATAATCGTAAGATACATAAACACTTGGCGTTACTACAATAGATTTTGCATTATATAATTGTGCGTTTGTAAATCCTTTATCAAAATTATAATTTCCACTTAAACGCAATCCGTATCTTAAAGTATGAGCATCTTTTTTAATTTGCTGATTCCAGTTTCCTCCAAGAGAAGCTGAATAAGTTCCTGAAATATTCACGTACGTTGTATTTCTTTTTCCACTTTCATCATAAATTGAAGTTGAAACAACATCATTGTTATAATAATCTCCTTTTATAAAAACGCTATAACCAGAACGCGTTCTAAAATCGAAATTTTTGAAATCAATTCCAACGCTGTTTTTCTCGATCGGATTCAGGTCTGGATTTCCAATAACACTATTTAACGGATTATTTAAATTCGCTACAGGCATTAATTGGACTGCAGATGGAAGTGCATTTGAATAATCATATTTGAAAGTCAAATTCTTTGAACGATTGAATTTATATCGAAATTGAGCATTCCCATACGGAAGCGCATATCTTTTATTCAAATCTGTTGCTTGATTGAGGTAAAAAGAATGATTATCAAATTCAACTATTGAGGTTCTTGAATTTACATTCAGGCTAAATTTACTTTTCTGCCAGCTGATCCCAACCTTTGGGGTAATTGAATTTTGCTTAGATGTGGTATAATTCGTCAATGATAAATTTAAATCTGAATATTGATCTGTATTTTCATCAAAATTGAATGTTTTTTGATCATTTACAGAATTCTGCCAGTTAAAATCGGTTCCAAAACGTACTCTAAGCGAATCTGTTATCGGCTCTGTATATTCTAGATCCAAAGCATAATTATCACTTTTAGAGGTATTCTTTGCATTTTGATTTCTTTCATCATTTGGTTTTCCATCTTGGTAAAAAATAGTTTCAGAAACGTTGATACCGTTTGAATCGTTTTTAGTGTTATTGTTATTAAAAACTACACTCAGGTTTCGTGATTTCTTTTGAAAAACTTTATTAAAATTAATACTATTGGCAAAATTCAAATTTGAACCTTCCGTATGCGATGTGGCGCTACTTTCGTTCAAAGGATCTCCATTTTCGTTTTCAGAAAAAGTCGATGAAGATGAATTACTGGTCGATTTCGATTGATTTAATTTTGGAGCAAAAACGATCTGCATTGTTGGATCGATTTTATATTCTAATTCAAAATTGACATTATTTCCAGTATTTTCATTTTTAGTTTTAGAATCTGCTTCGGTCACAATATTTCCAGTTGGCAGGAAACTTATTTGATTCGATTTACTGTCATTTTTAGTAATGGAATTAGTAAAATTATAACTGCTCATAAACTCCAAATCGTCTGTCCAGTCATCAGAATAATTAATTCCCGCCAAAGTAGATTGCGTAATTCCTTTTCCGCCCCCGCCAGCGCCTTGACTACCTCCTTTTGCGTTACGTCCGCCACCCATATTATCAAAAACCTCATCCATAGAAAATCCGGTTGAGTTGATATTATTTGAGGAAGCTAAAACGCTGATTTTTTGTTTATTCTTAAAAAAGTTCATCATCAAACTGCTTTCATAGCGCTCGTCTGATCCATATCCGCCAAGTACTTTTCCAAAATACCCTTTATTTTTCTTTTCGTCAATGGTAATATTTACAGTCGAATAGTCTGAGCTAGATTCCTGCTTAGCGAGTTCTTCTTTCTTGGTTTTAAAATCAGAAACCTGAATTTTTTTAATAATGTCAGCTGGAAGGTTTTTAATTGCAATGGCTCCGTCTTTGTCAAAAAACGTTTTTCCGTTTACCAAAAACTGAGTGACTTCTCGCCCATTTACCGTAATTTTCCCTGTATTATCTACATCAAATCCTGGTAATTGTTTCAGTAAAGTTTCTACATTCGCATCTGGGCGAACCTTATAAGAACCTGCGTTAAATTCTAAAGTATCTTTTTTAATTGTAATTGGCGGTGCTTCGCTTTTAATTACTACCTCGTTTAAGACATTTGCATTTTCAAGCATGTATAACTTTCCGAAATCTTTACTTTCTGTAAGTCCTTTTTGTTCTTCGTAATAAGCTTGATAACCCGTATAATTTACTTTTAAAAAAACTGGTTTTTCATACTTTTTAGTATTAATAATAAAATTTCCGTTTTTATCTGTAGTAGCATATTCTATAATAGTAGAATCTTTTACGGTAGTAAAATAAACGGTAGCAAGTTCAAGCGGCAATTGCGTGTTGATATCAACAACAGTTCCTTTAACAACAATATTATTTTGGGCATTTGCCGAGTAAACAAAAGCTAAAAACAATAGAAACGAATAAATTTTGGTCATAAAATAGGTTAGTTAGATCAGTAAGACTTAAAAAAATGCAAAAGGTTTAATTGTGTTTTTCACATTTATTCAAATATAGTGCCAATAAAAAATCAGTTTTGTAATTATATAGACACCAAACATAAAAAAGTCCCCTATTTTTGGGGACTTTTTTTTTTATTTTTCTCTGATATAAATATCGATTGGGACTCCAGAAAAATCCCATTTCTCTCTAATTTTATTTTCCAAGTATCGTTTATACGGTTCTTTAACATATTGCGGCATATTAGCAAAAAATACAAACTGAGGTGTTTGAGTTGGTAATTGCATACAATATTTAATTTTCACATATTTTCCTTTTGTCGCCGGCGGCGGATAAGCTTCAATAACTTTCAACATAAATTCGTTGAATTTTGAAGTAGGAATTCTTTGTTTTCTGTTTTCAAAAACCTGAACCGTAGCTTCCAATGCTTTTAATAAACGCTGCTTTGTTAAAGCAGAAACGAATAAAATAGGCACATCTGTAAAAGGCATTAATTCTTTTTTGATTTTCTCTTCGTAATCACGAGTCGACATGGTATCTTTCTCTACCAAGTCCCATTTGTTTACCAAGATTACCACACCTTTACGGTTTTTCTCTGCAAGCCAGAAAATACTTTGATCCTGACCTTCAAATCCGCGGGTTGCATCGATAACTAATATACAAATATCTGCATGCTCAATTGCACGAACTGAACGCATTACAGAATAAAACTCTAAATCTTCTTTAACCTTTGCTTTACGACGAATTCCCGCAGTATCTACTAAGTTAAACTCAAAACCAAAACGGTCAAATTTGGTATCAATTGCATCACGAGTTGTACCTGCAATATCTGTTACCATGAAACGTTCTTTACCAATTAATGCATTAATAAAACTTGATTTACCTGCATTCGGACGTCCTACAACAGCAAAACGTGGTAAAACCACTTCTTCTTGAGGTGTCTCTGGCTTTTCTGGGAAAGCATCGATTAGAGCATCTAATAAATCTCCTGTTCCGCTTCCAGAAATACTGGCGAAAGTAAAATATTCACCCAGACCTAGGTTATAAAACTCAACTGCATCTTTTTCACGCATTGCGTTATCAACCTTATTTACAGCCAATAAAACTGGTTTTGTTACTTTACGCAGTAATTTAGCAACTGTTTCATCCATTGGTGTAATACCTTCTTCAACATCAACCACAAAAATAATAACATCTGCTTCGTCGATAGCAAGCTCTACTTGTTTACGGATTTCACCTTCAAATACGTCATCAGATCCGCGAACGTATCCACCTGTATCAATGACAGAAAACTCTTTTCCGTTCCACTCGCTTTTACCATAGTTTCTATCACGGGTAACCCCAGATACTGAATCTACAATAGCTTCTCTTCTTTGTATCAGCCTATTAAAAAGGGTCGATTTCCCTACATTAGGTCTTCCTACTATCGCAACAATGTTATTCATTTTTTTGAATTTTAGATTTCAGATTTAAAATTTCAGATTTCGTTTTTGACTAAATCACAACAAATTATAAATCAAAAATGCTTTATTTAAATTTTTTGCAAAGGTAGTCTTTTTTAGTTTGCAGTAACAGTTTTAAGTATTCAGTTAAAAAACTGGTAAAAACGTGACCTCTAAATTAAAAACTGACTACTTTTTTTGGAGTTGTTTCCTGCTATATTTAATTCGCATTCACAATTTTCAGACTGAGACTGTAAACTGCGACTGAATACTCTTTTTACTGATTATATCCAAATCGTTTCAGCATATTAGCGTTGCTTCTCCAGTTTTTATTCACTTTTACATATAGTTCAATGTGAATTTGTTTTCCGAAGAATTTTTCTAAGTCGGCACGTGCATCGGTTCCCACTTTTTTAAGGGCTGCACCTTTATGTCCTATGATGATTCCTTTTTGCGTTTCGCGCTCCACCATAATTACAGAACGGATTCTGATAATTTTTTCATCTTCAAAAAATTCTTCTGTAACGATTTCAACTGCATACGGAATCTCTTTACTGTAATTCAATAAGATTTTCTCACGAATAGTTTCATTAACAAAGAAACGTTCTGGTTTATCTGTTAATTGATCTTTAGGATAATAAGCTGGTGATTCTGGAAGTAATTCGATAATTCTTCCAAAAACTTCTGGAACATTGAAATTCTGCAAAGCCGAAATCGGGAAAATTTCTGCATTTGGTACTTTCTCTTTCCAAAAAGTAACTTGCTGCTCTAATTGTTCCTGATTGGAATTATCGATTTTATTTAATAGTAATAAAACTGGAATTTTAGCATGAATGATTTTATTAAAGAAAGCTTCGTCTTTTAAGTCCTGCTCTCCTATTTCGACCATGTAAATCAAAATATCTGCATCTTCAAAAGCCGATTTTACAAAGTTCATCATCGATTCCTGCATTTCGTAGGCCGGCTTAATGATTCCAGGCGTATCAGACAAGACCAATTGAAAGTCTTCGCCGTTTACAATTCCTAATATTCTATGACGTGTAGTTTGTGCTTTAGATGTAATGATTGACAATCGCTCTCCGACGAAAGCGTTCATCAATGTTGATTTTCCAACATTTGGATTCCCGATGATGTTTACAAAACCTGCTTTATGTGACATTTGCATAATATTTAAGGTGCAAAGGTAGTCATATCAACTCAATACAGAAAATAAAACATTTTTTAAAGTTTTCGTTGGATTTCTAAAAAATCGGCGTATCTTTGCACCCGAAACATCGCGGGATAGAGCAGTAGGCAGCTCGTCGGGCTCATAACCCGAAGGTCACAGGTTCGAGTCCTGTTCCCGCTACTACTTTAAAGCAAAAGCCTGAGAAATCTAGATTTCTCAGGCTTTTTTTGTGTTTCGAAAAATACTGTTTTATTTTTTTTTATATTTGTTGCAATTCGTGAACAATTATTTCAAAGCCAGTTGGGTACTATTATTCTAGAGACAACTAAGACGATTTTTTATCCAAAAATCACAATTGAAATATTAACTTTAATATAATCGGTCTTATCATCACTTTCCCTTATTAAAATAATTTTATAGTTTTTCATAAAATCCATCAATCCTTTTATATCTAATGATATTTTCCCTTGATTTATAAAAAATTTTGAATTCCTTATAAAATACTTTAAATCTAAGACCTCGACAGGTTTTAAATCAAATAAAATTTCAGCTTCTTGAAAACAAAATTCGGTGTGTCCATTTCTGTCTTTAATAAAAAAAGTTTTAGGAATATTCTTGTTTTCAAATAGATAGGAATTATCTATTTTAAAATACAGCGTATCTCTTTTTTCTTTTTCCTGAGCTTGTACATTACTTAAAAAAAATAAACATATAATAATTGCACATCCTGTAAAAAGAGAGCTTTTAAATTTCGACATCATCATTCAAATCAAATTAAGTTTGATATTATTTACTACAAAGACTAACTTGTGTTAGCTTCTTAGCTACATTATTAAACGTTGCATTTATTGATGCTTTTTTTTCAGGAGTCAAATTGTCCCAAGCTACCACATCCACCTCTTTCAAGCCATTCCACGCCATTGCTTCATACAGTTCATCATTAGGCTCTTCACCGTAAAAATTTACATATTTATCAAAATCCTCTCGCAAAACATTTTTGTGAAAATCTTTTAGAGCCTCTTTCATACTACTCATATACTGGTTAGCCATAGCACTATGGTATTGCTCACCCGCATATCTTGAATAAACCTCTCTAAAATTTGCCGCCTCTATATCATTAATATCTGTTGTAAGTAACTTTCTCAACATATCAGCGTGTATATATTCGTGTAAAATTAATCTAGCTGCTTCCAAAGAACTTATAGATTCAATTTTAGAACTACTAATTAATATTTGCAAATCATTACTACCAACAGTATAAGTGGTCTTTCCATTTATTTCTTCGTTGTCACTATTAAAAACTTTATCAGCCGAACCAATGACAATGTTAAATTTCGCATTACCTTCAAAATTACTTAATAATTTTTCAATAAAAGAATTTCCATTCTGATTTAGTAAATTATTTATACATTTTGCCTTACCAGTAAGATTATCAATAATTTGTGGTTTAGCTGGAGTACTTGTTCCAGGATTTGAACCAGCGCCGCCCCCGCCGCCATAGCTTGGAGGAATGTCTTCTTCTCCTGTTGGTCCTCCACCTTCACAATACAACAATTGAATCGGATGAAAACCATCTTCCTTCCACCATCCAATCCAAACACAAGTTATTGCTTCTTCACGCATTTTTGCAGTTTGCGAAGGTAAGACTTTATTTCCATCTTTAAATTGCAATTGAGTATTCACACCATTAGACAAGTCTTGTAAAAAAACTTTTCCATCAAAATTTTCGTTAATATTATAATAATTGAAGTTATTATTATCAACATTTGATTGCTTAGAATCTGTAAAAATCTGAACATAAAAAACACGAAACTTATTTTGGTCATTTTTTAAGAACATCAATCGGTGATGGTCGTTAAATAAACTAGCTTTTTCATTTGAAGATTGCAATTGGCTTTGTAAAGTAAATGGAACTTCAATTACAACACCATCTGCACCATCTGAAATTATAGCATTTTCCCACTCTAGTGCATCTATATATTCAAAGATTGGTGAATTAAGTTCATTTTTGTGTAAACGATACCAATTTTTCACTTCATTTACTGCGCTAGCAGTCGAATTATCTTCAATTTCATTTGTACCACAATTTGAAAGGAGTAAAAGAAAGCATAAAAGCGTAAAGCTTTTGAGAAGGAGTGTAATTTTTCTCATTTTAATATCGTTTAATTAGTTTGGTAATTTAAAAATTTTAACAAATAAAAAATTACGGAAAACCGTAAAAACATATAAAAATTCGTAATTCTGAAATTTTAAATTAAAAATAACTGTCCATTTAATACAAATAACGCTATCATTTGCCACGGAATTAAAAATATAAATATCCTGAGAAAAAACGGGGAGTTGCAATAACTGCTTATACTTACTACCTTACGCTTTTCTTAAATAGTAAACAAGTCGATTTTCTATTAAATATTCTTTTTTGCTATGATTGGTATATCCACCTTTTCACTTCGGTATTTAATCAATACTTTAGTAAAAATTTATTGATAGAATGATTAATAAAAAAAACTAACTAAAAGAGATATCTGTTCCAAATTTATAAATCCTGCTTTATTAAAATCTGGTTGGAATATAAAAACACAAGTCCGAGAAGAAGTCACATTCACATATGGACGTATTATAGTACAAGGAAAATCATTCAAATCCTTCAGCCTGAGGGGGACACAAATATTCGAATCTGCAGTGGAGGAAATTATAGCTCAATCTTAACAGCTATCGTTTAAATAAATAATTATGATACTCTCATTATTAATAAATAATTTTATGAAAATTTTATGTGTAATCTTTATTGCAATATTTTTTTTTAGTTGCAATAAAATTGTTATAAGTGACAATCTCAATTTTGTACCTGAAAAAACTTTTAAAATCAAAAACTTAAATTTTTCAAAAAAGAAAAGTATTTCTATAGGAAGTTACGTAACAGATAATGATTCTGTTATTTCCCAATACAAAATCCCTTCAAAGTACTCTCTTATAGTTATCAAACTGTCAAACATCTCTTCTAACTTAATCTTTAATAGCTACCAGAAAAGCAACTACCCTACTCCTGGTTACTTTTCCACAATTAATGAAGATTTATTTGAGATGAATATAAGTCCGAAAATTTTTGATGAAAAAGAAAGAATTAAAACAATAGATTTTATTACTGAACAAAGACCAACATTTAATATTAATAATGATAGCGTTAAAAATTTTACTGTCAATTTTAATAAATTAGTGATTAAAATCAATGATGACGCTAACAAAGTTATATATGGAAAAATTGAATACTATGGATTAAAAAATCTTGATGCGGAAATTTTGTTCTACAAAGTTGAAAATGAGGGATACTTATTTATTTTGACTCCTTCTAAAGAAAAGGTAATTATGGAAAAAAATATCTTATATCAATATCTGTTTGAATGATTCAAGTATATGAAATTATCATATCTTTCATAGAATAAATTTATCTTTTGTAAATCATCTTTAAAATGGTTCGAAAATTGTCCTTTTGGGATTACTAAGACAAAAGCTTCAAAGAAATCTGAAGCTTTTCTATTATACAAAAATTACTAAGCCCACTCATTCTCTTCTACCATTTTACTCTAATAAATTGATTTCTATTGTGATATATAATCTTGCTTAACGTCTAAAATATCTCATTTTAATATAAAACCACAAACTTCCAAGCATAGTAATAAAACTTAAATAATTAAATAATATGTTTTCTTACTAACTGACTTTAAATTAGTAAATGTTTTTATAAATTTGCTATCCTGTAATGAAAGCTGTTTTTTTCAATAGAAAATTATGACTTTCACACAAATACCACCAAAATCACTTTAAAGTCTTTATTCGAAAACAAATCATATAATCACAATTACAATACAATGCTTAAAAAAAACAAACCCCAAGTTCTATTTTTTATTCTTTTAAATTTATTTTTTACGCTTAATTCATTTTCTCAAAAAAGCATTTATGCAGGAATTGAAATCGGCCGCAGGGCTATAAAAGTTTCTGTTCTCGATGTAAGTAACATTAAAAAAGCCGATTATAAAATCCTTTCTTTCTGGACAGAAAGAATTCCTTTTGCCGATCATATTGCTGCTTCTGGCGAACTTACTCAAGATGACATCACTAAAACTAGTGTTATCGTTGTTGATCAATTAAAGAAAATAAGAGCCGAGTATAAAATTCATGAAGAAAACATTTTTATTGTTGCTGCTCCAGTTTTTCAATCTGCACGAAATATTGATGTTTTAAAAAACAAAATCTTTTCTCTTAACAATAAAGAATTAGAAGTGCTGGATGCAAACGAAGAAGCAAAAACTTTAGTTAAAGGTGCTATTCCTCCTGTTGATTATGCAAATGCTTTCCTTCTTGACATTGGAGCTCAAACTACTAAAGGCGGTTACATTGATGAGCTTAAAGACAACAAACTAGAGTTTATTCCTTTAGCATTAGATTTTGGTACAATGACACTTACTGATGCTGTAGAAAAAACGGTTGTAAATAAAAGTCAAGTAAATGATATGTCGACTTATCAAGAAAAATCTTTTGACTTTAACCCAATTCTACGTAAGAAGACAAAAGAAATGTTTGATGCAAATCCTCCTTTAGAAAAAAAGGATAAATTATATTTATCTGGCGGAGCTGTATGGGCATTTTCGACATTATATTATAACGAAAACGTTAAGGAACATTATGTTACATTAAGTCTGCAAGACGTTATTGATTACGATGCCATTCTAAAAAACAACTTTAGCAAGTTTACAAACTTGGCAAAAACGAATAAAGAAGCTGCGAGAGTTTTAAGCACTTACGATCAAAAATACCTTATTTCTGCAAATAATATTCTAGTGACTTGTCTAGAAAGTATTCCAAATTTAGCGGCAAAGAAAATATACTTTGTAAAAGAAGGACAAGTAACTTGGCTGATCTCTTACATTGCAGATCGTTCTAAAAAGGTAAATACTAATTTCTAAAAAGTATCTTCACTTATACAAAAGCTTCAGAGAAATCTGGAGCTTTTTTTATTCGATTCCTTAACCAACAAATCAAGCAGCTTTTTTTACCCTGCGTTTTTTCTTCTCTAAAAGTTGGAGATTGTTTTCGGCACAAAGAATCTTTTCTGTTGTACCATTTTTTTGAATTTCAATCAAATAATGAAAATCTCTTTCTTTTGAAGCAGATCTTATTATAAGTCCTTTTTTAAAATCCATTTTTCTTTCGATCACTGTTCCCTTATAAGATATTCCACTCAATGCAGTGTAGGTTACATCTTGTCCTTGTATAAATTTCATCGTTTTAGCTATTCGGTTTATTATTCGCTAATACTAGTAAAAATCAATCATTAAGGGGGTTTGATTAATTTTTATACTGTTGCGCAATATAAAGACATTGAAAAAACTGCAGCTACGTATTTATACCTGTTTTCGGATTATGAATGTTAATTTTTCAGAATAGATATTTACTTATCTGCTCAAAAATTGATACAATTTAGAACAGCTATTTTCGAGTCATTTTTGAGTCAAATGAGTAGTTTTGAAGGTGATAAATTTCATTTCAAACAACAAATAAACAAGATCAAAATGGTACATGAAAGAGTGATGGAGAAATTGGCGATCTTAGCAGATGCAGCCAAATATGATGTTTCTTGTTCTTCAGGT
This sequence comes from Flavobacterium sp. S87F.05.LMB.W.Kidney.N, assembly GCF_004366435.1. Lineage (NCBI taxonomy): Bacteria > Pseudomonadati > Bacteroidota > Flavobacteriia > Flavobacteriales > Flavobacteriaceae > Flavobacterium > Flavobacterium sp. S87F.05.LMB.W.Kidney.N. The sequence goes on along the minus strand of NZ_SODX01000001.1, from coordinate 1,173,883 downwards.
CAGAGCAATCGCAAGAATAAAAACAAAGGATTAGGAGACGCTTCTGCAAATGGAATCTGCCATGCATTTACCGAAGACGGCCGCTGTGTGGCTCTGCTTAAAATTTTATTGACCAACCATTGCATTTTTGATTGTGCTTATTGTGTCAGCCGAAAAAGTAATGATATAAAACGAGCTGCCTTTACGGTTCAAGAAGTTGTCGATCTTACAATTGGTTTTTATAGAAGAAATTATATCGAAGGATTATTCCTGAGTTCGGGTATTTTTGATAATCCCGATTATACAATGGAACGTCTGGTTAGAATAGCGAAAAAATTACGACTGGAAGAAAATTTTAACGGATATATTCATCTAAAAGCTATTCCAGGCGCCAGTGACGAATTACTAAAAGAGGCTGGACTTTATGCCGATCGTTTAAGCGTAAATGTAGAAATGCCGACTGAACAAAGTTTGAAACTGCTTGCGCCAGATAAAAATCACATCGATGTAATTAAACCGATGGAATATCTTAAAAATGAAATTGTCGGCTACAAAGAAGAGAAAAAATTAAACTACAAAGCACCGCTTTTTGCGCCTGCAGGACAAAGTACGCAAATGGTTATTGGCGCCACAAAAGAAAATGATCTCGAAATTTTAGGCATGGCCAATTATTTCTACGAAAAAATGAATATGCGCCGCGTTTACTATTCTGGATATGTACCCATAAGTTATGACAATCGGCTTCCTGCAATTGGCACACCAGTACCTATGATTCGGGAAAATCGTTTGTATCAAGCCGATTGGTTAATTCGCTATTACGGATTTAATGTAAATGAAATTGTTGGTTTCGATCAGCCAAATCTTGATCTCGAAATCGATCCGAAATTGGGCTGGGCTTTACGAAATTTAGATCAATTTCCTGTTGATATTAATACCGCAGATTTAGAATTAATTCAGCGTATTCCAGGAATAGGATTTTTGAGTGCTAAGAAAATTGTTGCCGCCCGACAGTTTAAAAAACTCCAGCCGCAAGATTTAAAAAAATTAGGAATTGCTTATAATCGCTCTAAATTTTTTCTAGCATTTGCATCTCCTTTTTACCTGCAGAAAGATTTGACTTCTGTTCAAATAAAAAATCAGATTTTAAATTTACAAAACAGTAAATACCAAAATAATTTTTCTAACCAGCTGGCTTTATTTTAATTATAATGACACACGTAATTTATGACGGAAGTTATGAAGGCTGGCTTACAGCTGTTTTTGAAGTTTATGAATATAAGCTCGAAGATGTAATTTTTGCTAAAAAAGAAGTTTCAAATGTTTTACTTTTTTCAAATACTCATTTTGTAACGACAGATAACAATAAAGCCAATCGAGTTTTAAATGGTCTACAAAAAAAACTTTCTGCCAGTGGTTTTACGAACCTTTATTATGCTTTTTTATCAGAATTGAATCAGATTGACGAAACCTTATTTCGATTTGTACAATATGTATTTTCAAGTTCACAAAACATCGAACAAGATTTTAGCAATAATGATGTTTTAAATGTTAGAAAAGCAACACATTTAACCGGCAAAGAAAGTCATAGAATGAAAGCTTTTGTTCGTTTTAAACTAACTAAAGATGAATTGTATTATGCAATTGTCGAACCCGACTGCAATGTTTTGCCGATTATAGAAAATCATTTTAAAAACCGTTACGCAGACCAGCGCTGGCTGATTTATGATGCAAAACGGAAATATGGCATTTATTATGACCTGGAAAATGTTTCAACTGTCGAATTAACGTTTGATTCGAAAATTTCTTCATCCCAATTTTTAGCTGAAATAGCCGATGAGGATGAAGAATTTTTTCAAAATTTATGGCGCAATTATTTCACAAGCGTTAACATTGAATCGAGAAAGAACACGAAACTTCATATCAAACATATGCCAAAGAGATATTGGAAGAATTTGATAGAGAAAATTCCAGATCTTAAAAATAAGCGTTAAACACTCTTATTTACTATTCTTAAGCGCATCCAGCAATTCGGCCAAATTAACTACACCATAAGTAGAACAATAATCTGATACTGCATAAGGTAGTATTAAACTATCGTTATGAATAATGGCACCGCAGGAATATACCACATTTGGCACATATCCCTCGCGCTCATCTTCTAATGGAGAAAGCAATGGTTCTGTAAGTCTTCCTATTTCTTTAGAAGGATCGTCGAGATCAAACAATGAAGCTCCAATACAATAACGTCTCATTGTACCTACGCCATGCGTAATTACAAGCCAGCCTTCTTCTGTCCACAACGGCGAACCGCAATTTCCAATCTGAGTCAATTCCCACGTATAACGAGGTTCCTGCAAAAGAATTGGCGTATTCCATTGTGTTGCACGATCAGAATACATGATATAATTATTTACACCGTCTATTCTGGCAAGCATGGCATATTTACCTTTAATTTTTCTCGGAAACAAAGCTAGATTTTTATTCTGAGCGCCAACACCATGAAGAGGCATGACTCTAAAACTGTAAAAATCTTCGGTCGAAATAAGTTTCGGCAATATTGTATGTCCGTTATAAGCGGTATAAGTTGCCATTACACGAACAGAATCATCATCGTCTACAAAACGTACAAAACGAGCATCTTCTATTCCTCGGCTTTCAGAATCAGAAATTGGAAAAATTACTCGTTCTGTAATATCAGAATCGTGCTTGAATTGTATGTCGTAAAACGAATTCGCCAGCCACAATATTTCCTGTAATGCTGTTTTTCGCTCTTCACGAATTATAGGATCACTCAAAGCTGTGTTTAGCATATTTTTGAGAATCGCAAATTCAAATTCATCTGGGAGGTCCTGCATAATCTGGGTAATATATTTATCCGTCGTATGCATTTCTGTCAATTTCGTTAAAAATCTTTCCTTATTAAATAAAGTCTTATGTTCGATTTCGGCTTTATCAATATGGTTTCCAATTTTCATAATATGGAGATTATTGTCTCTGTCTAAGATTCCTCTCCTAAAAACAATAGACGAAATATGACCTTCACCAGTTGCACGAAAAGAAATTACGACACGTTTTTCACCTGCTTCCAAACCTGTTTGGTCAAAATCTTCTACAATTGAAGGATTGAAAATTGCAGCAGATTCAATTGCATATTCCATTGTGCAATATGATCCAATAAGCATTTTTCTATCTAGAGACATTGCCTCATAATCAATTTTCATTTCTTCAATAATAGGTCTTATTCGTTCGCAATGTCTAAAGAAAACTGCAGAGATGTTTCTATGACGTCTCGCAAATTCTCGCAGTGTTTGTTCTAAAGTTTGTAAAACTTGTTTTTCGTCCAACATCATTATCCGAAGTACCATCTGTTGGGTTCGTTCGTACCCGTTCATAAAATATCGGGCGACAACTCTTCTCGAATCTGGTGTAAATTTTATATTTTTTCGGACTACTGATACTCGCATAAGTTTATTTTTGGTTAAAGTAAATCTTTCTTAATACATAACAAGTTAATAATTTTGTTAAAGAAAAACGATTAAATTTTTATTAAACTTTTCTATTTCTGTTATGCGTCGTTAAAAATGTTAAAGGAAAATAAGGAATTAAATCGCCGGTGATCAAAACTTTTTTCTATTTTCGTCAGCAAACTTCCAAAAGCAATTTATAAGAATGAAGAATAAAGTCAAAATTTTGAGAGAGGAAAAAAACATGACTCAAAATGAACTTGCCGAAAAATCTGGACTTTCATTGCGAACTATTCAGAGAATTGAAGCAGGAAATATTCTTAAAGGATTTACTTTAAAAACAATTGCGCAGTCTTTAGAAACTGAACCCGAAAATCTAATTGCTACAAAAGAAAATAGCGAAATTGAAAGGGCCAAATTAATTAATCTTTCTGCTTTAAGCGGATTTATTATACCATTCGGAAGTATTATTTTCCCTTTAATTTTAACTTACAAAACCAAAGACTTTAAAAACAGAGAACTTGGAAAACAAATCATCTCCATTCAAATCTTTCTGAGTCTTATACTTTCGTTTTTAATGATCTTGAGTCCGTTCATTCAAAAAGCATTTTCTATAGAATTTCCTCTTTTTCTGGTTCCGTTAATTGTAATTCTCTCCTTAAAATTAGTTGTTGTTATATTAAACGGAATTAGTTTAAACCAAAAACAAAGATTAGCTATTAAACTAAAACACAACTTCTTATAGTTAAAGTCATAAAACTGACGTAAAAATGTCGCCTAGTTTTTTCACCAAAATCGGAAACTAAATCCGAATGTTGCAGAAAAAACAAACCATGAAATTATTTAAGAAAATTGCAATTATTAGTGTAACAATTATTGTTTTGTCATTATTGGGAGGATATCTTTACTTTCAAAAGAAATTTACACCACCAGAAAACTACCTGAATGTTTCTGGAACAGCAGAAAATATTCCGACAAGATGGATTTCTACAAATGAAAACTCACATGCTGCTCTGCTTCTGCCGATTAAATTAAATGGAATTGATAAGACATTTTACATGCAGTTAGATTCAGGTTCGCCAATTACTGTTTTCTACAAAAATTCTTTAGAATCAATTTCCGAAAAATTTCCTAATCGAATTAAAATCGATAATGAAAAAAATAAAATCTCAACAGGTTTTAAAATCGGAAATATGAATGTTATTTCTTCTGATTTTGAAGTTTTAAATTATGGCAGTAAAATTGACTTTGACAATGCAAATGCCGAAAATATAATTGGAACAATTGGAACAGATTTATTAGAAAAAAGAATAAGTGTCTTAGATTTTAAGCATAACAAATGTTCTTTTATCGAAAAAATACACGAAAATAATTTTATAGATTTTGAATTTAAAAAACGTAAAATCTTGATTCCTGCTATGGTCGACAATGAAAATTTAAAATTATTGTATGATTCTGGAACAAGCGGTTACGAATTGATTACCACAAAAGAAGCTTGGGAAAAGTACAAGTCCAAAACAAGCGCAATAAAAACTGAAAAAGGAAATTCTTGGGGCAATACTTTGGCTGTGTTCTCTGCTTCTGCCAATAAGAAAATACAATTTGGAAATGTGCCCTTACCACTTTCAGAAGTTACTTATATTGAAGGTACATCAAAACTACAAAACTTTTTAATGAAACAATCAGGCATGCAGGGAATGATTGGAAATAAGCTTTTCCTTAATCATACTTTAATTTTAGATTGCAAAAACGAAAAATTTAAGCTGGAATAAAAATAAAATTTATCCAATAAAATAATTTTAAGAATTGATTTCGATAATTTCTTTGACGTTCTCGATAAAAGCTTCGGTATCTTTAATTTCTTGTTTGATCGTTGAATGATGATCTGATAAATTATATTGTTCTATCATATCTTTTTTCATATATTTTATCACCGAATCAAGACTTCGAGTATCGTTTTGATTTGCTTTTTTTAATTCACGATGTTTACTTTCGAGATATTTTAGTGTTTCGTTTAATCTTTGAACGTTTAATTTTCCTGTCATTGTATTCCTTAAATTATTAAAAAATAACAGCTAGAAATGTGGCAAAACTCAATATGCCCCAAAAACTAATACCATTCGAATTTACCTCACTCCTAGCCATTATCTTCTCACACTTACGTTCAAATTGACCATTTGGTTTGAGAATGACCTAGTTTTTTTATCAATTTAAAATTAAAGGCAAATAATTTATTGGCTTACAATAATTTAGAATCAAAAAATATTTTTGCAATTCTAAAATCCAAAAGAATGAATGTGATTACAAAGTATTTTTCCAAGCAAAAACACAACAATCAGAACATCAAAACATTATAAAAAACCATCCAAAATTGTGAATATCTATTTCAAGTTTTAACTATTTATTTTCATGTAAAATTTATCTTTGACATCCTTAAAAATTTAAAAAGAAATGAGCGCAGTTTGGTACGAATGCAAAGTAAAATATAGAAAAACAGATGAAACAGGAGGACAAAAAGTTTTAACCGAGCCCTATTTGGTTGATGCTTTGTCTTATACAGAAGCTGAAAAAAGAATGACTGAAGAAATGGCCGCCTATACTAGTGAAGAATTTAAAATCACAGCGATCAAAGTGGCAAACTATGCCGAAATTCATCCTTTTGAAAATGCGGACAGATGGTTTAAATCTAAAATCACTTTAATTGCTTATGATGAAGAAAGCGGTAAGGAAAGAAAAACAAGCATGTATATGCTGGTTCAGGCAAATGATGTTCGCGAGGCTTTTGACAACACACTTCATATAATGAAAAATACAATGGGCGAATATTCTATTCCGTCTATTTCAGAAACACCAATTATGGATGTTTTCCCTTATTTCAGTGGTGAAGAAGGCGAAACAGAAATGCTGGAAAGATTCAATACCTTAAAAGCTTCTAAACCTGAAAAAGCAGAAGCCGAAATTGTAGATCACATGGAATTTGAAACAGCAGGAGAGGAATAATTTTTTTAAATTTTCAAAAAAGAAATTCCAAATTCCACAAAAAGAAATTAATCTTTATAAAATAGCTTCAGAGAAATCTGGAGCTTTTTTTTATTTCTAAAACAACGAAACCCAAACCTTTTATAACAATCAAAATAAATATTATATTCGCTTTACGTTTGTACTGACAGAAAACCACTTACAACTAAAAACCAAAAACTTCATGACTAAAAAAACACTGATTTTAATTGGGTTTATTATTCTAAAATTTGTTTTGCAGTATGTTTTAATTAGTCCCGAATATGATTTGCAGCGCGACGAATATCTGCATTTGGATCAAGCACATCATTTGGCTTGGGGATATTTATCGGTTCCGCCGGTAACTTCATGGTTTTCGTATATTATTTTCCTTCTAGGGAATTCGTTTTTTTGGATCAAGTTCTTCCCTGCTCTATTTGGTGCGTTAACACTTCTTGTTGTCTGGAAAACTATAGAACTTTTAAAAGGAAATCTTTATGCATTAATTCTCGGAGCACTCGGAATTTTGCTTTCTTGTTTATTACGCATCAATACGCTTTATCAGCCAAACTCCTTAGACATTTTATGCTGGACTGCATTTTATTATATTTTAATACAATACATAACTTCCGAAAAACCAAAATGGCTTTATCTTGCAGCAGTTGTGTTTGCTTTTGGTTTTCTAAACAAATACAATATTTTATTTCTCTTACTCGGATTAATTCCTGCCATTTTACTATCAAATCAGCGAAAAATAGTAGCGCAAAAAGAACTTTATTTTAGTTTGATTTTAGGTTTAATTTTAATTATGCCTAATCTCCTTTGGCAATACAATAATCATTTTCCGATTGTACATCACATGAAAGAATTGGCAGAAACACAATTGATAAATGTTGATCGTATCGGATTTTTGAAAGAACAAATTCTATTTTTTATCGGCTCTTTGTTTGTCATTTTTGGTGCACTTTATGCATTATTGGTTTACAAACCTTTTAAGAAATACCAACTCTTTTTTGGAGCTTTTATTTTTACTCTTCTAATTTTTATCTACTTCAAAGCAAAAGCTTATTATGCAATTGGTTTATATCCAATTTATATTGCTTTTGGTGCTGTTTTTTTATCTGAAATTTTAAATAATGGATGGAAACGTTTTTTAAAACCTGTTTTTATTCTTATTCCGTTATTACTTTTTATTCCAATGTATAATATTGCTTTTCCAAACAAAAGTCCAGAATATATAGTGGAGCATCCAGAAAAGTACAAAAAACTGGGAATGCTTCGCTGGGAAGACGGAAAAGACCATCATCTGCCTCAGGATTTTGCTGATATGCTGGGCTGGAAAGAATTGGCCAGAAAAACAGATTCGATTTACGATTTAGTGCCCAACAAAAAAGAAACTATTGTGCTTTGCGATAATTACGGACAAGCTGGAGCGATTAATTTTTATTCTAAAAAAGGAATTAAAGCCGTTTCCTTCAACGCTGATTATCTGAATTGGTTTGATCTTGACATTCAGTACAAAAACCTTATTCGTGTAAAGGATTATGACGAAAACAATGAAGAACTTAAAGAAACGAGTCCGTATTTTGAAACGGCTGCAATTGGTGGTCAAATAACAAATCGATATGCAAGAGAATACGGCACTACGATTTTTGTTTTCACGAATGCAAAAATCAATATCAATAAGAGATTAGAGCAAGAAATCAACGAAGAAAAAAGCGATATCATAAATGATTGATTTCAAGGACATATCTTATTTAAAAACAGGAAACCCAAAACAGCAAGCTGCATTTCATATTTTAAAGCAACATAAAGTTTTAGAAAATCTTGCTGACTTTGACCCTATTTTAGTGGGCACAATTCCTATGAATATTGATATTGAAAATAGTGATTTAGATATTATCTGTTATTGGAAAAACAAATCTGAATTTATGAAGAAAATTAAAAATTTGTTCCAAAATGAAAGCAATTTTGCGATTCGAGAAAATCTCATTAACGATCAAGAATCTGTTATTGCGAATTTCTTCATTGACGCTTTTGAAATCGAAATTTTTGGGCAAAATACTCCAACAGAACTTCAAAATGGATACAGACATATGGTTATTGAAGACCAAATTCTTCGTTCCAAAGGCGAAAACTTCCGATTAGAAATCATTAAACTAAAAGAAAAAGGAATAAAAACCGAACCTGCATTTGTCTTGCTACTTGGCTTAACAGGAAATGTTTACGAGGAATTATTAGATTTTAAAATCTAACAAACACCCTAATTTTGAAAAATTATACTAAATAAAGTACAAAAATTATTTGCATAACCGTATTTAGTGTGTATCTTTGCACCCGAAACATCGCGGGATAGAGCAGTAGGCAGCTCGTCGGGCTCATAACCCGAAGGTCACAGGTTCGAGTCCTGTTCCCGCTACTAAGACAAAGCTTCAGAGAAATCTGGAGCTTTTTTTTGTTTTCTAACTTTAGCTGATATTTTTATATATGTTAGATTAACGAGTAAGAAAGAAGTATAAAGCTCTAAGAAACACAAAAAAAGTACGCAAAGTCAGTCCGCTGAAACTTTCAGGATTTCGCAGGTTTTCAACTGAACACTTTGAGGGAGCGGGAGAACTACAAACTTTAAACTAAACTCTGTTTTTTCCACAAGTCGAAGTATTTTTCTTTTTTCTCAAGTAAAACATGATGACTGCCTGATTCTACAATTTCACCATTCTGCATTACCATAATTTTGTCAGCATTTGAAATTGTACTTAAACGGTGAGCTATAATAATGATAGTCTTACCTTGTTTTTTAAAGTTGCTTATAGTTTCTCTAACAATCATTTCAGAACTTGTATCTAAGGCTGAAGTGGCTTCATCCATTAATAATATTTCAGGATCTTTATACAAAGCTCTTGCAATCGCGATTCTTTGCTTCTGCCCTCCAGATAGCATTGCTCCGTTTTCACCAATTTGGGTTTCAAAACCATTAGGCAACTTCTCAACAAATTCAATAATTCCCAATTGCTTTGACAAATCCAATATTCTTTGAATGTTAGGAAAAGAATCCCCTAATGCAATATTTTCTATAATATTTCCCGAGAATAAATTCAGCTGCTGCGGAATAACTCCAATAAGCTGTCTCAAACTTTTATAATGTATAAATTGAGTATCATAATCCCCAAGATATATTTTCCCTTCATTTATTGAATATAAATTTTGCAATAATGAAATCAATGTTGTTTTTCCACTGCCGCTTTCCCCTACTATTGCTGTTGTTTCATTTTTTCTAAATACAGCGTTAAACCCTTTAAAAACTTCCATTCTTGAACCATATCTAAAACTAACATTTTCAAATTTTATATCTCCGATATTTTCTCTTTGCATTTCAATTTTATTCTCTGTCTTTTCACGCTCCAAATCCATGATTTCAAAAAGCCTGTCAGCTGCAATAAGAGCATTTTGCGCTGTTTTATTCATCCCTATTAAAGACGCGACGGGAGAAGTAAAATAGCCTACCAAAGCATAAAAAGAGAATAATTCGCCTGGCGTAATAGCACCATCAATTACATAACCTGATCCTACCCACATAAGAATTACTGTAAATAAAGAAGCCAAAAATTGTGTAGAAGTGCCTGAAAAAATACTATTTAATCCTGATTTATAAGCTGTAAACAAAAGTTTGACAAATTTATTTTCGGTTTTTAGATTTGAAAATTCTTCTATTCCAAATTCTTTAACTGTTCTTATATGCGTGACGCTTTCAACCAATTGAGTCTGAAGCTCGGCTGCATTCTCCATTATGCTTCGTTCAACTTTCCTATTGAACCTATTGAGAATGAAATAAATTAAACCATAAAAAGGTACTACCCCTAAAATAATTAAAGCTAATTTCCAATGATAGGTAAACATCAAGGCGAATGAAAAAATGACAATAAAAACATTTACAATCATATCAATTGCTACTTCATTAATAAACGATCTGATTTTGACTGCATCATTAATTCTTGATGTAATTTCCCCTATTTGCATTGTGTCAAAAAAGCGCTGAGGCAAATGCAATAAATGTTTATAATAACCTAAAATTAACTTAGCATCTATTAGCTGTCCCGTTTTCAAAACAAAAATACTTTTTTGAGAACCAACAAATCCTTGCAGCAAAATTACACCAAGCATACAAACGCTTAGCAAATTAAGAAGTTTGCGATTGCCTTCTACCAAAATATAATCTGTAATCTTCTGGATATAAATAGACATTGCCAATCCTAAAACGGTAAATATTATTGCGCCAAACAATGCCTGAATTAAAATAGTTTTGTGAGGCTGGATCAGGTGCCAAAATCGAGTCAACGGTGATGTTTTTTCATCGTACGTTCTAAAGCTATCGTTTTGTGCAAAAAGTATTAAAACACCTGACCAGATCTTCTGAAACTCTTCAAAAGTGTACACTTCCATTTTCCCTACACCTGGATCCATCACCGTAATTTTGGACTGATTTTCAACTTTAGATTTTTCAACCCTGTAAATTACCACATAATGTTGCAGCTGTTGCTTTATAAAAACATGCGCAATTGCAGGCATTGGTATTTTATCTAAAGAATCTATTCCTCCCTTTACTCCTTTGGCTGTAAAACCCATTTTCTCAGCTGCTTCAATAATGCCAAGAACATTGGTGCCTCGTTTATCTGTATGTGCATATTGGCGAATTCGTGCTATTGGGAGATTAACCTTGTAATGATTTCCAATAGATACAAGACAAGCAGCGCCACAATCTTTAATATCATGTTGTTTTATTTTGATAGATGCCATTATAGTACTAATTCTCTATTGATAATTGTTTTGGGTTTAACCAGTCATCTACTTTGTCAAATAATAAATCAAACAAAGTTCTTCTGGTTATATAATAACGTGTAGTAAGTGTCATTCCTTTTGAAACCGCGGTTTTATATCCAGATCTAAGTTTCATTTCTGTTGAGGTTAATTCACTGCGAACTTTAAAAAAAGTCTGGTTTTCCTGAACAGAAATATTTCTGTCTATATCGATAACCTTCCCTTCAAGTAATCCCCATTGATTATAATTGAAAGCATCAAATTGAAATTTTACTTTCTGATTTTTATGAATAAGTCCAATATCACTTGGAGAAACCATGCTTTCGACAATTAAATGATCTAATGCTGAAATAGTTGCGATAGACTGAGATGCATTTAAAAAAGAACCTTTCTGTAAGCCTGAAAAATTCTCAATTGTTCCAGAAATTGGCGCAATGATAACATAATTTTGCTCTTCAACATTAATTTTTTCAATACTCCCGTTAAGATTTTTTATACGTTCTTCGAGATCTCTTTTTTGATTTTCCCAAGTTGACTTTTGCTCGCTTATGTAACTTTTCAGAGCTTCATTTGCCGAGCGCAATTCATACTCATATTTTTCATATTCTACTTTTGCAATAATATTTTTATCATATAAACCTTTATTTCTATTGAAATTTACAGTTGCCTGTGAGATCTTACTTTCTAATTCACTTTTACGGGATTGAAATTTTAAATATTCTTCTCTTGCAGTTGTCGTTTTTAAAGTAGTTGTTCTAGCAGATAAAATTGATTTTACATCTTCTAAAAGCTCTGTAACAGAATTAGACACTACATGCTGAGTATTTTTTTCTGTTTCTAGATTTTGTTTGGCAATTTTCAGCAGTATGTCTCCTTTCTGTACTACCTGATTATTTTTTAGATTAAGATATACTATACGTCCACTTACAATTGCAGTTACAGGAACATTATCCGTTGTACTGCGAACAATTCCGCGACTTTGACTGCTAATATCAACTTTAATGATGGGCAACAAAAACAATAAAATAATAATCGTCAAAACAACAATCAAGTAGATAGAAAAACTTCCGGTCTTGTTTTTTGAAACAAGATTTTCCAATGTATTTACTGGATCTGAACTAAAATTCATTTCATTTTAATATTAACGGAATTTGATAAAATATAAGGAATTCTAAAATCTGAAATGGCACAGATCTTCCGTAACAAAAAAATATTGCACGGGTAAACTCTTTTAGAAATTATTTTAAGTTACATAGGTTTTGATAAAAAAAACAAAACCATTATAGATAATATGGGCTACTAATGGTAGTAATATTGCACCCTTTTGATTCTTGCCCCTTATATATAAAAAGGCAAATAACAAGCCTCCTGTGAAAGCGTACAAAAAGTAAAAAATATTATAAAGATGGAATGATGCAAAGACAAAAGCAGATAAAACGCAACAATATTTTAATTTCATTTTTAAACTTTTAAAAATCTCAATAACTACGTACTGAAATAGTAAAGTTTCAATGAGAGGAGCAACTAAAACAAATAAAACTATTTTTTCTTTAACTGTATAACTATCGTTAAAACCTTTATTTAACGAAATATCGAAAAGATTTGAAATAACCGAAAATATGTAATTATTTAAAAAATTAAGAAGAATTACAAGCAATATCAATTCCCACCGCTTTAGTCCAAATACAATATTTTTTATTTTTGAGGTCATATATATTAATTTTAATAAAGAGGCTTTTTTATCGCCTCTTTATTTTTTAACTTATTTAATGAATAAATATTACCATCTTTGATATACTTGTGGCTCAATATCTCTATACGCAGCATACAAACGCCCCGCAACATAACCAACGCCATAAGCTAAATCTTCCCATATTCCGCCATCAATTGCTAATAATTCTTCTGAATTTAATTCATTTACATTCAGTTCGTTTAAATTTTTCATGATAAATTATTTTTTTAATTATTTACTACCAGCTTTAAAGCCATCACTAATTCCTTTTTTTATTTCATCCCAATGATCCACAATTTGGGTAGCGAACCATTCTGGCCATCCACCACCCTCAATAGAAATACTTTGATCTCTATTAAGCTCAACTACATTTAAATTTTCTAAATTCATGATTGATTTTTTTAATGATTAAACATTTGAATTAATTTATTCTTGCAATCGGCCAATTACATTACAAAAAAGAAATTTGTTTCTTGCAGCGACGTCCTACTGTAAAAAATGCCTCACTTTTCTGAAACCAAAACTAGACAAACATGATACTACTCACAAATGTTGGCTATCGAAATTCAGGAATGTCGATAGTAAATTCAGGAATTTCATCAAAAAACACTTCCAAAATACACTATATCAAATAATTACAAAAAATAAAAAAAGCTAAGTATTAGTAATACTTTTTTTGGAGTTATTCTATTTTTGTAAGAAACAACAATACATGATTAACAATAGACCATCAAAAGTGTTATTAATACTTTTATTCCCGTTTTTTTTATTCGCCCAAGTTGACAAAAATGATCTTAAAAAACTATCATATGATGATTTACACGATTTGTATTTTAAAAATATAGGTAATCAAAAGAAACAATTATTATATACAAATGCCTACATGGCTAAAGCAATAAAAGAAAATAGTAATATTAGAAAAGCCAGGGCCAATTACCAAATTGCGTTATTCTACTATCAATCCGACAGAAATAAAGCTATTCAATATCTTGATAGTGTTATCAAATATTCAAAAGAATCTAAAGATAAATTTTTCCCAGCAGCAGCTTATTGTGAAAAGGCAGATCTTTTAAAGTTTCAATTTAAGTTTAAAGAGGCAATGCTTAATTATAACAGAGCGGAGAAAGTGGCACTTCAAACTAATTTAGACTATTACTATGTAGTGAGAGAATATATAGGAATTACTAAATCAGAAGACTTGGGAGAATACAATGAAGCTTTAGAAATCTACAAAGAATGCTATAAGTATTACAAAACGAAAGATTTTAGATCTGAAAGATACGCCAAAGATTATCAAAGCATTATTTTTGGAATTGCAGATTGTCATAAATCTTTACAGAACATTGACTCCACAACATATTATAATAAACTTGGCTATAATGAATCTAGAATAACTAAAAATGAAGAATATCAATATCTTTTTATTTTAAATGAGGGTGCTAACCAAGTATTGAAACAGAATTACAGTTTGGCATTAGACAGTATAAACAAAGCACTGCCTAAGATGATAGAATATAATAACACAGGAAACATTTTAGCTGGTTACTACTACTTAGGAAAAGCCTACGATGGGCTAAGAAAAAAGACAAAAGCTGCAGAAAATTTCATTAAAGTAGATTCTATCTATAAAATGACAAAGGAAATAAGTACCGAGTTTGTAGATGGATATCCATATTTAATTACTTACTACAAAAAATTAGGGGATAAAGAGAATCAATTAAAATATATCACTGCATATATGTCAATCGATAGTTCTTTACAAAAAAATTACAAAGAACTAAATAAATTGGTACATAGAGAATACGATGTTCCTCGTTTAATATCTGACAAAGAAAATCTTATCACTACTCTTAAGAATGATGAAATAAAAACACATTGGGGATTAGGTGTTTTATTTTTAACGACCATCAGTTTAGGCGGTTTTGCTTTCTATGAGTATCGTACAAAGAAACAATATCGATCTAGATTTGAAAAAATAATAAATCAAAATCCCGTAAATAACATTAACGAATCTGAGATTGAAACTAATCCTAAAATTGATCCAACTAAAAGTGAAGAAATAGGTATCGCACAAGAGTTAGTAAATCTAATTTTGGAAAAACTTAGTTTTTTTGAAGATAATAAAGGATATCTGCAATCAAATATAACAGTCCAAATTTTATCCACCACATTTGAAACCAACAGTAAATACGTGTCAAAAATAGTTAATGTATACAAAGAAAAATCATTTACTCAATACATAAATGATCTACGAATTGAGTTTGCCATTAAACAATTACAGGAAAACAACAAGCTTAGAAAATATACTATTCAAGCACTTGCATTAGAGTTTGGTTTTAACAATTCAGAATCTTTTTCGACTGCATTTTACAAAAAAACAGGTTTAAAACCAACCTACTTCATTAAAGAACTGGATTCTGCAATATAGAACAAACCACTAATTAACAACTTATTAAACTCAGAAGTCGACTCGAAATTCAGGAATTTCGACAAGTATACTAACTTACTTTTCTATTATACAAAGTAGACTGATTACATTTGCAACAGTAGCGTAATTTAAAAACTTATTAAAGATGAAAATGAAAAAACAAAAAAAAGAAATACAGAAATTCAGTCTTGAGAAATTCGAAGTCGCAAAACTAAAAAACTTACATTTAATTGTTGGTGGGGGAAATGATATCGATGATCCAATCGATACAAATGATCTTAAAGGAAAAAAAGGTTCTTCTGAAGTTTGTAATAAACCATAAAACTAATTATCTAATTTCACTAAAAAAAGCATTTATTCAGACATGAAATTAATTAATAGTTTCTTGATTTTTTTCTTCATTTTTGTAAGTTGCAAATCTGCCAAAGAATATAAGAATTCTAACAGAATTCTAAATTCTGAAAACACCCCAAAAACAATATCATTAAATAATTGGTATCAAAAAGATTACCAAGAAGATACTATTTCCGGTATTTCACTAGATAAATGGTATCGCCTAAATAAAAAGAAACCAAAAATTAAAAATATTATTGTAGCTGTAATAGATACTCAAATTGATATAAATCATGAAGATTTAAAAGGACAGCTTTGGATAAACAACAAGGAAATTCCAAATAATGGAATTGATGATGATCAGAATGGTTACATAGATGATATTAATGGATGGAGTTTTACAGGTACTAAAAGTGGTGGTTATGTAGTCTGGAATAGATATGAATATGTTCGCATTCTACAAGAATGGACACCTCTATTTAAAGATAAAACAGAATCTCAAATTGATTCTAAAGATTTATACAAATACAATGAATATCAAAGAGCTTTAAAAAAATTTGAAGAAAAAGACAAGTTTTACAAAAATTGGTTAAAATCATTAGATCATAATGTCGCTATTTATCCTTTAGTCAAAGATACGTTAAAACATTTTTTCCCTAAGGAAGATTATACCTACAGACAATTGGATAGTCTCTATAAAAAATATAAAATAAATGATAAAAGATATCGACAAAGAAGAGATGACGGCGATACAGATTTAGGAGCGCTAATTTCTTATATGATGGTTAGTTTAGATGTTGATCAAAATTCTTTACAAGACATATTGGACCAACAAACTCAACTTGATTCTATAGTAAACAAAAACTTGAATATAAATTATAATGAGCGTCTTTCAATAGGTGATAATCCAAATATTTTAGAAAAAGGATATGGCAATAACAATGTCAGTAATAATAAGGTCGGACATAGGCCAATTCAAGATCATAACACAATGGTTTCGGGAATTCTCGCAGCCAACAGAAATAATGATATTGGAATAAAAGGCATAGCAGATATAAAAATTATGCCTTTAAATATATCTCCTTCAGGAGATGAGCATGATAAAGATATTGCAATGGCAGTTCGTTATGCCGTCGATAATGGAGCCAAAATAATTAATATGTCATTTGGAAAAGAGTTTTCCATGCATAAAGATTGGGTATCAGAGGCTTTTAAATATGCCGAAGAACATAATGTGCTTTTGGTGCACAGTGCAGGAAACGACAGTGAAGATTTAGACAAAGTAAGCCACTATCCTAATGATCAAAACTATGATGGTATCAGAGGAATCTGCAATAATTTTATTAATGTTGGATCAACTACTAAAAATTTAGGAGAAAAATTTGTTTCAGATTATTCTAATTACGGCAAACAAAATGTAGACCTATTTGCTCCCGGAGAAGATATTTACACAACTGGTGCCGGAAACATCTATAAGACAGATTCTGGAACTTCATTTTCTGCACCTATGGTAGCGGGAACCGCTGCTATAATCTGGTCTTACTACCCTACTCTTACCGCAAAAGAAGTCAAACAAATCATTATGGATTCAGGGACAGCTTATTCAATAGATGTAATATTACCAGGTACCGAAGACAAAAAAGTTCCGTTTTCTGAATTATCAAAATCAGGTAAAGTTCTAAATGTTTATAATGCTATGCTATTAGCCGAAAAAGTTAGCAAAAAGAAGGAATGAAACCAAAGTTTAAAATTTCTTCTTTTTCACAATATATACTGAGAACCCCTTTATTCCCCATTCCTTTTTATTTGCATCTTCTCAAAAATTATAATTGTGAAAAGGCAATTTCTATTTACAAAAATACACTAGTAAAAGAAGCGTTAAATCTAGCATCACCAGAACTGGTAAATGAGCTTAACAAATGGGAAAATTCTAAAGCTGATTCTTCTAATGAAAAATCAGTTTTAGAATTTACATTACTCAAATATATTGCAAGAATGTCTTCAAGATGCACGCCTTTTGGTCTCTTTGCTGGATGCTCGGTTGGGAAAATAGATGTCGAAAGCAATATAAAATTAGATTTACCTGAAAACCACAAAAGATTCACTCAATTAGACATGCAGTTCTGGGTAGCATTGCTGCAAAATATCACCAAACGAGAAAAAGCAATTTATAATTTAAAATATTTTCCAAATTCTTCTATTTATGAATTTGGTGATTTTTATAGATATATAGAATACAAATACATAAAGACAAAGCGCGAACATACTATTACATCCTTACGAAAAACTGAAGCTTTAAATGAGATAATAAATCAAACAAAATCAGGATTAACTGTAGACGAAATGGTTTCTATTTTAGCAGATGATGATTCTCAAAAAGAAGAGGCTCTAGATTTCATTATACATCTTATAGATTTCCAGTTTTTAGTAAGCGAAATAGAAGCCGCTGTAACTGGCTGTAACGATTTTGATCGCGTTGTGTCCATTTTAAAAAATATCCCAGATCTGGAAGAGGAATATCAATTTTTAAAGGGACTGAATAAACAAGTTTTAGATTTGGATCTTTCTCTGATTCCGGCAGAAAATCAGTACAAAGAAATCAAAGAAAATATTTTCAAAAAAAAGTTTGAATATGATGAAAAATATCTTTTACAAACTGATTTAAACATAACTTCTATAACAAATAGTTTAAATGCCGCTATTTCAGAAAAGGTTATCAAGGGCCTTTATTTTTTAAACGGTATACATCCTGCAAAAAAACCTCATAATCTCAAGATGTTTATCAAAGCATTTTCTGAAAGATATGAAACACAGCAAATGCCTCTTATGGCTGTTTTAGATACAGATTGCGGATTAGGCTATCCTGTAAATCATGAAATGAATGATTCGCATGAGATCCTCGAAGCTTTTACTTTTAAACGTAAAAAGAGCAAAAATGAGACTCAGAGCTGGACTTCATATGATTCTATTCTAGAAAAAAAACTTCAAGAGTGTCTTTCAAAAAAAAAGAACAAAATAGAATTACATGAAAGTGATTTTCCTTATTTTGATACTAATCTGGATCAGATTCCTGCTACATTCTCTGCAATGATTGAGATATACAGTAATCAAAAGCTGGCAATTGAATCTTCAGGAGATATTAGCGCAGCAAAACTCTTGGGCAGATTTTGCAACGGAAACACTGATATTCAAAAACTTACTAAAAAAATTATAAAAAAAGAACAAGAATACCATAATGATAAAATTCTAGCTGAAATTGTTCATATCCCTCAATCCAGAACTGGAAACATTTTACGAAGACCTGTTTTAAGAAATTATGAAATTGCCTATCTGGCGAATTCAGGTACTGAAAAAGAAAACACTATTGAGTTAAATGATTTATTTGTCTCTGTGAGAAACGATGAAATTAAACTCTATTCTAAAAAACTCAATAAAGAAGTTATTCCTTGTCTTTCAAACGCTCATAACTTTAGTACTAATTCACTGCCTGTCTATCATTTTTTATGCGATTTGCAGGGGCAGAATACAAGACCAATATCTAGCTTTAGCTGGGGAATTTTAGAGTCTCATTACAATTATTTTCCGAGAGTAGAATATAAAGAAATTATACTTTCGAAAGCGAAATGGCATATTGCTAAAGAAGAAATGGCTCCATTTTTTAAATTAATTGGTAAAGATCTATTGGAAGCATTCTCGCTTTGGAGAAGCAACAGAGGTATTCCATATCTCGTAAACTGGGTCAATTCAGACAATACACTTCTTTTAGATTTTCAAACAGAAATCGGAATTCAATTGTTTTTAAAGTCAGCTGGAAAGAGAGACAAAATTATTCTGGAAGAATTTCTATTTACGGAGGAATCTATTGTAAAAAATAATAAGGAAGAAGGATTTAGCAACCAATTTATATTATCATTTTTTAAAGAACAATTATAAATGCAGAGAAATTTTTGTTTAGGGAGTGAATGGCTTTACTATAAAATTTACACAGGAGCGAAAACAACAGATCTTATTTTACTTGAAAAATTATATCCTGCTATTTTACAATTAAAAAAGAAAAAAATCATTCAAAAATGGTTCTTCATTCGATACCAAGATAATGACACACATTTTAGAATCCGATTTTTATTGGAAAACAAAAAAGATCTATCAAAAGCGATTCATATACTTTATCCAATTCTGAATGATCTGCTTCAGAAGAATTTAGTGTGGAAAATTCAAACGGATACTTATAAAAGAGAAATAGAGAGATACGGTGAAACCACTGTTGAAGATTCCGAATTTTTATTTTGGAAGGATAGTGAAATGATGATTAAATATATTTCGCTAAAGAAAACATTTCAAAAAAAAGAAATGGCACTTTTATTTAGTTTTTGCTCGATCGACTCTCTTTTAAATTCTTTTTATTTATCTGCGTCAGAGAAGTTCGGTCTAATGCAAACTTTACAGCACTTGTTTAAGGAAGAATTTGAGGCAGATAAAATATTAAAAAAAGAACTTGATAAAAAATACAGAGAATTATCTAACGAAGTAAAGTATTATATAAAAGGACAAAATAGATCTAATATCCCTGATTTTTACGAATTAATCGAAGAAAAACAAAATCAAACCGCAGGGAAAATCTTAGAAATAAAAAATGCAATTCAAATCGATCTTTATGACTTTTTAGCAAGTCATATACATATGATGATTAACCGCCAATATACCTCTAACCAAAGAATGTATGAGCTTATTATTTATGATCATCTCTACAGATATTATAAAACTTTAAATTACGAAAAAAAACATTCCCTCAAAGCTAATACTACTTAAAATAAAACCTTGCCTTCTGATAATCAATTACTCTACTGGGAATTGTGTAACATCCTGCTGAAATTAAATACTTTCGAATCTTTTCTCATTTGTACCTTTAATAGTAATTAAAAACTATTCTATAATCAAAAAAAATACGTTATGGCAGAGATTAAAATTGAGAAAAAGAAGCCGATATGGCCATGGATTGCAGTAGTGCTAATCATAGCAGCGCTTGTTTACTACATATTTGTACAAGATCATGAAACTACAACTGAAAACAATGTAGAAGTTGAAAACACTACAAGTGGACAATAAACATTATTAAGAAAAAGCAGGAATTAATTGCTTTGTACATCTATTAAAGCTTTGTACAAGACATTTTTTACATATCTGCTAAAAGTTTGTTGCAGTTATATGCAGCATACATATGAATATATAATATTAAAAAAAGAATTTATGGAAAATAAACATAGAAATTTATACAGACTCGACGAACTTTCTGATTATAAGATTGCTTCCAATTATTCAGACGTAAGAGGATGGAAAATTGTAGATGCTGATAACCGCACTATAGGTACAATTGATAATCTGTGGGTTAATAAAGATATGCAGCGCGTTGTCTACTTAGACGTAAAAATCGATAAAACATTAATAGACGATAGCCGAAATGAAGTACACGATGCAATAGCAAACGACAATGGAAAGGAATTTATCTATCAAGATGGAGACAGTCACATTATTGTACCTATTGGATCTGTTAGCATTAATAAAGACACGAAAACTGTAATGGCCAATACCATAGGATATGATACATTTAGACATACAAGCAGATATAGCAGACAGCATAATTTTGACAGAAATTACGAAAGAAGTGTAATGAAATCTTATTATCCTGAAAATGATTCCAGCTTTCTATCAGATGATGATACTTTTTATAACCGCAGGGAATTTGACAGCAAATAGTACTGCGACTACATAAAATTTAAATTACAAAAGATCAAACTTTAAAAATGTTTGATCTTTTTTTTATGGATATTGTTGTTGCCTTTAGACCTAGTTGAACTCTTTCATTAGGACTTAAAAAAAACAATCCTAAATTTTTAAAGGAATATTCTTTCAAAACATATTTAAACCAATATTTTTTTAATATTCACAAAAATTGTCATATAATAAATATCATTTTTTTGATAAAAAACAATCAACTACTAATCAAACAAATACATTTAAATCAATCTCATTTATTTACCATTTACAACTGCAAAATTTGAAGTTATCAAAATGACAAAACATTTTTTTTCTAAAAGACACTTGTATATTTGAAAATTAGTTATAGTTTTGCACCCGCATTACAAAAGCAGGTCCGTTCGTCTATCGGTTAGGACGCCAGGTTTTCATCCTGGTAAGGGGGGTTCGATTCCCCCACGGACTACTTAGTCATAATAAAAGCTTCAGAGAAATCTGGAGCTTTTTTGTTTCTATTTAAAACAAAAAAAAGACCTTTTTCAAAAGGCCTTTTTCATATTAATATTTTGAGAAAAATTATGCTCTAAACAAAGCATATTTATTGTAGTTATACAAAACCTTATCATACGGAACATAAAGCGAAACAATCTTTTCTGTTGATTCATCAAATTTGATTCCGTTATGTTTTCTGAACAAATAAATCTCTTTTAAACAATTAGAAAGACTTTGGTGAATTTCACTTGTAAAAGTTGGCAGTTTTTTATCTCCAACCAAAAGGTCAATTTGATAATTTGAACTGCTTTTTGATAAGTTATTACCAATAATTCTTATTGTAAAAGTTGTTGACTTTCCGTATTGTTCACCTTGGTATTGTAGTGTCATAATTTCTGTTTATTAAGTGATTAATAATACCGACCATCAATCGGTTTTTGCTTCTTGGAATAGTTATATTAAAGTTATAAAAAATTTGGACAAACATAAAAAATCCTTTCTAAATTAAATGTTATTTTTTTTAATACCCTTTAAATTCTAAAAACAAAAAACCGTAACGAATTACGGTTTCAGCAATTAACTAAATATATTTAATCAACTTTTTTAACGAGTGTAAAATTCATTCATAAGCACGATTAATTTTGGGTAACTATTGTAATTTATTTTCAAGATTTATGGATTTCGACTGAATAAAACAAAAACTAGCGTATTGGTAAAAAATGCTAAAGTTCAATGATAGATTTTAGTTTTTAATTCTTCGACTAAATTATGCATTTCATAGATATAATGCACATAATGTCGACAAACTGTTAATAAGTAAATAATTAATACGATTTATTCTTCCTTTATTAAATAATAGATGTGAATTAATTTTTTGATTACATTTGACTAACTAATTCTAAAAACCTCATATTATGGAAATTAACTTCGTTGCACTTCTTTTAGCAGCAATTGTCACTCTTGTTGTTGGATTTATTTGGTATAACCCGAAAGTATTCGGAACGATCTGGATGAAAGAAAATAATCTTACTCAAGAAGAATTAAGAAAAGGGAGTATGATTAAAATCTTTGGATTAACATACATTTTTTCTTTAATGATTACGATGACTTTAATGTCGTTGACAATTCATCAGTCTGGCGCAGTGGGTATGGTTGGCGGACCACCGTTAATTGATAGTGCAAAACCATCATTCGCTGCTTTTATGGCAGATTACGGAATGGCGTATAGAACTTTCAAACACGGCGCGCTTCACGGATTTATTTCTGGGTTGTTTTTTGCGTTTCCGCTAATTGGGATTAATGGTTTGTTTGAAAGAAAATCTTGGAAATACATATTTATTCACGCTGGTTATTGGATAGTTACGCTGACTTTAATGGGCGGAATTATCTGCGGTTTCGCATAAATAAAAAAATATATAACCCGTTTGAAACCTAAAGTCAAACGGGTTTTTCTTAATAATAACTTAAAGAAAATGAGTTATTGCAAATATTATCTAATTTTGACGAAATTAGTTCACTCTCTTGAATACAAACTATTCTTTCCAGATTTACAAAAGCGCTTCATTACTGCCTGTAGAATGGAATTTGCTTGCTGCTGATAATATTTTTTTAACGCGAGAATATCTCGAAGTTCTGGAAAACTCTTCTCCAGTTAATATGACTTGTCATTTTATCGGAATTTTTGAAGAAGAAAAACTGATTGGAATTGTTTTAACGCAGTTTTTATTTGCCGAAAAACTAGAATCGTTTGGGGAGCGTGATAAATGCTTAAAAACATCTGTTCGAAATTTTGCTTTAAAGAATTTTGCATCGCATGTTTTATTCATTGGCAATAATATGCTTACTGGTCAGAATGCTTTTGTTTTTGATAAAAATATCAAGCAGTCAAAAGCTATTAAAACACTTCATAAAGCTATCAATCAGCTTAAAAAAGATTTAAAGGAAAGCGGAAAAAAAGTTCATATAACGAGTATAAAAGATTTTACTGCGAAAGAAATAGAACCTTTACAAGCTGAATTCAAAAATAACTATACGTTTTCGACACAGCCGAATATGATTTTTGAAATTCCTAAAAATTGGGAAACAGAACAAGATTATATTGATGCTTTATCTAAAAAATACCGTGACCAATACAAACGCGCCCGAAAAAAATCTGACGGTATCTTGAAACAAAAAATGTTTTTAGATGACATTAAAAAATATGAAGATGTTATTTATGACTTGTATTTTCACGTTGCCAAAAACGCTCCTTTCAATACTTTTTTTCTAGCTCGAAATCATTTTAGCTTTTTTAAAGAAATAATGGGTGAGAACTTTTTGCTATATGGTTATTTTTTAGACGAAAAATTAATTGGTTTCAACACTTTGATTAAAAACGGCGATGTAATGGACACCTACTTTTTAGGCTATGATGAAAGTGTACAGCGCGAAAAAATGCTGTACTTAAATATGCTGTACGACATGATTGCCTATTCTATTAAAAAAGGTTTCAGAGAAATTGTTTTTGCTAGAACGGCACTTGAAATTAAAAGTTCTGTTGGAGCAAAACCTGTAAAAATGTATGGTTTAATTACACATAGCAATGCATTGATTAACCATAACATTTCTAGGTTTTTTAATTATCTGGAACCAAAAACAGAATGGCAGGAAAGAAATCCTTTTAAATAATACACTTTACCGCTAAGGAACAGCCAATTTCATTTGCTTGTGCAAAATATGAATTTCTAAAGATTTCTGTGCCCCGCAATATTCTCCGTCAATCTGAAAATTTACTGGATAATCTGTTTCTATAGTGGCTTTGTCTGTTGAAATAATGACAATATCATCAGAATCGATTGGCATATTTCCCGTAATAATTTTTCCAATTAAAAGTAAATCCAGGCTTTTTAAAATTACCAATTCAAACTTTCCGTCATTCATAGAACCATTAGGATTTATGATTACTCCTGTTCCATATTTCTGCGAGTTGGCAACTACAATCATTCTTGCAACGTGCTGAACTGTTTTGTTGTTTGCCGTAATAGTTGCTACAAATGGTTCTTCTGCCTCTTTAAGAGTTGTAAAAGCTTGTAATGCATATCCCCAAAAACCCCTCACATCACTTTCTTCGTAGTTTTTTACCAAGTTTGCGTTTAAACCAAGATCGCTTAAATGAATACTTTTTTTGCCATTGATGCAAATCATATCCATTTCGATATAGTTGTTTAAAAAGGCTATTTTAAGGTTCTCTTCGATTCCGGCTGGAAGATCCAGATCTACCGAAAGTCCGTTTGCAGAGCCAGCTGGCAGAATACCGATTATGACGTCGTGATCTTCCATTGCTTCTGCAACCATTTTTATAGTTCCATCGCCTCCTGCTACAACAATTCGTTCAGGATTATGCTGCTTATATATAGTTTGTATTGCTTTTAAATCGTTTTTTCCTGTGGTTTCATAAACCTCCAGATTAAAATGATGTGTCGACGCAAATTCTTCAACAGATTCAATTAAATCCGATTTGTCTAGATCTCCAGATATCGGATTTACAATAAATAGTATATTCTTTTTCAAAATTTTATTTTTAAAACCAATTAATTTAAGTAATTTACAGTTACCTAAATATACGTAATTAATGAAACCAATTCTACAATTATATCGAGGTTATGCAAATGAGCAAGAATTAATTGTGATGGGGCATGTTTTAAGAAGAGAACACAATTACGATTTTGAAAAAAAGAAGTTAAAAAATGCCACCTCGATTCTCAAATTATTCCGAATAAAAACCATTAAAAATTTTGATGTTTATCTTCATTATAATGAGGAAATAATTCACACCAAAACTTTAGATGATGGTTATTTTAAATTTTGTATTCCGCTTGAAAAGGAAACGCATTTTGGCTGGATGCCTTATGAAGTAAGCCTGAAATACAATGACATAAAAACGAGCTGCAAAGGCAGTTTTATAAGACCCCATAAAGGCAAACTCGGAATTATATCAGATATCGATGATACTTTTTTGATCTCGCACACCAATAATTTCTTTAGAAAAATCTATATTTTACTTTTTAGAAATGTAAACGACAGAAAGGTCTTTAAAGATGTTGTTTCGCATTATCAGGCGTTGAGCCAGTCAGGAAGAGAGAATCCAGAAGAGGCAAATGCTTTTTTCTATGTTTCGAGCAGTGAATGGAATTTATATCGATTTATTGCAAAATTTACCCGAATTAATAAACTGCCAAAGGCGGTTGTGCTGCTTAAAGATATCAAAAGAGGAATTACGGATTTTTTTATGAGCGGAAGAGGGAATCACGATCATAAATTTGAAAAAATAAAACACGTTGTAGAATTCTACCCTACTCTCAAATATATTTTAATGGGCGATGATTCCCAGCATGATCCTGTATTGTATGAACGAATCTGCAAAATATTTCCCGTTACCGTGATCGCTGTTTACATTAGGCAGACTGGTAAATATCAGAAAAAAGAAGTTCAAAAAATTCTTAAAAACCTTGAAAGCCTAAATGTCTCAGTTTGCTATTTTAAAGACAGCAGTAAAGCGATTGAGCATTCGAGGTCTATTGGGATCATTAAGTAGTTTGTTTTAGGTTTTAGGTTTTAGGTTTTAGGTTTTTGACCAACTTGAAACCTGAAACCTGAAACTTTTTCTAGCCCAGATTGCAGTGGAAAGCCCGGAATAAAAAAAGCAAAAGTTTCTTGTTCTAAAAAAGCGACCAACGGAAGCTCTTTTTAGAACATTAGAAACTTTGCTTTTTTTATGAGGACTTGAAACGGAAAGCTGGATCAGCTCCCGAAAAATTATATTATGCACTAAAATTATCAATTTCTTCTTGAACGACTTCCCAATCTAAAAGTAACTGATCTAAATCTTTTTTCTTTTTGTTGTAAGCTGTAAAAAATGAGGCGTCTTCTATATGTTTATCATAATTAGAAGCCAGTAGTTTATCGTCGTGCTGAATGTCTTTTTCTAATTGCTGAATCTGGCTTTCGATTTTACTTAATCTGTTTTGAAGTGCTTTTCCTTTTTTCTGGTCTTCGTACGATGTTTTGTTATTTTCTTTTGGAGCTGTTGTTTTTACAACATCTTTTTTCTCAACCTCGCGCATGTTTTCTAGATTACGCTGTTCTAAGAAAAAGTTGATGTCTCCCAAATATTCTCTGATTTTTTGATCTTTGAATTCGTAAACGATGTTCGACATTCCTTGAAGGAAATCCCTGTCGTGAGAAACCAATAATAGTGTTCCTCCAAATTTTTGAAGTGCGGCTTTTAAAACATTTTTAGATTTGATATCTAAGTGGTTTGTCGGCTCATCCATCAGCAATACGTTGATTGGCTGTAACAGTAATTTACAAAGTGCCAAACGGTTACGTTCACCTCCAGAAAGTACTTTCACTTTTTTCTCCACATCATCTCCACGGAATAAAAATGAACCTAACATGTCACGAACTTTCATACGATTTGTATCAGTCGCAGCATCTTCCATAGTTTGTAGCAAAGTGATTTCGCCATCTAAGTATTCGGCCTGATTTTGTGCGAAGTAACCCAATTGAACATTATGCCCTAATTTGATGTTTCCTTCGTACTCAAACTCGTTTACAAGTGCTTTGATGAAAGTAGATTTACCTTGTCCGTTTTGTCCAACAAATGCAATTTTACTGCCTCTCTCTACCAATAAACTAATATCTTTTAGTATCGTTTTGTCTCCGTAGCTTTTGGTAACATTTTCTGCTTCGATTACTACTTTTCCCGGCTCTTTTGAAACTGGGAAAGAGATATTCATTACAGAGTTATCATCTTCGTCAACTTCGATTCTTTCTACTTTATCTAATTTTTTAATCAACGACTGCGCCATCGAAGCTTTTGAAGCTTTGGCACGGAATTTCTCGATTAATTTTTCTGTTTCTTCAATTTTTTTCGCCTGATTTTTTTGAGTTGCTAATTGCTTTTCGCGAATTTCATGGCGTAATTCTAAATATTGAGAATAGGGTTTATTAAAGTCGTATGCTTTTCCTAAAGAAATTTCGATTGTTCGGTTGGTAACATTATCCAAAAACATTTTATCGTGCGATACAATCACCACAACGCCAGGATAATTACGAAGAAAACTCTCTAACCAAATAATACTTTCGATATCTAAGTGGTTGGTTGGCTCATCTAGAAGCAATACGTCATTTGACTGCAAAAGTAATTTTGCCAATTCGATACGCATTCTCCAACCTCCAGAAAATGTTTCGGTTTGATTATTAAAGACTTCTCTTTTAAAACCTAAACCTAAAAGGATTTTCTCTGTATCTCCAACATAATTATAACCGCCTAAAAGCTCAAAGCGATGTGTATAATCAGATAAGTCTTCGATAATCTGGCTGTATTCTTCACTCTCATAATCGGTTCTTGTAACCAATTGATGATTGATTTCCTCTAATTTTTTTTCTACAATTTTGATCTCTGTAAAAGCTTCATATGCTTCTTCCAGCACAGTTCTTCCCTGCTCAAAATCAATATCCTGACGCAAAAAACCCATTCTGATATCTTTCTCTTGCGAAATAACTCCTGAGTCTGGTTTAAAATCTCCTGCCAGCATTTTAAGCATTGTAGATTTACCTGCTCCGTTTTTACCCACAAGACCAACTCGGTCTCCTGCACCTAAACGAAAAGTAACTTCTTCAAATAAATATGTTCCTCCAAAAGAAACCGAAAGATTGTGTATGTTAAGCATAATTTGAGCAAAAGATAAAGGCTGAAAAACCTTTATTTTATTAATAAAAAAAACAAAATGTAAATAAACTTAGGTTTTACAATTTTGAAAGTGCAAAAGTATAACTTTTAATTGAAGTTTTTACATTGAAAAACAATAGCTTTACAGTATTCGAAAACAAAAAACGGATTAAAAATTACGTTTAATTTTCAATCCGTTTTAAATTTTAATTTTTTAGGTTAAAAAACCTTTATTTATGCTTCTTTAGGTTCTGGCATTAAGATCGAAGCTAAAACCGAAATTAAAAGAACGCCTCCTATTACCAATAAAGAATAAATTGAATCTATATGATAGAATGGAGAAATGATCATTTTTATTCCGATAAATGATAAGATAATTGCCAAACCATATTGTAATTTGCTGAACAAGTGAATAAAGTTATCCAAAAGGAAGAACAACGCTCTAAGTCCTAAAATTGCAAAAATATTAGAAGTATAAAGAATAAATGGATCGCTTGATATTGCAAAAATTGCAGGAATAGAATCTACCGCGAATAGTAAATCTGTAAACTCAATTACAGCTACAACTACTAAAAGCGGTGTTGCTAATTTTTTTCCGTTTTCTATCGTAAAAAATTTGTCTCCATCATATTTATCGCTGACATTGAAAAACTTTCTAATCAATCTTGCTCCTCTTGTGTTGTTGTAATCTTCCTCATCATCATCGTCTCCAGAAGACCATGATTTAATACCTGCGTAAACAAGGAACAATCCGAAAGCGGTCATGATTAAGTTAATATCATATTTAAATCCTTCTAATCCTGCAAGACCTAAAAGTTTGTTTAAATAGGTAAGTTCGATTAAGAAAGCTCCAGAGAATATAAAAATAGCTCTTAAAACTAATGCTCCAATAATTCCCCAAAACAGAACTTTATGTTTGTTTTGATTAGCAACATCAAAAAACTTAAACACTAAAATAAATACAAAAAGGTTATCAACAGATAATGCTTTTTCAATCCAATAGGCCGATTGGAATTCGTAGAATTTTGCAGGTCCAGCAAAATAATACACTAAACCGCTAAAAAGCATTGCTAAACTAATCCAAACTAATGACCAAGTAATAGCTTCTTTATTTGTTACGACATGGCTTTTTTTGTTGAAGATTCCTAAATCCAGCAACAGCATGATGACTACTGCAACCGCAAAAACGATAATTAAACCGGGATGTTCCGAAAAAATTGGGTGTTGATTCATTTGAAATATTAATTAAGTTAAATTTTAAAATTATGTATTAGCCATTGTAACCATGATTACTCTTCCTCCTTCTTCATTAGAAAGCAGTATTTTTTTTCCGTGTGTAAGTTCCACCATTGTACCAATTGGAATTTCTTTGTCTTCGGTTAAATCTTTTAATGAAGTCAATTTTTGATTAACCAGCACCCACTTACCATTGAAAAAAGTAAAATAGCCCACTGGTACCTTTTGTTGCTGGGTCAATTTCTCATTTCTCGCAATATTACGATTAACATGCCATTGAAACAAATACTGGTCTTTATAGACCATTAGCCTATGATTCTCGGGCTTCCAAGTAGTTTCTTGAAACTGATAATACAAGTCTAAAATAGGAAGTGTCCCTTGATGTGCCGTACCGCAGAAAGGACATTTTGGAGTATTTGTATTGTCAAAAACATACCATTTCTGCTCACATGCTATGTTGTGGCATTTCTGCATCAAATCGGTTGTTTTGAGTAGTGCTATTTCCCATTCTTCCGCATTTGGGCGCTGCATCGGATTGTGTAATCCATCTATAAACACTTTATCGAATAATGTTTTTAAATAGGGTCCAGTTATGGTGTATGGTAATTTAGTTATATCTGCCCACGGCAGGTCCCATTTAGAAACCTGATTCAATTTTGGTCTATTTGTGTCATCTGTTGGGTGTTCAATAAACATTGCTTTTTCACCCATAGATAATAAATCGTCTTTTTCGGTATCTAAATCATGGACTTTCCCTCCTTTTAAAGGGTGTCTGTGCAATAGAAACATATAGATAAGTACTGGAAGTGCATGCAGATCTGTCAATCTATTGGGCAGTTTTCTGTTAGAATCATTTTTATCTAAGTGTTTGGTCGAAAGCACTTCTGGAGCAATAAATTCTGCAGTACCAATTACTTCTGCTTGAAATAAGCCTGGTACAACCAATCCGTCCAAATCTATCATGCAGGCAGATCGTTCAATAGGATCTATCAAAACATTATTGTACGATAAATCAGAGTGCGCCAATCCCATAGCGTGCATTTTTTTTACTCCTCTGGAAAGATTGACACAAACCTGAAAATAGCTTAACCAATCTCCCAACTCAGAATTTGCAATACGGAGTGGAAAATGCGGATTTCTAAATTTCGGCCCAGCAAACCATTTTCCATTTTTTTCTTTTCCAAGAATTAGTTCGCTAGTTTGATACCCTTTCTTAAAGAAAAATTTAGATTTATAAATGGGTACTATTATTCCGGTCGAATTATTATATTCTATAACATCTGTCGGCCATCTAAAAACTTCATTTAAATAGTAATCTCCTGCCTCTCCGTTCTGGATTTGTGCATAGTATTTATTAGTTATTTTTTGAAGTCTTTCTTTCTGATTAAAGTCTAATTTATCTCTAAAAATAGCAACAACATATTTTCTATCTGGACTAAAATAAACATCTTTTACACCACCGCGCATAGGTTCGCCATTATCAACAAATTGATAAGTTTTTGCGGGGTCATTTATCGATTTCACTGTAACTACACTCATATTTAATAAATTATAGCAAGAGTTCTATCATCATGATTGCCAGGACTCCAAAAGTCCATCCAATTAGAAAGCTGGGCTGCAACATCTCCGTTTTCATCATCAAAATCAACTTTAGAATTGTCTTGATTATTCCCTTTTAAGTCAGATAAAAACTCGTTCCATTTTTCAATTTTTTCCAAATTGGCCTCAACTACAAATTTTGGATCGTAAATTCCATCAGTCATTAGCATTAAATAAGAGAAATCATCAACTAATTTAAAGCCGAATCGGGAAGAAAGTTTCTCACTTTGAAAAATCTCCGGCATAGTAATAAATCTTGTACCGCCCCCAAATTCGCCAACGTCTATAAAATTCATTAATGTCACTTCAGTCAAATCTTTATTTAATAAACCTATCGGACAATCTCCAACTCCAAAAGTTAAGATGGCATATCCGAAATCATATTTTTTAACTAAAGCGAAAATTAAAGTCGCATGAAATTTTTTCAGTTCTTCATCAATATTACCAGCAAATTCTTCGATTTTCTGATTGACGAAATGAGATGCTTTTAATAAAGTGTTATAAACAAAATGACTTATTTTTTTTGATGTTTCTAAATCTGTTTTTTTATAGTGCTCTAGCAAAATTTCGTCAAAATCCTTTAGATTTTCCTTATCAAGATTTTGTTCAAAATAGTCAACTACAGTATCGCAAGCCAATTTTGAACCTTTTCTGGATAACGCTGCAGAACCTGCTCCATCAGAAACTGCTAAGACACTCCAGCCATTTGAATCTAAATTTTTGAATGCAAAATCGTCTTCTCTAAAAGAGCCGACATTTGCATGACTTCTTCCTCTTTTTGAAGCCACAACAATTTTTTTATCTAAAAAAGTGCTCGAAATTGCAACATGATCATCTTTGGCAAAAGGAGCATTTTTATCGCTTTCTATATTTTTCCAAAGGGATTTTGGATCTGGATTTACAATAACCGTCAATATCTTTTCATGTGATGGCGTTTCCTCAGATTCGCCTTCAATTTTAAAAAGGAGTTTAATTTTTAAATCACCACTTATTTTTGGGCTTCCAAAAAGCAATTTACTCTCATGGTCAAAAGTAAGTCCCGTTTCTTCTAAATTTTGAATTTCGAAAGAAGTAAAATCAATCCAGCCCAGCTGCGCAAAATCAATTTTAGCGTCGTATATTTTATTTACAGTACCGTTTGGCAGAAAAACAGATTGATGTGTAATATCATCAATTCGATTTTTTAAATTCCAATTTTGCATAATCATCCGCTGTTTTTCTTTAATTATTTTTACTGCTGTGATATTGTTTTCATTATTAATGAAATCTTCAAAAAGAGTTTGTTTACTTTCGGGAATATCGATTTTATTTTGGAATAATAAAGACTGCAGGTATCTTTTGGTCTCTTCCATACGTATTATCCTTGTGTTCTGTTTACATCAAAACCGCCTTCTCCATATCCATAAGATCCTTGATTATTACACCATGGACATGTACTGATTTGCTCGTCGCCAATACAATGTATTTTTTGACATACACATACTGCAAAAGCAATTTGATTGCCGCAGCAAGGACAGGTTGGCGCGCCAAATAGTTCTTCGGTATTTACTTTATTGTTGAAATTAGAGTTATCTGCCAATTCAAAATAATTATTATCAACCTGATAAGCCCCTACTAGTTTGTAATTTTTTGAAGCCAGCTCAATTCCTGCATATATTGAAGGCGCAATGTTCTTGCGGTATTTCATCAAATAAGGTCTCTTTGTATTTTGGCATTTCCCACTAAGAACGACGTAATTATCATCAACATACTGTTTGTTTGGTTCTTCTTTGGTTAAATCAATTTTAGAAATTGTTTCTCCATCTAATTTTGCCAATTCAAATCCAGATGAGTTATTTTCAACACTAATACTGCTTGTTTTAATAGAATCTGTAACCCATTTAAAAAACTCTTTATACGATTGAACGTTTGTATTTTTAAAGTGAAGTACATTTTCTGTAAGCTGTCCCAGTAGTTTTGTATCTGTTTCGTTTCCAAATGAAACCGCAATTAAATTTGCAGTTCGCTGCCAATTATTTTTCCATTCGTTTATTGCTGCCTGCGTATCATCTGTCGGAACTCCATCTGTAAATAAGAATACTATTGGTTTCCAATCTCCTTTTACTTCATAAGTGGTTTTAACGATATTACTTCTTAATTCATACATTAAATGTCCAAGCCCCTTACTTAGTGATGTACCGCTTCCTATTGGAAATTTAGGAGGATAAAAACTCACTATTTCCTGTAAAGGCACCAATGTTTTAGGCTGTCCGGCAAAGACGATAATGGAGACATAAACGGTTTCCAGCGCATGCGGATCTGTTTTTAATGCCTGAATTATAGTGGCCAATCCTTCTTCAACCTGTTGAATTGGTTCTCCAACCATTGATTCAGAAATATCGATTAAAAAATATATTGGTAATCTTCTCATTTTAAAGGAATTTTAATAGCATTAAAAAAATAATTAATAGTACGATCTGTGTCATATCAACTGCAAGACCTACACCTACTTGAAAAGGTTTTATTGTGGTTTTTAAGAAATTGAATATGGGAGAAAATATACTATTGAAAAAATCAAAAACCGTTTTGTATTGAGGATTCAATTTATCTTTATAAGGCAATAATTTTGAATATAAAAACAGACCGACAATTAAAACGTTGATAAATATTTTAAATAAAATCATCTTGAAAGTGTGGCTAATAATTCCGTTGAAATAGCTTTAAAAGCTGCAACTTCTTCTTTATTTATTTTGTCCATTCCATAGACAGAAAAACTATTATTTGGCTCCATATAATTGATAGAGAAAGCCGCTCCATAACATTTATTCCATTCTGAAAATGGTATTGCATGCATTACTTTTACATAAATACAATTTCTTCGCACAATGATATCTTTTATTACCAAATCGCTTTGGTGGATATTATAAGTTAACGATTGCACAGCGCTTTTAATTGAATGATTAGCAGCAATAGTTGAATTATAGCAAACAACTAAATTATCAATATTCATATTGTCTAATTTTTCCTCTTCGCTAAATTCATAATTATCTAAATAATAATTGCTTGTATCCACATGACGATGCGAACTGCCACTATCTGAAGCTTCACTTATTGAAGAAATTATTTTGTACAATAAGGATACAACAGATATTATTGTTAAAATTACTTCCATAATTAAACCACAACTGTTATTTCGCTTGGCGGTGGCGGCAGCGTTACACTTTCTCCCGTTCCCTGACTTTTATTTCCTTGTTCGATGGTTTCAGAAACCCATTTAAAAAATTGCTTCAAAGTAGAACTATCAGCAGAATCTAAATGCACAACATTGTCTGTAAGCTCTTTTAAAATACTGTCGTTTGCCATATGTCCGGCCGCACAACCTACAACTGCACCAAAATTTAAGGCTTTTATTTCTTGAATTTTTTCTCTGTAGAATTGAATATCTGATGGTTTTCCATCAGTAAAAACGAATAATAATGGTTTCCAATCACCTTTTAGAGTTGCAGATCCTTTTATAACTTCTGTTTTTACTTTCTGAATTACAAAATCTAAACCTGCGCCCGTATTGGTCGGACCACTTTGCGGACAAGTTATTTCAGGAAGCTGAAAATGAACCAATTCTGTCAAAGGAACAATTTCTTTTACTTCTCGATCGTAAGTTATAATACTAATCCAAAGCGAATCAAGAGCCTGGGCATCTGAACGCAATGTGTTAATCATACCGCTTAAAGCATTATTCAAGGCTTGAATCGGTTCTCCATACATTGAACCTGAAGTATCTAGCAAAAAATATACTGGTAGTCTTCTCATAATGATTTATAAAAACTAGTAAACAATAAATTACCGAACTATTTTATTAAGACGGTATTATAAACTCCGCCTTCCCTAAACTTAAACTACAATGTTTAGTTCAGATGGCGGCGAAGGTAATTCTTTTACATTTGTAAATTCTCTGCCTAAATCTTCAATTTTTGTAGATGTTACACCAATTGAAGCTGTTACCCATTGAAAAAACTTTCCAATACTAGCGCTATCTGCGTTTTCTAAACTTACTACAGTATCTGTTATTTGTTTCAATACACTGGTATCTGCTCCGCCCCCTGCAGCGCATGCAACAGTAAAAGCTGTTTTTACTTTTTTAAATTCGGCTAGACCACTTTCCCAGTTATCGGTCGGAATTCCATCGGTCATAATAAAAACTAATGGTTTCCAGTCACCTTTTTGCTCTGTTGTTGTTTTTGCAACTTCAGTTTCTATTTTCTGTGCAGTTAATTTTAAAGCTTCGCCTAAAGCAGTTACTCCAGTTGCTTTTAAATCAACCATTTGAAAAGAGGCTAAATCCGTCAACGGAATAATTTGCTGTGCAGTACTGTCAAAAGTAATCACACTCAAAAAAGCAGTTTCAATAGCTTGTGGATTTTGACGAAGTGAACTAATCATCATCTGCACGCCGTTTTTAACAGCTTCGATGGGCTCACCAGTCATTGAACCAGATGTATCTAATAGTAAGTAAACAGGCAGTCTTCTCATGGTATAATTTATTTAAACAGGGATATTATAAGTTGGTGTTTCAGAGGCATTACTGCCCTGATTAGAGCTTTCAACTCCACCAATATTATAAGTACTTGTATTAGCTTCAGGATCATTTTGTATCAATTCACTCATTACTAATTGAGTAAGGTCTTTACCTCCTACTATATGATGATAAAGTGAGCCAATTGTATAAATTGGTCCCCATGGAAATCCCCACCATCCGATAAAGAAATTTAATAAAACATATCCATAAGAATACTTGAAAGTATTTTCGTCAGGTCTGATAAAATAGATATCAGAGCTTCTTTTTAAAGTCATTATAACAAATGAAATGGTGTACGGAAAGATCACAAACTTCCCGCCTTGATCGACTAGGTCTCTTACCTGAGAAACTCTTAGTCCTTCGATATTTTTGATTTGCATTATAGGTAAGACTGAACGATTTTGTGAATAGTTTGTCCTAAAAACGTATCATCTGTTGGATCACCAATTGCGCTGAATTTCCATTCTCCGTTACGTTTGTACAATTTACCCATAATAATAGAACGCTTATTTACGTATTGACGGTCTGCAGCTACATTATACGAAGCAAATTCAGAAACTACTCTTGTTGGAGTACCTTCATACATTCTGATTTTTGCATATGGAATTTGAGAGAAATCTTCTTTTCCTGCATTATTCAAAAAGAAAAATATTTGATTCACTTTGGCATCAACTTTAGAAAGGTCAACTATGATAATTTCATTATCTAATCCGTCATCCCCTCCAGTATCTCCTGCAAGATCATCACCAGTATGTTTTAAAGCTCCGTCAACACTAACTAATTTACCTTTTGGTAAACCAAATTGTTGTAAAACTTCCACTCTATACAAAGGAGAGTATAGGTGATCACAAAGTTTATTTTGATCATCGATCAATACGCAGCTTAAATCTAAATCGATATCTACTACATTTTTTGATAATCCTAAAAAGCCTTTCGTTTCGATTGCTCCCCAATTTACTCCAACACAGAAGTTTGTTAAAGTTTCTCCACTCGTTTTTCTTAAATCAATTTTTTGACCTTTGGTTAAGTTAATTGCCATTTTGAGTTAATGTTTTTTAAATTAATTATATTTATTTAAGTAATCTTGTAAACCGCCTTTCATTCCGATACCAACAGCTTCAAATTTCCATTCGTCATTTCTTTTGTAAATTCTTCCAAATTCAACCGCCGTTTCTATAGAAAAATCTTCATCAAGTTCATACTTAACCAACTCAACGTTAGACTGATCCAAAATTCTGATAAATGAATTTCTGATTTGACCGAAGTTTTGTCTTTTTGTATCTGCATGATGAATTGTAACTACAAAACAGATTTCATAAACGTCTGGAGAAATTTTAGACAAGTCGATGTAAATTTTTTCATCATCGCCGTCGCCATCTCCTGTTAAATTGTCACCTGCGTGAGTAACTGCCTGATCTGGAGATTTTAAATTATTGTAATAAATAAAATGATTGTCATTTGGAATTTTTCCATTTGCACCAACTAAAAAAACTGAAGCATCCAAATCAAAACTTGATCCTGTGCTGCTTGAATTACTATCCCATCCTAATCCTACAGTAAATTTTGGAGCATCGATACTTTGTCTTTGTCCTTTCTCTAAGTTAATTGCCATTTTATTCTTTAATTTATATTAATATTCAACATTGTTTTTAAAATATTGGTCTGTTCATCAACATTCTGTAATTCATCCAGAAAATCTACAGACGAAATTTTTTCAAGATATTCACTTAACACCTCCAGCACACTTTCTGGCAGAGTTGTTTTTATTGTACTAAGCTCATTTTTCAACTCAGCATTTTTATTTTTAAGGCTTTTAATAATTGTTTTTTTAGAAGAATCATTTTTTGAAATATCGATTCCTTTAACTGCTTCTTCATTTAGAAAATAAAATGCTTTTTCGTTTGCTACAAAAACGAACTTATCATTAGAATCCCTAAACTCATAAACCTCAATAATTTCATTATTACAAACCAAACCGCAGGAAAATTTAATTTTAAAATTCAGGATATTTAAACGTCCTAGAAGTTTCCTTTCGAATTTAGCATATTCATTTTCGTAAACGCTTTTATTAAACTGCGAAAGCTTTTCGTACTGATCAATTGTTATTTCTCTGTAATACTCAGCCTGAACACTTTGTGAGAATGCTAACAAATCATTCCAATTAAAAAAAACATCATTTTCTGTTACGAATAACTGATAGAGTTCTTCTATCTTTTTTGACATATTCTGAGCGTGCAGCTGCATTTGTTTTGCCAGCTTTGTCTCTCCCACCTCTAATTTTAATTTCGACAGAATATCATCATTAATATAAATCTCATCCGAAATTAAAACGTACTGCTGTTCTTTTGATTTTTTAATTTTTTGAAATAAATCAATAAGACTATTTGTATACTGAATATGAAATAATTCCAGCTTATTAATATCCAGTATTCTATTGTTTTGAAAGAGTGTGTGAATGATTTTTGTCCTTACCAATACTCCAATAAGATCCTTGTGATTAAAGAAATTGGATAACAATTCTAAAATCACAAGCTTTCTGTTGCTTTCTTTTATTATTTGAAGATATCTTTCCTCTTCCTCCTGCATTAGTTTTACAAATATTTTACGCTTATTTTTAGCTTATAACGCCTTTTTTCAATTCTTGTTCAAGACTTTGTAAACCAGCATCAAGCTGTCTTCTGGTTTCCGTACCCTGCTCGTGAATTTGTTTTACTTCTGTCAAAGTATCAATCAAAGATTTCGTTGTCATTTTAAGAGTTTCAAGAGAAACGATAGTATTTTCGTTTTCTTTGGCAACTTCAATACTGTTTTGTTTCAGCATTTCTGCATTTTTCTGTAAAATAGTATTTGTCGTTTCTGACACTCTTCTTTGTACTTCAATATTTTGCTTTTGTCTTTGTAAAGCAACCGCCAATGTCAGCTGATTTTTCCAAACCGGCATTGTTGTCGTTAGTATAGACTGCGCTTTTTCGGCAATAGAGGTATTGTTATTTTGTACAACTCTAATTTGCGCCAAAGATTGAAGCATAATAAAACGTACAATTTTCATATCGGCAAGACGCTTGTCTAGACGATTAATGAAAGTTCTTTTATCAGAAATTTGATAATCCTGATATTGTGCACTATTACCTTCCATTACAGCAAGTTCTTCGTTCAATTCTTTAAAACGAATTTGACCTGCAATAATGTGTTTTTCCATTTCTTTAATAAGGTTCACATTCCCATCAAACATTGTTTGAAGAGCGCTGTTGTCTTTTACAGAATTAATCATTCCTGCCTTAACTTTATTACTGATTTTGTCAATGTTTACAGTAATTCTATCGTATTCTTGGAATAATTTTTTTACATCTATAATAAACTTATTAAGCAATGGAATTTTTGATAAGAATCTTTTAAAGGGACCTTGATCTAATTGATCAACATCTACATAATTTAATTCTGTCAATAAATCATTAATCAAAGAGCCTACTTCTCCTGAATTGTAAGTTCTTACATTCGTTAAGAAATTATCACTTTGTTTAGCTATAGAATTTTGAATTTCTGCACCATAATTCAAGATTGAATTGGCATCATTTTCATTTAACTGATTTGAAATGCTTTTATAGCTGTTTACTTCTGCTTCTGTAATTGAAGCCAAGTTCACATTTCCATCTTTATCAATTAAAGCAGAATTCTCCTGAGTAACTAATTGGTTTTCCATAATTTTATAGGTGATTCTCTTGAATCGTAACAATAGTTTGTTCTAGTTTTTTATCGTTTGTTGGTACTCCAACTGCGTTAAATTTCCATTCGTCGTTTCTTTTATAAAAAACGCCTAAAACCATCGATACATTTCCTGCAAAAGAAGCATCGTTTGCAATATCATAACGAGCAAATTCTTGACTTACCCTTGTTGGAGTTCCTTCATAAATTCTAATAGATGCGAAAGGAATGTCTTTAAAATCCTGGCCTCTAAAACTATTTATAAAAAACGCAACATAACTTGCAGCAGGTGTTAACTGAGAAAAATCTAACGTAATAACTTCATTATCTAATCCGTCATCACCATTTAAATCTCCTGTTAAATCGTCCCCGCTATGTTTAATAGCACGGTCATTAGAAATTAATTTTCTAAAGTTTACCGAATCGATATGATTTTTTTTGTCATCATAAACGGCGCAGCTTGCATCTAAATCTACTGCTTCTTTTTTACTGCCAAAAAATCCTTTTTTTTCGATTGCTCCCCAATTCACACCAACACAGATGTTTACTAGTTTTGATCCGTTACTTTTTTCAAGATTAATACGTTGTCCTTTTTCTAAATTAATTGCCATATCTTAGTTATATTTATTTAAATAATCCTCTAATCCGCCTTTCATTCCCACACCCATTGCTTCAAATTTCCATTGTCCGTCTTTATTGTAAATTCTTCCAAATTCAACTGCAGTTTCAATTGAGAAATCCTCTTCTAATTCATACTTAACCATTTCAGTATTATTAGAATCATCTACAATACGAATGAATGAATTACGCACTTGACCAAAATTTTGTTTTCTGCCTTGAGCATCATGAATAGTAACAACAATACAGATTTCTTGTACAGCACTGTCAATTTTAGTTAGATCGATTTTGATTTGTTCATCATCTCCATCTCCATCTCCTGTTAAGTTATCTCCTGTATGAATAACCGATTCGTCTGGGGCTTTTAGATTATTATAAAAGATAAAATGAGCATCAGATAATATTTTTCCGTTTGCACCTACAATAAAAGCTGAGGCATCAAGATCGAAACTAGTACCTGTACTGCTATTGTTTGTATCCCATCCTAAACCAATTGTGAATTTTGGTGCATTGATATTTTCTCTTTGTCCTTTCTGCAAATTAATAGCCATGATCTACTCTATTTTTATTTCGTTAATATTGTTTTTGTATTCTAAAATTTGATGATAATTATTACTGATAGCCAGATGAAATAACTCATTGCTTTTTTTTCTGGAAATGTTCGATATTAAGTACGCAAACTGCTTATTTTCGAGACTTAATATGTACTTTACAATTCTTGTATTGTATTGAAAATCTTCGCTGTTTACAATAGATACGATATCTTCTACGTTTTTTACAGCAAAATAATTGTAATGATTTTCTATTTTTGGATGAACCTCTTTATTGACTAATTCTGCATAATAAACAAACAGAAAATCGCCCTTTACTTCGTATTGATTTAATATTTTATTGACAGTGTGCTCATGACTTCCCGTAATTTTAATATCATCTACAAAAACGCATAATTTGCCTTCAATAAAATTACGATCGATATAATAGGTATCATTCGATATTAATTTTACTCTTTGTTCAAAATCTAAATTTCCGTAATCTGTTACATAGGTTTGGTTCCTGTAAATCTTAGATTCAATACAAGCTTTTTTTCCATTTTTAAACAAAAAGCTATTCAGCTCTTTTTTAAAATAGTAGCATAAAAAGTTGGATGCTGTTGGAATAGATAAATAAGGACTTGGCAGGATAACGATTTCTTTATCTGATAAAATTAAATCTCTATGTTGATCAACAAACCCGTCAAAGAGTTCTTCAGCAAATTTCTCTGCATAAAATTTATCTCCAAACTTAAATCTGCTGTACTCTGCTTCTTTAAAAGGACAGATTTTTTCATCAGCAATTTTATGTAAACTGTAGCTTTTATTCACTTTTATATTTTTAATAGATGAGCATTAAAGCCAAATTTTGTGGCTCCATCATAATCAGCAATACTATTATCGCCAACATGCAAAACATCTTTTTTTTCTATTGGTTTATATTTACTTACTTCGTTAAATACTAACTGAAAAATTTCAGTATTTGGTTTTGAAAATCCTACTTCATCAGAATAAATCTGAAACTTAAAATATTGTGACAGGTTATAATATTCTAATACTTTTCGCAAAGTATTTCCTTTAATGAATGCCGTATTACTTAAAATATTTATAGACTTCCCTTCATCAGTCACTTTTTTGAATACTTTTTCGATATCAGAATATATTAAAACTGGTTTATATTCCAAAAACAACTCTTCTGTATGACCATAGAATTGTAGAAAACGATCTGTTCCATTTTTATTTAAGTCAACATCAAGAGCGCTTAAAATTAAGTAATAAATTTCGTACGTATCTATATTTAATCCTGTTTTTTCATTAATATTATTGCATAAAACATCGTAATATCGAATCACTTCATTTACTTTCTCAATTCCGTGTTCAATTTCAAAAAAATCTCTAAACAATAAATTTCTTTTTTGCTTAAATTCTGGATGTGATTTTATTAATGTGAGCCATAAATCAAACGAAAGATGACTGTAATTTTCATAATTTATTTTCAAAAGTCTGCATTTAAAATTAACATCATAAAGTAATTGTACCGAAATTACTTTTTTACAAAGGCGAACTTTTAGTTATTTTATTATTTCTCCAGAATAATATTTCTCTAAAAAATAACTTAAATCGGCTCTGTAACCAATTCCAGAAGCTTCAAATTTCCAATTGCCATTTCTTTTATACAACCTTCCAAATTCAACACCTGTTTCTATAGAAAAATCTTCTCCCAGTTCATACTTAGCAATTTCCTGCCCATTAGAATCATCAACAATTCTGATATATGAATTTCTTACTTGTCCAAAATTTTGTTTCCTGCGTTCAAAATCTTCAATTGTAACCACAAAAAGAATTTCTTCTACAGCTGGATCAATTTTACTTAAGTCTACTTTTATAGCCTCATCATCGTCACCGTCACTATTTCCTCCCGTAGGATCATCACCTGTGTGTAATAAAGCACCGTCTGGAGATGATAAATTATTATAAAAAACAAAATAGCTTTCACCTAAAAGTTTTCGGTTTGCATTTATCATTATCGCTGACGCATCTAAATCAAAATCATGCCCTGTGCCCTCATTAGGATCCCAACCTAAACCAACAGTAATATTAGACAATCCGATATCAATTTTTTGTCCTTTTTGTAAATTTATTGCCATTATAATATTTTATATTAAAAAATTAACCTGTACAATAATACAAAAAAGAAGACCATTAAATAATGAGGGATTCCGTAAAAACGAAAATATTTATCAACAAAAACAGACTAATTTTATATCATAACTAAAAATTATTTATTTTATACAGGCAGATGATCAAAAAAAGAAGCTAAATCATCCATTAATGAAAAGTAAAAAAAGACAATCATATTAACTATCTTTACATTTTAATAAATGGTGAATAAATAAAGAATTTTAATACCTCACTAATCTTAATTGAACCATCATTTTACACTCAATAAATAAAAATGTTAAAAAAAGGATCCAAACTAAATAGTATTTTAACAGGAAGTTGTCCAAAATGCCAAAAAGAAAGCATGTATGAAGACAAAAATCCGCTTCATTTGACTAAAGTTCTAAAAATGAACGAAAAATGCAGTCATTGTGGATTTAAATATCAAATTGAACCTTCGTTTTTTTATGGCGCAATGTATGTAAGCTACGGACTAAATGTCGCTGTTGGAATTGCCGCATTTATTGTTTCTTTTGTCTTTTTTGGAGCTACTATCGAACAATCGTTTGTAGCAATTATTTTGACTTTAGTGGTTTTATTTCCTTTTGTGCTGCGCCTTTCTAGAAACTTATATATAAATATGTTTGTTTCTTATGATCCTAAGGCCGGTCAGAAATAATACTTTTTAAATATCTTTTATGAAATCGCTTAATATCTGCTTCGCGATCTATAGGAATATTGTTTTCGATATGATCGTATAAAGCTTTAGCCATTGCCGGGCCCAGCATTACGCCGCGAGTACCAAGTCCGTTGAGGATGTGTAGTGATTTATAAACTTCATGTGTTCCCAAAAGAGGTCTTCTATCCGAAACGGTAGGTCGTACTCCTCCAAAGTGCTTTACAATTTCAAAATCACACGTAATAATTTCTTTGATACGCTCTAAAAGTTCTTGTTTACCTTCTTCTGTGGGTGTATCTGTTTTATCCTGCCAATTGTACGTCGCACCTACTTTGAACAAATTTCCACCCAGCGGTAAAATGAAAACACTGGTATTTACAATTACATCAATATTTAATTTTGGTGCTTTTATAATAAATAATTCTCCTTTTGTACCATCCAGAGGCAGGTAACTGAAATAAGGATTTTTATGCATTCCGAAACCTTCTGCAAAAATAATATGACGCGCTTTGATATTTTTATATTGAATCCCAGAATCTAAAATCTCTAGGAAACTGCTGTGAAAAGAATCCTCAAGTAATAAATTATTTTCAAGCAAATATTCTCTATAACTATCTAATAATAAAGCAGTCTTAACATAACCAGTATGCAAAACCTCTCCATAATCAAAAGGAGAATCGATACTATTATATTTCTTAGTAATTAATTTGGTAGATAGGAAAGGTGCCAAATTAATTTTATCAGAAGCTGCAAACCAGTTGTTCTGCTCTTCAATTGAAAAGAACTTTCTTAAAACCGGCATTTTAAAATTGAATTTCTCTTTTAATTTATCTTCTACCTGGTGATAGAATTCATTC
Source organism: Flavobacterium sp. S87F.05.LMB.W.Kidney.N (assembly GCF_004366435.1). Lineage (NCBI taxonomy): Bacteria > Pseudomonadati > Bacteroidota > Flavobacteriia > Flavobacteriales > Flavobacteriaceae > Flavobacterium > Flavobacterium sp. S87F.05.LMB.W.Kidney.N. The sequence goes on along the minus strand of NZ_SODX01000001.1, from coordinate 1,129,241 downwards.
ATGAGAACTAATTGTTCTTGTGCCTTCCACACTTCACTAAAACGCTTTAGAATAACAGGATTGTACAAACCTCCTGCTACTCTAGATGAGTTTTGCGATTTGTTATCCAAAACCAAAATAGTTTTATTGTTTTTAAGTGCGGTTTCGGCAAAAGAAATTCCAGCCAATCCAGATCCGACGATTAAATAATCAAGCATTGCGAAGTGTATAAATAAAAAACTCTTACTACAAAGGTAGCAAGAGTTTTTCTATAATTTGATTTGAGTACTTAGTAATTCCACATATCTTGCTCGAAATTACGTATCTTTTCTTTTAATCTTTCTGATTCTAATAACTGACTCTGTGCATCGTCACGAATATAATCTTTGATCTCACGATCTCCGTACATATTCTCTTCTTTATAAATAACCGCATTAAATCTTCTCGAATTCAATATTTGATCAAATGAAATTGGAAGTGCTGAATTTTGATCATTAAAGGCTTTAGCCTCGTGTAAAACTTCCCGTGCATTCGGGAAAAATACCCAAAACAATTCAATGTAATCCTTCTCGTCACTATTCATGGTATAAACATCTGGGGTTACCGGACAAATGCCAAGTAAACGATATTTCAATTCACTCTGACGTTTATCAAAATACCAAAATCCTTTAATCTTATATTGACTAACATCTGCTGCAGTAAGATCTTGCTTCAATATATATTCAGCAGGAACAGTTCTAGTTGGTCCAACTGTTCGATCTTCATACGTTACTTTTTTGTTCTTTCCCGTACCAGTAACAATCTTTTTCTTAACCACACGTGTTTTGTAGTCATCTGGATATTGATTGATTAATTCTCTACCTGCATCTGTTGTATCTACACGAGATAATGCCCCTTCAATGTCTTTTAAAGATTTCTTTGTATTAAAATAACTGTCTGCATAAACTTCCGTTATTCTACCATTCTTTATAGCCTTCGTCAAAACATCGTAAAGTGAGCGTCTATCGGGGCCAATGTTAGCAGTATCCACAGGAAAATATAATGGAAAGTTGATTTTTTCATTTAAGTCAATGATTTCCCAAGTAGTTTTCCCCATCAAAATATCTCTATCATCTACATAACCATAAGCAAGGGGCTTATCGTTATCAGATACCATCTGTGCAGGTGTTTTAATTCCTATCTGATCTGCAGTTTTTGCATTAAGTAAATTAGACTGCGCATTAGAAGCTAAGCCTCCAGCGATGGAAACAATAGCTATTAAAAAATTTCTTATTTTCATCATAATATTTATTACAAGACATTAAACGAAAATTTATTATAAATATTGTTATTTTTCTTACATAAATAAATTATTATAATTTTGAAAGCTTTTAATTCAGCTTAAAAGCTTTTTTAATTTATTACATAAAAAAAACTCTTACTACAAATGTAATAAGAGTTTTTTAATTATTATGTTATGTATCAACTTAGTAGTTCCACATATCTTGTTCGAAATTGCGAATTTTCTCTTTCACTCTTTCAGATTCTAACAATTGATTTTGAGCATTGTCTTTCATGTAATCGCTAATAGCTCTGTCTCCATAAAGATTCTCTTCTTTGTAAACAACAGCATTAAAACGTCTTGAATTTAAAATCTGATCAAATGAGATTGGAAGAGCTGAATTGTTATCATTGAAAGCTTTTGCTTCATGCAGAGCTTCTCTGGCATTTGGGAAGAATACCCAAAATAATTCAATATAATCCTTTTCATCACTATTCATTGTATAAACGTCTGGAGTTACTGGACAAATTCCAAGTAAACGATATTTCAATTCACTTTGACGTTTATCAAAATACCAGTATCCTTTAATTTTATACTGAGTAACATCTGCAGCCGTAAGATCTTGTTTCAAAATGTATTCAGCAGGAACCGTTCTTGTTGGTCCAACTGTTTCTTCAACATAAGAAACACTTTTATTTTTACCTTTACCTGTTACTACTTTTTTCTTCACAACACGTGATTTGTAGTCATCTGGATATTGGTTAATTAACTCTCTACCTGCATCTGTTGTATCAATACGAGATAATGATCCTTCGATATCTTTCATAGATTTTTTGGTATTAAAATAACTATCAGTATACACTTCTGTTACTTTTCCACCTTTAATAGCTTTAGTCAAAACGTCATAAAGAGAACGTCTATTAGCACCAATATTAGCTGTATCTACAGGAAAGTATAATGGAAAGTTGATTTTTTCATTTAAATCAATGATTTCCCAAGTAGTTTTTCCCATCAAAATATCTCTATCATCTACATAACCATAAGCCAAAGGCTTATCATTGTCAGATATAAGTTGAGCAGGAGTTTTAAGTCCAATCTGATCAGGCGTTTTTGCGTTAAGCAAATTAGATTGCGCATTAGAAGCAAAACCTCCAGCGATAGAAACAACGGCTATTAAAAAATTTCTTACTTTCATCGTGGTATCATTATAAGATATTGAACGTAGCTTACACTACTTTATTATTGTATTTCGTAAATTACTGGAGCAGTTCTTGGCAATAAATAACTACCTGCACCTACCAGTTTAGTTTTAATTTCAGAAATAGTAACTTGGTCTCCTTTACCTGCTCTTGAAAGTACTTGTTTACATTGTGCATTCATTTTGTTTCCTGAAACAACAACTGTAGGTTGTCCAGCAATTTTCATATTGAATCCAACAACATCTAAACCAACCTCAAAATCAAAATCAAGAAGTTTAGCTCCAATAGTAGCAATCTCAAGGTTAGATTTAGGTCCTTTTACAACACCCATTTCTCCTCTAATTGTTCCTGTTGGACCAGGAATACCTTTAATTCTGAATGTTTTCTTGTCTGTTACTTTATCACCGTTTGGTAATGTACCAGTTACAGAAATTGTAGCTTCAGTACCTTGACCTGGGCTCATGTTATATTTTCCTGGTTTTCCAGCTGAAGATAATCCTGGAGCACTAGCAACGATTTTGTTAGCGTCAACACCAGCGAATGATACAGAGATTGGGTTAACAACTCCTCTATATACAACATTCATTTTATCTGCAGAAATTGTAGCAGAGTTTGGTCTTGGAACTACAACATATTTTCCAGAGAATTTTAATGGAATATTTTTTCCATCTTCTAAGAAAGTAAATTGCCCATTGATATCTTGTTCTCCAACTCCACCAGCAGTTAAAGAGATAACAGCTTGTCCGTTTACGATTTGTCCTGGACCTTGGAATGAAGTAGGTTTAGTGTTTTCGTCATAACGGCCTAAAACAACTTTACCTGTAACTTTTTCACCTTGGAAATATGCATTTTTGTCTAAAACAACAATTGCTTGATAATTACTGTAAGAAGCAGCAGCAACTGCAGCTTTTCCTAATGCGCTGTTATAAACATCAGTTTCAACTTTTTTAACATCATTCTGCCAAGTTGAAAGTTTTGCAGCAGATGCGATTGCAGGAAAACCTTTGAAGTGATAAGCTAAATACTTTTCTTTAATTCCTTCTTTGTTTTTTACATCAGAAACATCAAATTTCTTTTCAACCTCAGCAATAATTGCTGCGTATTTTTTGTCTGTTCCTAAAGCACCTTTAATATCTGCTTTGTATTTTTCGATTTTAGAAATAATTTCGTTACCTTTTTTAGTGTAACCATCTCCTGTAAACCAGTCGTCGATATTATCTCCTCTATCCATTGACTCATAAGGCATTTTTCCAGTTTCTTTATCAACTTCGAAACCTTTAACTGCCTGAGCTTTTAAAGTAGCTATATAATCATAAAAATCTTTTGTAATTGCTTCAACTTTATGAGCTGTAACTGCAGCAATAGCGAATTCTCCTTTTGCTTCAGCAGCTTTTTGATCTAAAGATGTTAATAAACCTGCATTTGTTTCTGTTGAACTTGTATTTGCACTTTCAAATTTTTCATTCATCAAACCAAAAGCAGAAATAACTTCTTTTGATACGTTCATTGCTAACATTGCGATGAAAACCAGATACATCAGGTTAATCATCTTCTGTCTAGGGGTTAATTTTCCTCCTGCCATTTTTTTCTAATTAGTTCTTTATTAATAAATTTAATATTAGTTAAAAACTAATTATCCTTTGTTACTCATTGCAGAAAGCATACCACCGTAAACACTGTTTAAAGAAGCAATGTTTGCAGTCATAGATTGCATTTGCTCTTTTAATTTAGAAGCGTTTTCAGCGATTTCTTTGTTAGCTTCAGCGTTTCTAGAAGCGCTCTCTAACTGTACTTTATATAAACTGTTTAATGATTCCATTTGAGCAGCAGCAACAGATAATTCTTCAGAATATTTCTTTTGACCTGCGATTGAATCTACAGTTGGAGCAATTCCTTTAGCAGCAGATTCGAAGTTTTTGATGCTGTTTCCTAAACTTGACATTAATTCACCGTCAATTTTAGCTTCTTTTAATAATGTGTCTAATTTTTGAGATAATAATCCTTGAGCTTCAGTTGGAGCTTCAACTTTAACCTCTTTTTTTCTAGCTTGTCCGTTAGCTAATTCAGGGTAAACAAGAGTCCAATCTAACTCGTCTTCAACAGGTTCGAAAGCAGAAAGTGCAAAGATTAACGCCTCAGTAACCAATCCTACTGAAAGCATAACTGTTCCTGTTAATGGTCCAATTTCAAAGTGAGTAATTTTGAATAAAGCTCCAACGATTACCACTGCCGCTCCCATACCATAAGCGAAATTCATTGCTTTTTTACTTAATAATGCCATAATACTTTTTTTTAGGTTTTAATTTAAATAGATTTGTTGGATATTGATAAAATTATAAATTACTTTCTTTTGTTAGAGCTTCCAGTTACTTGAGTTCCCATGTAATCTTGTACAGTTCTAAATCCGATATAACTTCTAGCTGAATCAGCATATTCGTGGTCACGAGTACTAACTTGTAAGAAGTAAGCAACATCTTTCCAAGAACCTCCACGAACCACTTTTCTTTGATTTTTACCATCAATTACGTTTGGATTCATTGTTGAAACATATTCGTAAGCATTTGGATTATAAGCAGAATCAGTCCATTCTGAAACGTTTCCTGCCATGTTATATAATCCGTAACCATTTACGTCGTATGATTTCGCTTCAACAGTATATAAAGCTTCATCAGCAGCATAATCTCCTCTGCTTGGCTTAAAGTTTGCTAAGAAACAACCTCTATCGCTTTTAGTGTAAGGACCTCCCCAAGGATAAGTAGCAGATTCTAGACCACCTCTTGCAGCATACTCCCATTCTGCTTCAGTTGGTAATCTGAAAGCATTAACTAAGTCACGCCCTTTTTTCTTAGATTTGATATAACTATTTTTATTTAAAGTTCTCCAAGCACAAAATGCTTTTGCTTGTTTCCAAGTCACACCTACTACAGGATATTCTCCATAAGCTTTGTGCCAGAAATAATCATTATGCATTGGCTCATTATATGAGTAAGCAAAATCTTTAATCCAAACTGCAGTATCAGGATAAACATTTACCTGTTCTGTTTTTACGAAATCACTTCTTTTTCCAACTTTAGCTTTTGCAGCAGCTTGAATATCCATCCAAGAATAACGGAATTTCAATTTATTTACATCAATTGTTCTTAAACCATTGTATGATTCTTCAATTGGTAAATACATAGAGTCCATTACTTCAGCATAATACTCATCTGGATACGCTTTTGTATCTTTAATTAGTTTAACTTTTCTGTTTAATTTTCTTCCAGCATATGGATCATCTTTTGTACCAACACTATAATAGTTATCGTACATATATTTATCATAAGCTGTCATTTTTTCTGGATCAGAATCGTTGAAAGCATAGTCAGAAATACTTCCGCCTTTTTTTCCTTTTCCGTCAGTAGCTTTCTGTCCTGTCTCATCAGCCAAGATTGCTAAACGAACTCTCATTGTAGAATCTTTTACCCACTCTACGAATTGACGGTACTCACTATTTGTAATCTCAGTTTCATCCATATAAAATGAACGAACAGTTACAGTTTTAGTTGGAGCATCTTCTACGTTAGCTAAATCAGCATCTGATTTACCCATAATAAAAGATCCACCCGGAACTAATGTCATTCCATAAGGCTTCTCGGGATGCCATTTCCCTCCTGTAACACCAACTAATTCACCTTTGTCACCTGACTTACCACAGCCGATTACTAGTGTTAACATTGCTGCAAATGCAATAAACTTCTTCATATAAATTTGGGATTATCTATTCATTATTAAAAGTCCGTAAACGTATTTATTATTTATCTAAAAAACAATACTACTTGCGAAATTTATTTTACCGTTCAAAAATAATGTTAAATAAAATAAAAAAAAAATATTTTATCGATAAACTGTGTCAAAAAATCGATGTAAAACGTTAATTTTTATGGTTTATAACAATATTCTTACTAATTTATTTTAACTTTTTTTAATTAATTTTAAAAATTTAAGATTCCGCTTAAATTTTCTCGCTACAAAGCGTTTTTTCGCTGTGCTTTCCACCATCTTTCTGGCAATTCTTGATTGCAAGCTGACAAATATTCGTCATAAGAACAGGGTAATAACGTATTTCTTTTTAATTTATTGCTGCCATTTGATTCAAAAGGAATTTCTATCCACCAGCGATCTGTTTTATCACTTTTATAGAAAATCAATTCTTCATCTTCAAGAGGCACGATATATTTTAAATAGTTAGCTCGGCTTCCAAATGGATATTCTTTTGAGCGATAATGATAACCTTCAATAAAATACCATACAATTTGAGAAATTATTACCGATTCTGCCATTGTACTATTGTGATTAAAGATTCCAAAAGAGGAAACTTTATCACTAATTCCAGCGTATCTTGACAAAGCACAAATTTCTTTCCCATTAAATCCGTTCGGCTCAAAAGTAACAGTATTTCCTGAAGCAGAAGACTTTACAGAATTCAAATCGATACTAACTAGATCTGCATCTCTAAAAACCGGCTCTGCCAAAGTTATTTTATTTGAAATTTCTCCCAGACGATATGCATCAAAAAATAACTTTTCGATCAAATCAATCTCTTCTTGAGAATTATAATAGGTCTGATATCCTATATTACAATAATTAAAAAGATTATTTGGTTCATCAATAATAATTTTTGTCAGATACGAATTAGCTGATACTGATTCGTTTTCCTTTCCAAAATCAAACCTATTATCAACTGCAACTAAGTTAACCATCTGCTCTAAATCGTCATAAGCACGGTACAAAGCATAAGTCAAATCTTGAGAACCTCCCAGGACTATAGGAATGACTTTATTCTTAATTAATGCAGCTGTAACTTTCTTTACTGCAAAATAAGTATCCTCTACTGAATCTCCGGCAAGTATATCTCCTAAATCGGCAATCGATGCATCCCAGTTGCCTGGAAACATTCCATATAGCTTTTTACGTACCGCCGAAAGATTAACTTCATTGACCATATTAATGTTGGTACGATCTTCTAAAACACCAACTATGGCTATATTAATTTTTTCAATATCAGGAAACTGATCTTGGGTGTGAAAGACAACTTTACTCCCAAGCTCTTGTGAAGACAGTGCGCTGACGAATTTTACAATCGCATCATTAACTGGTTCTAGAAAATCAAATTCCATCTATATTTATTTCTTTTTAGCAGCTGTTTTTTTAGCTGGTGCTTTTTTAGCAGTTGTTGTTTTCTTAGCAGTTGTTGTTTTCTTAGCAGCCGTTTTCTTTGCAGGTGTTTTAGCCGCAATCATTTCTTGAACCTGAGCTAATGTTAATTGCGATGCATCAACATCTTTGCTCAACTCAATTTTGATTTTCCCTTTTAGAATTACAGAACGTCCCCAACGGGCTTTTTCGACTACAATTCCTTCATCTTCCCAATTATGAATAACTTTATCGATGTTTTTCTGAAGTTTTTCTTCAATAAGTTCTTCAACATCTGATTGTGATAAATTATCAAAATTGTATTTCTTATTCACATTAATAAAAAGACCATTCCATTTGATGAATGGACCAAAACGCCCCACTCCTTTTTGAACTGCTTCTCCTTTATAAACTGCAATCGGCGCATCTGCAAGTGCTTTTTCGTCGATTAACTCTTTTGCTCTTTCTTTAGAAACACTTAACGGATCTTCTCCTCTTGGCAACGAAATAAAAACGCTTCCGTGACGAACGTAAGGTCCATAACGACCGTTGCTTACTTCTACTTCTTCTCCTTTATATTCACCTAAACTCTTTGGAAGCAAAAATAAATTTAGAGCTTCTTCAAGTGTAATATTTCCAATATTTTGATCTGCCATTAAGCTGGCAAACTTTTTATCCTCATCATCTGCTTCTCCAATTTGAGCCATTGGTCCAAATTTTCCTAAACGAACAGATACTTGTCTTCCGTCCGCATCTTTTCCTAGAATTCTCTCTCCGCTTTCACGTTCGGCATTTGCTTCAACTTCTTTCACATTTGGATGAAATTGGTTGTAAAATTCCTGCATCATTTTAGCCCAGTCGATATTTCCTTCAGCAATTTCGTCAAAATCCTGTTCTACTTTTGCCGTGAAATTATAATCTAGAATGTTTCCGAAATTTTTCACTAAGAAATCAGTAACAATAGTTCCGATATCAGTTGGAACTAATTTTCCTTTATCTGAACCTGTGTTTTCTTTCAGCAGTTTTTCACCTACCTTACTATTTTGTAATGTAAGTTGTGTATAATTACGCTCCTGACCTTCAAGTGTTCCTTTTTCAACATAATTTCTATTGATAATTGTTGAAATTGTAGGCGCATAAGTAGAAGGACGGCCAATTCCAAGTTCCTCTAGTTTTTTTACCAAAGAAGCCTCAGTGTAACGTGCCGGCGGTCTTGAATATCGTTCTGTAGCTGTAATATAGTTATTTACTAACTTTTCATTTACTTTTAATGCAGGAAGCATTCCTTCTTGTTCTTCTTCGTCATCATCATGACCCTCAAGATATACTTTTAAGAAACCTTCAAAAAGCAAAACTTCTCCAGAAGCTGTAAAAATTTCGCTGTGATTATCAGCTTCAATTTTCACATTTGTTCTTTCTAACTGTGCATCGCTCATCTGAGAAGCCAAAGTTCTTTTCCAGATCAAATCGTATAAACGAGCCTGATCGCGATCGATATTTACTGTATGACGAGACATATCAGTCGGACGAATTGCTTCGTGGGCTTCTTGAGCTCCTTTGTTTTTATTAGCAAAAACACGAGGTTTTGAATATTCTTTTCCGTACGATTTTATGATTTCAGCTTCTGCGGCATCCATTGCTTCTTTAGAAAGATTTACCGAGTCCGTTCTCATATAAGTAATAAGTCCGGCTTCGTACAAACGCTGCGCTAACTGCATCGTGATTCCAACTGGCAAATACAATTTTCTTGCTGCCTCCTGTTGAAGCGTAGAAGTTGTAAAAGGAGATGTTGGAGATTTTTTGGTAGGTTTAGTTTCTAAATCGGCTACCTTATATTTAGAACCGATGTTTTGATTTAAGAAATCTTCGGCTTCTTTTTTTGTATTGAAGTTTTTTGGCAGTTTTGCCTTGAAAACTTTTCCTGCTTCATTTACAAACTCTGCAACTATAGAATAAGATGCAACTGCAGTAAAGTTTTGAATTTCGCGTTCTCTTTCTACAATCAAACGAACAGAAACAGATTGTACACGACCAGCAGAAAGTCCGCCTTTAATTTTTCTCCACAAAACCGGAGATAATTCATAACCTACTAAACGGTCTAATACTCTTCTCGCCTGCTGCGCATTTACTAAGTTATAATCAATTTCTCTTGGATTATCGATTGCTTTTAGAATCGCAGATTTTGTAATCTCGTGAAATACAATTCTTTTGGTTTTTTTAGTATCTAATTTCAGTTCTTCCGCCAAGTGCCAAGAAATAGCCTCTCCCTCGCGGTCCTCATCGCTTGCTAACCAAACCATTTCGGCATTTTTAGATAGTGTCTTAAGTTTACTTACCAAAGCTTTTTTATCGGGAGAAACTTCATATTTTGGTTTAAAACCATTCTCTACATCTACTCCTATTTCTTTGGATGGTAAGTCTGCTATGTGACCATAACTTGACTCCACCTGAAAATCGCTCCCAAGAAATTTCTCGATCGTTTTCGCCTTTGCAGGTGACTCCACTATTACTAAATTCTTTGCCATTGCTCTATTTTTCTGCAACAAAAGTATCTATTTTTTTTAAATATTAACCTTGCTAATGAATTTTTGAAGTATTTTGATATTATGAAACTTAAAATTGCAGATTTATCTGTAATAATCTCGATAATATATATAGGTATAACTTTTAATCGATTATGACCTATTAAATGTGCTTTTAAATTTTAGTCCCGAAGCCTCGGGATAGATTTTAGATTTTAGATTTTAGATTTTAGATTTTAGATTTTAGATTTTAGATTTTAGATTTTAGATTTTAGATTTTAGATTTTAGATTTTAGATTTTACTTAAAAAAAAGCTAAAGCTTTTTTCTGGGATTCTTTCAATCTGCAATCTATCCCGAGGCTTCGGAACTAAAATCTAAAATTTCTCCTCTGCCATCTTGTCATATGATCGTATTTACGCTATCTTTGCACTTTGAAATTTTACAATGGAAAAGATTATTGAAGAAAGCAAGCAGGGCGAAAGTCTTGTTTTAGAAAATAAACCTGAGAATACTAAAAAACTTTTTATAGAAAGTTACGGCTGTGCGATGAATTTTTCGGACAGTGAAGTCGTAGCTTCCATTTTGTCTGACGGAGGGTATAACACAACTTCTGTTTTAGAAGAAGCTGATTTGGTTTTGGTTAACACCTGTTCTATTCGAGATAAGGCTGAGCAGACTATTCGTAAGCGTTTAGAGAAATATAATGCTGTAAAACGTACGAATCCGAAAATGAAAGTAGGCGTTTTGGGCTGTATGGCTGAGCGCTTAAAAAGTCAGTTTCTGGAAGAAGAAAAAATAGTTGATCTTGTTGTTGGCCCTGATGCTTATAAAGATCTTCCAAATTTATTGGCTGAAGTTGAAGAAGGACGTGACGCCATTAATGTAATTTTATCAAAAGAAGAAACTTACGGGGATATTTCGCCTGTTCGTTTAATGAGTAACGGAATCACAGCTTTGGTTTCGATCACTCGCGGATGCGATAATATGTGTACCTTCTGTGTTGTACCTTTTACGCGCGGTCGTGAACGCAGCCGTGAGCCGCAAAGTATTATGGCTGAAATTCAGGATTTATGGAATAAAGGATTTAAAGAAATTACACTTTTAGGTCAAAATGTGGACAGTTATTTGTGGTACGGCGGCGGTTTGAAAAAAGATTTTGTAAATGCTTCTGAAATGCAAAAAGCTACTGCAGTCGATTTTGACCAATTATTAGAAATGGTTGCGGTTGGTTTTCCTAAAATGCGTATTAGATTTTCGACTTCTAATCCGCAGGATATGCACGAAAGTATTTTACACGTTATTGCGAAATATCCAAATATCTGTAAACATATTCACTTACCGGTTCAATCTGGAAGTAACAGAATTCTGAAAGAAATGAATCGTCTGCATACGCGTGAAGAATATATGGCTTTGATTGACAAAATTAGAGCGATTGTTCCAGATGCCTCAATTTCGCAGGATATGATTGCCGGTTTTCCAACTGAAACAGAAGAAGATCACCAAGATACCATGAGTTTAATGGAATATGTAAAATATAATTTCGGTTATATGTATTCATATTCTGAACGCCCAGGAACTTTGGCCGGAAGAAAAATGAAAGATGATGTTGAAGAAGAAACAAAAGCCAGAAGGTTACAGGAAATTGTTGATTTACAACAAAAACACGCTTGGTTTAGAAGTGAAGAATTTGTGGGCAAAACAGTTGAAGTTTTAGTAGAAAAAGTTTCTAAGAAATCTAAAGATGAATTCTCTGGAAGAAATTCTCAAAGCATAACAGTGGTTTTCCCAAAAGAGAATTATAAAATTGGAGATTTCGTAAACGTAAAAATCACAAGCTGTACTTCAGGAACTTTAAAAGGCGAAGCGGTTGGTTTGAGTGAAATGAATTAAAATTGTTTCAGGTTTCAAGTTTCAGGTTATTTCTGTAACTTCAAACTTGGAACAAAATTATAAGCCAAGTTAAAAAAGACAAGAATGGATAAACAAATAATTTTAAAACCTAGCTTCAATGTTAGTAGTTCAATGAAAGGAACTTATTATATATTATATAAACCATTACATATCTTTATTTTCTTCTTTTTATTAGTTGCGTCAATTTTTAGCTTAAGTGATTATTTTTTTAACATACTAGACAATAAGGACGAAACTAAACATGATTTTCCATTTTTTGCTTTAATTATTATTTTGATTCCTTTTTTAATCTATTTATTAACTTATAAAGCTGTAAAAAAAGAAATAAACCACAATCCTCGTATAAAAGAAGACATAAAGTATATTTTTAATATTGAATATTTTCAAGAAAAAGGAGAAACATTTGAAGTAAAACATTTTTGGAAAAACATCATAAAAATTGTTGAGAAAAAAGATATGTTTTTATTCTATTTAAACAAAAACAGAGCAATTCTTTTACAAAAAACAGATTTAAAAGGTGACCAATACGATGAATTAAAACAACTTTTTAATTCAATCAACATAAAAAAGAGTTTAAAAAGTTAAGTTTCAGAAGACAAACCTGAAACCTAAAACAAATAAAAACTTGAAACAAAAAATACATGGAAACAGTTCAAGCAATAAAACAACGATTTGAGATTATTGGTAATGATCCAAAATTAAATCGCGCCATCGAAAAAGCCATTCAGGTTGCTCCTACTGATATTTCGGTAATGGTGACTGGGGAAAGTGGTGTTGGTAAAGAAAATATTCCAAGAATTATTCATTCGCTTTCACATAGAAAGCATGGAAAATATATTGCGGTAAACTGTGGAGCTATTCCAGAAGGAACAATTGACAGTGAACTTTTCGGACACGAAAAAGGAGCTTTTACAGGCGCTACAAGTACGCGTGAAGGTTATTTTGAAGTAGCCGACGGCGGAACTATATTTCTAGATGAAGTTGGCGAATTACCACTGACAACACAGGTAAGACTGCTGCGTGTTTTAGAAAATGGTGAATTCATAAAAGTGGGTTCATCTCAGGTTCAAAAAACAAATGTTCGTATTGTTGCAGCAACAAATGTGAATTTATTCAATGCTATTGAAAAGGGTAAATTCCGTGAAGATTTATACTATCGTTTGAGTACTGTCGAAATTACTTTACCTCCTTTGCGTGAAAGAAACGACGATATTCATTTGTTATTCAGAAAATTTGTGGCCGATTTTGCTCACAAATATAAAATGCCGCCTTTAAAATTAGACGATGATGCTGTTCAGTTATTACAAAAATTCAGATGGAGCGGTAACATTCGTCAGCTTCGAAATGTCGCTGAACAGATTTCTGTTTTAGAAACTAATCGTGACATTACACTGGCAACTTTAAAATCGTATCTGCCCGCAGAAGGAAGCAATTTACCTTCTGTTATTAATGACAGTAAAAAAGAAAGCGACTTTAGTACCGAGCGAGACATTTTATACAAAGTCCTTTTTGATATGAAAAGCGATTTAAACGACTTGAAAAAACTGACTTTAGAATTAATGAAAAATGGTACTTCTAAAGTACAAGACATTAATCCGAATTTAATTCAGAAAATATACGGGAACCAGCAAAACGACAGCGAAATTGATTTTGAAGAAGAACCAAGAACAGCTGTTATGACTACTCCTGCAGTTAGAGAAGAAAATTATCAGATTCCAGATGATAACTATTTGTTTGCCGAGACGATTGAAGAAGAAGAGATTTTGCGTTTGGAACAAAAGGAAATCGAAATGATCAAAAAATCATTAGAAAAAAACAAAGGGAAACGTAAAGCAGCGGCAGATGAATTAGGAATTTCTGAAAGGACATTGTACCGCAAAATCAAACAATTTGATCTTTAATTTCTGCAAAGAAGTTAAGACTTGAAATTGTTTAAACGAAATGAATATCTTTGACCGAGCGTCAGCTGGATGGCGAAGAAATACTTACAGATTAAAATGAAACACTTAAAATATCTTTTACTATTATTAGTTGCATCAACTTTTAGCAGTTGTACTGTAAAATACAACTTTACTGGAACGGGAAAAATTGATGCCAAAACCTTTCAGGTAAATTTCTTTCAAAATAATGCAGACTTGGTTGAACCTGGAATCGACAGGACTTTCACATTGGCCCTACAAGATTTGATTATGAATCAGACCAACTTAAACTTAGTAAGTAATGGCGGAGATTTGAAGTACGAAGGAGAAATTACAGATTACCGAATAACTCCTATGACAGCAACTGCAGATCAGCAGGCTGCACAAAACCGTTTATCGATTCGTGTACAAGTAAGATTTTCTAATAAAAAGAAAGAGACAGATGATTTTGAGAAATCTTTTGAATTCTATTATGATTTCCCAGGAAGAGATCTTCCAACTGGATCTGTTTTAAATGAAGCAATCAGAGTTATTTTTGAAAGAATTACGCAGGATATCTTTAATGAGTCATTAGCTAAATGGTAATTCTTTATTTGTTGAAATCATTTAATTGATTTTAAAACCAATAAACAGTTAAACTAAAAAACGATTAAACAAACAAAAAATGAACGTTACTGATTATACCTACTTAATGAACAAACCGGAAGCTATTACAGAAAAGCAGGCGGACGCATTAGGAAGTGTTTTGAATGAATTTCCGTATTTTCAAAGTGCCCGTGCATTGCGATTAAAAGGACTTTACAATCAAAACAGCTTTAAGTATAATTATGCATTAAAGGTTACGGCCGCTCATACTTCCGATCGTTCTGTTTTGTTTGATTTTATTACTTCTGAAGCTTTTACTTCTATTCAAAATGATTTCTACGAACAAAAACTTAGAGACCTTCTTGAAATTACTGTTTTTGACAGTGAGATAATTTCGCCAGAGCAAATTCAGAAAGCACTTGAGGTAAAAACAGACACTCTTGAACAATCTATTTTGAGTTCTATTAAAGAATCAGAAACACCTTCAATTGATCAATTTGTAAAAGTTGAAGAACCTTTAAAAATAGAGGAACCAATAAAATCTGAAGAAACCAAAAATATTCCAGAAATAGATCCGTCAATTTTTACGGCAATCAAAGAAGCTCAAACAGTAACTTTTGAAAAGCCAATAGAAATTGAAACACCAAAAGCTCTTCCAGAAATAGATCCTTCTATTTTTATTGCGATCAAAGAGTCGCAGTCAATTACTTATGAAAAACCAGTAATTGAAGACGAAAATAAGATTGATACAATTGAAGATTCAACTTTAGATATTACAAAAGAAACTAAAACTCCGCCTATAACAGAACCAACAAATATTGAAGTTCCTAAATTTGATCGTGTTGAAGATTCTATTTTAAGTTCAATAAGAGGAGCTGAAACTGCTTCTACACCTGAATCTGTAAAAGTTGAAGAGCCTAAAATTGATCCCGCAATTGAGCGTTCGATTTTAAATTCAATTAAAGAAGCTGAAGCTACAACTTCTCAAGAACCGAAAACTGAAGAAGCAAAAATTGATATTATTGAAGAGCCAGTTTTAAATTCAGCTGAAGAAGAGGAAGATGATAGTGTCATCGAAGAAATGATAATTCCTGAATTTAAAATTAATCCCGTTGAACGATCAATTCTTTCTTCAATTAAGGAAGCTGAAACTGTAATTCCTGATGAAACTAACGAAGAAATTCTGAAAGAAACTAAAGAGGAAATCACCGAACAAGTTCAAGAAGAAATTCCAGCAGCGACTGAAGAAGAAGTTCAAGAAGAGAGAACCGAAGCTGTAATAAATGCAGAAGAACATTTAGAAATTGGAAAACCTTTAGATTTTTCGCTTAACGAAAAACACTCTTTTCAAGAATGGCTTCAACTATCTAGAACAGAACCAATTGATCGTTCAGACGAAGTTTCGGCAGATGAAGAAATTAAAAACACAACTGTTGAAACCAAAAAAGAAGAGCCGTCAATTAATGAAGAGAGACTAAAAAAAGCTGAAATTATCGATAAATTTATCGAAACCAATCCGAAAATCTCTCCAATTAAACCTGGAAACAGCGCGCCGGTGGTACAAATTGAAAGCAATACCGAGGATACTTCGTATTTGATGACTGAGACTCTGGCTAGAGTTTATCTGGAACAAAAGAAATATACAAAAGCAATTCAAGCTTATGAAATATTAATTTTGAAATATCCAGAAAAAATTACTTTCTTTGCAGACCGCATATCGGATATAAAGATTTTACAACAAAATAACAATAACAATAATTAAGTAATGAGCACATTTTCAATTTTTTTAGTTTTAATCACAATAGTTTGTTTTCTATTGATCGTAGTTATTATGGTACAAAACCCTAAAGGAGGCGGATTGTCTTCTACTATCAGCGGAACGCAGATGTTAGGAGGAGTACAAAAAACAACTGACTTTTTAGATAAAAGTACTTGGACTTTAGCGACCGTTCTAATTGTGTTAATTTTACTTTCTAGCTTAAGTTTCTCTGGATCTTTAAGCGATACTGATTCTAAAATCATTGATAAAACTGAAGCTCCTGTAAATACACCAGCTGCACCAGCGCAAGGAACTACTCCTGCTCCAGCAGCACCAGCAGCTAAATAATTTCAGCTCGATATAAAATCTAATGCCAGCCTGTCAAAGCTGGCATTTTTTTTAAGAAATAATGTCAGTTTTAGCACCATGGCACAATTTCTGAAAGTTTATTGAACATTAAAAAATGTATAACTAATAATAATATAAAAATCATGGCTTTAAACATTAAACCGCTTTCAGACCGCGTACTTATTGAGCCTGTTGCAGCCGAAACGAAAACTGCCTCAGGTATTTTTATTCCAGATACTGCCAAAGAGAAACCACAAAAAGGAACTGTGGTTGCAGTAGGAAACGGATCTAAAGATCATACAATGACCGTAAAAGTTGGTGATACTGTTCTTTATGGCAAATATGCTGGAACTGAATTAAAATTAGAAGGAACTGATTATTTGATTATGCGTGAAGATGATATTCTGGCGATAATTTAATTGCTGTAAGCTTTAAGCCGTAAGCTATAGGCTTCAACAAAAGCTTAAAGCCTATTGCATAAAGCATAAAGCCAAAAAAGAATGAGAGATTTTAAGAAATATGATATTTGGCAGCTAAGTCATTCTTTAACTTTAGAAATCTATAAAATTACTTCTCTTTTTCCAAAAGAAGAATTATACGGATTAACAAGTCAGATCAGAAGGGCTTCTTCATCAATTCCAACTAATATTAGTGAAGGATGCGGAAGAAATAGCGACAAAGAATTCAATCAATTTCTCAACATCGCTTTAGGCTCTGCCAATGAAACAGAATATCTTGTGATTTTAGCTAAAGATTTGCAATATCTTAATAATGAAATTGCTCAAGATCAAATAGAAAAAATCAATAGCATTAAAAGCAAAATTTACAAATTAAAACAAATATTAGTTAAGCAGTAGGCTTTAAGCCGTAAGCTATAAGCTTCTAAACAAAGCGTAAAGCCTACTACCTAAAGCTTAAGGCAAATAAAAAACAAATACTAATCAGCAGTAGAGAAAAGCCTAAAGCTTAAAGCCTACTGCCTAAAGCAAATAAAAAAAATGGCAAAAGATATAAAATTTGATATTGAAGCACGTGACGGATTAAAACGTGGTGTTGATGCATTAGCAAATGCTGTAAAAGTAACGCTTGGACCAAAAGGTCGTAACGTAATTATTGGAAAATCATTTGGTGGACCAACAGTTACTAAAGATGGTGTTTCGGTTGCAAAAGAAATCGAATTAAAAGACCCATTAGAAAACATGGGCGCTCAAATGGTTAAAGAAGTGGCTTCTAAAACCAATGATTTAGCAGGAGACGGAACTACAACTGCTACAGTTTTAGCTCAGGCTATCGTAAAAGAAGGTCTTAAAAACGTTGCTGCAGGTGCAAATCCAATGGATTTAAAACGTGGTATCGACAAAGCTGTTGAAACTATTGTTGCCGACTTAGCAAAACAAGCTAAAGTTGTTGGAAGCGATTCTGATAAAATCAAACAAATTGCTTCTATCTCTGCGAATAATGACGAAGTTATTGGTGAGTTAATCGCTACTGCTTTTGCAAAAGTTGGAAAAGAAGGTGTAATTACTGTTGAAGAAGCTAAAGGAACTGATACTTTCGTTGACGTTGTTGAAGGAATGCAGTTTGACAGAGGATACCTTTCTCCTTACTTCGTAACAAACCCAGAGAAAATGGAAGTTGAATTAGACTCTCCATACATCTTATTATACGACAAAAAAGTATCTTCTTTAAAAGAATTACTTCCAGTTTTAGAGCCAGTTGCTCAATCAGGAAAACCATTATTAATTATTGCTGAAGATGTTGACGGAGAAGCTCTTTCTACATTAGTGGTAAACAAATTAAGAGGTGCTCTTAAAATTGCTGCTGTAAAAGCGCCAGGTTTCGGAGACAGAAGAAAAGCAATGCTGGAAGATATCGCAATCTTAACTGGTGGAACTGTAATTTCTGAAGAAAGAGGTTATACTCTTGAAAATACAACTATCGAAATGTTAGGAAACGCAAAAAGAGTTTCTATCGATAAAGACAATACTACTATCGTAAGCGGTGCTGGTGAAGCTGATATTATCAAAAATAGAGTAAACCAAATTAAAGGTCAGATGGAAACTACAACATCTGATTATGATAAAGAAAAATTGCAAGAGCGTTTGGCTAAATTAGCTGGTGGTGTTGCTGTTCTTTACGTTGGTGCTGCTTCTGAAGTAGAAATGAAAGAGAAAAAAGACAGAGTTGATGATGCCTTACACGCAACTCGTGCTGCTGTAGAAGAAGGAATTGTTGCTGGTGGAGGTGTTGCTTTATTAAGAGCAAAACTCGCTTTAGCTGACTTAAAAGCTGATAACGCTGATGAGGCTACAGGAATCCAAATTGTTTCTCGTGCTGTTGAAGCTCCATTAAGAACTATCGTTGAAAACGCTGGTCTTGAAGGTTCTGTTGTTGTGGCTAAAGTTTCTGAAGGTTCAGGCGACTTTGGATACAATGCAAAAACTGACGAATATGTAGATATGCTCACTGCTGGAATTATCGATCCTAAAAAAGTAACTCGTGTAGCTCTTGAAAACGCTGCATCTGTTTCTGGAATGATTCTTACTACAGAATGTGCATTAATTGATATTAAAGAAGAAAATGCCGGAGGCGGAATGCCAATGGGAGGCGGAATGCCAGGAATGATGTAATCGTTCTTTTCTTAAAACTTAAAACGCCGGATATTAATCTGGCGTTTTTTTTTGTTTTTATTTGCCACGATTACACGAATTTTCACGAATAATTTTTTCTAAATCTTGCCAATTTTTTTAGCCACAGATTAAAGGATTAAAAAAGATTATAATCTGTGAAAATCATTTTAATCTGTGGCAACTTTCTTCTAAACAAAGCATTTTGAAAATTCGTGGCAAACATTTCCGTTAGTTTAACATTCTCTTTTTCTTTAAAAAATCTGTTATTTCTACCTTTGCAGTTCTATTTAAAATTGCAAAATGAGAAAATTTACAACTCACCTTTTATCTTTCACATTCTTATTTCTTACTACTCTTTCACATTCCCAAACCAATAAAGATGCTTATGTTGTTTTAGTTTCTATGGATGGTTTTCGCTGGGATTATGGTAAGCAATTCAATCTTCCGAATCTTAAACAAATTTCAAAAGAAGGCGTTCATGCAAAATCTATGAAACCTTCTTATCCAACAAAAACTTTCCCTAATCATTATACTATAGTGACAGGACTTTATCCAGATCATCACGGAATTATTAATAATGTTTTTTATGATGCCTCTTTAAACGAATCATTTTCTTTATCAAGCAATGCAAAAAATGATTCCCGATTTTATGGCGGCAATCCGATTTGGAATTTGGCTGAACAGCAAGGCGTAAAAACGGCTTCTTTTTTCTGGCCGGGCTCTGATATAGATAATAGAAATCCGAGTTATTTTAAAAATTACAATGGTAAAATTCCGTATGAAGCTAGAATTGATACGGTTATGAAATGGCTGCAACTACCAGAAAAACAAAGACCACATCTTGTAACTTTGTATTTTGACGAGCCTGACCACAGCGGACATAATTTTGGCCCAAATTCGCCTGAAACCAAAAAAGCAGTTATTAAAATGGACTCTATTATGGGGGAATTATCGCGAAAATTGGATCAACTGCCAATTGGAAAACAAATCAATTTAATTATTGTTTCAGACCACGGAATGGCCAATATCAGCAATGATAAAAAAGTGGCTGTTTTGGATTATTTAAAACCAGAATGGCTTGGCTACAAAGATGTTATTAACCCAATTATGAGTTTACAGGCAAAAGCTGGATTTCAGGATTCGATTTATAATGCTTTAAAGAAAGTTCCACATATTAAATTCTGGAAATCAACCGAAGTTCCAAAGAGACTTCATTACGGCACTAATGCGCGTGTACATGATTTCGTTATTGAAGCCGAAAAAGGATATAGCTTAGTCAGTAAAGAAAGTACGCATATAAAAGGCGGAACGCATGGTTATGATAACAATGAAAAAGATATGCATGCTATTTTTTATGCAAAAGGTCCTGCTTTTAAAATAGATAAAACAGTCAAAACTTTCCCGAATGTTTCTGTTTACCCGCTAATTGCCCATATTCTAGGTTTACAAATTGGAGAGATTGATGGAAAACTGAGTGATGTAAAATCGATGCTTCGTTAATTAGATAATGTGGCAATTAGAAAATTTGATAATTAGAAAATGAATTAAATGTCACCCTGAGCGAAGTCGAAAGGCATTCCAATTGGCACGCGGGCTTCTCCCGAAGTTTCGGGACGCTCAGCCTGACAGTTTATAAACACAACAAACCCGACAGGTTTTAAAAACCTGTCGGGTTTGTTATATTCAGAGAAGACTCACGTAAGCGTCAACAGTAAAATCATTTTCTAATTATCCAAATTGACAAATTATCTAATTAAAAATTAGTCCCAACTGAAACCTCTTTCCATTTACCCAATTCATCTTGGACACTTGCAATTTTCTGATTTGCCATATTAAAAGCATCTTCTCCTAAGAATAAATGCAACGGCGGATTTTCATCTTGGCTCACTTTAATTAATGCATCGGCTAATTTTTCTGGATCTCCTGGCTGATTTTCGTTGATGCTCTCTTTGTGAGCATTTTCAGATTGTCTAACTTCTTTGTAAGCCGCAATCGGATTTTCTGGCAATAACAGAGAACTATCTTTTAAGAAATCTGTTCTAAAATAACCTGGATAAACGATTGTTGCATGAACTCCGAACTCTTTTACCTCAGCAGATAACGATTCTGTTAAACCTGCAACGGCAAATTTTGTAGAACAGTAAATTCCCCAGCCTGGAAAATTCCCAACATAACCTCCAACAGAAGAAATATTAAAAATATGTCCTGATTTGTTAGCACGAAGAATCGGCATTGTATTTCTAATTACATTCAATAATCCGAAAACATTTACCTCGAAATTTTTTCTAGATTCAGCATCTGTTAATTCTTCCAAAGCTCCTAATAAACCATAACCCGCATTATTCACTAAAACATCGATTGTTTTAAAATGACTTATAGTTTTTTCAATAGCATTTTTAACGCTTTTTTCATCAACCAAATCCATTTCTAAAGGAAGAAAGTTTTCAGATGTATTTCCTAATACTTTCATCAAAGCCTCTTCACTTCTAGAAGTTGCAGCAACTTTAAAACCTTCTGCTAATAATTTTTTAGCTAATTCTAATCCAAGTCCTTTTGAAGCACCTGTGATAAACCAAACTTTGTTATTTTCCATGATTTTAATTTTTTACGTTTTAATTACAGGACAAAGTTATGAGCGAAGTGCTTCTCAAACATTAAAAGAATCAAACCAGAAATTGCAAAAATCAAACAATTTCTACTTGACGATAGTTTTTTGGTGAAACCTGAACATTTTTTTTGAAGAAATTAATAAAATGAGATGATTCTTCGAATCCCAAACACCATGCAATTTCGCTAATATTCCAGTTGGTTTGTTTCAATAAAATCATTGCTTCCTGAACAATTCTTTCTGAAATAATCTGAGAAGTTGTTTTTCCAGTTGTTTCTTTTAAAGATTTATTCAAATGATTAATATGCACATTTAACTGATTCGCAAATTCAGATGGCGAACGGAAATTAATTTGCTGCGTAATAGATTCAATTGGAAACTGACGCTCTAATAATTCTAAAAACAAAGACGAAATTCGGATAGTGGCATTCGATTTACTATATAATGAAGTAGTTACAGTCTGTGTTTTGAGTGCTAAATGAATAATCTCAAAAACTAGATTTCGAAGAATATCATATTTAAAAGCATAATCAGAATTAATTTCGTCGAACATTCTTAAATAAATGGCTTTAAGAGATTCTGCTAATTCTGTTGAAATTGGAACCACGGGATTTCCGCCAGGCTGAAATAATGGATACTCTTTTAAATTGCCAAATTGACTAAAAAAAGCATCTGTAAAAATGCAGAAAAATCCGGTTTGATTCTCATCTATATGTTCCCAGCTGTATGGAATCTGCGGATTTGCAAAAAATAAAGCCTGATCTTCAATGACTGCTGTTTTATCTGCATAATGAACTTTGTTTTTACCAATAATCAAACTTATTTTATAAAAGTCCTTTCGGGTATAAGGCAAAGGATTACAAGTACTTCCAACATAATCATCCAATTTAAAAACATTAAAATGTCCGATTTCTTTTTTAAGACTCTCGGGCATTCCTTTTATTTTAATTGTATAAAAATCTTCTAGTGTTTCTGTCAGTTTCATTTTGTAAAGTTACAAAAATCAAATTATTTTAATTAGAAATTTTGTCAATTAGAAAATTAGATAATTGGTGTGTGGCTTCTCCCGAAGTTTCAGCACGCTCAGCCTGACAAACTTAACACATTACAAAAATTTTAATCATAATCCAATTACATCTGTAGAGACGCACCGCAGTGCGTCTTATGCGCAGAAACAACGCAACAATATAACGCAAGAAACCCGACAGGTTTTAAAAACCTGTCGGGTTTAACCTATGATAAGAAACGATATACAAACAGTAAGCAGACGCACTGCAGTGCGTCTCTACAGAAAATTGGATCGCAACATTAAAAATTCACCATTAACAATTCACAATTCACAATTATCAAGACACTACTTTATAAGTTGGATCTTCAATCACATTCACTTTAATAACGGCATCCGCATTTTTAAGTAATTGCCTGCAGTCCGGACTCAAATGTTCCAATTCAATTACTTTATCTAATTGATTGTATTTTTTAGTCAGATTGTTTAAAGCTTCAATTGCAGACATATCGGAAACACGGCTTTCTTTAAAATCAATTATAACGTTTTTGGGGTCATTTTTTACATCAAACTTTTCCATAAAAGCAGTTATGGATCCGAAAAATAAGGGACCATAAATCTCATAATGTTTTACTCCATTTTCATCAATATAATGTCTCGCACGAATTCTTTTAGCACTTTCCCAAGCAAAAACTAGAGCCGAAATAATCACACCAATTAAAACCGCCAAGGCTAAGTTGTGCAATACAATCGTAATTACAGCAACCAAAATTCCGACAAAAATGTCGTGTCTCGGCATTTTGTTTATAATCCGGAAACTTGCCCATTCAAAAGTCGTAATCGCAACCATCATCATGACGCCGACTAAAGCTGCCATAGGCAATTTACCAATTACAGGCGCGCCAAAAAGTATAATCAGCAAAATAGTCAAAGCTGCAATAATTCCAGAAAGTCTTGCTCTAGAACCAGCACCAAGATTTACCAAAGTCTGTGCGATCATTGGGCAGCCGCCCATTCCGTACAAAAATCCGTTTAATATGTTTGAACTTCCCTGCGCAATACATTCGCGATTACTGTTTCCGCGAGTTCCAGTAATTTCGTCGACTAAATTCAGCGTAAGCAAACCTTCAGTCAAACCAACGGCCGCGACAATTACAGAATATGGAAATATCACTTTTAAAGTGTCAAAAGAAATCGGAATATTTGGGATATGAAACGGAGGAAATCCGCCTTGAACAGAAGCAATATCTTCTACCGTTTTGGTTTCGATATTAAATACAATTACCAACGCAAATACAATCATAATTGCTACCAGAGATGCGGGAACGGCTTTTGTAATTTTCGGAAAAATTAAAACAATAGCAACAGTAAGCGTGACCAAACCAACCATTATATACAATGGCGTTCCTTGAAGCCAAGAAACTTGACCATTTACAACGGTTTTAAACTGCTCCAGCTGCGACATGAAAATTACAACTGCCAATCCGTTTACGAAACCAAACATAACAGGCTGCGGAACGAGTCGTATAAATTTTCCGAGTTTAAAGAGTCCGATACAAATCTGCACAACTCCGCCAAGTGCGACGGCTGCAAAAACATATTCTATTCCGTGCGATTTCATTAAAGCGATCAAAACAATTACAGTTGCCCCTGCTCCACCAGAAATCATTCCGGGTCTTCCTCCAAAAATAGCTGTTATTAAACCCGCTATAAAGGCCGCATATAACCCAACCAAAGGCGGAAATCCTGCAAGAATAGCAAACGACAAAGATTCTGGAATCATGGTCATTGCCACTGTTAAACCAGCTAAAATTTCATTTTTATAATTGACTTCTTGGGTAAAATCGAAGAGTTGGAACGCTTTTTTCATGGCACAAAATTAGAAAAATAATATGCAAAAAAAGAACAAACCTTTTCGTGGTGAAAAAGCGGCAAGAAATTAATGCGATAAGCAGAACAGCTGTATTAGCGTAATTGTTCTAAGAGAAAAATTAAAATGTAAAGAATAAAACCTGTCATCTTGATAATTTATATTAAATTAAAATTATTAAGCAAAAATACTTACAAAAGAAACAAATATAGCTGCGTACTTACACCTGTTTTTCAATATAAATTAATCAAGTCTTACACAGGTATAACCTAGGCAATGCATATAATCCACTATATTATCGCACTCCAGATCTATACCTTCTACCCTTAAAATTTTATCGCAGTCTTCAAGATCAAAATTTATTTTATAATCTGGAAATTGAGTTTGAATAACGGCGATGACATAATTTTTATCAGATTCTTTCTGAACATTCGTTTTAAAAATTTCCACAACCATGGGTGACTCTTTTAATTCTTTAAACATATACATTCTTACTTTCTATTAAAAAGATTATAAGATACTCCGAATCTAAAATAACCCTGTGTATCTTCTTTTTGATCATAAACATAGCGATTGGTGCGTTCTCCCTTCTCGGTAATTCGAGCGCTGACAACATTATTAAAACCGCCTTTTACAAATGCAATCAGCTTTGGGGTAAAGCTGTATTCATAAGTAATGCCCGATTTTAATTCTAATTGATTGAGTTCGTAAACTCCATGTAAATTTGAGGAGTTTAAATTTAGATAAAAAGTTTCAGTATTTAATTCCGTTCCTAAGGAAATTCTTCCATTTTCTAACAATTCTCTTCTAAATAATAATCGCTGTGGGAGAATAAAATCCATATCCCATTTTGAGTTTTTAAATTTATGATTCATCGAGAAAAGCGGCGTTAGCGGTACAATAGAAGACGGATCCAGCAATACCAAAACTCCAGCAGTAATTGTCGTAGAAGGAGTTCTCGTAAGCACCAAAACTGACGATGCAAATCCTTTTATACGCTGTAAATTCTCTTCATTTCCATCAACTGATGCCGTAGCACTGTAAATAACAGGTTTATTAAAAAGAGATGCCATATAAGTTGCCGTCACAGCACCTGCCCAGTAATGAATATCTTCATTTTCTCTTCTATAAGTTTGGGTTGTGGCATAACTATAAATGTCTCCAAACTGATAACTTTCATATTTATAACGAAGCGAAGTCGTCAAAACAAAACGCTTTGATTTTGAAGCATAAAATGGCAGATTAAAAGCTGCTTTAAAACGACTGTGATTTTCAACTCTTCCTCTTTCAAATTTATTCCCAAATAATTCAGAATCGTAATTAGAAGGTCCTAACTGTTCATATTGCAAATCAAAAGTTCTGGTTGTAGGGAATTTGTCTACTATTGCTTTTCCTAGTGCTTTTATACCTGGCTCTTTTTCCTGAGCAATAGCGTGCACGGAAATAAACACAACGAAAACTGAAATGATTTTAGACTTCATAATTGGTATAAATTGTTTTTGGAATAAATTATAAATTCGGCTCAAAAGTAATTTACAAGCTCATATTCTAATAGTAATTTTATACCAGTGGCGTATGATTTATACGAATGGCGTTTGTATAATTTCCCTCTTACAATTGGCTTAAAACTATACGATTATATTATTTTTGCCGTTATGACAATCGCTAAAATTTATCAGAACTTTTTTTTTCGAAATCTCTTTGTAAATACACTTGTTTATTTGGTTATTCTTGCTTGTGTTTACGACGAAATAAGACTCGACGGACACAGCTGGGCATATATTTTGAGCAAAATTGCCGTCGGATATTTCCCTTGCATTGTCTGGATAACATTTTTTAATGTTTTCATCATCAAACCTATTTTATTTAAAAAGAAAGTCAAACTCTTTTTCACACTTCTTGTTGGGTATTGGACTTGTTTTTACTTTTTTATGAATTGGTTTTTTCCTCTGGTGGGATTAGGAAATTTTAAGACACTTCAAATATTATCTTTAATAATCAACGGAACATTTTTTTATTTCATTCATGTCGTTATCACCAAAAAAATCATGGATGCCGATAAAGATATTATGAATTTCAAATCGGAACTTTCGTTTTTAAAACAGCAGTTAAATCCGCATTTTCTACTCAATGCGATGAATAATCTTTACGGCGAAGCCCTGGCCGAACCCGATAAAGTTCCAGATCGAATCCTAAATCTTTCGGATATGCTGCGTTATCAGATCGAAGCTTCTAAAAAAGATTTTGTTTTGGTGGAAGAAGAAATTGCTTTCGTAAAAAAATATATTGAATATTACACCTTTAGAAACGAACGTTTGAATGTAACACAAAATCTAGAAGGTGCATTTGACGAAATCGAGATTCCGCCTTTATTTTTTTTACCATTGGTAGAAAATGCCGTGAAGTTTTCTGCCGAAACTGCAGAACCTTTTATTAATCTGGATTTAAAAGTAAAATGTCGAAATTTGTCTTTTACTTTAAAAAACAATTATCTTGATTCGGGTTCGCGTCTTTCGAGCACAGGAATCGGAATTGAAAACCTAAAAAGACGTTTAGAAGTTTACGGCTTAAAACACGATTTAAGCTGTAAAAAAGAAAAAAACATGTTTGTAGTAAAATTAAGTATATGGCATTTACCTACCGCTGTCTCATAATCGATGACGAATCGCCGGCGCACAAAGCGCTGATTTCGCACATCTCGAAATTTGACGAACTGGAACATTCCGGAAGCGCTTTTAATGGTATGGAAGCCATAAAACTACTTAACGAAAATCAATATGACATTATTTTTCTAGACATTAATATGCCTGTAATTTCAGGTGTAGAATTAATGGAATTGCAGCCCAACCGACCGCTTACAATTGTCACAACAGCTTATTCTGATTTTGCGCTTTCGGCTTACCAAAACGATGCAATTGATTATTTAATGAAACCCATTTCGTTAGAAAAATTTTCAAAAGCCATAGAAAAAGCCAAAACTTATTATTCTGGAAATACTCTTAAAAAAGAAACAAATAGTAACGAAAAAGTACTTTCGTACCGTTCTAATGGGCAATTACTAGAAACTCCGCTCGCTGATATTTTATATATAGAAAGTCTGGGCAATTACATGAAACTGCACAACTGCAAACTAAAATCGCCAATTATTATTTACGGTTCGCTTGCAAGCATAAGTACAGAGATTGACTGTTCAAATTTCCTTCAAGTACATCGTTCTTATATCGTCAATACTGCTAAAATTACCGCTGTTACTTTTAAAAATCTCACTATGTCTAATGGCGAAATTATTCCTGTGGGAAGGAGGTATCAAATTTTGCTAGATAATATTTCAATTAGATAATTTGTCAATTTTGATAATTAGACAACTTTTGGAAAAGTTGAACTTCATGCTTTAATTTTAAACCCATTTTGGATTTACTTCTTTTTCCTTAGATACTCAATCGCCCCAGTAGACCATAAAGCCAGAAAAATCAAAACAGGCTGAAAAAACAATCGTATCAAACGCGCTTGATCTGTGTTCATGCCCAGCGCATCAATTCTATTTAAATATTGGGCAATATTGCCCGGAAAAACCATTACATAAAATACGGCAAGGAAAATTCCCATGTGAACTTTATATTTTGTCAAAAAAATGAGAGCAAGCCCAAGTATTAGTTCTACAATTCCAGAAAGAATCACTACTAAATCTTTATCCATAGGAACCCAGTTAGGAACCTGCGCCTGAAAATCTATTCTTTGAAAAGTAAGATGCCCAAAAGCAGCGGTTATCATAAAAAGTCCCAGCAAAATTCTAAAGAAATTTTGTGTTTTAGTTGTGTGTATATTTTCCATAGTAAAGATCAATAATTAAAATTTGAAAGAATTATCTATCAAATTTAAGATATTAAACGACAAACTCCATTTCATGCAATTTATCTTTTCATTACATAATATCTATGTCCTAAACCTAGTGAAACATATTAAAAACCTTTTGCATAACCGATGTTTTAGACATTATAAAGCAATTCAGCATTCGTTGTTTATTCTTTTCTTTAAAAAAAACATTTTATCTGAATAACTTTTCTTACTTAATTGGTTAAATTCGCATGCTACAAAACCACTAAGAATATTTTATAACCAATGAGCATATTCAATTTATTTAAACGATCAGATATAGAATGCCCGAGGTGTCTCGGCAAAGGATTTGTTGAATGGGAAGACATTGTTCGTTTAAATAGACAATTAAAATGGGTTCCTGCACCCTGCGCTTATTGCAATGCAGTTGGAAGGGTGCCTAAAGAAATGCTGTCTAAAGTTACTGTAGACTGCATGTATCTCACTATAGATCTACCAGAATCTGTAATCGAAAAAATAAAAGAAGGTGATCAAGAAACAATAGAGAAAGGAAAACAACGCGAACTTTTTGTTGATCATCTTATACAATTTGCAGAACACCACTATTTAACACAAAATATGGACGCAGAAAGCATCGCCAATTTGTATTTAAACACAGAAGAAGAATCTGCTCTTTTTTCTGTAAATAAAGACGAATTAATCAAGTACATTCAAGGCGTAATCGAATTAAAAAAATCCGGACAAAATTAAACCAATTTGATTCATAAAAAACAAACAATCAAAACCTTAGCATCCTAGCAACTTAGCACTTAAAAAAAACACGTATAAATACCTATAGTCACAATTTTATTATGTACTAATATTGCTAAGAATAATTTTTTAGTTAGAATATAAGTTTTCTTCGAGAAGGCTTTTTAAATTTTTTGTCACTTTTTTTTTGGAACACAAAGTGGGATTTCAAATCGCTGGTAACGATTAGAAATCCCACTTTTTTTGTTTTGATAGTAGCCGCAAAGCACAAGATGTTTTTTCCTTTCAAACCTTTGTGCCTTTGTACCTCTGCCATTTTGCCCCCTTTCTTCTCTTTGCCCCTCAAAAAAAAGAAGTATTTTTGCGTTTAATAAACGCCACGAAATTAAAGCCCAGAATCAAATGACACGAGAACATTATATTCCGTTTAATAAAGAATTTTTACTCGAGCAGCAGATTGCAGCTTTCGCGGAAGATCAACAAAAGGCTGCAGATTTTAAAAAGTTTTTTGATATTATAGAGCATTATTATCATTACGAATCTTTTAATCTTAACCGAAACTTAAAGCAGCATTACGCGCTTTACGATCCAGATTTGAGCGAAAAAGAACGTGAAGGTTTTATTGGTAAAAGTGATTTTGGAGTTTTTAAAAAAACCTTACTTAAAGTTTTAGAACGTGGTAATTATTACAGAATTAACGAAGATATTCTAAAAGAAGCCTTTCAAGAATCTGATTTAATTGGTTTAAATCTGGCAATAGATTTTAATGCTTTCAAAGATTACGAACTATACGCACGTGGCCATCATAAGGCAAAAGAAAAAGTCAAGAAATATTTTTTCTGGAAAAAAGAAGTGGAAATCGAATATTACGATCGTGTTCTTATCTACCTCAATTACAGCGACGCAGATTATCTAACGGCAAAAAAAGTCAAATTAGGAAAGATGCCCATTGATCCAGGTTCAATTGCCTTGAAAATATTTAAACGCGTTCCTAAAAACGATCTTGAAACGATATTTCCGAATGCAATTCCGAAAATGTCATTGAAAGACAAAATGCTGCTTTGGGTTCCTGGAGTTTTTGGTGGAATTTCGCTTTTAAGTGCCAAAGTAATTCCTGCGCTTATCAATATGTACGATGCATATCAAACTGGTGAAACCATTGATTTATTGAACAGTAAAACTTCCTTAAATCAAGGATTAATTGCTTTGGGAATTTTAGCTGCTTATTGTTTTCGTCAATACAATAACTTCATAAACAAGAAAATCAGATATTCTAAAACACTTTCGGATAGTTTGTATTTTAAGAATGTCGGAAACAACAGCGGTGCTTTCTATTCACTACTAAATTCATCAGAAGAAGAAGCCTTAAAAGAAACAATCTTGGCATACGCATTTCTAAATAGAAGTCAAACCCCATCAACAGCCGAAGAGCTAGATTCACAAATTGAATCTTGGTTTTCTTCTCATTTAAAAACCGAGTTGGATTTTGATGTAAACGATGCATTACTAAAATTAAAAAGTATTGGAATAGGAATAGAAACTAACGGGAAATGGCAGGTGATTCCTCTAAACGAAGCACTAATCAAAATCGATGAGTTGTGGGATAGTGTTTTTGAATATAATCAGAAATAAGTTTAAAAAAATGAATAACTTAAAGTCATTTTCTATTTTTACAATAACCTTATTTATTTTGGCTTTTATTATGATTAAAAGCACGCAACAATTTAGGTATATTGACAAATTAAGATGGCTTTATCATGTTGGCTGGATTTCATGTTATATCTTCCATCTCATTTCTTTAATCTTATCTTTTCTCTTTTTAATTTTTGTTTTAAAAAAAGATTTTAACTTAAAAGTACAATATAAATTCATCTGGATTGCTTTAGGATTGTGCCCAAGTCTATTTTGGGCAATTTCAATTCTACTACTTTTAAACCATTTATAATTCGTTATATTCCCAAAAAAAATAAAAAATGTACACTTACAAATGCTCCTGCTGCGGAGAAATTTACGACGAAATTCCCTTATGTTTTGGCAACGAATATCCTGCTTACTATTTTTCTATTCCGACCGAAGAAAGAGAACAGCGCATAGAATATGGCGGCAGCTGGTGTTATGTAGATGAAGAACATTTTTTCCATCGAGGAAGATTGACTATACCGATAATTGATTATCATGAAGATTTCGTTTTTAATGTCTGGACCACAATAAGCGAAGAAAATTTTTGCCTGCGAATGGATTTATGGGAAGATCCAGATAGAATTAATCAAGAACCTTATTTTGGCTGGATGCAAACCGATGTGCCTACTTATGGCAAAACAATTTCACTGAAATCAATTGCCATTGAACAAGAATTAGGATTAATTCCAGAAATTAAAATGATCGAAGAAAACCATCCTCTAACCATTGATCAGGAAAATGGAATAACCTTTGAAAAAGCCATTTCAATCGTCGATGAAATTATGAAAATACAGCACGGTAAAAGCTAAAAGAAATTTTATTAGATTTACGCATCTAACCTTAAAACCAAAAAAATGAGAACATTAGAGCAGTGGTTTGCCGAATATGCCGTAAGCCACCAAAACCCAACAAACAAAGCGATACACTATATTTGTGTTCCTGCTATTTTCTTTTCTATTGTAGGTTTATTAATGAGTATTCCGAGTGGAATTATCGCTGATACCTTAAAATTAAATTTGCCAATTATTGAAAATTGGGCATTTGTAGTTTTACTTTTCGTTCTTATTTTTTACATCAGATTATCAGTTACAATGGCGATTAAAATTGCTATTTTTTCTGCAATTTGTTTGGTTATTAATTATTACATCGGGCAAATTGTTCCGCTGTGGGCATTCTCAATTGGCGTTTTTGTTATTGCCTGGATCGGACAATTCTACGGACACAATATTGAAGGCAAAAAACCCTCTTTCTTAAAAGATCTTCAGTTTCTATTGATTGGTCCGGCTTGGGTGGTAGAAAACTTGTTTTCTAGAAAGTAATTTATATGATTACTAAAAAATAAGTATTCTCTTATTTTAAAAATATTATTTATATTTTTGATTTACCAAAAACTAATCTTATGATACAATTAATCTGGGGAATCTTAAACATTGCGATTATACTTTATTTTATTGTTATCTGTTTTAGAGCAACTAAACTGATCCGCGATAATATAGGTACATTTGGTGCCGTAGTATTTTCTTTTGTTTTATTATCTTTCATTACAAATCCAAAAAAAGATAAAGACACTGTAAATCAAAGTTTAAGATTTGAGCCTACAGAACAAAAAAATAAAGAGCTAGATAAACCATCTCTCAACACCTATTTGTCAACAATAATAATTGACGAAGATTTAATCTCAAAAATTAATATCACTATAAAATATGATACAGAAAAAGTAATTTCAGCTACTACATACAAAACAGGATATACTATTGGTACAACTTGGAAACCCTCTTATATTGAAATTAAAAAAATAGGCAAAAAAGATCAATGTGAATATATCGTTTCTGGTGTTAACGAATGGCAACTCGTTGGTTTTGTCTTATACTCACAACCTAAAGATTACAAAGGAATCGCCGAATTAAAAAAAGAACAGTACTAGACAAGTAAAATCGCTTCGAGTTTATTCAACAAAATACCAACAGATATATATAAAAGGACAAGAAAGATTTTTTTTACCCTTTTTTTATACCAAAAAAATAGTTTACATATTTCTATAGGGCGCGGTCAATACAATTCTAAATCCAAATTTGGAGTAAAAAAATCTCTTAACATTAAAACTATAAACTATGGAAAATAAAAAACCAATTACATTTATTTTTTGGGTTATCACTATCATTTTAGGTGTAACCTTATACAAGCAATTTGACTTTGAAACCTTTAAATTTGAGAAACCTGCACTAGCAGTTTTGTATATAATTGTTTTTGTGTTTTCTGTTATTGTTTTAATTAAAAACTTTAAAAAGCGTTCTGAAAAATAAAAAAAGCGCAAACTCTTAAAGATATGCGCTTTTTTTGTGACCCCGGAGGGGTTCGAACCCCCAACCCTCAGAGCCGAAATCTGATATTCTATCCAGTTGAACTACGAGGTCAGTTTATTTATGATTTCAGATTATAGATTTTAGATTACTGATTGGAATCTAAAATCTACATTCTAAAAATCTAAAATTAATTATGACAATAATTTTTTCACAATTGTAGAAATAGTTTTTCCTTCAGCAGTTCCGCCTAATTGTGCAGAAGCTAATCCCATAACTTTTCCCATTGATGCAATTCCAGAAGCACCTGTTTCTGCAATAATTTTAGCAATAACAGCTTCTACTTCTTCTTCGCTTAATTGAGCTGGTAAAAACTTCTCGATTACTGCAACCTGAGCCAATTCTGGTTCAGCTAAATCAGGACGATTTTGTTCTGTAAAGATTCTTGCGCTTTCTTTACGTGTTTTTACCAATTTTTGAAGTAATTTAATTTCTTCATCTTCTGATAATTCTTCTTTTGATCCAGAAGAAGTTGCTGCTAGTAACAATTCAGATTTAATAGCTCTCAATGCTTCTAATGCAACAGTATCTTTTGCTTTCATGGCCGTTTTGATCTCGTCCATGATCTTTGCTTGTAAACTCATATTTTTTTTATTTGAATAAGCAGTGCTTATAAATTGATATTTATATTGAAAGTTTGTTCTCGACTTCGCTCGAACTGACAATAGAATTAACTTTAAAAATCAACTTAAGAAGTCAAATTTTTAAATTCTGTGCGAAGATAAAAAAAATAACCCGAAAATTAAATCCAATTTTCGGGTCATCCTAATATTATGATTCTAAAATTAATCTACGTTGTCGTGCAAAAATGAATTGTTTGAACGCAATTGTAAATCATTGTTACTGTCTGTTCCAACAGAGATTCTAGAATTTGTATTATTTGACTGTGAATTCGATAAATCAATTCCTAGTCTTTTGTAAGCTGGTTCTTTTTCCAGCTCATCAATTCTAGAAACATTATTATGGAATTTATAGTTAAACTCTTTTAGTTTCTTTCTTCTTTCTTCTGCTCTTAAACGAAGTGTTTCTTCAATTGTTAATTCCATTGGAGAAACTTCAGAAGTAGTTGTAAAATCAGCTTGGCTAGCAAAATCAGTTCTTGGTTTCAAAGTAATATTTAATTCCTCTGGAACAACATCTTCAACCACTTTTTCAATTGGTTTAGAAGTCAACAAGTCGTTTTCAACTTCCATATATTCTTCTAGAGAATATTTGATGATTCCGTTATCAGAAACTTCTGTTACCGGCACAAACTGTACAGGATCATTTACTTTTATCTCGCGTGTTTCATTTGTCAATTCAAACAAAACTTTATTATCTTCAATAACTGGTTCCCTTTTTACAGGCTCTGATTTAAACAAAGGTAGATCAAAAGAAAAAGTAGTCTGCTCTTCTCTTTCAAAAA
This sequence comes from Flavobacterium sp. S87F.05.LMB.W.Kidney.N, assembly GCF_004366435.1. Lineage (NCBI taxonomy): Bacteria > Pseudomonadati > Bacteroidota > Flavobacteriia > Flavobacteriales > Flavobacteriaceae > Flavobacterium > Flavobacterium sp. S87F.05.LMB.W.Kidney.N. The sequence continues at coordinate 1,094,441 of NZ_SODX01000001.1, read as the reverse complement.
CTCTTTGTTGCTGCACAGGCTGTTGTTGTACTTGTTGTACAACTGGAGTTTCTGGTGCAGAAATTGTAAAATCGATATCTGTAATTGGCGAAACAATTTCGAAAGTCACATCCAAATTTTTAATAAATTCAGACATTACCACTAACTCTTCCTGATTGATTGCTGGAGCAACAGCTTGTGGAGTTGGCGTAAATGTTTCGTCATCATCCATTAAATCAAAAACAACTTTATCTTCAGTTTTTGCTGTAGGTGTATCAACTGTTAAGTCGAAAGAAGTAAGTGGTCTACTAGTTAAATTATGAACACTTCTCTGCTCATCTTCTAACGTATGAATGATTTTTTTAGGTTCTGTATTAACAATTTCATTTTGTTGTTCTACATCAAAACCTGTAGCAATAATAGTTACAGCAATAGCTTCACCAAGAGTTTCGTCTTCACCAACTCCCATGATAATATTTGCATTGTAACCAGCCTCAGCTTGGATGTGATCGTTGATTTCTCCGATTTCATCAAGAGTAATCTCATTAGTTCCAGAAACGATAAGCAACAATACGTTTTTGGCACCTGTAATTTTATTGTCGTTTAACAAAGGAGAATCCAAAGCCGAAACAATAGCGTCTTTTGCTCTGTTTTCACCTGTTGCCACAGAAGATCCCATGATAGCTGTTCCACTGTTAGCCAAAACAGTTTTTGCATCACGTAAATCGATATTTTGAGTATAGTGGTGCGTAATTACTTCGGCAATACCTCTAGAGGCAGTTGCCAAAACTTCATCCGCTTTAGAGAATCCAGCTTTAAAACCAAGATTTCCGTATACTTCTCTTAATTTGTTGTTGTTGATTACAATTAATGAATCGACTTGCTTGCGTAGTTTTTCGATTCCAATAATTGCTTGCTCCTGACGTACTTTCCCTTCAAATTGAAACGGAATGGTCACGATACCAACTGTTAGTATTTCTCTTTCTTTTGCTAATTGAGCGATTACCGGAGCAGCACCTGTTCCTGTTCCTCCACCCATACCAGCAGTAATAAATACCATCTTAGTATTTCTATCTAACATTTTTTCAATATCAGAAATACTTTCGATAGCAGACTGCTGTCCAACATCTGGGTTTGCTCCTGCTCCTAATCCTTCAGTTAAATTAACTCCTAATTGAATTTTATTTGGTACTGAACTATTTTGCAGCGCTTGTGAATCGGTATTACAAACGATAAAATCTACGCCTTTAATACCTTGCTTGAACATGTGGTTGATTGCGTTACTTCCGCCTCCGCCTACACCTATTACTTTGATTACATTTGATTGATTTTTTGGTAAATCAAATGAAATACTTCCAAATTCTGAGTTGCTCATCATCTTTTTGGTTTTTGAAATTCTTATTTAGTACATTTTTTACTTCTTGACTTGGGGCAAAAAGTAATTTCCTTCTCTTGTTATTCTAATTATTCTGCGTTGTCTAAAAATTCTTTGATTTTATCAACGTATCGATCAAAAAATGATCTTCTTATTTTATTTTCAGTAGACTCGTCTTTAGCTGCTTTATGACTCACAACTTCTCTTGTCTCTTCAATAGCTTCTACTCTCTCAACGTAGTTTTCTTCTACTTCGTATCGCTGTACTGGAGTTGGTGCATTTCTGTAAACCACTTTTGGCTGTTCATTAACCAGTTCCATTCTAACAGCACTTTGAGAACTGTTTTCAATACTGTTCATTACTAATCCAACCGCTGTTGCGAATAATGGACTAGAGATTTCTTCTCCAGAATTCCCTGCTAAATGCTCATTTGGATAACCAATTCTAGTATCCATTCCTGTAATGTATTCTACCAATTGTTTGATGTGCTTTAATTGCGCACCACCACCTGTTAATACAATACCAGCAATTAGTTTTTTACGAGGATCCTCGTGACCGTATGCTTTTATTTCTGCAAAAACCTGTTCTACAATTTCCACAACTCTTGCGTGAATAATTTTAGATAAGTTTTTTAATGAAATTTCTTTTGGTTCTCTTCCTCTTAAACCAGGAATCGAAACGATCTCATTATCTTTATTTTCTCCCGGCCATGCTGATCCGAATTTGATCTTTAAAAGTTCTGCTTGTTTTTCGATAATCGAACAGCCTTCTTTAATATCATCTGTAATTACATTTCCACCGAAAGGAATCACCGCTGTATGACGAATGATACCATCTTTGAAAATAGCCAAATCTGTTGTTCCGCCACCAATATCGATAAGCGCAACACCAGCTTCTTTTTCTTCTTGACTTAAAACCGCATCGGCAGAAGCTAATGGCTCTAGTGTTAAACCAGATAATTCAATTCCTGAACTCTGAATACATCTTCCAACATTTCTAATTGAAGAAGCCTGTCCAACTACAACGTGAAAACTAGATTCTAATCTTCCGCCGTACATTCCGATTGGCTCTTTAATTTCAGACTGCCCGTCGATTTTAAATTCCTGCGGTAAAACATGAATAATTTCTTCTCCTGGTAACATCGCCAGTTTATTTACCTGATCGATTAGGAGCTGAATATCATTTTCACCAATAACCTCTTCTGGATTATTTCTGCTGATGTAATCAGTATGCTGTATACTTCTGATGTGCTGCCCGGCGATCCCTACAACAACATCTTTTATTTTGTAACCTGAATTATTTTCTGCTTCGATTATCGCTTGTTGAATCGATTGAATCGTCTGCGTAATGTTGTTTACTACTCCTCTGGCAACACCCAAACTTTTGGATTTACCAATGCCCAAAATCTCCAACTTACCATATTCATTTTTCTTGCCAATCATGGCAACGATTTTGGTTGTTCCAATATCTAGACCTACTGCAATGTTATCTTTTTCCATTTTCTATTATTTAGTGCAAACTACTTGTTCCGTAAACCTAAGGTCAATTTTACTGTATTTATATAACGAACTATCTAAAACTGCTTTTTGAAAAAAGGCTTTATAGTTTCTAAATTTCTTATCAACATTCATTGTTCTGCCGAAATCTATGAAGTAATCATAGTTACGATTAAACATTTTTAGGCTTCCATTCGGCATAATCTCTATTGCAATGATGTTTTTTTTCAAAAACGCATCGTCATAAATTGTGCGAAATAAAGCTGCTAAATCTTCGTTATTTTTTTTATTAATTGCCCCTGAAACAAGCGGAACTCTTGCAGTAAAATTGTCAGACAAAGGCATTTTATTACCCTCGTAATCAATATAAAAAGAAGCGTCGCCGTCATAAACTCTTGCTATGGGCGTCTTCTGTTTTACTACTGCTTTTAGAACTCCATCGATACTTACAAAAACATTTGACTTCTCAATCATCTCTTGTGTATCGAGGGTTTTCTCTATCTTATTCAAATCTACTTCATCTTTTCTAATACTTGAAGCGTCTCTTTTATTTTCTATCAACAATTTATTAACCGTTTCAGGCTTCACAAAAAGCGTATTTTCTCCTACAAAAACGACCATCGATTTTTTCAATTTTCGATCGCCATTTCGATGTTGTGCGAATGAAAATAAAAAAACTACAAGACCTAAAATAAGTACTAATCGAATATTTGTCCAATTAAATATTTTCATTTAGCATTTTTTTAATTGACGGAACCATTTCTCCTATATCACCAGCTCCAATTGTCACAATTATTGGTGCATCGCTGGCTTTGATTTCACGCAATAAATCGTTTTTTGCAACAATTTTTTTGTTCGAATTTGTCATTTTACCCAAAAGCCATTCAGATGTTACTCCTTCCATCGGAAGTTCTCTAGCTGGGTAAATATCCATTAAAAACACTTCATCAAATTTTGATAAGCTTTCGGCAAATCCATCAGCAAAATCTTTTGTTCTGCTAAATAAATGAGGCTGAAAAATGGCCAGCACTTTACGACCTGGATACAATTCCCTAACTGCCTGATGAACAGCATTTATTTCTGTCGGATGATGTGCATAATCATCAATATATACTAATTTTTCACTCTTAATTTGATACGAAAAACGTCTTCTGATTCCGTTGAATGAAGCAATGGCTTTTGCAATAGACTCGGTCGGGGTGCCAAAAGTGTTAGCCATCGCAATAGCCATCAATCCATTCATTAAATTGTGTTTGCCGGGCAGCCCAAAACGAAGGTCCTTCATAATTTCTGACGGTGTCTGCACATCAAAAACATAAGCGCCATCTTCTATTCGAATATTAAAAGCCTTATATACAGCATCTTCATTTATAGCACATTGAACGCCCTCAAGAGGTAATTCTTTTGTTATGAAGAGATTGTTTTTATCTTCTACTTTTGCCGCAAATTCTCTAAAAGAATCCTCAATTGCCTCACTAGTTCCATAAATATCCAAATGATCTGCATCCATAGACGTTACACACGCGATATCCGGACGTAAATGCAAAAATGATCTGTCAAATTCATCGGCTTCAACAACAGTTACTGTTTTTCCACTTCCAATTAGGTTTGAATTATAATTTTCAACAATTCCTCCAATAAAAGCTGTAACATCAGCTCCGCTTTGAAATAAAATATGCCCCAGAATACTAGATGTTGTTGTTTTTCCGTGTGTTCCAGCAACTGCAAAACAAAATGTATCTTTACTTATAATTCCAAGAACTTCTGCACGTTTTTTAACCTCATAATGTCTTTCTATAAAATAATTCCACTCAGAATGTGTTTTTGGAACCGCCGGTGTAAAAATAACCAGTGTATTCTCTACATAATAATCGGTTGGAATTAAACTAATATTATCTTCAAAATGAATATCAATACCACTTTCAATCAATTCACTTGTCAGCATAGAAGGGGTTTTATCATAACCTGAAACTTGTTTTCCAATATATTTGAAATAACGAGCCAAGGCACTCATTCCGATTCCTCCGATACCAATAAAATAAACGTTTTGTATTTGATTTAAATTCATCTTAATTTCTTCTTTAAGTATTAAGTTTCAGGCGCTAAACCATAAACTTTATGCTTTATAATTGTGTTAAGCTTTCATCTTGGTTTTTCCTAAAAAACTAAAAACTAAGCCATTATGTTTTTATACTTATAAGAATCGAAAGTCCCCTAAAATAGCGTTCTTCCTTTCTCTTGATGTTGTATAATTTTCTTGAAAATTTATATTATAACAACTTTTTGATTTCTTCTACAATTACTTTTGTAGCATTTGGCATAGCCAATTTTTTAATATTGTCACTCAATTGTTTCTGTTTACCTTCATCTTTCAACAGCGCTTCAAAAACAATGCTAAACTGGCTTTCCAACTCAGATTCTTTCAATAAAATTGCACCTTTTGCATCTACAATAGCCTGCGCATTTTTAGTCTGGTGATCCTCAGCTACATTTGGAGATGGAATAAAAATTACAGGTTTTCCAACAATACATAATTCTGATACTGACGAAGCTCCTGCTCGTGAAATTATTACATCTGATGCTGCATATACAAAATCCATTCTTTCGATAAAATCAACCACTTTTACATTTGGCTGATTGTATTTTTTATAATCTTCAAAATATAGTTTTCCACATTGCCAGATTACCTGAACATCTTGCGAAAGAAAATTTTGCAATTCTTTTTCAATTAACTGATTGATTCTTCTCGCTCCTAAACTTCCCCCTAAAACCAACAAAGTTTTTTTATTTGGATCTAAACCATAAAACGAAATTGCTTCATCACGTTTACTGTCGATATCAATTAAATCCTGACGTACTGGATTCCCAGTTAAAACAATTTTTTCTTTCGGAAAAAAACGTTCCAAATTTTGATAAGCGACGCAAATTTTATTTGCTTTTTTACTCAATAATTTATTGGTAATTCCTGGAAATGAATTCTGCTCTTGAACCACTGTCGGAATTCCTGCCGAACCTGCCGCTTGAAGTAAAGGTCCGCTGGCAAAACCACCCGTTCCTATTACTACATTTGGTTTGAATTTTTTAATAATTCTTCTTGATTCCAATAAACTGCTTGCTAGTTTAAGAGGAAACATCATATTTTGTAAAGTCAATTTTCGTTGTAAACCAGCTATCCAAAGACCTTTTATTTCGTAACCTGCCTGAGGCACTTTCTGCATTTCCATTTTATCTCTGGCACCAACAAAAAGAAATTCTGCATCAGGAAATTGTAATTTTAATTCATTTGCAATCGCAATCGCAGGATAAATATGTCCTCCTGTTCCTCCTCCGCTAAGTATGAATTTATACTTTGTCATCATTTAAAAAATTACAACGTTTTTAAAACTATTCTTTATTTTATTTGTTTAAAACCGCATTCATCGGATTCCTTGAATTATCTTCTATAGAATACATTTGTTCTTCTTCATATATTTCTTGAGGAACTACATCTTCTTCTGCCAATTCTTTATCAATCAATCGCTGTAATGCTTCTTTTCTTTTTTCTTTTTCCTTTTTTTCTTCGGCAATTTCTTCCTCTTTTTTCGTAACACTGATTATTATTCCCAGCGAGAAACAAGTCATCCAGATCGAACTTCCTCCACTACTTATCAATGGTAGTGTCTGTCCAGTTACGGGTAGCAGTTCAACCGCTACCGCCATATTAATCATCGCTTGGAATATCATCGGAAATCCAAGTCCGACGACGACTAATTTTCCAAATAGCGTATTGGCTTTATGAGAAGCAATCACAAATCTGAACAATAACAATAAATACAGCACTAATATCGAAACGCCTCCAACTAAACCATATTCTTCTACTACAATCGCGTAAATAAAATCGGAAGATGATTGTGGAAGAAAGTTCTTTTGAACACTTTTTCCAGGTCCTAATCCGCCTAATCTACCTGAAGCAATCGCAATTTTTGCTTTTTCTATCTGATAATCATCTTCATCGGGTTTATCGGTTGTAAAGTTCATAATACGACTTTCCCATGTTGAAACCCTGCTGAAAAACCTAGAGTCCGGAAAAGCTTTGGCTACCAAAAGGAAAAATGCCAGCATTGCAATTCCTGAACCTATAATAAAACCTATATATTTTAATGGATATTTACCAATGAACGTCAGCATCATAACCATCGAAAAAATCAACGCTGTGGTCGAAAAGTTGGCTGGTAATATAAGTGCCAAAGTGATAAATACCGGAATCCAGAGCTGAATAAATGAGGTTTGAAACGGCTCATTTTCTTCTTTCTTTTTTGACAAATAACGCGCAACATAAATAAACAATACGCTTGCCGCTAGAGTCGAAGTCTGAAATGTGATTCCAATAAACGGAACCTGAATCCATCGACTTGCATTTGCGCCCGCAATTACGGTTCCTTTTAATAATGTGTACAATAATAGAATCCAAACTACTGGAAGCGCTATTTTAGAAATCGCTCTAAAATAATGATACGGCACTTTGTGAACCCAGTATATAATTAGAAAACCTATACAAACGTGAGCCAAATGTTTTACCAAATAACCCAATGTATTACCGGTTCCATGACCAATATAAGCCAGATTACTACTCGCACTAAAAACAGGCATAAACGAAAATAACGCCAATAAGGCCACAAATGACCATATTACCCTATCTCCTTTTAGTTTGTTTACTAATTGCTTCATTGTTTTTAGTTTCAGGTTTCTTTTGTTTCAGGTTTCAAGTTCCTCATAACATGAAACTTGAAACTTGAAACTTTTATTCTACAAGTTGTGTACCGCTTGCTTAAATTGTTTTCCTCTGTCTTCGTAGTTTTCGAATAGATCGAAACTTGCGCAGGCTGGAGACAACAAAACTGCATCGCCTTTTTCTGTTAATCTTTGAGCCGTTTTTACTGCATCGTTCATATTGTTCACTTCAACCATAATATCAACAACGTTTCCAAAAGCATCTATAATTTTACGGTTGTCTACTCCTAAACAAATAATCGCTTTTACTTTTTCACGTACTAATGACATTAATTCATTATAATCATTTCCTTTGTCAACACCACCCACAATCCACACGGTTGGAACATTCATACTATCTAAAGCAAAGAATGTAGCATTTACATTGGTCGCTTTTGAGTCATTGATATATTGAACGTTTTGTATTTTTAATACTTTTTCTAAACGGTGCTCAACACCTTGAAAATTAGATAAACTTTCACGAATAGTTGCATTTCTAATCTGCATCAATTTCGCCACAGAGCTTGCTGCCATTGCATTTTTCATATTATGTTTTCCTTCTAACGCAATGTATTCTGTTTCCATTGTAAACTCTTCTTGGTTGATCTTTATTTCCATTTTGTTGTTATTTATAGAAGCCCCTTCATCGAATGTTTTCGTTAATGAAAAAGGAATTAATTTTGCTTTTGTTTTGTTACTCTTTAACCATTCTGTACTTGCCTCATCGTCTGCATCGTAAATGAGATAGTCGCTTTCGGTCTGGTTCATCGTTATCCGGAATTTCGAATTAATATAATTTTGATATTTATATTCGTATCGATCTAAATGGTCTGGACTAATATTGGTTATTATGGCAATATCTGGTCTGTAATCTATTATTCCGTCTAACTGAAAACTGCTTAATTCAAGAACGTATGCATCAAATTTATTTTCGGCTACCTGCCAAGCAAAGCTCTTTCCGATATTACCGCCTAAACCGACATTTAATCCTGCCGATTTCAGCAAATGATAAGTCAGCATTGTTGTTGTTGTCTTACCGTTACTTCCAGTAATTCCTATTGTCATTGCTTCTGTAAAAGGTGCTGCAAATTCAATTTCAGAAATCACCTTAATCCCTGCTGCAACCAGCTTTTTTACTATTGGTGATTTCTCTGGAATTCCTGGGCTTTTCATTACGACATCGGCATTCAAAATCAAATCTTCTGTATGCTGTTCTTCTTCCCAAGCAATTTTATTAATGATAAGAACTTCTTTGTAACTCTCTTTTATCTTTCCAAAATCTGACACGAAAACATCGTATCCTTGTTTTTTCCCGAGGATTGCGGTTCCAACTCCACTTTCTCCTCCTCCTAACACTACTAATCTCATAGTTTTTTTAATTAAAAATTCAGAATTAAAAATTAAAAATCAGTTGTGACTTTCAATGAATTCCTATTTTCCTTTTAGGGTTAGTATAATTTTCGCTAATATTCTGCAAATTTCATTAGCCTCACCAAAGATGCTGTCAAATTCATTTACAGAGATATAATCTGTTGCTTTTAATAATTTCAACCAATAAATTGTTTCTCTAGCTTCTTTATATGAAATTTCAAGCTTGAATAAAAACTCCTTATTAGAACGTCCTCCAATCGATTCTTCGATGTTTGCTCCAATTGAAGTTCCACATCTTAAAAGTTGTTTACTTAAAATAAACTCCTTTTTTGTATTAGTTAGATATTTATATAAATTGATTATTCTAACCGCAAAAAGAAATGATTTCTCTTGAACAATATTCTCTTTCATCTACAAGAACGTGCAACTTTTAATTTTTAATTCTAAATTTTTAATTTAAAATTTATCTCAGTTTTAATGTAATAATTGACAATATGGCTAACATCACTGCAACAATCCAGAAACGGGTCACTATTTTACTTTCATGATATCCTTTTTTCTGATAATGATGATGAAGCGGCGACATCAAGAAAATTCTTCGACCTTCACCAAACCTCTTTTTTGTATATTTAAAATAAGATACTTGAATAATTACTGAAGCACTTTCTGCTAAGAAAATACCACAGAACAAAACAATTAATATTTCTTTACGAACTGCAATTGCTAAAACAGCGATAATTCCTCCAATTGTTAAACTTCCTGTATCACCCATAAAGACAGATGCCGGATATGAATTGTACCAAAGAAAACCAATCAGCGCTCCAACAAATGCCGAAATAAAGACAGTCATTTCTCCCGAATTGGGGATATACATAATATTTAGATAATTCGAGAAAATAATATTTCCAGAAACAAACGTGAATATACCGAGCGCGAGGACAGAAATGGCCGACGTTCCTGCAGCGAGTCCATCGATTCCATCTGTTAAATTAGCTCCGTTTGAAACCGCTGTGATGATAAAAATTACAACTGGAATAAATATTAACCAAGCCCATTTTTCATATCCATCTCCCATAAACGACAAGATTTCAGCATAGTCAAATTCATTGTTTTTCACAAATGGAATTGTTGTTGCTGTTGATTTCTCTTCTACAGGTGCAGGTAATACAACAGTTGTATTTGCAGTGCTTGTTTTAAAAACATCCGTACGTCCTGTATCTGTTCTTACTGTAACAGCAGGGTTAAAATAAAGAACAGCTCCAACGATAATCCCTAAACCTACTTGTCCAATAACTTTAAAAATACCTTTAAGCCCTTGTTTATCTTTTTTGAATATTTTGATATAATCGTCTACAAAACCAATTGTTCCCATCCATAAAGTAGTTACAATAAGTAATACGATATAAATATTATGCAGTCTTGCAAACAACAAAACTGGAACTAATGTGGCAAAAATGATAATCAATCCGCCCATTGTTGGTGTACCAGCTTTTTCATTTTGACCTGCAAGACCTAGTTCACGAACAGTTTCTCCAACTTGCTGGCGTCGAAGAAAATTAATTACCCTTTTACCATAAATTGTTGATAAAAGCAATGAAAGCATAAATGCCAAAGCCGATCTAAATGTGATGTACTGAAATACTCCTGTTCCAGGTAAATCTAATGTCTTGTCAAAATATTCAAATAAATAGTATAGCATATATCTTTTATTTTAAATTCCAATTTTGAATTAAAATTCCAATTTTTATCCCGAAACTTCGAGACCAATTCCAATGCTGCATTGGATTTTGGAATTTGGAATTTTGATTTTGTTATTTGTTCAATTGTTCTAAAATTTCCTTTACTGTTTCCATATCATCAAAATGATGACGAACACCATTTATTTCCTGATACGTTTCATGTCCTTTACCGGCAATCAGAATAATATCTTTTGGCTGAGCCAATTGACAAGCGGTTTTAATAGCTTGTTTTCTATCTGTAATTCGCAGCATTTTTTTATAGTTCTGTGGCTCAACTCCCTGCTCCATTTCATCCAAAATGACTTCTGGATCTTCATTTCTTGGATTATCAGAAGTCAGAATAGCTTTATCACTCAAATCTGAAGCAATTTTCGCCATAATAGGACGTTTCGTTTTATCTCTATTTCCGCCACAACCCACAACAGTGATTAACTGTTCATTTTTGGTACGAATATCATTTATCGTCTTCAAAACATTTTCTAAAGCGTCTGGCGTATGTGCGTAATCTACAACAGCCGTAATTCCTCCGTCTGATACAATATACTGAAAACGACCCGAAACACTTTCTAAATCAGACAGTAAGCGCAACGCTTCAAGACTATCAATTCCAAGCTCTACAGCTGTTCCATAAATAGCTAAAACATTGTATGCATTAAAAGTTCCAATTAGCTTTACCCAAACCTCATTATCATTAACTTTTAATAATAATCCTGATAATTGGCTTTCTAAAATCTGAGCTCTGTAATCGGCATACGATTTTAAAGCGTAAGTCAATTTTTTGGCAGCTGTATTTTGCAGCATTACAGTTCCGTTTTTATCATCTATGTTAGATAAAACGAAAGCTGATTTTGGAAGTGAATCAAAAAACGACTTTTTAACATCTCTGTATTCTGCAAAAGTTGGATGATAATCTAAATGATCGTGTGATAGATTCGTAAATATTCCACCTACAAAATGTAATGCTTCAGTACGTTTTTGATGAATTCCATGCGAACTCACTTCCATAAAACAATGTGTAACTCCAGCTTCGACCATTTCATTTAAATAATGATTAATTGTTAGCGAATCTGGTGTTGTATGCGTTGCTGGATATTCTTTTTCATCAACCATGATTTTTACAGTTGATAATAAACCAACTTTAAAACCTGCTTTTTGAAACAGTTGAAATAATAATGATGCAATTGTTGTTTTTCCGTTTGTTCCAGTTACACCAACTAATTTTAGTTTTGCAGATGGATCTTCAAAATAATTAGCGGCCATAAAAGCCAAAGCTGTATTGGTATCTTTTACCTGAATGTACGTAACATCTTTGGTAATATTTTCTGGAAGCGTATCGCAAATGATTGCTTTTGCTCCTAATTGAATTGCTTTTTCAATATAATCATGTCCATTTGAAAGTGAACCACGAATTGCCACGAAAACATCATTTGCTTCGACTTTACGTGAATCAAATTCAATTTTCTGAATAGCAGTTTCTGTTGAACCTTTTACAGATTCAATAGCTACTTTATATAATATGTCTTTTAATATTTTCACGATAATTCTAATACAATTGTTGTGTTTTTGCTAATATTGGTTCCCGCTTGAATCGATTGATTCTTTACTTTCCCCATTCCATTTACTTTTACTTTTAAACCTAAATTCTCCAGTAAAGCAATTGCATCCATTCCCGGCATTCCTTTTAAGTTCGGAATCTGATTAACCTTTTTATTGGCTTCTGCGATATATTTATCATAACTAGCATCCTGTTTTGGAATTCTAGTATCTAATTTTTTAATCTTATTTGTTGAAGGCGCATCTGTAAATATTTTTTGAGCGATTCTTTTAAAGACTGGCCCTGCAACATCTGCTCCGTAATAGTTATTCTTAGCCGTATTTGGCTTATGAACCACTACAATACAAGAATATTTAGGATGATCTGCTGGAAAATAACCCACAAAAGAAGAAGCATAATACAATGCTGATTTTCCTTCTTTTCCTCCATAATTCATTTGAGCTGTTCCCGTTTTTCCTGCCATCGAAAAATCTTTCGAATACAATTTAGAACCTGTTCCTTTCTTCACCACATTAAGCAGTACTGCTTTCACTTTCTTTAATGTTTCTAGCGAACAAACTTTTGGATTTATAACTTCAACATCAAATTTCTTGATAGTTTTATTCCACTCTTTAATTTCAGACACAAATTGCGGTTTTACCATCACACCATCATTTGCAACTGAATTGTATAATGCCAAAGTCTGCATTGGTGTAACTGAAACTCCATATCCAAATGCCATCCAAGGAAGCGAAACTCCTGACCAATGTTTGTCTCCTGGCTGTGGTATATATGGTCTTCCTTCTCCTTTAAAATGCAATCCCAGCGTCTTATTTAAGCCATAACTATTGACATGATTTACAAACTTAGATGGGTTATTTTTGTAATTTTCATAAACCGCTTGAACCATTACAGTATTTGATGAAAGTTCAAATCCACGTGCTAATGAAACCTTTCCATAACCTCCGTTGTGCGAGTCACGAACTGATCTTCCATAATATTTAACTACACCGTTATGGCTGTCATAAACTGTACTTGTATCAGCTACTTTATCATCCAAAATTGCCATTAAATCAACCAACTTGAAAGTTGATCCCGGTTCATGAGATTCGGCAATTGCGTAATTTGTTGTTTCGTAATACGATCCGTCCTCTGCTCTTCCTAAATTTGAAATTGCTTTCACATGGCCTGTTTGTGTTTCCATAACTACAACACAGCCGTGATCTGCTTCATAATCTTGCAATTGTTTCAGCAAAGCATGATGCGCGATATCCTGAATAAAAACGTCTATAGTCGAAATAACATCATAACCATCAATTGGATCTACTTCATTCAAATCACGAATTGGTTTCCACTGCCCTTTTGCAATTTTTTGTTTTAGAATTTTACCGTCTTTCCCGTTCAAATAACTCTTAAAAGCCCACTCAATTCCTTTTCCAACTTCTACACCAGTTGCAGGATCAACCCGATCGTAACCAATTGTTCTTTCTGCAATTTTTCCAATTGGATGTTTTCTAACGGTTTCTTGTTCAACTATAATCCCACCTTTAAAAGCGCCTAAATTAAATAATGGAAAACCTTTAATTTTCACATATTCGGTATAACTTAAATTTCGGGCAATCAAATAATAACGGTTTTTATTTTCGCGCGCTTTTCTTAATTCTTTTTCGTAATAACCTGATGGTCTGTCTAAAACAGTTTCTAAAGAATCTGCTAATTGCTTTACATACTTCTCAAAAGTTTCTTTTTTTGGCGCTTTTGCATCAAAACGAATTTCATAGTTCGGAATTGAGGTTGCCAATAAACTTCCATCAGCAGAATAAATATTTCCTTTGTTTGCCGGAATTACAAAATTTCTAACTGTACGCTGTTTAGCCAGTTTTCTATAATAATCTCCTTCAACCCACTGAATATTGGTTAACTTAACAACAATAGCAATTGCCATCAAAAAGATGAAAACTGCTACGAGGTAAATTCTGTAGGATATATGTTTATCTTCTACTGCCATATTCTTTTAAAGAAATTTTTTTCTTCTTCTTTTGTAACTTCTATTTTAACTGGAGGAACTGTAGAAGGAAAAATTTGTTTTTCCTTCATTTTATCAGAAATCGTTGACTCCATTTTTAATTTCATTAATTCTGAACGTCGATCTACAAATTCAGACCTCAATTCTTTTACTTCGTTGCTTAATTTCGCAATTTCAAAAACCTTTTGCTCGTATCGCTGTGTATTTGCAATCATCAAAATGGCCAGCAGAATTATAAAAACAATAAAACGCCAATTTTTTACCGCATCATCATGTATCAGAAATCTTGCTTTTAATATGCTAAACACGCCGCTTTTCATTTTTTCCTACCTTAATATATATTATATCTTTTCAGCAACTCTTAATTTGGCACTTCTTGCTCTATTATTGATTTTGATTTCCTCATTATCTGGAACAATCAATTTTCCTATTGTTTTAAATGGAACTGAAAAATTTCCGAAAAAATCTCTTTCTGGTTCTCCTTCAAACATTCCGTTTTTGATAAATCTTTTTACCAGACGATCTTCTAAAGAATGATAAGAGATTACAGAAAATCTTCCTCCTGGTTTTAAAACCTCCAATGACTGCTCGATGAATTCTTTCAAAACATCCATTTCCTGATTTACCTCAATTCGAATAGCCTGATAAATCTGGGCCAATATTTTATTTCGAACTTTCTCTGGCAAATATTTCTTCAAAACATCTTTTAATTCGTCTGTCGTTTTGATCGGATAATCTCTTCTTGCCTCTACAATTGTTCTTGCTAAAACCGGTGCATTCTTCAACTCCCCATAATCAAAAAAAACACGACGTAAATCCTGTTCTTCATATTCGTTAACCACCCGATAAGCATTCAAATCATTTTTTTGACTCATCCGCATATCTAGTTCGGCATCAAATCTGGTTGAAAAACCTCTTTCTGGAACATCGAACTGATGTGACGAAACTCCTAAATCTGCCAAGATTCCGTCTACCGCTTTTACTCCGTGAAAACGTAAAAATCTTTTTAAAAACCTAAAATTCTCATTTATCAAGGTAAACCTTTCGTCTGGCAATGCATTTGCAAGTGCATCTTCGTCTTGATCAAATGCAAACAGCCTTCCGTTTGGCCCTAATCTTTTTAAAATCTCTTTTGAATGACCACCGCCTCCAAACGTAACATCTACATACACACCATCAGGTTTAATATTTAAACCATCTACTGTTGGATGAAGCAAAACCGGATTATGATATTCCATTGTCGTCGTCATTAATATTTCCCATTACTTCTTCGGCTAAATCTGCAAAATCCATATCTTCGCCGCTTATTGATTTTTCGTATAAATCTTTATCCCAAATCTCCACAATATTAACCGCAGATGAAAAAACCACATCTTTAGAAATACTTGCAAACGTTACCAAATCTTTTGGAACAAGCAATCTTCCTAATGCATCAACCTCAACCACTTTAACACCAGCAGTAAACCTTCTAATGAAATCGTTATTCTTTTTTACAAAGCGATTAAGCTTGTTGATTTTTTTCATCATCGCATCCCATTCTTCCATAGGATACAATTCTAAACACGGCTGAAAAACAGAACGCTTCAAAACAAACCCGCTTTGAAGAGAAGCAGTCAATTGCTTTTTCAAAGGTGCAGGCATCATCAGCCTCCCTTTAGCATCGACTTTACATTCATATGTTCCAACAATTGTGTTCAAAAAAAACTAGTTAACATGTTATACAGCAAAAATATAAAAAATATTACCACATTTTACCACTTTATACCACTTTGTTAATAAGTTTAACCACATTGCTACCACTTTCTATAATTAACAAACAATCAATACATTAACTATTAATTAACAGATTAATAAATACGTTATTCATTCGAAAAAATAATGCGCTAATTTTCTTAAAAAATTGATTATAATGCAGATTTATTAACATTTTAAGATTTTAACAAAACATGCATTAATTACTGGTTTTTAACGGATTAGAAATTCTACCGAAATTATCTAGTTAAAAAATGGCAGCAAAAATTCATTTTTATTTATTTAACCCTATATTTGTCGAAATTGAAATTGGCATTAGATTAGATGGACAAACACTACAAAAAAGAAGGCAAATACAGCTATTTTGAAGCTGGAGAAGGTACACCTATCGTTATTCTGCATGGGTTAATGGGAGGTCTTAGTAACTTTGATGGTGTAGCACAATATTTCCCAACAAAAGGATATAAAGTTGTTATCCCGGATTTGCCAATATATACTCAAAGTATTTTAAAAACTAACGTAAAAAGTTTTGCCAAGTACGTAAAAGATTTTATTACTTTTAAAGGATTTGACAAAGTAATTCTTCTGGGAAATTCTTTAGGAGGACATATTGCATTGTACCACACAAAGCTTTATCCCGAAAAAGTTGCTGGACTTGTAATCACTGGAAGTTCTGGTCTTTACGAGAGTGCAATGGGAGACAGTTACCCTAGAAGAGGCGATTACGAATACATCAGGAAGAAAGCTGAAGATGTATTTTATGACCCAAAAATTGCAACTCCTGAACTTATTGATGAAGTGTACGCAACCGCTAATGACCGCATCAAATTAATTAAAACTTTAACGATTGCTAAAAGTGCAATTCGTCATAATATGGCTAAAGATTTACCAAAAATGGATGTAGAAACCTGCATTATTTGGGGTAAAAATGACTCTGTAACGCCGCCAAATGTTGCAGAAGAATTTGATAAATTATTGCCAAATTCAACTTTATATTGGATTGACAAATGTGGACACGCCGCTATGATGGAACATCCTGATGAATTTAATGAAATTCTAGAGAAATGGCTCACTGAGCAGAAATTATAGCCTCTGACTTTCGATTTTAAGAAGGTTTTAAAAAACAAAATACATGAAAATTAATAGCGCCGAATTTATTATCAGTAATTCTGATGCTTCAAAATGCCCAGCTGAGTTTCTGCCGGAATACGCATTTATAGGCCGATCAAACGTAGGTAAATCATCGTTGATAAACATGATTACCAACCATAAAAATTTAGCAAAAACATCTGGAAGACCAGGAAAAACTCAATTAATAAATCACTTTAAAATCAACAATAATTGGTTTTTAGTCGATTTACCAGGTTACGGTTATGCTAAAGTTTCAAAAAAAACTAAATCTGTTTTTCAGCAGTTTATTACTGATTATTTTGAAAACAGAGAACAATTGGTCTGTGCTTTTGTTTTGATTGATATTCGCCACGAAGCCCAAAAAATAGACATTGAATTTATGTCTTATATGGGAGAAAGCGAAATTCCGTTTTGTATTATTTTTACTAAAGCTGATAAAATCAGTAAAGTAAAAGTAGACTCTCATATTGCTGCTTACAAAAAACAAATGTACGCCAACAACTGGGCTGAAATGCCGCAATATTTCGTAACCTCATCTACAGAATCAATCGGAAAAGAAGAACTTTTGTCTTACATTGATGAAGTAAACCAAGAAGTTTTTAAGAACAACAGCGGATTTTTAAATTCTATTTAAAACATCAATTCTAAATATTTAAACTCCAAATTCCAAAGTATTAAAAATGGAATTTGGAGTTTTTTTATTATTAGTCATCAGTTTTAGAAAATTAGAGAATATCTTTCAACTTGAATTCCTTAGCATTCCTTTTATATCTTAAAACTTTCCATTCTTTAAATATTAAGAATTGATACAAGATGTAAAACAAAGAATTAAAAAACCAAAAATCAAGTACAAATGGTTCAGTAAAAATTACTGAATCGGTATTACCACTCAAAAAAATACTTAAACTGCTGATAAGGTAAATTATCAATCCATTAGAGAAATACAAATAATCTAGTTTAGCAATTCGAATATTTTGTATCACAAAAGTAAGTGCATATACAATCAGTAACACTGAGGTAACACCAATTTCAAACAAATTAAACTTCCAGTAAAGATCTGGTTTTCTGTAATATTGTATCACCAATAAAATTAAAACCAGTACAAGAAAAAAAAGTACTGCATTTTTCAACCTAACATTTGTAAACAAACTCCAGAAGAATATACTTAAAGCAATAAATTGAAAAATAAAGTAGTAATGGGAAAGGAAAAAATTTGATCCCGGTCTATAAAACCCAATAATATTACAGCACAATTCCTGCACAAATAAAAACATCAGATAAACCGTAATTATGAAATACTGGACATCTTTGTTTTTTCGCGTCGTATAAAAAAGAATGCTATTTAACAACAAAAAAAATAATCCGACAAGACTTACTAGAAATGGGAACAGCATACAATCTAATTTTACCTTACTAAAGTAATCTATAAAAATAAACCTCCTTAAAATTTTTGATTAATTTTATTTTAAAAGCGAAAGAAGATACCTTAAAGAGGAAATAAAAAATCCCAAATTCCAATTTTTAAAGCTTGGCATTTGGGATTTCTTTTTTTTATTAGAATTTTTATTGTTTTGTCAGCTCCAATTTTTCAGCGAAATAATCACAGAAATCTTTCATGGTGTCAGACATTTTTTCATCGTCTGTAGCACGTTTAAAAGTATCTGACATTGCTACTAGAGTCTGGTGGAAGAAAATCTTCATTTCGTCTACCGGCATATCTTTTGTCCATAAATCGATACGCATTGTTTCTTTTGCTTTACTGTCCCAAATAGACAACATTATAGCTTTTGCTTCTTCAGCGTTAACTCCGCCATCTTGAGCGCTCCAAGTTAATTTTTCGGGAACGCGGTTTTCGTCTAATTCTACGTTGAATTTAATCTCTGAATTTATTGTGTCTGCCATTATTTCTTAGGTTTATATTTTGATTTTTCGAAAATCTCTTTCGGCTGAACTTTAAATAATTCAGCTAAAGAAACATTATTGTTTTTCATATAAGAACGCACCATCTGCCACCCAATCCAAGCGCCTACACGGCCTGGAGAATCGTTGTCTATTTCCAAATAAAATTTAGAAAAAGGAGCTGGTGTCATAAATCGCGTTGTCAATTTTGGATCATCGCTGTACAGCATTTCATTTTCTATAAAATAACGCCACATATAGGCTTCATTTTCTTCACACCATTTAATCTGCTCTGGTGTATAACCCATTTTTTCTGCATCTGTATAATCTGGAAGAAGCAGGTCTTTTGCATAAAGCTGTTTTCCTTCAAAAACCATTTGAGCCACTAAACTCCTGTCTGGTAAATTTGGGATATTTCGGTAAGAAAAACTCGAAACTACATCTGGCATAATCTGTCTTTCCTCAAAATTCTGTTTTAAATAGTTTGGAAATTCATAAAACTTATGATCTTTCCCCAGATAGAGTTCTAAAGCTACAATTACAAGGCTATCTGCATAAATTGCTTTTGCACTGTAATCCATCTCACCAATAACTGTAATGACTTTTGGAATTTTAGTTTTAGGGAAATAATATTTTACGTGTTGAAAAAGAGCATCAAACTCTTTACGAACTGGTTCAAAATTGCTGTATTTTTTTTGTACCTCTTCATAAACTTCCTTCCAGATCGGATCGTTCATTTTCTGCAGCCAAATATTGTCATCATTGCCGGCAGGAAAGAAAAAAGGATATTGTTTTTTCACCTTTGCAAGATCTTGAGGTTTGGTCTCAAAAAATACCTTATCAAAACGTTCTACTTTTATATCAACGGGAATTTCTTCTACTTCTTTTTCAACCTTAGATTTTTGATCGCAAGACAAAAAAAACAGGCACAGAACCACTGCAAAGCGATAAATTTTCATTTTATTTTAATTAGATTTGTGTTACCAGAATTTAAAGTAAATGTATACTTTGAAATAATTCTGCAAATATACATCCCTGCATTTTAAAACTTAAACTATTATGGCTAAAAAAAGTACAATTCAGACAGAAAAAGTAAATACGCATATTGTAGAGTGGTTAAAAAATTATGCCAATAACGCAAAAGTAAACGGTTTTGTAATCGGAATCTCTGGCGGTGTAGACTCTGCGGTAACTTCAACTTTATGCGCGCAGACAGGACTGAAAGTATTGTGTGTAGAAATGCCTATTCATCAGGCAGAAAGTCAAGTAAGCAGAGCAAAAGAACATATTGAACAGCTAAAAAAGCGTTTCCCAAATGTTTCTGATGTTCAAACTGATTTGACTGAAACTTTTGAATCTTTTAAAAATGCTGTTCCCAAAACAGATGATGATGCAAAAGTAAGTTTAGCATTGGCCAATACACGCGCTCGTATCAGAATGACTTCTTTGTATTACTTAGCTGGTCTTCACGGTTTACTAGTTGCTGGAACTGGTAATAAAGTAGAAGATTTTGGAGTAGGTTTTTACACTAAATATGGAGATGGCGGCGTAGACTTAAGTCCGATTGCCGATTTAATGAAATCTGATGTTTATGCATTAGGAGAATTTTTAGAAATTCCGCAGTCAATTTTAACAGCAGCACCTACAGATGGATTATTTGGTGACAATCGTACCGATGAAGATCAATTAGGAGCAAGTTATGATGAACTCGAATGGGCAATGTTAACCGCGGAGTCAGGAAAAACGGCGGATGACTTCGAGGGGAGAGAAAAATCTGTCTTTGAAATTTATAAAAGATTAAACACCAGCAATAAGCATAAAATGGACCCAATTCCGGTGTGTACTATACCAAAAACGTTAAAATAATTTTTTTTAACATTTGTCTGCAATTAATTACAGAATTTATTTATTAATTTTACAGTTCCAAAAACATGAACAATTCTAAAAAAGGTAAAAATTATGATTAAAGTATGTCTAGCAGACAATCATCCTGTGACGCACTTTGGCGTTAAGTCTTATTTTAAAGACCACGATCAAATTTCAATTGTTGCCAACGTAGGCAATTTTTCAATGGTTAGAGACATTCTTCAGACGAAGGAGATCGACATTTTAATTTTAGATTTAGAATTAGAAGGTCTTTCAAGCATCTTTGAAATTAAATCTATCCTAAAAAATTTCCCAAAAACAAAAATTGTTATTTTCAGTGATCTTGCTGAGCAAATGTATGCTCCAAATGCAATTAAAGCAGGAGTTTCCGGGTATGTACACAAAACAGAAAAACTAGAAACACTAGGACATTCTATTATCAAAGTACACGAAGGAAAAATTATCATCAACGAAACAGTACGCAAAAACATGGCCCTTATTGCGAAACAAAGCAAAAGCGAGCGTCTGTACAGAAAACTTTCAAATCGCGAGATCGAAGTTTTGCGTTACTTAAGTGATGGAAAGAAAAACAATGAAATCTCTAAAATCTTAAACCTGAACGAAAAAACGATCAGTACTTACAAACTGAGATTATTGACTAAATTAAATGTTACTAATTTAGTTGACTTAGTAAATAAAGCGAAGACTTTAGAAATTATTTAATTACAAATCGAAGATCTTAATTTTATTTTTTAAGTAAATCGGAAATCTTTATAAAAACTCTATCTTTTGATTCATCATTAGATAGAGTTTTTTTCTTTTAATGATATGGCACTACTACTCGCCCTAATTTCTTAGAAAAATTATTTAATAATTTAGAATAATCCACAACCATACTCAAAACTTCAGAATTATCTTCCTGCGGATTTGTCAAAAGAGAATTTTTCAATTCTGCAATAATTCCAGATACCAAATACCATCGCATTGAAAAAATAGTTTCAGAAACATTTTGTTCTATGGTTTCGCTTTTATGTTTTGGATAAATATTCTGCCCTTCCCAATTATGAATGGTAACTCTTTCATCTTCCATTAAAATATTGGTTACTTCCTGAGCAAATTCGGGCTGTAAATGCATCAAATATTTATCTAAACTAAAAGTCTCATTTTGATTGTAGAAATCAATTATATTGTTGTAAATATTTTGAAATAATGTATTCGACAATTCTACCTCATCTTCTTGTAGACTTAAATACACTTTTTCAAATACTTTATATTCTCTTTTTTCAGAAACCTCTTTTATGTTTCCTTCTTCATCTGTCTTTAAGAAAACATCTTCGAAATTTTCGACCACACTTCCGTACAAAAGAAGAATTTCAATAATTTTTCTTTCAAAGCCGTATAAAATATTTACCTTTTCTGCTGGTGCTTCTGGATAATAACCCGGTTCTCCAGGATAATCATCTGGCGGTCCGGTTCTTGGGTCTTCGGGATCACCTCCTGAAAATCCTGCATTTTTTGGAGGCTGATTTCTATGAACTTCAAAAGGCTTTTGATCCTGTTTTTGTTTTTTGTTCGCCTCTGCAATATCCTTTTGAATTAACTGCGCCAGGGTACTTACCAAAACCTGCTCCGAAATATCCATTATTCGCGCACATTCCTGAATATATACTTCTCGCTGAATACGATCTGGTATTTTAGAAATACTCGTAACCATATCACGAATCAGGTCGGCTTTTTTGATTGGATCATTTTTAGCTTCACCCATCAAGATCGAAGCTTTAAACTGTATAAAGTCTTTACTGTTTTCTTCTAAATAAGCAACTAATGCATCATGCGAATTTTTACGCGCAAAACTGTCTGGATCTTCTCCGTCAGGAAAAGAACAAACCCTAACATTCATTCCTTCTTCCAAAATCAAATCGATTCCTCGAATTGACGCTCTTAAACCTGCAGCATCTCCATCAAAAAGTACTGTAATATTTCTAGTCAGACGATTTATCAAACGAATCTGGTCTGGCGTTAAAGCTGTTCCTGAAGAAGCCACAACGTTTTCAATTCCTGCTTGATGAAACTGAATTACATCGGTATAACCTTCAACTAAATAACAATTGTTTTGTTTGGCTATAGATTGCTTGGCATGATAAATTCCGTAAAGGACTTTGCTTTTATGGTAAATATCACTTTCTGGCGAATTTAGGTATTTTGCCGCCTTTTTATCATTAGTCAAAATACGTCCTCCGAAACCTAAAACACGTCCCGACATACTTTGAATTGGGAACATTACACGTCCTTTAAAACGATCAAAAGGACGGTCTTCTCGGGCAATTGTTAATCCTGTACTTTCTAAAAATTCTAATTTATATCCTTTTCCAAGGGCTTCTTTCGTCAAAGCATCCCAAGTTTCTGGAGAGTATCCTAAGTTGAACTTTTTAATCGTTTCATTGGTAAAACCTCTTTCTTTAAAATAAGATAAACCAATTGCTTTTCCTTCTTCACTATTGAGGAGAACATCCTGAAAATATTTGGCCGCAAATTCAGAAACCAAATACATACTTTCGCGGATGTCTGTATTTGCTTTTTCTGCTTCTGATTGTTCTGTTTCTTCAATTTCGATATTATACTTTCTGGCTAAATAACGAATGGCTTCTGGATACGTAAACTGCGAATGTTCCATCAAAAATTTAACAGAGTTGCCGCCTTTTCCCGTACTAAAGTCTTTCCAAATCCCTTTTGCCGGCGATACCATAAACGAAGGAGAGCGCTCATCTGAGAATGGACTCAATCCTTTGAAGTTACTTCCTGCACGTTTTAAATTCACAAAATCGCCGATAACCTCCTCTACTCGAGCAGTTTCAAAAACAGAATCTATGGTATTTTGTGAAATCAAAGTCTAATATATTTTTAAAGTTGAGAGCTTGTAAAAATACGGAAATCCTATTTGAATTTTAATCATTTTTAAAACAAAAAAGCATCTCGTTTGAGATGCTTTTTTTACTAACTAAACGACCAATTCTTTTAGTTTAAATCTACTCGAAGTCCTAACGAAATGTTATTCTCTTTGACTAAATTATTCTGAAATAATGGATTTAAATCGTATTTAAAATATAAACTCAATTCTCTATAACCGATATACGAACTCAGACCGTAAATAAAATTATTTACATTGTAATCGCCTTTTATTGTGGTTTTATATTTTAAATCTTCGTCTTCAAATTTTAAAATCTGTTTTGACTTTACATTGATTCCCGCATAGCCTCCAATTCCAAAACGGAAACTTCTATGTGTTTTAAAATAAGTTTTTCCGTTGCTTTCCACTGGTCTTGAAAAATCAAACTCTAAATGTACAGGCGCAACCAAATAGACATTTCTAAAACGAGATTCATTTAAATTAACCGAATTCACTTCCAGATTAGTCTGCTCTCCATTTACAACAAAACTTCTGTTATCTGTAGGACGAATATTATTGTACACTAATGAAAGTCCGTATTTGGCATGAAGCAGATTATCATTTTTCAATAATCTTGAGTTATACGTAAAACCCCATTCGTAAAAATGCGAACCGATAAAACTGTAATTGGAATCCTGAAGCTTTCCATCGACCATCATATTATTCAATCCCATTGCAAATACAAATTGAGAAGTGGTTCTTTTTTCGCCGTGGATAGAATCTTTGGTGTCTTTATGAGATTTCCAGCGAATCATATAGACTTTAGAAGAATCTTCTTTTATCTTTCCATCTACTTTTTTCTGCACCAAATCATTTAATTCATTTTGTGCCAAAGTAATTTTTTCTTCAATAATTACAGCTCGAGCTTCTGCAAGTTCTTTTTTGCGTTTATCAGCCTGTTCCTGCGTAATTTTACCTTCAGATAATTGAACATTTACAGCTTCAACTTCTTCTTTTAGAGCTTCTTTCTCTTCTTTAGTAATTTTCTCAATTTTATTAGCGATTCTTTTCGCTTCAGATTCAAAAGTTTCCTGCCCCATTACTTTGCTTATCAGTAAGAAAAAGAATAGAATGAAATAAATAGTAATATTTTTCATGATTGATTGATTTTAAAAATGATTGATGATTGATTTTTAATTATTAATTGTTGATTGTTAATGGTTAATTTTTGATATGAATTTGATGTTGAAATTGCCATTGTCATTGCCTCTACTCTTTTTGATTTCTATTCGATAAAGCGACTTTGACATCTTGAAAGTTCTTGTTTACTTTGGTAATCATTTTTTCTCTAAAAGAAAGCTCTAATTCACCGTCTACCTGATTCAGTAAATCGCTGGCATTGATTTTTACTTTTGCCTTTTTAGTAGAACTTTCGGCTAAAACTTTATTTTCTGCAGTTTCTAATAACTGATCTACATTGGAATTTTTAGCATTCTCTGTAATTAAGACTTGATTGCTGGCTGATTGTTTTTCTTGATTGTTTTTGATGATGATTGAAGACTCCGCTATTTGATTTGATTCATTTTTATTGGTTTTATTTGAAATTTGATTGTTCAATTTTTCTTGTTTTGCTGAAACTTGTTCTGAAGTTTTTTCAGCAATTGCATTTTCAGTTTTAATTGAATCTATATTATTTATAGCTGGTTTTGTAACTGATTCTTTTTGGATTTCCTTTTCAACCACTACAGTTTTTGGAACTTCAACTGCGTTTTTATTTTGATTGAAAAACAAAGTCCCCACCAATAGAAATCCGATAAAGCTGGCAGCGATGTACAACCATTTTCTTTTCGATTTTTTATTTGAGTTAATCGTAATTGGTTTGTTCTCTTCTGCTACACTCAACATTGCATCCAATCGATCCCAGGCTTTATTGCTTGGTTCAATTTTTCTCTCGTTAAGTTTATCACGGAAATCCTTTTCAAAACTATTCGGTTCCATTATCTTGTTTTTTTAAAATACTAATTTGTGTTTGCAGCATTTTTCTAGCGTGCGATAATTGCGATTTTGATGTTCCTTCATTAATTCCTAACATCTTGGCAATTTCATTGTGTTTGTAACCTTCAATTGCGTATAAATTGAAAACCATTTTATAACCATCTGGCAGAGCATCAATTAAATATTGAATCTGTTCTACAGTAAACTGGCTGTCGATTTCATTAAAACTTTCTTCTACAAAAAACTCATCTTCGGCAAATTTTACTTTTTTCTGAACTCTTAAGTACGAAATGCATTCGTTAACCATAATTCGGCGGATCCAGCCTTCAAAACTTCCTTTGTGTTCAAAGTTTTTTAAATTCGTAAACACTTTCATAAATGCTGTTATCATTACATCTTCTGCCAGCTGAATGTCTTTTATATATTGACGACATACACTTAACATTTTTGAAGAAAACTTACTGTAAATCTGCTGTTGTGCCTGACGATTATTCTCGACAGCCAACTTTATGATTTTAGTTTCTTCTTGATGTAAATGAATAATTTTCATTTATAAGCTTTTGGTTTTTGGTTTGTTTTTGGTTTTAGAAACAGACTTCTATTAGCATAGACGATTGTCGATTTGAAATGGTTGCATGAGAGTAAAAAAAAAATAAAATTTTAAATTCCAAATTCGAAAAATTGGATGTATTCTTTATTTCATGCATTGTCAAGCTCACATAAAAACAAAGAAAATCAAAACAATAGCTTCGTTTACTATTAATTTGAAATCTTTTAAAAATTATTTTCTGTCTCATTTATACTTTTTTAGTAATTTGTAAGTTTAAACTTTCAATTTAAAAATATTGATTCTTATTAATAATGAAAAAAATCTGCCTATTAATACTTATTTTACTCTGTTCCTGCCAACAAAAGAAATTTGAACAAAAAGAAAATACGAAAATAGATTCTACATCTAAAGAGCATAACACTTCAGAAGAAAATATTGAAGTGGATTCTAAAAAATTTATCGGTACAAATTGGTTCAAAGTTTTTAAAACAGATACAATTATTGCCAGTGAAATGTACTGGAAAAAAATAATTGAAAAAGATTCATTAATTAAAATATTTAAAGCTGACTTTTTTAAGTCACCTCCATTAAAAGATAAGAAAGTAAAATTCTTTTGGTATGATAATCAAGTTGATCCTGGAACTTTAATAAATAAAGAATATTGTAAAACAATGTCAGAGCCTGAGCGCGCAGCTCTTGGTTTTGTCGCAAAATTATCGAATACTTTCGACACTTATTATGATAAGGGAAATAAGAGTTGTTCCATACATATTGCTTTAAATTTAGATTATCCATGTTCAAAAAAATATAAATATTTTATGCAATATTGGTTTAGAAATGATACTAAATATTTAAATTCAATAAACAATTGCTCTCCAGTACAAGAAACATTTGCAGGATCATCAAATTTTGATGCTTTTAATGAAATAAGCATAACTGTAAAAGGGAATAATATATTTATCGATTATGAAATTGGAGAGTCTGGCCGTGATATTCGGCACTGCAAATGGAATAGTAAAATTAGTTTTTTAGTCGACAAAGACAATATTAAAGTAATTGATTGGAAAGAATCAGAAGAAGACTGCGAATACTATTACCCTAACTATAGCGATCATTTACCTCCTCCCGGATATAAAGATGATGGGACTGGCACATATCGTCTAGTTAAAAAATCTAAAAAGAAATAAAACCTATTTCTTCCTCTCAATAACGTAATTCACCATCAAAGTTAGAGCATCTTTATACTCAGAATCTTCGAAGTTTTGAAGCAGAGAAAGCGCTTCCTGCTGGAATTGCACCATTTTGTCTTCGGCGTAAGCCAAACCATTGTTGCTTTTTACAAAGGCAATAACTTCTTTGACGCGTTTCTTGTCTTTGTTGTGGTTTTTGATGGAGTTTATCAGCCACTTTTTTTCCTGCGGAGTACAAGTATTTAAAACGTGAATTAAAGGCAGTGTCATTTTTTGCTCTTTAATATCGATTCCGGTTGGTTTACCTATTGCTTCTTCGCTGTAATCGAATAAATCGTCTTTAATTTGAAAAGCCATTCCGATCAACTCACCAAACTTTCGCATGTTTTCTACCTGAGCATCATCTTCAATTACGGCTTTCGCGCCAAGCGCACAACAAGCTGCAATAAGTGTTGCGGTTTTCTTTCGAATAATTTCGTAGTAAACATCTTCGGTAATATCGAGTCTGCGGGCTTTCTCTATTTGCAGTAATTCACCTTCGCTCATTTCGCGAACGGCTACAGAGATAATTCTCAGTAAATCAAAATCTCCATTATCGATAGAAAGTAATAAACCTTTAGACAATAAATAATCTCCAACCAAAACTGCAATTTTATTTTTCCAAAGCGCATTGATAGAGAAAAATCCGCGGCGGCGATTACTATCATCCACAACATCGTCGTGTACTAAAGTTGCTGTGTGAATCAGCTCAATTACTGAAGCTCCGCGATACGTTCTTTCGTTTACAATACCGCCAGAAACCATTTTTGCAGTAAGAAAAACAAACATCGGACGCATTTGTTTTCCCTTACGGTTTACGATATAATAAGTAATTCTGTTTAGCAAGGCAACCTTCGAGGTCATCGATTCATGGAACTTTTTTTCGAAAAGTTCCATCTCGTTAAAAATAGGCTGCTTTATTTGAGACGTAATATTCATTTAGACTTCAAATATACTATTTTTAATAAAAATACGTTGTGTATTTTAGGTTAGGATTTTAATATTTTATGTCTTAATCTAAATATTCCCACCAAAAATAGCTCTAACTAATACTGATTTGAATTCATTAATTTAAAAGAAGAACCCAAAACTATTTATTTATGAAAACAAAATTTTTATTACTTAGCACTTGTATTACAATGTCTTTTTTCATCAGCTGTAATTCTGATGAAAAAACAAATGATGGATCTGCAAAAACGATTACGAACGAAGAAATTATCACAAATTCTAAAATCGATGCCTCTGTAGATGATGTTACCAATATTGCCGAAGATCAATTTAGCTCACAAATTAATATTAACGCAAAACCTGGCGGACCTATTAAAAACTTTCTGCCTAGCTGCGCTACCATAACAACAGTTTTAACCAATAATACTTGGACAAAAACAGTAGATTTTGGTGTTGAAGGCTGTACTTTGAATAACGGAAATACGGTTAAAGGAAAAATGATTGTTTCTTTTTCTAATGATTTTAGTTCGTCTACTCAAACTATTAGTTACACTTTTGAAGGATTTTACCATAACGGACGAAAACTTCAAGGAAGTAAAAGTATTGTGAGAACAATTAAAGAAACTAATTTGCTAGTGACAGCTCATCCTGTTTCTACAGCTTCAATTGATTTGACTATTACTTTTGATGACGGAGGCGTTTACACCAGAAAAGGAACTTTGATAAAAGAAATGACTTCGGGTTACGATACTTGGTTTGATTGGGATGATAACGTGTTTGTGGTTACAGGAAGCGGTACAACAACTTTTCCTAACGGAGATACTTACTCGGCAGAAATTACTACTCCTTTAGAGTTTAATGCTTTGTGTAGAAAATCTTTTGCTGTAAAAGGAATTGTTTCGATTACTAAAAACGGCGCTTCGGCAACTATAGATTATGGAAGCGGAGAATGTGATACTCTTGCAACAGTAACTAAAGATGGCGTTACAGAAGAAATAGATTTGAAAAAATAAAATCCTTTTTGCCCGAAAAAAAAGCATTAAGAACAAGATTGATCCTTGTTTTTAATGCTTTTTTTATTTGTTTTATTTTTCAAATGTTCCTACGGAATATATTTTCATTGTCATTATTTTTTCTACCGATGAGATACTCCTACGGAGTATATTGGTTTCTGTTTTTTGAGCAATGAAATATTCCTAACGGAATAATATTTTCAGCGAATATTTACTCTAATACTTTTTTCTACCAATCAGATATTTCTAACGTAATATATTCTGGCGAATATTTATTCTGCTTCTTTATTGGCTAGCTGGCCGCATGCGGCGTCTATGTCTTTACCTCTGCTTCGTCTTACTTTTACAACTATTCCAATATTCTCTAATGCTTTAATATAAGCCGCAATAGATTCTTCTGAAGCTTGCTGGAATTCGCCGTCATCAATTGGGTTATACTCAATCAAATTGACTTTGCAAGGCACATATTTACAGAATTTTACTAATGCATCAACTGAAGCTTTATCGTCGTTAATTCCTTTCCACACTACATATTCATACGAAACTTTGCTTTTGGTTTTTCTGTACCAATATTCTAGAGCTTCACGTAAATCTTTTAAAGGGAAATTTTTACTGAATGGCATGATTCTCGCGCGAGTTTCGTCAATTGCAGAATGTAGTGAAACTGCTAATTTAAACTTCACGTCATCATCTGCCATTTTTTTGATCATTTTAGGAATTCCAGAAGTCGAAACCATAATTCGTTTTGGAGACATTCCTAAACCTTCTTCAGAAGTAATCATATCGATTGCTTTAATGACATTATTGTAATTCATTAAAGGCTCTCCCATTCCCATAAAAACGATATTCGAAAGTGGATGATTATAGTACAAACGGCTTTCTTTATCAATAGCCAGGACCTGGTCGTATATTTCGCCTGGTTCCAGATTTCGCATTCTTTTTAATCTTGCTGTCGCACAGAAATTACAATCTAAACTGCAACCTACTTGACTAGAAACACAAGCTGTGGTTCTGGTATCTGTTGGAATTAAAACAGATTCTACGACAAGACCGTCATGAAGGCGTACGGCATTTTTTACAGTTCCGTCGCTGCTTTTCTGCATCGTATCCACTTTGATATGATTGATCACAAAACTGTTTTCAAGCATAGATCTTGTAGTCTTCGCTACATTTGTCATATCTTCAAAACTGTGAGCACCTTTGCTCCACAGCCATTCATAAACCTGATTTCCGCGAAAAGCTTTATCTCCATTTTCAACAAAAAAATCGCGAAGCTGCTCTTTTGATAAGGCTCGTATGTCTTTTTTCTCCATTTGCATGCTGCAAAGTTAATCACTTTTGTCATTTTTTACCGCTTTTTAGTGCATTCTTAACAAGACCTCAAAAACAGTGAAGAAAATAAGGGCAAATTCAAGTATAATTAAACTCTTCATTCTTTAATATAAAATTTATAATAACTAAAATTTTTTCGCCATAAAAAAAATCGAACGCCAAGCTAAAAAGTCAAAATTTGGCACAAGAATTGTTTTGCTCTCAAAAGAAAAATAATCTTACAAAGAGCTCAATCATTTTAAAATTTGTACTTTTATTTTTCAGCCATATAACCTTTAAGTTTTATCAACCTAAAAAAAATGTAATTATGAAAAAACAAATTTTAAGTTTAGCTGTTGTTGCTTTATTAGCATTTGGTGTTCAATCATGCGAGAAGAAAGAGCCTAAACCTGCAGATGAAGAATTAACTCTTGGAAACAAGGTTGACTCATTAACAACAGATATTAAAGAAGTAACAGACACTGCAGTTAGTAAAGCCGAAAGCGTTGCTGCAAAAGCGAAAGATGCAACAGAAAATGCAGCAAGCGACGTAAAAGATGCAACTAAAAAAGCTGCAAATGATGTTGAGAATGCTGCAAAAAAGACAGCAACTGATGTAAAAGACGCTACTAAAAAAGGTGCAGAGAAAGTTGAAAACGCAGCGAAAGCAGCAAAAGACGGAACTGTAAAAACAGCAAAAGAAGTAAATGAAGCTTTGAAAAAATAAATTTCATCTAAATCTAAATTGAAACCATCCGCCTTGGCGGATGGTTTTTTTTATGCAAAAAACTACGCCGATATTTTTGTACTTTTGCTTCAAATTACAAGATATTACAACATGCATTTCATATCACAAGAATTAGAAGATTATATCGAACAGCATTCTGAAAATGAACCAGAATTGTTAGCTAAACTCAATAAAGAAACTTACCAAAAAATACTTTTACCGAGAATGTTAAGCGGTCATTTTCAAGGACGTGTTTTAAGCATGTTGTCTAAATTGATTCGTCCCGTAAATATTCTTGAAATTGGAACTTACACAGGTTATGCTGCCTTATGCTTATGTGAAGGCATGCAGGAAAATGGTCAATTACATACTATAGATATTAAAGAAGAATTAGTTGATTTTCAGCGAAAATACTTTGATGCATCTCCTTGGGGAAAACAAATTTTCCAGCATTTAGGCGAAGCTGTAAATATTATTCCAGATTTAGATGTAAAATTTGATTTGGTCTTTATTGATGCTGATAAGGAAAATTACCTCAACTACTGGGAAATGATTGTTCCAAAAATGAATAAAGGTGGCATTATTTTGTCTGATAACGTTTTATGGAGCGGAAAAATCCTCGAACCTGTTCATCCAAATGATGTAAGTACAAAAGTTCTTTTGGAATATAATCAACTCTTAAAAGATGATCCAAGAGTCGAAACAGTTTTACTGCCAATTCGTGATGGATTGACGGTTTCGAGAGTGTTGTAGATTTTTAAGATGCTAATGTTCTAAGATGCTAAGAGACTAAGCTTTTTCATTTATTTATCTGTCATTAAAATTAGTTTTCAAAATGAATAATTCAAGAGAAATATATTCTGAAGGTTTTACAATAATAAATAATGTTTACGCTGAAAAAGAGATCGATAAACTAATTTCATTAATTGAAAATAAAACCAAAAATGATTCTGACAATGCTACTTTTAGAAAGTCTCAAGATTTATTTGCTATTAGACAGTTTCACAAAGAAATACCTGAGATATTAGACTTTATTTTTAATGAAAATTTTAAAAAAATTATTGAATCTAATTTTGGAAAAGGATATTTCATAACCAAATCCATATATTTTGACAAGCCTGAAAAATCAAATTGGTTTGTGGCATATCATCAAGATTTGACCATTTCTGTTGACCAAAAAATTGAGGTTGAAAATTTTGAAAATTGGACTTTAAAACAAAATCAATTTGCTGTTCAGCCTCCGAAAGAAATTTTAGAAGATAATTTCACGATCAGAATTCATATTGATAAAACTACAAAGAATAATGGAGCTTTAAAGGTGATCAATAATTCGCATTCGAAAGGAATTCTGAGAATTGAAAACCTAAATTTTGAGACTGAAAAAGAAACGATTTGCGAAGTTGAAAAAGGCGGAATAATGATCATGAAACCATTATTATTTCATGCTTCGAATAAAACTACAAATAACGAACGAAGAAGAGTTATTCACATAGAATTCAGTAGACAACAACTTCCCGAAGGATTAGATTGGAGCGAAAAAATGATTTATAAAAATTAATTCATATATTAAAAAAAGAAAAAGGCTTTAGCGAAAATACAGTAAGTATTTGGCTAAAGCCTTTTTCTTTTAAACCTAATTATCTTCAGCTAAGGATAGAATTCATATAATTTTAAGAGCTCAGTCTCGGGATAGTTCCTTAGAATTTGAGAACCTTAAAAAGAACTATCCTGGGAAATATTGCGGTTTTAATTTTCTATACACTAAATAAAGTAAAGATCCAAAAAGCGCTCCGAAGAAATACCCTGCTAGAATATCACCAGGATAATGCAATCCTAAATAAATACGGCTGTAAGCGAAAACTAAAGGCCATAAAAATAACAACCCAAAATATTTGAAGTGACGTTTTAAAACTAAAAACAAGAAAGTCGCAACAGCCATTGTATTTGCCGCATGCCCAGAGAAAAAACTATATGATTTTCTAACCTGTACAATTCGAATAATCGAAGCTAAATCTGGATTATTACAAGGACGTAAGCGTTGAAAAGTATGTTTGAATAAATTACAGGTTTGATCTGTAAAAGCAATCAAAATTGCTACAAACAGCAATAGATACAAAGTTTGTTTGCCACCTATTTTTTTATAAATAAGATAAAAAAACAATAAAAAAAGTGGCGTCCAATGCAACTGATCGGTAATGAAAAGCCAAAATTTATCGTATGTTTCAGAACCAAGTCCATTAAGATATATTAATAGATTTGTATCTAATTCCTGTATTTTTTCAAGCATTATCTTTGGCGTTTAATAGGTCCGGAAATGGTATCAATATCTTCTTTTACTTTGTCGATTTCATTGGCTGTATCTCCTAAGAGACTTCCATTTTCTCCAAGTATATTAGATTTTGCATTATTAATTTCTGCATTAATATTTCCAGTAATATCCGTCAAAGATTTAGAGTCAAGACCATTAGCCTCTGCTCCCTTTTGAATTTCACTTTTAATATCATTAGTCGCATTTTTTAATTGAGCCATAGCTTTACCCATCGTGCGTGCAATTTCTGGTACTTTATCAGAACCAAAAAGCATTAGTACAATAAACAGTATAAAAACTAATTCTCCTCCTCCTATACCAAACATAACTTTTATTTTTGTTGTCGCAAAGATATTAAATTTTGCAGCGTAGAGTTTTAAAATTAACTTAAAAAGTCCTTTAAAATGTATTTTAATAAAAAAGAAAAAGTTCATCAAGCTTTTACAAACCTGATGAACTTTTAATTATCATTTATTAGTTTAGTCAAATTTTGACTTTGTCTCAACTTTTGGCCAAGAATTATTGGTAACATCGATATCTGCTGTTAACAGTTTTGGATCGACTTGAATACTCTTAATTGCTTTTGTTGTA
Source organism: Flavobacterium sp. S87F.05.LMB.W.Kidney.N (assembly GCF_004366435.1). Taxonomy (NCBI): domain Bacteria; kingdom Pseudomonadati; phylum Bacteroidota; class Flavobacteriia; order Flavobacteriales; family Flavobacteriaceae; genus Flavobacterium; species Flavobacterium sp. S87F.05.LMB.W.Kidney.N. The sequence goes on along the minus strand of NZ_SODX01000001.1, from coordinate 1,059,965 downwards.
GCATACACTTTTTTAGCCGTTTCGTTACTTTTTCTCCAGATTTGTGCTGGATATTGGTAACTATCTTTAGAACCGTCTTCATAAGTAATCTCAACTAAAATCGGCATAATCATTCCGCCTGGCTTATTAAATTCAACTTCGTAGAAGTATTTAGGCGATTTGATACTAGCTTTTTCTTCATCTGTAAAAGTCTGATCTACATAATCTGCCAAAGGCTTGAAATCTTCAATTTTTAAAGCTTTTTTCTTTGATTGATTAACTTCTGCATTATCTCCAGAAACTAAATAAACAAAAGGTCCTTTTTCATATCCAAAACGTCCTTTTCTTACTTTGACATCCTTAATATCTGCAGTTGGAGTATCTGAAACATAATATTGTTTTACATCTTTAATTCCGATATCTACAAAATCTGTTGAATAAAACCATCCTCTAAAGAACCAGTCAAGATCGACTGCCGAAGCATCTTCCATAGTTCTAAAGAAATCTTCAGGCGTTGGGTGTTTGAATTTCCATCTGTTTGCATACGTTTTAAAAGCATGATCAAACAATTCTCTTCCCATAACCACTTCTCTTAAAATATTAAGACCAGTTGCTGGTTTTCCGTAAGCATTATTTCCAAATTGGTGAATTGTCTCTGAATTCGACATAATTGGCTCTAAAAACTTTTGATCTCCACTCATGTAAGGAACAATATTTTTTGCTGGTCCTCTTCTAGAAGGGAAATTTGGATCTAATTCCTGCTCTGCTAAATACTCTAAAAATGAATTTAAACCTTCATCCATCCATGTCCACTGACGTTCATCAGAATTTACAATCATTGGAAAGAAAGTATGCCCAACTTCGTGAATAATAACACCAATCATTCCGTTTTTAACTTCTCTGCTTGTTACGCCATTTTCGTCAGGACGACCGTAGTTCCAGCAAATCATTGGATATTCCATTCCTTGATCTTCCGCAGAAACTGAAACTGCTTTTGGATAAGGATAATCAAAAGTATGAGATGAATAACTTTTTAAAGTATGAGCTACAACCATTGTAGAAGTTTCTCCCCAAAGTGGATTTGCTTCTTTTGGATAAACAGATTCTGCCATAACAGTTCTGTTGCCAATTTTTACAGCCATTGCATCATAAATGAATTTTCTTGAAGAAGCAATTCCGAAATCACGAACATTTTTAGCACTAAATTTCCAAGTTTTTTTCTTTTCAGAAAAACCTTTTTCAGCAGCTTCCGCTTCTGCCTGCGTTACAATAACCACTGGTTTATCAAATGATTTTTGAGCCAGCTCGTATCTTTTTACTTGTTCTGCCGTAAATACTTCGCTTCTGTTCATTAATTCTCCTGTAGCATCTATTACGTGATCTGCAGGAACCGTAATATTTACATCAAAGTTCCCAAAAGGAAGAGCAAACTCTCCGCTTCCCCAAAACTGCATATTCTGCCAGCCTTCAACATCATTATAAACTGCCATTCTTGGATAGAATTGAGCAATTACATACAGCTTGTTTCCGTCTTTTTCGAATAGCTCATATCCAGAACGACCGCCTTCTTTTCTATAATTATTGATATTGTACCACCATTTTATTGAGAAAGAGATTTTTTCTCCTGGTTTTAAAGGTGAAGACAAATTAATACGCATCATTGTTTCGTTGATGGTATATGACAATGCATTTCCTTTAGCATCTTTAACTTGCTCAATATTAAAACCGCGCTCTAAATCTTTTTTCAAATATTTAGACGAAAAACCATCTAGAGGTAAAACCTGATTGATTTTTTCACCTTCTGCTAATGAAGTCTGACCATTGGCTCTTGCTTGATTTTGATCCAGCTGCACCCATAAATACTCTAAACTATCTGGCGAATTATTAGAATAGGTTATAGTTTCAGATCCGCTTAATCTTGAATTTTTATCGTCTAATTCAACATCAATTTTATAATCGGCCTGCTGTTGATAATAAGCTGGTCCTGGAGCTCCAGAAGCTGTACGAAACATATTTGGAGTTGCCAGCAAATCGTACATCTGGCTAAATTTATTGGTATCGTATTTTCCCTGCTGTCTAACAGGCGTGGTTGTTGCTTTTTCCTGTGCAACTAACATTGCAGGAAAAAGTAATAATAATGAAAGTTTTTTCATAAAAATCTAATGGTAATTTATCAGGCTGTGAAAATAGCAATTAAAATAATAATTCTAGAAATCCATTAATACTTTAACACTTCTTTTCTTGAAGATTCTGTAAAAAGAACACTTCTTTTGGTATCAAAAGCTGAAATATGTGTAATGTTTTGTTGTTCTGCATTCCAATCTACTAAAAGAGTGTTTGAAATTTCTAATGTTTTAAACTTCTCCACATCTTTAATCCTTGAGTAACAAACTATAACATCATCTGCTTCTACTTCTTTAGATAAAAAAGTTATTGCTTTTGGCTGCCCATTTACTTTGATCAAAAAATTTTCTGAGAGATATTTTTTTAATAAGTCAATATCTGCCTGCGTTTCTTTGCTTGTGCCCACGAATGTTTTTTTGTGATACTTCTTTTCCATTGCATTGTTCAAATCATCAATAAAAATGCGGGAAGTAATCTGCAGCATTTTTTTTTCGACAGCATAATTTACTTGAAAAACCCCAACATAAAATTTATGAAAAGTAAATGCAGATGATAATACAAACAAAACTGCCAGCAGACAGTAAACTAATTTATTTTTCATTTTTGAACAGCAGCAGCTTTCTTAAATTCTTTATTCTTATTCACCATAAAATCCATTAACTGGAATTTTTCATCAGGCTCTAAAAATTGTTTCGAAGCTGCATCATTAGAGCAATACATCAAAAACAATTCTATTTCATCTTCTTTAAGTCCGAGAGTTTTGGTATAGAAATCTTTTGTAAAATTATCTTTAGCATATTCTACAAAAGCAATATCCGTAACCTCTTCTTCTTTTACATCTTCTTTTTTGCTTAAAAGCTTTTTAACATCTTTAAAAATTCGAACAAAGTCCATTCCATATTTAATGGTTTGATCAGAGAGCATTGCTGTGTTTTTGGCTGTCGATTGCTTGTCATCTTCAAACTGCATATCCACTATTCCCTGTGAACCACCTTGCAATGATTTTACTTTTAATTCTTTGTGAACAACAACTTCTTTAAGCTGATTATTCACCAAATCAAGTTTTATTTTAAAAAGAACCTCGGCACAATCTTTTTCTGTCAGAACAATTTTTTTGGATTGAAATGCCAAACCAGAAAACAACAAAGTGTCTTTTGGGCGAGCCATAATATCAAATAAACCACCTGCACCGATAAATGTTCTTACATTTGCATTAATATTCATTACATAGCCACTTTCTATCGCTAGAAAATCATTTATTACTTGACCATGTAATGGCTTTCTTGAACCGTTTTGCCCTAATACAATTTGACAAAATAAGCAGACAACGAGTACTCCTAATTTATTTTTCATTTTCGAGAATTGTTAGATATTTTCTTGCTAGATCTGTGATTAAAAACATACTCATTGTTTTGTTTTTAGTATTCAAAGATACAGCAAATTCAGCATCTTCCACACAAAATAATTGAAATCCTTTTATATAATCCACAGGTATTTTCAATCTTTCGGTATAATAATTCTCGTCAAAAAGGTATTCTAATTTTCTAAAAAGGGCTTCTTTTTTCTCAACATTTACCTCTTTTTTCAACATTGCAGTCCGCCCGGAAATTGCATTTAAAAGCTTATCGACAGAAGTCGAATTTGCAGTATAAACTTTTCGTTCTGCAGGCGTATATTTTTTCTGTCCATACGGAATAATACCTAAATTTTCGGCAGTAATATTGGCATTTTCATTCACAACAACCTCTCTCAGCTCCACCTCTTTTGCGGTCATTTTAACAACCAGTAAATTAGACGCCAAATCCTCTGTTGTAATCCTTAGTTTAAGCGGATCTAAATTCACAGCAGAAAAGACCAAAACATCTCCTTCTCTTACTGCAATCGAAAAATTACCATCAGAATCTGAAATTGTTGCAACCTGAGTTGTATTGTTAATAATATTTACTCCCTCAATCGGCGTTGATTGTTCCATTATTCTACCTAACAACTCTTTAGAATTGTTTTTTTGCCCAAAACCAATCTGAACAAAAATCAAAAGCATTATAACAGTTATTTTTTTACTTATTTTCACTCGCAATTATTTCTTTATACTTTGCCGCTAATTCCCCTAAAAGAAATTCGGTAGAAGTTTTATTTTTAGAATTCAAAATGACGGTAAATTTTTCATTTTCCACAGCATAATATTCAAAACCTTTTACATATTCTGCTGGAATTTTTAAGCGGTCAATAAAATGATCCAAACTAAACATATTCTCCAGAAGTTTCATAAAAAATTCTTTTTTCTCTACTGCCACTTCTTTTTTAAGCATTGCCGTTCTTCCCGAGAAGAAATTTAACAGCGGATCTGCAGAAATAGATCCGCCAGCCATTGTTCCAGCATTTGCTGTAGCATTCAAAGCGGTTGCTGTTTTTAGTTTTCGCTCGGCTGCTGTATATTTTTTTTGGCCTTCAGGAATTATTCCTAAACTTTCTGCATTAATATTATCATATCGTTTTATCACAACTTCTTGTAGCTGATACATTACCATACTAAGCTTAACCGAAAAATTAAGATTGGTAAAATCCTCAGGTTTCAGCATAATTCTTTTTTCTTTAAAACTTATGGAAGAAAACACCAACACATCATCGGCTTTTGCCAAAATCGAAAAAGATCCAGAGGCATCTGTTGTTACTGTTTCTTCTGTCTGAGCATTAATCACATGAACGCCTTCTAAATCTGAGGTATTAGAGGCTATTTTACCATTAAAAACAGAACGATCTTGGACTTGAGACAAGCACGCCTGCCCTACCATCACAACAATTAAAAAACAAGTAATTTTCTGAAACAAAATGAAATAAATTAAAAATATTCTTAAAAGGTAAAAATATCTTAATATCCTCCAAATTTAGTATTAACGACTTGGTAAATATATGTTAATTAAAATCATAAAAAATTATACGAAAAGAGAGTTTTTAATACCTTTAGCAAACAAAATTTGAGTTTAAAAAATCATGAAAAGCATTATTATTGCCAGCACATCTACTCTACACGGAGGCAAATACTTAGAATATCTTTTACCTGCTTTAAAAGAGCATTTTAAAGACTGCAAAACAATTTTATTTATTCCTTACGCACGACCTGGTGGCATTACACATGAAGAATACACGCAAAAAGCTGCCGAATCATTTGCATCAATTAATATTGAGGTTAAAGGGATTCATGAATTTGAAAATCCGCAAGATGCTGTAAAAAATGCAGAAGGAATATTTACTGGCGGAGGGAATACTTTTTTACTAGTTACTCAGTTGTACAAAAACAATATCATGCAGTTACTCTCTGAAACTGTAAAAAACGGAACTCCATATTTAGGCTCAAGCGCCGGAAGTAACATTTGCGGTTTATCAATGCAGACTACAAACGATATGCCTATTATTTACCCGCCAAGTTTCCAGACTTTAGGATTAGTTCCTTTCAATTTAAATCCGCATTATTTAGATGCCGATTTACAATCTAAACACATGGGAGAAACTCGCGAAACAAGAATTAAAGAATTTCATGCGTTCAATTCGATTCCGGTTTTAGGATTAAGAGAAGGAAGCTGGCTGGAAGTTAAGGGAGAAAAAATTACCCTAAAAGGCGATTTGAAAGCGAGACTTTTCAAGAAAAACGAAACACCACAGGAATTAGAAACCGAAAGTGATTTGAGCAACTTAAAATAAAATTCCAATATTTAAATTTCAAATTCCAAATATTTAGCATTTGTCTCTTTTTAAACTTGGAATTTGGAATTTAAAACATTGTAATTTGCGTAATTGCCTAAAAACAAAAAAGCCTCAAACAATGTTTGAGGCTTTTGAAGAGCGAAAGACGAGGCTCGAACTCGCGACAACCAGCTTGGAAGGCTGGAGCTCTACCAACTGAGCTACTTTCGCATTAACAGGGTGCAAATATAAATAATTTAATCTTTAAAAAAAACTAAAATCAAAAATTATTTACTTTTGACAAAAAAAACGAAATCTAAAAGATTCTGTTTTTTTAGAGCGAAAGACGAGGCTCGAACTCGCGACAACCAGCTTGGAAGGCTGGAGCTCTACCAACTGAGCTACTTTCGCATTGGTGGTGCAAATATAAAAAGAAAGTTCAGTTCAAAACAAGCTTTTTCGCAAAAAAAATCAATAAAAATCAACAATTATTTATAACTGATTTAAAATTAAAAAGTTATAAATTCAATTTTTTTCAAAAAAATCATGATTACAATTAAAAAAATTACATCAAAAGAAACTTATGCAGTACGTCAACCCGTTTTAAGAAAAGGAAAACCTATAGAAAGCTGCATCTTTGAAGGAGATGACCTTGAGACTACACATCATTTTGGACTATTTGATAATGAAAATTTAATAGGAATTATTTCCTTATTTAATAAAATCAACACTATATTTGCCGAACAAAATCAAGCTCAAATTCGAGGGATGGCCGTTTTAGAAACGCATCAAAAAATGGGATTTGGCGAAGCTTTAGTCATACATTGTGAAACCTACTGCAATGAAAACAAAGTTGATTTGATTTGGTTTAACGCCAGAACAGCCGCTGTTGGTTTTTATCAAAAAATGAATTATCATCCCCTAGGTAAACCATTTGATATTAAAGATGTTGGCGAACATTATTTGATGTTTAAAAAATTATAATATGAAGAAATTTTACTCTTTAGTGGTAATATGCATTTTTATGGGGTGTAAAAAAGAAACTCCAAAACCTAGTCCTGTCATCAAAAAAACGGTGCCAGCAATCATACTTACCGACGAGAGAAAAGTTGAAATAGATACTGCAACAATAAGCACTTTTAAAAGCGAAACCCTGAAACAATTTTATATCGCATCTGAAAATAAAACGGTTTGGGGAAATCTAGAAAAAAGAACTTATGTTTTATCTCAACTAGAAAAATCTGATAAATTAGGCTTAGATCCAGAAGATTACAAAGCATCTCAATTAAAAAAATTCGAAAGCAAAATCAGCTCTCTAAGTGATACTGATTTAGCTACTTATGATATTTTACTGACTTATAATTTTGAAAAATACCTGAATCATTTACACAAAGGAAAGCTAGATCCCAAAAAACTTTACACCAATTGGGATTTGGATGAAAAGGTATTTGATATAAACTCTGTTTTAATAAAGGCTTTCAACAGAAACAAACTTGATAGTATTGTTGAAAACATCCAGCCTAAAACGCAAACCTATAAACAGCTTTTAAAAGCACTTGAAATTATAAATACTTTTCCAGATGAGGATATAAAAAATATTGAATCTGCTAAAAAAATCACTTTAAATGACACTAATCCTGCTTTAATAAACATTAAAAAAAGACTTTTGTACTGGAATGACATGACTGGTAAAGACAGCCTTACAAGCATTTACAACAAAAAGACTTTCGAAGCAGTTAAAAAATTCCAAGAAAGACACGGTCTTGCTGCAGACGGAGTTATTGGTGCAGGAACCATTAGTGCTTTAAATTATTCTAAAGAAAGAAGGAAAAAACAAATCATTGCCAATTTGGAACGCTGGAGATGGTATCCAAACGAATTAGCCGAAAACTATTTTATCATTAATATTCCTGATTACAGTTTGAATGTTGTCGAAAATCAAGACACTACTTTAGTTAGAAATGTTGTTGTTGGAACCAGCAAAAGACGAACTCCTGTTATTACTTCGTATTTAAAAACAGTTGTTTTTAATCCGACATGGACTGTACCTCCTACAATCTTAAAAGAAGATGTTGTTCCTGCGATGAAACGAAACCGAAATTATCTAGCTAAAAAAAATATTACTATATATGATTCGTCAGGAAATGTTGTGGATCCAATCGCGTGGAATGAAAACAAACCTAATAGATATCGTTATGTTCAAAGCCCTGGATACTCTAATTCATTAGGATTAATGAAAATTTTATTTCCTAATCATCATAGTGTTTACCTGCACGACACTAATCACCGTAATATTTTCGGACGAAACAATCGTTCTATGAGTTCTGGCTGTGTCCGTGTTGAAAATCCGCTAGAATTGGCTAAACATATTTTGGACGAAGATGGAAACTGGCCGCAAGATAGAATTGATACTATTATTGCTTCTAAAAAAACAATGAGTTTCAAAATCACAAAAAAATATGCTTTGTATCAATGGTACTGGACAGCATGGAGCAAAAAAAATCAGCTCCTGTTTAGAGCTGATATTTATGATTTGGACTCGGACTTATATGCTAAATTAAGAAATTAGCCTTTCTTCCATCGCGAAACTTCTAGATGGATGATAGATATATAAACACGATTTGTCTTTTATTAATTGAATTATTTCATTTGTCATTTCAACAGGAACTGCAGGACAACCTTGGCTTCTGCCTAATCTTTTGTGATCTCTAATAAATGATTCAGAAACATAATCTGCTCCGTGCATAACAACACCTCTTTCGCGGGCATTGTCATTTACACCATTTTCTAAACCATCTAAGCGTAAAGAAGCACCATGTTTTCCTTGATAGATTTCGCCAGTAGCATAAAAGCCTAAACTGCTTTTGAATGAAGAATTAAGATTTGAAAATGCTGAAGCAAATTCTTCTCCCGTATTTCTTCCGTGAGCTACAAGTGAATTAAACAAGATTTTATTAGTCGTCAAATCGATTACCCACAAACGTTTTGTGTTTGATGATAAACTGAAATCGATAAGCGTTAATATATTTTTCTTGATAACTCCTTTTTCTTTCAACAAATAAAATCCTTTTAAAGCTTCCGAGAAAGTTTTAAGTTCCGGCATTTTAAAGTTATTAGAATTTAAAGTGTTATAAACGCTTTCGATTTTAGAATCAACTGTAACTTTTTCGACTTTAGCAATCGTTCTTACAGCGGCGTTCGTTTTAAGATCGGCAGTGCTTTTTGAATCTTTTCCAAAAGATAATAGCAAAAACACAAATAAAGGATAAATTTTGTAAATCATTGAATTTCTTTAGGTTAAACAAAAACTTGGGTAAGGCAAAAGTATTAAAAATATATTGCTGACAAAATAAAACACAGGTTATCAAGCGCTTTTTGTTTAAACTTTAACAATTTATAAGTAAATAATTAGGAGAATTTCAAAAAATATTCATTTTTATCGCGTATTTACCTACAAATAATCAAAAAGCATCTTTCGAAAAATTGTAATTATATAAATTAATAAAATTTAAGTATAACATTTGGAGAAATATGAAGATTTAGTCTTCTAAAAATATTTTGTTTAACTTTTAGGATTAATTGATTTTCTAAACAATTAATACTTTTAAAAACACCTTTTTAGATAAGTACAAAATATTTATTGACTACAATGCTGTCAAAAATAAAGCTAGAATGAGAGCTTAGTGTGAATTAATTTTAAAAAATAAAGACTTCTATAATTAAATTAATATTTTTTATGAAGCTTCATTTTATTAAACATAAATGTAACAAAGCTTTCTTGCCAATTTTAGAAATGACTTATCTTTGTAGAAAACAAAAAAGTAATGAACAAAAAAGTTATCCTTATGATTTTAGATGGTTGGGGAAAATCTCCTGACCCTAAAGTATCTGCAATAGACAATGCAAATGTTCCTTTTATAAACAGTCTTTACAAAAATTACCCAAGTGCACAACTTAGAACTGACGGCTTAAATGTTGGTTTACCTGATGGACAAATGGGAAACAGCGAGGTTGGACATATGAATCTTGGTGCCGGAAGAATTGTATATCAGGATTTAGCTAAAATAAACTTAGCGGTAGAACATAAAACATTAGCAAAAGAACAAGTTTTAATTGACGCTTTTACTTATGCTAAAAACAACAATAAAAAAGTACACTTTTTAGGATTAGTTTCAGATGGTGGTGTTCACTCACATACTTCACACCTTCGCGGCTTAATCGATGCTTCTCAAGAATATGGCTTAGATCAAGTGTATGTTCACGCTTTTACTGACGGGCGTGACGTGGATCCTAAATCTGGAGCAAAATACATTCACGATTTAGAAGATTATATAAAAGATACTCCGGTAAAAATTGCTTCTATTATTGGACGTTATTATGCAATGGACCGCGACAAACGTTGGGAGCGTGTAAAACTAGCTTATGATTTAGTAGTTAACGGAGTAGGAATTCCGTCTACAAATGCTGTAGCAAGTGTTCTTGACAGTTATGCACATGAAGTTACAGACGAGTTTATTGCTCCAGTTGTAATCGTTGATGAAGAGCAAAAACCTCTAGCTACAATTGTTGAAGGTGATGTTGTAATTTTCTTTAATTTTAGAACAGACAGAGGCCGTGAACTTACAGAAGCTCTTTCGCAGCAAGATTTTCACGAGCAAAACATGCACAAACTAAACTTGTATTATGTAACATTGACAAACTACGACGAGACGTACCAAAACGTAAAAGTAGTTTACAATAAAGATAATATTACCGAAACGCTAGGTGAAGTTTTAGAAAAAGCAGGTAAAAAACAAATCAGAATTGCTGAAACAGAAAAATATCCGCACGTAACATTTTTCTTTTCTGGTGGTAGAGAAACTCCTTTTGAAGGTGAATCTAGAATTTTAAGAAATTCTCCAAAAGTTGCCACTTACGATTTACAGCCAGAAATGAGTGCTTATGAACTTGCAGATGCACTTGTTCCTGAATTAAACAAAGGCGAAGTTGATTTCGTATGCTTGAACTTTGCAAATGGTGACATGGTTGGACATACCGGAATTATGGAGGCAGCTATTAAAGCTTGTGAAGCTGTAGACGCTTGCGCTAAAAAAGTTATCGAAGCTGCTCTTGCTAACGATTACACTACAATTGTAATTGCCGACCACGGAAACTGTGAGACTATGATTAACCCTGACGGATCTCCAAATACAGCACACACAACAAACCCAGTGCCGATTATTTTGGTTGACAAACAATTAAAAAGCATTCAAGATGGTGTTTTAGGTGACATCGCTCCTACTATTTTAGAATTAATGGGGATTCAGCAGCCAAATGCTATGACTTGTCATTCATTGTTGTAGAAAATATTTTTCTTTATATAAAAATAGGCGAATTCTAAAGAATTCGCCTATTTTATTTTTATGCATTTTTTGTCATTTCGATCCCGAGGCTTCGGGATCGAAATGACAAAACTGTGCACACTTCTTGATAATCTTAGACAATAAAATAATGATACAATTGCTCAACACCATAAATTATTAGTCCGATAATTCCACCGACTAAAGTTCCGTTGATTCTGATGTATTGTAGGTCTTTACCGATTTCTAGTTCTAATTTTTCCGAAACTTCTTTTCCGTCCCAGGATTTTACTGTTGACGAAATTAAATCTCCTATTACCTTTTTATTGTTTAAAAGTATTGAAAGCAAATCGTTTTTAATAAAGTTATTGATTTTATCAATCATTACAGGATCTTCTTGAATTCCGTTTCCAAAGGTTTGAATTAAACTTGAAATGCTGTTCTTTATAGAAGATTCATCTCCTTTGTTTAAATCGTTTGTTATGGATAGTTTTATTTCATCCCAAATTCCATTGATATAGTCTTGGACTTCTTTTTTTCCAACAAAACCCAAAATCATATCGTTTATTTTCACTCTCATTTCTTCTGAGTTTTTTACCTTTTCTAAAAAGTCAAAAATATACTCATCAATCTTTAAGCGAACTGCACTTTCAGGTTTCTTAGCTTCATTTAAAAAATCCTGTAAACCATTAAAGACACCTTCTGTAATACTTTTATCAGCCAATCCGAAACTTAAAAGCGGCGTTGAAGCTTTTACTTTCTGTCTTATTAAGTCTTTATTATTAGTCAATTCGCTGCTCATTACTTCAAGAAGATTGGTAAGCATTTGATTTTTCAAATCTCCCTTCTGCAAAGGCTCTAATGCGACAGCAACCCAGTTTCCAAAGTTTATTCCTTCAATCTTTTCTCTAAACTGAACTTGAATAAACCTCCTGACGTCTTCGTCTTTTATTGTCCTTAAAATGCCAGGAATAATATTTACTGCAACCGCATTCGCAATTTTGTCTGCATTTTCATGCTGTGAAAGCCAGTCTGATGCTTTTGTCGCAAAATTGAATTCATCTAGTTTGATTTCTAACTTTTCACGATTTAAAAATTCTTCTGAAACAAAATTTCCTAGATTTTCCCCTATCTCGTTTTTCTTAGTCGGAATAATTGCCGTATGCCAAATCGGAATTCCTAATGGATGACGAAATAATGCTACAACAGCAAACCAATCGGCGATTCCGCCTACCATTGCTGCTTCACTAAAAGCCTGCAGCATCGGAATTTTAAAGTAAATCGCAATTATAAATAATAAAACTGCGACTCCTAAAAGCGACAAAGCGTTTTTCTTCATTCTTTTGAGAGCCTTTACTTTGGATATATCTTGATCTATAGTAGTTTCCATGATTACAAAACGTTTTTACTACTAATTTAGGGCTTTTTAGCGAGATATTAAAGTAAAAAAGTCTGCCGCGAATTGCACGAATTAACACGAATTATAATTTGACTGAATTATTGAACAATATTCAATTAGTAGAAATTGGTGAAATTGGCGGCGAAAAAAAAATAAATCTTGCTAGAAAGCTTAATTTTCGGCGAAAAATTTTACTTAAAAAATAATATTAAAAATTGTACTTTTGCGAACTGAAAATGGGAAAAATATGATTATCCAAAAAACAAGGGAGGAAATCGAATTAATGCGCGAAAGTGCATTAATCGTATCAAAAACATTAGGAATGATTGCTTCTGAAATTAAAGAAGGAGTTACTACATTATATCTTGACAAATTAGCCGAAGAATTTATTCGCGATCACGGTGCTGTTCCAAGCTTTTTGGGACTGTATGATTTCCCGAATTCTCTTTGTATGAGTCCAAATGCTCAGGTTGTTCACGGTATTCCTAATAATGTTCCGCTAAAAAATGGTGATGTAATTTCGGTTGACTGCGGTGCTTTTAAAAACGGTTTTCACGGAGATCATGCATACAGTTTTGAGATTGGTGAAGTTGCTCCAGAAGTAAAAAAACTTTTAAGAGTTACTAAAGAATCTCTTTACGTTGGGATTAGAGAATTTAAAGCTGGAAATCGCGTTGAAGATGTTGGAAATGCGATTCAAAAATATACAGAAGCTCACGGTTACGGAGTTGTTCGCGAATTGGTTGGCCATGGTGTAGGTCAAAAAATGCACGAAGAGCCAGAAATGCCAAACTACGGAAAACGCGGACGCGGAAAACTTTTTGTTGAAGGAATGGTTGTTGCCATTGAACCGATGATCAACATGGGAACAAGAAACATCAAACAATTAAAAGACGGCTGGACAATCCTGACTGCTGACGGAAAACCAAGTGCGCATTTCGAGCACGACGTAGCTTTAATTGATGGAAAACCAGAATTATTATCGACTTTTCAATACATCTACAAAGCGCTAGGAATCGAGAGTAATGAAGAAGATGAATTTAGACAAGTGCCATTAGTATTGTAAGAGCTATTCCACAGAGATTCACAAAGATATACGCCGAGATTCACAAAAATTATTTATACGCCTTTTAAAATGTATTCTCAAAATTTAGTCTCTCAAGATGAACTGGATGCTATTTCGTATAAAATTATCGGTTTAGCAATTGAGGTTCACAGACAATTAGGTCCTGGTTTATTAGAATCTGCTTATCAGGAATGTTTGTATTATGAGATTAAGAATTCTGGCTTAATTGTTGAAAAACAAAAAGCTTTGCCTATAATCTATAAAGACATAAAATTAGACCACGGATATAGAATTGATTTACTGATAGAAAATAAAATAGTAATTGAATTAAAAACTGTTGAAGCTTTTACTGATGTCCATTTTGCGCAAATACTAACATATTTGAAACTCGGAAATTATCCATTAGGATTACTTATTAATTTTGATTCAAAAATATTAAAAAACAATATAAAAAGATTTATAAACACTTTGTGAAGCTCTGTGCCTACTTTGTGTAACTCTGCGAAAAAGCCCCATGAAAAAACTTTTCAAATTAGTACTTAATACCATTCCACGTCCATTATTAATTCGTTTGAGTTATGTGGCGCGTCCTATTTTAGCTTTCTCTTTAAGAGGAGATAAATTTACAGATCCAATTGACGGCAGAAGCTTTAAATCTTTTTTGCCTTACGGATATGGGAAACAACGTAACAATGTGCTTTCGCCAAGCACACTTTCGTTAGAAAGACATCGTTTGCTGTGGTTGTATTTAAACGATCAGACTGATTTTTTTACAGCACCAAAAAAAGTGCTTCATTTTGCTCCAGAACAGGCTTTTTATAAATTATTCCGCAAGCAGAAAAATCTGGATTATACCACAACCGATTTGTTTTCACCTCTTGCAGATGTAAAAGCAGATATTTGTAACCTTCCTTTTAAAGACAACGAATATGATGTCATTTTATGTAACCACGTTTTAGAACATATTCCAGATGATACAAAAGCGATGCAGGAATTATTCCGCGTTTTAAAACCAGGCGGAATGGCGATTTTACAAATTCCACAAGATTTAAACCGTGAAGTTACTTTCGCAGATGATTCGATTACAGATCAAAAAGAACGCGCTAGAATATTTGGCCAATACGATCACGTTCGTATTTACGGACGCGATTATTTCGATAAATTAAGAAGCATTGGCTTTATCGTAATTGAAGAAGATTACACCAATAAAATTGCACCAGAATTGGTTGAAAAATATTGTTTAGCAAAAGGTGAAATTATCCCCCTTTGTTTTAAACCTGAAAACTAAACCGTTTTTCAACATAAAACTGACATAAGTTCATTTAAAAAGTTTTCAAAATAGCAATAATTTGAAAACTTTTTACTTTTATAAGCCTTTACAAAAATACAACCCAACCAAACCTGAAATCTTGAAACCTACAAAATCATTTCAATTTTGCTTTGACATCAGCTTTGAAAAAAATCTGAATACATTTCTTCCAACAGCTTATATCGTTGAAGATACCGATGAAATCAAATATTTAAATAAGAAAGCGACCACTGGAGTTATAGAAAGTTTCGGAATTGCTTTTGAAGATTTAGATTCTAATACAAAAAAGATCCTTACAGCCTGCGAATCTTTAAAACCTGAATTCATTTTTAAAAAATTCAGCGCTAAAATAAAATCGGCAAAGACAATTGCTGATCTTCAAAAAGATTCTAAAATTGATTTTGCGATCCGTCAGCATTTAAAATTCCATTTAAGTTCATTTTATAATCTGATAGTTCAAGAACAATTTCCACTGTCTCTTAACATCGGACCTGAAAAGGATTTTTATCGCTCAAGAGTTGCTGTTAATCCTTTGATTTTCGAACCTCAAATTCAATTCGACAAACACCCTGAAGGCATTACCTACACCCTTTCCTTAAAAGAAAACGAAACGGCTTTTTTACCAATGAATAACAATATTGATATTCTTTTGGACGAGCCGGGCTGGTTGGTTGTCAATAAAAAACTAGGACAACTAAAGGAGCTTAATGCGAAAAAACTAATGCCTTTCTTAAAGAAAAATTCAATTGAAATTCCATCAAAATTAGTGGATGATTACTTTAAAAGTTTTATTCCAGAAATAGCCAAAAAAATAGATATTGAAGCAACTGGTTTTGAAGTCGAAAATCGCGATAAAATTATTTCGTGCACGATCCAGCCCGTTCACGACTTCTTTAAAAACTGTTATTATCTCAATCTTTATTTTGATTATGACGGTTATTGTTTTGATGCTTCTAAAACAAAAAAATCACATTCGTTTGTTGATTTCAGCATTGCCAATCAGCCAAAAATTATTCAATTTAAAAGAAGTACAGAAGAGACTTTTTACACAGAAAAATTAGAAGAACTTGGTTTAAGCGTAATTAAAAATGAATTCTACGGATTGAATTCAGAAATCGAAAATCCTGATCCTTTTCTGAATATTCACTTTGTTATTGATCATAAAGAAGAACTTGAAAATCTCGGATTTACAATTCAGAATTTAAAAGTCGAAAGCAAAGAAATCATTACAGAAAACCATATTGTTTCGGCATCAAAAGATACCAATGGAGATTGGTTTGACATTAAAATAATCATTACAATTGGGAATTATAAGATCAATTTCAGCGAAATTATTCCGAATATAAAAAGCAAAGAAAGACTCTTTTTACTACCCGACGGAAATTATTTTCTGATTCCTTTAGAATGGTTCAGCAAATACAGTTCTCTGGCTAAATTGGCTAAAACAGAAAATGGAAATCTTCTTTTGCGTAAAAGTAATTTTACTGCTTTGGATGCAATTCCAGAAATTAAAGACGATGTGACTTACAAGGCCGAATATAAATCTTCAGATTTGTTAAAGGCAACTTTAAGACCGTATCAAATTGATGGGGTAAAATGGCTTTTGGGGCATTTCAATTCGAATTTAGGCGCCTGCCTAGCCGATGATATGGGACTTGGAAAGACTTTACAGACTTTAGCCGTTTTGGTTGCTGTGCAAGAGCAATTAGGATTTACCACAAAAACTACGAATTTTGATTTGTTTGCCAATGAAACGACAATCGAAAGAGAACCGCTAAAAACTCTTATCGTTTTACCTTCTTCATTGGTTTTTAACTGGTACAACGAAGCGGGAAAATTTACACCGCATTTTTCAAAAATGCAGTATGTGGGTAATGACAGAAAACAATTAGCGCATAGATTAGCGTCGACCGATTTAATTTTTACAAGTTACAGCATCATATATCGCGATATTGCAATTTTAGAGAAATACGATTTCCGCTATTTAATTTTAGACGAAAGTCAATACATTAAAAACAAAAACTCTAAAATTTTTAAAGCGATAAACAAAATAAGCACAGCTCACAAAATTGCATTAAGCGGTACTCCTATCGAAAATTCGCTTGACGATTTATGGTCTCAGATGCAGTTTATAAATCCAGATGTTTTGGGAACTTATAATTTTTTCGCAGAAAATTTTAAAATCCCGATTGAGAAAAAACAAAATGAAGAAGTTTTATCTGAATTGAAAAATCTCGTTCAGCCTTACATTTTGAGACGAACCAAAGAACAAGTTTTAAAGGATTTACCAGAATTATCAGAACAGATTTATTACTGCGACATGGATCCGGAACAGGAAAAATTATACGAAAAAGAAAAATCTAAAGCGCGTAACTTTTTACTAAAAACAGATGGATCAAGTCCAGATAAAATTAGCATTATCAATACATTGATGAAGTTGAGACAGCTGAGCAATCACCCAAAAATGGTAGATAAAGACTCGGAAATTGATTCTGGAAAATACATCGCGGCTACCAATTATCTGGAGAATTTAGTAAAAGCAAAACAAAAAGTAATCATTTTCAGTTCGTTTGTTACCAATTTGAGTTTTTATACCGATTGGTGCAAAGAAAACAAAATAGATTATTGTGAAATTACAGGCGAAACTCCTGCGAGTAAAAGAGAGCAGCAGGTCAATTTATTTCAGGAAAAAGAAAATCCTTTGTTGTTTTTCATTTCGCTTAAAGCCGGCGGTGTTGGCTTGAATATTACGAAAGCGTCATATGTTTTATTCTTAGATCCATGGTGGAATCCTTTTGCTGAAAAGCAGGGAGTCGGCAGAGCGCATCGTATAGGGCAGTTGAATAAAGTAAATGTAATTCGATTTATTTCGAAAAATACAGTTGAAGAAAAAATAATCAAACTACAGGAAAACAAAAAACTGCTGTCTGATTCCCTTTTGGAAGAAAGTTATATTAACGATGAAATTGAAGCTAATTTAGATTACATTCTGAATTCTTAAAATTCTCAATCCAATAAATGGCATCTTCTTACGTTTAATAAAATTCTTATATTTACAATCTTACAACGTAATAAGATGCCAAAATTTTTATATCAAAGCTTAATTGCGCTTTTTATTTTTACATTCGCGAAAGCACAGGAAACACAAACTGAAGTCGTTCCTCCTTATAATATTAAAACGGTTACTTTTGTCCAAAATGGCAGTAATGTAGTTCCGATTTTTGAATTAGGATCGACATTTGAATTTCAATTTGATGATTTGTTTGGAAATGAAGCCAATTATTATTTTGAAGTTACGCATTGCGATTATAATTGGAAACCAACTGATATTCCTAAAACAGATTATATTCGCGGTTTTGACAATCAAAGAATTACAGATTATTCCAATTCTTTTAATACGCTTCAGGTTTATTCTCATTACCGTCTTCCCTTCCCTAATCAATTTACCACACAAATACGCTTGTCGGGAAATTATATTTTGAAGATTTTAAATGAAGATAAAGAAGTTGTTTTTTCGAGAAAATTTATTTTATACGATTCGCATTGTACTGTTGCCGCTCAAGTAAAAAGAAGTAGAAACCTTAGCAATATTGATTACAAACAGAATCTCGATTTTTCTATTGTTTCAAATGACATTACTTTTCAAACTCCAACACAAAATGTAAAAGTACTTTTATTACAGAATGGAAATTTCAATACGGCCATTAAAAATATCGTTCCGCAATACACAATTGGAAATCAATTGGTTTATAAATATGATGCCGAAACTCAATTTTGGGGCGGGAATGAATTTTTATATTTTGAAAACAAAGATATTCGTGCGGCAAATAATAATGTGGGCCGTGTAGGTGCCAATAATGATATTTATAATGCCTATTTGTATACGAATCAAGCACGAGGAAACCAGATTTACACCAATTATGAAGATGTAAACGGAAATTTTGTTGTTAAGAACATTAATGGTTCTAATAATGACATTGAAGCAGATTATGCCTGGGTTTATTTCTCGCTTTCTGCACCTGCCTTTCGACTAAACAAAGACATCTATATTACTGGAATGTTTAATAATTATAGTCTTTCTCCAGAATATAAAATGGATTATAACACTGATAAAGGCGTTTTTGAAAAAGCTGTTATGATCAAGCAGGGATTTACTAATTTTCAATATACGGTTGCTGATAAAAAGGGTGTTATCGATTATGAAAATGCTATAGACGGAAACTTTTATCAAACTGAAAACGAGTACACAATTCTGGTTTATTATAAAGAAGCAACAGATCGTTACCAGCGAGTTATTGGAAAAGGAAACGCAAACTCAATAAACATCGTTAATTAAAACATTGTTAAGGTTTTAGGATTCATAGATTTTTTTCGTAGCTTTGTACCTATAACGCACACAGATTTACTAGGTTAGTATGGTTTCTCAAATAACACGAGGCATAAAAATATCGGTTTTAACTAGTTTTGAAGGTACTTACTTCAAAAACTATAAGATTCACTTTGCCTTTAGTTATGTAGTTACAATCGAAAATCATAGTAAAGATTCGGTACAATTAACTTCACGTCACTGGGAAATTTTTGATTCTCTAAACGATCTAGAAGTTGTAGATGGTGAAGGTGTAATTGGCAAAAAACCTGTTTTAAAACCAGGCGAAAACCATACTTATAGCTCAGGCTGTTTATTATCATCTCCTTACGGTGCAATGAAAGGTCATTTTAATATGATCAATTTTACTACTACAAAAACATTTAAAGTAATAGTTCCTACTTTTAGAATGTGTGCTCCTTTTGCTCTAAATTAAGACATACTTTACTTCTGTCTTTTTTATCGTTATCTTAATCATAAAATTATCAATTTATTAATTTATCCTTTGTACTTTTGTGCAGCGTTAGATTATTCGTAACAAAACTCAAATCGTCTAACTTAAATTATCTAATAATCTAATTTTAAATAACATGCTTAAAGGATTTTTTCATGTACCAAAAGCGGTAAACGAGCCTGTAAAAGGATACGCACCGAACTCGCCAGAAAAGGCAGCTGTTCAAGCTGCGTATACCACATTGTGGAATTCTCAAATTGACGTTCCTTTATATATTGGAAGCGAAGAAATCAGAACTGGAAACACAAAAAATATCACAGCGCCACATGATCACAAACACATCGTTGGAAAATATCATTTAGCTGAAAAACAACATATAGAAAAAGCGATTGCTAATGCACTTGAAGCAAGACATGCTTGGGCAAACATGGCATGGGAACAACGTGCTGCTATTTTCTTAAAAGCTGCAGAACTTATCGCAGGACCATACAGAGCTCGTATCAACGCAGCTACAATGATTGGTCAATCTAAAAATATTCATCAAGCAGAAATCGACGCATCTTGCGAATTAATTGACTTTTTACGTTACAATGTTGAGTTTATGACTCAAATCTACAACGATCAGCCAAAATCAGATTCTACTGTTTGGAACCGTGTAGAATATAGACCTTTAGAAGGTTTTATTTATGCAATTACTCCTTTTAACTTTACTGCTATTGCTGCAAACCTTCCGGCAAGTGCTGCAATGATGGGTAACGTTGTCGTTTGGAAACCAAGTGACAGCCAGGTGTTTTCTGCAAAAATCATCATCGATGTTTTCAAAGAAGCTGGTGTTCCTGACGGAGTTATCAACGTAGTTTTTGGAGATGCTCTAATGATTACAGATACTGTTTTAGCTAGCCGTGATTTTGCTGGTGTTCACTTTACAGGATCTACTCATGTATTTAAAGATATTTGGGCTAAAATTGGCGCAAACATCCAAAATTATAAAACTTACCCAAGAATCGTTGGTGAAACAGGTGGTAAAGATTTCATCATTGCACACCCAAGCGCAAACGTAAAACAAGTTGCTACAGGAATTACTCGTGGTGCATTTGAATTCCAAGGTCAAAAATGTTCTGCAGCTTCAAGAGCTTATATTCCGCAAAGTTTATGGCCAGCTGTAAAAGAACAATTAATTGCTGACGTAAAATCTATGAAAATGGGATCTCCAGAAGATTTTGGAAACTTCATTACAGCAGTTATCCACGAAGGTTCTTTTGATAAATTAGCTAGTTATATCGACCAAGCTAAAAAAGATGCTGACGCTGAAATCATTGTTGGTGGAAATTACGATAAATCTGTTGGATACTTTATTGAACCAACTGTTATTGTAACTACAAATCCAAAATATACTACAATGGAAACCGAATTATTCGGACCAGTAATTACGATCTATGTTTACGAAGATGCAAAATGGGAAGAGACTTTAGAATTAGTTGATACTACTTCTGAATATGCTTTAACTGGAGCTGTATTTAGCCAAGATCGTTATGCTATTGAAGTAGCAACAACGAAATTGCAAAATGCTGCTGGTAACTTCTACATTAATGATAAACCAACTGGAGCTGTTGTAGGAATGCAGCCTTTTGGAGGTGCAAGAGCATCTGGAACTAACGATAAAGCAGGTTCTGCATTGAACTTATTACGTTGGGCTTCTCCACGAACTATCAAAGAAACTTTTGTAACTCCAGAAGATTACAGATACCCATTCTTAGGATAATAAATCTTATATTTAAATATTACCAAAAGCTGAACCATTTAAAAATGTTCAGCTTTTGTTTTTTTAGTTAGGATGTTCACAATTGACTTACAATTACATTTTGTAGTACTTTTCTTATAATGTTGATTTTCAACAAAGTAGAGATTGCAAAAAGCTTATTTTAATACTTTTAAAACTTCTTGTGCCTTTTTTTAAATACCGACCCCTTTAAATTTGTCCCAATAAATTCAAGTTTAAGTAAAACAAAAAAAAGATATGAGAAATTTAAACAATGTTCCTAAAGTAATAATGGACTCAAAAAGCATTGGACATCCTATTGATTTTAAATGGACAAAAAAGAAAATAGATCAGTTATTAGATCCAATTGAAGGAAATGAAGATTTAGAAAATACTTTAATGCAAATTAATCATAAAGGTTCAATCGGATTAACTGCTGCGTTATTAGAATGGGTTTATTGGCGTTTTACAGGTTACACTCAAGCAACGTGTGATACACAGAAGCGTATTGAAGCTCTTTGGTGTTCTATAAGCAATCGTGAGCAAACTAATCCTTTATTGTTTGATACAGATTTGGAAATTTCAGCCACAGGTGCAGTAAATGGTGCTCTATGGATTGCACTTATGAACGTAAGAATGATTGATGTGAGATATAGAAAAGGGTCATACTTTTTACAAAATGAACTTGTAGGTCTAGTTTTACTGGCACGCCATATTACTCCAAAAAAGAAAAAATTTGATAAATGGTTCAGTCAAACCATAACAACATTAATGAATACCCATCCTTGCAGTTACAGAAATACAGCTTTGGACGAAACAGATGAAGCTGTATACAATTCATCAAATGAGCCAGTAATCTCTCGTGAGTTTTTCTTTGATTCAGAATTTAAATATAGCAATGAAGCATCAGAAAATGCAATTCATAATTTTATAGATAACCTAGATCTTAAAGCAAATCCTTTTTTAGATTTTTCTAGAAAAGCATCTTAGTAGTAACAACTATTAATTCAAAAAATAACCCGTAAAGAATTCTTTGCGGGTTATTGTTTTTTATTCATTTATGGTTTGAATTTTAAAGGAAGATGCACCACCTTTTTGGTTTCAAAAAATTCATCATCAAATATTGCAGCCAAATCGTATAAAGTTGCATTTGGAAAATCTTTTAATTCTTCGGCTAAATCACCGCCTTTTAAATATAGAATTCCATTTTTTAAAGTGTGTTTATGCTGTTTCTTAATTTTATCTTTTATCCAAGAAACAAAATCCGGCATATTAGTTACCGCTCGGCTCACTATAAAATCGAAATCTCCCTTTACCAATTCGGCACGTTTTTGTTCTGCTTTTACATTTTTCAATTCTAATGCATCAACAACACCTTGAACTACTTTTATTTTTTTAGCGATAACATCAATTAAATAAAAACGAGTTTCCGGAAAAAGGATCGCTAACGGAATTCCAGGAAAACCGCCGCCAGTTCCAACATCAAGAACAGTTGCCCCAGGTTCAAACTTCATAATTTTTGCAATTCCTAACGAATGCAAAATATGCTTTGTATATAATGAATCAATATCTTTACGAGAAATCACATTGATTTTCTCATTCCAATCGTGGTATAAAAAGTCTAATTTTTGAAATTGTTCGATTTGAAGATCGGTCAAATTTGGAAAATATTTCAATATCTCATCCATTGCTGTAAATTTTTAACAAAAGTACTACTTTACGATTGAAATATTTAACTCAATTTTGCAAATTGAGAATTTATAATAATTACCTTTGAAAACTATTTAAAATAATTATGAATAACACTGCACCTACATTTGCAAGGCAAGACAATCTGAAATTTTTCAGGACACTTAACTCTCGGGTAAACAATTACTTTAAGGAAAACAACATTCAGAAAACTGGAAACTGGAAGTTACACTTAAAAGCCGTTATTCTATTCGCAGTTTTTTTAACTCCGTATTTTTTAATCCTTACATTAGACATGCCTTTTTGGGTAATGCTCCTTTTATCAATCGTAATTGGTATCGGAATGGCTGGAGTTGGAATGAATGTAATGCACGATGGAAATCACGGTTCCTATTCGAATAAAAGCTGGATCAATAAATTTATGGGAGGAACCATTTATGTTCTTGCTGGAAATGTTTACAACTGGCAGGTACAGCATAATGTACTTCACCATACTTATACTAATATACCTGGACACGACGAAGATTTAGACGCTGGAAGAATTATTCGTTTTACAGAACATGCAGAATGGCATAGTTTTCACCGTTTTCAACATTATTATTCTGTTTTCTTATACGGTTTATTGACTTTCAATTGGGCAATCACAACCGATTTTAAGCAAATGAGAAATTATCTGAAAAGAAAATTATCTTACGGAGAACCAAAAAGCCCAAAAATTCTTTGGACAACTTTGATCATCACTAAACTTATTTATATTTCAATTTGGATTGTTTTACCAATGGTAATTGGAATTACTTGGTGGAAAGTGCTAATTGGCTTTTTTGTAATGCATTATACAGCTGGATTAATTCTTAGTGTTGTATTTCAATTGGCACACGTTGTAGATCATACAACAAATCCCTCTCCAAATGAATTAGGAGAAATGGACAATACATGGGCTGTTCACCAATTGTATACTACAACTAATTTTGCACCAAAAAATGCAATTGTAAACTGGTACACAGGTGGATTAAATCACCAAATCGAACATCATATTTTTCCAAACATCAGTCACATTCACTATGGTAAAATTGCAAAAATCGTAAAGGAAACTGCAAAAGAATGCAACCTGCCTTATTATGAGTACAAAACAATGCGAAGTGCTATTGTAGCTCACTTTAAGCATTTACGTGAATTAGGAATGAAGCCTGAATTATCTGTTTAAACTAAAAAATCTATTAATAATTAACCTTCCTTAATTAAAGTTGAAATTAAGGACATTCAAAATTTTTATAATGAACCATATTCTTTCAGACAGAATTAACAACCTTGCGACATCACAAACTTTAGCAATGGCTGCTTTGGCACGCGAATTAAAAGCGCAGGGAAAAGACATTATCAGTTTAAGTTTAGGTGAACCTGACTTTAATACACCAGACTTCATTAAAGAAGCAGTAAAAAAGGCAGTCGACGAAAATTACAGCACATATTCTCCAGTAGAAGGTTATTTAGAATTGAGAGAAGCAATCTGCAGAAAATTCAAAAGAGACAACGGATTAGATTATAAACCAACTCAAATCGTAGTTTCTACAGGAGCAAAACAATCTTTATACAACATTGCACAAGTAATGTTAAATGATGGTGACGAAGTTATTTTACCAGCACCATACTGGGTTTCTTATTTCGAAATCGTAAAACTTTCTGGCGGAGTTCCAGTTGAAGTTCCAACATCTGTAGAAACAGATTTCAAAATTACACCAGAGCAATTAGAAGCTGCTATCACACCAAAAACAAAAATGATGTGGTTCTCTTCTCCTTGTAACCCTTCAGGATCTGTTTACAGCAGAGAAGAATTAACAGCTCTAGCAAAAGTTTTAGAAAAACACCCAAATATATATGTAGTTGCCGATGAGATTTATGAGCACATCAATTTCTCAGGAACTTTCTGCAGTATCGGTTCAATTCCAGGAATGTTAGACAGAACAATTACTGTAAACGGAGTTGCAAAAGCATTTGCTATGACAGGTTACAGAATTGGTTACATAGGTGCTCCAGAATTCATTGCAAAAGCGTGTACAAAAATTCAGGGGCAAGTAACATCAGGAGCAAATTCTGTGGCTCAACGTGCTACAATTACAGCTGTAGACGCAGATCCAAGTGTATTAAACCACATGGTTCAAGCTTTCCACACACGTAGAGATTTAGTTGTTGGATTACTAAAAGAAATTCCAGGAATTAAAATCAACGTTCCAGAAGGTGCATTTTACGTTTTCCCAGATGTTTCTTCTTTCTTCGGAAAAACTTTAAAAGGAACTGAGATTAAAGATGCAAACGATGTTTCGATGTATCTTTTAGCAGAAGCAAACGTGGCAACTGTTACTGGAGACGCTTTCGGAAATCCAAATTGTATTCGTTTCTCTTACGCAACAAGCGACGACATTTTAAAAGAAGCATTACGCAGAATCAAAGAAGCTTTGACTGCTTAATATACTATCTCATAAGTAAAAAATTAAAAAGGGTATTTTTTTAAAATACCCTTTTTAATTTTAATCTATTAAAAGTGAAGCAACAGCTGTTGTAATTAAAGTTGGAGAATTACATTCACAATTACTCAAACCAATAACATAAATTTGTTCAGAAGGTTCGTAAATCCCCATCGATTTAAAACCAAAAATACTTCCTCCATGTTCGCGCACGACTTTATCTTTTATTTTTTCTAAGTGCCAGCCATATCCATAATCAATCTTTGTCCCATTATTTAATTGATAATTAGTAAAAGCTTTTTCAGTAAATTCAGAACTTAGTAATACATTCTTATTAAGAGCATTTTGCCATTTTAGCATATCATCTACATTAGACATTATTGCACCCGTTGCATAAGGAATAGAAAAACTAATATAATTTTTATTTACATAACCTTGTTTATCACGGTAACCTGAAACCCTGTTTTTAATTATTCTCTCATGACTAGCATATAAAGTATTATTCATTCCTATTTTCCTGAAAATGCGTTCACTTATAAAATCACGATATGTTTGTCCCGATACAATTTCGATAATATAACCTAAAAGGACATATCCAGAATTGCAATACTTATATTGTTCTCCAGGCTTAAAATCAATTGGTTCATCTTTAAAAAAGTCTACCAATTCTTTTGGGGACAAATCTTCTCTGGCAATATTTTTTATAGATTTCATACTTGTAAAATCTTTAATTCCAGAAGTATGAGTAAGCAAATGATGTATTTTAATTACATTTCCATTTGTTGGATAATCTGGAATAAATTTTGTGATTTCATCGTTCAAATTGAGTTTCCCTTGCTCCGCCAGCATTAAAACAGAAATGGCTGTAAACTGTTTAGTAATTGAACCTATTTCAAAAATAAACTCTGGTTTCATTTTAACATTCAGTTCCAAATCTGCCATTCCAAATGCTTTTCTGTATACCACTTTTCCGTTTTTTGCAGCCAAAAAAACAGCTCCGGGAATTTCAGGTTTAAATTTTGCAGTTATAATACTATCAATTTTAGCTTCTAGTTTTTGAGAAAAAACACTCGAACTGAAAACTAAAAATAAAGCGAGAACGTATTGTAATAATGATTTCATTTTTTTATTGATTAATGATTGATAACCTTTTGACGACTTAAGTCATTTTTTGGTTACAACATCTGCTAATTTGTAAAAATCGAAAAAATATAACTTTCAAAATTCCCATTCCACAATATTGTAAAACCTCAGCTATAATCCTGTAAAACAGACCGATTAATAATTGCCAACTTTGTAATGTATTAATTTAAAAACTATTAGTCATGATACATACAGATGAAACCACAAAAGAAGCAGTTAAAACTTTAGAAGGATTAATTTCAATTCTTGAAGACGGAAAATTAGGATATACCAACGCTGCAGAGCACGTAGAAAATCCAGCAATGAAAACTGACTTTCTAGAATATGCTAGAGAAAGAGCTTTATTTATTGTTGAATTACAAGACGAGATCAATAAATTAGGAAAATCAACAGATACTTCTGGCGGTGGACCATTAGGAGCCTTACATCGTGCATGGATTGATATTAAATCATCATTTACAGGAGGAGATACAGAAGCTATCATTAATGCTTGCGTTACAGGTGAAGAAGCTGCAATTGAAAAATACAAAATGGCACTCGAAGAAAACCATCTTGAATACAGCCAAGTTTCAGTTGTTTCAAAACAGTTAAACAGTATTCAAAACACATTATCACAAATTAAAATGAGAGCGAATTAATCGATCGATCGATTCATGCTTTTTTTTTTGAAAACTGCTCGGTTTTAGGATCGGGCGGTTTTTTTGTTTTAAAACTGAAAAATAAATATTATTTTTCGTAGTATATGAAATATTAAATAAGGTATTTTACCCTATATTTTCATAAGTCTGGACTTGCATTGGAACCAAAAAAATATATAGAAATTTGAGTTTCTTTCTGCAGAAACCTTGCTTCTGAATATTCTTTCGGGGATTTACTGCGGGATATTCTTTTCCTATTAGGTTAAATCTCAAAAATATTCTCTTAATCATCATCATTCCATATTAAGTTAACAATTTCAAAAAAATCCCTCCATCATTAGCAAACTCGAAATATTTATAAGAACTTTGCAAACTTTTTTCCGTGAATACCACAAAAGCCTAAAGTTCTAAAAATGAAGAAGAAAATTGAAATATTAGCTCCTGCTAAAGATTTAATTGGAGGAATGGCCGCCATAAACAGTGGCGCCGATGCAGTTTATATTGGTGCACCGCAGTTTGGTGCGCGTTCTAATGCCAACAATTCTATTGAAGATGTTGCCGCTTTGGTACAATATGCGCATTTATTTAATGCTCAGGTTTTTGTTGTAATGAATACCATATTGTACGATAACGAACTGGAAACGTGTCGCTCAATGATTTGGGAATTATACGATATTGGTGTCGATGCCCTGATTATTCAGGATATGGCAATTATGGAAATGGACTTACCTCCGATCGTACTTCACGCCAGTACACAAGCCAATAATCGTGATGCCGATAAAATTAAATTCCTTAAAGATGCCGGAATCAAACGTGTGGTTTTAGCACGTGAATTGAACCTGCACCAAATTAAAACAATTTACGATCATGCTGATGTTGAATTAGAATTTTTCGTAACTGGAGCTTTATGTGTTTCATTCAGCGGGAATTGTTATATGAGTGTAGCCAACGGAGAACGCAGCGCCAACCGTGGTTCTTGTGCGCAAAACTGTCGTTTACCGTATAACTTAATCGACGGAAACGGAGAAACTTTAATCAGAAACAGTCACTTACTTTCGATAAAAGATTTAGATATTTCAGAACAAATTCCGAATTTGATTGAAGCCGGAATTGTTTCTTTTAAAATTGAAGGAAGATTAAAAGATGTTGTTTATGTTAAAAACAACGTTTCTTACTTACGTCAAAAACTAGACAGCTTTTTAGAAGGAGCTGGAAGCGAAAAATACATGAAAGCTTCTTCGGGAACTTGTACCTACACCTTTGATTCTTCTCTAAGCAGAACTTTCAACCGTGGTTATACTGATTATTTCGTAAACGACAGACACAGCTCGATTGGTTCTTGGGAAAGCCCAAAATCTAAAGGCCAGTATATTGGTAAATTAATTCGAACTGTTGGAAACGCTTACGAAATCGAAAACGGCGAATTGCTAAATAACGGTGACGGACTTTGTTTCATCAACGAAAACAACGAAGCCGACGGAATCTACGTAAACAAAGCCGAAAACGGTAAAATATATCCAAACGTTTTAAAAGAAGTTAAAGATGGAACTTTCATCTATAGAAATAACGACGCCGCTTTCATCAAAATTGTAGAAAGAGAAGACAGTGCGGTTCGTAAATTAAGTACCACTTTATTACTTACTGAAACAGAAACTGGTTTCGAATTAATCGCAACCGATGAAGACGGAAATGTAAGCACCGTTACTTTAGAACACCCAAAAGAACAGACTAAAACTGGCGAATCAATTGAAGAAAATATAAAAACACAATTGGCAAAAACAGGTTTCACACCTTATACTGCTAATGAAATCAATATTATGTTTTCTCAAAACTGGTTCCTTCCTATTTCAAAAATCAACGAAATGCGAAGAACTGTTTACGATCAGTTAACTGAAATTCGTTTGGCGAACTACAAACGCGAAGAACACCAATTGGTAAAAACTTCACATCCGTATCCTGAAACAAAATTAGATTTCATGTACAATGTTTCGAACAAAACAGCTCGTAAATTCTACGAACGTCACGGTGTTACCGAAATCGAAAAAGCATTCGAATTGCAATGGGATCCAGGAAAATCTCGTGTAATGACAACCAAATATTGCATCAAATACGAATTAAAAAAATGTCCGATACATCAAAAAGATATAGTGGGTGTTAAGGTAAAAGAACCATTAGTACTAAAGCAAGGTGAATTAGAGTATAAACTAAAATTCAATTGCAAACCTTGTGAAATGGAAATCTGGGAAAAAGATGCTGAATTTGAGATTGAAGAAGATCATTTTCATTAAAATACAAACCGATACTTTTTAAAAGAAGTATCGGTTTTTTATTTTGGGCGTGTCCCTCCGGGTCGGGCTATCCGTTACAAGTCCTCGCACTTCCTTCGTCAGGCTGTGGGCTTTCCACTTCTATCCCTCACGCAAACGAATTAACAAGAACTTTTATATTTATAATTTCTCACAATCTTGTCATTTCGATCCCGAAGCCTCGGGATCGAAATGACAAACTATACGGTTACTTTACCTAAAAATTAAATTTCAAATTAAAAAAAATCTGCTCGATCTGCAAAATCTGCGTGAAACCTCTATGAACCTTATTTTAACTTAAAAACAAAAACTTTGCGTTCTTCGCGTAATTCTTTGCGAACTTTGCGGTTAAAAGCATTTTTCTGTACTTTTACTACTCAAACAATACAACACTCCAAAATGAAAATACTACTCCTAGGTTCAGGCGAATTAGGCAAAGAATTTGTCATTGCCGCGCAACGAATCGGACAAACAATAATCGCAGTTGACAGTTACGAAAATGCGCCGGCAATGCAAGTTGCTCACGGATTTGAAGTCATCAATATGCTTGACGGCGAAGCTTTAGACCGAATCGTAGCCAAACACAAACCCGATTTTATAGTTCCAGAAATAGAAGCCATTCGCACCGAACGTTTTTACGATTACGAAAAGCAGGGAATTACGGTTGTTCCTTCAGCGAAAGCTGCAAACTTTACCATGAACCGTAAGGCAATCCGCGACTTAGCCGCAAAAGAATTAGGTTTAAAAACAGCCAAATATCAATACGCAACATCTGCAGAAGAATTACAAAAAGCCGTTCAGGAAGTTGGAATTCCATGCGTTGTAAAACCCCTAATGTCATCATCAGGAAAAGGGCAATCGACTATAAAAACAGAAAGCGATATCGAGAAAGCATGGCAATATGCCGTTGCAGGTTCACGTGGCGATGTTATTGAAGTGATTGTAGAAGCTTTTGTAGATTTTCATTCAGAAATTACGCTTTTGACGATTACTCAAAATGGAAATCCAACTTTATTTTGTGCTCCAATTGGGCACAGACAAGAACGTGGC
The DNA here is from genome assembly GCF_004366435.1 of Flavobacterium sp. S87F.05.LMB.W.Kidney.N. Lineage (NCBI taxonomy): Bacteria > Pseudomonadati > Bacteroidota > Flavobacteriia > Flavobacteriales > Flavobacteriaceae > Flavobacterium > Flavobacterium sp. S87F.05.LMB.W.Kidney.N. The sequence continues at coordinate 1,029,201 of NZ_SODX01000001.1, read as the reverse complement.
GATTATCAGGAAAGCTGGCAGCCGGCGCAAGTTTCTGAAGCTGATTTGTACGAAGCACAGGATATGGCGGAAAAAATCACCGAAGCGCTTGGAGGTGCTGGACTTTTTGGGGTTGAGTTTTTCTTAACCAATGACGGTGTTTATTTCTCTGAACTTTCTCCTCGCCCACACGATACCGGAATGGTAACTTTGGCAGGAACGCAGAATTTCAATGAGTTTGAACTGCATTTACGTGCAATTTTAAGTCTTCCAATTTTCGAGATTACTTTAGAAAAAGCTGGAGCGAGTGCCGTAATTTTAGCATCAGAAGATTCTACAAATCCGACTTTCAGCGGAATCGAAAAAGTCGCTGCTTTGCCAAAAACTGATTTCAGGATTTTTGGAAAACCAACTTCAAGACCCTACCGCCGAATGGGCGTTGTTTTAGCGAATGATTCATTAATAACTCCAATCGAAAAAGTAACAGAACGCGCCAAAGAAACGGCAAAATTAATAATTGTAAATTCTTAAGAAATGAAAAAAATTATATTCACGCTTTTCCTGTTTATCGGGATTACAGCACAAGCGCAAACCAAAAAGAAATTTGACAAACCAACAATAGTTGAAGCTTCGTGCGGAGAATGCCAATTTGGAATGAAAGGTAAAAGCTGTGATTTGGCCGTTCGAATTGACGGAAAATCGTATTTCGTAGATGGAACAACTATTCATGATCACGGTGACGCACACTCTGAAAAAGGTTTTTGCAATGCCGTTAGAAAAGCTTCTGTTACAGGAGAAATTGTAAACGATAGATTTAAAGCGACTTCATTCACCTTAATAGATGATAAAAAATAATGGCATTAATACTCGAAAATATTGCTAAACATGTTTCTTTGACACTAGAAGAGCAGGCACTTTTTTTATCTAAGCTAGAAACGAATACTTATAAACCTAAAACAATTTTATTGAATGCCGGCGAAGTTTGCAAACACTCTTATTTCGTTAATTCGGGAATTTTACGAAGTTTCAATATCAACGATAATATTGTGGAGCATGTACTTTCATTTGCCTGCGAAGGCTGGTGGATGAGCGATATGTACAGTTATTTTTCGCAAAAACCAGGTCAGCTTTTTATTGAAGTTTTGGAAGAAGCAGAAGTGGTTTCATTATCCAAAGAAAATCAGGAACAATTGTATCTTGAAATTCCAAAACTGGAACGCTTTTTCAGAATTCTAATTGAAAATTCATTAGTTGCCAATCAGCAAAGATTAATGGATAATTTAAGTTTACCTGCGGAAGAGCGTTTCGAAAAATTCAGTAAAAAATACGGGACCTTAATTCACAAAGTTCCCCAAAAACAAATTGCGTCTTTTATTGGAGTAACGCCTGAATTTTTCAGCAAAATGAAAGCGAGACTTTTGAAGAAATAATTTTTTTTTTGGCCACGAATTACACAAATTTCCACTAATTAAATTGCTTTAAAATTGAAATAAAATTCGTGGAAATTTGTGTAATTCGTGGCAAAAAGAAATCCTTTTAATCTGTAAATCTGTGGCTAAAAATAAGACCAGTTCATTGAACTGGCCTTTGAATTAAAATTGCTCAACCTCTGTAGAATGTTTCATCGCGGTTATTGTTGATTTTCCTATCATTACGGTATTTTGAACCGCATCAAAATAAGAAGTTCCAACGAACGCTTGGTGTTTTACCGCTCGGAATCCGTTTTTTTGTAAAGCGAATTCTCTTTCCTGCAATTCAGAATATCCTGCCATGCCGCGTTCTTTATAGGCTTTTGACAATTCGAACATACTGGTATTCAAAGCATGGAATCCTGCCAAAGTAATAAATTGGAATTTATATCCCATTGCAGCTAAATCTTCCCTGAACGTTTCCATTTCGGCAACCGTTAATTTTGCTGCCCAATTGAAGGATGGAGAACAGTTGTACGCCAGCATCTTATCTGGGAATTCTTTTTTCATCGCCGTCGCAAACTTTCTCGCATAATCTAAATCGGGATTACTGGTTTCCATCCAAATTAAATCAGCGTAAGGTGCGTAGCTTAAACCTCTTGCAATTCCCTGATCAATTCCGTTTTTAACGTAGAAGAAACCTTCAGCTGTTTTTTCACCTGTTAAAAATTTCCTGTCTCTTGGGTCTGCATCGCTTGTTAATAAATTTGCCGCATCAGCATCGGTTCTTGCTACAATTAAAGTTGAAACGCCCATAACATCCGAAGCCAAACGTGCTGCAATTAATTTATTAATCGCTTCCTGAGTTGGCACCAAAACCTTTCCGCCCAAGTGTCCGCACTTTTTAGCAGAACTCAACTGATCTTCAAAATGCACTCCAGAAGCCCCAGCTTCAATCATCGATTTCATTAATTCGAAAGCATTCAGATTTCCTCCAAAACCTGCTTCGGCATCGGCTACAATCGGAACTAAATAATCTTTTTTATCTTCAATTTCATTTACAGTTTGAATCTGATCGGCACGTAATAAAGCATTATTGATTTTTTTTACCACCATCGGAACGCTGTTTACCGGATAAAGTGATTGGTCTGGGTACATTTCTCCCGCCAGATTTGCATCAGCAGCAACTTGCCAGCCACTCAAATAAATCGCCTCTAAACCCGCATCAACTTCTTGAATCGCCTGATTCCCAGTTAACGCGCCCAACCCCGCAACATAATCCTGACTTTTTAACTTTCTCCATAATTTTTGGGCTCCCATTTTGGCAATAGAATGCTCAATTTGATAAGAACCTTGAAGCGTAACTACTTCGGCAGCAGTATAAGGACGTTCAACACCTTTCCATCTCGGGTTCGTGATCCAATCGTTAATCAATTCCTGAATTCTGTCTTCTGTTGTTTTCATAAATAGTTTAGTTAAAGTGGTTAGTAAAGCATTTTATTCAATTAAAAATTTTGAATTAAAAATTAAAAATCTGTGTTATCTGCTAAATCTGCGCGAAACATTTTTAATTTTTAATTCTCAATTTTTAATTCTTTATAAATATTTGTAGCATGGAATAGTCAAGAAATCAACGAAATCAGCATTTACAACTAATCTTTCCAGTACTTTTTCAGCCAATGGAAATTGTTGTTTTTCGTGATTTTCTTCTCCTAATTCCTCTTTGATTTTTCTGAATTCATCTAAAGCCAATTCGTGATAATAAGCCAAATCTAATTTTCGTCCATTATCCAAAACCACTTTATTCTGAAGCCATTGCCATAATTGCGATCTCGAAATTTCTGCGGTTGCGGCATCTTCCATCAAATTATGCAAAGCTGCCGCGCCTTGACCGTTCAGCCATGAAGCCAGATACAAAACTCCTACGTTGATGTTTTTGCGAACGCCGTTTTCAGTGATTATTCCGATTGGTGGTTCAATCAAATCTGCTTCTGTGATTTTTCGATGTTCTCTTTTAATATGAATCTGGTTGGGAGTTGGCATTCCTTTATCAAAAATTTCTTTTGCCAGAGAAACCAAATCCGGATGTGCTACCCATGTTCCGTCGTGACCATTTCGAACTTCGCGTTCTTTATCGGTTTTCACTTTCGCGAAAGCGAGAGCGTTAGCTTCTTCATTATTTCGAATCGGAATCTGCGCTGCCATTCCGCCGATTGCATGAATGCCTCTTTTATGACATCTTTGAATCACCAAATTGGAATACGCATTCATAAAAGGCGAAGTCATATTTACCTGATCGCGGTCTGGAACAATGAACTTTGGATTTTTTCTAAACTTTTTGATATAAGAAAAAATATAGTCCCAGCGCCCACAGTTTAAGCCAACGATATGTTCTTTTAATTCGTAAATAATTTCATCGAGCTGAAAACTTGCTGTAATGGTTTCAATTAAAACCGTCACTTTTATCGTTCCTCTTTTCAGCTTCAAATAATCCTCGGTAAAATCAATTACATTGTTCCACCAGCGTGCTTCCAGATAGTGCTCTAATTTCGGAATGTAGAAATAAGGTCCAGAATGATTTTCTAAAAGTCGTTTATGATTATGAAAAACATACAATCCAAAATCTACCAACGAACCCGAAACTTCTTTTTCTTCAATTAAAAGATGTTTTTCCGGCAGATGCAAACCTCTTGGACGCACAATTAACGTTGCCGTTTTTTCATTTAAATGATAGGACTTCTGTTTCACCAAATCGGTATGTGTAATTGTTTTATTTACCGCATCGATTAAATTCAGCTGACCTTCCATCAAATTTTGCCAGGTTGGCGAAGTGCTGTCTTCAAAATCGGCCATAAAAGTTTTTGCTCCCGAGTTCAAAGCGTTGATAATCATTTTACGATCAACGGGTCCGGTGATTTCTACTCTTCGATCCAACAAATCTTTCGGAATTTCACCTGCTGTCCAATTGCCTTCTCTGATACTTTTCGTTTCCGGAATAAAAACCGGCATAATTCCCTGATCAAAAGTGACTTGTTTTTGCTCGCGCTGCAAAAGCAATAGTTTTCGCTGTGATTCGAATTTTCTATGCAGTTTAGTTATAAAAGCAATCGCTTCTTCTGTCCAGATCTTTGGATAACGAAGTTTCTTTTTGGCTAAAAACTCCATCGCCTTTTCGGTAATTTCTAATTGGTTTTTCATAGCTAATAGATTTTATACTACAATGTTACAAAAAGTTTTTTATAAAAATAGCGAACGTTCGCTAAAATTTAAAAATATTTTTTTGGCGATTATTTGTAAATCAGTTACATTTGATATTATGGATATCGAAAAAGACTATATAAAGCTGATATTTGGGCTTAAACTCAAGCAAGTCAGAACACAAAAAAATCTTTCTCTTTTTGGCTTAGCCAAATTGACAAATCTTTCAAAATCGTATTTAAACGAAATTGAAAAGGGAAAAAAATATCCTAAAGCAGATAAAATTTTACTTTTATGCAAACATTTGGATGTGACTTACGACCAAATGGTATCTTTAAAACTCGATAACAACCTCGCCCCAATCGGTGAAATTTTAAAATCTGGAATTTTAAAAGAGATTCCGCTAGATCTTTTCGGAATTCAGGAAGCGGATTTAATAGATATTATTGCTAATGCTCCAGCCAAAGTCAATGCGTTTATTAGTACCATTATAGAAATTGCACAGCATTATAATTTAAGCCGTGAAAGTTTCTTTTTAGCCGCTTTACGATCGTATCAGGAAGCGCATAGTAATTATTTTGAAGATTTAGAAGAGAGAGTAATTGCGTTTTCTAAGTCGTTTCAGATCAATCTCGATTCAAAAATTACTATTGAAGAATTAGAAGCGATTTTAAAAGAAGAATACGAATATAATATAAAAGAAATTGCTTTTACCGATCAGGAAGCTTTGGGCGATTTGCGTTCGATTTATGTTCCGAAAAGCAGAACTTTACTACTTTCAACAGAACTTGACGCTCCGCAGAAAGCTTTTATTTTAGCTAAAGAAATTGCTTATAATTATTTAAAAATTTCAGATCGATTATTGACATTCAGCTGGATTAAATTTGAAAATTTCGATCAGGTTTTGAATAATTTTTATGCTTCGTATTTCGCGGGCGCTTTGTTATTGCCGAGAAAATTGGTTGTAGACAAAATCAATAATTTCCTAAATAATGAAAAGCCAAATCCAGAAGAATTTGTTTCTTTAATTGAAAGTTTCGAAGTTTCGCCAGAATCATTTTATCAGCGCTTAACGAATTTATTACCGAAAGATTTTCAGTTGAAAAATTTATTCTTTTTAAGAATGTCACATCCAATTGGATCCGATGTTTATCAAATTAAAAAAGAATTACACATTACAAATCAGCAAGAACCGCACGCCAACGAAACCAATGAGCATTATTGTAGAAGATGGGTTTCGGTAAAAACCATAAATGAAGCCATCAGACAAAATAAACCGCATTTTTTTGATGCTCAAATCTCGAGTTATGTACATAGCGGGAATGAATATTTAGTCTTTTCATCGGCAACAAAAGACCCTTTTGTAGAAAATAATATTAGAAGTATTTCGGTTGGAATTTTAATTAATCCAACAATGAAAAAGAAGTTTAAATTCATTGAAGGAAAACCTCTTATTAAACGAATAGTTGGTGTTACTTGTGAAACCTGCGATGTAAAAAACTGTTTGGAAAGAGCTGCACCGCCAATTGCCCTGGAAATGAAAAAACGCCATGACAACACAGATTTTGTTGTACAGCAGTTTATTAATCAATATAGTTAGAACGTTATGAAATATTTTGCTTTAACAATAACGCTGTTTCTTATTAGCTTCAATCAGAAGACAGACAAACTTACCGGACGTTATAATTATTTAATTGAAAACAACAATGTCTATATTCAAAAGGATAAAATTACTTTTAAGGATAGTGTTTTTGTCTTTGATAACAAGTTTATGCCAAAGGGGAAAATTTCTTATGGCAATACAATATTATTAGACAATTTCATCAATACTGATTTAATTATAAGTATCCCAAAAGATCAAATCAAAAAAGATACTATTGAATTTTTCATGCATGATAAGAAAAGTTCTGCTGCTAATTATCTTGATGAGGTGGTTGGAAAAGGGAAATTGATTAAAATTAAGTAATAGGAGTTTTTTTTAAAATCTCGCAAAGACGCGAAGTCGCAAAGTTTATTTCACTTTGAATACAATTACCTAAAAATATCTTCTCACAACCTTGTCATCTCGACGAAGGAGAGATCACACTATAAACTCCGATTCTATAATCTTCAATCTTTGTCGAGCTACTTACGAAGAATGGATTAAAATCCATCCCTACAATATGTTTTTGTTCCTTCGGAACGCTATCCCTTTACATTTATTCAACTTCTGAAAATTAAACTTCTAATTTAGCCCCGATAGAAGTGGAAATCCTTTTGTGGTGGGGTTCACCACAAAAGATTGGAACGGATAGCGGGACGTCAGGTCTTTTGAAAACCAAATTTCTGCTCCAGAAAAACCTTATCCCCAAAGCTTCGGGATAGTATTTTAGAACCTCAGAACCTTTAAAAAACCTTTCTTAATCTAGATTAAGTGCTTTTCCTTGACCTTGGCGGTATCTTTGTACTATAAAATAACAAAACACATAGGTCATGGAAAATATAGTATTACATAAAGCAGAAACAAGAGGAAACGCAAATCACGGATGGCTTAACGCTTATCACAGTTTTAGTTTTGCAAGCTGGTACAATCCAGATAGAATTCAGTTTGGAGCACTTCGTGTTTTGAATGATGACACGATTGCGGGTGGAATGGGTTTTGGAACACATCCTCACGATAATATGGAAATCATTACGATTCCGCTAGAAGGAGATTTGGCTCACAAAGACAGTATGGGAAATACCGAAATCATCAAAAACGGTGATATTCAGGTGATGAGTGCCGGAACCGGAGTGCAGCACAGTGAGTTTAATCCAAATGCAGATCAACAGACTAAATTGTTGCAAATCTGGTTGTTTCCGAATAAAAGAAACGTTTCACCTCGTTATCAGCAAATTACTTTAGATGTTGCGGACAGACATAATAAACTTTCTCAGATTTTATCTCCAAATGCAGATGATGAAGGAGTTTGGATTCACCAAGACGCTTGGTTCAATATGGGTAATTTTGACTCAGGTGTATCTACTGAATACACAATCAAAAAAGAAGGAAATGGCGTTTATGCTTTTGTTTTAAAAGGAAACGTTACCATCAACGGTCAGGAATTAAACACTCGTGATGCAGTTGGAATTTCAGGAACTGACATTTTAAAAATTCAAGCCAATACAGATGCTGAATTTTTATTGATGGATATTCCGATGAACTATTAATTCAAACAAAAAACAATTAATACCTGTACTTGGAAACGATAATAAATCTATAAATCAGATTATTATCGTTTCTTTTTTTTGTAATTTCAATAAATAAAGAAAAAAGTCTCCCGCAGATTTTGCAGATTTTATCTGTGAGAAAAACTTATATCTCAACCTAGATTTTCGTAAAAGAAATTACCTCATTTTTTATTTCTTAATCTAGGTTAAGTGCTCAAAGAATACTCTCACCGTAACTTTGTCCTATCAAAATGAAATTAATTATTTAAAAATAAAAATTATGGCAACTACAAAATGGTCAATTGACCCGACTCACTCAGAAATTGGTTTTAAAGTTAAACACATGATGTTTACAAATGTTTCAGGAAAATTTGGAACATACGACGCTACAATTACTACAGAAGGAGACAACTTCGAAAATGCAGCAATTGAATTTTCTGCTGATATCGCTTCTGTCGATACTGCAAATGCAGACAGAGACGGACATTTAAGAAGCGGCGATTTCTTTGATGCTGAAAATCATCCAAAATTAACTTTCAAGGCAACATCTTTCAAAAAAATCAATGAAGGAAGCTATGAAATTACTGGAGATTTAAACATTAAAGGTGTTTCTAAAAGCGTAACTTTTCCTGTAGAATACAGCGGAATCTTGACTGATCCTTGGGGAAATACAAAAGTAGGTTTAAGCATAGAGGGAAAAATTAATCGTAAAGATTGGGGTTTAAACTGGAACTCAGCTCTTGAAACTGGTGGTGTTTTAGTAGGCGAAGAAGTTCGTTTAAACATTGAATTACAATTTGTAAAACAAGCTTAATACTTTATAATAGGTTTTAATTTGGTTGGTTAAGAAGCCTGCACCTTTTCTCGGGAGTGCAGGCTTTTTTTTTAGGTTTGCCACGAATTTTACTAATTTCCAAGAATTATTTTTTTTTGCCACAGATTAAAAGGATTATTAGGATTATAAATCTGTGAAAATCTTTTTAATCTGTGGCAAAAATATTTCACCTTTAGAGAGAACAAATCCGTGGAAATTTGTGCAATTCGTGGCGAAAAAAAATCAGCGCACTGTATTTCTAAATTCTGTTGGGGACATTCCAGTTTGTTTTTTAAAAAATCTGGAGAAATACGAATAATCTTCATAACCTACTTTAAAGGCAACTTCGTTTACAGCTAATTGTTTATCGATCAACATTCTTTTTATTTCCAAAATTACGCGGTCTGTAATCACTTCTGTGGCGGTTTTTTGGAGGATTTCATTACAGATTCTGTTCAAATGTTTCAGGGTGATATTTAGTTTTTCTGCATAAAAAGATGGCAGTTTTTCCGTTTTAAAATATTTCTCTAAAAGCGATTCAAATTTATTGATTTTGATATTGTAAGAATGAGTCTGGTGCGAATAGGTTTCACCGTATTTGCGAGCAATTTCGATATGAATCGAATCCAACAAATTCAACATTTTGTCAAGCTGATACTTTAAATTCTCATTATTTTCCTGTATCAGCAGATCAAAATAAGGCTGGATTTTCGGAATTTCATTTTCTTCAAAAACCATTTCTGGTCGATTATGAATAGAATGATAAAAATTATATTCGTTTATATTTTTCTGTCTGAAGTATAAATTGTACAATTCCTGCGAAAAGATAATCACAAAACCTTCAATATCTCCAGATAAACTCCAATGATGCATTTGTCCTGGCTGCAGCACAAAAAGACTTCCTCTTTTGATTTCAAATTGATCAAAATCGATCTCGTGCAATCCTGAACCTTTCGTAAAAAACACCATTAAATAGGAATCGTGACGGTGCGGTTCTTCGACAAAACTGTGACTTTTTAAATGCTCTTTAAAAGTATTCACATAAAAATCTCGGTGAACATCATTGCAGCTAAAATTCTGAACACTATAAATTGGATATTTCTTCATGCGATATTAAATTTTAGATTGTAGATTGCAGATTTTGGAATTTGGAATTTGGAATTTGAAAACTTAAACAAAATGTCTTTATTGTGCTATAAGTAGCGAAGATATAAAAAAGACTTTTATCCTGCTCTATATTACCTTTGTATAAATAAAAAACAACAAGATCATGTCAAATGCATTAACTCATATTTTAAGTAACGAATGTCCTGTTTGTCATAAAGGAAAAGTGTTTACAGACAAAAATATATTTTTGACTTTTGGACTTCCAAAAATGAATGAATACTGCAGTCATTGCCATTATAAATTCCAAAAAGAACCTGGCTATTTCTTTGGCGCTATGTATGTAAACTACGGATTAACAGTCGCTCAGGGTATTGCAACCTATTGTGTTGCACAGTTTTTCTTTGAAACAAATTTCGATTTAAGAATCATTCCGATTATTGCAATTGTTATTACTTTGCTTACTTCTTTCAACCTGCGATTTTCAAGATTAGCATGGATTTATATGTTTAAGGATTATACGAGCTAAAAAAATACTATTTTTGCCTTCCAATTGAAACTAATTTTCAATTTTAAAAAAAAGTAAAAATTAAATTAGACAAATGAAAGCATACGTATTTCCAGGTCAGGGCGCACAGTTTACAGGAATGGGCAAAGACTTATATGAAAACTCGGCTTTAGCCAAAGAATTATTCGAAAAAGCTAACGAAATTTTAGGTTTTAGAATTACTGATATCATGTTTGAAGGCACTGCCGAACAACTAAAAGAAACTAAAGTTACACAGCCAGCGGTATTTTTACACTCTGTTATTTTAGCTAAAACTTTAGGCGAAGATTTTAAACCAGAAATGGTTGCAGGACATTCTTTAGGAGAATTTTCAGCTTTGGTTGCCAACGGAACTTTATCTTTTGAAGATGGTTTAAAATTAGTTTCTCAACGTGCTCTTGCAATGCAAAAAGCCTGCGAAATTACACCATCTACTATGGCCGCTGTTTTAGGCTTAGCTGATAATATTGTGGAAGAAGTTTGCGCTTCTATCGACGGAGTTGTGGTTGCCGCAAATTATAACTGCCCAGGGCAATTGGTAATTTCTGGTGAAACTGCAGCGGTTGAAAAAGCTTGTGAAGCAATGAAAGCTGCGGGAGCAAAACGTGCTTTAATCCTACCTGTTGGAGGAGCTTTTCACTCGCCAATGATGGAACCGGCAAGAGAAGAATTAGCCGCTGCAATTGAAGCGACTACTTTCTCTACTCCAATTTGTCCGGTTTACCAAAACGTAACTGCAAATGCTGTTTCGGATGCAAATGAAATTAAAAAGAACTTAATTATACAATTGACTGCTCCTGTAAAATGGACTCAATCGGTTCAGCAAATGATTGCTGACGGCGCTACTTTGTTTACTGAAGTTGGCCCAGGAAAAGTATTAGCTGGTTTGATTAACAAAATTGATAAAGAAGCTGTTACTGCGAATGCTTAATTTTTAAGTATTCAGTCTCGGTTTTCAGTTTTCAGTTTGAAACTATACTTATAAAAAATCCTCATAAATATTTATGAGGATTTTGTTTTTTCTATAGCTCACTAACTTCTAAACTATTATATTTATAATTGCTGTTATTAAATAACTTTGATCTCTTTTTTCAAAAAACACGTACCAAGTTGTTCTGGCATTGGGTTTATAAAAAATATAATTTAAACCTAAATACTGAAGTGATTTTGGAGTTTTCTTATGTGAAGTTTTTTTTTATTCGTTCAGGAATCGCATCATAAATATGTGAAACATACTCTTCAGCAGATTGAATAAAACCAAAATATTCTTTTTTATACAGAGTGACAACTAAATCATCAAGATAATGAATGACACTTGAAGTATAAATAACTTCTATTTTCCCCACCATTCTCTGATTCTTCTAATTGATTCCGCTTTTGCCTCTTCCGGTGTAAATCCTTTTGCAAACTCGGCATCAAAATCAAAAGTCTCTCGATCTATTCCTTTAAACTTAGGCTTCTGAACTTCGTATTCAACTCTGGGTTCTTCAACCTTATTGTTTTTTTTATTTTCTTCTTCCGAGTCCATAATTCCTACATTTTTAATCTTACAAATTTACAAAATAAATCGGAACAAAATAAAAATCCCAAATAATCTAAATTGATTATTTGGGATTTTTCACTTATTGTTAGACGCACTGCAGTGCGTCTCTACAGAATATATTTGTAAAATTTGGGTTTTTATTATATCGTCAGAAACTGAAAACTGAGACTGAGACCGAAAACTACGAACGAACTTTCTGCTCCCATTTCCAAGCGCTAGCCATTGCTTCGTCTAAGCTTAATTCTGCTTTCCAGCCTAAAACATTGTTTGCTTTATCTGTGTTTGCGTAAGCTTCAGTGATATCACCTTCGCGGCGCGGTTTAATTACGTATGGCAATTTTTTATCGCTTACTTTTTCGAAGCTGTGAATTACTTCTAGAACTGAACTTCCTTTTCCTGTTCCTAAATTAAACGTTTCAACTTTCGCCAAATTCTTTTTGTCGAACAAACGCTTTAACGCAATAACGTGTGCTTTTGCCAAGTCTACAACGTGAATGTAATCACGAACAGCTGTTCCATCTGGAGTTGGATAATCATTTCCAAAAACCGATAATTCCTGACGCAATCCTACTCCTGTCTGTGTAATAAAAGGAACCAGGTTTTGAGGAACTCCTAATGGCAATTCCCCAATTTCAGTTGAAGAATGTGCTCCAACTGGGTTAAAATAACGCAATAATATGGCGCTTATATTAGTTACTTTCGCAGTATCTGTAATAATCTCTTCTCCAATTTGTTTCGTGTTTCCATAAGGAGACATTGCTGTCTGCACAGGAGCATCTTCTGTAATTGGCATTTTTTCGGCTTGACCATAAACCGTACAAGATGAGCTGAATATAAAACTCGCCTCTGGTTTTTGCTGTAATTCTTGTAAAAGATATACTAAACTGCTAATGTTGTTTTCATAATACAACAAAGGCTGTTCAACACTTTCACCAACTGCTTTTGAAGCAGCAAAATGAATAACCCCAGTAACATCGTTATGTTTTTTAAAGAAATCCCGAACGGCACTTTTTTCTCTTAAATCAATTTTTTCGAATAAAGGCGTTTTTCCTGTTATCGCGGTAATTCCTTTTAAAACATCTTCTGAAGAATTCGAAAGATTATCAATTATCACAACTTCGAAGCCTTCATTTTGCAATTCGACTACCGTGTGAGAACCAATAAACCCTAATCCTCCTGTTACTAATACTTTCATTTTGTGGTTGTTTTTATGTAGTTAATTTGTAAGCCTGCCTTGCAATAAGGATCCATTTATTTTTTTGCTTTTGCCAAACAAGCATTATTCCTATTTTAATATCTCTATCAATGCCATCATCTTTGGTATGAGCTGCCAGGACATGTCGAACTATAGCAACATCACCTTGAATAGTTATAGTCTGATTCTGAAAATCGATAGATACAAAATTAGATTTCCCGCTAACTATTCCGTCAATAAATTCAGCTTGATTTTGAAAATTACCATTTGAGTGGACATAATTTAACTTGTCCGAAGTTAATGCTTTCAATTTTGCACCATCAGCATCAATCATTGCCTGACGCAAAATTTCAACTTGAGTACTAACAGCATTTTCTTCTTTAGCATTTGTTTTTTGAGCAAAAACCGAATACTGAACAAGAATCATCAAAATTAAAAGGCTTAATTTCTTCATAATTTATTTATTCAGAAATTCTAAAACAGAATCGGTTATAAATTTAATCTGCTCGTCATCAAGTTCTGTATGCATTGGCAAAGCAATTACTTCCTGCACTAATTGGTTTGTAACTGGAAATTGCTCTTCTTTATAACGAGGATCTACATATGCTTTTTGCGAATGCAATGGAATTGGATAATAAATTGCACATGGAATTCCTTTATCTAATAAATGCTGCATTAGAGCATTTCTATCTGCATCTAAAATTCTTAATACATATTGATGAAAAACGTGATCATTTTCGTTTGCAGCAAAATCTGGCGTAATGATATGTGCATTTCCAGCGAAAGCTGCATTATATTTTGAAGCCGCTAAACGACGTGCTTTATTGTACTCGTCTAACAAAGGTAGTTTTGCATTTAAAACTCCGGCCTGAATACTATCTAAACGTGAATTTACACCCACAACATCGTGATGGTAACGTTCGTACATTCCGTGATTTACAATTCCTCGGATGATGTGCGCTAATTTATCATCGTTGGTAAAAATTGCTCCACCATCTCCATAACAACCTAAGTTTTTAGAAGGAAAGAATGAAGTCGCAGCAACATGACCAATTGTTCCCACTTTTGATTTTGTTCCAGATTTAGAAACATAATCAGCACCAATAGCCTGCGCATTATCTTCAATTACATATAAATTATGTTCGGCTGCAATTTCCATGATAGCATCCATGTTGGCAGCGCGTCCAAATAAATGTACTGGAACAATTGCTTTAGTTTTTGGAGTAATCGCTTTTTTAACTGCTTCGATATCGATGTTCATATTATGCAAATCAACATCAACTAAAACCGGAGTTAATTGCAGCAAAGCAATAACCTCAACAGTTGCGGCAAAAGTAAAATCGGCAGTAATAACTTCATCGCCTGGTTTCAAATCTAATCCCATCATCGCAATCTGAAGAGCATCTGTTCCATTTGCACATGGAATTACATGTTTAGCTCCTAAATAGTCTTCAAGATTTTTTTGAAACTGATGAACCAAAGGTCCGTTAATATAAGTATTTGTATCTAAAACCTCTTGAATTGAAGCGTCTACAGTAGATTTTATTTTTTCGTATTGACTTTTTAAGTCAACCATTTGTATTTTTTTCATTTTCGATATTTTATTTAAAAAGCCTTTCTATTAAACCAGAATGCCAGAAAGAAGGAACAAAAATAGTTATTAATACCTTCAAACCAATGAAAATAAACGAAAGAAATGTAATTTAGCTGCAAAAATTACTACATGCTTTTTTTATATAATTTAGCCGTTTCTTTAGCAGCGTTTTTTCTTAAAATAATTGCACTTTTTAGTCCGAAAATTAAACTTTTTGTTGAAGGCCGGAAAAATGTGTTTTCTATTTTAGAAGAAAAAATCAAAGCAGATGACAAGACCATCTGGTTTCATTCAGCTTCATTAGGCGAATACGAACAGGGACTTCCTGTAATAGAGAAAATCAAAGAAAAATATCCTTCACACAAAATTATTGTTACTTTTTTTTCACCTTCAGGATATGAAGTACGCAAAAACAATACCGTTGCCGATGTCACTATCTATCTGCCTTTGGACACAAAAAGCAACGCTAAAAAGTTTTTAAAATTAGTTCATCCCGAATTGGCGTTCTTTATTAAATATGAGTTTTGGCTCAACTATTTAAAAGAATTAGAAAAAAGCAAAACTCCAACTTATTTGATTTCTGGAATTTTCAGAGACAATCAAATGTTCTTTAAATGGTATGGCGGATTTTATAGAAAAGCATTAAAAGCTTTTACTTTCTTTTTTGTTCAGAATGAAAGTTCCAAACAAAAAATAGAATCAATCGGATTTACTAATGTTATTGTTTCCGGCGATACTCGTTTTGACCGTGTTGCTGCAATTTTAGAAAGAGATAACAAACTTGGTTATATTGAAAATTTCAAAAATAATCAGCCAGTAATTGTTTTTGGAAGTTCTTGGCCAAAAGATGAAGTTTTAATTGCCGAATATATCAATCAAGCACCAGAAAATGTAAAATTCATCATTGCTCCTCACAATATAAAAGCAGATCAAATCGCTGAGCTTAAAGCACAAATTACAAAATCAACGATTTTATTTTCTGAAAAAGAAAATAAGGATTTATCAAAATACGATGTGTTTATAATCGACACCATTGGGCTTTTAACTAAAATATACAGCTACGGTACAATTGCTTATGTGGGCGGCGGATTTGGTAATCCTGGAATTCATAATATTTTAGAACCTGCTGCTTTTGGAATTCCAATTGTTATAGGCCCTAACTATTCTAATTTTGCAGAAGCCGTTTCGCTTGTGGAATTGCAAGGATGCATGGTAATTTCTAATACAGTTGAATTAAAAAAGACTTTCGACCAATTACTATCTGATAATGAATTATTTACAAAAAAGAGCAGCATTTGCAAATCATTTATTCAAGATAATAAAGGAGCCACAGAAACTATCATAAAAACCATTTCGTAATTGTTTTTATTCCAAAATTGGTCGCGATTATATCTTTTTTATGATAATTAAACCCATAAAAACATATTTTAAGTTTAATTAACCAAACAGAATAATCCTTAAAAAACAAAATAAACCATAACAAACGGAATTAAAAGAGCCAAAAGAGCGATAGAATTTTCAACAAAAAATAAATTAGACAAAACATACAATAATATAATTTATTTTTGTTAATTTGGCATATTATTTGATAACTAAGATAATCGTGAGTAAGGAAAATATTTTAAAAAAAAAGTGAAAAAATATTTTACATATTAAAAAATTTATATCTTTGCCACGAATTAATAATTAACCTTTTATAATAAAGTAAGATGAAAAAAGTATTTTTAAGTTTAGCTGTTGTTGCTGTTTTAACTGTTGTATCTTGTAAAAAAGCTGACGCTGCTGCTTCAGAAGCTGCTGTAGATTCTACTGCTGTTACTGTTGATTCAGCTGCTGCTGTTGTTGATTCAGCTGCTGCAACTGTTGATTCTGCTGCTGCTAAAGTTGATTCAGCTGCTGCTAAAGTAGAAGAAGTAAAAAAATAATTAGAACCTAGTTTCTAACGATTTTAAAACCATCTTTTCAGATGGTTTTTTTTATGATCAATTTTCACAGAATTGATTAGCTTCATAAAAAAAAAGCGCTCACTATTGTGAACGCTTTTTTTTTATTCTATTACTTCTTCCAATTCTTCCTCAGTCTCCTCATCATCAAAGATCAATTCATTTGAAGAGAAATCCAAAATTTCCGATCTGGAAGCATAAGTTACAATTTCCTTAATTCCTTTCTGCAAAAGCAATTCTGTACTGTATTTACGGCTTGTCGCAAATTGAGCATCACCAAGCATCAATTTAAAAAAATACTTCCCGCCAGAGCCTTTAAATTTCAAAAACTTTGCAAGTTCAATATTCGCTTTAAATTTCTCAATATCTTCCTCACACTCAAACCTCAATTCATAACTCAGACTTGTAAAAATAACCTTCCCTTTTCGCGAAGTAAATGTAAATTTATATTCATCGTTAAAACGCCTACTGATTACAAAAGCACCCATTTATAATTTTAGATTTTAGATTGGAGATTTCAGATTCTTAGATTCTTAGATTCTTAGATTCTTAGATTCTTAGATTCTTAGATTCTTAGATTCTTAGATTCTTAGATTCTTAGATTCTTAGATTCTTAGATTCTT
>NZ_SODX01000001.1:925501-1011965 GCF_004366435.1 Flavobacterium sp. S87F.05.LMB.W.Kidney.N | reverse complement strand
TTAAAAATAAATTTACTTCGTAAATTTATTTTTTACAAGTTTACACAATAAAAAAAGCCTCTTCAAAAGAAGAGGCTTTAGTACTCAGAGCGGGACTTGAACCCGCACGAACATTGCTGTTCACTGGATTTTAAGTCCAGCGTGTCTACCAATTTCACCATCCGAGCATTATATGATTTTGAGCGAAAAACGGGGCTCGAACCCGCGACCTCGACCTTGGCAAGGTCGCGCTCTACCAACTGAGCTATTTTCGCGTTTCAAATTCTATTTAAGAACTCTGCAATACTTGACTTGTTTCGTATTGCGAGTGCAAATTTAGGACATTTATTCAATTACACAAGCATTTTTTTTAAAAATATTTTACTTATTTTATAACTTTCTGATAACCTAAACTTTAAACTTGAAAATTTTTTAAATTTATTTTTTGACCAACATTCTTTTAATCTCATTCAGCTTCATCAGGGCTTCTACTGGTGTGATTGCATTAATATCGAGGCTCAAAATCTCTTCTTTTATTTCTTCCAATAAAGGATCATCCAAATTAAAGAAACTCATCTGCATTTCGTCATTAGCCGCTTTTATTCCTTGCAAAGCATCACTGGAATGATTCTTCTCTAATTTCTTCAAAAGTTTTTGTGCTCTAGAAATAACAAGCTGCGGCATTCCCGCCATCTTTGCAACGTGAATTCCAAAACTATGAGCACTTCCTCCTTTTACCAGCTTTCTAACGAATAAAACAGTATCCTTTAATTCCTTTACCGCCACATTAAAATTCTGGATTCTCGGCATCGATTCTGTCATTTCATTCAATTCATGATAATGCGTCGCAAATAAAGTTTTTGCTCTTCCTGGATGCTCGTGAAGGAATTCAGCAATTGCCCAAGCAATCGAGATTCCATCATACGTACTAGTTCCTCTTCCAATTTCATCCAGCAACACCAAACTTCTATCTGAAATATTATTCAAAATAGAAGCGGTTTCATTCATTTCAACCATAAATGTAGATTCACCCATCGAAATATTATCCGAAGCTCCTACTCTTGTAAAAATTTTATCTACAATTCCCATTCTAACGCTGTCTGCAGGAACAAAACTTCCCATTTGAGCTAAAAGCACAATCAAAGCAGTTTGTCTCAAAATAGCAGACTTACCAGACATGTTTGGCCCGGTAATCATAATAAGCTGCTGTGTTTCTCTATCCAGAAAAACATCATTGGCAATATACGGCGTTCCTACCGGCAATTGTTTTTCAATTACAGGATGTCTTCCGTTTTTAATATCTAATTCAAAAGTATCATCGATTTCCGGCTGTACATATTGGTTTTCTACTGCCATCTGAGTAAACGAACACAAGCAATCTAACTGGGCAACCAAATAAGCATTCATTTGAACCGGCTTAATATATGTACTTATCCAAGCCACCAATTGTTCAAAAAGCTCACTTTCTATTTTGTATATTTTTTCTTCGGCACCTAAAATCTTGGTTTCATATTCTTTTAATTCCTCTGTAATATATCGCTCAGCATTTACAAGAGTCTGTTTACGAATCCATTCTTCTGGAACTTTATCTTTATGCGTATTTCGAACTTCAATGTAATATCCAAAAACATTATTAAAAGAAATTTTCAGCGATGAAATTCCCGTTCTTTCTGATTCTCTTCTTTCAATTCCTTCTAAAAATTCTTTTCCAGAAGTTGAAATCGCACGAAGCTCATCCAATTCTTCATTAATACCGCTTGCAATTGCATTTCCTTTTGAAATTGCAACAGGCGCATCTTGATTTAATGTCGTTTTAATTTTTTCGCGAAGCAGCTCACAAGCATGAAGACTGTCTCCAATTACTTTTACAGCTTCCTGTGGACTTTCAAGCGCAAGGGTTTTTATCGGAATAATAGCATCTAGAGATTCTTTTAAATAAATAATTTCTCTTGGAGATACTTTTCCTGCAGCGATCTTAGAAATTAAACGCTCTAAATCTGAAATCTGTTTAATTTGATATTGAATGTTATGCAGAATTTCTGGATTCGACTTTAAATAAGCGACAACTTCATGTCGGCTTTTTACTTTATTACTGTCTTTTAAGGGCAGAGCAAGCCAGCGTTTCAATAAACGTCCTCCCATTGGAGAAAGTGTTTTATCGATAACATCTAAAAGCGTAACTGCATTTGGATTATAACTGTGATATAATTCTAAGTTTCGAATCGTAAAGCGATCCATCCAAACATAGGCATCTTCTGCAATACGCTGAATCGCCGTGATATGCTGCACACGATTATGCTGTGTTTCTGATAAATAATATAGAATCGCACCCGACGCAATAATTCCTTCTTTTAATTCTTCAACACCAAACCCTTTTAAAGAAACAGTTTGAAAATGTTTAGTGAGGGTTTCTAAAGCATAATCTTCTTTATAAATCCAATCTTCTAAATAAAAACTATGAAAATCTTCACCAAAAGCGTTTTTAAAATCGTTCTTGTTATTTTTTGGAACTAAAACTTCGCTTGGGTTAAAGTTCTGCAATAATTTATCTATATACTCTGCATTTCCCTGAGCTGTTAAAAACTCTCCAGTAGAAACATCCAGGAAAGAAATTCCGATATTTTTATTGGCAAAATAAACCGAGGCCAAAAAGTTATTTGATTTTGAATGCAGTACTTCATCATTTAAAGAAACTCCCGGAGTTACCAATTCTGTAACACCTCTTTTGACAATGGTTTTAGTCATTTTTGGATCTTCCAACTGATCACAAATCGCTACACGAAGTCCGGCTTTAACTAATTTTGGCAGATAGGTATTTACAGAATGATGCGGAAAACCAGCCAGAGCCGTTTCTGTATCAGACCCTGCTCCTCTTTTAGTTAATGTTATTCCTAAAATTTTTGAAGCTCTAATGGCGTCTTCTCCAAAGGTTTCATAAAAATCCCCTACTCTGAAAAGCAGACATGCATCAGGATATTTAGCCTTGATTTCGTTGTACTGTTTCATCAAAGGTGTTTCTTTCACCACTTTATCTTTAGCTGCCAAATTATTATGTTTTAAATGAAAAAATTAAGACAGCGAATTTATGATTTTTTAACGGCAATTCGAAAACTTCAAAAATTAAAATATTTTAAGATATTTTTAGGTTGTGGTTTCAGAATTTTACATAGCTTTGTTTATCATTTAAAAAAAGACCCTAAAAAGATGAAAAAAATAATTTTATTCGCTATGTTAGCTGTAGCTGGTATTACAGCTACTAATGCACAAACAACTAAAAAAGCTAAAGCTGCTAAAGTTGCAAAAGTTGAAGGAGCAGGAATGCTTTTCGAAACAGAAACTATTGATTACGGAACTATCGCTCACAATGCTGATGGTAAACGTGAGTTTGTTTTTGTAAACAACGGAACTAAGCCATTAATCATT
Organism: Flavobacterium sp. S87F.05.LMB.W.Kidney.N; assembly: GCF_004366435.1. Classification (NCBI taxonomy): domain Bacteria; kingdom Pseudomonadati; phylum Bacteroidota; class Flavobacteriia; order Flavobacteriales; family Flavobacteriaceae; genus Flavobacterium; species Flavobacterium sp. S87F.05.LMB.W.Kidney.N. Next base: position 1,008,563 of record NZ_SODX01000001.1, on the reverse strand, counting down.
ACTAACACTACAGGATCTTGCGGATGTACTGTTCCAACTACTCCAAAAGAACCAATTGCTCCAGGAGCTAAAGGTGTTATTGGTGTAAAATATGCTACTGACAGAGTTGGTGCTTTTACAAAAACTGTAACTGTTACTTCTAATGCTGAAGGACAACCTACAAAAATCCTTACTATTAAAGGTACTGTTTTACCAGATCCAGTAAAAAGCTAATCTGAAAAACATATAAATAATCGAAAAAGCTTCCTTATCTTTGGAAGCTTTTTTTATGACTACAATTCAACACCAATGAGAAAACTCGAAAACAGCGAACTAGACCGTAAATCTATAGAAGATTTTAAGAAATCTGAAAAAACACCTTTAATATTAGTTTTAGATGATATCCGAAGCCTTCACAATATTGGTTCTGTTTTTAGAACGGCAGATGCATTTTTGATTGAAAAGATTATTTTATGCGGTATTACTGCCACTCCTCCAAACAAAGAAATTCATAAAACTGCTCTTGGCGCAACTGAAACTGTAGCATGGGAACATCATGAAAATGTTCTTGAAGTTATTGAAAATTTAAAGAAAGAAAATGTGCTTACAATGGCCATTGAACAGGTTGAAAGTGCGATTTTTCTTCAAGATTTTACAATTGAAAAAGATCAAAAATATGCACTGGTATTTGGTAACGAAGTTTATGGTGTTGCACAGGAAGCTGTTGCAATATGCGATGGATGTATTGAAATCCCTCAGCTTGGTACCAAACATTCACTAAATATAGCAGTTAGCGCTGGAATAGTAGTTTGGGATTTGTTTCAAAAAATAAATTGGCCGAAATAGAAATTATTTTTTTTGTTATTAATTAATTGATATTTTTAGCAAATGAAAAATATCAAATTACTAACCATTCTTGTTTTATTTTCCGTTTTAAGTTTTAATTTTTCGATTGCAAATGAAAATACAAAAACTTTTAACAAAAAGAATACACTTACTTCAAAACATTCTATAAATCCCAAAACAAAGAAGCATAAGAAAGACAATTTCGTAATTGATCCTCCTAAACTTATTGCAGAAGGAGATCAATTATACTGTCCACAAACTACAATTAATATTGTTACTGATTTTACCATCAATCATGATCCTGCAGAAAACGGAACACAAGTACTTTATATTCAGATTTCATCAGGATACTCCAGCGGACTTGATCGCTTAGAATTAGCTAATCCTGCATCACATCCAAATATTATAACGAGCTGGGATGCAGCTTCAGGAAAATTACAATTATCTGGATTAACCTCTTCCACTATAATTCCGTATGCTGATTTTGTTGCTGCAGTAAAAGATGTTGTATTCACCAATTCGTCTGCAACGGCATCTGGAACAAGAACTTTTTCTATTACAATCGGTCAAGCTAATTATCTTCCTTCTACAGGACATTATTATTTATTTATTCCAAATGTAGGCGTTACATGGACAAACGCAAGAGATTTAGCCGCTGCCAGTACATATTACGGTCTTCAAGGATATTTAGCTACAGTTTTATCTGCCGATGAGGCTAAATTAATTGGCGAACAGGCTTCTGGAACTGGATGGATTGGCGGAAGCGATGCGGAAACAGAAGGTGTCTGGAAATGGGTTACCGGCCCTGAGGCTGGAACTATTTTTTGGAACGGAAATGCAAACGGTTCGACTCCAAATTTTGCTTTCTGGAATACAAGAGAACCTAATCAGCAGGGAGATGAAGATTATGCACATATTACACAGCCAGGAGTAGGAATAAGAGGCTCTTGGAACGATTTATCAAACACAGGATCGTTGACTCCCGGCGATAATTATCAGCCAAAAGGATATGTTGTAGAATACGGCGGAATGCCGGGCGAGGCTCCGCTGGAAATTGCAGCAAGTACAAAAATTACAATTCCCGTTGCAACGCTAGCAGCAAATCCTAGTCCAGTTTGTGATTCTGGAACTTTTACATTTACTGCAACGGCATCAAGTGGAGCGACTATTGGATGGTATGATGCCGCTGCGGGAGGAAATTTATTAGGAACCGGAACTTCTTACACCACTCCCTCAATAAGTACAACTACAACTTATTATGTTGATGCGGGCTGCGAATCGAATAGAAAATCTGTAACCGCTACAGTAAATGCCTCTCCAGCAACCCCAATTGCCGAACAAAATACATATACTAATTGCGGACCTGGATCTGTAACTATTAAAGCAACTTCAAATATTGGAAGCATCAACTGGTTTACAGCTTCTACAGGAGGAAATAGTGTTTTTTCGGGAAACAATTTTGCAACTCCTGTAATTTCTTCCAACACGACTTATTATGCTGAATCTTCTAATAACGGCTGTATTAACTCGACTCGAATTCCTGTAGACATTGTAATTTATACACCCCCTGCAGTAACTGATGAAACTTTACCGTTATGCCAGCTTCAAACTATAACACTAGACGCGGGGATTTCTGGAATGAATTATCAATGGTCAAATGGAGCAACAACTCAAACTACTACCATTAATTCTGGAGGAACTTATACTGTTGATGTTACTAGTCCAGCTCCTGAGAATTGCACAAGCAGAAAAACTATTGTGGTTGAAGAGCATAAAGTTCCACAAATTGATCGTATCGATGTTGAAGGAACAAGAGCGATTATCTATCCTGTTAAAGCCGAAAATTATTTTGAATATTCTCTGGATGGAATTAATTATCAAGATTCTACCATTTTTTATAATGTTCCTGGCGGGCTTCAAACGGCTTATGCTCGAGAAAAAAGGGGATGCGGACAAGTTACCAAACAATTTGTAGTTCTTGTTTTTCCTCCATTTTTTACTCCAAACAACGACACTTTCAATGATGTATGGGAAGTTACAGGTATGGAAAATTATCCGCAGGCAGAAGTCACTATTTTTGACCGATACGGAAAATTAGTTGCACAATTAAGCAGATCAAAAATGGGCTGGGACGGCAATTTAAACCAAATTCCGCTTCCTGCTTCTGATTATTGGTACGCTTTAAAAATTGATGATACTAAGCCGATTTTAAGAGGGCATTTTACTTTAAAAAGATGATTTAATTAGATAATGTGTCAATTTGAGAATTAGAAATGTGTCAATTTGAAAATTAGATAATTTAAAAACACAAAAGAATTATCTAATTGACTAATTATCTAATTACCACATTAGCGTAACTTCTTCTTGATTTCATCTAAGATAAAAATGTAGTCTTCGTGTTTTTTTACAAAATCACGATCTGAAACGTCGATTATTAAAACATTCAAGTCGGTTTGCGATTTTATGTATTCTAAGTATCCGTTGTTGATTTTATCTAAATAGGATGCTTCGATGTTCTGTTCATAATTACGGCCGCGTTTCTTGATATTTTGAAGCAGACGTTCTGTATTCTGATATAAATAAACGTACAGATCTGGTTTCGGCATTTCTTTGTAAATGATATCGAACAAATTTCTGTACAAACGATATTCATCTTCTGCAAGCGTAATTTTAGCAAATATCAGCGATTTAAAAATATGATAATCAGCTACAATAAAATCTTTGAACAAATCAAATTGAGCCAAATCATCTGATAACTGCTGATAACGATCGGCTAAAAATGACATTTCTAACGGAAAAGCATACCTGTTTTGATCTTTGTAAAACTTTGGAAGAAACGGATTATCTGCAAATCGTTCTAAAACCGTTTTAGCATTAAAATCTTCTGCAATTTTATGCACCAAAGTAGTTTTCCCTGCACCAATATTTCCTTCAAAAGAAATATAATTAAATTGATTTAAAGGAATTTCATCGAGCGGGTTTTTCAAATCCTGAACAATAGTACAAACACTTTCGTCTGGAGTAACAGCAATTAGTTCTGTTATAGTTTTCTGCAAAATAGGATGTTTCCAATTTAGCTTCAAATCCTGCATCGGGAGCAAAACAAAATTCCTATTTTGCATCAGCGGATGCGGAATTTTTAGTTTCTCTGAATCAATAATTTCATTATCATAAACAATTAAATCAACATCAATAATTCTGGATTGATAACCTTTTTGATTCACGCGAATTCTTCCCAGCTCTTTTTCGACCTTCAAAACCTGATTTAGTATTTTTTGAGCAGAAGAATTGGTATGCAAAAGAAGTGCACAATTATAAAATGCATCACTCTCAAAACCCCATGCAGGAGTTTCGTAAAGTTTTGAAACCTTAATGACAGTACCTACTTTTTGATGGATTAAATCAATACATTTTTGGATGTTTTCTAGTCTGCTGCCTTGGTTGCTGCCTATCGATAAAACGACTTGATGCTGTAATTTCATAATTAATGCAAATTAACTAAAACTATTTTAGAATTAACCAATATATTTGTGAAACGACGTCTTAGATTTTATCATAATTTTAGATGTCTAATTTGTAACATTTTGCCCTTTTTCTCTACTTATTAAAAAAATATACATATGAAGTTTTTAGGAAATGTACTTGCTACCGTAATTGGTATTTTTGTATTTATTATGCTCTTCTTTTTTGGAGTAATTTTTATTGTCACACTTTTTGGCGGAGACGACAAGGTTTCTGTTAAATCTGATTCGGTTATTGAATTTAATTTAAAGGAAATCAAAGATGACTATGCTGGGAAGTATAAAGATCCTTGGGTAACTGCTTTTTCTGATAAAAAAGGTATTGGTTTAACTGATGTGATTAATGCAATTGAAGCAGCGAAAACAGATGATAATATTAAAGGAATCTCTATTTTAAATGATGAATCTTCGTTGGGTCTTGCTCAATACAAAGATTTAAGAAATGCTCTTGAAAGTTTTAAAAAATCAGGAAAATTTGTTTGGGCTTATGCCAATACATATTCGCAGAAAGAATATTATTTAACTTCTGTGGCTAATACAATATATATCAATCCAGTTGGTGATTTAGATTTTAAAGGACTTTCTTCTGAAGTAATGTTCTTCAAAGATTTTCAAGAAAAATCAGGAATTCACATGGAAGTGATCCGTCATGGAAAATATAAAAGTGCTGTTGAACCTTTTTTACAAAATAGTATGAGTGATGCCAACAGAGAACAGATTACTGCGCTTTTAAACTCAATTTGGGCTACTGTTTCTGCCGATATTTCAAAAAGTAGAAATATTCCGCTGCCAAAATTAAATGAAATTGCCAACGGACTTTTAGCAAGAACTCCTGAAATGGCAAAGCAGCAACATTTGGTAGACGTAATTGCTTATGAAGATGTGTATCACGATGCCATTAGAAAAGCATTGAAAGTAGATAAAGATGAAGATTACAATAAAATTTCGATTTTAGATTATACTCAAAATAATGCTACAACTGCCCTAGCTAATACTGCAACTGATCAAATTGCAATTATTTATGCTCAAGGTGAAATTGGAAGCGGCGAAGGAGATGTAAATACTATTGGTGAAGGTTCGATGCGCCGTTCTTTGCAGGAAGCAAGAAAAAATGACGACGTAAAAGCGATCGTTCTTAGAATTGACAGCCCAGGAGGAAGCGCCCTGACTTCTGATTTAATCTGGAGAGAAATTGAGGTTACTAAAAAAGTAAAACCAGTCGTGGTTTCTATGGGGAATTATGCTGCTTCTGGCGGCTATTACATTGCCTGCAACGCCAATAAAATATTTGCAGAAAACAATACAATTACAGGATCAATTGGTGTTTTTGGAGTACTTCCAAACTTCAGTCCTTTGGCTAATAAATTAGGAATCAATTCAGAACAAGTAAAAACTCATGAAAATGCAGCAAATTACAGTCCGTTTTTGCCAGTTGATGAGAAGTTCAAGGCTTTTACATTAGAAGGAGTTGAAAAAATTTACAACACTTTTGTAACGCGTGTAGCAAACGGACGTAAGATGTCTTTCGATCAAGTTGATGCTATTGCGCAAGGCCGAGTGTGGTCAGGAACAGAAGCTTTAAAATTAGGTTTAGTAGATAAAATTGGAGGATTGAATGCTGCAATTGCCGAAGCTGCTAAGATTGCCAAAATAAAAAAATACAGCACGCAGAATTATCCTGAATACGAAAAGACTTTTAACGATTTACTTTCTACTATGCCTTTTGCAAAGTCGAAAGAAGCTTTTATTAAAGAAGAAATTGGAGAAGAAAATTATCTTCTTATCGAACAGGTAAAGAAATTTCAAAAACAAAAAGGAATACAAGCATTAATGCCTTACGGAATCAATATTTATTAATATGAATAAGATAATCCTTTTTTTAACGGTTTTGTTTTGGAGCGTTTTAAATGCGCAGAACAAAAAAGAAATTACTTTTAAAGAAACTCCAGCGGTCTTAAAAATAAATACCAATCAAATTTTTGGTACGCTGACTACGCCAGATCTAACAAAAAAATATCCAGTCGCTTTGATTATTGCAGGATCTGGACCAACAGATAGAAATGGCAACAATGCAATGATGAAGAACAATTCTTTAAAAATGCTGGCAGAGGCGCTGGCTAAAAATGGAATTGCATCTTTAAGATTTGATAAAAGAGGAATTGGCGAAAGCAAAGCAGCCGGCGGATTATCTGAAAGCAGCTTGGTTTTCGAAAATTATATAGACGACGCTAAAAGCTGGATTAATTATTTAAAACAAGATAAACGTTTCTCTAAAATAGTAGTAATTGGGCATAGTGAAGGATCATTAATAGGAATGATTGCGTGCGCCAAAGCAGATAAGTTTGTTTCGATTGCGGGTGCAGGTGATTCTGCAGATAAAATTATCAAAACGCAGATTGGTTCAAGATCTATGAAACAGCTTAACGATATGACTTTTCCTATAATCGACAGTTTAAAAAACGGATTTACAGTAAAAAAAGTTGATCCGATGGTGGTTTCACTTTTCCGACCAAGTATTCAGCCTTATCTCATTTCTTGGTTCAAATACAATCCTCAGACAGAAATAAAGAAAGTTACTATTCCAATTTTAATTCTGCAAGGAAACAATGATATCCAAGTTACTGTGAAAGATGCCGAAAATTTATCTGAAGCCAATAAGAATTCTGAAATGGTTATAATTGACAAAATGAATCACGTTTTAAAAATCATTGACGGTGATAAAGACGCCAATTTAGCGAGTTATAATAATGAAACACTTCCTATATCTGAAACGCTGGTCGATAAGATTGTTTCATTTATTCAGAAATAATGAAATAAAGAATATTAAAAATCCGTTTGAACTAATTTCAATCGGATTTTTTTTATTTAACAAATAAAAGTAAAATTCTTACATTTTTAAGAAAACTTTATCTCCGCACTCTGCTAAAAAAAACTATTTTTGCAGGAGTCATTTTTAAGATGTTAAACCCTCAAATCTATTTATATGCTAAAGAAAGTTTTAAAAATAAGTGCCATAGTCATTGTGGTATTTGTTGCCGCATTATTTGCCATTCCGTATTTCTTTAAAGATCAAATTAAAGCCAAAATTGCCGAGGCCATTAACGAAAGTGTTGATGCCAAAGTAAGTTTTAAAGATGCTGATTTAAGTTTATTCAAAAATTTCCCAAACGCAACAGTCGGAATTGAGAAACTTGTGATTATTAACAAAGCTCCTTTTGAAGGCGATACATTAGTTTCTTTAGGCGAGTTAAATTTAAAAATGAGCATCAAAGAACTTTTCAAAGGAAAAGAAGAACCGTTAAGCATTCAGGGAATTAGTTCTACAAACGGATTAGTAAATATCATCTTCAATAAAGATGGTGTTGGAAACTTTGATATCGCATTAAAAGATAAAAAAGAAGACAAAAAAAGTGAAGAAAGCAAACCGCTTTCTTTAAAAATTCAAAATTATAAAATCGAGAATTTCACTTTTAGATATATCGATCAAGGTTCAAAAATCAAGATGGTTATTGACAGTTTGAATCATGAAGGAACTGGAGATTTTACCAATTCAAAATTAGATTTGGATACAAAAACTACTGCAAAAGTTTCATTGGACATGGATAAAATGAATTACATGAAAAATGTCAAAATTACTTTAGACGCAGTTCTTGGAATTGATTTAGAAAAAAGTAAATACATTTTTAAAGAAAATAAAGCTTTAATCAACCAATTACCATTGGAATTTGATGGATTCATTCAAATGGCTGAAAATAAGCAGATTTACGATTTGAAATTTAAAACACCTACTTCATCATTTACCAACTTCTTAGGGTTAATCCCTTCAGCTTATGCTTCGAGTTTAGACGGCGTAAAAACTACTGGAGATTTTACCGTAAATGGTTTTGCTAAAGGTGAATTAACAGAAACAACTGTTCCTAAATTTAATATTGAAATCGCATCTAATAATGCTTCTTTCCAATATCCAAACCTTCCAAAATCAGTTCAAAATATTGTAATTGATACTAAAATAATTAACGAAACTGGAATTCTAAACGATACTTATGTGAATTTAGACAAGTTATCTTTCAGAATTGATCAGGATGTTTTTAACGCTAAAGCGAATATTAAAAACATAACCGTAAATCCGATTGTTGATGCGGCTTTAAAGGGAACAATCAATTTGGCGAACCTTTCGAAAGCATATCCAATTAAAATGGATAAACCTTTGGCTGGAATTTTAAAAGCTGATGTTACAACTAATTTTGACATGGCTTCTGTTGAAAAAAGCCAGTATCAAAACATAAAAAATGCTGGAACAATGAGTTTATCTGGATTTAAATATACAGATGAAAACAATAAATCTATGAATATTAGTACGGCATTGGTAGAATTCAATCCGAGCAAAATTAACTTAAAACAGTTTAATGCGACAACTGGAAAAAGTGATATTGCTATCAACGGAGTGTTGGAGAATTTCTACGGTTTTATGTTTAAAAAACAAGAACTTAGAGGAAACTTCAACATGAGCTCGAATCAATTGGCTGTTGATGATTTTATGACTTCTGGCGAACCTGCAAAAACAGAGACTAAAACTCCGGCAAAACCAGCTGAAGCAATGAAGATTCCTGCTTTTTTAAATTGTACTTTAAATGCAAAAGCTACAACTGTTTTATACGACAATTTAAAACTAAAAGATGTTTCTGGAAAGTTACTTATCAAAGATGAAAAAGCAACTTTAGAAAACTTTAAAACTTCTATTTTTGGTGGAACAATTGGCCTTAATGGCGCTGTTTCTACAAAACAAAAGGTTCCAACTTTTGATATGAATCTAGGATTTAATCAAGTTGATATTGCACAGACTTTTACGCAATTAGACATGATGAAAAAAATTGCCCCAATAGCAGGAATCATTAATGGAAAATTAAATTCGACTATTAAACTGAATGGAAATTTAGATGCGAAAGAATTAACTCCAGATTTAAAATCAATTTCAGGAGACTTAATCGGTCAATTGCTTTCGACTACCGTAAATGCTAAAAACTCAACTTTACTTAATGCCTTAAGTTCAAATGTTAAGTTTATCGATTTAAACAAAGTTAATTTAAATGATATTAAAGCAGCTCTGACTTTTGAAAACGGAAGAGTAAACGTAAAACCATTTGATATTAAATATCAAGATATTAAAGCTACAGTTGGAGGAACTCACGGTTTTGACCAAACTATGAATTATACCATTAAGTTTGATGTTCCTGCTAAATATTTAGGAACAGAAGCCAACAATTTAATTGCAAAATTGTCTCCTGCAGATGCCGCAAAACTGGATAATATTCCAATTAATGCTTCTTTGACTGGAAACTTTTCTAATCCTAAAATCAGTACAGATATGAAAACTGCCGTAAGTAGTTTAACTACCCAACTGGTTAATCAGCAGAAAGATAAATTGACTCAAAAAGGAACTTCGGCTCTTACTGATTTAATCAACAAAAACACAAAAGCTAAAGATACAACGCAGGCTGCAAAAACAGAAAAAGAACAGAAAACACAAGAGGTTACCAAAAAAGCAAGTGATTTGCTGAATGGTCTTTTCAAAAAGAAAAACTAATCTCAGTATACTAATAAAAAGGCCAATCAAATGATTGGCCTTTTTTTATACTGCTTTAGGATATACTTTTAATTTCCCGTTATCTAAAATTGAATTGATAATTTGGAAATATTCTAATGGCATACATTTTCTAGTATCCACTCCTACACTTCCACTATCATAAGGGGCGTATTTTTTTAATTCTGAAACTGAGAACAATCCAACAGTTGGCGTTTGAGCAGCACTTGCTAAATGCATAATACCGCTGTCTGCACCAATAAACAAATCTACATTTGCCAATACAGATCCCATTTCGCGAATATCTTTACTATAATAAGTTGGCGCTTGGAACCCAATTTGCGAAACGTTTTCAACTGGCAATATTTCAATAATATTATAATTGCTGTATTCTTCTTTAAGTTTAGAATAAAAGTTTTCCCACCATTCTCCTGAATAGCATTTAGCTCCCGTTGCATAAGTAAAGATACAGATTGTTCGTTTTGATGGATCTGGAGTTATAAGATCTAAAATTTTCTTTCCGTTATCAAGTTCTGCATCAGTAAGTTTAAGATCCAAAGATGCTACTATTTTATTGCTTTTAGGCAATCCTAATTTTGTCAAATAAGTCCTGAAATTATAAACTGGATATTTAGCAATATGGTCATAATCTGTTTTTGACTCTGTTAGCTCACCATCCAAATCTCCGTAGAATTTATACTTTGCTCTTGAAAATCGTACAGCCAATCTGCCAGAAGAAGAATTTTGATCGACATTTATAGCCATATCATAAGGTTCGCTCTTAATAGAAATCCAAACCTTCATATACTCAACTAAACTTTTAAAAGGTTTTTTAGGTAAATGAATTGTTTTGTTAACTACCTGATAATTTTCAAAAACAATTGGTGCTAATGTACCTTTTACAAACAAATCAATTTTACAATTCGGGAAAGTTTCTGCTACTTCTTGAACCAGCGGCGTAATTAATAAAAGATTGCCTAGTCTGCCATTTGGTCTGCAAATTAAAACGCGTTTAATTTCAGTTTTATCAACCAAAACAATATCACGTTCCGTTTTTGGTTTTCCAATGTTTTTAGTCAGACCACGCATCACGCCTCTTCTAAAATTGTTTATTTTGCTTAAAGTACTCATTTATTATTTATAATTAAAGAATTAAATAATTTCGATTTAATTTTAAAAAAAAGCCTTAGATAGAACAAACTTCAAATCTAGGCTTTTTTTTGTTTCTAAAATTAATTTCTTTGAATAAGTAATTATTACAAAATTGTAATCAAATTTATCAAAATTCACATCACCTATTCTTAAAAATTCTAAAAATACAATGATTATGATAATTGATGAAAATTATTATACGGGTGCTGAATAAGGATAGACAAACAGGAAATAATGCTAGACGTCTATACTTACAACATAGCCTTCGGAACCACGAACATTAAAAACAGTTCCGTTTTCAAAAATTAAATATTGTCCTTTTATCCCAACTAATTTTCCTTGAAACGAAGGCATTTTATCCAGATTTAAGCTATTTACTTTTGCAGGATAACTCAAAACAGGATATTGTAAATCGTACAAATCATCTTTTTGAGAATAAAAATAATCTTTAACCTCAGCTGGAATTAAACTTTCAATTTTCACTTTTTCTGCAATTAAATCAAAAGTTTCGGTAGAATTTTGAAGCATTTTTCTCCAATTGGTTTTGTCCGTGTAATGGTTTTTTAAAGCAACCTCTGTAATTCCTGCCAGATATCTATTTGGAACCTCAACAACTGCAATTGCCTGAGATGCACCTTGATCGATCCAACGAGTTGGGACTTGAGTTTTACGAGTTACTCCTACCTTTATTTCGCAAGCAGCGGCTAAATAAACGATATGCGGCTGTAATTGTGCTTTTGATTCATAATCTAAATCACGGTCTGCAATTCCTAAATGTGCTGTACTTAATTCTGGTCTCATAATCCAGTCACCAACTGCCGGACTTGAATAAAAACAGTCGTAACAAAAACCTTGACGGTAAATTTTCTTCTTTTTACTGCAATTTAAACACTGGCAGCCCAAAAAGCTAATTTCGATTTCTTTATCCAATAATTGATTAACATTTAGAAAACTGTCTTCAAAGACCAAATAATATTGAATTGGACTTCCAAGTTCGGTTTGCATTTTTGTCAGGACACCTTGATATTGCATTCGTATTTTTATTTATATTGCTATTTTGGAATTATCAAAAGAATTGGACATTTTAGTGTTAAAATTCGACCTACTAATTAGAATCTTTGCTAGAAATCGGGTTGTTTTTTACAAAAAAATACTATTTTTGATATGAAGACAAAGTTACTATTTGTCTCTCGATATTCAAATTTTAAGTTTTTTGTTTTTACATCACCTGTAAAATTTAAAACCTAAAATCAGTAATCTAAAAAACAAATTCATGCCTCTATCTATAATCAATTCGTTTGCATCATGGGTCCTTAAACAACGGATTCACCAAATAGAACTTTTTTTAAAATACCCAAATGAAGTTCAAGAAGAACTATTGCACAACTTATTGACGGCATCTGAAAATACTGTTATTGGAAAACAATATGAATTTTCGACAATAAAATCTTATCAAACTTTTGCAGAAAGAGTTCCTATTGCAAGTTATGAGGAATTACAGCCTTTAATTGAACGTACACGTCAGGGTGAACAAGGCGTTTTCTGGGAAACTCCAATTAAATGGTTTGCCAAATCGAGCGGTACTACAAACGCAAAAAGTAAATTTATTCCTGTAAGTAATGAAGCACTGGAAGATTGCCACTACAAAGGCAGTAAAGATCTTTTATGCCTGTATTTGAATAACAATGAAGATTCTGAGCTGTTTTTAGGAAAAAGTCTTCGCTTAGGCGGGAGTTCTCAGATTTACGAAAATAACAACACCTTCTTTGGCGATTTGTCTGCAATTTTAATTGAGAACATGCCAATTTGGGCTGAATTCAGCAGTACACCAAGCAGTAAAACTTCGTTAATGAGTGAATGGGAAACTAAAATCGCTGCAATTATTAATGAAACCAAAAATGAAAATGTTACCAGTTTTGCGGGAGTTCCTTCCTGGATGTTGGTTTTAATGAATAAGGTTTTAGAAAATACTGGTAAACAAAGTTTATTAGAGCTTTGGCCAAATCTTGAAGTTTATTTTCACGGCGGAGTGAGTTTCTCTCCTTACAAAGAACAATACAAAAAATTGCTTCCTAGCAAAGATTTTAGATATTACGAAATTTACAATGCCTCTGAAGGCTTTTTTGCGATTCAGGATTTGAACAATTCGAGTGATTTATTATTGATGCTTGATTACGGGATTTTCTATGAATTTATTCCGATGGACACTTTTGGAACTTCGAATCAAAAAGTAATTCGTTTGGTCGATGTCGAATTGAATAAAAACTATGCTATTGTAATTACTACAAATTCTGGTTTGTGGCGTTATTTAATTGGCGATACAGTTCGTTTTACATCATTAAATCCATATCGTATAAGAGTTACTGGAAGAACCAAACATCATATTAATGTTTTTGGTGAAGAATTAATGGTTGAAAATACCGATCAAGCCATTGCAAAAGCCTGCCAGATTACACAAACTGAAGTGATTGATTATACTGTTGCTCCTATTTTTATGCAGGACAAAGAAAAAGGCGCACACGAATGGATGATTGAATTTAAGAAAAAACCTGCTGATTTTGGCCTTTTCCAAAAAGTTCTAGACGAAACTTTACAGACTTTAAATTCAGATTACGAAGCTAAACGCTACAATAATATGACTTTAAACCCTTTAGTAATTAATGTAGCTCGTGAAAATCTATTTTATGATTGGCTGAAGGAAAGAGACAAATTAGGCGGACAGCATAAAATTCCAAGACTTTCGAACCAAAGAGATTATTTGGAGCAGTTGAAGGAGATGCAGTCTATTAAAGTTTAATTTTCCAATTAAAATCTTCAACTAAAATGAAAAAGAATTTTAACGAAATGACTAGTGAAGAATTAGTCAAAACACAAAAATCTTTAAAAACAGTAACTTACCTATTTGGTGTGGTATTACTTTTTTTGTTTGGACTTAACATTTTTCTTGTAGCGAATAAAGGTTTTAGCGCTTCAAACGTTATTCCGATTGCATTGCTTCCTATTTTTATTTTGAATATGAATACTTTAAAAGAAATTAAAAAGGAGTTAGAAGCTCGAAAGTAATTTTTCTCTATTGTCAGGCTGAGCGGAGTCGAAGCCATTTTCTATATAAAATCTTGCAACTTCGCTCAGAGTAACAATTCGAATTACATCATATCAATATATCTGTCGTGGTAACCTAAAAGATATAAAACTCCGTCAAGACCTAAACTTGAAATTGAAGTTGAAGCGCTTTCTTTTACTTTTGGTTTGGCGTGGAAAGCAATTCCCAGACCCGCTAAATTTAGCATTGGTAAATCGTTTGCTCCGTCTCCAACTGCGATGGTTTGATTAATGTGAATTCCTTCTTTCTCAGCAATTGCTTTTAAGAATTCTGCTTTTTTCTGACCGTCTACAATATCACCAATATATTTACCTGTAAGTTTTCCGTCTTTTATTTCTAACTGATTGGCGTGAACATAATCTATTCCTAATTCTTTTTGAAGGTATTCTCCAAAATACGTAAACCCTCCAGAAAGTATTGCCGTTTTATAACCGTAATATTTTAGAGCTTTCATTAAACGATGTGCTCCTTGTGTTATTGGTAAATTAATGGCAACATTTTGCAGCACTTCTTCGCTTAAACCCTCAAGTAAAGCCATACGCTGCTTGAAACTTTCGTTGAAATCAATCTCTCCATTCATAGCCGATTCTGTAATAGCTCTTACTTGATCTCCTACTCCATTAAGTTCTGCAAGCTCGTCGATTACTTCTGTTTGAATAAGCGTTGAGTCCATATCGAAACATACTAATCGGCGGTTTCTTCTATAAATGTTATCTTCTTGAAAAGAAATATCAACATTAAGTGTTCTGGAAATTTCCATAAAACTTGCTGTCATAATGATCTTGTTTACAATTTCGCCTGTTACAGACAATTGAATACAAGAACGCGGATACTCTTCTTTTTCGACAATAGAAGTTCTTCCTGTTAATCGAATGATAGAATCGATATTCAGGTTTTGATCTGACATTATTTTGGTCACTGCTGCTAATTGTGAAGCGGCCAGTTTTTCGCCCAAAATATTGATGATATAGCGCTGTTTAGATTGTGATTTTACCCACTTTTC
The DNA here is from genome assembly GCF_004366435.1 of Flavobacterium sp. S87F.05.LMB.W.Kidney.N. Lineage (NCBI taxonomy): Bacteria > Pseudomonadati > Bacteroidota > Flavobacteriia > Flavobacteriales > Flavobacteriaceae > Flavobacterium > Flavobacterium sp. S87F.05.LMB.W.Kidney.N. The sequence goes on along the minus strand of NZ_SODX01000001.1, from coordinate 993,378 downwards.
GTAATCTTCAATAGAAATCGGAATAAATTTTACTTTGATTTCTAGTTCATAGGCTTTAAACAAAAGATCTTTTAAAACTGGCGCAGAAGAAGACCCTGCTTCAATCTCGAATAAAATTCCAAGTGACAGCGTATCATGAATATCAGCTTGTCCAATATCTAAAATATTAGCATCGTACGCAGCCAATACAGCTGTTAAACCTGCTGTAACTCCAATTTTATCGTGTCCTGAAACTTTTAATAAAATTATCTCTTTATCTTCTATCGCCATTTTTCCTATTATTGATTTTGAAGCGACAAAAATCGACAATCTATGCTTTATAAAAAAGAATAATCTTTGTTTTTTTGAAAAGAAAAAGCACATTTTCATGTGCTTTTTGGAGTAATTTAACAATTATGTTCCGCTATTAAAATAACATAACTTTTTAATTATTTATTCGGCTGATTTTCATCAAAATTTACCATCCAGTTCACACCGAATTTATCTTTGAACATTCCAAAATATGCACCCCAGAAGGTTTTGTTCATAGGCATTTCTACTTTTCCTCCTGCCGAAAGTCCGTTAAAAATTCTATCTGCTTCATCTGTGCTTTCTACATTAATCGAAATGGAAAAATTATCACCAAAACCAACATCCCCATATCTTGGATGACTGTCACTTCCCATTAAAATCGTATTCCCAATTGGGAGTGAAACGTGCATAATTCTATTTAGAGCTTCCTCAGAGAGTTGCTCACCTTCTTCTGCTGGTGCGTCTTTGTATTTTCCGATATACGGAAATTCGCCGCCGAAAACTGATTTATAGAATAGAAATGCTTCTTCGCAAGTTCCATTAAACATTAAATAAGGATTTATTGCTGCCATGATGTTTTTTTATTAATTGTTGATTGTTAATTATAAATTGTTAATGTCTTTTTTACTAATCTTTTAGTTATAGATACACTCTTTACTCTTTACTCTTTACTCTTTACTCTTTACTCTTTACTCTTTACTCTTTACTCTCTTACTTATTCCTCAGACAATTCTTTAATTCGATCCAATGCTTTTGGAAAAGTACCTTTAAAATAGTCTATATGCTTTTCGGTTACATCAACTTCTACCTCAAGATCAACTGCATCTCCGTTTTGAGTTAATCTATAGGTTTCCATTGAACCGCTCCATTCATTTGTTTCTTCATTGAGGGGTAATTCCTTAAAATCTTTCAGTTCTCCCAAATGCTTAAAAGCCATATATTCATTTGGGATTTTTTTCTCGATTATACTATTCATTCCTCCACCGTCAGGCCCAAGAAAGTGTATTTTTCCACCTTCGTTCCAATCACTTACTGCATACGACCCTTCATAAAAAACTCCGGTCCATTTTCTGTAAGTTTCGTCTTCCCATAAGACTTTCCAAATCTTTTCTTTAGAAGCCTTGATACTGATATTAAATTTTAATTTTTCCATGTTAATTTGGTAATTTACTAAAGTCCATAAATAAAACATTCCAACGATGACCGTCTAAATCGGCAAAACCACAGCCGTACATCCAACCTTGACTTTCTGCAGGAGGAGCAAAAACAGTTCCGCCAGCTTCTTTTACTTTTTCTGCTAATTCATCAACTTCTTCTCTGCTTTCAGCATCAATCGAAATCAATACTTCCGAGCTCGATTTAGTATCAGTAAGACTGTTTTGAGAAAAGCTGGAAAAAAGCATTTCTTCAAAAAGCATTACAACAAAATGTCCTTCACCTACAACCATGCACGTCGAACTTGGCGTATCATGCTGTTCATTAAACGAAAAACCAATTTTCCAGAAAAAATCTTTCGCTTTTGCTACATCCTTTACAGGAAGATTCAACCATATTTGTTTTGTCATTTTTTTGTTTTTTTTTGGTTAGATATTGTGATAGTAAGTAATGTGTAAGCCTCTGAACCTTTGAACCTTTTAGCCTTTGAATCTTTGAATCTTTGAATCTTTGAGCCTTTTAATCTTTGAGCCTTTGAACCTAAAGAAAAAAATTATTTTTTTTCTACGTAATTTTTAAAATTATCCAAAATTGCCTGCCAGCCTGCGCGTTGCATTTCTTCTGGATTTTGCGTTTCTGGATCAAAACTTTCAACAATTTCGACTCCGTCTGCCGTTTCTGTAAACTTAATTTCAACCTTTCTTCCATCTGCCATAACATATTCGAGTGCACTTTTTGGTTTAACCAAAGTAAATTCACCTTCAAAATCGAAACTCATGCTTCCATCTTTTGCTGCCATAGTCGATTTAAATTTTCCTCCTTCTCTTAAATCAGATTCTGCATACGGTGTGTGCCAGTCTGGAGAAGCAAAACTCCAATTCTTAACATGTTCTGGCGTATTCCATAAATCCCAAACTTTGTCTAAAGATGCATTAACGGTATTTTTGATTGTTATCATGATTTTTATTTTATAATTTATAAATTGATTTATCGTTTAAAATTCTCCACGTAGCTTTTAAAATTTTGGATGATGGCCGTACAAAATTTTTCTTCCATATCTGCAGATTCGATTGTTGTCGGCTCAAAGGTTTCAGTAATTTTTACTTGATTATCTTGATTTTCAAAACGAACACTTGCCGTTCTATTATCATAAAGCTTATATTCTAGTATTGAAAATTTGTCAATTTTCGTGTATATACCTTCAAAATCAAAACCATCACTTCCATCCTTTAGAGCCATGGTAAATTTAAATTTACTGCCTTCTGTTAGGTTATTTTCTACATAAGGCGTATGCCAATCTGGAGAAGCATTATTCCAATTTATAATATGCTCAGGCAATGTCCACAGCTCCCAAACTTTTTCTATAGATGCATTAATTATAGCTTCTACCGAAATCATAGTTAATTATTTGGTATCTGGCTTTCATCCATATAGAAAACTTCCCAATGATGCCCATCTAGATCCAGAAAAGTTCTTTGGTATATCCATTCATAATCATGCTCTTTATTGTAATCAGTTCCGCCGGCTTTAACTGCTTTTTCCATTATTTCATTCACTTTTTCGCGTGTTTCAACAGAAATAGAAATAAGGACTTCGCTGGTTGTAGCGGTATCACAAATTTGCTTATTGGTAAATGTTTTATAAAAGTCCTCAACCAAAAGCATCACATTTATATTTTCACCAACAATTAAACAAGTTCCCTTTTCATTTGTAAACCTAGAATCGAATGAAAAGCCTAAATCCTTAAAAAAGGATACTGAACGATTTAAATCTTTTACAGCAAGATTTAAGAATATCTTTGTTTTCATCTTTATAAAATTACGAATTAATTAAAACAAATGTAAAATTTTAAGATTAGTTAAAAATGCCAATAAAAGTCATTTTTAGGGGCATTTAAGACAAAATGATTATTTTTGTTTGAAGTTACATTTCAAAAACAATAAAAACCATGAGCAAGAAATTAGGATTAATCGTACCTCACGACTACAAATTATTAAGTATTGCAGCGATATTAGAAGTATTTGAAACTACTAACAAACTCAGTTCAGGAAACGAAAAACCATTTGAAATCATGATTTTTCAATCGAAAGAACAAAATGATGAGGGAAATTTGTTTGGATATGTATCTAACGTAATTGAAACGTCTAATATTATTTTGGATCTGATTTTAATTCCCGCTTTTACAACTGACAATATGAGTGAAATGATTAAGAAGAATAAAAATTTCATTCCTTGGCTACAAAAACAACATCAAGCTGGAGCCGAATTGGCCAGTTTTTGTACTGGAGCATTTTTGTTTGCGGCTTCTGGTTTGTTAAACGAAAAACTGGCTACCACACATGTTGACGCCTGCAGTGCTTTTACAAAAGCTTTTCCGATGGTGAAATTAAAACCCGAAGAAACTCTAACTGCTGATGGAAGTTTGTATACCAGCGGCGGCTCTACCTCAACTTTTCATTTATTAATTCTTTTGGTTCAAAAATTCTGCGGCAACGAAATGGCTGTCAATATTGCTAAAATCTTTTCTATCGATTTAAACAGATATAAACAAAGTTATTTCAGCACTTTTAGACCCAATCATTTGCACAATGATACTTTGGTGGCGATGTTGCAGCAAAAAATTGAAAGCCAATATCATACAATAGAAAAACTGGAAGAAATTACCAAAGACATTCCAACAAGTGCCAGAAACATGACACGTCGCTTTAAGCAGGTAACCGGAATTCCGCCAATAGAATATCTTCAAAATATAAGAGTCGAAAGTTCAAAAAAATACTTAGAGCAAACTCAGCTTTCCATTTCAGAAATCATCGAAAAAACAGGTTACAACGACCCAAAAGCTTTTAGAAAAGTGTTCTATAAAATGGTCGGTATGAAACCAATTGAGTATAGAGAGAAATTTAGAGTGCAGTAGTTTTTTTAGCAGCAGGAAATTTTGTTTTCAAAAGAACTTTCGGTCCTGCTCTACACTATATCTTTTGCTCTGAACCCCAGAGCAAAAGGATGCCGTTTCGATCAGGGCTAAAATTCAACTTTTTGTTTTCAGAAGAAAAAAATCTTTAAAAATTTACTCCAAACAACAAACAAAAAGTTTTTGAAAAGCATAAAAAAACCTGCTCAGTAAGCAGGTTAAAAAAAAAACTTTGTCAAAATTTAAAACTTTGACAAAGTGATATTTAAGATTTAAGAAGCAATTTCCATGCGCTTCAATAAATTTTTACTTAATGTGTGTTCTGCGTATTCTTTGTCAATTGTCAGACTTGTGTCATCTGAAGTTGGCAATTCGTACATTGCATCAGTTAGGATAGCTTCACATAAAGAACGAAGTCCACGTGCACCTAATTTGTATTCTAATGCCTTATCCACAATAAAATCTAAAGCCTCGTTTGTAATAGTAAACTCAACATCATCCATCAAGAATAATTTTTGATATTGTTTTATTAATGCATTTTTAGGCTGTGTCAAAATAGCACGAAGCGTTTCTTTATCCAAAGGATCCATATGTGTTAAAACTGGTAAACGACCAATAATCTCTGGAATTAATCCAAAATCTTTAATGTCTTTTGGAATAATGTATTGCAGTAAATTGTCTTTATCAATATTGTCTACATTTTTAGAAGTTGAATAACCAACTGCCTGACGGTTTAAACGTTTTGAAATAATACGTTCTACTCCATCAAAAGCTCCTCCTGCAATAAACAATATATTTTGAGTATTTACCTCAACAAATTTTTGGTCTGGGTGTTTACGACCTCCTTTTGGCGGTACGTTTACAACAGTTCCTTCTAATAATTTTAATAATGCTTGTTGAACTCCCTCACCAGAAACGTCACGTGTTATTGATGGATTATCGCTCTTACGGGCAATTTTATCAATTTCATCAATAAAAACAATTCCTCTTTCTGCTTTAGCTACATCATAATCAGCAGCTTGAAGTAAACGGGTTAAGATACTTTCAACATCTTCTCCAACATAACCAGCTTCTGTTAATACTGTTGCATCAACAATAGCCAAAGGAACATCTAACATTTTTGCAATTGTTTTTGCAACTAATGTTTTTCCAGTTCCGGTTTGACCCACCATAATGATGTTACTTTTTTCAATCTCTACTTCGTCGTCTAATTGCTGCTGCATTAAACGCTTGTAGTGATTGTAAACCGCAACCGACATTACTTTTTTAGTCTGATCCTGACCAATAACATATTGATCTAAGAAAGCCCTAATTTCTTTTGGTTTCTTTAAAATTAAATCTCCAACAAGTTTTGCGCTTCCACTAGACTTTAATTCTTCTAATACAATTCCGTGTGCCTGCTCAATACACTTATCACAAATATGTGCATTGATTCCAGCAATCAATAAATTAGTTTCTGGCTTCTTTCTTCCACAAAACGAACATTCTAATACTACTTTAGCCATTCTTTTTTAGTTACTAAGCTGCAAAGTTACTAAGTTTCTGAGACTTTCAACGAAAACCTCAAAAACTTAGTAACTTCTTAACTTTTATTTTTTGTTTCAAGTTTTATTTTGTTTCAAGTTTCAAGTTGACCATAGCAGCTTGAAACCAGAAACTTGAAACTAAGTTTTATCCTCTTCTCAAAACTTCATCAATCATTCCGTACTCTTTTGCTTCGTCAGCTTTCATCCAGTAATCACGCTCACTGTCTTTATGCACTTTATCAAAAGTTTGTCCTGAATGTTGTGAAATAATATGATATAATTCATCTTTTAATTTCAACATCTCACGTAAGTTGATTTCCATATCTGTCGCAACACCTTGTGCTCCTCCAGACGGCTGGTGAATCATAACGCGTGAATGTGGCAGAGCCGAACGTTTTCCTGCAGCTCCTGCACATAATAAAACTGCTCCCATAGAAGCTGCCATTCCTGTACAAATTGTAGCTACATCTGGTTTAATGTACTGCATTGTGTCATAGATTCCAAGACCTGCATAAACACTTCCTCCAGGAGAGTTTAAGTAAATTTGAATATCTTTTGAAGCATCGGCACTTTCTAAAAATAATAATTGAGCCTGAACAATGTTAGCAATCTGGTCATCGATACCAGTTCCTAAAAAAATAATTCTGTCCATCATTAATCTTGAAAATACATCTAATTGAGAAACATTCAACTGACGTTCTTCAATAATATATGGAGTCATATTAGTTGGAGTCATCGCCGCAACGATTTTATCGTAATACATTGCATTTACTCCTTGGTGCTTTGTAGCAAATTTTTTGAATTCTTTACCGTAGTTCATATGTATTTTGTTCTAAGTTTTACGTTTATTTGGTGTATACATTTTTATTCTCTACAAAGGTCATACCCTTTTATAAAGAATGTCATTATGTCTTCTTTTTAAGTTTCAAAGGTTCTGAGATACTATTCCGAAGCTTCGGGACTAAGTTTTTTTTTAAAATCTGGAATATCACATACAGCCGAAACAAAAAAAAGCGTCAAAAGAAAAATCTCTTGACGCTCAAATATAATTATTTTTCAGAAATTATTCTCCGTAAGAAGCAGCAATAAATTCTTCGTAAGTAACTTCTTTTGTTGTTGGATTTGCTTTCTCTTTGAATAAATCTAACAATTTAGCAGCTACAACTTGCTCAGAAAGTCTTTTCACTTCTTCTTGGTTAGATAAAACTCTAGCCACGATTCCTTGAACTTCTTCTTCAGTTGGGTTAGTTTGTCCAAATTGAGCCATTTGTTGTCTGATTGCGTTTGATGTAAACTCTTTCAAATCTTCAAATGTAATTTGGATATTACTTTGAGCCATTGCTTTTCCTTCAATTAATTGGAAACGTAAACCTTTTTCAGATCTTGCGTATTCAACTTCAGCTTCTTCTGCAGAAAGTTTTTTCTCTCCAACAGTTTGCAACCATTTTTTAAGGAATTCTGCTGGTAAATCAAATTTTGTATTTTCGATCAAGAAATCCTGAACGTCTAACAATAATTTTTGATCTGCTTGCTGTGCAAATTGAGCTTCAGCATCTTCTTTAATTTTAGCTTTTAGATCTTCTAAAGAAGCTACTTTTCCTTCACCAAAAAGTTTATCAAATAATTCTTGGTTTAATTCTGCCAATTCTGATCCGTTGATAGCTTCGATTGTAAAGTTTACTTCGATATCTAAACCGTGAACATCATCATGAGATACTTTTAAGTAATCCATTAATTGGTGATCGTCTTCGAATAAACCTTTTGTGCTTACTGTAACAACATCTCCAACTTTTTTACCGATGAATTTATCTCCAGCCTCTTTGTTGAAAGTAGATACAGAAATTGTAGTTGTATTGTTGATTCCTTTTTCTTCGTTTGTGAAAGTTCCAGTTAAATCTGAATCAGCTTCAACTTTATCTTGAGGAATTGCTTTACCGAATTGTTTTTGGATACGCTCTACTTGTCCGTCGATTAATTTATCGTCAGCAGTAACAATATATTTTACGATATTATTTTTAGCTTCTAAATCAATTTCGAAGTTAGGCACTAAACCAATTTCGAATTCAAAAGTTAATTCTTCAGCATCCCAGTCAAGGTTTTCGTTTACTTTTGGAAGAGGAGTTCCTAAAAGATTTAATCTTTCAGATTGAATATAACGCTCTAAAGCTAAATCAACTACTTTTTTAACTTCTTCTTGTTTAATACCTTTTCCGTATTGTTTTTCAACAAGATCTTTAGGAACTTGTCCTTTTCTAAATCCTTTTACTTGCGCCAAAGGCAATTTTTCGTTGATTCTTTTTGCCACTTGACCTTTATAATCCATATGAACCACGTTCATTACAATTGTCTCGTTAACAGCGTCTATTGCTACTCTTTTAATATCCATCTTCTTCTTTAATTTACATAATAAAATTGGGTCGCAAAATTATAAAATTTTTGCAACCCAACCAAGTTTTTAATCTATTGTATTTGAAGCAGTTTTAATCTGCTCGATTTGTTTTTATTTATCGTCTCCTAATATTTTATAGGTAATAGATTGCAGAATAGACAAAATAACACTAAAAATCAATGCTGTCCAGAAGGAATCGACTGCAAAACCGCCAACAATATTAGTGCATAACAAAATAATTATAGCGTTGATTACCAGTAAAAACAAACCTAAAGTCACAAATGTAACTGGTAAAGTCAAAATGACTAAAATTGGTTTTATAAAAACATTCAGTAATCCCAAGACTACTGCAACAATTACAGCTGTCCCAAAACTTGCAACGTGTACGCCAGTCAAAAGATTAGACAACAATAAAACTAAGGCAGCAGTAACAAGGAGTCTAAGTAATAATTTCATAGTTTTTTTCTTTTAAAATTTTAATAAAAGTAATGATTTTTTACTAACCATATATTATTCAAAAATGGTTTCTTTAGCTTGAAGATTTCAGATTACTGTAGGATATTATTTTGCTTTGACTCGTATTCTCTCTGATAATCTTTTACTGTTTTTCCTTGTCCGTCTGGTTTCCAGCCAGGAGCAAAAAACACATACTTTAATCTATTCTGCCAGCCAATGTTAGGTTGTTTAACATCTTTCCACATTTTCTTCCATTCGTAAAACAACATTTCAAAAGCACTATCATCTTTTGGCCTTGGATAGATACCGAATTTCACAGGAATTTCTGATTCTTCTTTCTGAAAAGTTCCAAACATTCTATCCCAAATTATCAAAGCCATTCCCATATTTTTGTCTAAATATTTGATATTTCTGGCATGATGCACACGGTGATGTGATGGCGTAACTAAAATCCATTCTAGAATGCCCATACTTTTTACGCTTTGTGTATGTACCAAAGTTCCATAAACTTGAAACAATGCATAAGCCGCCATAATATGCCAGGGATCAAAACCTAAAAAAGCCAAAGGGGAAAAATACAAATAGCGGTAAAGCGGCTGAAAAACAGGCGATCTGAATCCTGTAGAAATATTATAATATTCAGAACTGTGATGCGTAATATGTACAGACCAAAAAAAACGTGATTTATGATCTACAACATGCAATACATAATAAGCGAAATCTTGTAATAAAAAAAACTGCAACCCAATAATACCATATTTGTGTATTCCAAGAAAAAATGCGGTGTTCGAAAAAGAAAAACATAACCCCAAAAGCAAATGATTTCATTATAAAATCTAATGCAAAATTTAGCACCGCAAATGTGACATTTACAAAAATGTCATTCTTAGAATACAAGTTTTTTTTGCCAAAATGACTAAAAAACATTTCGACAAATATCAAAAGTGCTAAGAATGGAGTATAAATAAATTAACCCCAAACCATTTTCATCAAATAAACTATAAAAATTGAAATCCATTAATTATAAACATTAAAATTCATAAAGCAAATTTATGAATTTTAATGTTTAAATGTAAGTTAATTCTTATTTTTTAATTGAGGCAGTGTGATAACTATTTACATATTTAACTGAAAAAAAAATCTAAAAAATTTACTCTTTCAAAAACTCCGTTGTCAATTCAAAAAACATTTTAGGATTTTCAGCATGAAGCCAATGTCCTGCGTTTGGAATAGTTTCTAATTTTAAATTTGGAAAATGCAAACGAATCGAATCCATATCAGCATCTTGAATATAACCCGAATTTCCTCCGCGAATAAACAATGTCGGTTTATCAAAAACCAAATTATCTGGAAGCGGTTTTCCAATTGCATCTAGGTTATTATTAAAGGCTTCCAAATTAAATCGGAAAGCCAATTGTCCAGGTTCTTTCCAATATAAATTTTTTAGTAGAAACTGTCGTGTTCCAAAATCAGTAACATATTGTGATAAAGTTGCCTCTACATCATTTCGGCTTGGTTTTACAGAAAAATCTATTGCATTTAATCCTGCCAAAATATCCTGATGATGCTGTTTATAAAATTTCGGACCTATATCTGCTACAATTAATTTGTCTACAATTTCTGGATGTGTTGTCGAAAAAAGCATCGCAACCTTTCCACCCATTGAATGCCCCAGAATATCAATTCTGCTTAAATTATTGGCTTGACAATATTCATATACATCTTGAACCATTGCGTCGTAACTCCATTCATCTGAATGAAAACTGCGTCCGTGGTTTCTTAAATCCAAAATATGAACTTGAAATCCAGCTTCTACATATTGTCCCGCCAAAGTTTTCCAATTATCAGACATTCCTAGAAACCCGTGCATGATAATAAATGGTTTTCCTTCGCCTTCTATTTTTGAGTAAAGCATATTTATATTTTTTATTCTGAAGAATTATTTCAATTTATTCAAATACATATTCACTACATTATCCAAACCAAGATAAAGTGCTTCTGAAATCAAGGCGTGGCCTATAGAAACTTCTAATAAACCTGGAATATTTTGTTTGAAAAACTGAATATTATCTAAACTTAAATCGTGTCCGGCATTAATTCCCAAACCTAATTCGTTTGCCAATTCTGCAGCTTTTACATAAGGATCAATTCCGTTTTTATTTCCCAAATCATATTGATGTGCGAATGCTTCTGTATATAATTCAATCCTGTCCGTTCCGGTTTTTTTTGCTCCTTCGATAATTTCTAAAACTGGATCAACAAAAATCGAAGTTCTAATTCCGTTTCTCTGAAATTCCTGAATAACTTCTGTCAAATATTCTTGGTTTTTAATCGTGTCCCAACCTGCGGAAGAAGTAATTGCTCCAATTGCATCTGGAACCAATGTTACTTGATCGGGTTTGCATTCTAAAACCAAATCAATGAAATTATGCTGTGGATTTCCTTCAATATTATATTCTGTAGTAACAATTGCTTTCAAATCGCGTGCATCCTGATAACGAATATGACGCTCATCTGGACGTGGATGAATCGTGATTCCCTGCCCTCCAAATCGCTGAATATCGACAGCTACTTTTAATAAATCAGGAACATTTCCGCCTCTTGCATTTCGAAGCGTTGCAATTTTATTGATATTTACACTTAACTTTGTCATATAAATAGATAATTAATTCTAGTAACACTATATTTGTTACGACAAAAATACAAAGTAAAACGCAGCAGTTTTCGGTATTTTTTGATTATTTTGCATCAAATATCTTCAATGATTTATGACAGAAATTACAAACTATATCACAAATGATTTCAGAGCGATTGATAGTCAGGAAACGATAGCTTCGATCCAGGACTTTTTTATCGATGTAAATTTTTCTCATTTTCCCATTTTAGAAGATGGGATTTTTATTGGAAGCATCTCTTCTGAGGATGTAGAAACATTTGACACCGATAAAAAAGCAATTGACTACAAATATACTTTAGAACGTTTTTTTGCCAGAAAGTCGATGATCTGGCTAGATGTTCTGGAAGTTTTTGCTAAAAACCATACCAATATTCTTCCAATTCTTGATGAAAATAATGCTTATATAGGCTATTATGAAATGGAAGATATAATGAAGTTTTTTCAGGAAACTCCATTTTTAAAAGAGCCAGGAGCGATTATTATTGTTCAAAAAGGTCTTTTAGACTATTCTATGAGCGAAGTAATGCAGATTGTAGAAAGCAATAATGGTAAGGTTTTAGGTTCTTTTGTATCTGAAGCTGATCTGGAAAATGTTCAAATTACAGTAAAAATTGGTTTAGGAGCGATAAATGAAATTATTCAGACCTATAGAAGATATGGCTATGAGATTATTTCAGAACATCAGGAAGACACCTATATTAATAGCTTGAAAGAACGTTCTGATTATTTAGACAAATACCTTAATATATAATTATTAATGTGGCAATGAGAAAATTAGTTAATTAGATAATTTTCACAGCTGCAAATTATCTGATTGACACATTGACAAATTACCTAATTTAACTCGAATGAAAATAGCCATTTACGGACAATATTATCAAAATAGTACTGAACCTATTATAAAAGACATTTTCTCTTTTTTCAATTCCAACAATGTTGAAATGGTAATTGAAGAAAATTTTCTGAAAATGCTTTATGAAAAGCAGCTGATAAAAAAAGAATATAAAACTTTTTCGCCAAGCACTGCTTTAGATAATAGTTTTGAAATGCTGATTAGTATTGGAGGTGATGGAACAATTTTGAGAGCAGCTGCTTTTGTTCGAAATTCAGGCGTTCCTTTATTAGGTATAAATGCAGGAAGATTAGGATTTCTTGCTAAAGTTCAAAAAGAAAATATTGATAGTTTGTTACAGTTTGTTATTGATCAAAATTACACCACTTCTGAAAGAACTCTATTAGGATTAACTTCTGAGCCAAAGAATGATGCCTTCGAAGAACTTAATTTTGCAATGAATGAAGTTACAGTGAGTAGAAAAGATACTACTTCGATGATAACTGTTGAAACTTATTTGAATAACGAATATTTAAATTCTTATTGGGCAGATGGATTAATCATCTCTACTCCTACCGGCTCTACTGGATATTCTTTAAGCTGCGGCGGTCCCATCTTAACACCAGATGTAAAAAGCTTGGTAATAACACCTATTGCGCCTCATAATTTAACTGCCAGACCACTTGTTATTCCAGATGACACAGAAATCACACTGCGGGTAACAGGAAGAGAAGACCAATATTTGGTTTCTTTAGATTCGAGAATTTCTTCAGTGAAAAATGAATCAATTTTAAAAATAAAAAAAACAGATTATAAAATAAAAATGGTTGAAATACCAGGCGAAACGTTCTTAAAAACCTTAAGAAATAAATTGCTCTGGGGAGAAGATAAAAGAAATTAAACTCTTTTCTGATTCTTCACTATACGATAATACCACATTTTCTCGTTCTGCATGTAGTGAATCATCATTAAATGACTCAAAATCATAATGTAAATTGAAAAAGGAGCACATTTAACCAAAGGAACTTTGATTCGTATTGATAATTATTATATTTGCACGCAATTTTGAATTAAATGAAGAAAATTTTTAATTTATTGTTATGTTTTTTCCCCTTTATTACACTTAATGCTCAAATCAATGAGATAGGTGTTTTTTTTGGCGGAAGTAACTTTGTAGGTGACGTTGGAAAAACAACTTATATCGCCCCAGAAAAACCAGCTTTTGGTGTTCTTTATAAATGGAACAGAAGCCCAAGGCATTCCTGGAGATTTTCATATACACAATCAAGTGTAATTGGAAATGACTTCAAATCTGAAGAAACAGGTAGAAATCAAAGAGGATATCGTTTTGAAAACAATATTAAAGAACTTTCTGCAGGACTTGAGTTTAATTTTTTCGATTTTAATCTTCATGATTATCATACAAAGATTACTCCTTATGTATTTACAGGTCTAAATTTCTTTATCTTCGACAACTTATATCGATATAATACAAGCCCAAACACAATTTATTCTGATAATTTAAACTCTTTTGCTATACCTATTATATTAGGTGTAAAATCGAACATAACGCCGCATCTTGTTTTAGGAGTTGAAGCTGGAGCACGTTATACTTTTACAGACAACATTGACGGAAGCAATCCTAAAACAAACAATCCAAATATTTTAAAGTTTGGAAATTTAAATAATAATGACTGGTATGTTTTTTCAGGTATCACCTTAACGTATACCTTTGGACAAAAACCTTGCTATTGCGCAGAATAATAAAATGAATTTAATAGAATCAATAGATCACACAAACTTACCTAAACACCTTGCCATTATTATGGACGGTAACGGACGCTGGGCAAAACAACAAGGTTTCATGCGCGCGTTTGGACATGAAAATGGTACAAAATCAGTAAAAGAAATAATCAAGACCTCAGCTAAGCTGGGAATTGAATATTTAACTCTATACGCCTTCTCAACTGAAAACTGGAACCGACCAAAACTTGAGGTTCAAGCTTTGATGAAAATATTGATCAATTCATTAAAAAAAGAGCTCGTTACGCTTCAAGAAAACAATATTAGACTCAATGCAATTGGAAATCTTGACAAATTACCAAAAACAGCCCAAAAAGAACTTTTGGATGTTATAGAAAAGACAAAAAACAATTCTCGATTAACACTTACTCTTGCCTTAAGCTACGGATCTAGAGAGGAGCTTGTAAATGCTGTAAAGGCAATTAGTGATAAAGTTAAAAATAATATAATTTCAATAGACACTATTGACGATTCAATTATAAATGAGCATCTTTACACGCAAAATTTACCAGACGTAGATTTATTAATACGAACAAGTGGAGAACATAGAATAAGTAATTTTTTGCTGTGGCAGATCGCTTACGCAGAATTGTATTTTACTAATGTCTTGTGGCCAGACTTTAAAGACCAAGATTTATATGAGGCTATTATTAGTTATCAAAAAAGAGAACGTAGATTTGGAAAGACCAGTGAACAAATTAAATAATTTTTTAGTGTTGCAAAAAAAAATACAAATAGTCCTTACCCTATTACTTTTGGGTAGTTTTTCACAAATTAAAGCACAAGAAAGAGTTCCTTTTGATCAAGGAAAAAAATATATTCTGGCCAAAGTTTCCGTTGTTGGTAAAATAAGCTTCAATGAACAGACTGTAGTAACATTTTCAGGCCTTCAAAAAGGACAGGAAATTACTGTACCTGGAGAAGAAATTAGTAGTGCAATTAAAAAATTAGGTAAACTAGGCCTTTTTGATGAAATTGCTTTCTACGTCAATAAAGTAGAAAATGATAGCATTTATCTAGATTTAAATATTATTGAACTTCCTAAATTAAACGAAGTTAAATTCGTTGGAGTTAAGAAAAGTAAAGTAGAAGGTTTAATTAAGGACAATAACTTGACAAAAAACAAAATTGTCAACGAAAACTTAATTACTACAACTAAAAACTATATTGAAAACAAATACAAAAAAGAAGGTTATTATAATACAAAAGTTACTATAACAAATACTCCAGACACTATTAACGGACATCAGGTTAATATGCTTGTCAGGATAGATAAAGGAGATAAAGTAAAAATCAGCAGTATTGATTTCATTGGAAACAAACAGCTTACAAGCAGTCAATTGCGTGCTGCAATGAAAGATACGAAACAGAAAAACTTCATTCGTGTTTTTAAAGCTTCAAAATTTATTCCAGAAAAATACAAAACTGACTTAGAAAAAGTAATTGCTTCTTATAAGGAGAAAGGATATCGTGATGCACGTATTATTTACGATTCTGTTAAATACAACAAACAAAAAAATACACTTGCTATTAAGATTAATGTAGAAGAAGGAAATAAATACTACTTCGGAAATATTAAATTCTTGGGTAATACTGTTTATTCAGATCAGCTTTTAAACCGCTATTTAGGAATTAAAAAAGGAGAAACTTACAACGGAGTTTTATTAGAAAAAAGAATTGCCGATAAGACAAAACCAGATGCAGAAGATATTACCAATTTATATCAAAACAATGGTTACTTATTTTCAAATATCAATGCTGTTGAGGTAAAAACAGTTAACGATACAATCGATTTTGAAATTAGAGTTACAGAAGGTCCAATTGCTTATTTCAATAAAATTACGGTTGTTGGAAACGACAAAACAAATGACCACGTAATTTACCGTGAGTTAAGAACAAAACCAGGTGAAAAATATAGTAAAGAACAACTTGTAAGAACTATTCGTGAGATCGGACAATTAGGTTTCTTTGATCCTGAGGCAATTGATCCTAAGTTTAAAAACGTAGATGCTGGAGCAGGAACTGTTGACATTGAATACCATGTTGTAGAAAAAGGATCTAGCCAGGTCGAACTTCAAGGAGGTTACGGCGGTGGAGGTTTCATCGGAACATTGGGACTTTCGTTTAATAACTTCTCTGCTAGAAAATTATTTGACAAAGAAGCTTATAAGCCTTTGCCAATGGGAGATGGACAAAAAGTTGCGCTTCGTTTACAAGGAAGTACTTATTTCCAAACGTATAGTTTATCGTTCTCAGAACCTTGGTTTGGAGGAAAGAAACCAGTACAATTTAGTTCTTCCATCTCTTATAGTAAGCAATTTCTTAACAATTATATTACCCGAACTGTTGATCGTGGCAAAAGTTTTAATATTTTTACACTCCAAGTTGGTTTAGCTAAACGATTAACTGTGCCAGATGACTACTTTGTATTATCACAGTCTGTAAGTTATCAGCATTATGATTTGAACAATTATAATACAGGATTATTTACTTTTGGTAACGGTGCATCAAGAAACTTAGCATATACGATTGGACTTTCAAGAAGTAATAAAGGTGTGAACCCAATATTCCCTACTTATGGTTCAGAGTTTAGCATTTCGGCGAAAGTAACACCTCCATATTCATTATTTAATGGAATTGATTATGGAAATTTAAAAAATGAAAAAGAATATAAAACACAGTATACTGGAACATCTGGAAGTGGTGTAGACGGAAAGCCACTTAACAATGGCGATTATGTTAAAACAGAAACTGTAAACGGACAAACTGGTTATGTAAGTGTTGGTTCAGACTTTGGAAGTGCTGATACTGATGTTGCAAAAGTCGATCAGAGAAAATACAATTGGTTAGAATACTATAAAGTTAAATTTAAAGGAGATTGGTATACTAAAGTATATGGAAAGTTAGTATTAAGAACCTTAACAGAATTTGGTTTCTTAGGAGCTTATAATCAAGAAAGAGGTGTAATTCCTTTTGAGCGTTTTTACTTAGGAGGAGATGGTATGGCCAACTACTCAATGGATGGTAGAGAGACTATTCAGTTGAGAGGTTATCCAAACAACTCTTTAACTCCAGTAAATGCTAGCGGAGATGCAATTGGAGCAACTATTTATAACAAGTTCTCTATGGAGTTACGTTACCCAATTACATTAAAAGCATCAGCTTCTATTTATGCTTTAACATTCTTAGAGGCAGGTTCATCATATCCAACGTTCAAAGATTACAACCCATTTGATTTAAATCGTTCTGCTGGTGCTGGTTTACGTGTATTCATGCCTGCATTTGGATTATTAGGTATTGACTTTGGTTACGGATTTGATGCTCTTCCTGGACAAACAAAAGCTAATGGATGGGAAACTCACTTTATCATTGGACAACAATTTTAGAGAAATAACGTTTGGTTAAAAATCATCAAATAAAGTTATGTTATGAGAAAACAATTTTTATTTATATTTTTAGCCTTGATTGTAGCAAATACAAGTCAGGCACAAGGTAAGACGACTAGGATAGGCTACATCGATATGGAATATATTTTAGAAAATGTTTCCGATTACAAAGAAGCCAAATCACAATTAGAGTTAAAAGCTCAAAAGTGGAAACAGGAAGTTGAGGCTAAAAAATTAAATATTAATACCCTAAAGGAAAGTTTAAAAGCAGAAAAAGCTTTACTTACTAAAGAATTAATAGAAGAAAGAGAAACTGAAATAAAGTTTCAGGAACAAGAGATGATGGATTATCAGCAGAAACAGTTTGGAGCTGATGGTAATTTAATGCGTCAGAAAGCTGCTTTGGCAAAGCCAATTCAGGATCAAGTTTTTACTGCTGTTCAAGATATTGCAGAAGCTAAAAATTATGATTTTATTTTTGACAAATCATCAGATCTTACAATGCTTTTCAGTAATAAAAGATTTGACATCAGTGATCAAGTTTTAAGGGTTTTAAATCGTACTGAAAAACGTGAGCAGCTGACGAAAAAACAATTGAAAGAGCAGGAAGCTAAAGAGAATCTTGAAAATGCAATAGATGAAAATCCAGCAATGGCCGATCGTCAAAAAGCTCTTGACGAGAAAAAAGCGGCAAGAGAAAAATTAATTCAAGATCGAAAATTAGAACAAGAAGCTAAGAAAAAAGAATACGAAGACAGAAGAAATGCCATAGCTGCTGAGAGAGAAGCTAAAAAAAATGGCACGGTTTCTGGAACAGCTAAAACAACAACAGCAACAGAGGCAGCAAAAACAAACACAACAGCTAAACCTGCCGCTACGAGTGGTGCACCTGGTACAAATGGTACTGAGCAAACACCAACCGCTGAACCAACGATGACTAAAGCAGAAGAAAGACAGATGCTTTACGAACAGCGTAAAAAAGAATTGGAAGAGAAAAGAAAGAAAATTTTAGAGGAAAGAGAAGCGGCTAAAAAAGCAAAAGAAGCCGAAACACAAAAAACAAATACGACCAATAATTAATTAATATTTTTAAAAATGATGAAACAAATCAAAACTTTACTAATTGCTGCAATTCTTATTTTAGGAGCAAGTAACACAATGAACGCACAAGCGAAGGTAGCTCATGTTGATGTAAGCGAGATCATGTCGAAAATGCCTGCTATGCTAGACGCTCAAAATCAACTGCAAAAATTAAGTGGAACATATGATGCTGAATACAAAAAGATGGTTGATGAATATCAAGTAAAAATCAAAAAGTATGAGGCAGAAGCTGCTACAGTAACTGATGCTGTTAACGGTGAGCGTTCTAAAGAAGTTCAAGATATGCAAAAAAGAATTGTTGATTACAGAGACAATGCACAAAAAGAACTACAACAAAAAGAAACTGATATCGTAAAACCTTTAATGGAAAAAGTTAGAGCTTCTATCCAAAAAGTTGGAAAAGCTAAAGGTTTCCAATACGTTTTAGACGGTTCTACTTTATTATTAGCTGATGGTCCAAACATCACTGCTGACGTTAAAAAAGATTTAGGATTCTAAGAAATTCGAACTCGTATAATCAAACTGCTCAATGTATAATTTGAGCAGTTTTTTTTTACAAAAAATTAAAACTAATCTTTGTCATTATTTCTAGATTTGAATTAACTTAGAGTAATAAATTTTATCAAAAAATATTAAATTTGCTTTATGATAAACAACAATCCTATAGGCGTTTTTGATTCTGGCATTGGCGGAACTTCCATTTGGAGCGCCATTCATGATCTGCTTCCAAACGAAAAAACGATATATCTGGCTGACAGCAAAAACGCACCTTACGGTCAAAAAAGCAAAGATGAAATAGTTGATCTAAGTAAAAAAAATGTAGAGTTTTTGCTAGAGAATAATTGTAAACTAATTGTTGTTGCCTGCAATACCGCTACGACAAATGCCATATTTGAACTCCGCGCAGACTACGATGTTCCATTTGTTGGAATCGAACCTGCAATTAAGCCTGCAGCAAACAATTCGCAGACCCAGGTAATTGGAATTCTAGCCACTAAAGGAACTTTAAACAGTGAGCTGTTTAATAAAACTGCCGAAATGTTTCAAAATACCAAAATAATTGAACAAGTTGGTTATGGCCTTGTTCAACTTATTGAAGATGGAAATTTATACTCGCCAGAAATGACACAATTGCTGGAATCATACTTAAAACCTATGATCGAAGCTAATATTGATTACCTGGTTTTAGGGTGCAGTCATTATCCTTATTTGATTCCTCAGATCAAAAAAATTCTCCCAGACCACATTAAAATTATTGATTCGGGAGAAGCTGTTGCCAGACAAACTAAAAATTTACTTCGAGATAAAGTAGGCTTTTCAGACATGACACAAAATGATCCTGTATTTTATGTCAATTCTGATCCTAAAGTTCTTGAGTCAATTTTAGAATATAAATATCCAGTAATAAGAAAAGACTTTTAATGTATTATTCAATTTTTCGCTTGACAAACCAAATTCCGTCCAGCGATAAATTAAGTGATATTTTATGGTAATTTTCTTTTATGAGATCATCTGCTATTCTTCCTTTTTGCCCATACGAATATGACACATTCAAAGATGAAAAAGTATTATCTATTGGAAGATTAAGTCCTACAGAAAATGATGCATTCTTTACACGTTGTGAATCAACTTCAAGATAACCCGTGTCATAATTTATTCCGGCAGCATATCCTACTCTATCCCAATATTTTCGGGCATTCTTTTTAGAACTATAGGTAAAACCAAGTGCAAAACGATCTTGGTTTACAAAGTCGCCATATAAGTCAGATTGCTTTGTATCGCCCCATAAACTTTTTTCGTAATCTAACGTCAGATTCAAATTATTCTTAAATCGTTTACTCACTCCAAAACCTATTTCTAAAGGCATATAATAATCATCTGTATCTGAAGCTTGGTCAGTTTCTATAGAAGATTGAACTTCATCTGCAATACTTGTTACAGACTGTATTTTAGAAGCTTTTACTCTTGTCGGGACTTTAAATGTTGTACCAACCGTAAAAGTCGAATCTATTTTATATTGTGTCCCAAGTGTAGCCCGAACGCCGCTATAATTTGTCTTTTTATTTATTGTTGTAATTGAATTTGAAATTAAAAAAGACCGCTCATCAACTGTATTTCCAAAAAGTACCGTTGCAGTTGCTCCTAATGTCAATTTTTTTCCAAATTTATATCCGTATGAAAAATCCAAATTATTTAAACCGCCCGATCCTTGTGCCGTTACATAGTAATATTCTTGGCTGTCGGCTATTGGCAGTTTCAAATTTGAAATTTTAAATACCGAGCTGGAATACGGACGCATTGATACACTAAATCCAGAATTTTTTGTAACTGGAAAAGCAAAAGCCAAATGAGAAAACTGAAAGTTATTTCGTTTCTCTGAGCGTGAACCGCTTTGATATGTTGTTGCAATAGCTTTTCCTCCAATATCAAATAAAAAATGATTTTGATACATAAATCCAAGTGAAGCCGGATTTAGATTATTGATAAAAGTATCTGAAGGCAAAGCAATTCCAGAAGAACCAATTGAAGGCAAATAACCAAAATCTGAATCATATAAACTTCCAACACCATATAATGAGTATGGCGAACTTGAAATGCTTTGTGAAAACGAACTCAGCGACATCAAAATGAAGCAGCTCCATAAAACAATTTTATTTTTCATTTAGTATGAGATATAATAAATTTTCAGCTGAATTTTATTGTTCAAATGCTTTTGATCGCCTAGAACTATTCTATTAACAGACTGGGCAATTCCAGGTAAAGTCAATATAAGAGACGACCTCGAATCTGATTGCTTGAGCATTTCTTTCTGGAGAAAATTTCCAACTGAAATTGAATACCCAACATTTTCGTTAAACTCATCACTCTTCTTATTCAATTTTCCATAAACAGAAGTTCCGGCTGAGTTGACCAATGTGCCGCTTATTCTATTTAAATTATCGCCAACATAAACAGTCAACGAATCTGCCAGAGGATATTTTTCGGAATAAGAATTGTTTACTGGTTTCAGAATTAATTCTGCATCTACAATTGCTCCATTTACAGCAATATTTTTAAACTGCTTTATATTTGGAAAATCGACTCGGCAGGCTACACCTGTTCCAGATTGAATAAATCCTTGATTACTAGTGAGCGTGCTAGATAACTTACTACTGGAAATGGGGAGATTTTGCAGTATAGTTCCCGTTTTATTGAGCGAAATAGAGTTAAATTGTTTCGTAGCATCCAGAATTGTAAAATCAATTATAAAAGGCGTCTCACTATCTGTTTGGTATTTAGAATAGTACAATCGGACTTTACTGGACGAAACACTAAATCCGATTACATTTGAAGAGGTAGAATTTTCTGGGACTAAAACAAGTCCTTTCAAATATTCTGTAAAACTATCAAAATCTGTAACCTCCCTTTTCTTTATTTTTTGAAAAAGAGCTTCTCCAAACTCTTTACTCATTTGAATATTTATAGAATCTTTTTCCTTGGGTCTTGGTTTAAAAGATATTGTCCCTAAACTTTCGGGACTGTAAGTCAAAGTCGAATTATTATAGAAATTGTTGTCTTCTGTATTAGGTTTAACTTTTTGAGTTAATCGATGAATATTAAAAGTCTGTACTCTGGTGGTATCTCCATAATAATAACGATCATATTTAAGAATCATCGAAATTGAATCGAAAACATAATTTACAGATTCTGTATCTGATCCTACACTAGATAAAGCATAAACACTTGTAGAAAGCTGAAAATAACTATCTGATTTCACTTTTCCAAAAATTGGATCGTCATAGTTTCCTATCAGAATTCTAGAGCGGTTTGAAGTTGCAAGCGAGTCGAAATTTATAGTTGACATGTCGACTGTAACCGTATCAATCATAATTACTTTATTACTTAAAGCCAAATAATCTGATCCAACAGTAAACTCCCCCGTGTCAGTATCTGTACCACATGAAAATATGGTTAGTACAAAAAGCAGTATCAATATAAACTTGTGCATAATATATTTTTTGAGCAAATATAAAATGCAGGGTTTGGTGATACACTATAACATATACTACTGTGCATTTTTAAGCTACAAATCACTCAAAACGATCTACAATACCAATTGCACTCTCAAAATTTAATTCGACCATAAAAAGAACGATTTTGTCTATCAAAACACGGCGTACATATATCTTCTTTTTTTTAAGACCGTCATCCACCTAATTTTGAGCCAATAAAATAAATAATGAAAGTACGGTTTTTAATGTGTTCTCTTTTTTTGATTTCTTTTTTAGGAATGAAAGCCCAAGAACATTTTGGTGTTTCTATGAATATCAAAACGGAGCCCACAAAAAAGATAAATTTTAATGAAACAGATATTGCAGTTTTTTATCAAAAAAAAATTGGAACTCAAAACACTATTACCAACACATTAGAATACTCGAATTTGAAAGTGAATTACGAATTCAATCCTTATAATTTCTATGCTGATCAGGATAAATTCAATCAAATTCAAAACAAATTTGAATATTCTTATGAGATGTCAGAAAAAACAAAATGGCAGATTTCTATAATTCCGACAGCAAATTTTCAGGGAAATTTAGATTTCTCAGATCTTACTGTTTTAGGAAATCTGGAAATTAACCAAAAACTCAGTTCAAGACTAAATGTAATACTGGGAGCTGGTCGAACATCAATATTTGGTGCACCAAGATTTACTCCAATTATTGCTTTTGATTATAAAATGAATGAGAAAACTAACTTTCGAATTGGGTTTCCAGATTCAAAGTTTTCCTATTCAAATAATGAACGAAACAAGTTTAGTCTGACGAACAGTTTTAATGGAAACTTCTATCATTTGGATGTTTCTGCTGATAAAGATAGTAATGCCGAAAAAGCAGTTTTATCACAAATGACATTGGCTTTTGAGTATGAAAGGAATGTCACCAAAAATTGGTTTTTAAATTTTAAAGCGGGTTATGATTTTAATAAAAAATACAACTTATTAAACAATAACGATCATAAAGTTTATGACTATAATACTGGAAATGGTTACGTTTTAGGAGTCGGGATCAAATACAAACAATAAATAATTAAATACACTATGATTAATCTAAAAAAAGGAATTTTATTCACAGCGCTTTTCTCAGGCCTCTTTTTTATAAGTTGCAGCAATGACAATGATGATGACGATTTAATGGGAAACTGGATTAAAAAATCAGCCTTCGACGGCCCTGCAAGATCTAGTGCAACAAGTTTTGTTATTGGAGATTTTGCTTACGTAGCCGGAGGTTATACTGGCGATGTTTATTTAAAAGATTTATGGGCTTATAACTCAACTGGAGATTATTGGGAGCAGAAGGCTGACTTTGCAGGCGTAGGCAGAAGCTCTGCATCTAGTTTTGCATTAAACGAAAAAGGATATGTTGGTCTTGGTTATGATGGAACAAATAAACTGAAAGATTTTTATCAATATGATCCTTCTAGCAACAGCTGGACACAAAAAACAGATTTTGCAGGAACGGCTCGTTATGCAGCAGTAGGTTTTCAGGCCGGCGGTAAAGCTTATTTTGGTACTGGTTATGATGGAAATTATTTAAAAGATTTTTATCAATATGATGATCAAGCCAATACTTGGACACTTGTAAATGGTTTTAGCGGAAACAAAAGACGTAATGCCACAGTTTTTGTAATTGCAGATAAAGCGTACTTAGCAACTGGTGTCAATAACGGAGTTTACCAGGAAGATTTTTGGGAGTTTGATCCTTCAACAGATGTTTGGACTAGAAAACGAGATATCGATAAAGATACAGATGACGATGACAGCTACAACGACGATTATGCAATTGTACGTTCTAATGCATCAAGTTTCTCTATGAATGGATTAGGATATGTTGTAGGTGGCGAAAATGTAAAAACAATTTGGGAATACAACCCAACAACCGACTTATGGGTAGAAAGAACTCCAATGGAAGGTGCGACAAGAACTGATGCAGTTGGTTTTGCAATTAACAATCGCGGGTTTTATATGTTAGGAAGAATTGGTTCTACTTATTTTGATGATGCTTGGGAATTTAGACCATTAGAAGAACAAAATGATGACGATAATTAATATCAAAAAATTCTTCTGGAATATCATCCAGAAGAATTTACTATTTATTGCATTTCTCTTATTTTTTGCTGCCTGCGCTAAAAAAGAAGTCCTGACATCTAGTGCTTTTAAAACAAATTCGGGATGGGGCTATACCATTTCATACAAAGAAAAGATTTTGATTAAGCAGTCAATTATTCCTGTAATTAGTGAGAATAAAAGTTTTAAAACGGAAGATGACGCTTTGAAAGTTGCTGATTTTGTAAAACAAAAACTCAAAGAAAACTTATCCCCAACGGTAACCAAAAAAGATTTAATTTTATTAAAAATAAAATTGTAAAATGCAGCTAGATACCATTAAAAATACAGGCTATAACAAAATCTTGTTTCATTGTGTAATATGGATTTTCTTTATTTTAACTTCCTTAATACAGTTTTATGAAAGTCCGTTTAAGATCAATAATGACTTTTATGTGCAATGGATAACCGGGATTGTATTGTTTTATCTGAACTATTTTTACTTGGTTCCAATTTATCTTTTACAAAAAAAATATTGGTTTTATTTTATAGTTGCTTTTGGCCTTATCGCCGCTTTTATGATTATTAGGATAAATTATTTTATTCCTGAATTTAGACATTTAAGACCCGAAAATGTAATGCCTGCCAGAATGATTCCTGAAGGTCCGCATTTTTTCCCGAAAGGCAGAATGACACATAGAATTGAAATGAGACAGCCGCTTTTTTTTAAAATTGGCCCATCATTTTTCTATATTTTAATTATAACGATCAGCGCGATTATTAGAACATTAACCGAATTCTATAATAATCAGCAAAATAAACTTATTGCAGAAACACATAGAACAAATACAGAATTAATATACCTGCGCAAACAAACTAATCCGCACTTTTTATTCAATTCGTTAAATAGTATTTATTCTTTGGCACACAAAAAATCTGATTTGGTCCCTGATGCCATCGTGACCTTGTCTGAACTTATGCGCTATATGCTGTATGAGACAGACAATAAAACGGTGGCTTTAGAAAAAGAGGTTAACTATATTCAGAATTACATTGAACTGCAAAAACTCAGATTAAACAACATTGAAGATATTGTAATTAATGTTCATGGCAATACTAGGAATAAATTTATTGAGCCATTGTTATTGATTTCTTTTGTCGAAAATGCTTTTAAATATGGAACCGATTATAAAGGTGCAGCCCACGTAAAAATTAAAATTTTGATTACTGATAATAATCTTGATTTTTGGATTGAAAATACCATCGAAAATTATGTAAAAGATCCTGAAAATTCAGGAATTGGATTGGTGAACATTCAAAACCGCCTCGATTTATTGTACCCTAATGCGCACGAACTAACCATTACTCAGGATAATGAATATTACCGAGTTCATTTGAATCTAAAATTAGATGAAATTAAAACCTCAATAGATTAAACAACTGATTATGGACAGAAAAAAATTCATTCGAAATGGTATTTTAGGCATTGCTTCATTAGCAACAGCTTCAAAATTATTAGAATCATGCTCCAAAAGTGAAAATGATGAAACCAACTCGGGTAATTCTGGAGATGGAAGCTGTACTGTTTCACCTTCAGAGACAAAAGGCCCTTTTCCCATCAAAACGCCAAGCCAGCTGGTTTTAGAAAATATTAAATCTGATCGTGTTGGAGTTGCTCTGCTGATTAATTTAAAGATTGAAAACCAAAAGAACAATTGCGAACCTCTGTCGGGAGTTTTAGTAGATGTCTGGCATTGTGATAAAGACGGAAATTATTCTGAATATGGAGGAACATCTATGCAGCAGACAGATTATACTTCTGTACATTTTTTAAGAGGAAGACAAACTTCTGATACCAACGGAAATGTTTCTTTTATTTCGATTTATCCTGGCTGGTATCAAGGAAGGGCGCCGCATGTACATGTTGAAGTTTTATCGAGCACTGGCAGTTCGTTATTAGTAACTCAAATTGCTTTTCCAGAAAACGTTTCAAGTCAGGTATATTCTAGCAGTAATTATGCTGCACACGGACAGGCCGATACCGCAAATACAAAAGATAATGTTTTTGCTGATAGTTTATCTAATGAGTTGGCAACTATAACCGGCAATTTAACAGACGGTTACACTCTTACTAAAACGATAACTGTTAACGCTTAATTGTGATCTCTTAACCAGTATTTTATGAAAACTTTAAAACTTAATCTACTGGTTTCAAATTACTTTTGAATGCCAAAACAAATTGTAAAAATTTAATCCAGAACAAATGAAATGTGTAATTATTGATGACGAACCTTTAGCTGTAGAACTACTGCAAGATTTTGTTAAAAAAGTGGACTCACTTGAATTAGTAAATTCGTTTAACAATGCGATTGATGCCGTTTCATTTATTAATCAAAATAATGTTGATTTGGTATTTTTGGATATTCAGATGCCGCATTTTTCTGGAATTGACTTTTTAAATACAATCGAAAAAAAGCCTTTGGTTATTTTTACAACTGCATACTCAGATTATGCTGTAGAAGGATTTAATCTTGGTGCTGTCGATTATTTGGTAAAACCAATCCCTTTTCATCGATTTTTAAAAGCGGTAGTAAGAGCACAGCAGGTTTTACAGCCGGCAACAGCAATTCAAGCAATTTCGGAAAATACAACTGCTCCGGAAATCGAACAAGATTTTATGTTTGTACGCGCGGAGTACGAAAATGTAAAACTAAATTTTGCTGATATTCTTTTTATTGAAGGTTTGAAAGATTATGTCAAAATTTACACTACAGATAATAAATTCATTTTGACTTTAATCAGCCTGATTAAATTAGAAAATTTACTTTCTAATAAGGGTTTTGCACGAATTCACCGATCGTATATTATCAATATAAAACATGTGAAATCTATTCAAAAAAATAAGGTTTTAATAAGCGATAAACGTATTCCTATCAGCGAAAGCTATAAAAATACTTTCTTCGAAAAAATCAACCTCTAAGTTTTTTAAATCCCAAAAAAGAAAATTCCAAATTCCAAGGTTTGATTCTTTTGGAATTTGGAATTTTATATTGATTTTTTTTTAAGCCTAATCTTCGTTTTTAAACCAGCTTGAATACATGACATAATTATTTGAAATGCGTTCGATTTCCCCTGCAAAATTAGACTGATCTATGTCTTTTACTTTTTTGGCGGGAACGCCTGCATAAATACTTCCAGAAGTTACAACCGTATTTTGTGTAACCACGGCTCCAGCAGCAATGATTGAGTTACTTTCTATAACACAATTATCCATTACAATAGCGCCCATTCCGATCAAAACATTATCATGAATAGTACAGCCGTGTACGATAGCATTATGCCCTATCGAAACATTATTTCCAATTACTGTTGGATGTTTTTGATAGGTGCAGTGAATAATTGCGCCATCTTGAATGTTTACTTTATTGCCAATTTTAATAAAATGAACATCTCCTCGAACAACAGCATTAAACCAGACACTGCAAGAATCGCCAAAAGTAACATCGCCTACAATAGTCGCATTTTCAGCAACATAACAATCCTCTGGAATCAAAGGTGATTTTCCGTTTACAGATTTAATCAGCATAAAAAATAAAATTTAGTTAATTGCAGGACAGTTACAATCGTAACGTGCTTTTTTACAAAATAAATTAATTCCTAAAGTAATTTGATGATAACCACCAGTATCAAATTTTACATCTCCCATCACTTGAGAATAAGTGTATGCAAACATAAAATTCTTAAAATTTACACCTACAATTGGTGTTATAAATTGTAATTTTTGAGAAGAAACTCCGCTTCCTGAAAGATATTGAGCTCCATCAAAACCTCTTCTATAAGAAAGAGCCGCCCAAAGACTTCCAAAATCCATATTTTTGTAAGCTTTAAGGTTTATGTCTAGTGTTTTCTCTTTGGTTTGGTCAAAAAATTGAAAAAGAATAGACGGTTCCCAGGTAATATTATCATTTTTACCAAAAACATATCCTACACTCAATAAAAACTTTCTAAGGTTATCACTTTCATAGTCAGTATATAATTCTCGTCTTGTTTCTAGTAAACCCTGCACGGTTGCATGTGCATAAAAGTCCATAAAATTATAAGAAGCTCCAATATCAAGATTAAAATAAGAGTCTTTTTGAATCGAACCAAAAACGATCGGATCAAAAGTTCCTCCAAATTTCGTTTCATCTAATTGATTCTGTATCAAACCTCCGCTAATTCCAAAAGACAACTGATTTAGATCAATTTCATCTCTTGAAAACATAATATGATGTGCATAAGTTAATTTTACCCCTTTCTGTGAATGATATCCGTTTTTATCATTAAAAACAATAATACCAGCCCCAGAGCGCTCGCCTACTCTTCCGTTAAAACTTAATGTTTGTAAAGATGGCGCATCTTCTTGCCCAAACCATTGTTTTCTAGCAGTTAATCTAATTTTTGCACAATTAGCGGCACCAGCCATTGACGGGTGAATTAAATAATAATTATCAGACAAATAGTCAGAATAAACAGGTATTCCTTCCTGAGAAAAAGAATAAAATGAAGTAATAAGAAAAACTAATAAAACCTTGATTTTTAATTTCATAAAGGCAATTTTGTATCTATATAATTTTCACTCCTGCAATTTAATACGATTTCTTTGAAAAGAGTCTTAATTATTTTATTAAAAAATCAAATATAGCTATTAGTAGAAAATAACTTTAGTAAATTTGCAAAAAATATAATACCATGACAAAAATCACCATAAAAGAAACTCAAAATCCTACTATATTAAAGTTTGAATTTGAAGATTTCATTACTCAAAATCAAAACTTTGAGTTTAAAAACATCGACGAGGCTCAGGCTTCTCCACTTGCTCAGCAGTTATTCTATTTACCATTCGTAAAGACAGTATATATTTCTGGAAATTTTATTGCTATCGAAAGATATAGTATTGTAGATTGGGATGACGTTAAAGATGCTGTTGCTGAACAAATTAGTTCTTTTGTTGAGAATGGAGGAGTTATCATTAAAGTTGATGAAACTAAAACAAAAAAACAACCCATAACGGTTTACGGAGAAACTACTCCAAATCCTTCTGCACTAAAATTCGTAGTAAGCAGAATGCTGACTCGTAATGCTGTAGAATATAAAAATATCGATCAAACTGCTTCTTCTCCATTAGCTCAGGAATTGTTTAAATTTCCTTATGTAAAAGAAATCTTTATTGATGAGAATTATATTTCTGTTACAAAATACGAGATTAACGACTGGTCTGAAATTACTTTAGAACTTAGAACTTTCATTAAACAGTTTATCGAAAATGGCGGAACTGTTTTAGACGAAAGTTTAATTCAAACTACAACAAAAAATGAAGTAACAAAAGATGAAGCGTTTGATAAATTAGACGTTACTTCTCAACAAATTATTAATATTCTAGAAGAATATGTAAAACCTGCAGTGGCTGCTGACGGTGGAAATATTGCTTTTGAATCTTATAATGAAGATGATAAAACGGTAAAAGTGCTTTTACAAGGTGCTTGCAGCGGTTGTCCATCATCAACATTTACCTTAAAAAGCGGTATCGAAAATATGCTGAAAAGCATGTTGAACGATGAAGCTATAAAAGTTGAAGCTGTTAATGCTTAATGCCTTTTTTCTTATATAAGAATTTCAATTATATTTGCAGCACAAACCTACCTTCTCTACTTTTGAGAAGGTTTTTTTTATATTAAAATCATGAACGAAGTTACTTCAGACCAAGTTAGTACCTACATCACGAGATTTATTAACATCTTAGTTGATTATTCTCCTAAATTAATCTCTGCATTTCTAATTCTATTTGTCGGTTTATATGCCATCAGACTAATAAACAGATTGATTAGAAAAATAATGGTGAAGAGAAATCTTGACCCAACTTTAACAAAATTTCTAGCAGATATTTTATTATGGGCACTTAGAATTCTTTTATTTGTCACTTTTATTTCAAAACTTGGAATCGAAACTTCTTCTTTTGTTGCGATTTTAGGAGCAATGGGACTTGCTGTTGGTTTGTCTTTACAAGGATCGCTTTCGAATTTTGCAGGAGGAATGCTTATTATTGTTTTTAAACCTTTTAAAGTTGGCGATACAATTGAGGCACAAGGTGTTATTGCTACTGTTGAAGAAATTCAAATTTTTGTAACAAAAATGATTACTGGAACTAATCAGACCGTTTTTGTACCAAATGGTGCATTATCAAACGGAACGATCATTAATTATTCAATGCAGGCTGAAAGAAAAGCGGACTTGACATTTTCAGTTTCTTATGACTCGGATATCAAAAAAGCGAAAGATATTCTTTTAGAGGTTTTACTATCAAATCCGAAGGTTCTTAAAAATCCTGCGCCAGAAGTTTTTGTAAAAAACCTATCTGCCAGTTCTGTTGATTTTGCAGTTCGCCCTTGGGCCGCAAAGGCAGACTTTGGCTCGGTAGTTTCAGATACTTTAGAGAATTGCAAAATTGCATTGGATGAAGCAGGAATATCTGTTCAGCCCTTTACGATTCAAAAATAATTATTATTGCTTTTTTGACGGGGCAGTAATCATAAAATCTTTTAAATAATAAGGTTCAAAATAAGCGACATCTACAGTGTCGCTTTTTTGATATTTATCAAAACTGATTTTACTCATAGCTTGTGCCGAAGGATATTTAATGTTTTCTAAAAACACAAAATTTTCTTTGGTCAAAACAGCTTTACATTTATCGGCACAATCGCCTACAAAGTAAAGTTTATCTGTATATTCTTGAAATGAATTTTCTTCAATTATTTCGGCTTTAATAGCTCTTTCGATACTCAAATCTGTATTGAATACGGCACTGTAAACTTCCATACGGCGTGCATCTAACATCGGAATAATTTTTCCATCTGTAACTTCTGCCTGAGATGCCAAAGTTTTAAGTGTGTCAACAGCGATTAACGGGATATTTAATGCATAACATAAACCCTTTGCGGCAGAAACACCAATTCTTAAACCTGTATAAGATCCTGGTCCCTGACTAACTGCAATTGCATTTAAATCTTGAACAGAAATACCTGCTTTTTTAATTACTTCTTCAATAAAAACATGAAGTTTTTCGGCATGCGAATATCCCTCATCTGCAAGCTCGCTGCAAACAATGGTTTTCCCATCTTTAGCAACAGATACAGAACAATTTTTAGTAGCCGTTTCGATGTTGAGAATAAAAGACAAAGTATTATATTTTAAAATTAGTATTGAATTGTATTGTTATTTCTTAGAACCTTCAGCTTTCTTAAGTTTTACCTTATCTCCAGAATTAAGATCTTTAGAGACTGTTGTATATGGTCCCGTAATTACAACATCACCTGGTTTTAAGCCAGACATTACTTCAATATTAGTATCATCCTGAATTCCTGTTTTAATGATTCTAATTTTAGCTTTATCACCAACTTTTACAAAAACACATTCGAATTTTTTATCGCTTTTTGGAGCTGCTTTTTTATCAGCATTAGGATCTTCAACCGTAAAATTTTTTACAGCCGCAGTATCCGATTTTACTACAACAGAACTAATTGGCACTGCCAAAACGTTTGTTTTTGTAGTTGTAATGATATCAACAGTCGCTGTCATTCCAGGTCTAAAAGGAGAATAAGTACTTGGTTTTCCTTCTAATAAATCTTGATACGATTCTTTTAAAATACGAACTTTAACCTTAAAATTTGTTACCTGATCAGAAGTTAGAGTTGTACTTGCAGAATTAGAAATACTAGTTACAATTCCTTTAAATTTCTTTTTCAAATAAGCATCAACTTCAACGTTTGCTTCGTCTCCAATTTTAATTTTTACAATATCATTTTCGTTTACGTCAACTTCAACTTCCATATTATTAAGGTTAGCAACACGCAAAAGTTCCGTTCCAGCCATTTGCTGCGTTCCTAAAACTCTTTCTCCTAATTCTACGTTTAGAACAGAAATTGTTCCGTCTGCAGGAGAGTAGATAGTTGTACGTCCTAAATTGTCTCTCGCTTCACTTACAGAAGCCGAAGCACTTTGAACACTGTAATATGAATTTTGCTTTGTCGCTTTCGCCACTTCAAATGAAGCTATAGCTTTATCCCAATCAGATCTTGAGATTACACCTTTGTCGTACAAGGTTTTATTACGTTCATAATTAGCTTTCGCTTCTTTAAAACTAGCCTCAGATTGTGTTAAACCAGCTTTAGAACCTGACAAGTTAGATACCGAACGGTTGTAACTAGAGGTATATAAATCTGGGTTAATTTTAACCAGCAAATCTCCTTTTTTAACAACCTGACCTTCTTTTACGTTAAGCAAAATAATTTCCCCAGATACTTCTGGAGAAATCTTCACTTCAATTTCTGGTTGAATTTTTCCTGTTGCCGAAACTGTTTCAACAATTGTTGAAGCTGTTACTTTTGATATTTCTACTTCTTTTCCTTCATCCTTATTTCCTATAACTCCCGATTTCGAAAGACCGATTAAAATTGCAATAAGTACTACTGCACCACCTACTAAGAAATAAATTGTTTTTTTTGACATAATAAATTATTTTGTAATAATGGGAACGATTGGAATTCCGAAATAAAATTCAAGTATTTTAATTTTGAACATGTAATCATATTTTGTTCTGATAACATCAGACTGTGCATTTGTCAACAATGTTTGAGCTTGAGTAAAATCAAATGAATTCATCAAACCTACATCGTATTTTTCTTTTGCATAATTGTAAGCTTGCTGTCTTGCTTCTAAAGTTACAGTAGACGCTTCGTAAGTATTTAGGGCTGCTTTTGCATCTGTAAAAGCAGTATAAACGTTACGTTGCAAATCTAAACTTTTTTGTTCTAAATCTATTTTAGATTTTTCTAAACTTACTTTGTTTCTTTCCACATTGTTCTTAACTGACCATCCATTAAAAATTGGAACATTTAATTGTAATCCAAAATTATGTCCTTTATTATCACTAAACTGTTGGAATATCGGATCTGGTCCTACTGTATAGGGTTGGTCGTTTGCGTCAAATTTAACTTGATCGCTGTAACTTGCTCTTGTATTAAAACCATAAAAACCACTAAGTGTTGGCTGATAAGCTCCCTTTGCTATAGCAACATTTTTTTCAGCAATCTCAAGATTTGTTTGTGCCAGCTTAACTTCTGTTCTTATATCCTTTGCTTTGTTATAAATTTCAACTGGAGTTTGACCAAGAATATTATTCTCATCTTGTAGATTTGTATTATCTATTACGTCAAAATCGGCAAATTCTTTCAATTGTAAAAGCTGAGCTAAGCTTAATTTTGAAATCAATAAATTATTTTCTGAAATAGCAATATTTTGTTTATCTGTGGCTACAGTTGCTTTTAAATCAAACAAATCTCCGCGAGGAATTGTTCCTGCATTTACCATTTCCTCAGAACGAGCAAAACGCTTTTCGTCAATTGATAATTGTTCTTTTTTAACTTTTAAATCTTCTTTATTTGATAAAATCTGTAAGAAAGCACTAGCTACATTCAGAGAAATATCTTCCTGCATCTTCAACAATTGATATTTTGATGCGATAATAGATAACTTCGCTCTTCTATAAGTATTTTGATTTTGGAGACCTTTGTAGATATCAACTCCAGCATTTAGACCAACTGAAGAATACTGAGTAGTTTGATTACGTAAGATACCAGTTGTAACATCCTGATTCAGACCAATATTCCATGAGTGAGATGCATTACCATTAACAGATGGAAGATAATTTCCTAACGCACCTTTTTTATCGATATCAGCATTTTTTACGTCTAATTCAGATAATTTTATCGTAATATTATTTTCTAATGCGTATCTCACACATTCTTCCAATGTCCATTGCTTTGATTGCGCGTGTCCAGCTAATCCAAAACCGAATAACATTGCAAAAACCAGACTATTAATTTTATTTATTTTCATATATTTTAAATGAAAGCGCAGTAAATGAAACTACGCAAATTTAACATTTTTTAAAACCAAAAAGATCCTCAAAACTTCAAATTAAATTATTTTTTTTCTGCCTCATTAATCAGTCCTTGATTCCAGATTTTTATTTTATCTGTACTCTTTACACCGCTTTTAACTTGAACGTAGATACCGTCGCTTACCCCAAGAACCAAATCTCTTCTTTGAAATTTCTGTGGCGCAGTTTCGATCTCAACATAAGGTTTTTGTGTTTTTTTGTCAAATTGAACTAGTGATTCTTTTATTGCCAGAATTTTATCTGCTTTCTCTAAAATAATTGAAGCATTTGCACTCAAACCAGCTCTAATAAAAGTGTCATCTCTATTAACCATTTGAGCTTTAATTTCAAATTGAATTGCTCCATTTTCTGTAACACCTTTTGGCGCAATATAGTTTAGAACTGCATCAAATTTTTTGTTTTCAATGGCACCAATTGTAATCTCAATAGGCATTTTTTCTTTGATTTTACCTACTTCAGATTCGTCAATTTTTCCAATAAAAATCATTCTTCCAACGTCAGCAACGCTGGCAATTGTAGTTCCTTCATTAAAATTATTACTTTCAATAACTTGATTTCCAACTTTTACAGGAACGTCTAAAACCATTCCGTTAACTGTAGAGCGAATTAAAGTATTGGCATAACTTCCTAAAGAAGATGTTGTTCCTGTTTTAACAATATCTAAGCTTTGTTTTGCTGCTAAATAAGTTTGTTTTGCCTGATTGTAAGCTACTTGAGCAGCATCAAAATCATTTGCAGAGATTACATCTTTTTCAAATAATGTTTTTTGCCTTTTATAAAGTCGTTCTTGATTATCCAAAGCAATTTTAGCAGTCTGCACTTGATTTTGTGTACTGCTTACATTAGAAACGTTTGCCACAACTCTAATTTTTGCAATCATATCTCCAGCTTTGATTTTCTCACCCGCTTTGATATACACCTGCTCAATAATACCCGAGATATTTGGTTTGATTAACACCTCTTCATCAGGCTGAATATTACCAGTTGCAATTGTATTTTTTACAATCGTTTTAATTTCTGGTTTCTCCGTTTTAAACACAATTGGCGACTCTTGGTTTTTAGCATACAAATAGTAAAGTGCGCCAAAAAAAACGATCGCAATAAATATTAAAATGGTTATAGTTACTCCTTTTTTCATTTGTTCTTGGTTTAATCGATTTATTTTGATTGATAATTTATTCTGTTCTTAAAGCATCTACAGGTTTAACATTGATCGCAGTCTGTGCTGGAATAAATCCCGCGAGCAAACCTGATCCAACTAATATTAATAAGGCAACAAATACAACTCCTAAGTCAACACTTGGATTGGCAAACATAGTATTATCGCTTGGAGGCATCGAATCCAGTGCTAAATTTAACAGTGCTATAATTCCGGTTGCGACTGCAATTCCCAGCATTCCAGAAATTATAGTTAGAAAAATAGATTCTGATAATATTTGTGAGCGAATGGCTGCGGGCGTTGCTCCCAAAGCTCTTCTTATTCCTATTTCTTTTGTACGTTCTTTAACTACAATAAGCATAATATTTGAAATTCCGATTACACCAGAAATCAAAACTAATGTTCCTACAAAATATGCAATTACTTTTAAAATATTAAACAAACTTTGCACCTTATTAAATTGTTCGTATAAATCGAAATTTCCAACCGCTCTATCATCTGTTGGATTTATAGAATGCAAAGATTTTATAATTTCTAAAATTTTAGGTTTTAAATCGGTTATAGAAGTTTCGTCTTTTGCTGTAAGCGCCATCCATCCCACTTTGTCTCCGTAATTAAAAGCCTGCTGAAAAGTTGTAAAAGGAATAAAAATATTCTTTTGCTCCTGCTCTGCGTTTCCTCCTTGCTGTTTAGATTTGTAAACTCCAACAACCATAAAATTAATCCCGTTAATCTTAATATAAGTCCCAACAGCTTCTTCTTCTTTTCCGTAAAGTTCGCTGATAACACCTTTACCAATAACGGCAATTTTTCTTTTCTCCTGAATATCCTGCTGATTGACAAAACGTCCTTTAATAATATCCATTGGCTGTTGTTTGATCAGCTCAGGATAATCTCCATATATCGTAAATGATGAAGTTTTTGTTCCTCTCACCACATTGTTTGTTCCGTTAAAATCTCCCAATTGATTACGAGGCGAAACATATAATAAATCTGGCAAAGCCGCTTTTAAAGCAGTAACATCGCTGTTTCTAAAATCGTATCTTCGTGTTTTTGGCAAACCTTTATAGGCCTTAGAGGTTGTCTGGCTCCACATAAACATTGTATTTGTGGCAATTCCATCAAATCCTTTTTTAATACCATTTTCCAGACCATTACCGGCAGCAAGTAAAATTACCAAAATAAATATTCCCCAAAAAACACCAAAAGCTGTCAGAATAGTTCTGAAAGGGTTGGCAGTTAAAGCCTGTAAAATCTCGTCCCAATTATCTTTTTTAAACATATCTATTCGTCTCTAAGTGCTACAATAGGCTTAATTTTAGCGGCTCTGTATGCAGGAAAAAATCCGGCAACTGCGCCAGCAAACACTAATAAAAACAGTGTTGTCAAAGCTACATTAAAATCAACTTCTGGATTTCTAAAATACTCACTCTGAACCATTGGCCCAACAAATTCAAGCAATAATAAACTTGCTAAAAGTCCAACAAATCCAGCGATTGTTGTAATAAAAATTGATTCGTGAAGTATCATTGTGATAATAGAAAATGGAGATGCTCCTAATGCTTTTCTAATTCCAATTTCTTTAGTTCTTTCCTTTACAATAATCAGCATAATATTACTAACTCCCACAACACCAGCTATTATTGTACAAATACCAACCCACCAAAAAAACAATCTGATATATAAATTCAAGTCGTAAAATTGTTTTGCATCTTTAACCGAATTATAAACCCCAACTCCGCTGTCGTCCTCAGGAGCCACCATGTTTTTACTTTTCAATAAGTCTTTTAAATCTTGTGTAAATTTTTCAGACTGAGCCAAAGCTTCATCATAATTATTTGTCTTTTTCAATGTAAAAAACAAATTACTGATTTTATCTCCACCGCCAAAGGTTCTCTGTACTGTTGATAATGGCAAATAAGCTCTAGTTTCTTCACGTTCTCCACCTGGATCTGTAAAAATTCCAACTACTTTGAAATTAATATTATTGATTAATATTTCTTCCCCAAGCGCTTCTTTATCTTTAAACAAGTCCGTTTTTACTTTCATTCCAATAACAGCAACCTTTTCATTATTCTGAAGGTCTTTGCTATTTATATATCGTCCTTGAACTATCGTTAGGTTTTCTATTCCGCCATAATCTGGATCAACACCTCTAAATTGGTAACTTCCAGATTCTTTTCCATAGCTAAAAGACTGTCCCCAATAATTATTGGTTGAAGCTCTTAAATCTAATTTATCTTCAAATTTCTGAACCGACTGATTATAATCGCTATTACGAAATTGAACTTGTCTGCCTGGATTCAACCCTTTGTATTCTTTAGTTGTTGTTCCCGACCAAACTTCTATAATTCCTGCGGCGTCACGCTCAAATTGTTTTTCAATTCCATTTTGAAGACCTTTTCCTGCACCAAGCAGAATAACCAAAATAAATATCCCCGAAGCCACAGAAATTCCGGTTAAGAATGTTCTTAATCGGTTTTTAGAAATGGCTTCAAATATTTCCTGCCAGCGTTCAATATTAAACATAAGACGAAGCTCTAACTTGTTCTACTTTTTTATCATCGATAATTAATCCGTCTTTCAGGACTACATTTCTTTTGCACATTGCGGCAATATCAGGTTCGTGAGTAACAATTAAAATCGTTTTTCCTTCGTCATTAATTCCCTGAATCAGTTCCATAACTTCATAAGAAGTTTTAGTATCAAGAGCTCCTGTTGGTTCATCCGCCAATAAAACTTTCGGATTTGAAGCTAATGCTCTTGCGATAGCCACACGTTGTTTCTGACCTCCAGAAAGTTCATTTGGTAAATGGTGAGAATGTGATCCTAAACCAACTTTCTCTAAATATTTCATTGCAATTTCATAACGCTCTTTTCTTTTAACTCCCTGATAATACAATGGCATAGCGACATTATCTAGCGCAGATTTGTAATTAATTAAGTTAAAAGATTGAAAAACAAATCCTAAAAATTTATTACGATATTTTGAAGCAATCGTTTCGTTTAATTTTTTTATCGGAGTTTTGTCTAAAATATAACTTCCAGAATCGGCTTCATCCAGAATCCCTAAAATATTAAGAAGAGTAGATTTACCCGAACCAGATGATCCCATGATCGCAACTAATTCTCCTTCTTCAATATTAAAATTAATCCCTTTTAACACATGTAATTCTGAACTTCCCATTTTATAGGATTTGTGTAAATCTTTAATTTCGATCATGGTATTGTTAAATTTTTGAGACAATAATAACGTTTTTATTAAGTAAATTATGATAATAAAAAGTTAATAATTTCGTTACCTTTTTGTATAAGACTTCAATCTGTAGTAATTGTTACACTTTTTTAATAAAATATGATTGTTTTCGTAATTTTGTTTCGATTTAAAAATTCACATTAATGAAGCTTTCTTCAATTATTCCAATGTTTATAGTACTTGCAGTACTAACAAGCTGTTCTTCTACTCAAAAATTAGAAACATTAAAACCAGAACCAGACGACGCAAGTCCGTTAGTCTACGACAGCAGTCCTTCGTTTATCAATTTACCCATTACGATTAAACTTAGTGATATTGAAAATCAGACAAATGCTCTCTTAAACGGATTAATTTATGAAGACAATACTATCGAAGATGATGATATTGAAATGAAGATCTGGAAACAAGCTCCAATTAAAATTCAGAATGACCCATCGAATACAGATAAGAGAATAAAAACAATCTTACCGCTTAAAGCTACCATCAAGTATCGTATTGGCACCAAAAAGTTAGGAGTAGAATTATATGATGTTAGGGAATTTAATCTAAATGGGATTATAACATTGTCCAGCGAAACGGCTCTAACTAATTGGAAACTTACCACCAAAACTGAATTCAAATCTCTTGACTGGAGCGAGAGTCCAACAATGAGCATTTTTGGTAAAAATATGCCGATTACGTATTTAATAAATCCCGCAATTTCTATTTTTAAAGATAAATTAGAAAAGAAAATAGATGAAGCTATTGAAAAATCAATGGATTTTAAACCGAATGTGCTTCAGGCAGTAGAAAAAATCTGCACGCCTTTTGAGATGAGTGACACTTACGAAAGCTGGCTGCGAATTGTTCCCATCGAAATTTATTCGACAAATGCCAAACTCAAAAATGATTCTTTCTTACTCGAAATGGGTATGAAATGTAATATGGAAACTATTGTCGGTAAAAAGCCTGACTCTAAATTTAACGCCAGTAAAATTGTTCTAAAGCCTGTTACTAAAATTCCAAATCAGATTTCTGCTAATATTGCTGCTATTTCAAGTTATGTTGATGCTTCAAAAATTATGACCAAGAATTTTGCTGGTCAGGAATTTGGTTCTGGCAGCAAAAAAGTAACGGTTAAAAATGTTACAATCTGGCATAAGGACGGCAAAATGGTAATTGCATTGGATGTTTTAGGCTCTATAAATGGAACGCTTTATTTAAATGGATTTCCACAATATAATCCACAAACCAAGGAAATTTATTTCGAAAAACTAGACTATGTATTAGACACTAAAAGCAAATTGATGAGAACTGCCAATTGGCTTGCACAAGGATACGTTTTACGAAAAATGGAAGAAAGCTGCAGATATTCTATTCAGCCTAATTTGGAAGAAGGTAAAAAAAGTATGGCAGGCTATTTAAAAAACTACTCTCCGATGCCTGGTGTATTTGTAAATGGAAAAATGGAAGATATACAGTTCGATAAAATTCAACTTACCAATCAAGCCATTATTGCTTTTATAAAAATAAATGGAACGGTAAATGTTTCGGTAAACGGACTTAAATAAAAAAAAAGCAGTGTAAATTACACTGCTTTTTGTTTTTTTGATTGATACATTCGATAAATCAAATATCCTATTATCATTACGAGTAAATACGGAATGGCCATTAAATAAACAATCCCGTCATTAACTGCTTCTGCTTTCTTGGTATTAGAATCACCAGACAAAGCGGCGCGGCACATTGCACACTGAGCATTTGCTGCAATTCCAATAAAGAAAATACAAATTGCAAATACAAAAGTTTGAAACTTGAATTTTCCTTTATGTATTTTATTTTTAGTTAGCATAATATGGTGAAATCATTAAAAAAACTATTACTCCAGTCACAGCAACATACAACCAAATTGGAAAAGTAATTTTAGCTATTTTTCTATGTCTGTCAAATCGCTGCGCCAATGCTCTTACATAAGTAATTAGTACAAGTGGGATAATTGCTATCGACAGTAAAATATGAGTGATCAAAATGATAAAATATAAGTATCGTATTGAACCTACCTTTGCACTTTCTGCCAAATCAAGAACTCCATCATGATTTAAATCACCAAATTTAGTCGAATCTGCTGTCATGTGATAAGCCACATACATAACCAAAAACGCTACAGATAAGGCAATTGCTAAAGTCATTAATCGTTCGTGTAATTTCTGGTTTCCATTTTTTATTGCTAAAACGGCCCAAACCAAAACAATAGCTGTAACTCCATTAATTGTTGCATAGATGGGAGGCAGTACAGACAATGGCTCTACATTAAAACCAAAATCTTTTAGTTTTACTCCAAACAAAATTGCAACAACAACCGGAATTACAATTGAAACAGCAATAATTAATTTACTATATTTTTTCTCTAGATTATTATCTTCCATTTTTATTCTTCTAATAAAATTTTAATGTCTTGTTGAATATCACGAACTCCTTTTTTATCTAGACCATCATAATAAATAGTTGGATTTCCGTAGTTATCTTTTCTGCAACGAATATTACCATCTTTATCAATCAAGGCAAATAAACCAGAATGCTCAAATCCGCCGCTAACTTTATCATTTTCACCAGCATAAAGGTTAAAACCTTTGTTTGATAAATCCATAATTACATTTCTATCTCCTGTCAAGAAATTCCAATTTGAAGATTTTACACCAAGCAGTTTAGCATGATCTTTTAAAACCTGCGGTGTATCATGTTTTGGATCAATTGTTATAGAAACAATTCCAAAGTTAGGATTTCCAAAAAAGGTCTTTTCAATTTCCAGCATACTCATATTCATTTTTGGACAAATAGAAGGACATGTTGTAAAGAAGAATTCTAAAACGTATACTTTTCCTTTATAAGTATCATTTGAAATTTTGACATTATCTTGATTCGTCAATTCAAATTTTGGAGCTGGCCCAATTGTCAAAAGCTTTGCTTCTTTTGAAGATTTAGAACCAACATTATCTAAGCGGTTTCCTTTTACGACTTCACCATTTTTTACTCGATCTACAATTTTAGGAACTGCATAAATCCCAAAAATCAAAATGATAAAGGAGATTCCTATATATGATTTATTTTTGAACATTATAAATGAATTTTAAAGTTGCTTTGTGGCGTTATGATTCTTCTTTAAAGCGGCGCGGTATTCGTATAAGATAATTTTAAAATCATCCAGCATTTCATTGCTTAGCTCTGACGGATGAAAAGTATCATACCCTTCCTTATACTCGTCTTTATCTTTTCTTCCTCTTAAATTGCGTTCTTTATCAATGATATAAACATTTGAAGTTCCAAGATTCTGATTTAGTTTCTGTTTTAAATGAAGCTGATCATAGAATTTTTGAATTTCATCATTTGAAGCAAATACGAAATTCCAGTTTTTAACATCTGTAAAAGGAGATAAAGCGCCAATAATTTTCTGAGCTTCTTTTTCGGTACCAAGCGGACATAAAACTACAAACTGAAGATCTTCAAAACCATTATAACGTTTATAGATTTTTTCATTTAAGTTAAAATAATTCCCTCTATTGTCTAATATATTTGAACCTGAAAAACCAAGTACAGTTATCTTTTTATCAAGAGAAACTTTTTTTCCGTTTAATGATTTCCAATTTCCGAAATCAGCAACTTTTGGTGTTATTACAGGAAGTGTTGTAAAACTATTTACCCCAGAAGCAAAAAATAAATAAGCTACAATTGGCAGGACAAAAAGTACAAAGAGAACTATATTTTTTTTCATTGTATTAACGGAAATTATTGAGGTACAAAAATAAAAAAATCCCGATGTTATCGGGACTCTTTTCGAATTAATATCATGTTAAAAATTCCATTTAATAGTAGAATCTTTAAAAACCCCATAAATATAATGTCCTTCTGTCAATAGAATAAACAATAAATATAAAACTAGGAAGATAACAGGAGAAACAACAGACCATCTAAGGCTGCTTTTTTCACCTTCCATGTGCATAAATGCCCATACAATATAATATGCTTTAAAAACTGTAAGGATATAGAAAATCCAGTTTAATAAATTCAATCCAACAAAATGAGTGAATTCTAATGATGCAGGTTTGTAGATACCTAATATAACTTCTACTGTAGTTACTACAGAAAGTAATGCGAAAACAAACCAGATTCTTTTTGTATTTGATACGTGCTCGTGTGACATAATGATTAAATTCTAAAAATTAAACTAGGTAGAAAACTGTAAATACAAATACCCAAACTAAATCTACGAAGTGCCAGTATAAACCAACTTTCTCTACCATTTCGTAGCTTCTTCTCTTCTCGTAAGTACCTAATAATACATTAAAGAAAATGATAATATTAATGATAACTCCTGAGAATACGTGGAATCCGTGGAAACCTGTAATAAAGAAGAAGAAATCAGCGAATAATTTATTACCATATTCGTTTCTAATCAAGTTAGCACCTTCTACAACATATTTAGCATTTGCTAAATGAGCTTCAGATTCTTCTCTTGACAAAACAGTCTTTTTCTTTTTATCAGTAAGTTTTTCTGTTCTAATTAAAATTTCTGGATGAGCTTTAAATCCTGCTTGAACTTCAGCAACTGTGTAAGTTGGAAGAGATTGTGCATCTTCCATAAACCAAGTTGAATGACTTCTTGTTAAAGCTTCTCTTTGTTCTGGCAATTTAACAGCAAAGTCAGCCAAAGCTACTCTTTTACCA
Organism: Flavobacterium sp. S87F.05.LMB.W.Kidney.N; assembly: GCF_004366435.1. Classification (NCBI taxonomy): domain Bacteria; kingdom Pseudomonadati; phylum Bacteroidota; class Flavobacteriia; order Flavobacteriales; family Flavobacteriaceae; genus Flavobacterium; species Flavobacterium sp. S87F.05.LMB.W.Kidney.N. The sequence continues at coordinate 949,656 of NZ_SODX01000001.1, read as the reverse complement.
TCTTTATCCACAAATTGAAGTAAACTACCTCCAACTGTTTCAACTGCACCATATTCACCTTTAATGAAGTTTTTCCATTCCCAAGCTTGAGAACCAACGAAAATTAAACCTCCAATAATAGTTAAGAACATATAAATTGCAACTTTTGTCTTTTTCAATTGGTGACCTGCATCAACAGCTAATACCATTGTTACAGATGAAAAGATCAAAATAAAAGTCATTAAAGCTACATAATACATTGGAGCCGCAACACCATGCATAAATGGAAAGTGAGTAAACACTTCATCAGCCAAAGGCCAAGTTTCAATAAATTTAAATCTAGAAAAACCGTAAGCTCCTAGAAATCCAGAGAATGTTAAGGCATCTGATACGATAAAAAACCACATCATCATTTTTCCATAACTTGATCCTAGTGGCTGGATCTCATGACCGCCTCCCCAAGTTTTTTCGTCGTTGTTTGCAGTAGTAACTGTCGCTCCCATAAAAGATATTCGTTAAAAAGTTCCCAAATTTACGTTTTTTTCTTATTTAAAGAAAAATAAAAATAAAAATAAATATACCCATAATAAATCCAAAAAGTGCCAATACATCGCACCTAGTTCTATACCAAGAGTTTGAGTCGAATTGTATTTTTGTTTAAAATGATTATAAATTATAATTAAAAGTGAAATTAATCCGCCAGCCAAGTGTAACAAGTGCGTAACCGTTACAACATACAAGAAAGTTGTAGTAATTGAACTACCTTCTCCTGTAAAATAATATCCTTGTTCAACGATTTGTCCAAATCCTTGAAATTGTAACACTACAAATAAAATCCCTAACGCTAAAGTTCCCAAAAGCAATCCCGTAACAGCGCTTCTGTTGTCCTTTTGAATGGCTTTTTTAGCCAGATAAAAAGTAACACTACAAGCAATAATTACAGCTGTACTCCAATAAAACGCAGAAGGCAGCTCAAAATTCTTCAACCAGTCTGCTCTTGATTTACTTACTACAAATGCACTTGTTAATCCAGCAAACATCATGGTCATACTAACCATCGCAAAAAGAAGAATCAGTTTTGCTGATTTCGACTTTCTTACTTGTTCTTCATTTGTTGTCATTGTCATTTCCATAACTATCTTAAAAATTTATCTACTATATATACAATTTGTAAAAGCGAAATATAAGAAACACTTACCAGCATTAATGTTCTAGCTGCTTTGGCAGTTCTTAACTTGTACAAACGAACTGCATAAAAAAGCATCCAAATACCTAACAGAAAAACTAAAATTGCTGCGATTGGAGAAATAAATAATTGTCCTGTAAAACCTAAAACCGGCAGCAATGATGCTATTATAAGCCAAATTGTATATAAAATAATTTGTAATGCTGTTCCTTTGTCTTTTTTACCTGTTGGCAGCATAAAAATCCCTGCTTTCTCATAATCTTCATATAAAAACCATCCGATAGACCAAAAATGCGGAAACTGCCAGAAAAACTGAATTAGAAACAAAGTTCCTGCTTCGATGCCAAATTCTCCTGTCGCCGCTACCCAGCCCAGCATAAATGGAATTGCTCCTGGAAAAGCTCCAACAAAAACAGACAAAGAAGTAACCGTTTTTAATGGCGTGTAGATACTTGTATACAAAAATATAGATATTGCAGCAAACATTGCCGACTTTGCATTTATCGTATAAAGAAGCGCAATTCCTAGAATCGTAAGCAGGCTTGCTACTAGCAAAGCTACTCTTGGAGACATTCTGCCTGAAGGAACTGGACGATTTTTAGTTCGATCCATCAACGAATCGATATCTTTTTCTATTACTTGGTTAAAAGCATTTGATGCCCCAACCATGCAATATCCTCCAACTGCTAAAACAGCCAAAGTACTCCATTTAAATGGATGTTCAGAATCAACTCCTAACAAATATCCTGCAATAGAAGAAAATAAAACACTAATAGCCAATCCAGCCTTAGTAATCTCTTTAAAATCTAGAAATATTGATTTGATTGATAATGTATTTTTTGCAGCGTTCAATACCGTTGTTGTTTGTGTATTTTTTTGAGTGCTGCAAATGTACAAATTAGATTGTAGAATTTAGACCTATAAAAATAGATTTTTTTCAATAAAACCTTTACAAATTAAGAACTCGCTATACTTTAACACTATTATTTCGAAAAATCTTATTAAAAACTAGTAATCAAAATACCAATTGAAAATATCTGAACGCAAACCTACACTAAACCAAGTTGTACTTTGCTTAAATGTTGCAGCAGTTTCCTGCGTTGGGTCGAAATTTCGATAAATTAAACTTCCAAATAATTTCAAATTTGTCATCGGATTAATCAAATATCCGCCTTGAATATCCGCGATGAAAATACTTGTTTTATTTCCCTGCCCTACTTTTACACCTGTATTATAAGGACGGTTTTCATCATAGCTTTTATAAATATTGCCGCCATAGTTATACGAATCTTCAGCTGTGTCAAAATCTAAACCTCTTGTTCCCATTGTAAATTTAGCATCTCCAAACAAACGTCCTTTATGGTAGCGGCCAATCACAATTAACTCTTTAAAGTTTCCTCCCCATTGGTGCCCAACGCTTTGATTATTGTGTCCGTAATTTGTAATAACAGCGCTATGAGAGTACACATAAGGACGTACATGGTTAAATTCTACCTGAAACAATAAATCTTTTACATTAAATGCATTGAAATATTTTGCTCCAAGCTGGAATCCAAATTTATTTTTCCAGCTTTGATTCCCTGCTCCAACATCCGAAACAGAAAATTCATCAATCAAAAATTGAGAATATAAATTGATGTTATTATTCCATTTGTACTTACCTGTTATCCCTAAAAGCGCATTTCCGCTTCTAGATGAAGATCCAAATTCTACTGCACGATAAAAAATTATAGGGTTCACAAAATTAATATCAAAACCTCTGTTGTTGGTATTTGTCCAGACTACAGATTCAAAGAAACCTAAATTTAATCTATTTGAAACATTCCAGCTCAAATAATGGTTTGCCATGAATTTTGTAGCATATGTTCTATCTACCGTTACCTCTGGGCGAACATCTTTCATCCACATATAAGTATTTGTATACTTAATTTTCCAGAAATTGGTATTAATTTTAAAATAAGGATAAGGACTTGCTCCATCGCTTTCTAAAAGCGAACGATAACCATCTCCTATAAAATTTCGGCCATACCCCAATTGCAGATCAAAAATTTTGTTTGGTGTAAACGTAATATTGGCATCAGCCAAAGGAAAATCATAAGCATCTGTTTTGAATCTTTTTGCAATCCCAACTCCTGGAATTATCGCAGGATTTCCACCAGATGGCTTGATTGACTCTGCATAATCATTAAAATAACCTGCAAATCTCCCTTGACTTTCAAAAAATGTAGTTGTAAAATTGATCTGTTTTCCTAAACCTCCTCTAAAATTCAATGCTCTTGTATTTACATAAGTATATGATGCATCAAGATCTGAAGCTTTACCCATTTGCAAATCGACAATAGGGTTCAAAGAAAACCAGTAATCTTCTCCTTGAATCTGTACTAGATTTTCGTTCCACCATTTTCTTCCCAGCCAGCTTGAAACATTTTTCTGCAAAGACTCATTAACGGCTTTTAAGTTATAATACTTAGAAACCTCAGCATACGTATAAGGTTTAGAAGCCGTATGATTATTGCTTCCCACTTGGTTCATTGCCGCATCGAACTGAGCATAATAACTGTGAGAAAAAGGAATATTTAAATGACTTTCAAATTCTGGATTATTGTATTTTTTATATACAATGCTATCCAGCTCTGTCATTGGTTTTTCAATTGGCTTTAAAATTTCAGATGCCGCCAAAGCTTCAGCAGCAAGCTGCTCTGAACTTTTAAGCGGCAAATCGATAGAAATTGTATATTTAGAATAAGTAGCTTTTCCGTTGTAAGTTGACGGCTTTATTTTTGGAAATTTTTCAAATACTCGTTTTGCTTCTTGAGACAATTCATCATTTGCTGCTGAGACATAAATTACTTTAAATTCTCCTTCTGCATTCACTTCAAAAAGTACTTTTACTGCGCCTTTATAATTGTTTTGCTTTAAGTTTTCTGGAACTTGAAAATTATTAAATACAAAATCCTGAACTTCTTTATAAAAACAATTTTCTAGTTTTTTACCTTCTAAGTTTTCGCAGTTAGGAAAAACAGGAAACATTTCTGCCGTAAAACCCGGTTGAACAGAAGCACCATTTTGCTGTGAAGAAACAATCAAAAATGAAAAAATTAAAACAAGGGATAAAAAAAACTTATTCACTTAAAATATAGGTATTTATTTAATATTGATTTGGGGAATTTTCTCCGTTTGAAATTGCTTTTGCCGCTGAAGTTCCTATGCGCTTAACTCCTAAATTGATCATTTCTGATGCTTCTTTATAAGATCGCACACCTCCAGCTGCTTTTACCGATAAAGGTGAAGCATTTTCAAGCATTATAATTATAGTTGGAATTGTCGCTCCATTAGGAGCATTGTTATCTGTTCTATAAAATCCTGTTGAAGATTTTACAAAAACTGAAGCAAAGTCTTCTTCTTGAAAATTTGAAACTACAACATTTTTTATCAAAGCCGATAGTTGAATAATTTCTTTATCTGTTAAAGCCGCAACTTCTATAATCCATTTTACAGTTTTGTTATTCGCTAGACCAATCTGGGTTCCAAATAAAATTTCTTGTTTTATTAAATCTATTTCCCCATTTTTAAAAGCTTCATAATTACAAACAAAATCCAGATCGTCGGCTCCATTTGCAATTGCTTCGTTTGCTTCTTTAATCTTAGTTTCAAGACTTGAATTCCCTTCTGGAAAATCAATTACAGTTCCTACTAACAAAACAGAATTGGCTTCTGAAATCATTTCTTTAGCCAGAGAAACATATTCTGGCCGAATCATAATTAATTTAAATCCTTCTTGAATAGCTTCTTGAATGGCCTTTTTAACCACAATTGTATTTTCTGCTTCAGAAAGACCAGCTTGCGATGCAGTTTTTAAATATGTGGAGTCTAAATATTGCTTTACATTTATCATGATCGAAGTTGCAGAAAACCAGCACAAAAGTACATTTTATATTGATAAAAAACAGCGTTTTAAAAGTTTGATTTTCTTGTAGAAAAAAACCCACCGAAGTGGGTTTCTAATATTATATTTTATTGATTTGCTTTTTAAAGGCTATAGCAGAAAAAACTGCCGTGAACGCCCCAAGCGCATTTGCTAAAACATCTGCAACATCCGAAGCTCTGGTAACTGTAAGAGCAGCTTGCAGGATTTCGATTGTAATTCCAAAAAAAACAGAAAAAATAAACGAAATCAAATAAGCTTTATAATCGTCTGCTTCTTTTCCTTTTAATTCTTTTTTGAAAAACAAAATCCATGAAATTGTAAATCCAAAGTGGAAACAGAAATGTACAATTTTATCAAGACTTGGAATATTAACTGCTGGTAAATTACCCGAATCTGTCAAACAGAAATAAGCAATAATTCCAGAACAGACAATCGCCCAAAGTAATAATAACTGTTTAGGCACCGATTAATGTTTTATAAGCTTCATCAGATAATAAAGAATCAATCTCTGATGCATCAGCAATTTTAATTTTAATCATCCATCCTGCTCCATAAGGATCAGAATTTACAGTTTCAGGAGCACTTTCTAAGTCTTCATTAAAAGCAATGATTTCACCTGTTAATGGTAAAAATAAATCTGAAACTGTTTTTACAGCTTCAACAGTTCCAAAAACTTCATCTTTTGAAAGTGTCTGATCTAAAGTTTCTACCTCAACATACACGATATCCCCTAACTCTTTTTGTGCAAAATGAGTAATTCCTACAGTCGCAACATCTCCTTCGATGCTAACCCATTCGTGATCTTTTGTGTACTTTAAATTTGCTGGTATGCTCATAATAGTATGTTTGAAAATTGATAATTTAAAATTTAAGCCACAAATGTAATAATCTTCTAATGAAATTTAGTTTAGAAACTAAAAATTAATTTCCAAAATTATAACGAAGTGTGAAACCTGATCTGATGTTCGTTAAAGGAAATGAAGTCGAAATAACTGCTTTCGAGAACGAATGATCATAATAAAATATTGCTGTCAAGTTTTTACTGAAAGCATAATCAGCAGTCAGCTTTAAGGTCCAAATATTTTGTCCCGCAGCCAGCTGATTATTATCGTAATCTAAATACCTAACTAAAGTTTCATTGTTTCTATATGAAAAATCAGCTTTGATATTAATATCACTTTTAATAATTCCAGTTGGATTATCTGCCAATCTTGAAGAGAAAATTACATCTTTAAAACGATATCCTAACCCAACAACATACTCTACTCCTTTAACTTCTGTCAACAAATTGTTGTCAAAACTCATCGATAAGGCTCGGTCTTTTTTAATTTCCGTTAATAAACGAAGTGAACTCTTCAGCTCAAAATCAACTCGAATAAGCGGACTAAACTGCTCTACCAAGTTAACATTCGACATAATTGTTTTATTAAAGAAATTCGAATTGACATCCTGCCCGTTAGGATTTTCTAAATAATCAAAGTTCGATCTAAACTGGCTGATTGTATATGAAGCCCTGTAATTATGCTGTAAAGAGAAACGTTTAAAATGATCTTTAAAATATTTATAACGCATCAAACCATTATACTTCACAGTCCAGTTCGGGATAGGGAAACTTCTAAAAATACTTGTCGAAGCATTTGAGGCATCACTTCCTGTATAAGCCGCTAAAAACGAAGGAAGCAAGACTGCCTGATTACTTTTACTAAATCCTATTGGATACCCATCATTTGACTGGATTAACTTTCTTTGACTATTATTTGGATTTGCAAGATTATCCAATGGAGCATTCGGATCTTCAGTTGGAAGAGTAGAGGCATCATATCTAGGAATAACTGCTCCATAATGATCTTCCGCTAAACGATTTGCAATTATTAAACGATTATTTCTAAAATCATCAAATGCCGCAGACTGCGTTTCATTACTTGTTGAAAAAGCAGTTTTGATCAATACTGTTGAAATAGAAAACATTCCGTATGTATATGGAGATAAAGGCACATACTGATTTGTTGTAGGATCTACGCTATATTGTTCAGATGAATTTTCAGAATACGCACGATCCATATTTAAATCAATTTTCAAATCAGGAAACAAATCAACATTTGCTGTAATTTTCAAAAGTTTATTACTTACCTGAGTATAATTTTGATTAAAATTTTGATAATTGGTCAACCATCCATTTTTGGCCGCTTCGTAACGTATGTCATCCTGACTACCAAATACAAATCCTAATGATGGTTTTGATGTACCAAAGAAACCTACTCCTGGTATATATCCTGGCAAAACAGTACCGCTGTTTTTAGTATAATTAATTTGAATGTTCTTAACACTTGTCAAAACTCCAATTAAACCGTCGTAAAAAGGACTTCTACTTACTGTTGGCTTCGCAGTGTTTACAATTTTTTCACCTGGCTTAGGTGGTGCTGTTGGTTTTGTTTTCGCCGCTGTTTTAGAACCTGGCGTTAAACCTAAATACTTATACAACGTGTTCATATTTAATGTTGTAGTTAAAGTATTTGAATTAGCATTTTGGATTGTATTTCCTAAATCCCACAGAGTTGTCGATCCATCTGGATTTTCTTCTTCATATTGCGAAAATGCTGTTGAAGCTCTTTGCCAATTATAATCGGCAGTATAAGAATAAGTTGCTTTTACGAAACTGAAAATTGGGATTTTATTAATTGGTATATCATAATTTAAAACCAATTGCTGCAAATGCTGGTTTGGCGTACCAATATCAAAATAATCGTCCCAAATATTAAAGTCTTCTTTTGGCGAATTATCGTCATTCAAAAAGTTCCTAACAATATTATTCGATGCAGCAGTATAATTTAATTTTAATGATTTTGTCAGATTGAATCCAAAACCGTATTGATAATTAAATGCAAAATTTCTTCTGTAAAGCGGATCAAGACCAATACCTTCTACATCAACTTGTCGATATTGCTGACGATTACTTTGTCTAATAATATTTGTATTAAAAGATATATTTGAAGGAAGATAATTAAAATTGAAATCACTCAATAGTTTCCAATATTCACTTGTTTTCATGAATTTGGTCTGCTTGAACGGAACCACTTCTTTCGGCTGGAATGTATACGCATAATTCACGGCTGTGTTCGATTGCTCATCTTCATAATCTTCTACTTCATAATCATGTCTTTCTACCTGATTATAAGATTGGGAGAATGTAAAGTTTTCTACATCATAAACATGAGGTTTCTGCTCTTGGGCTCTGTCTTTTCGTACTCCAATAAAGTTAATACTCTTACGCTTAGTATAATCTACTGCACGTGTTCTAATATTATCTTTTTCTGCTGGATCTGTTGTTTCTGCTATTAACTGTTTCAGTTTAATATCCTGATTAAACGGATCGTATTCTGGTGTAATAACTTCTTCTCCAATTGCATAATTGAACGGAAGATTAATTCCCCATTTCTTAGGCAGTAATTTTCCTAAATTTAAGTTTGTTACTATGTTATATTGTTGAATATCTTCACGATCTCTTTCATTAGCCCCCTCTTCAAGAGAACCAAAACCAATGGTACTCTTTTTTCCTGATGCTGATAATGTCATCAAATCGGCCATATTGGTATCGACATTTAACAAGGCTGCCATACCGCCTTTGTTTTCCAAATCAGACATACGAAGCTCGTTAAACCAAACTTCTCCATTAATGTTTTTATGATCTGCAGCACTTTTTACTCCGACCATTAAATTTCGAACTAAACCAAAATTCGGATTTCCTTTTATACCTAAAGTCAATTTACCGTCTTGGTCACCTCCTTCTATAGATGGATCTCTATCTGGATAGTAAATACCATTTACATCTCTTCTTGGGTCATTAGGATCAATCTTCATTGCCAATATTTTCATTCTGGTCAGCAAAGACAAAGCCACGTCAATATTATTTTCTTCCAGCCAAACCAAATCTGGACTTATCTCACATGATCCTCCAGTATTTGTTACTTTTAATGGAATTTCAATCTGATAAAAGTTTTGCGTAAAGTCATTACCAAAACGAATAAATCCAATCATTTCATTATCTAAAAGCTGGCTATCATTTGGAAGTGATTCCGCATGAATGAACATTTTCAACTTTTTGTATTGACGCATATCAACACTTACATTTTTGAAAACTGCTCTAGAATCTTGATATTCTAATCCTGAACCTCCAATTCTTAATGCTAAAGACTGCTCATTTTGGTTAATGATTGTATTGTTGTTATATGCTTGTTCTCTTTGAACTCCTGGCGGAATAACATAATTTACTGGGCATTTAGTCCCATTTTCCTGAATATTAACTGCCGCAACATCAAACTCAGTTCCGTCGTTTTCTGGATTTGTATCATTAGCATCTAATGTTCCTGTGTATCTTCTCCATTCTCCTCTAACTAAATCTAATGCTCCAAAACGAACTGTCATTTGATCATTAAATCCAGTCATAAACATACGCATGAAACGAATCGATCTAAAATCTGTAATATTTCCAATAGTATTTTGTGGCTGCGAAACTGGGATTTTAAATTGAATCCATCTTGCATTTGTTGTGCTTCCGTTTGGAAGTTCGACATTTTTTACTTCTCTAATGTCTGTAATATAATTTTGTCCAATCTGCATTCCTGGTCTTAAATCAATACTGTATTCATAATACGCATTGATTGTACTCATTGTATTATCACGGTTGATATCTTCAACGTCTGGAAGAGTTGTAGAACCACGATTCGGATCATCTACACTTACTGCAGAGTTCCCCTCAGTTCCATTATATTTTTTATAGCGATTTAAAACGCCGCCATCTGTATTTAAATAATAGGTGTAATCATCTGCTGCTGGATCACTTTCACCAGCGTAATTATTATAAATAGAAGCTTCTTTTGAATTCGGAAGTCCATCTAAACCAACATCTTGATTTCTACGATTATCCGGATTGGTGTCAAAAGCATAAATTAACGATTGTGATGCAGGCACATCTCCCCAAAGTGGCTGCGGATTTACCATTACCTGATCTGGTCCTAATCCGTTTTCATATTGTTTTCTGCCGTCTTTTAAAACGTCTTCTGAAACTTCTCCTAAGTTGAAATAAATTTTACCTGTATTGGTCGGCTGTGATTCTCCTGTTCCAACATATGGATCCAGTACCCAAAACTGAATATATTCTACATTTCCCTGCTCAAAATTGGTTGAATTCAGCGCACGCATAATTCCTCCAAAATTGGTCGAAGGACTACTTGCCCCAAAATTTGGATTGTTATTGTAAGGTCCTCTATCTGATGGATAATACGTTAAATCTAAAGTATTAACTACTTGAATTTGTCCTTGAGCAATATCTGTATTCGGATAAAGCTCTCTACTATAGATTCTTCTTGTTGAATTTAAAGACAAATCGTCATTGGAAATTCCAGAAGGTTTTGATGCATAAAAGACTGGATCGATGGTATACCATGCTAGCTTTGCACGTTTGAAACCATAATCTAACGTATTAGAACTTGCATTAAATGTATTATCATTTATTGAACCAATATATGGAGTCGAAGATAAACTCCATGCATATGCAGATCTCATATCAATAGTTGTCTGAGAACCTTCAAAATCATCTATGTAAATAGTTGCCTCACCTTCAAAATCACTGGCTTTTGGTGCATCTGGTTTTAAAAATGCAACTTCTCCACGAATGGAAAGATTAGAAGGAACATCGGTATCAACGTTTGGAAGCTTATTGGCTAATCTAGTTAAAAATGGAACTTCTGTAGAGTAATTTCCGTTAAAACCAAAAATAGTATTGTTTACAGATTCCTGTCCGTAGCTTGATTTTTGAGTAAAAGGACGCTCTGTCATCTTTAAAAAGGTTGCCCCTAAAACAAAATTTTCAGACATTTTACGTTCAATATTAAATCCCATAAATCTTCTAGTCTGCTGTCCAAAAATTGAATTATTTTCTAAGGAAACTTCAATTGGTGTATTGGAAGCTTGAAGAGAAGGATCTAAAATCTGCACTCTTCCTAATTGATAATCAACACTATAATCGATACCTTCAACCAAAACCCTTCCTGCCGCAGTTACTACAACAGAACCTTGTGGAACGTTGAATGCTCCAATTGGAATACCATTACTTCCCGAAGATTTGTATTTTCCTCTTAATAAAAATTTGTTTTTATCACTATCCTGCAACGCACCAGCTTGTGTACTTCTGTACATATTTCTGAATACATATTTTCGCTGATTATCATTATAGGTCGTTGGATCATTATAATTTTCGCCCGAAGTGCCTGTATTTAATTTTTTAAACAAAAGTTCTCCAAAAGGTTCTTTGGTTGTAAAAATAATACGAGCATTTTGAACATCTACTGTTATTCCTGGAACATAATCAAAAAAACCATCTCCACCCTTTTGTGGGTCATTGGTAGAATTTAACTGATCTAAGTTAAATACATTCAGTAAAGGAGTTTTAGTAATATAATAATTATTTGGATCAGGATTTACAGGATCATCATCTGGAAAAAGAGTCCCTGGAACTGGTGTTATATAATTTATTGGTGATGGATCTGTGTAAAGAATGTTTAGCCTGAAATCTTCTTGCTTGATTTGATACGCCTGTGGAATTTGATAAACGTTTTTCATCATCAAGTTCCAAACTGGATTATTAACATTAGTCAAACTGCTTTTCAGCATTTTTAAAACCAAACTCTGCGTTACAATAGCTTGATTAGCGTTATTGTTTCCTGTAACTACAGTTGCATCTACACCATCGCTTCCGAATTCTCCAACTTGATATACTTTTCCTCCAACAGTGTATTCAAAGGCAACTGCCAAAATTTCGTCATTGGCCAGACGCTGCTGCAAAGAGATATAACCTAATTGTGGATTAAAAGTATATTCGTTTGTTGTTAACTTTCTAGCATTTTCTAAAACAGAATAATCGGTACCTTCGCTTACATTTGCATTGTTAAATCCAGAACCAGCAGTAACAATCTCCCTAATATTAGAATTTAAATAACTTCCTCCTTGCCCGATTGTTGCAGGATTGTATTTATTATTCGTATTGTCTGTTGGAGAATCTATAGGATTATTAAAAAATCCTGCCGAATTGGTAATCACTACAACTTCATTGTCTGGCACGCCGCTAACTTGACCTTCACCTAAATCTTGAAGCGCAATAATATTTCTTAAGTTATTATTGTTTGTCGTTACTCTATTCTGTTTATTGGTAACCCATACTTCTAGTCTTGTAATTTGAACACGGCTGTCAATAAATGGATAATTTCTTAGAGATGAATCGTATTTATTTCTAAAGTATTGTGACAAGAAGAAATGTCGGTCATTATCGTAATCTAATGCGAACAAATCAAAGTTTTGAACTGTTCCTCCACCTTCTGCGACTATACTTTTGGTTTGAGACTTCTGTTCTGAGAAAACTCCGGTAATAGTTGTTTTACCAAATTGTGCTTTTACTTTTGCTCCAAATAAACTCTGTGCACCTCTAATAAGTGTGCTATTAAGAGGCATGCTGACGTTACCAACTTCTACACTTTGTATTATATCATCTTCTGATGGAGTATACGCGAGTTTAAATAAGTTTTGAAAGGCAAAAGTTGACTGCGTATCGTAATTGGCATTTACCTCAAGACGAGTTCCTATTTTACCCATTAAACTCATACTGATTCTTTGATCAAAATCAAAAGTCAGGCTGGATCTGTTTCTTGGAGAAAATGAAGGATTGTCTTGTTTGGTATAACGCAAACCTAGATCCATTTCGACTGATCCTGTGGGCTTTACATCAATGGTATTACTTCCAAAAATACTTTCGAACAAACTGGAATTGATATAATATCTTGGAAGTAAATCTTTTTTTGCGGCTTCGCTTCCTGTTTTTTTACCATCAATTGCATCTGATTTTTTTCTAAAGTAATCTCTTCTAGATTCTTTTAGAACTAAATCTTCGTATTCTTTTGGAGTTAAAATTAAAGGGTAATTGATTGAGAAACCATCAACAGAATTGGTATAAATATAACGATCTGTAATTGGATCGTATCTATAAGCTGATAGTATACTTGGTGGATCTGCAATTTCAATTTTACCAACTGAAAACTGAGTTTTAGTTGTATCTTGAGTTGCCGGGGTGACCTGCGCACGCAAAACATTACCGCAGAGTAAGACCAGCAACAAAATACAAATTTTACGCATAGAATTCTTTTATATAAAATGAATTTATAAGCTTTTTAAAGCTTTTTTGATGATTGTTTCTACTGTAGCTTCTGGATCTTCTTTAACGATCTTTTCTACTACTTTTTCAGACGCTTTACGAACAAAACCTAAAACTTCCAAAGCAGATAACGCTTCATCTCTATTTGTATTGTTTTGAACTACTGAAACTTCATCCAAATCGTACAACTTTAACACTTTTTCCTTTAAATCAAGTATAACCCTTTGTGCTGTTTTGTTCCCAATCCCTTTTATAGATTGAATTACGCCTACATCTCCTGATGCGATCGCATTTATAATTTGTTTTGGTTCTATTGACGAAAGCATCGTTCTCGCAATTCCTGCTCCGATTCCTGAAACAGAAAGCAGCATTCTAAAAATTTCGCGTTCCGATTTCTCTGCAAAACCATATAAAGTATGCGCATCTTCTTTTATTTGAAGATGCGTATACAATTTTATATTTTCAGAATTTGGTATTAAAGAAAAGGTATGCAGTGATATATTCACCTGATAACCAACTCCTCCACAATCAATTACAACTTCTGTAGGATTTTTTTCTACTAATCTTCCCTGCAAATGTGCTATCATAAATATACTTTATTAGTATCAAATATAATAAAAATGCCATAAAATTACGACAAAGTTATTCAATCCTTGTTAGAACGTTTATTGTGAGATTTTATTCTTTTTGTTTTCTTTTTCCTGTGCATCAATCACAGCGATTGCAGCCATGTTTACCATTTCTTCTACGCTTGCCCCTAATTGGAAAATGTGAACTGGTTTACCCATACCCATCATAATTGGTCCGATTGAATTCACTTTATACAATTCTTTCAACAATTTATAAGTGATATTTGCTGACTCTAGATTAGGGAAAATCAATGTATTTACTTTTTTACCAGCTAATTTAGAGAATGGGAATTTCTCCTGCAACATTTCTGGATTTAAAGCAAAATCTGCCTGAATTTCTCCATCAACAATCATTTCAGGATGATTTTTATGTAAGTAAGCAACTGCTTCTCTAACTTTTGACGCGCTTGCGCTAGATGAAGAACCAAAGTTTGAGAATGAAACCATTGCAATAACAGGCTCAATACCAAACATTTTTGCTGTTTTAGAAGTCATAATTGCAATGTTAATCAAATCTTGTGCAGATGGATTAATGTTGATTGCAGTGTCTGATAAAAACATTGGCCCGCGAGAAGTAAGCATCATGTTTGCTGTTGCAATTAGAGAGGCATTATGTGCTTTTTCTATTAATTGCATCATTGGTTTTACAACAGAAGGATAGCTTCTAGAATATCCAGTAACTAAAGCATCTGCTTCACCTTCATTAACCATCATGGCTGCAAAATAGTTTCTTTCGCGCATGAATTTCTCCGCATCTAATTTTGAAACACCTCTTCGGCCTCTTGTTTCCCAAAACGAATTTGCAAATTTATTACGTCTTACTTCTTCTTCATCTGTCTTAGGATCAATAATTTCTAGATCAGCATCAAAACCTAGTTCTGCTTTCAATTCTAAAATCACTTCTTTGTTTCCTAATAAAATTGGGAATCCAATTCCGTCTTCGTAAACAATTTGTGCTGCTTTTAATACATTTAACTGATCTGCTTCAGCAAAAACAATTCTTTTAGGATCTAATTTTGCACGATTTGTAATCAATCGCACCATTTTATTATCATTACCCATACGCTCACGAAGATTGTCTTCATAAGCTGCCCAGTCTGTGATAGGATTTTTTGCTACACCAGATTCCATTGCTGCTTTTGCTACTGCAGGCGCCACAACTGTAATCAATCTAGGATCAAATGGTTTTGGAATGATATATTCTTGTCCGAAACCTAATTTGGTTGCACCGTACGCTACGTTAACCTGCTCTGGAACTGGTTCTTTTGCTAAAATAGCCAACGCTTTTACGGCAGCCATTTTCATTTCTTCGTTAATTTTTGTCGCTCTTACGTCTAATGCTCCTCTAAAAATGTAAGGGAAACCTAAAACATTATTTACCTGATTAGGAAAATCTGAACGTCCTGTCGCCATAATAACGTCTTTACGCGTTTCTACAGCTAAATTATAATCGATTTCCGGATTCGGATTTGCCATTGCAAAAACGATCGGGCTTTTTGCCATTGTTAGTAACATTTCTGGCGAAAGAATATCTCCAGAAGATAATCCGATGAAAACATCAGCATCTTTTACTGCATCTGCCAAAGAAATTTTTGGACCGTCGACAGCATATTTTAATTGTAAATCAGAAAGTGCCGGATTGTCTTTTGTTAAAAGTCCTTTACTGTTGAACATTAAAACATTCTCTACTTTCACGCCTAATAAAACGTATAAATCAGTACAAGCGATTGCTGCAGATCCTGCTCCAGAAACTACTACTTTTACATCTTCTGCTTTTTTACCTGCTAATTCAAGTGCATTGATTAAAGCTGCTGAAGATATAATTGCTGTTCCGTGCTGGTCATCGTGCATTACCGGAATATTTAATTCTTCTACCAGTCTTCTTTCGATTTCAAAAGATTCTGGCGCTTTAATATCTTCAAGATTAATACCTCCAAAAGTTGGAGCAATATTTTTTACGGTTTGAATAAATTCTTCAACATTTTCGGTGCCGATTTCGATATCAAAAACATCAATATCAGAGAATATTTTGAATAACAAACCTTTCCCTTCCATTACAGGTTTTCCTGCTTCAGGGCCTATATTTCCTAGTCCTAAAACAGCTGTACCGTTTGAGATTACGGCTACTAAATTTCCTTTAGCTGTATATTTATAAACGTCATCAATGTTTTCTGCAATTGCTAAACATGGTTCTGCAACTCCCGGCGAATAAGCCAGTGATAAGTCTCTTTGGGTTGCATATTTTTTTGTTGGAACTACCTGAATTTTTCCTGGAGTCGGCTCTGAATGGTACAGTAACGCTTCTCTTCTTTTACTCTCTTTGTTCATTATTTTTAGCTTTTATTCTAGCTTACAAAGATATAAGTCTTGTTTTAAAATGGCGTATTTTTAGCATTTTCTTTTCTTAAAATCCATTTTGATAAATAAAAAAAGTCCAATAGAAATTGGACTCCTTTTAAATTTTTATTGTTTTTAAGTGTGCTTTATTGAGAAATATAAGAATTCAAATGATTAATGGTGTCTTTTTGAATTTCTATAATTGCCTTAACAACATCGCTTATTGAGATTATTCCAACCACTACTCCATCTTCTAAAACAGGCAGGTGTCGGATTCTTTTTTCGCTCATAAGTTCCATACAATCTTCAAGATTATCTGAAAGTTTTACTGTAAAAACATTACTTTCCATAATCTCATGAACAAAAGTTTCTTTAGAAGATTTATCTTTTAGAACAATTTTACGGGCATAATCTCTTTCAGATAAGATTCCTTTTAAATTATTATCGTCAATAATTAAAATTGCTCCGATATTTTTTTCTCCCATTACTTTTAAGGCTTCATAAACCGTTAAATTCGAAATAACGGAATAGACATTTCTTCCTTTTGCTTTAAGTATTTGATCTACAGTCATAATGAAAAATTTTTAGGTTTATAAAGTTAAAACAAAAACAAACACGATTTGCAACGAAATCGATTTTTTAAAAACATAAACAATTCATTTTAAACATAATACATCAAAATTTAGATTTTCAAAATTATCCACTAAAGAAAGAAACTTTTTACAATTCTTTTTTGAAGAAAATTTGATTTTTTAACGTTTAGGATTCACATTGTGTAAATAATAATCAAATGTCCCGATGGGACAAAATACATGTCGATATTTTTGGG
Source organism: Flavobacterium sp. S87F.05.LMB.W.Kidney.N (assembly GCF_004366435.1). NCBI lineage: Bacteria > Pseudomonadati > Bacteroidota > Flavobacteriia > Flavobacteriales > Flavobacteriaceae > Flavobacterium > Flavobacterium sp. S87F.05.LMB.W.Kidney.N. Next base: position 932,568 of record NZ_SODX01000001.1, on the reverse strand, counting down.
ATTCTACCAATCATTAACTCCTAACGGAGTTATTTTGCAGAAATTAAATATTATGAATTAGCAACTCATTAGAAGTTATGGCATGATACAAGAGTGATTATAATCATCGTAATATTATATCTGGATGTTTAAAAGAACATTTATTCCTCAGGGATTAAATCAATACCATTAAAAATATTGAACAGCAACTCCGTTAGGAGTTATGGGTTGGTAGAAAAAATAATGATAATCATCACAATATTATCTTTTAGGGATATATGAAAGCACATTAAAAACAAATCAGAGACTCCGCTAGAACCTATGGATTGGTAGAAAAAATAATGATAATCATCCCAATATTATCTTTTAGGGATATATGAAAGCACATTAAAAATAAATCAGAGAATCCGCTAGAACCTATGGATTGGTAGAAAAAAAAAATTGTAACCATCAAAATATTATTCCACAGGTGTTATATCAGTACCATTAAAAATATAGAAGAACAACTCCGCTAGGAGTTACGGGTTGGTAGAAAAATAATGATGATAATATCAATATTATCCCGTAGGGATATCTGGAAAAACATTAAAAGTATAACCATGCCAAAATTCAGAGCATTTTTTTACAAAAAACCCTTTTCTAAAATTTAGAAAAGGGTTCTATGATTGGAATTTGGAATTTAAAAAATTGAAAATTTCCTTTTTTTTACATTGCTACAATAATAAACTCACTTCTTCTATTTTGCATATGTTGTTTTTCGGTGCACTTCACTCCGTCTGCACATTTGTTTACTAATTGTGTTTCTCCATAACCTTTGGCAGATAAACGTTCTTCGCTTATTCCTTTTTGTACCAGCCAGTTTTTTGTCGATTGCGCTCTTTTTTCAGAAAGAATCTGATTGCTTTCTGATGACGAACGACTGTCGGTGTGGGAACGAATATCTAGTTTCATATTTGGATATTCATTTAAAAGATTTACCACTTTCATTAATTGTGGTTCTGATGTCTTTTTGATTGTTGCTTTGCCCAAATCAAAAAAGTTCATTGGCAGATTTAATAGTTTTGCCAAATCTGCTCCCACTTTTATCGATCCTAATTTTACTGGACTTATTGCAACTTTTTTGATTTCTATTTTTTTCGCAGCAAGAGGAACAAACACTTTGTTTAATGCAATCATTAATGTTGTTTCTGCGTCTTTTTGGATATTTACAGCAACTTCTTTTGCGTTGTAATCTGTTTTGGCTGTTCTAATGGTATATTTTCTGCCACATTTTACAGTAGGAAAAATGTAATTTCCTTTTTCATCTGTAACGATTGTTCCAACTGGATCAAACTTATCGTTAAATAAAGTAAGAGAAGTATTGGCCAGCAGTTCATTAGATTCTGCATCTGTAACTGTTCCTGTTAAGTTTTGCTCACAGATTAATCTTCTAGTTTCTGTAAATCGGTAAATATCGTCTAACCCTTGACCGCTATCTCTATTGGAAGAGAAAAATCCGTTTCTAATTTTACTGTCAATGCTAAAAGCGAAATCGTCTTGTTTACTGTTTACAGGTTCCCCAACGTTTAAAACTTCATCAAAAGTTCCGTTTGCTTTTATTCTAACAGCAAAAATATCAAGTCCGCCTAAACCCGGGCGTCCGTCAGATGCAAAATACAATTCGTTGTCTCCAGAAATAAAAGGAAAGGTTTCTCTTCCTTCGGTATTAATTGAAGGTCCTAAGTTTTCTGGTGTCCCAAATGTACCGTCTTCATTAATAGTTACTTTATAAATATCCGACTGGCCTAACGTTCCTGGCATATCCGACGCGAAATACAATATTTTTTCGTCTACACTTAACGCTGGATGTGCAGTACTGTATTGGTCGCTGTTAAACGGAAGTTCTTTTATGTTTTTCCATTCTTCGTCAATCCATTCTGCTTTGTACAATTTTAAAAGCGTTACATTTTTATCGTTGCTTCTTCTCTTGCCATCAGTAAAGTTATTTCGGGTAAAATACATTGTACGACCATCTTTTGTGAAAATCGGACTTGACTCATTGAATTTGTCTTTTTTTCTTTTTATTAAAAGTTCAGGTCTTCCAACACTTCCGTCAGGCATTAAAACAGCCGAATATAATCTAGAGAAAGATCTATTTGTCCATTGAAAATTAGTCTTAACCACGCCGCCTGTATCGCGCGCCGAAGTAAAGATTATTTTGTTATTATAAGCAGTGCTTCCGTAATCTGAAAAATGAGAATTAACTCCCGCATCTCCAATTTCAAATCGACCTGAATTTTCTTTTATTTCCTCTAAATAATTTTTATCATTTCGAATTAAATCGGCTCTCTTTTCTAAAACCGCTTTTTCATTAAATTTCTGTAGAATTTCATCCGATTTACGATAGTTTCCAGCTGATTTTAAAGATTGGGCGTAACGGTATAAATATTCAGATTCTTGGTCTGGGTTTATCATAAATAATTGTTCATACCATTTTAAGGCACTTTTTAATTCTCCATTAAAATAATATGAGTTTGCCAGACGCTGAATTAATCCTTCGTTATTAGTTTCTGTGGTTACTAAGTTTTCGTATACTTTTATTGCATCTGCGTAAGCATATTCACTGTACTTTTTATCTGCATATTTTACATTCATATTTGTGAATGGATTTTGTGCATTCACATTTAAGAAAAAGCCAGACAGCAAAAAGATCAAAATTAATTTGTTTACTTTCATAGGTATCATTAAAAGAATCTTGGAGATATCATTTTATTATAATTATTGAAAAATTCGAATCTTAGGAAAATCTCATGAGATCCAGAATTGTATTTTCTAAGTCTTGTAGTTTCATGATCGTAACCATAACCTACGTACATTCCTTTTGTAACTTGAAATCCAGCCATTGCACTAACTGATGCACTCCAACGGTATGCAAGCCCAAGAACGAATTTATCATTAAACATAAAATTCCCCGAAACATCTACCTGCAAAGGTGCTCCTTCTACCATTTTGGTCATTAAAGCTGGTTTGAATTTGATATACTCTAAACGATCCAGATTAAAGACATAACCGGCTATTAAATAATAATTGATTTTTTCTTTGAAAATAGCGGTGTCGTCAGAATTATAGCGATTTGTTTCTATAAAATTAGGAATAGATAATCCAATATAGGCTCGATCTGAATGATAGTAAATTCCAGCTCCTACATTTGGGCTAAATCTGTTTTTTAAGTTTTGAAATTGTGGATCATCCTGATCTTCCATACTTAATTTATTGACATCAAGATTAAAAAGATTTGCTGTTCCTTTTATCCCGAAAGACAAGTTCCAACTTTCTGAAGTTGGTATTGTATAAGACAAATCTGCTGATAAGGTGTTTTCTACAGTTGGTCCGATTTTATCATTTACTAAAGAAACTCCAAGCCCTAAATCGCTGTTACTTATAGGTGTATTGACAGAAAATGTACTTGTTTCCGGCGCGCCATCTAAACCAACCCATTGCGTACGATACAATCCAAAAACGCTTAAAGCTCCTCTTGAACCTGCGTAAGCTGGATTGACTTCGATTGTATTATACATGTATTGAGTATACTGCGCATCTTGCTGCGCATTAGACACAATCGAAAAAAACATAAAAATTAAAATTAATTTTTTCATTTATTAAGTTTTAAAACGGCTCAGCTAGAACTAAGCCGTCATCTATTTTTATTTGTTAATGTATAAGTAACCTGATTCTTCGTGCGGGTTTTTAGCACTATCTTTGTATTTCAAAATATAGAAATAGGTTCCTACTGGCAGACCGTCTGTTTGTTTAATCGTAGAACGTCCGTTAGAATATCCTAAAAAGACTCTGTCTGTATTATTATATTGATCTATACTGAAAACCAATACTCCCCAACGGTTGTAAATTTCAACAGTATTATCTGGATAACATTCTATGCCTCTAATAAAGAATCTTGCATTCTTTTCGTCTCCATTTGGAGAGAAAGCTTTAAATACTTTAATTGCACATCCATTTAAATCTAATACCGTAGGATTGTCGCCATTGTTGCTAGAATCATCTGATTTGTCTTCAACAACTATACCTCTACTACTTTTACCTTGTGCAATTGCCTGATTACTAACACTGCCCTGATTAATATCTTCTTGAGTTATTTTGTAAACTGCAGTGAAATTAGTTTCATTAGATTCGTTTATATTTAGATCAATTGGCTGGCCAGAAACTACTACTCCAGTTAATGGATCTGTTATTGTAATACCAATAAGCGGTACATTTCCTGTATTGGTTACTGTAAACTTGTACGTGATTGTTTCGCCTGCATTAGCATAACCGCTCTTATCTTCATCATTGAATACTGCGGTTTTGATAACTGCTATTGCTGGAACTTCAACAAAAACATTCATTACTGCTGTTGAACAATTTAAAGGATCTGCTTTTTCGCAAACCTGATACGTCAATGGATAATTTCCTCCTGGTGTATTTGGTTTAACATTTACAGTTCCGTCAGCATTCCATTCAAAATAGGCATTCGTTGTTAAAGGTTTTACCACAACATCTGCAGGATTGATCGGTTGTCCGTTTATTAAATCATTATCTAAAACATTTACAAATTCTAGAGAACCATTAATTCCGTCTACACTAATATTATTATCATTCCCTAAAGTAATTTCGTTTGATGCTGGAGAAGCAGGATCAAGCGTATTCAATACTGTAATTTTAATTGTTGCCTGACTACAATTTGATGTATTTGCAGCTTCACAGATTTGATAAGTCAATTCGTAAACTCCATTTGGTGTGTTTGCAGCAATGTTGATTGATCCGTCTGTATTTAGTGTTAGATTTGGATTTGCAACAACAGTTGATAAAATAACATCTGCAGGATTTGGATTTACTCCATTTACAAGATCATTTGCAAAAATATTAAGTGATGCATTCATTCCTTTTTTCACATCAATTGGTCCTGCCTCATCATTATTTGCTTTGATTGAGAATGTCGGACGAGCGTTACAACCAGAAGTTGCTGCTGGATAAGCTACAGAAACCGTTACGGTTGGGTTTAATGAAAATTCCATTTTCACTCCATTTCTCGTAAGCTCAAAACCATCTGCACCTTCTGTCCATTGTCCGTTATTTAAAATCCATCCCGGCCAATCTACTCCATTTCCACTACCGTCAACTACAGCGCCCGGCCAAATAATATTTCCGCTTAATGGTAAGTTTGTTTGAGTAGCTACAACATTATTTGCGCTGTCGATCCATTTAACTGTCAATAGATTCGCTGTTGTAAAATTATCTGGTGTAACTGTATAATTTACATAAGGAACATTGTTTGAACAGTAGCTGTTTGCAGATACTGTCATTTTTGGTTCTGTTACAGTTACTTTTACAACATTAGAACTACAATTTGAAGGATTTAATTTCTCACAAATAGTATATGGCAATTCATAATCTCCTGCTGGCGCACTAGCTGCAAGAATAACATTTCCATTTGCATCTATTGTTAAATATCCTTTTGGATCTGTTCCTGGAGTAAGATTTACATCTGCCGGTACTAGAGCATTTCCGTTTTTAGTATCGTTTGTAAAGACATTTATTACTGTTTGTGAAACATTAACTCCAACCGCTGATGGTACAAGATCTTCATTTGCTACAAGATCTCCTCCGGTAACTGTTACAACCGAAATTACTGAATCACAGTTTGTCGGATTTGTGTTTTCGCAGATACGGTATTCTACATTATAATCTCCTGCCGGAGTGTTTGGCGCCACAGTAATTGTATGATCTGGATTTAATGTAAATCCTGACGGAAGTGTTCCAATAATTTCAAAACTAACTTCTCCTAAAGCCGTTCCAACAACTGCTGGATTTCCGTTTAGTTTATCATTAGCAGTAAATGAAATTGTTGTTCCTCCGATATTTCCATTAATTGAAGTTACTGGATCTGCAACTGCTTCAATTTTTGGTGCAGTTACTGTTACCGTCACTGTGTTTGATTTACAATTTGAAGGATTTAATTTCTCGCAGATTGTATATTCTAATTCATAATTTCCTGCTGGTGCATTAGCTCCTAAAGTCAATGTCCCGTCTGGATTCAATACTAAATATCCTTTTGGATCTGGTTTTGAAACAGTCAGATTTACATCTGAAGGATCTAATTTTTGTCCGTTTTTAGTATCATTATCTAAAACATTTACATTTAGTGTCTGATTTGTATTTGACCCGACAACTGACGATACAATATCTGGATTGGCTACAAGATCGCCTGATGTAACCGTTACAACTGAAATTACTGAATCACAGTTTGTCGGATTTGTGTTTTCGCAGATACGGTATTCTACATTATAATCTCCTGCCGGAGTGTTTGGCGCCACAGTAATTGTATGATCTGGATTTAATGTAAATCCTGACGGAAGTGTTCCAATAATTTCAAAACTAACTTCTCCTGAAGCTGTTCCTACAACTGCTGGATTTCCGTTTAGTTTATCATTAGCAGTAAATGAAATTGTTGTTCCTCCGATATTTCCATTAATTGAAGTTACAGGATCTGCAACTGCTTCAATTTTTGGTGCAGTTACTGTTACCGTTACTGTGTTTGATTTACAATTTGAAGGATTTAATTTCTCGCAGATTGTATATTCTAATTCATAATCTCCTGCTGGTGCATTAGCTCCTAAAGTCACTGTCCCGTCTGGATTCAATACTAAATATCCTTTTGGATCTGGTTTCGAAACAGTCAGATTTACATCTGAAGGATCTAATTTTTGTCCGTTTTTAGTATCATTATCTAAAACATTAACATTCAATGTTTGATTTGCATTTGACCCGATAACCGACGGTACTGTGTCTGGATTTGCAACAAGATTGCCTGATGTAACCGTTACAACCGAAATTACTGAATCACAGTTTGTCGGATTAGTATTTTCGCAGATACGGTATTCTACATTATAATTTCCTGCCGGCGTGTTTGGCGCAACAGTAATAGTATGATCTGGATTTAATGTAAATCCTGACGGAAGTGTTCCAATAATTTCAAAACTAACTTCTCCTGAAGCTGTTCCTACAACTGCTGGATTTCCGTTTAGTTTATCATTAGCAGTAAATGAAATTGT
>NZ_SODX01000001.1:333315-925406 GCF_004366435.1 Flavobacterium sp. S87F.05.LMB.W.Kidney.N | reverse complement strand
AAACAGTAAGATTTACATCTGAAGGATCTAATTTCTGTCCGTTTTTAGTATCATTATCTAAAACATTTACATTCAATGTCTGATTTGCATTTGACCCAATAACCGACGGTACAGTGTCTGGATTGGCTACAAGATCGCCTGATGTAACTGGTACAACTATAGTCACAGAATCACAGTTTGCAGGTACAGCGCCAACTTCACATATTACATATTCTACATTGTAATCTCCTTTTGGAGTCGATGGACTTACTGTAATAGTTCCGTTTGAATTTAACGTTAATCCTGTTGGTAAAGTGCCAACAATATTTATACTAACTTCACCAGAATTAGTTCCAATTACAACTGGATTGCCATTTAAGGTATCATTTGCTGTTAATACAACCGTTGTTCCTCCAATATTTCCATTAATTGGTATAATTGTATCTACAACTGCTTTTATTTTATTGTCTACTACAACCGTAGCTGCTGCTGTTTTACAGTTCGCTGTATTTTTTTCGCAGATTTCATAAGTAATGCTGTATGACCCGCTTGGTGCATCTGCCGAAAGAGTAACTTCTCCGTCTGCATCAACACTCAATACTCCGTCAGTTTTTGGTGTTACTGATGTATTTGCTGCTGTAACCGCTAAACCGTTTAATGTATCGTTGGTTTTTACATTTCCAATATTTACTGCAGATAATCCAGATGTTTTTGTTCCGAATGAATCTGCATTGGCACATAAGATTGAATTAATAACAAAACTTACATTTCCAGAAGAACATCCGTTAATTGATGCAGAAATTGTATAGCTTCCTGTAGGTGCTGTAATTGTACCTGCGTTATTGATAACTCCTGTTGATGGGGTTATTATATAATTATAAGTTGAATCATAATTGTTAATAGTAAAACTTCCTGTAAAAGTCGAACATGTCGGTTGAGTGATACTGCTCAATATTGGCGTAGATGGTGTTGTAGTTACAATTACACTTACAGCAGTTCGTGCACTTTCACATGTGTTAGTTGCTTGGCTTACATAATAAGTTCTTGTTGTTAAAATATCTGTTGAAGCTAATGAACTACCCCCTGTTAATTGAGTATACCATTTTAAATTACTTCCAGTAGTAACTGTTAAATCGTTTATTGTTTTATTATCAGCTGAACAAAATAATTGTGCTGAAGCTGTTGGAGCAACTGGTGTTGGATTTATTGTGACATCTACCGAGGTTCTTGAACTCTCACATCCACTTGCAGAAGTCTGGCTTACATAATAAGTTCTGGTTGTTAAAATGTCTGTTGAAGCTAATGCATTACCTCCTGTTAATTGAGTATACCATTTTAAATTACTTCCAGTAGTAACCGTTAAATCGTTTACTGTTTTATTATCAGCTGAACAAAATGATTGTACTGAAGCTGTTGGAGCAATCGGTGTTGGATTTACCGTAATAGTTCTCGTAGAGGTAACGTCAGAACAACCTCCTGTTCCTATTATTTTGTATGTTATTGTTGCTGTACCTGAAGAAACTCCTGTTACCACCCCTGTTGATGAGTTTACTGTAGCAATTGAAGTATTATCACTTGTCCATGCTCCTCCTGTATCACCACTTGATGAAAAAGTTGATGTTCCGCCAATACAGATATTTTGTGTTCCTGATAAAGTTCCAGCATTTGGTGCTGTCGTTACCGTAATTGTTCTTATAGAAACTGCATCTGAACAACCTCCTGTTCCAGTTACTTTATATGTTATTGTTGCTGTACCTGAGGAAACTCCAGTTACCAATCCTGTTGATGAGTTTACCGTAGCAATTGAAGTATTATTACTTGTCCATACTCCTCCTGTATTGCCATTTGATGTAAAGTTTGATGTCCCAGCTGTACAAATATTCTGTACCCCAGACAAAACTCCTGAATTTGGAGGAGTTGCAACGGTTACTACTACTGACTTTATAACAGAACATCCAAAAGAATTCGTAGCTTTTATATAATAAGTACCTGCTGTCGCTGCAGTTGGAGTTGCATAAGCAGCTGTTGCTGCCGAATTAGTCCAATAAGTAAAAGTCAAATTTGATGAACTTCCCGCTGTAACAGTTGATGAAGTTAAATCTACTGTTGAAGGAGAACATACAGATGCTGGATTATTAATTGTAAGTGTTGGCAATGGATTTGGCGTAGTTGAAACACTTGCTGAGTTATTTGCAGCATTACTATCTGTTGTTGTCGATGGTAATGATGCTGCATTTGTATAAACGCCAGACGCATTAACTTTTGCAATTATTTTTAATGTTTCTGTAGCACCTCCATTTACATCTCCTATGCTCCAAACACCAGTTGTAGCGTTATAATTTCCTGTTGTTTGAGTTGAACTTACGAATGTATAACCTGTTGGCAATAGATCATTTACTGAAACTCCAGTAGAATTATTCCCTCCTAAATTACTCAACTTCACAGTAAATTCTATATTAGAACCTACACATGGTGTTGCATTATCAACGGTTTTGGTAATACCTAAATCCGTACATAAAGTAACTGAAACAGGTTTAGATTGTGTTTGAGCTCCACAGGTTAAAGTCGAAGCAACTGAATATGAACCTGTTTTAGTAGCTGTATAGGTATCTGAATTTGCGCCTGCAATCGCTACTCCATTTAAGTACCACTGATAAGGAGATAATCCTGTTTGTGTTTTTAATAATGCTGAATTATTTGTACAACCACCACCAGAAATATAATTAAAAGTTGGATCTTCAGGCTGAACTGCAAAATTTGAGAAAAAACCTGCCATTGTAAATCCTCCTCCTTGCTGCACTATTGAAACTGTTAATTTTGCGTCACTTGATAAAGAAAGAACATCTGGGCTTCCTATTTGAGTATCTTCAAAGTTAATTAAGTACCAGCCAGTATTTCCTAATTGACGGCGAGCCGAAATTCCAGATTTTGTTTCTATATCTTGTCCGTTTACATATACTTTTGAAGAAGCATCCTTTAAAAGGACATATCCAAAGTATGGTAAAGAACCTACTCCATAATTTCTAAATTTTGCCGTCTCAATAAAATTAGATCCTCCACATTGAGATACTGGAGCAATCGTGTAAACATCTACCTCACAATCTCTTGCCGTACCCGAGTATACGGCAACAGTATTTGTTGCGAAAACTCTAGATGCAGAAAAATTAGTTTTAGAAATACCATTTCCGAATGTAAAAAAATCACCCGCATTCAACAAAGTTTTTTCAATCGTCCCTGTCAATACTCCTGTTGCAGAAAATGTATCAACTGTTACTTTTGTATTTGCTTTTGTTGCAACAACAGTTGTTTGTTCTGCTGTATCATTTCCTTTACCTCTTTGAATAAAATACTCTGTACCCAGAACTGCTTCTGGAGGAATTTGGTTATAAGCCCCATCACCACAACCATCTGGCGTGTCAATAGCAGCAGAAGTATTCATAACAGTAGGATTTGAAGATTCAACTAAAGTTCCTATTGGTGCCGTAAATAAATAACTTTGACCAGCATTTAAAGTAATCAACGTACTATTGAATTTTACTGACGTACCATTGGTAATAGCCATAATACTATAAATAGGGCGTTGATCGCCATAACCACCAAAATTCCCAAGAGATCCATCTCGATAATATCCAATTCTATATCGAATACCTATTCCTGCATCTCCAAAACTTGTTAATGCGGCGTTTCCCTTTATATCTTTATCACTTCCTTCACCGCCTAAAGCATCAGAAGCAATATTTCTTAAATTTATAGATATCGGTTTACTTCCCGTTACTATTAAACCAGCAGCATTTATAACTGTGTTTAATTTTAATGCAGGTGCATCTTTAGGTAAACCTGCAAATCTATAAACTGCTGGAGACCCTTTACTAGCAGTTAAAGAATTTGTGATTAAAGTACCGTCACTTTTTAATATTTCAATTGTAACCGGAGTTGTAGAATTTGTTGCAATAACAATTTCATTAGCTTTACTAAAGTATTGCCAAGGAGCCGGTGCAATGTAATGCTTAGTGTAAAACTGAGCCGAAGCATTGTAAGTGCAGATTAATAAAAAAACAATAAGAAAGATGTGCCTAGAAAATCTAGACAAGTTAAAAGTAAAGTTACGCATAGACAACTTGAGTTTGTGGAACAGAAATATTAAGCACTAAAAAATTGATGATTGATTTTAGTGTGTATGTGAAATACGAAAAAAAGGAATAAATGGATTTTGCAAATGCAATAAAAGTCTCATAAAGACCTATAAATAAATAATGTAGCGTTTGGACCATAGTCATGATAGGTTCAATACAAAATTGTTTTTTTAGTTTGTAAAGTAGTTTTGGAGCGACGAAAATATATATAAGGAAGAGATTCCAACGACAATTGTCGACAAAGTGCAGGTAAACTCGTCAAACAACCATATTTAACAATTGTTGAAGTCTATTTTAGAGTAAAAATGTAAAGATTTGATAATGAACAGATCAAAATTTCTTAAAGAATTATGATTAAATTAAATTCCTACAGAATTTATTGACAAAAACACATGTTTTCGTAAGAAATAAAATGAAAGCAAGGTAGATTCAAGAGATTCAAACACACTGAATATCAATATATTAGTCAAAACAAGTTTATTCTAAAAATTTAATATTACGTTTTAATCCGTCAAATTTTGTTCTTTTAATTGGAGAGTTTTTAAAAACAAGTTTAAATGTTTCTTCTGTTATTTCAATCCAATCTTTTTTGGTAAAAGAAATTAGATCTGGATTTGGATTGAACAAAGGTTCGGAGTGAGGTTTAGAAAAACGATTCCATGGACAAACATCTTGGCAGGTATCACAGCCAAACATCCATTCATCAAATTTTCCTTTCATTTCATAAGGAATATTTTCTTTCAATTCGATGGTGTAATAAGAAATACATTTACTTCCATCTACAACATAAGGTGCAACAATTGCCTGAGTCGGGCAGGCGTCTATGCAGGCTGTACAAGATCCACAGTGATCTGTTACTGCATGGTCATATTCCAATTCTAAATCTATAATTAATTCCGCTATAAAATAAAAAGAACCGACTTTTTGAGTAATTAAATTACTATTTTTTCCAATCCATCCTAAGCCGCTTTTTGCTGCCCAAGCTTTATCCAAAACTGGTGCGGAGTCAACAAAAGCACGTCCAGATACTTCTCCAATATTTTCTTGGATAGAGTGTAGAAATTCTTTTAGTTTATCTTTAATTACAAAATGATAATCCTGTCCATACGCATATTTTGAAATCTTAAAACTTTCATCATTCTGCAAAGATTCTGGATAGTAATTAAGTATAAGGGAAACAACACTTTTTCCATCCTCAACCAGTAAAGTTGGATCCAAACGTTTATCAAAATGGTTTTCCATATAAGCCATTTTCCCGTTATGGTTATTATTAAGCCATTTTTCAAGCCGAGGTGCTTCTTCTTCTAAAAATCCTGCTTTCGATATTCCGCAAGAAAGAAAGCCGAGTCTTTTAGCTTCGGCTTTTATAAAATTCGAATATTTCTCTTTAGAATTAATCATTATCTTTTAGAAAAAGTAACTTCTATTCCAACAGGTTTTAATGTAATTAACGGATTAAAGTTCACAGTACTTCCAGCAGAAATAACTTTGTACTTTTTAACTATATAAGAAATAGCAAGACACATTTCATAAATGGCAAAACCAGCTCCAATACACATTCTTGGTCCAGCACCAAAAGGATAGAAATATTGCATAGATTGCTTTCTTTGTTCTCCTAAAAATCGATCTGGATTAAAAGCATGTGGATTTTCCCAATATTTTGGATTTCTATGTAATTCATAAAAAGAAACACCAATCAAAGTGTCTTTTTTAATATTAAACCCTGCTAATGTATCGTCTTCTACATTTTGGCGATCTGTTATCCATGCAGGTGGATACAATCTCATAGACTCATTTAAAACCGCATTAGTGTAGGTCATTCTTTGAAGCTGCTCCACAACATCATCCGTCTCAGATTCAATTTTTGTGATTTCATCGAATACTTTCTGCTGTACTTCCTGATTATTTCCTAATAAGTGTAATGTAAAAGTTAAAGCATTTGCAGTTGTCTCATGTCCAGCTATAAATAAAATTTTTATTTCATCTATTAATTGCTTTACAGACATTCCCTCACCAGTATCTTCATAACGGGTTTCAAGAAGCATATTAAGTAAATCATTTACCTCAGTTCTTGAGTTGGTCCTCTCCTCAATAATCTCTTGAATTATGCTATTATTCTCTTCGGCTAGTGCAAGATGTTTTTTAACTTGACCGCTAACAGAAAACCACCAAGCTTTATGAGGAAGCCTAATTTCTTTAATTAAAAAATTTTGAACTTCTTCAATAATAAATTTAATACGATTTAATTTTTCTTCTGGTATCGAAAACTGAAATAATGATTTAGCAACAACATTAAATGCCAATTCACTCATTATTGGAAAAAGATCAACCTTTTTGTTTTCAACAAGTCCATCTAACTCCGAAATAATAGTCAATCTCATATTTTCAACCAGCTGATTCATTTTTTGTTTATGAAAAGCAGGCTGGATAAGTCTTCTTTGTTTTAACCAAAAATCGCCATCAACAGTCAAAAGCCCCTTTCCTAAATATTTAGAAAGATAAACAGATTGAAACTTAGACTTATGATAGTTTTTTTGATTCTTCTGTAATATGTATTGCGCTACCTCATTATCCCTTGATAAGATAATATGACGTGAACTTCCAATTTTTATAGAAAAAGAATCACCAAAATTTCTAAAGTATTTTTCATGATACGGTATAGGATTTCTTCGAACTCCTTCTGCATCCAAGAAAAATCTAAAAATAGAAAGCTTAGGCGGATAATTGTATTTTTTACTGATAGACATGTCTATATGAATTAAAACAATCCACCTTGAATGTTTGTATTTATCTTTCCTAAATGTTTATAGGCCTTATCTGTAACTTCTCTACCACGAGGTGTTCGCATAATAAATCCTTCTTGAATCAAAAAAGGTTCATAAACTTCTTCAATAGTTTCGCTGCTTTCACTAACCGCCGTTGCTAAAGTTGAAAGTCCTACTGGTCCTCCTTTAAATTTATTAATAATTGTAAGCAAGATTTTATTATCCATTTCATCCAAACCATGAGCATCAACATTCAATGCTTTTAAAGCATAGCGAGCGATCTCTAAATCTATAGTACCGTTACCTTTTATTTGTGCGAAATCACGAACTCTTCTAAGTAAAGCATTTGCAATACGAGGAGTTCCTCTACTACGACCAGCTATTTCAATCGCAGCATCAAGGGCAATTGGCATTTTTAATATAGAAGCACTTCTTTCAACAATTGTCGTTAAAAGTTCTGTAGTATAATATTGTAAACGTGAAGAAATTCCAAAACGAGCACGCATTGGGGCCGTTAACAAACCTGATCTTGTGGTAGCTCCAATAAGTGTGAAAGGATTCAAATTGATTTGAACAGTTCTCGCATTCGGACCTGATTCAATCATGATATCAATTTTAAAATCCTCCATTGCCGAATATAAGTATTCTTCAACAACTGGACTTAGACGATGAATCTCATCAATAAATAAAACATCTCTTTCGTCGAGATTTGTCAACAAACCAGCTAAATCACCAGGCTTATCGAGAACAGGTCCTGAAGTAATTTTAATGCCAACTTCTAACTCATTGGCTAGGATATTGGCAAGTGTTGTTTTTCCTAAACCTGGAGGCCCATGAAATAAAGCATGATCAAGAGCTTCACCTCTTTGATTTGCTGCAGCAACAAATACTTTCAAATTTTCCAAAACTTGATCTTGTCCTGCAAAATCATCAAATGACAGCGGACGCAATCTTTTTTCAAGATCTAATTCTTCTGGGTTATATCCTTTCGTAGTAGGATCTAGATTTTCATTCATCCTACAAAGATATAGAAACTAATTAGTTTTGTAAAATAGTAAAACTGAACGTTCAAAACTTTAACTAAACAAAAAAGGCTGTCATCTCTGACAGCCTTAATTATTTTATTTCTAGTGGTGTAAAACTTCTTCACCTTCTTTCATTGGTACATTTTGAGGTACAAAATCTACATCATGATTTGGGTTACTGTAGTCATACGGCCAACGGTATACGTGAGGAATTTCTCCTGGCCAGTTTCCATGGATATGCTCAACTGGAGTTGTCCACTCTAAAGTTGTTGATCTCCAAGGGTTTTGAACTGCTTTCTTACCGTAAAAAATACTACTAAAGAAGTTGTATAAGAATACTAATTGGAACGCACCTCCTACAAGAGCAAATGTTGTAATCAAAACATTTACATTTTGTAAATCATCAAATAATGGGAAGTTTGTGTTTGTATAATAACGTCTTGGTAAACCAGCTAATCCAATAAAGTGCATTGGGAAGAAAACTCCATAAGCACAAACTGCAGTTACCCAAAAGTGAATATAACCTAAATTTTTATTTAGCATTCTTCCGTACATTTTAGGGAACCAGTGGTAAATACCAGCAAACATTCCATAAAGTGCAGAGATCCCCATTACTAAGTGAAAGTGAGCAATTACAAAGTAAGTATCGTGAACGTTAATATCTAAAGTACTATCTCCTAAAATGATTCCCGTTAAACCTCCAGTGATGAAAGTAGAAACCATTCCAATTGAGAATAACATAGCAGGGTTAAATTGTAAATTACCTTTCCATAAAGTTGTAATCCAGTTAAATGCTTTTACAGCAGATGGAATTGCAATCAATAAAGTTGTAAAAGTAAATACAGATCCTAAGAAAGGATTCATACCTGAAATAAACATATGGTGACCCCAAACGATAGTAGATAAGAATGCAATAGCAAGAACTGACATAATCATCGCTCTATATCCAAAAATTGGTTTACGAGAGTTCGTAGCCATAATTTCAGAAACAAGACCCATTGCAGGTAAAATTACAATGTAAACCTCAGGGTGACCTAAGAACCAGAATAAGTGTTCAAACAATACTGGAGAACCTCCTTGATAATGTAAAACCTCTCCTGCAATATAGATATCTGATAAGAAGAATGAAGTACCAAAACTTCTATCAAAAATCAATAATAAAGCTGCAGATAACAATACTGGGAAAGAAATAACACCAATAATAGCTGTTACGAAAAATGTCCAGATTGTAAGTGGAAGTCTAGTCATAGACATTCCTTTTGTTCTTAAATTGATAACTGTTACAATGTAGTTTAACGATCCCATTAATGAAGATGCAATAAAGATAGCCATTGAAACTAACCATAAAGTCATACCTGTACCAGATCCTGGAATTGCTTGTGGTAAAGCACTTAATGGAGGGTAAATTGTCCAACCTGCAGAAGCTGGTCCAGCCTCAACAAATAAAGAACATAACATTACTACAGCAGATATGAAAAACAACCAGTATGAAATCATATTCATGAACCCAGAAGCCATATCTCTTGCACCAATTTGAAGCGGAATAAGTAAATTACTAAAAGTTCCACTCAAACCAGCTGTCAGTACAAAGAATACCATGATGGTACCGTGGATTGTAACTAAAGCTAAATAAATATCATTTGCCATTACACCATCAGGTGCAAATTTATCTCCTAATAAAACATTAAATATCTTAAAAGACTCCTCTGGCCATGCCAATTGCATTCTGAAAAGCAGGGACATTGCAATACCAATTACTCCCATAACAATACCAGTAATCAAGTATTGCTTAGCAAT
The DNA here is from genome assembly GCF_004366435.1 of Flavobacterium sp. S87F.05.LMB.W.Kidney.N. Lineage (NCBI taxonomy): Bacteria > Pseudomonadati > Bacteroidota > Flavobacteriia > Flavobacteriales > Flavobacteriaceae > Flavobacterium > Flavobacterium sp. S87F.05.LMB.W.Kidney.N. Next base: position 915,707 of record NZ_SODX01000001.1, on the reverse strand, counting down.
CATTTTGTGATCAATACTAAAAATATATTTAGTAATGAACGTGTCTTTATGATGATGTTCGTGCTCGTGATCGTGTCCGTGATCGTGATCGTGCGCTTCTGCTGACATATATGTGTACTTTAAATTTTCTTAATAATATTATTTCATCGCAACTTTAGCTACAGCCGCTTTAACTGTATCAACAACTGCTTTAACAGTATCGATTACTTTTGCAGCAGTGTCTGTAGTTGGTGCAGCTCCTTCAGCAGCTGGTTTCTCAGCAGCAGCTGCCGCTTTGATATCCTGAGCTAAAGTAGTTTTCTCACTTAACCATTTCTTGTAGTCTTCTGGAGTATCTACAACAACTTTCATTTGCATGTTATAATGTGAAGCTCCACAAATTTTATTACATAATAATAAATAATCAAATGTATAAGGATCTAATGCTGTACCTCCCTTTGCAACTAAATCAACGCTTTTTTCAGCTCTAAGCTTATTAATATGTGCAACCTTTTCAACCATAAATGGCAACTCTCTGTATTCAGCAGTAGTATAAGTTGGAACAAAAGCAAATTCAGTAACCATACCAGGAACACAGTTCATTTGTGCTCTAAAGTGAGGAAAGTAAGCTGAGTGTAGAACGTCTTGAGAACGCATTTTAAAATGCACTTTTTTTCCTTTTGGGATATGTAATTCAGAAACTACAATATCATCTTGAGAATTTTTATCAGACATATCTACTCCTAAAGTATTTACACCTTCGATTAATCTCACGTTAGCTTTTCCTAAAGTATTATCAGCACCTGCATATCTTGCAGTCCATTTAAACTGTTGAGCATATAATTCAATCTCTATAACATCTTCATCTTTATCAACAAACATGATATTGTTCCAAGCATATAATCCATAAAGAATTAAACAAGCTAAAACAACAGAAGGAATAATACTCCAAATTGCCTCTAATTTATTACTATCAGCAAAAAACAATGCTTTTTTATCTTTATTCCCTTTGTATTTGAAAGAAAACCAATATAATAAACCTTGAGTAATAACTTGAACAGTAAAAATTAAAACCCAAGTAATATTCATTAAATTATCTACTAAAAGTCCATGCTCTGATGCAGGAGTATGAAGTGCTAAATTACCCCATTTTAGTAAACCATAAATAGTAAATATATAGATGAACGCTAAAAAGCCAAACAAAATATATCCCTGAATGTTATTATCATTATCTGATGCAACTTGAGAATCGTCCGAAGATGCTCCTACTTGAGTAAGATCAAATATCTTGGTCAATTGCCATAATGCAACTGCTAATAAAACTAAAACTATAATTACCAACAAACTTGTCATCTGTTTACTTCTTTAAATATTAATAATGAAAATGTTTACTTTCTTCAATGAAAGGATTTCTTTTTGCAAGCAAAGGAGATTTAGTTAATGCAGTAAATACAACAAATATAAATAAACCTAAGAAGAAAAGAATAGATGCAATTTCAGGAACTCCAATAAACCATTTGTCTCCTACTGTACCAGGCATAATCATATTAAAGAAATCAACATAATGACCTAATAATATTACAACACCAGCCATAACAACAACCCAGTTAAGGCGTTTAAAGTCAGTATTAATTAATATTAATAATGGGAAAACAAAGTTCATAACAACCGCCCCAAAGAATGGAAGGTTATATAATTGAATTCGTGTTACGAAATAAGTTACCTCTTCTGGAATATTAGCATACCAAATTAACATGAATTGAGAGAACCATAAATAAGTCCAGAATACACTAATACCAAACATAAATTTAGCTAAATCGTGAATATGACTAGTATTTACATACTCTAAGTATCCTTTAGATTTTAAGTATATAGTCACTAAAGCAATCGAAGTAATTCCACTTACGAAGAACGAAGCAAATACGTACCATCCAAACAAAGTACTAAACCAGTGTGGATCGAAAGACATAATCCAATCCCAAGACATAATAGACTCAGAAACAATAAAGAATACTAAGAATCCAGCAGAAGCTTTGAAATTCTTTTTGTAGTAAAGATCATCGTTTGCCTCATCTTGTGCTAAACAGTTTTTTCTAGAAAAATGACGGTAGATGTTCCACCCTAATAAAAAGATGAAAGCTCTTGCTATCCAGAAAGGAAAGTTTAAATATCCTGACTTACCTGCAATAATAGCATCATAATTTGGACTATTAGGATCTGTTACACCTTCACCTAACCATACAAAAATATGGTTGAAATGTAATCCACATAAAACTAAAATTATAAAAAAGATAATTGAACCAGCTGGTAAATAAGCTGTTATACCTTGCATTACTCTAAATAAAACTGGAGACCAACCTGCCTGAGCAACTTGTTGAATAGCATAAAAAGCTAAAACTCCCATAGAAAGCAGTAAAAAGAAAATACAAGCTACATATACTGCAGACCAAGGTTTGTTTTGTAATTGGTGCAATACGTGCTCTAAATGTTTCTCGTGTTCATTAGCACCAGAAACTTCAGCGTGCTCAGCACCTTTGTGAGTGTCATGTGCAGCTTCAGCAGCAGCATGATGACCTTCTTCTTTATGAGATGCCTCCGCTTTTTCTTCATGTGCAGCACCATGAGAACCATGTTCTTCTGCAGCTAGTATTTTTTCAACTTCTTGAATATCTTTTGGCGCACTTAAAAAACCATACCCAATTCCTAATAAACCAACGGCCATTAAGATGATAGAAAAAGTTTTTAATTTACTTGAAAATGTATACATATCTATTACGATCAGTTTGTTCAACAATTATAATTGGCTTTTTAGTTTCAGAACATAGTCAGCAACTAACCAACGTTCGTGAGCACTTAATTGATTTGCATGTGAACCCATTGCATTTAAACCATAAGTCTCAACATGAAAGATACTTCCTTCAGTGATTTCTCTGTCTTTATAGCTAGGTACTCCAAGAAATTTTTCTCTCTCAACCAATTTACCTTTACCATTACCAGTAGCGCCATGGCAGCTGATACAGTAAATCTCGAAAAGCTCTTTACCTTTTCCAGAATTTCTTTCAATAGAATCCAAAGGAGATTTTAAATTAGCTTTTGCCAATTCGTAACCAGCAGTTGAATTTTCATATTCATAAGGCTCAAAACCTCTATTAATAGTTCCTGCAACAGGAAGCTGTCCTTCTTTTCCTCCTTTAAATATCTTTGCTTCTGTATATGGCTCATAAGCTACAGATTCATACATATTAGGGAAATACTGATAGTTCGGTGCCGAATTATTGTGGCAAGATGAAACTAAAATAGTTATACCAACTAAAAGTGTTATTTTATATATCCTTTTCATAGCTACAATTAATTCTTTTCTATTACTTTAACTTCAACCGCACCCGTTCCTTCAAAGAAAGAAACCAATTCAGCTTCGTTATTATTTACAGCAACTTCCATTAAGAAATGGTCATCTGTTGTTCTAACATCTGGATTTTCAGCTTCTTTAAAAGGCCATAATCTACTTCTCATATAAAAAGTAATTACCATTAAGTGAGCTGCAAAGAATACAGTCATCTCAAACATAATTGGCACAAAAGAAGGCATGTTTTGTATAAAACTAAAACTTGGTTTACCTCCAATATCTTGCGGCCAGTCATGAATCATGATGTAGCTCATCATAGTTGTTGCAACAGAAATACCAACACATCCATATAAAAAAGCACATATTGCTAATCTTGTTGGTGCTAGTCCCATAGCTTTATCCAATCCGTGAACTGGGAATGGAGTAAAAACCTCTTCAATATGATGATGAGCAGCTCTAGTTTTCTTTACTGCATCCATCAAAATGTCATCGTCATTATAAATGGCGTATATAACTTTATTACTCATGATGTGAATCTTTATTTGCTCTTTCTCTAATGTAATTATCTCCTGTTCCTTTCAAAATTGTTTTAACCTCTGCCTGAGCAATTACAGGGAAAGTTCTTGAATACAATAAAAACAATACGAAGAAGAAACCAATTGTTCCAATGAAAATTCCAATATCAACAAATGTTGGTGAGAACATTGTCCAAGAAGATGGAAGGTAATCTCTATGTAAAGAAGTAACAATAATTACGAATCTTTCGAACCACATTCCGATATTTACTACAATCGAAATAATGAATGAGAACATGATACTAGTTCTTAATTTTTTAAACCACATGAACTGAGGAGAGAACACGTTACAAGTCATCATCGACCAATATGCCCACCAGTAAGGTCCAGTAGCTCTATTTAAGAATGCATATTGCTCATACTCTACTCCTGAATACCAAGCTACAAATAACTCAGTAATATAAGCAACCCCAACAATAGAACCAGTAATCATAATAATGATATTCATCAATTCAATATGTTGTAATGTAATGTATGCTTCAAGATTAGAAACTTTTCTCATAACGATCAACAATGTATTAACCATTGCGAATCCTGAGAATACCGCTCCCGCAACGAAGTAAGGAGGGAAAATTGTTGTATGCCATCCAGGAATTACAGAAGTAGCAAAGTCCATAGATACAATCGTGTGTACAGAAAGTACAAGAGGAGTAGCCAAACCAGCTAATACTAAAGATACTTCTTCAAAACGCTGCCAGTCTTTTGCTCTACCACTCCATCCAAAACTTAAGATAGAATAAACTCTTTTATTAAATGGAGTTATAGCTCTATCACGAAGCATTGCAAAGTCAGGTAACAAACCAGTCCACCAGAAAACTAATGATACTGAAAGATACGTTGAAATCGCAAATACGTCCCAAAGTAATGGTGAGTTAAAGTTTACCCATAGAGATCCAAATTGATTTGGAATAGGTAAAACCCAGTATGCTAACCATGGACGTCCCATGTGAATAATTGGAAATAGACCTGCTTGTACTACCGAGAAGATAGTCATCGCTTCTGCAGAACGGTTAATAGCCATTCTCCAACGTTGACGGAAAAGTAATAATACCGCAGAAATTAATGTTCCGGCGTGACCAATACCTACCCACCAAACGAAGTTAGTGATATCCCAAGCCCAACCAACTGTTTTATTTAATCCCCATGTTCCGATACCGGTAGATACGGTGTAAATTATACAACCTAACCCCCAAAGGAAGGCTACTAATGCGATTGTAAATACAATCCACCATTGTTTATTTGCAGGTCCTTCAACAGGCGCTGCCACATCTACAGTTACATCGTGATATGATTTATCACCTATAACTAAAGGTTTTCTAATGGGTGCTTCGTAATGAGACGACATAATCCTTTATATTGTTTCTTAATTAATAATTTTTCTAAGTATTTCTAACTTTAACATGATAGAAAACATTTGGTTTTGTACCCACATGCTCTAATAAGTGATATGCTCTTTCGCTTTCAGCAAGTTTAGCAACTTCACTTTCTTTATCATTAACGTCTCCAAAAATCATAGCTCCAGAAGAACAAGCAGCAGAACAAGCAACAGCATTGTTAAACTCATCTTTTGCAACTACTCTTCCTTCGCGTTTTGCTTGAAGAATTACAGCTTGAGTACTTTGGATACAGAAAGAACATTTTTCCATAACACCACGAGAACGAACGTTTACGTCTGGATTTAATACCATACGACCTAAATCGTCATTCATATGATAATCGAATTCACTATTCTTGTTATATAAGAACCAGTTGAAACGACGTACTTTATAAGGACAGTTGTTTGCACAATAACGAGTACCAACACATCTGTTGTAAGCCATATGATTTTGACCTTGACGACCATGAGATGTAGCAGCCACAGGACAAACTGTCTCACACGGTGCGTGGTTACAGTGCTGACACATTACTGGCTGGAATGCTACTTGAGGATTATCCCCAGGTTTTTCCATCTCATTAAATGTAGATAATGAACTAGATAAACCAGCAATTCCTTCTTTTCTTTCGTTATCGCCTTCAAAAGTGCTTTCAGAAGAATAATATCTATCGATACGCAACCAGTGCATATCACGGCTTCTTCTAACTTCCGCTTTTCCTACAACAGGAACGTTGTTCTCAGCGTGACAAGCAATAACACAAGCACCACATCCAGTACAAGCGTTTAAGTCAATTGAAAGATTAAAATGATGACCAGTTGTACGGTCAAATGATTCCCAAAGGTCTACTGTTGTAGCCTCTACTTCTTGGTGATCTAAAGATACCATTGGTTTTTCATTCCAATGTTCTGCATCTTTAGTATTAAATACTTCTAAGGAAGTTTCTTTAATAATATCTCCTCTACCCATTAAAGTTTTTTGACCTTGAACACAAGCAAACTCATGTTCTCCACCAGCTTTAACGATAGATACAGATTGAACTCCATTAAATCCTTTATATAAAGCGTAAGCATTAATACCTACTTGCATTTCTTCTTTTAGAGATGCTTTACGTCCGTAACCAACAGCTAAACCAATAGTTCCAACTGCTTGACCTGGCTGAACGATAACTGGAACATTTTCCAATTTAACTCCGTCAGCTGTCGTAATAGTAGCATAACTACCATTTAAACCTCCGTTTGCAACAATTTCATTTGACAAACCGATTTTCTTAGCATCAGCATTTGAAACAGTAACATAGTTATCCCAAGAAACTCTTGTGATTGGATCTGGAAATTCTTGCAACCAAGGGTTATTTGCATGTTGTCCATCACCCATACCCGTTTTAGTATACAATACTAACTCAAAGTCTCCAGCTGATTTAGATCTTGCAACAGCACTTGCAGAAGCAGTAGCATCAATTGCACCACCGGCCAAAGCAGTAGCACCAACTACATAAACACCATCATGCAATACTTTATTCCAAGATGACCCAGCAGTAAACACTCCTGAATTTGCTTTTATATAATCATAAAAAGTACCCGCAGTACCATTTAATGATAATAATACGTCTTGAAATTGTTTTGTATTAAAGATAGGACGAATAGTAGGTTGAGTCAAACTATAAGTTCCTTTTGTCAATTCAACATCACCCCAAGACTCTAAATAATGAGGAGCCGGTGCAGCAACTGTAACAATTGACGCAGTTTCATCTTCTTTTAATGCAAAAGCAACAGAAGTTTTAACTTTTTTCAATCCAGATACGAAAGCAGCAGAATCAGCTAATGTATAAACTGGATTAACTCCGCTCATAATTAAAGTATGAACACTTCCAGCGTTCAAATCTTTAATTAACTGTGCAACAACTGCATTAGAACCTTTTCTAATTTGTCTTGCTCCAGCTGTAGTGAAAGCTTCACTAGCCAATGCTTGATTAATAGCTAATACTAATAATTGAGCATTTTTATCTTCAATTCCAGATACTAAAACTCCTTTTGGTCCAGCAGCTTTAAGTTGCTGAGCAGCTTTTACTACTTCAGCTTTAACTTTTTCATCTAAAGCCACAGGAACAGAAGCACCTGCAATAATATTATAAATTTGAACTAAAGCTTGTTTTTGAACAGCTGTAGTCATTGGAACACGCTTATCTGCAGCAGCTCCAGATAATGTCATATTTGATTCAAACTGAAAGTGACGAGACATTTTTCCGTTTTGAGGAATACGTCCTTGTGCATATCCAGTGTCATATCCACCACCTTGCCAGTCTCCTAAGAAATCAGCACCAACAGATACAATTAAAGAAGATTTTGAAAAATCGTAATCTACTAAAGCTCTCTCACCAAATACAGATTCAAAAGCATCTAAAGCTTCAGATGAAGAAACTGCATCATAGACAACATGCTTCGCATTAGGATTTTTAGCAATAAACTCAGCAATTAATTTTTCTGTAGATGGACTTGCTAAAGTATTAGTTAACAATACAACTTGACCACCTTTAGCTTTTGCATCAGCTAAGCTAGATTTGATTCTTAGATCAGCAGCAGACCAAGTAGAATCTTTTCCATCTACTTTAGGCTCTTTCAAACGACCGCTATCATACAACCCTAATATAGAAGCATGAATTCTAGCATTCGCAGAAAATTTAGCTCCTGCAATTTTATTGTTTTCAATTTTAATTGGACGACCCTCGCGAGTTTTCACCAAAAGATTAGCAAAATCAAAACCATCAAAAACTGTAGTTGCATAATAATCCGCAACACCAGGAATGATTTGCTCTGGTTGTAATACATAAGGGATAGACTTGTGAACAGGACCTTCGCAGGCAGCTAATGTAACAGCTGCAGTACTAAACCCTACGTACTTTAAAAAGTCACGACGTGAAGTCCCTGATGTAGATAAAGCATCAGCGTTACCCAAAAACTCATCAGTAGGAATTTCTTCAACAAACTCGTTATTTCTAAGCGCCTCAACAATAGAGCTATTTTCTAGCTCTTCAACACTTTTCCAGTATTTTTTGTTTGATGACATTGTATATATATATTAAAATCTTAATAAATCGATTAATAGTGGCATTTACCGCATTCTAAACCTCCCATTTGCGCTGCAGTTAATTTCTCTACACCGTATTTTTTAGAAAGTTCAGCGTGAATCTTATCATAGTAAGCGTTACCTTCCATCTTAACATCAGTTTTTCTGTGGCAATCCACACACCATCCCATTGTTAATTTAGAGTATTGCTTCATGATTTCAAATTCTTGAACTGGTCCGTGACAAGTTTGACATTCAATTCCAGCAACAGAAACGTGTTGTGAGTGATTGAAGTAAACAAAATCAGGAAGATTATGAATACGAACCCATTTTACAGGTTGAGTTTTTCCAGTATAAGCCTGTTTAGTCTTATCCCATCCAACAGCATCATATAATTTTTGAATCTGCGCATCATAGAAAGCTTTACTGTACTCAGGAGTAGCAGTTGTTTCAGCAACCTCAGAAATATTTTTATGACAGTTCATACAAACATTCAATGAAGGAATTCCAGCTGTTTTACTTACACGAGAAGCAGAGTGGCAATATTTACAATTGATTTCGTTATCACCAGCGTGAATTTTGTGAGAATAGTGAATTGGCTGAATTGGCTCATAATTCTGATCTACACCTACTTGCATCAAGTATCCGTATACAAAATAACCACTTGCCAAAAGCAAAAAGATAGAAGTCACTAAAACCAAAAATTGATTTTTAACGAAAGCTTTCCAGATTGGAGTTCTAGCTTCTTTTGGCGCAACTTCAATACCATTTTTATTTGCAACTTTAGTTAGAACCTTGTTCACCATGAACAACATCACAACTAAAATAGCCATTACAAGAGCAAGAGCTCCTAAAATAATGTTATTTGAAATTCCACCGCCTTGAACATCAGTACCAGGAGGCGTTGCAGCCCCAGGAGCCTTTGCAGGCTCAGCTTTTACTTCAGAAGTATAGGCTATAATATTATCAATATCTCCTTCAGACAATTGAGGAAACGAAGTCATAACAGCTTTGTTATTTTCCTCAAAAAGTTTAACAGCAACAGGATCACCTGACTTAATCATGTCAGAACTGTTATGCACCCACTTGTAAATCCAAGCCATATCATGCTTAGCAGCTACCCCTCTTAAAGCAGGACCAGTTGATTTAGCATCTAATTTGTGACATGCAGCGCAATTTGCATTAAAAAGTTCCTTCCCTTTTACTGGATCACCGCCACCTGCAGCAGGAGCAGCAGCCGCAGCTTCAGGCGCCGCCGGAGCAGCAGCATCTTGAGCAAATGAAGTTAGGGAGAAAATTAACGTCAGCGATAAGCCAAACAGCAATTTTCTTGAGATCGAATTATGGTTACCCACCTTTTTCATATAGTATAAATAATTGTCTACTAATTTTTGGTATGATTTTTTCTGTATTAGATTCAGTAAAAACACACACCCTCTTTTAAAACTTGCACAAAAATACGACTTATGAACTATTCTCAAAACCTTAAAATACCCTTAAATATCAATTTATATCAATTCTAAATAATATTAAAATTTTACACTCAAACTTTAAATAGTATTTTTGCATAAAAACCATCACATTATGAGAATTTTAAGTCCTTCAAAAAGCCTTTTATTAACAATTACAACGATTGCTTTTGCGCATAACATTAACGCACAAGACCAAAATTTAACATTGAATCAAGATCCTAAATTTGAGCAATTGTTAAATGACAAACGTAAAATTAACACGTCAATAAATACAAACGATACTTATCGAATCCAAATCTTCAGCGGGAAAAGCGATGAAGCAAAAAAAACACTGTCGGATTTTAAAAGAGAAAATTCAAACATTGACGGAACAATTATATTTAGCACTCCAAATTACAAAGTAATTGTAGGAAACTTTAAAACCAGAATAGAAGCTGAAAGAAATTTAGTTGAAATTAAAAAAAGATACAAAAGCGTTTTCTTACTCAAACCTGGAAAATAAGACACTAAAAAAGCGAGATAAATATCTCGCTTTTTTTATATTCTCAATAGTGACTACAATTCATTAAACACAAGTAAAAACAATCATTTTAAAACAAAACATCCTTTTAATTATAGACTGAAACAATATTGCACAAACTTTCATTAAATCAGCTTTATATCAAAATTTTAATACTTGAATCGCAGTAACAATTAATTTACTACTTTAATTCCATTCGCTAAAAATCTTATTTCCTCTTTTGGTGACTTGATCGCATCTATTTCATCTTTTGTCTTTTTAGCATCCTTTGCATAATGTTTCAATTCTTCCACAGAAGTAACTTTTTTCTCAGCAACACCTTCTAAAACTACATTTTTACCTCTTAGTGCTGTAGGAACAAAAAAAGCATAATCTTTCATTTTAACAAAGAAAACAGATCCATCTTCAGTCTTAAGACTCAACCAACATCCTTTCTTTGGACAGACATCCGTCACTTCGCCTTTTACAGCTACATTTTCGATTTTGTTAGTAATCTTTAAATCTTTCTCTAATTTCTCAACCGAAACCGCCTTATTAACTGAACCATTTGAAACATCTGATCCATAGTAATCTCCAACTAATGCATTACCAGCAGGAGGCGCAGCTTTCTCTACAGCTTCCTGTGAAAAGCATAAAGAAGAAAAACTAATTAACAAAACAATTGTACATATTCTTAGTTTCATATTCAATAAGTTTTATAAAATTGATTCAACTAAATTACACATTAATTCATAAAAAAATAAGCCAGCAATTAAACATAACCATAAAAAAAAGTCCCAATTTGCATTGGGACTTTACATATAATTTATTGAATATTATTTCAATTTCTTTTTAATAGCTACTTCATGGTAAGCTTCAATTACATCGTTGATTTCAATGTCATTAAATCCTTTTATTTGAATACCACAATCATAACCTTTACTTACTTCTTTAACATCATCTTTGAATCGTTTTAAAGCAACTAATTCACCTGTATGAACTACAACTCCATCTCTAATAACTCTAATTTTAGAGCTTCTCAAGATTTTACCATCTGTTACCATACAACCTGCAATTGAACCTACTTTAGAAATTTTGAAAATCTCACGGATTTCCGCAGTTCCTAAAACTTCTTCTTTCATCTCTGGTGCCAACATTCCTTCCATTGCATCTTTCAAGTCATCGATAGCAGCATAAATAATAGAATAATAACGGATATCGATTTCTTCCTTATCAGCAAGCTGTCTAGCATTTCCTGCAGGACGAACGTTAAATCCAATAATAATTGCATCAGATGCAGAAGCTAAGTTAACGTCAGTTTCTGTAATTGCACCAACACCTTTATGAATGATATTAATTTGAACTTCTTCTGTAGAAAGTTTAGAGAACGAATCTGATAATGCTTCAACAGATCCATCAACGTCTCCTTTAAGGATAACATTTAATTCTTTAAACTGACCAAGAGCAATACGACGACCAATTTCATCAAGTGTAATATGTCTTTGTGTACGTACAGATTGTTCACGCATTAATTGAGAACGTTTAGATGCAATTTGTTTTGCTTCTTTTTCATCTTCAAATACATTGAACTTATCTCCCGCAGTAGCAGCTCCATCCAAACCTAAAACAGAAACTGGTGTTGAAGGTCCTGCTTGTAAAACAGTATGCCCTCTTTCATCATGCATCGCTTTAACTTTACCATGATGTTTTCCAGCCAACATGTAATCTCCAATTTTCAAAGTTCCGTGTTGAACTAAAATTGTAGAAACATATCCTTTTCCTTTATCTAAGAAAGCTTCAACTACAGTTCCCTGAGCCGCTTTATTTGGATTCGATTTTAAATCTAAGATTTCAGCTTCTAATAAAACTTTTTCAAGTAATTCTTTTACTCCTAATCCTGTTTTTGCAGAAATATCATGAGATTGGATTTTTCCTCCCCAGTCTTCAACAAGTAAATTCATACCTGCCAATCTTTCTTTAATTTTATCAGGGTTAGCATTTGGCTTATCCACTTTGTTGATCGCAAATATAATTGGCACATTAGCCGCTTGAGCGTGGCTGATTGCCTCTTTAGTTTGCGGCATGATATCATCATCCGCAGCAATTACAATAATAGCGATATCTGTAACTTGAGCTCCACGTGCACGCATTGCGGTAAACGCCTCGTGACCAGGAGTATCTAAGAAAGCTATTTTTTGTCCATTATCTAAAGTAACTCCATATGCTCCAATGTGCTGTGTAATACCTCCAGATTCACCCGCTATAACATTTTCTTTACGAATATAATCCAGTAAAGATGTTTTACCATGGTCAACGTGACCCATTACTGTAACAATTGGCGCTCTTGTTACTAAATCTTCTTCTTTATCTTCTACAACTTCAATCGCTTCTTCGATATCTACTGTAATAAATTCTACATCGTAACCAAACTCATCTGCAACGATAGTTAATGTTTCAGCATCTAAACGCTGATTCATGGTTACCATGATTCCAAGAGACATACAAGTTCCAATTACTTTTGTAATCGGCACATCCATCATGATTGCAATTTCACCTACAGTAACAAATTCCGTAACCTTAATAGTTTTACTTCCTTCGTCAAGTGCTCTCTGCTCATCATCAGATTTCTGACGGTGTGTTTCTCTCTTGTCTCTTCTATATTTTGCCGCTTTAGATTTTCCTCCTTTACCTTGAAGTTTTTCAAGAGTTTCTCTAATTTGGTTTTTTACTTCTTCTTCTGTTGGCTCAACTTTAGCTACAATCGCAGGACGATTTCCTTTTACGAAACCAGGTCTAGCACTTCTGTTAGCATTAAAACCTCCACCATTATTATTTGGCGTAATTTTATTTGGATTTGGAGTTCCAGGTGCGTTATTACCCGTTGCAGGTTTTGGCGCTCCAGGAGTTCCAGGTTTAGGAGCAATTCTTTTACGCTTATTTTTATTTGCGTTATTACCACCAGCCCCAGGAGTACCTGGTTTATTCTGAGCCGCTTTAGGATCTTCTTTCTTTTTCTTAGGCTTATTAAATTGAGACAAGTCAATTGTCTGCCCTGTAAGAGTTGTTCCTGAAAGCTTTTGATATTGAGTAGTGATCGTTTCCTCTGAAGTTGCTGGATCAGTCGATACGATTGGCTCCTGCGCAGCTTTAGATTCTGATTTCACTTCTTTTTTCTCAGTAATAATAGGTTTTTCAACCTTTTTTGTTTCCGAAACCGGCTGTGATACTACTGGTTCAGATTTTACAGTTTCATTTTGAACTGGTTTTTCTGACTGCACAGGTGTAACAACTGCTTTTGGTTCTTCAACCTTAGTTGTTTCTTCAGAAGGAGTAATTGCAGGTTTTTTTGGATTCAAGTCGATTTTACCAACTTGTACAGGTCCTGAAACAACAGCTCTAGCTTTTATTATTTCTTGCTGTTTTTGACGCTCTTCTTCTTGTCTGCGTTTGTCTTCAATTTCTTTTTCACGTTCTACACGCAATGCTTCTTTCTCTTTTCTTTTCTCTTCTCCAACCTCTTTTGAAGCCTCCTTATTCCCCTTATCGCCCGCAAATTGACTTTGAAGGATATTAAATTCACTATCAGAAATTTTTGCATTAGGATTTGCATCAATAGCAATTCCCTTATCTTTTAGATAATCTACAGCTCTTTCTAACGAAATATTTAATTCCCTTAAAACCTTATTTATTCTTATTACTCTCTCTTCAGACATATAACCTTTTTATTATTACCTTTTTCGTTGTGTTGTTAGAGCAGAATCAGCTATCTCTTAGCTGTCAAACTCTTCTTTTAGTATTTTCATAACATCTAGAATTGTTTCCTCTTCTAAATCTGTTCTTCTTACTAAATCTTCTACTTCATGTTTCAAGATACTTTTTGCAGTATCTAAACCTATTTTAGCAAACTCTTCAATTACCCATTCTTCGATTTCATCTGAAAATTCTGTTAATTCAACATCATCCTCATCTGCAACAGTACCGGCAACATCTCCTTCACGAATAACATCTAATTCATAACCAGTTAATTGACCAGCTAATTTGATATTGTGACCACCTCTACCAATTGCTTTAGAAACCTCTTCTAATTTCAAGAATACTTCAGCTCTTTTGTTATCTTCATCAATTTTGATAGAAGAAACTTTTGCAGGGCTTAATGCTCTTGTAATAAACAATTGAATGTTGTTTGTATAATTGATTACATCAATATTTTCATTTCCTAATTCACGAACAATTCCATGAATACGAGAACCTTTCATTCCCACACAAGCACCTACTGGATCAATTCTATCATCATAAGAATCAACAGCTACTTTTGCTTTTTCTCCAGGAATACGAACTACATTTTTCACTGTAATTAAACCGTCGAAAACTTCTGGAATTTCTTGTTCAAATAATTTTTCTAAGAACTTTTCTGAAGTTCTAGACATAATAATTTGAGGTTTATTTCCTTTTAATTCAACGCTTTCAATAATACCGCGAACATTATCTCCTTTACGGAAAAAGTCAGATGGAATTTGTTTTTCTTTTGGAAGAACAATTTCATTTCCTTCGTCATCAACCAAAATAACTACTCTAGGACGTACGTGATGTACTTCTGCTGTATAAATATCACCGATAATATCTTTAAATTGTTTGTAAAGATTTGTATTATCGTGCTCATGAATTTTAGATATTAGATTTTGGCGAAGCGCTAAGATAGCTCTTCTTCCTAAATCAATCAATTTTACTTCTTCAGAAACCTCTTCTCCAATTTCAAAATCCGCTTCAATTTTTCTTGCTTCAGTCAATGTAATCTCCTCATTTTCAAAATCAAGATCCTCATCGGCAACAATTACTCTTCTTCTCCAAATTTCCATATCCCCTTTATCAGGATTTATAATGATATCGAAATTTTCATCTGAACCGTATTTTTTCTTTAATGCATTTCTAAATACGTCCTCTAAAATTGCCATAAGCGTTACACGATCAATAAGTTTATTATCTTTAAACTCTGAGAATGAATCGATTAATGCTAAATTTTCCATGCGAATTTTTTAATTAAAATTAAAATGTTACCGTAACAACTGCCTCTTTAATTTCTGTATAAGGTATTTGTTGCTCTTTTTGAACTGTTTCTTTTCCTTTTCCTACTTTTTTCGGTTCTCTTGCTTTCCAAGACAAAATTATAAAAACATCATTAGCTTCTATCAATTCTGCCTCGATTTTTTCAGTATTTGTAGTAACAATCAGCGTTCTACCAATATTTTTCTTGTATTGTCTTATTAATTTTAAAGGCGACCCTACTCCAACTGATGCTACTTCAAGCGAAAAATCCTGCTCTTCACGATCCAGATTATTCTCTATTGCACGACTAATATCGATGCAATCCTGCAGTGCCACTCCATTATCACCGTCTAAACCAACACTAATTTTAAAAGAATCCGAAACTGCCAAATCAATCAAAAAGATAGATGGTTTTTCCAGAAGAGCTTCCGTAATTAATCCGTTTACTTTTTCTTTAAATGTCATAATTTTATAAAAAGAGGGGACATTTAGTCCCCTCATTATTTAGATTTTAATAAATAACAGTGCAAATATAGTGATTTTTTTATAAATCAAATAAATAGATTGCTCTAAAAATATTTCTTATCTTTATATAAGCATTAAATACTGAATTATTCATACAATTAACCTCAAAACTATGAAACGAATTTTAGTACCTACCGATTTTTCAGAACATGCAGAAGACGCCTTAAAAGTCGCTGCTCAAATTGCCAAAAGAAACAATTCTGAGATCATTATTTTGCACATGCTTGAATTACCACATCAAGCAAACGACGCCATTCTGGGCGGAATCAGCATTCCCGAAAGTATGCTTTTTATGAAAAAAGCAAATGAAATGCTGGACGAAGTTTCTGCAAGGCCTTATCTGGACGGATTAGAGGTTACCGAAATCGTAAAAATGGACAAACCAATACACGGTATCATTCAAATCAGCAAAGATCATGATGTAGATTTAATCGTAATGGGCTCACACGGTTCTTCTGGTGTCGAAGAATTATTAATTGGATCTAATACTGAAAAAGTTGTTCGAAATTCAGAAATACCCGTTCTAGTTATCAAGGAAAATATTTCGAATTTTAATGCTACTAACATTGTTTTCGCTTCTGATTTTTCAGAAGAAGCAAAAAAACCTTTTGAAAAACTTTTAAATTTTGCAAAATTCTTTGACTCAAAAATACACCTTGTAAACATATGCACTCCTAACAGCTTTAAACCTACACACGTTGCCGAGAAAGCCATTAATGAATTTGTAGATCAGTTTAGCATCACCAATTACACAGCTCAAACCTACAATGACACCAATATTGAAAAAGGAATTATTAATTTCTCTAACAAAATAAACGCTGACATAATAGGAATGTGCACTCATGGCAGGACTGGTTTTGCACACTTTTTTAACGGAAGCATAAGCGAAGGATTAGTCAATCACGCTGTAAAACCTGTAATTACCTTAAAGATTTAAATAATAATCACAACATAAAAAGCTTCTCAAATGAGAAGCTTTTTTTTTACAACAAATTAAGAATTAAAGACTTGTAACATAATCTTCAATACATATTACAACCCTAACAACCTACGTATCTCTTCTACAGTAATACCAAGATACGCCGCAGCCGCATCGAGATTACCACCTAAAAAGTCTACTATTTTTACCACATCATCAACCCAGCCTCCCCCTTGCACTAATTTCATCTCAGAAGGATTTAACTCTGTAAAATTCAATTTTTTTAAATTGTCCATAATTTCAATCAATTAAATTATTAAATCAGTTAAGAACAAAAAACACTGCAGTATTTTTTTTGTGACATCAAATATATGTAAAATACTAATATACAGACATATAAAAATAATTTATTAATCAAAAAATGACATTTAACCTGATCAAAACCCCGATTTTACAAGTACAATCGTGGACTAAAATTTACAGCATAAAAAAAGCCTCTCATTTCTGAGAGGCTTTATGTTGGTCTACTAGGACTCGAACCTAGAAAGACTGCACCAAAAACAGTTGTGTTACCATTACACCATAGACCAGCAGCGCTGTTAAGCGGGTGCAAAATTAGAACTTTATTTAGTTTATGCAAATTTTTAAGGTATTTTTTTTGCATAAAAAAAAGCCTCTCATTTCTGAGAGGCTTTATGTTGGTCTACTAGGACTCGAACCTAGAAAGACTGCACCAAAAACAGTTGTGTTACCATTACACCATAGACCAGCAGTGCTGTTAAGCGAGTGCAAATTTAAGGCTTTATTTAGTTTGTGCAAACTTTTCGAGCAAAAAAAATGATTTTTTTTGCTTTTTTTAATTTAAAAATCCCCTATAACTACAGAAACACTTAATATACAATGCATTACTTTTTGGAGATAGTTTTGTAGAATTTTTTGTTAATGCTCGTTTCTTTACACAAAAAAACATTTTCTTTGTAGGATAGAAAACATTCAAATTTTTAACACCTAAATATGGCACAATTCAATTTCAATAAATGGAATACAATTATTGGTTGGTTTGCATTTGCAATCGCTTTAATTACTTACACTTTAACAGTTGAACCTACAATGAGCTTTTGGGATTGCGGAGAATATATCGCTACCGCTGCCAAACTTGAAGTAGGCCACCCACCGGGAGCTCCTCTTTTTCAAATGATGGGTGCATTTTTTGCAATGTTTGCGATTGATGCCCAGCATGTAGCTCTAATGGTTAACATGATGTCTGTTTTTTCTAGCGCTTTCACTATATTATTTATGTTTTGGTCTTCATCTATGATCTTAAAAAAGATTGTAGCTCGTTTTGCCGAGATTGATCAAAATAATTCGATTGTTATTTTGGGAAGCTCTTTTGTTGGAGCTTTAGCTTATACTTTTTCTGACAGTTTTTGGTTTAATGCAGTAGAAGCCGAGGTTTATGCTATGGCATCTTTATTAATTGCATTGCTTTTTTGGCTTGGCTTACGCTGGGAACAAGACATGGACAAACCAAAAGGAAATAAATGGCTTTTAATTATTTCTTTAGTTGTCGGACTTTCGTTTGGAGTTCACTTTATGGCTCTTCTAACTATTCCTTCTATCGGATTTTTATACTATTTCAAACACTATGAAAAAGTTACTATTAAGAACTTTCTAATTGCTAATGTTGTTGTTATTGGAATCTTATTATTTATTTTCAAATTACTTCTTCCATTAACCATGGCTTTTTTCGGAAAAACCGAAATCTTTATGGTAAACAGCATGGGACTTCCTTTTAATTCAGGAACCATATTTGTAGCGTTGTTATTTATCGCTTTCTTTTATTTTGGATTAAAATTTACCAAACAAAAAGGCTTAATATTTTACAACACTATAATATTATGTATTTTATTCATCCTGATTGGTTTCTCTACTTGGATGATGCTTCCTGTTCGTGCGAATGCTAATACGGTTATCAATGAAAACAAACCTTCAGATGCTATTGAGGTTTTAGCGTATTATAATCGTGAACAATATGGTGTAAATCCTTTGTTTTATGGGCCTCAGTATACTGAAGTTTTTTCTGGACTTGATGCTAAAACACCTTATTTAGATAAAAAACCTAACTACGAAAGAGATTATAAAACTGGTAAATATATTATTACCAACAATTATAAAAACGCAGAGCAAAATTCTGATGACAATCAGAAAACAATTCTGCCTAGAATGTGGAGTACAGATACCCCTCACATTCAAAATTATATCAACTTTACAAATCCTCCGAAATTCAAAATCAACCCTAATTATGATTATGAAGAGGATTTAGCTAAATACGGAATTGACCCAAGCCAGTTGAGCGAAGATGAATACAATAAGGCTACTGCTCAATTACGCAATGAAGTTGAAAAAACTGTTTCTGAATTTAGACATGCTTACGCTCAAAAACAAATTGATAACGAAGGTTATGTTAAATTCCTGCAAAGCTACAAGGACTATTTAATTATTGAAAAACCAACTACAGCAGACAATTTTGGTTTTATGTTCGAATACCAATTTGGATATATGTACTGGAGATATTTGATGTGGAATTTTGTTGGACGTCAAAATGATGTTCAAGGTAAGTATGATAATTTAGACGGAAACTGGATCAGCGGTATTAAACCTTTAGATTCTATTCATTTAGGATCACAGGACAATTTACCTTCAGACGTATTAAACAATAAAGGACGTAATGTATATTATTTCCTTCCATTTATCTTAGGTTTAATTGGTTTAATGTACCACGCAAATAAAGATCTAAAAAGCTTTTATGTTCTTTTGGCTTTATTCTTATTTACAGGAATTGCATTAAAAATATATTTGAACGAAAGACCTTTTGAACCTCGCGAAAGAGATTATGCTCTTGTTGGCTCCTTCTATGTCTTTGCGATCTGGATTGGTTTTGGTGTTTATTCGCTCTATGAAAGCATTCAAAAATACCTGGCTCCAAAAATTGCAGGACCAGTTATTATTGCAGGAAGCTTACTGGCTGCTCCTATTTTAATGGCTGCTCAAAACTGGGACGATCATGACAGATCTAACAGATATACAGCTTTAGCAATGGCAAAGGCTTATTTAAGTTCTTGCGATAAAGACGCTATTTTATTTACTATTGGAGACAACGACACATTCCCGCTTTGGTATGCGCAGGAGATTGAGCATTTCAGGACAGACGTCAAAATCGTAAATACAAGTTTATTTATGACTGATTGGTACATCGATCAAATGAAAGCCAAATCGTATGAATCTAATGCGCTTCCTATTTCTTTTACACATGATCAATATGTAGGAGATAAACTGGATTATGTTGCTTATATTCAAAAAATTGACACTCGCTGGAATCTTAATGATTTTATAGATTTTATCAAAAATCCTAAATCAACTGTTGGTTTACAAAATGGACAAACAATTCATTTCTACCCAACTAACAAAATTAGAGTGAACGTTGATAAAAATACCATCATCAAAAACAAAGTGGTTAATCCTAAATACAATGATTCTATTGTTCCTTATTTAGACATTAATATTAAAGGAGGTGCATTGTACAAAAACCGATTAATGATGCTTGATATCTTAGCTAATAACAATTGGAAAAGACCGATTTATTTTAGCGGAGGTGCTTTTGATGATGAAGATTATTTATGGTTAAAAGATTATCTGCAGTTAGACGGAATGGTTTACAAATTGGTTCCTGTAAAAAATACTCCTTCTAAAGACGGAGGTCCATTAGATATGGGACAAATAGATGCAGATAAAATGTATGATATTGTAATGAAATGGGATTGGGGTAACAACGAAAGTGAAAAAATTTACCACGACCCAGAAACAAGAAGAAACAGCATTACTTATCGCACGAATCTTTCAAGATTGATGAACCAGCTTATTGAAGAGGGTAAAATTGACAAAGCTAAAAAAGTCATTAATTTAGCTATAACCAAAATGCCTTTAGACAAATTTGGCTATTATTCTTTAGTTGAACCTTTTGCCGATGGTTATTATAAAGTTGGCGAAACTGCAAAAGCACAAGACCTTTTAAACAAATTGGTTCAAAAGTACAAAGAGGATTTAAACTATTACAGTACCTTAACTCCTTCTGACCAAACTGATTTAGCAGTAGACATCATTACAGATATTGAACGCTACAGAAGTTTGCTACATGTAATGCAGGACAATAAAGACACTGCTTTTTACAACAAACATAAAACGACATTTAATACTTATGTAAATGTTTTTGAACGTTTTGGACGCGAAAAAGAATAGATAATATACGAAAATCTTAACAATTAAAAAAATGCAGCGCTGTTTGATAAATAGCGCTGCATTTTTTAATTTTACGTACAATGTAAATTCAATTCAAGATGAGCTTTTATTGGGTAAAAACAAATTCATTTATAAAAAGGGTATTTTCTAAATATTGCTGGGACATTCCTAACAATGAAAAGAAAATATACCTAACTTTTGATGACGGACCTACTCCAGAAATTACTGACTGGGTTTTATCTGAATTAAAAAAATTTGATGCAAAA
The DNA here is from genome assembly GCF_004366435.1 of Flavobacterium sp. S87F.05.LMB.W.Kidney.N. Classification (NCBI taxonomy): domain Bacteria; kingdom Pseudomonadati; phylum Bacteroidota; class Flavobacteriia; order Flavobacteriales; family Flavobacteriaceae; genus Flavobacterium; species Flavobacterium sp. S87F.05.LMB.W.Kidney.N. The sequence goes on along the minus strand of NZ_SODX01000001.1, from coordinate 894,348 downwards.
GCTACTTTTTTCTGCATTGGAAAAAACATTAAAGCCAATCTAGCCTTATTTGAAAAGCTGATTACAGATGGGCATTCTATTGGAAATCATACTATGAATCATGTAAATGGATGGAAAATTCATACCAATGATTATATTGAAAATGTAAAAAACTGCGCAGAGGTTTTAGACGAACAAGAAAAAACTCCTAATCGTTTGCTATTTCGTCCTCCTTACGGAAAAATCAAAAAAGCGCAATCGAAAGTGCTAAGAAAATTAGGCTATAAAATAGTAATGTGGGATGTTTTGAGCGCTGACTTTGATCAAAGCATCACTCCTGAAAAATGCCTTGAAAACGTAACAAAAAACGTAAAATCTGGCAGTGTGATTGTTTTCCATGACAGTATTAAAGCTTCTCCAAATTTAAGATTTGCTTTACCGCGAACACTTCATTTTTTAAAGGAAAACGGATATAAATTTGACATTATTCACTAAGACAACATCAAAAAGAAAGTTTTAGACGTTAAATTGTTCTTGAACAATTCCGATTATAGTATTCGCATCAAGCTCTCCAGACTGTCTCCAAATCATTTGCCCCTCCTTATAAATCATTAAGGTTGGAAGTCCTTTAATACGAAGTGCTTCTGCTAATTCCTGATTTTTATCTACATCAATTTTAATCACTTTAGCTTTATCACCAAGCGCTGCAGCAACATCCTTAATCACAGGATGCATAGAAACAGAAGATTCATTCCAATCGGTGTAAAAATCAATTAACACTGGAACTTGAGCATTTATTAGTTCTCCAAATTTTGACATAAAACCAAAAATTTTAAGTTTTTTAAATCTATAAAAAGAAATAAATATAATACAAATTTAGCATTTTTAACGAATTAAGCGACATTACGGCCTTTTTTTAGTTCAATAACCGTTATTTCGGGCATAATACCAACTCGTCCTGGATAAGCATGAAAACCAAATCCACGGTTAACATAAACGTATCTTCCAACATTTTCGTACAAGCCTGCCCATTGTTTATAAATATATTGTGCCAGACTCCATTTAAAATATCCTGGAATTTCAATTCCGAACTGCATACCATGTGTATGTCCAGCAAGAGTCAGGTGAAAGTTCTTTGGATGATTTTTAATTTCAGCCTCCCAATGACTTGGATCATGGCTCATTAAAACTTTAAAATCATCTTGATTGACACCATCCGAAGCTTTATTAAGATCTCCAGCTTTTTTAAAATTTACGCCCCAGTTTTCTACACCAATAAGAGCAATTTTATCCTCTCCTTTTTGAATATAAGTATGTTCGTTTAGTAAAAGTTTAAAACCGATTTGATCGTATAATTTTTTAATCTGCTGAAAATTTTCGTCTTTTTCTTTTTCAGAAGGCCATGTCACATATTCACCGTAATCATGATTTCCTAATACCGAAAACTTTCCATATTTATAATCTTTAATACGGTTAAAAGTCTCCAGCCAAGGATGCATTTCTTTTGCATGTGTATTTACAATATCTCCCGTAAATAAAATCATATCTGATTCCTGTGCATTGATCAAATCAATAGCATAATTTATTTTTTCTGGATTATCGAAGCTTCCGCTGTGAACATCTGAAATCTGAGTGATTTTAAAACCATCAAAAGCATCTGGAAGATCTGGAAAAAATATTGTTTGTTTAAAAACTTTGAAATTATATTTACCTTCAAAAATTCCATAAATCAAAGACAAAAAAGGAACTGCCGCAAGACCTAAGGCAATTTGACTCACAAATTTTCTACGATCTGGCATCATCTCTTTTCTTGGAGTATTGTAAATGAAGTAATTCAATATACTTGCTCCTATTCTAAAAATATCCTCTCCAAACATTACCAATGTCAGCACAATCTTTGGCACATAAACCAAGAGCATTAAACCCATAGTAAACATGGTCTGCTTGGTTTGCCCAACAGATCGATCAAACTGTGTGAAAGAATAAATGATAAAAATTAAAAGCAGTAAGCTTATAACTTGGTAACTTACTAAAGCCCATCTAACTTTAATTAAAGTTCGAAAAGCCTGATACGAATAAAACTCAATAAATAAGAAAAGAGCGCATAGAATTACAAAACGAAAAATCATTTGTTATAGTTTTAAGCAAAGTAACAAAGAATGGAAATTTTATAGCTTTTTATTATAAAAAATTTAACGCTATTAAAAAATAAAAAAGCTGAAAGATGGCTCTTTCAGCTTTAATCTACCAACCTTTTAAAACTATTTTAGTCTACGACAATTAGTGCCGTTTTATTTTGCTTTTGGTGCTTCTGCTTTTGTAGTTTCAGCTTTTTTCTCACCTTTTGCTTTTTTGTGTGCTTTTTTATCTTGTTTAGGAGCTTTTGCTTCTTTTGTTTGAGTTGCTGGCGCTGGAGTTGTTTGAGCATTTACCATTGAAAATGTTCCTAATACTGCTACTGCTAAAATTGCTAATTTTTTCATGATCTGATTTTTTTTGATTATTATTTCATTATTTAATAAGTCAAAGATATAATCGTAAAATGAAGACAAAATGAAGACAAAGTCTTACAACAAATTTTAACTTTTAATTAGCTTTTTCAAATAATAACGTAAAAACAGTTCCTTGGTTTAAAACAGATTCAACCTTGATTTGAACACGGTGAAAAGAAGCAATACTTTGAGCAATTGGAAGTCCTAACCCTTGTCCTTCTTGATCTGAGCTGATTCGTGCAAATCTGCTGAATATTTTTTCCAGCTGTGATTCTTCCATTCCAATTCCAGAATCTTTGACCGAAATAAAATAATATTCGTCAACAAATCCGTCTTCTATAAAAATACTGCCTTTTGGCTTATTGTATTTTATGGCATTTATAACCAAATTATAAATAAGAATATGAATTAAGGTTTTGTTGCCTGTAAAAACAAAATCGTTTTGCATTCGATTTACAAACTGAATTTCTTTGTCATCAATACGGTCTTCTAAATCTTCTTGCAAATCCAGAACTACCTCACGCAGATTAATTTCTTCATTTGCTTCATATTGATTGTTATCTATTCTAGAAATAAGCAATAAATTATTGATGATTTTTTTTAGCATATCTAATGTCTTTAATGAGCCTGCAATTTTATCGACTGCGTTGTCATTTAAAGATTCGTTCTGCAATAAGTTTTCAAGTTTGTTTTTAAGCAGTGCAATTGGCGTTAGAAGTTCGTGCGAAACATTAGAAATGAATTGTTTTTCTTTTTTAAAAACTTCTGAAATACGATCCATCATTTGATTTAAAACAAAATCAAGTTCGCGGAAATCTCTTGAACCAGCTTTTATAGGAGTATGATCAAATGCATCTGGTTCGTTTACCCGTCTGATTTTTGTATCAATGATTTTATAAAAAGGTTTGAGAAGATATTCAATATAAAACGTATCAGCCAAAAAAGTAATAAAGAGTATTACAACAAAAACCACAATAATAAAGAATCGAATAACAAAAGTTAAATCATTTACTTCACTAAGGCTGCTCCCAATTTCCAGTTGATAATCTTGGCCCTCATAAGTAAAATGATGCTGCAAAATTCGGTATTCATTTTCTTCACCTTCAATTTCACGATAATCATTGCTAAAAGTTGTTTTTTTCTGATGTGGTTTTATGGGCACGCGGGACAGTACTAAAAACTCACTGTGAAGAGTCGAAAACTCTGAAAAAGTCTCCGTGGAATCATTTGGATTTTCTATAAAATCATTGATTTCTTCTTGGTTCAAATGTTCAATAAATTTCTTCTTTTTCTCCAGCAGACTATTATTAATATGATGATAAACTACATTTTCTACCAAAATAGGCAGCATCAGCCATAAAATCAAAATCACCAACAATCTTGTCAGTGCATTAAAAATAGCTAATTGATGTTTTATCTTCACAAAAATTGATTTATTCGTTTATACGATATCCAACGTTTCGAACGGTTTCGAACCAATCTATAGGTGCGTGTTTGTCAAGTTTTTTTCTGAGATTTCGAACATGGACATCAATAAAATTAGAATCTGAATTTACTTCTAAAATATCTCCCCAAATATGTTCGGTAAGCTGCAAACGAGTAATTACCCGATTTTTATTTAAAACCAAATATTGAAAAATATCAAATTCCTTTTTCGTAAGATTGATCGGATTATCATTGAAACTTACTTTGTAATCTTGCAGCTGTAATACAAAGCCATTAATAGAAAGTGTATTTAAAGTAAAGCCGTGTATTCTTCGAATAACGGCAAACAATCTTGCGCCAAGCTCTGTTAACGCAAAAGGTTTTGTTAAGTAATCATCGGCACCTAAATGCAGACCATTAATTCTATCATCAAGCTCCCCTCTTGCCGTTAACACAATAACCGCCATTTTTGATTTTGTTTTTCTAACAGTCTGCAATACCTCAAAACCATCTCCGTCAGGAAGTCCTAAATCTAACAGCATCGCATCATAATCATTACTGCTAAACTCTTCTAAAGCATCGCTGCAGGTATGCGTGATTTTACATATATATCCTGCATTACACAAAAAATCATAAACCTCTACCGCAAGTTCACGATTATCTTCAACAATCAAAATATTCATAAAAAATGTGCTTAAGCGAAATTAAAATTAATCATTTAAAAGAAGAAAAATCTGCATTATTAAAACATTAACGAAAAAAGCTGACAAATTTCTTCATCAGCTTTTACCACCTTCATTCTTCATAATTATCCTTCCTGTTTTGCTTCCTTACAATCTTCGAAAACAAAACAAAAAGCAACATTATTTTTTCACTTTTGCAGTTTCTGTTTTTGGGGCTTCAGTTTTTGAAGCTTCTGTTTTTTCTGATTTTGCTTTTTTATCAGATTTGTGTTTAGGATGTTTTGTTGCTTTCACCTCTTTAGCTGGAGCTTCTTTTCCATTTTTTGCTGGAAAAGCTTGAACCATTGCACTTGTTCCTAAAACTGCTACTAATAACATTAATAAATTTCTCATGATTTCTAAGTATTTAAATTAATAACTTTTTATTTTACAGATCAAAATTACCTTCGAAAAATGAAGAGATCATGAAGAAATCGCCGAATAAAAAAATTTAACTTGATATTAACTCTTTGCATTTTTTCCTACCATATAATATAGAAGTTCATTTTAGCATGGTGTATTTAAAGTTTATGAATATCTGCAAAATTAAATACCCTTATATAACTTATGTGATGAAAAAAAATCTTATTAGTCTAATTTTTAAAAACCCAATTGTTTATTTTTACAGACTAATATTTTTTATATGTCAACTCAAAAACGTCTTTTTCTTCTAGATGCTTACGCATTAATTTTTCGCGGCTATTATGCCTTTATAAAAAACCCGAGAATCAACTCAAAAGGAATGGATACATCTGCAATTATGGGATTTATGAATTCCCTTTTAGATGTTATTAAAAGAGAAAAACCAGATCATTTAGCTGTTGCTTTTGATAAAGAAGGAAGTCAGGTAAGAACCGAAATGTTTGCTGAATATAAAGCCAATCGTGATGCAACACCAGAGGCTATTAAAATTGCCATTCCTTATATTCAAGAATTATTAAAAGCCATGCACATTCCGATTATTGAAATCGCAGGATGTGAAGCCGATGACTTAATTGGAACAATTGCCAAACAAGCCGAAAAGCAAAATTATAAGGTTTACATGGTAACGCCTGATAAGGATTTTGCACAATTGGTTTCTGAAAATATTTTTATGTACAAACCGGCCCGAATGGGTAACGGAATCGAAATTTGGGGAATTCCTGAGGTTTTAGCCAAATTTGAAGTGGAAAGACCTGAACAAGTAATTGATTTTCTTGGAATGATGGGCGACGCCGTGGATAACATACCTGGATTGCCTGGTGTTGGTGAAGTAACCGCTAAAAAGTTCTTGAAAGAATTTGGGACAATGGAAAACCTTTTAGAAAACACACATTTACTAAAAGGAAAAATGAAAGAAAATATCGAAGCTAATAAAGACAAAGGTATTCTCTCTAAAAAACTCGCAACTATTATATGTGACTGTGATGTTGTTTTTAATGAAGACGACTACGAACTTTCACGTCCTGATATCGAAAAAACAGATGCTATTTTTCAGGAATTGGAATTTAGAAGAATGGCTGAGCAGTTTGATAATTTATTTAAAGTTGGAGGCGGAAATGAATTAGCAAGTTCTACTCCAGCATCTGATGCCAAATTATACAAAAAGCCACAGCCTAAAAACGAAGATCAATTTGACCTTTTTGGCGGAGGCGGAACTACTTTAGACGAAAGCGCTGAAGCTGCTAGAAATTCATTTTACAATACTTTAGAAAATACTGAACATTCTTATCAAACTATTCAAGGTGATTTAGGAATTAAATTGCTTCTACAGAATTTACAAAAACAGACTTCTGTTTGTTTTGATACAGAAACCACAGGAATCGATGCTTTGCATGCAGAACTTGTTGGAATGTCTTTCTCATACGAAAAAGGAAAAGCATTTTACGTTCCGTTTCCGGAAAGCCAGGAAGAAGCACAAGCTTTAGTTGACAAATTCGTTCCGTTTTTTGAAAATGAAAATATTGAAAAGATCGGGCAAAACTTAAAATACGATTTAAAAATTCTGGCTAATTACGGCGTTACTGTAAAAGGAAAACTTTTTGACACCATGATTGCGCATTATCTGATTAATCCAGATATGCGTCATAATATGGATATTTTAGCAGAAACGTATTTAAAATATTCACCAAAATCTATTGAAACTTTAATTGGAAAAAAAGGAAAAAATCAGCTTAACATGCGTGATGTTCCTTTGGAAGATATTAAAGAATATGCTGCTGAAGATGCCGATATTACTTTACAATTAAAAGAAATATTTACCGCTGAACTAGACAAAACAGAAACTAAAAAGTTATTTGATGAAATCGAAATTCCATTAGTAAGCGTTTTAGCTGCGATGGAAACAGAAGGAATTCGTCTTGATGTTGATTTCTTAAAACAAATGTCTACAGAGATGGATGTTGAAATCAAATCTTTAGAAGAAAAAATATACGAAACTGCCGGCGAGAAATTCAATTTGGCTTCTCCAAAACAATTAGGAGACATTTTATTTGATAAACTTAAAATTGGCGGCGCAAAGCAAAAGAAAACCAAAACGGGTCAATATGCAACTGGAGAAGAAGTTTTGACTTATTTAGCTAATGACAATCCAATTGTAAAACAAATTTTGGACTGGCGTCAAATGGTGAAACTGCAAAGTACTTACATCATGGCTTTACCGGAACAAGTTGACAAAAAGACTTTACGCGTTCATACGGATTATATGCAGACTGTTGCCGCAACAGGACGTTTAAGTTCTAATAATCCGAACCTGCAAAACATTCCGATTCGTACCGAAAGAGGCCGTCAGATTCGTAAAGCATTTGTTGCTCGCGATGAAAATCACACTTTAATTTCTGCCGATTACTCGCAAATCGAATTGCGAATTATTGCAGCTTTAAGTGGTGAAGAAAATATGATTGCTGCTTTCCAAAATGGAGAAGATATTCACAGAGCTACTGCCGCAAAAGTTTTTGATGTGGCCTTAGAAGAAGTTTCGCGCGAACAAAGAAGCAACGCTAAAACGGTAAACTTCGGAATTATATATGGTGTTTCTGCTTTCGGTTTAAGCAATCAAACTTCATTATCCCGCGGTGAAAGTGCCGCTTTGATCGATGCATACTACAAAACATATCCGAGATTAAAATCATACATCCAAGATCAGGTTGAATTTGCTCGTGAAAATGGTTACGTACAGACAATCTTAGGACGCCGTCGTTACCTTAAAGATATCAACTCTGCAAATGCTGTTGTTAGAAGTGCCGCGGAACGAAATGCAGTAAACGCACCAATTCAAGGAAGTGCTGCCGATGTGATTAAAATTGCAATGATCAACATTCATAAAAAATTACAAGAAGAAAACTGGAAATCGAGAATGCTGCTTCAGGTGCATGATGAGCTTGTGTTCGATGTGCACAATGATGAACTCGAAAAAATTCAGCCAATGATTAAACACGAAATGGAGAATGCATTTAAAATGATAGTTCCGTTAGAGGTTGAAATTGGAATGGGTAAAGATTGGTTAGAAGCGCATTAATCTAATTTTAGATTTCAGATTGTTGATTTTAGATTTATAAATCTACGCAATCTTGTCCTTGCAAGGAACGAACACAAAAAAAAAGGACTATTCTTTCGAATGGTCCTTTTTTATCTATAATATTTTATTGACTAAACTTTTCTAGTCGACTCTCTTTCTTTCAATTTCGTCTTAATTACGATGGTTTCATATTCTGAAATTGTTCCTTCTGGTTCTTCTAATCTTTCGATTAATCTTTTTGCTGCAGTTTCTCCAATTTCGACACCATGCTGGCTTATTGTAGTCAAACTCGGCGACAAACGTCTTGAAGCTAAAATTCCGTCTGCGAAACCTATTATTGATATATCTTCTGGAACTCTATATCCTTTTTTCAAACTTACTCTTAAAGCTGCAACTGAATCATTTTCATCCAAAGCAAAAATTCCGTCGATTTTATGATCAAAAAGCGAATCTATTTTAGCTTTCATATCCTCTTCAGAATCTGTACGAAGAATAATTTTTTCGTTTACCGGAATATTATTGTCTTTTAAAGCTTTCAAATACCCGTCTGCTCTTAATTTTCCAACACTCAAATTATCTACAGAAGAAATCAGTGCTATATTTTTACAACCTAAATTAATTAAATGCTGTGTAGAGTTTAAAGCTGAATCGAAATCATCTACAACCACTTTATCACAGTCCACTTCGTCAGCAATACGGTCGAACATTACTATTGGAGTTCCATCATTAATTATTTCAGAGAAATGATTGTAGTCCTGCAATTTTTGAGCTTCTTGAGAAACAGACAAAATAAACCCGTCGATAGTCCCGTTGCTCAACATCTCTAAAGTATGAACTTCTTTTTCAAGAGATTCATTAGAAATACAAGTAATTACATTATATCCTTTTTTATCGGCAACTTTCTCAATACCGCTAAAAACTTTCGCAAAGAAAGAATTTAGAATATTCGGAATAATAACTCCAATGGTTTTGGTTTTACGATTCTTTAAATTCAGACCAATAACATTCGGCTTATAATTTTTGAGTTTGGCATACTCCTTAATCTTCACCTTCGTCTGCTCACTTATTTCCGGACTGTCGTTAAGCGCTTTTGACACTGTAGACACAGAAACTCCTAGTTCCTTCGCAATTTGTTTTAGAGTTGCTTTAGCTTTCATCTAATAAAAGTTTATGTAATTAATACAAATATAGTAGAATTACCGAAAATAAAACAAAAAACAACTACCAGTATTTGAAATTATATGCTCAATTCGAAATAAAATAAAAAAAGAGGATTTTTCTGAAACCGTACCTACAAAAATTTCGTTAATAAGCTTAATACAATGTTATTAACCTTAATAAAAACCTAGATTATGAAAAACGAAGTTAAAATTCATGAAGTTGATCCTTCACTGAATAGCAGAAGGAGCTTTCTTAAGCTCAGTGGATTAACATTAGTGACCACAGGTTTAGTTTTAGCTGGCTGCAGCGACAATGATAACGATAACCCAATGGAAGACACTTCTTTACCTGGAGTAAGAAATGGTGTTTTTGATTTAGGCTCTGGTGATTTTGGAGTCCTAACCTACGCTTACGCTTTAGAGCAGTTAGAAGCAGATTTTTATACTAAAGTTGTAAACGCGAGCAGTTTCAATACTGTATTTAATGATATAGAACGTCAAGTTCTAACAGATTTATATCATCATGAAGTAGTTCATAGAGATTTTTTCAAAGCTGCTTTGACTGGAGCACTTCCTGATCCAAATTCTCAATTACTTCCTTCTTTGGCTTTTACTTATGGCTCTCTAAATTTCAATAACCGTACCGAAGTTTTAGCAACTGCAAAAGCACTTGAAGATACTGGAGTTGCTGCTTATAATGGAGCAGGAAAATTGATCAAAACGGCTGACTACTTATTATTAGCTGGAAAAATTGTTTCTGTTGAGGCCAGACATGCTTCAGCAATTAGAAGTTTAATTAATCCGAATTCAAAAGATTTTGCCGGAGATGATATTGTAAATATGTCAACAGGTTTAGATGATGCTAAAGATCCATCTAAAATCCTGCCGATTGCAGCCAATTTTATTACTACAAAATTTACAGCTAAATACCTTCCTTAATCTTAACCAGTAAAACTTAGAAATTATGAACATTTTAAAATTTATAGAAACCTTTACTGACGACAATTTAATGAAAAGCACAGGCTCAAGAAGAGACAGTTTTTCGCAGTTTGGGAATATCGGAAAAAATTTAGCCTTAGCATCAATCCCATTCGGATTATCGGCTCTTACTAATAAAGCATTTGCAAAAGATATTACAGCAACACCTGCCACTCCTATTGGGGCTTTGCAATTTGCATTAACATTAGAATATCTTGAAAATGAATTTTATGCTATGGCATTAGATTCTGGAGTAATTCCGGCATCTGAAAATGGCGGACGTGATTTAAAAGTATTTCAGCAGATCGCAGCTCACGAATCTGATCATGTGAAATTTTTAATCGCAGGACTTGGCGGTACAGCAAGTGCTAATTTTGTACCAAAACCTACATTTGACTTTACAGTTGGTGGCGCTTTTGATCCTTTTAATGATTATCCAACTTTTTTAGCTTTGGCACAAGCTTTTGAAGATACAGGCGTACGAGCCTATAAAGGACAAGCCGCAAATCTTATTACTACACCAGACTTATTAACAGCAGCACTTCAGATTCATTCTGTTGAAGCTCGTCATGCTTCTGAGGTTAGAAGATTGCGAGGTTTAAAAGGATGGATATCCAATTCTGACCGAGGCGCTGGCATGCCGGCAGCCACACAAGCTGTTTATGATGGTGAGGGTGTAACGATGCAGGCTGGCTTCAATACTGCAACAGCATTTGGTGCAGCAGCTGGCTCAGAAGCTTATGACGAACCATTAACTACACAACAAGTAGTCGATATTGCCAATATTTTTATTGTCTAATATTTTTTTTCTAAAAATGCTGAACCGTCTTACTTTAATGTGAGACGGTTTTTTTTATGACTTGATTTATTAAAAAACTGAAGCCCTGATTTTCAGTACATAAAATATTCTTTTCAGGTATTTGGTTTTAAAATAATTAATTGTACTTTTGCATCCCCTTTATTGGGGATGGAATGTTTAATTAAAATAATATTATGGACGCATTAAGCTACAAAACAGTTTCAGCTAGCAAAGCCACTGTAACTAAAGAGTGGATTGTTGTTGACGCTGAAGGTCATAACTTAGGACGTCTTGCTTCTAAAGTTGCAATGATCTTAAGAGGTAAGTACAAGCCAAGTTACACACCGCACGTTGACTGTGGAGATAACGTAATTGTTATCAACTCAGAAAAAATTAACCTTACAGGTACAAAATTGAATGACAAAATTTACATGCGTCATACAGGTTACCCAGGAGGACAAAGAACTTTAACTGCTAAAGTATTGCAAGCTAAAAACCCTGCATTATTAGTAGAAAAAGCTGTAAAAGGTATGTTACCTAAAAACAAATTAGGAGCAGAACTTTTTAGAAATCTAAATGTTGTTGTAGGATCTGAGCACAAACACGGAGCTCAAAAACCTAGAACTGTTAACCTAAATGATCTTAAGTAATGGGAGTTATTCACAAAATCGGTAGAAGAAAAACCGCTGTTGCACGTGTATACGTTTCTGAAGGAACAGGAAATATCACTGTAAACAAAAAAGAATTCGCAACTTACTTTCCAACTGCAACTTTACAATACAAAGTTTTACAACCATTGTCTATGACAGAAAATGTAAACAACTTTGATGTTAAAGTAAACGTTTACGGAGGTGGTACAACTGGTCAGGCAGAAGCTGTAAGAATGGCATTAGCACGCGTAATGTGTGAAGTTAACGCTGAAAACAGAGGAATCCTTAAACCAGAAGGTTTATTAACAAGAGACCCAAGAATGGTTGAACGTAAGAAATTCGGTCAGAAGAAAGCTCGTAAGAGATTCCAATTCTCTAAACGTTAATATTACCTGTCTTGTTCAAATGGGACAAGACATTATCAATTATTTATTGAAATTAAAAAACACAGTTATTGTTGCTCTCCTATCGAGGTAGGATATAGTTTAGCATCTAAATGGGTTGAGTCTTAAAGTCGAAAGTCTTAAAGTCAATGCTCGAAGCCTAAAGCTTACAGCTTAGCGTCTAAAGCCAAAACACATTGCTAATCAACAGAACGTAAACTAGTACAAAAATGGCAAACAAAATAGAAGTAAAAGAATTACTAGAAGCAGGTGTTCACTTCGGACACATGACTAGAAAATGGGACCCAAACATGGCTCCTTACATTTATATGGAGCGTAATGGTATTCACATTATCAATCTATATAAAACTGCAGCTAAAATTGAAGAAGCTAATGAAGCTTTGAAAAAAATCGCTGCATCAGGTAGAAAAATTTTATTCGTAGCTACCAAAAAACAAGCAAAAGACATCGTTGCTGATAAAGCAAAAGCTGCAAACATGCCTTACATCACTGAAAGATGGCCAGGTGGAATGCTAACTAACTTCGTAACTATCAGAAAGGCAGTTAAAAAAATGTCTTCTATTGATAAAATGAAGAAAGATGGTACTTTCAACACTCTATCTAAAAAAGAGCGTTTGCAAGTTGATCGTCTACGTGCTAAATTAGAGAAAAACTTAGGTTCAATTGCTGATATGTCTAGACTACCTGCAGCATTGTTCGTAGTAGATATCAAAGCTGAACACATCGCAATAAAAGAAGCTCAAAAATTAAACATTCCAGTTTTCGCAATGGTTGATACGAATTCTGACCCAAGAGAGGTTGATTACGTGATTCCAGCAAATGATGACGCTTCTAAATCAATTGACAAAATTTTATCTTTAGTAACTACTGCAGTAATCGAAGGTCTTTCTGACAGAGGTTCTGAAAAAGAAGTTGAAACTGCTGAAGAAGCTGCTCCTGCTGTTGAAGCTGAAGCTGCTGCTCCTGCAACTGAAGAATAAATCAAATTTTAAATTCCAAATTTTAAATTCCAAAATCCAAGAAAAAAAATTAAAAACGTTATGTTGATAATTTATTAAAATTGGAGTTTGGGATTTAAAAGCTGGAATTTTTACTTTTAACATTAAAATTCAAAATATTATGGCAACAATTACTGCTGCAGACGTAAATAAATTAAGACAATCTACAGGTGCCGGAATGATGGACTGTAAAAAAGCTTTAGTTGAAGCTGATGGAGATTTCGATAAAGCTATACAAGTCCTTAGAGAAAAAGGACAAAAAGTTGCTGCTAACCGTTCTGACCGTGAGTCTTCTGAAGGAGCTGCTGTTTCTTTTGTTAATGCTGACCACACTAAAGGAGCTATTTTAACTTTGAACTGTGAAACAGATTTCGTAGGTAAAAATGAGGCTTTCGTAACTTTAGCTAAAGATTTAGTTGAAAGAGCTATTAACTTCTCTTCTAAAGAAGAATTCTTAGCTTCAGATTTCAATGGAATTACTGTTGCTGAAAAATTAATCGAGCAAACTGGTGTTATCGGTGAAAAAATCGAAATCGGTGGTTTTGAAATTTTAGAAGGTGCTTACGTTGGATCTTATGTTCACGTAAACAAAATTGCTGCTTTAACAGCTATTTCTTCTCCAATCGCTAATGCTGAGACTTTAACAAAGGATGTTTCTATGCAAGTTGCTTCTATGGGAGCTGATACATTATCTTACAAAGATTTTGATCCTGCTTTCGTTGCTTCTGAACTTGCTGCTCGTATTGCGGTAATCGAAAAAGAAAATGAAGAAGCTGCACGTTTAGGAAAAACTTTAAAAAATGTTCCTAAATACATTTCTTACTCTCAATTAACTGAAGAAGTTTTAAAACAAGCTGAGGAAGATGCTAAAGCTGAATTAAAAGCTGAAGGTAAACCAGAACAAATTTGGGATAAAATTGTTCCAGGAAAAGTACAACGTTTCATCTCTGACAACACTACTTTAGATCAAGAAAAAGCTTTATTAGATCAAAACTTCATCAAGGATGATAGTAAAAAAGTTGGTGATTATGTTAAAGGATTCAATGTTGAAATTACAGGTTTCAAAAGAGTTACTTTAGGTTAATATATTATTTTTTCAATAAAGAAAAGCCCGAATACTAGTTATTCGGGCTTTTTTTATTTCAGCTTTTAATTCTCGATTGGAAAATTTCTCGCTCGCATTAAAGCATCTGACTTTGGAGCATGTCCCCTAAAATTTTCATACATTTTTTCATTGTCTATCGTATTTCCAACACTTAAAACAGTATCATAAAGACGTTTAGAAACCTTTTTATCAAAAGGTCCGTTTCCTTCTAAAAATGCCTCATACGCATCTGCATTTATCACATCGGCCCATAAATAACTATAATATCCTGCAGCATATCCGTCACTTGAAAAAATATGGGCAAACTGTGGAATTCTGTGACGCATAACAATTTCAGACGGCATATTGATTTCCTCTAAAACTTGTTTCTCAAATTTATGCGGATCAATAGTTTCTGTTGTTAAATGCAGTTTCATATCCACAAAAGAACTCGAGATCGTTTCAACAGTTGCAAAACCTTCATTAAAATTGGCCGCTTGTGCAATTCTTTCTACTAAAGACTGCGATAGAGGTTCATTCGTTTTATAATGGAGAGCAAACTTATTTAATACCTCTGGAGTTGAAAGCCAATGTTCTAATAGCTGCGATGGAAATTCCACATAATCTCTAGCGACAGAAGTTCCAGACAAACTTGGATAGGTAACATTGGAACACAAACCATGCAAAGCATGACCAAATTCATGAAATAAAGTTGTTGCATCATCCCAGGAAATTAAAACTGGTTCATCTGCATTTCCTTTTATAAAATTGCAATTGTTAGATACGATTGGAAGTACTTTTCCATTTATTTTCTGCTGATCGCGATGTGAATTCATCCAAGCCCCAGAACGCTTTCCTACGCGCGCGTATGGATCGAAATACCACAACCCGATTGGTTCTCCTGTATTTTTATTATTTACTTCCCAAACGCGAACATCTGGGTGATAGACAGGAACATCAAATAATTGTTTAAAACCTAAATCAAATAATTCACCTGCTGTCCAAAACATTCCTTCACGGAGATTTTCCAATTGAAGATATTGTTTTATTTCATTTTGATCTAAATCATATTTTGCTTTTCGAACTTTCTCCGCATAATAGCGGTAATCCCAAGGCTGAATTTTAAAGTTTCCTCCTTCTTGGCTCACCATTTCCTGCATGGCAGCAACATCATTTTTTACTTTTTCAACAGCTGGTTTCCAAACAGAATCCATTAAATCTAAAGTCTTTTGCGGATCTTTCGCCATTTTATTAGACAAACTCCACTCTGCAAAATTCTCAAAACCCAATATTTTTGCCTTTTCTGCCCTTAATTTTAAAATAGAAACCAAAGTACTATTAGTATCATTTTCATTACCGTTATCACCTCGTTTAACGAAAATATCAAATGCCTTTTCTCTTAAATTTCTTTGGCTTGAAAAGGTTAAAAATGGTTCAATGGAGGATCTTGTATTCCCAATACATCCTAAAACATTCAGATTTCTTTCTCTAGCTTCTGCTATCGCTGCATTTTTAAATTCTTTAGGAAGTCCATCAAAATCAGATTCTGTTTTTAATTCGATATACTGATCGTTTTCTTCTGCTAATAATTTCTGACTGAATAAAGTAAAAAGACTTGCCAGTTCTTGATTAATCTTGGCCACTTTATCTTTATCTTCTTTATGCAGCTCTGCTCCTTCTCGAACAAAATCAGTATAATAAAGCCAAAGCAGTCGCTGCTGCTCATCTGTCAATTTCTTACTATCCTCAGATTTGTATAAAGATTCAATTCTTAAAAAAAGTTTTTCATTTTGATAGAGTTTATCATTTATTGCCGCCAATTTTGGAGACATTTCTGTATCAACAATATTGAATTCGGGAGTACTTAAATTCGATCTGTAAATTCCATAAACAGCATGAATTCGTTCTAATTTTTCACCCGAAAGCTCTAAAGCTGTAATTGTATTTTGAAATGTTGGCTTTTCGGTATTATTGGCAATTGCATCTATTTCATTCAACTTTTCCTGAATAGCAAATTCTATTGCGGGCTTAAAATCTGAGACTTTATATTTGGTAAAATCTGGAACTCCTCCGTAAGGACCAGACCAATCTTGTAATAAAGGATTATCTAACTCAATTTGTGCTTTCATAATAAATAACATTAATTAATTTCTGTATTAATTTTCTAACGAATAGAAAACAACAGATTCTCAAAATTAACCAATCGAAAGCAAACTTTAGTGTTATAATGAATTATAAAAATTGATGGATTCTAAGATTTAAAAGAAATAGTTTAATTTTGAAACATCAACACCTAAAACAACATGTTTAAAACCAGAAAAGAAATCGTTTTTGTAATTCTAGCAGGAATATTTATCACGAATGCAGTTGTTGCAGAACTTATTGGAGGTAAATTAATTCAAGTTGGTCCGTTTGTAATGAGTATAGGAATTCTACCTTGGCCAATTGTATTTTTAACCACAGATTTAATTAATGAATATTTTGGTGAAAAAGGAGTAAAAAAACTTTCCTTTATAACCGCATGCCTAATCGCTTATGCTTTTCTGATTTTGTTTATGGCGATTGTAATTCCTGCCGCAAAAGGAATCAGCCCAGTTAATGACGAACAATTTCAAGCTGTATTCGGGCAAAGTATGTGGATTATTGTGGGAAGTATTATTGCCTTTATGGTTTCACAGTTAATTGATGTCAGCGTTTTTTGGTTCTTTAGAAACCGAACGGGACATAAAAAAATATGGCTGAGAACTACAGGATCAACTGTAATTTCACAATTGTTCGATTCATTTATAGTGCTTGGAATTGCTTTCTGGCTTCCAGGGAAAATTGATTTTGATACTTTTATTTCTTCAGGATTAATTGGATACACTTTTAAACTAGCAATTGCAATTTTACTAACACCAGCAATTTACTTAGGACATCATTTGATTAAAAAATATTTAGATGAGGACCCTTCTCTCAAAAATTAAGTGTAATTTAATATCATGAAAAAAACGGGTCTCATTATATTACTTTCGTTAACTTATTTCTTTACAAGCTGTGGCAACGATTCCAAAAAACAGCCAAAAAAGGAAATGATTACTTCTGTAAATAAATTAACCCCAGTTTCAGAAAAAAAATTCAAAAAAAGCTCCTTAGAAAAATCGGCCATAAAAGATTTTACAAGGAAACAGAACAGTAATGCAAAAAATAATTCTGCATTAAAAAAAGATACACTGGTCAAACCTGAAATACAAAATCTGCAAAGCACAGCAGAAAAAAATGAAAGCAGCGATAATTTAATGACTTTCGCTAATTTAAAAAAAATACTTTCTAATAGTGAAATAGGTGAAACCTTTACTCAAAAAGAGCTGACACAAAATTTTCAAATCCCGAAAGAAGCTGTCAAAATAGTTAAAAGCATTACAAAAATTGCGGAAGACGAAATAGCCGTAAAATGGAAATCTACATGGCTCTTAGAAAAAGTTTCTGATGCAAAATTCAAAGATGGCAGTATGAAAATTGCTTTCAAATCCAATAAATTGTATACTTCAGGTACGGCAATTGGAATAAAATATGAGAAAAAAATCTATAACAACTTAATCATAATTGGCAGATCAGCCTATATTCCAACAGTAAAAGGATACAGCTGGCAAATTGGGAAGTAATGGAACAAGAAAATCTTATAAGATGCGGCTGGTGTTCTGCCAGCGATTTATATAAAAAATATCATGATGAAGAATGGGGCGTTCCAGTTTATGATGATTCTACTCTATTTGAATTTTTAATTTTAGAAACCTTTCAAGCTGGACTTAGCTGGATCACGATTTTAAATAAAAGAGAAAATTTCAGAAATGCATTTGATCATTTTGATTATCAAAAAATCGCCAATTATTCTGAAGATAAAATCGAAGAATTATTGCAGAATACCGGAATCATCCGCAATAAACTTAAAATAAAATCAGCAGTTTCAAATGCTCAGGCATTTATGAAAGTTCAGGAAGAATTTGGAAGCTTTTCGGATTATATTTGGAAATTCACAAATGGAAAACCTATAATAAACCATCCCAAAACTTCAAAAGATGTTCCGGCTACTACGCCTCTTTCTGACGAAATAAGTAAAGATTTAAAAAAAAGAGGTTTTAAATTTGTCGGTTCAACCGTAATTTACGCACACATGCAAGCCACCGGAATGGTCAATGATCACGCCGAAGATTGCTGGAAAAGAACTCAGTAATCAGTCGCAGTTTTCAGTTTTTTTTTAAACCTGAAACTTGAAACCTGAAACTTGTAAACAAAAATTACCTATATTTGCTTCACACTTTAGGGGTGTCTACAACTTGTAGGCTGAGATTTTACCCTCTGAACCTGATCTAGTTCATACTAGCGTAGGGAAAAGTAAGATGACTTCTGCACGCATTTTTTATGCGTTCTTGTAGCCATTCCTAAAGTATAACTATATACTAAATTCAAAGGGAATGGAACTAAAAATCAACCAACAAATTAAACATTTCAATGCTGAATCGCTAAGCGTTCAATCATTGCTCGATCTCGAAATTCCGCACAAACAAAACGGAATTGCCGTTGCTATTAACAACACCGTTGTTCCAAAAATTAAATGGAAAGAATTCCTCGTACAAGAAACTGACGAAATCTTAATTATTTCTGCCACGCAGGGAGGTTAGAAATAAATTTCAATTTTAAAAACCCAAATTCCAAGTAATACTGGACGTAGACGCACTGCAGTGCGCCTCTACACACACAATCTACATCAACCTGAAACTTGAAACCTGAAACAAAAAAACTCATGACTACAGAAGAACAAATATCTAGAACCCCGTTTCCAAATTCTACAAAAGTTTATATAAACGGAGAAATTCATCCCATAAAAGTAGCAATGCGCGAAATTGCTTTGAGTGACACCAAACTTTCAAATGGCGGAATTGAAAAAAATCCTCCCGTGACAGTTTATGATACTTCTGGTCCTTACACCGATCCTAATATTGAAATTGATATTAGAAAAGGATTGCCACGCTTACGCGAAAGTTGGATCCTAGATCGTAATGATGTCGAGATTTTAGATGAAATCACATCAGATTATGGTCAAAGCCGATTAAAAGATGAAACGCTAAATCATCTTCGTTTTGAGTATTTGCATCAGCCAAAAAGAGCTAAAAAAGGCGCAAACGTAACGCAATTGTATTATGCTAAACAAGGAATTATTACTCCGGAAATGGAATACATCGCGATTCGTGAAAACCAGCGTATCGAGCTTATAAATGAGCAAACAAAAGCTATGCAATGCCAGCACAGCGGTCACAGTTTTGGAGCCAATACTCCTAAAAGTAAAATTACTCCTGAATTTGTGCGATCTGAAGTTGCCTGTGGAAGAGCTATTATTCCAAACAACATCAATCATCCAGAAAGCGAACCAATGATCGTGGGACGAAATTTCTTGGTTAAAATAAATGCCAATATCGGTAACAGCGCCGTGACTTCAAGCATTGAAGAAGAAGTTGAAAAAGCCGTTTGGGCATGTCGCTGGGGCGCTGACACGATTATGGATTTATCGACTGGAAAAAATATTCATGAAACGAGAGAATGGATTATTCGAAATTCTCCAGTTCCAATTGGTACTGTTCCGATTTATCAGGCATTGGAAAAAGCAAAAGGAGTTGCCGAAGATTTAACTTGGGAAATTTTCCGCGATACTTTAATAGAACAGGCAGAACAAGGCGTTTCCTATTTTACCATTCACGCCGGAGTATTGCTTCGTTACATTCATTTAACCGCCAATCGAGTTACCGGAATCGTTTCACGTGGTGGTTCGATTATGGCAAAATGGTGTTTATTTCATCATAAAGAAAACTTCTTGTACACACATTTTGAGGAAATCTGCGAAATCATGAAACAATATGATGTTGCTTTTTCTTTAGGCGATGGTTTACGTCCAGGTTCCATTGCTGATGCGAACGACGCTGCGCAGTTTGCCGAATTGGAAACTTTAGGCGAATTGACCAAAATCGCATGGAAACATGATGTTCAAGTTTTTATTGAAGGTCCAGGTCACGTACCGATGCATATGATTAAGGAAAACATGGACAAACAATTAGAACATTGCCATGAAGCTCCGTTTTACACTTTAGGACCTTTAACGACCGATATTGCACCTGGTTACGATCATATCACATCGGCAATTGGCGCCGCTATGATTGGTTGGTACGGCTGTGCCATGTTGTGTTATGTGACACCAAAAGAGCATCTTGGTTTACCCAATAAAAAAGACGTTAAAGATGGTGTAATCACGTATAAAATTTCAGCACACGCTGCAGATTTAGCAAAAGGACATCCGGGTGCACAATATCGTGATAATGCATTAAGTAAAGCTCGTTTCGAATTCCGCTGGGAAGACCAGTTTAATTTGGCTTTAGATCCAGATACTGCTAGAGAATTTCACGACGAAACCCTTCCTGCAGACGGTGCAAAAGTGGCTCATTTTTGTTCGATGTGCGGACCAAAATTCTGCTCTATGAAAATATCTCAGGAAATTAGAGATGTCGCTGCCGCAGAAAAAGGAATGCAGGAGAAATCAGAAGAATTTATTGAACAGGGGAAAGAGATTTATATCTAGAAAATAGAATCAAGAATAAAGAGGAATGATATGATTGTAGTTACAAATCCTTTTTCTGTTGAAAATGAAACAAATATGATTCAATCTTTATTTGCCGAAGGATTGTCTTTGCTTCATATTAGAAAACCTGATTTTTCTGAATTGGAAATGGCGCAGTTCATTCATCAAATAAAACTAGAATTTAGAGATCGAATTGTTTTGCACAATCATCATGCATTGGCAGAAGATTTTGGAATTAACCGATTTCATTTTTCTGAAAAAGAAAGAAAGCAAACTCATGACTCTCCTGAAAGGTTTTCAAAACCTTGTAGGTATTCAACATCAACACATTCTATTAAAGATTTCAATTTATTAGATAGTGATTTTGATTACGCTTTTTTAAGTCCAGTTTTTAAAAGTATTTCAAAAGAAAATTATCATCCAGAAACAGATCTTTTTGAAGAGATAAAATCGCGAACAAACTATAAAACAAAAGTCATCGCTTTAGGCGGAATTGATTCGCATAATATTCAAAAAGTGCTTCAAAATGGGTTTGATGATATTGCTCTTTTGGGAAGCATCTGGAAAAATGAGAATCCTTTAAAACAATTTACATTATGCCAGCAAATCGCCCTTTCGTACTTACAATCGCAGGTTTAGACCCGTCTGGAGGTGCCGGAATTTTGGCTGATATCAAAACCTTTGAACAGCACAAAGTAACCGGTTTTGCTATTTCGACAGCGAATACAATTCAAACCGAAAATCAGTTTTATGAAATTGAATGGACGAATTTGAATTTTGTTATTCGGTCTATTGAAAACTTGTTTTTAAACTATAAAATCAGTGCTGTAAAAATCGGAATTGTCTCTTCTTTACAGGATTTAAATCAAATTATTTCGACTATAAAACTACTTTCTCCTTCAACAAAAATCGTTTGGGATCCAGTTTTAAAATCGACCACAAAATTTGAATTTATGAATATTGAAGATCATGAAAGATTAAATAAAATACTTCCCAAAATCGATTTGATTACACCGAACTATCATGAAGCCAAAATTCTGTTTCCTGATTTTAGTTCTAAAGAAAACAGCTTCTTTACAAACATTTTATTGAAAGGCGGACATAACGAAAAAGCTCTGGGAACAGATCGTTTATATTTAAAAAATGAAATTTTAGAATTATTTCCTTCAGATAAAAAATGCTTTGAAAAACATGGCTCCGGCTGCGTACTTTCTTCTGCAATTGCATCCAATTTAGCATTAACCCAAACCATGAGAGAAGCCTGTAAAAACGCCAAAATATATATCGAAAATTATTTGAGTTCAACTTCAACTTTAATCGGATATCATTATGTATAAAAAACTGCAATACATTTCGCAAGGCGAAACGATCGAAGAACAATTACGGAATATTCATCAAGCTCTTGATGCTGGATGTGAGTGGGTACAAATGCGATTTAAAAATCAAACAACTCAAAATAAGCTCACTTTGGCAGAAGATGTAAAACTTCTATGCGACAAATATCAGGTCAAATTTATTGTAAATGATGATTTACATCTTGCTCAGCAAATTGAAGCAGATGGCGTTCATCTCGGATTAACAGACACAAAAATTGATGAAGCAAGAGCAATTTTAGGTTCTGGAAAAATAATTGGCGGAACTGCTAATACTTTTGAAGACATTCAGAATCATGTCAAAAACGGCTGTGATTATATTGGTTTAGGGCCTTTTCGTTTTACTGCAACGAAAGAAAAATTAAGTCCAATTTTAGGGTTATCGGGATATTTTGACATTCTTCAAAGACTGAAGAAAGATAAAATTGAAGTTCCTGTTTATGCAATTGGAGGCATCACACTGCGAGATATAAATCCGTTAATGGAAACTGGAATTCACGGAATTGCGGTTTCTGGAATCATTACAGAAAGCGATGAAAAGGAAAAATTAATTCAACAATTAAAAGAAAAATTATATGCAAACGTCATTATTTAATATTGGAGACAAAACTTTCAAATCCCGTTTGTTTTTAGGAACAGGAAAATTTGGTTCAAACCAGGAAATGGAAGAAGCAATTCTAGCTTCAGAAAGTGAATTGGTTACGGTTGCTTTAAAACGCATCGATCTTGAAACGGATACTGATGCCATTTTATCGCATTTAAAACATCCGAATATTAATTTATTACCAAATACTTCCGGTGCACGAAATGCCAAAGAAGCTGTTTTTGCAGCGCAGCTAGCTCGCGAGGCTTTGGAAACCAATTGGGTAAAACTTGAAATTCATCCTGATCCCAAATACTTAATGCCTGATCCTATAGAAACTTTGAAAGCAACAGAAGAATTGGCAAAACTCGGTTTTTTTGTTCTGCCTTACATTCATGCTGATCCTGTTTTATGTAAACATTTAGAAAGTGCAGGAACAGCTGCCGTAATGCCGTTAGGTTCTCCAATTGGAAGTAACAAAGGTTTAAAAACAATTGATTTTTTAGAGATTATAATTGAACAAAGTAATGTTCCAGTTATTATAGATGCTGGAATTGGCGCTCCGTCTGACGCTGCAAAAGCAATGGAAATTGGTGCTGATGCTGTTTTGGTTAACACTGCAATAGCCGTGGCTGGAAATCCAAAACTAATGGCTGAGGCTTTTGCAGCAGCTGTTATAGCCGGAAGGAAAGCTTTTGAAGCTAAGATTGCTAATCAGCAAAATTATGCGGCGGCTTCTAGTCCATTGACTTCTTTTCTTTATGAGTAATTTTTTTCTAACGCAAAGTCCGCAAGGTTTTTTCGCAAAATTCGCAAAGCTTTGCGGACTTTTTGTCAAAGACAAGAACTCAAAGCTTAGCGATCTTTGCGTATTCTTAGCGCCCTTTGCGTTAAAAAACTTTTGCAGTAAAACTAAACTCACATGAATACTTTTAAATCTATTTTTGAGCAATATAATTGGGATGAAATCCAATCCAAGATATATAAAACCAGGTCAAAAGATGTTGAACGCACTTTGGCTAAAACCAAATACAATCTCGAGGATTTTTTGATTTTGATTTCTCCAATTGCTCAAAATTATTTAGAGCAAATGGCACAAAAATGCCATGAAATCACCAAAAAACGCTTCGGGAAAACGATTCAAATGTATGCACCGTTGTATTTGAGCAACGAATGCCAGAACATTTGTACCTATTGTGGATTTAGTCTAGACAATAAAATCAAAAGAAAAACGCTGACTGATGCTGAGATAAAAGTAGAAGTTGAAGCCTTAAAAAACACTGGCTTCGATCATGTTTTACTGGTCACAGGCGAAGCTAATTATACCGTAAATATTAACTATTTTCTAAATGCAATTGACTTGATTCGAAAAGATTTTTCGATTATTTCTGTTGAAGTCCAGCCTCTTTCAACAGAAGATTATGAACGTCTGCATAAAGCTGGAGTTTATTCGGTTTTGGTTTATCAGGAAACTTATCATCAGGAAGTTTATAAAAAATATCATACGAAAGGCAAAAAATCAAATTTCGACTATAGATTAGAAACTCCAGACAGAATAGGTTCTGCAGGAATTCATAAAATTGGCTTGGGAGTTTTATTAGGTTTAGAAGATTGGCGAACGGACAGCTTCTTCAATGCTTTACATTTAGATTATCTTCAAAAAAAATATTGGCAGACTAAATATTCGGTTTCGTTTCCACGTCTCCGCCCTGCAGAAGGAATTATTGAACCTAATTTTATTATGGATGATAAAGATTTGACACAGCTCATTTGTGCGTATCGCTTATGGAATGAGGATTTGGAAATTTCTATTTCAACTCGTGAGAACGAGAAATTCAGAAACAATATAATTCCAATTGGCGTTACGAGCATGAGTGCTGGTTCTAAAACAAATCCGGGTGGTTATGTTGTTGATCCGCAGTCTTTGGAACAATTCGAAATCAGTGATGAACGTTCTGCAGAAGAAATTTCAAAAATCATAAAAATGAAAGGTTACGAACCCGTTTGGAAAGATTGGGATAGAAGTTATATTTCAGATTTTAGAGTTTAGATTTCAGATTTTTTTTGCACTACTATTCATCAATCTAAAATTAAAAAAAATGAGTATAATACAAGAATTTCTTCGTTACAACAGGCAAACTATTCTGCCTGAAATTGGTGATGAGGGACAAGAAAAATTAAAAAAAGCTAAAGTTTTAGTAATTGGCGCAGGCGGTTTGGGTTGCCCGATTTTACAATACATTGCAACTGCAGGAGTTGGTTTTATTGGAATCATGGATTTTGACACCATTGAAATTCATAATCTGCACAGACAGATTTTATATACCGAAAATGAAATTGGCCAGCACAAAGCAGCTGTGGCAAAAGATGTAGTTTCTAAATTAAATCCGTTGATTGAAGCTGTTGCTATTAATGAAAAATTAACTGCTGAAAATGCCTCAAAAATTATCGAACAATTTGATATTATTGTAGATGGTTCTGATAATTTTTCGACTCGTTATTTGGTCAATGATACTTGTGTTCAGCTTAAAAAGCCATTAGTTTATGGAAGCATTTTAAGGTTTGAAGGACAAATTGCGATTTTCAATCATAAAGAAAGTAAAAATCTTCGTGATTTATTTCCAGAAATGCCAGATCCAAAAGATGTTCCTAATTGCAATTTGAATGGCGTTTTAGGAACATTGCCTGGAATTATTGGTAATATGATGGCTCATGAAACCTTAAAATTGATTCTAGAATTACCAACTTTAAAAAATGAATTGATAATTTTTAATACTTTAAACTGGAATTTTACAAAACTTAATTTCTAAAATACAACCTCATCACCAATAGTAATAATTCCAGAATTCAGGCTCACAATATTAGTTCCAAACAAAACTGAATTGTCTACATTTCTGTACTTGCTTAAAGTTTTGAGAGGTTCTTTTTTCAAACGTCCATTTTGAGGATCATTATTAACCATAACACATCTGCCGCAAGGTTTTATGTTTTTAAACTGAACTTCTCCAATGGTAAAAGTCTTAAAATCATCTTCTTCATGAGGATTTTCACTACTTATTACAATATTGGGACGAAATCTTAAAACAGTAATTTTGTCTTCTAATTTTTCATTTAAGAAATCTAAACTCTTTGTCCCAATCAACAAATACGGATAACCATCGGCAAGACTTACATTAAAAGTTTCTTTTAATCTGGAGCTTTCATGTTTGCGGCCTCCATTTTTTATAATTTTTACCAATTTACATTCAAATCCCAAATGCTGGCTGAACCATTTTGAAGTTTCGTAATTTACCTCAACAACTTCGCTTTTATCATCCCAAACATTTACTTCCAGCGAATTTTCCAAATGCTCATCAATAGAAAATTCATGTTTTTGATCTTGAAAAGTAATGCAAATTTTGCCATCTGAAATTTGCGGGTAAAACTGGCTCATAATGCGATGCTCTCTTTGCGTTAGCATTTGATTTTCGGCATCGATTAGCATCCATCGGCGGTCATTTTCAAATCCCATTTCTTCTGCAAAAGCAGACTTACAGCTTATTCCAGCCAGACTTTTTATCGGATAGATATAAATTTCTTTTACACTATAAACGACACTCATTTTTACTTACTTTTTAAAATGGACATAAATTCTTCACGGTCAATTTCGCGACAGCCTAAACTCTCTAAATGTGGATTATAAACTTGACAATCGAGTAATTTATAATTTTCTTTTTGCAAATATAAAGCTAAAGCAATAAAAGCTGTTTTTGAAGCATTTGAAACTTTAGAAAACATACTTTCTCCACAAAAAATATGTCCCAGATCAATTCCGTACAAACCTCCAACTAAAATATCATCCTGCCAAACCTCAACAGATTTCGCAATTCCGTCTTCATTTAATTTGCAGTAAGCATCGATCATATCGTTTGATATCCAAGTTCCGTTTTGACCGTCACGTTTTATCTGCTGGCAATTTGAAATTACTTCTTTGAAATTTTTATTAAAAGTAACTTTAAACATTTTCCGATTTAAGATATTCCGCATACTTTTAGATATTACCAGTTCATCAAAAAATAATACCATTCTCGGATCTGGTGCCCACCAAAGAATGGGTTCTCCTTCATTAAACCACGGAAAAATGCCACTTTTATAAGCTAGTTGTAAACGTTCTGGACTGAGATCGCCTCCAATAGCCAAAACACCTTCTTCATCTGCTTCTGTAACTGGCGGAAAAAATAAATCTTTGAATAAATAATACATTTTTTTAAATAATCAATTTTGAAAAAATTCCAAATTCCAAACTTCTGCAGCATTGTCATTTTCACTTAAGAATAAATAACAAAAGAGCTCAAAAATTAAAATTCCAAATCCCAAAACATAGTAATGAATTGGAATTTGGAATTTCAAATATTTAAATTTAAACGTTCTTAGAACGGTAAATCGTCTGGTTCGTCTTCGTTTAAGTTTGCTGCTGGAGCAAAAGTTTCTGCTGTCGGCACTGGCGGCGCTTGCGTAGGTGCAGCATCTGCTAATCTTTCGATTCTCCAACCTTGAATACTATTGAAATATCTAGTTTCTCCTTGTGGATTAACCCATTCTCTTCCTCTTAAATTGATAGAAACTTTTACTGCCTCTCCTTGTTTATAGCTACTCAACAAATCGCATTTATCTTGTGTAAATTCGATTAAAATATGTTGTGGATACTGTTCCTCAGTAGTAACAACTAATTCTCTTTTTTTGAATGAGGCACTAACTTGCTGCTCTGGGTTAACCACTTTTACTTTTCCTGTAACTTCCATCTTCGTCTATATTAATTATTGTTTCTTTCTTTCTTTTATTTTTTTGCTAAAAGTACTTTCCAAGCCGACTCAACGTCACCATTGTCGAGATATTTTTTGGCTTCTAAGTGTATTTTTTTCTGGTCATCTGAACTTAAAACTCCTTTGACAGAAAAATTTTCTTTCACAAATATACTAACTTCTTCTTTTGTAGGCAAGGCTTCAATGTTGCCTAATTTACCTAAATCATTTCCATCAAAAACAGGACTTGCTTTTACAAAATCTGGTATAGCATCTACTCCTACTCCCAGTGTTGTCAATGGTTTTGCGACTTCAAAAAGTCCTTGATTTGATCTTGAATACCAGTTATTTCCTAACCTCGATACCAAATCAATTTTATGCTGATCTATTGCGCCATTCTCGTCTAAAATTGATTCGTGAATGTGAATTTTTACAACTTCACATAAAATTAAATTTCCTGCCCCGCCTTCTTCTCCTAACGGAATAATCTGCGTTACCTTGCATTCAAATTGAACTGGAGATTCTTTTACACGATATGGTTTTACTAAATCTGAAGGAATCTGGGTTAAGCCGGCTTTTATAAATTCATTTACTCCATCTCCATATTCTGTACTTGCTAAAGACGTCTGTTGTACTAAATCGTAATTTACAACATTTATAACAACTTCTCGAGTTGCTTCGGCATTAATTAAAGTATGTTTGATTGTATTATCACGAACACGGCGCGAAGGTGAGAAAACCAATATTGGCGGATTAGCACTAAAAACGTTAAAGAAACTAAACGGTGAGAGGTTCGGAATTCCTTTTTCGCTGATTGTACTTGCAAAAGCAATTGGTCTAGGACCAATCGCGCTCTGCAGATAGCCCTGCAGCTTTGCCGTTGGAATCTCTTTTGGATTAATACTGATCATACTTTTTGATTTAAAACCAAATCTCATTTTGGTACCTGCAAAAGTATTGAAATGGTTTAATTATGAGAAATTGTTTTGCAGATAAAACAAAAAAACTTTCGCCAGTCGCAAAATATAAAATGTGTATATTTCGTTATATTTATACCACAAAATAATTGATATGTCTTTTTCTGAAAGAACAAATACAACTCGCTGGATTATCATTTCCTTCTGCTTTATCATCATTTCTCTAATCCTTTGGAATACTTATACTTTCTTCCAAATATTTAAAAATGAGGAGCGTTTAAAAATGAAACTTTTTGTAAATGCGCAAATTACAATTGTGAATGCAAACGAAAATACTGATGTAGAACTTCCGCTTCAAATCATCAACAACAATACTTCTATTCCGGCTATAGTTATTTTGTACGACAAAGTGGTAAGTGCGACAAATGTTCCTGATGAAATTCTTAGTAACAAGAAAAAAAGAGCAGCCTATTTGAATAAATTAAGAAATGAAAATGAGCCTATAACTTTTGAATATGCTCCCGGGAAGTACCAGACGTTGTACTATGGAAATTCAGGATTACTTAATAAACTCAAATATTATCCAATTGCTTTATTTCTTATTATTGTTTTATGTGTTGCTTTAATTTATAATTTTTACAAAAGCACTAAAATGGCGACCCAAAACAAACTTTGGGCTGGAATGGCTAAAGAAACTGCCCACCAAATTGGAACGCCATTGTCTTCATTAATTGGATGGGTCGAAATATTAAAGACTGAAGAAATCGATCCTTCCATAAGCATTGAAATAGAAAAAGACATAGAACGTCTTCAAACTATCACCGATCGTTTTTCTAAAATTGGATCTGTGCCAGTTCTAGAAAATCACAATATTGTAGAAGAGACAAAAAATGCATATGAGTATCTTCAATCTCGATTTTCGAAACAGGTTGCTTTTTCTTTTGAAGCTCCAAAAGAACCAATTTTTGCTATGATAAATCCAACATTACACAGCTGGACAATTGAAAATTTGGTCAAAAATGCTATTGATGCCATGAAAGGAAAAGGAACTTTAGATCTTAAAATTGAACAAGATGCTTTTAATGTAAAAATTAATGTGAAAGATTCTGGAACAGGAATTTCTAAAAAACAATTTAAAACCATTTTTGAACCAGGTTTCACAACCAAAAAGCGCGGCTGGGGACTTGGTCTTTCTTTAACGAAAAGAATTGTTGAAGAATACCATAATGGGAACATAAAGGTATTACAGTCTGAAATAGGAAAAGGAACTACTTTTCAAATCTTATTAAATAAAAAAGTGCAGTAAAAATAATTTACTGCACTTTTTATTATCTGTTTTGTCAGACTAAGCGAAGTCGAAGTCTGCGGCTCGGTCTTAAAACGAACTTATACTTCTTTGCCAGACATTCGTGAAAACATTATAAATTCGATTGAATATCTTTTGCT
This sequence comes from Flavobacterium sp. S87F.05.LMB.W.Kidney.N, assembly GCF_004366435.1. Classification (NCBI taxonomy): domain Bacteria; kingdom Pseudomonadati; phylum Bacteroidota; class Flavobacteriia; order Flavobacteriales; family Flavobacteriaceae; genus Flavobacterium; species Flavobacterium sp. S87F.05.LMB.W.Kidney.N. Next base: position 864,454 of record NZ_SODX01000001.1, on the reverse strand, counting down.
AATGCTTCAAATTCTTCTTTAGAAAGAGAAACTTTGTTTTGAAAACGCATTTCATCCATTTCGTTTAACGGAACTAAGTGTACGTGTGCATGAGGCACTTCAAGTCCAACAACTGCTATTCCGATTCTCTTGCATGGAACTGTTTTTTCTAAGGCTGCTGCTATTTTTTTAGAAAATTTCATTAAGCCTAAATAATCTTCTTCTTCCATATCAAAAATCTTATCGATTTCTTGTTTCGGAATGCAAAGCGTATGTCCCTTAGCATTTGGATTTACGTCTAAAAAAGCCAAATATTTATCGTCTTCAGCAATTTTGTATGCAGGAATTTCTCCGTTTACTATTTTAGTGAATATTGAACTCATGGTTTTTTGGGTTAATCGTTTAACTGTTTATTCGTTTAACCGATTTAACGATTACACTTTTAAAAAAATTAGTCTCTTGAGATTTCAAGAATTTCAAATTTCAAAATTCCGTTTGGAACTGTAATTTCTGCTACTTCTCCAACAGACTTTCCTAATAACCCTTTTCCGATAGGAGATGTTACAGAGATTTTTCCTGTTTTAAGATCTGCTTCACTTTCGGCAACTAGAGTATATTTCATCTCCATTCCGTTACTTTGATTTTTGATTTTTACATTAGACAAAACCAAAACCTTAGAAACATCTAATTGAGATTCATCTATTAATCTTGCATTTGCATATACTTCTTCCAATTTAGAAATTCTCATTTCTAATAAACCTTGTGCTTCTTTTGCTGCATCATATTCCGCGTTTTCAGACAAATCACCTTTATCTCTTGCGTCTGCAATATCTTGAGATGCCTTAGGACGCATTACACTTTTTAAATGCTCCAATTCATCTTTTAACTTTTTTAGTCCTTCTGCTGTATAATAAGATACTTTACTCATAACTTCATCGTTTATATAAATACAAAAAATCCCATCGCGACGGGATTTTCTTACCACAAATATACTATAATTTTTAATAGTACATAATTATATGTTAATCATATAGATTTCAAATCTAAATAAATTATTTTTGTTTCACTAATTCTTATTAAAATAATGAAAAAAATCTGGTTCTTTATCGCACTTTCTGCTGTATTATTCTCATGCAGCGACAACAACAGGAGCAATAACAATCCTTACATTCCTAATTATTCTGTAAATGCGTACTTGGATACCAATCTTCCAACTTACAATAAATTGATCTATCCGAGCAATCCTGTTTATGTTGCTAACTACGGCGCAAAAGGAATTATTGTAATGAAAACTGGTGAAGGGACTTACACCGCTTTTGATGCTGCATGCCCAAACCAGGCGCTTACATCATGTACCGCCATGACTATTGATGGAATTTACGCCGTTTGTTCGTGCGATAAGACTCAATATAATTTATTTACAGGACTGGGAGGAAAAGAATATCCGATGAAGCAATATCGTGTAGAGTCTTCTGGAAGTGTAGTTCACGTATACAATTAAAAAAAAGCCTGAAATTATTTTCAGGCTTTTTTTTGCATTTAACTCAATTAGAATTTCAGATTTAACCCAATTAAGAAATTGGCTCCTGCCTGCGGATAATAGTATGGATAAATATCCCACATAGCTCCGTTTGAAACATATTTTTTATTGAAAATATTATTCACCAATGCTGTAATAGTAATCGATTTAAAAATAGAATTTGGTTTTATTTCGTAGGAAGCATTAAAGTCATTTACAAAATAATCTGCCAACTTAGCTGCAGGCAGTTCAATATTGTTCATGTACTGCTCTCCAACGTATTTTTGTAATAGCGAAAGATATAATCCTTCAATAGGTTTATACACAATTACATTTCCTGCAATAACTTCTGGAGAATAGGCGATTTTAGTTGTTCCGTAGTATTCCCCTTCAACAGCTAAATCAACATTTTTATTGCTGCTCAAAGTAAAGTTTGGTCTTAAAGTAAATCTATCAGTAATCACAATTGTTGCATCAAATTCGAAACCTAAACGATAACTTTTTTCTGTATTAGCACGAATTGGCGCACCCACATCATCAAGTCTTCCCGTTAAAATCAATTGATCTCTATATCCCATATAGTATAGATTAGAATTCAATTGAAATTTCTCTGAATTAAATCTCCATCCCAACTCAAAATCATTAAGTTTCTCTGGTTTTACATTTCCGCCTTCATAATCGGTTCTGTTTGGCTCACGGTTAGCTCTCGCATAAGAAAAATACAAAGTGTTTTTTTCGTTGAAAGCATAATTCAAACCCGCTTTTGGATTAAAAAAGTTGAAGTTATCATCTACCAAACCTGTTTCTGCACTATTTGCTTTATACTTCACATTTCTGTATTGTAAATCTCCGTAGAAACTCAATTCTTCTGTAAATTGATAATTTGCTTTAGCGAAAATATTTCCATCAGTCTTAGTAGAAAAATCATCATAATAATGATCTCCTAATTCAGATTGCGAAGCGTATCTCGCCCAGATTACTTTTCCGTAGTGGTCTCCTTCATATTTATTCCAGCCTCCGCCAATAATTACATCTAATTTTTCTTCTTTATATTTTGCCGAAAAAGTTGTCCCGTAAAAATCATTATCCAACCATTTCTGACGCACTAGATCTGTTGTTGTTACAGCTCCAACTGGATTCAGATTATAATCAGACATATCTGCATCTTCCTTATAATTTTCGTAATATCCTTTTCCTTTTGTATAATGTAATGCAAAATTCGTACTCCATTTATCAGAAATTGATTCGCCCCAATGCAGTTGATAATGGTCTTGTTTGTAATTATCGGTTTCATTATCATAAAAACGAACATTTCCAGCTTCGTCTGTATATTTACCAGCTGAATTATAAGTACGATCTGTATTTAAAGTTTCGGCATCAATTCCGTTCCAAGATTGATACGTTTTTTCAGTTCCTCCAAAAACCAAAGCTTTAATTAAAGTCGTTTTGCCAACATAAGTTCCCTGAAGGAAATACGATTTTAAATCAGAACTTGCACGATCAATATATCCTTGTGATTTTATGGCAGATAAACGTCCTGCGATTTCGAAGTGGTCATTTAATAACCCAGTACTAAATTTTACCGTATTTTTTATGGTATTGAATGAACCAGCAGAGCTTGAAATTTCACCTGTTGCTTTTCTTGCATAACTATCTGTCAGCATGTTCAAACTGGCACCAAAAGCACCTGCTCCATTTGTAGATGTTCCAACTCCACGCTGTAATTGAAGACTTTCTACAGAAGAAGCAAAATCGGGCATGTTTACCCAAAAAGTTCCTTGACTTTCAGCATCATTGTATGGAATTCCGTTTATAGTTACGTTTACACGTGTAGCATCGCTTCCACGCACTCGTATTCCTGTGTAACCTACTCCGTTTCCAGCATCAGAAGTTGTTACAACTGATGGAAGATAATTCATTAAAACAGGAATATCTTGTCCTAAGTTTCTATATTTAATTTCTTTTTTATCCATATTACTAAAACTTACTGGAGTTTTTGTAGTAACGCGAACTGCAGAAACCAGAACCTCATCAAGAGAATTTACTTTTGTAGAATCTTGCTGTTGCGCAAAAGAAAAAAGAGAATAGAAGAAAGAGAATAGAAGAAATAAAATAGATTTGGTTCTGCTCATTTTTTGAACCTTGGAACCTTTGCAACTTAGTACCTCAGTACCTTTAAAGATAGTTTTCATCTGTAAAAAAATTACAAATAAAAGGGGGAATTATTCTTTTGTTAAATTAATAAATGTGTTTCACGACAATATAAAGTGTGCACGCTTAGAATTGTCGTTTTTTCCCTTAGCAACATTACTCGCTCAGGTTCTTTGGGTATGATCTCAGCTCGTTATTTGGAGCACCCCTTTGAGACAGTGCAAATATAGAAAAGTATTAAGACAAATGTATAAAGTATCAAGATTTAGTTTGAGATCTATTTCTTAGTACTTAATTCTCCAATCTTAATACTAAAAATCAGGTTTTCTTCTCGATTGTTTAAGATCCGAAACGTTCTTTTTATCTTTAATTCTCTTTTTAATTACTGATTTCGGAACTTTTGTAGCTTTTCTGACCTTAGGAACATAAAGTCCTTTTTTTATTAATTCCAAAAATCTCTTAACAACGATTTCTTTGTTTTTTAACTGACTTCTATCTTCATCACAATTTAAAATCAAGATATTTTCAGAAGTTAAACGAGTTGATAAATTGTCTTTTAAAAGTATTTTTTCTTCATCAGACAAAGCTTGAGAATTATCTAAATCAAAACTCAAAACTACCTTTGACGAAACTTTATTTACGTTTTGTCCGCCGGCGCCACTGCTCCGAACGGCTTTAAAGCCCAACTCTGATATGATTTTTTCTGTATCCATTTTATTGTGGCTGATGTGCTGCTTTCAATAAATCATTTACTGTTTTTACAGGATTAAAAGTAATTAAAGGAACTGCAACAAAAATAGTTAACCAATTTGCCATTGATCCGTTCCATAATCCTGGAAGTTCATAACTTTTTACTGGTTTTCCTTCAACACTTTTTTCAACAATAAAACCAGATTTTTGATCAACAAATTGTTTTAGATCAAATTTTTCTCCCTTATAATTTTTAATTCCGCAAACCAAATCTACAGGATTAAAATGTGTTGCATCTTCTAAAATTTGGAGCTGCCTTTTGTTTGCTAAATCGACCTGTGATGTTTCTACAATTTGCAATGAAACTTCACCTTTTTCATTCATCACCCAAAATGGTCCGCCGCCAGGTTCACCTTCGTTTCTAACCATTCCGCAAACTCTGATCGGACGGTCTAATAGTTCTTTGATTTTAGCAAGTTTATTTTCAAAAGTAAATTTATTAAAATCGCTAGTCATTTGAATATTTAACTTTTGGATTAAAACATCCACAATTTCAACCAGATCATTTTCTGTCACTTCTCCTTTTTCAATTTTTCTTAAATAATCAAACACTTTCTGTTGGACCTCGATCAAAATACCACCTAAAGCCTTTTTATACAATGTAATTTTATCGATATGATTTTGAATTACGTTGTCTATATTTTTAATAAAAATGATATCAGAATCCAAATTATTCAGATTTTCAATTAAGGCACCATGCCCTCCAGGTCTAAAAACCAAACTTCCATTACTATTATGAACAATTTTGTTTTGTATGTCTACATTAATAGAGTCTGTACTTTTATTTTGATAAGAATATGCAATATTAATAGTAGTGCCAGATTCCTTTTCAATTTTTTCTTTAACCTGATCAATTGCTGTTTCAAACAGATCTTGATGCATTTCTGAAACAGTAAAATGTAAATTGGAGACATTGTTTGCAGTTGCATAATGCACACACTCGTTCAAATGTTCTTCTATTGGATTCGCAATATGTGTTTTATATAAATGAAAAGGCAAAACAGCTTTAGGCTTATTTGCTGCATTAAGATAATCTGAAGATAATAATACTTGTATAAAGTAATAGTTTTTATAATCTCTTTCTAAAGTCTCGAAATCTGGATAAAGCTCTCGTAATTTTTTATCAATAGTTTTGAAGAAAGGAAATTTCTCCATGCCAACAATAAAAATAGCAAGTTCTTTATCTTTTTTTCTGTTGATATAAGCATTTATTGTTTCTTTCTGAATGTCGAAATCATTTAAAAAAGCTGTTAAAAATTTAAACATCCTAGTAGCTGCACCAGAAGCAGGAACAAACTTTTTAATTTTTAGATTTTCTTTATGATTGTCAAAAAAAGCTGCTTTTTCTTCAAACTCAGTTTGAGATAAACTTAAAATACCGTTGTTGATTGTTGCAGGACTTATTAAACTACTTTTTGCTATTCCATTTTTGAATATATCTAATTGTTTTAGAATATTTTCAAAAGGAATACCATGATTATATATCTCAACAAAATCCTCAGATGATAATCCTTTATCTTTGGCTAATGCTAAATTATCAATAATTGAAATCGCTTTTTTTAAACGGCTCTCTTTATCTCCAGATAATGTAATAAACGGCTTTTTCGTATCAATCAAAGTTTGTTTGAAAACAGAAAAAACTGATTCCCTTCCTTCTGGGGTATCTCGAATATCATCTTTCTCCCAAGGAACATCAATATCTGTTAAAAAGAATAAATCGTATTCGTGTTTCAAAGCGGCTTCATTTAGAAGCGGATCACAAAAACCATAATACATTTCAGAAAAAACTTTTGTTACCATCAAATTGGTATCACAAAACAGGTATTTATTTGCTGAAGCCAGTTTTTGATTTTCTAATGCAGTCTGACCGTAAGCAATTGGCATCATATCATCTGCAACACAGATATGCTTATTTTCTTCCCACTTTTCTTGTAGATAATCACGTGCAAATTCTGGAACCCATTCGGTTTCGTAATATTCTGCAAGCTGTTTTGCCAATGTGGTTTTACCTGTACTTTCAGGTCCAAATAAAGCAATTTTTATTATAGTTGTTTTTTGCTGTCTAAGATCTTTCTCCATTCTAAATAAGCTGAAATAGCCAAAATTGTAAAAATTATATATTGAAGTGACAACATTCCTAAGCCGCGATAAGCATAGAGAGGTACAACAATAATATCACCAATAATCCAAAGTGTCCAGTTTTCTATTTTTTTTCTGGCCATGTACCACATTCCCGCAAAAAATATTCCAGACGAAATCATGTCGACATAATTGTCTGGTTTAATTTCGTAATCAAAATATTTATAAATTCCGAAAACTACAAAAACGGTAACAATAAACAGGAAGATTCCAATTATTTTTTCATTAAAAGTTGTACGAGTAATCGGCAGATTGTCTTCAACAGTTCCTCCTTTTGCCCAAACGTACCACCCGTAAATACTCATTATTGAAAAATATGCATTAATAATCATATCTCCAATATAACCTGCGACATACAAAAGGTAAACTGAAATTACCGTTGCAATTAATCCTGTTGGGTAAACCCAAATATTTTCTTTTTTTGCCAACCAAACACTTAAAATACCAAAAACAAATACTAAAAACTCAAGAGCAATATGCCACAACGGCGCATTTTTATAACTATCAAGAAAAAAGTCAATCATTTTTGTGGTATTTAAAGGCGGTTAATTTTTTTTTATGAATCAAAAAAATGACTGTCATTTTCAAAAGCAGTTCCTATAACTACTAAATCTGCTCCAGCATTATAAGCTTGTTTAATTCCCTGCAAATCTACAATTCCTCCACCAACAATAACAGGAATTTCTATGTTTTGAGCAATCAGCGAAATCATTTCCAAAGGAACCGGCTTTTTTGCCCCGCTTCCTGCTTCTAAATAAATTAATTTATTCCCGAGCATTTCACCGGCTTGTGCCGTGGCAAGAGCCAGATCAAAGTTTTCACGGTTAAGAGGTTCGGTTTTACTAACGCGTGCAACAGCTGTTTCATTGCCGCTTTCTATTAAAATATAACCTGTCGAAATAACTTCCAGATTTGTCTTTTTTAGGATCGGTGCCGCTTGAACTTGATATTCTATTAAATAATCTGGATTTCTACCAGATAATAAAGATAGAAACAAAATAGCATCTGCCTGTGGGGAAATCTGCGACGGATCACCTGGAAAAATCACAACTGGCAGATTTGTTTTTTGTTTTAACTGCGCAATTAAATCTTCTAAAATAGTACTTTGAACTATGCTTCCTCCAACAAAAATATGGGTTGCAGGAGATTGATTTATTTTAAGTAATAAATGATCTAAGTTCTCCCAAACAATTTTATCGGGATCCAGAAGTATAGCCAATAATTTTTGACCATTTTTCTTGGCTTCTAAAATTTGTTGATGGATAGTGATAAGTAATTTTTGTTCCATAATGGCTGTAAAAGTAAAAAGTTTTTAACGTAGAAGAACTATTATGAATGAATTATATTTGTAATGTCTTTGTTAAGAAACAATTTATGATCGCAGCTGAATTATTAGAGAAATATGGTGCAGTAAAAAAGTCGTTTGTAAAAGGTGAAATTATCTTTGAAGAAGGAAATCTGCCAGCGTATTATTATCAGATAGTTTCTGGCGAAATTAAAATGTGTAATTATAATGATGACGGACGAGAATTTATTCAGGGAATATTTTATAAAGAACAGTCTTTTGGCGAACCTCCATTATTTTTAAACCAAAAATATCCTGCCAATTCCATTGCTGTAGAAGACAGCCAGATTTTGCTTCTTCCCAAATCTAATTTTATGAAACTGCTGGAAGAGAATCCTGCTGTCAGCATTAAAATAATCGAAAACCTTGCGCAGCGATTGTACTATAAATCAGTTATGGCTGCAGAAATCTCCACGCACGAACCCGAACATCGCGTTTTAAAACTAATCGATCACGGAATTGCTTACTTTAATTTTCAAAAAGATAAAAATGGTTATCTGATTAATTTTACGAGACAGCAGATCGGAGATTTAACGGGTTTGCGTGTAGAAACCGTTATCAGAGCCATAAAAGCGCTTGAAAAAAAAGGCGAATTGAAGATTATAAACAGGAAAGTATACAGATAAAAAAGTTCTTGTTTTATGATTTAAATCATAAAATGCAGCGGTATTGAGGGCGTATCTTTGTGGTATAAAAATCTCAATATCATGACACTATATCAAACAACCTTCGAAAATTTCAATAAAAGTTATATGGGTTCTGCTGCAATGGCAGTAATTGGTCAAAGCTGTTTAGGTGGCGCTGCGGCTATGTACGTTTTGGCTAATGGAACTTCTGTTTTTCAAATGATCCAGCTAGCTATTATAGTTTTAGCCTGTATCTTTGTAAACACTTCAATTTTGGCACAAATGAAACATAAAGTGGTTTTTAACCTTTTAATTCTGAGTGCATTTTTAAGTGTAACATTTATTCTTTTAAACACTTTTATTCTGTGAAAAAACAAATAGAGAATAGAGCTGACATTGAATTTCTAGTCCATCAGTTCTACGATAAAATAAGAGCCGATCAAGAAATCGGCTTTTATTTTAATAATATGATTACCGATTGGGATGCACATCTTGAAAAGCTAACCGATTTCTGGGAAACGAACTTATTTGCTGTACGCAAATACAAAGGAAATCCGCATGCGGTTCATAATGAAGTTGATGCTCATTTTAACGAAAATATTACAGCAAACGAATTCGGTATCTGGCTGAATCACTGGGCACAGACGTTAGATGAACATTTTGAAGGGGAAAATGTCGAAACCTTAAAAAGACGCGCCCGAAAAATGAGCACTTTCCTTTATGTGAGTATGTTTAAGCATAGACAAAAAGAAAGCGAAGTTTAATCATTGTTCTGCCATTGCGAGTAACGAAGCAATGACTAGACTGAAAACTGTCACTGAAAACTGCGACTAAAAACTACTTCTCAAAAGCATAAACCAAAGTAAAGGTTCCTTCAAAATTATCTGATTTGATTTCTTCGTAATGCACATCAAAATCTTTTACTAAATCATCAAAATGGAGACTGGACTCTGTTTGTTTTTTTTCTAAAGAAAAATCTTCAACTCTAATATGATCTTTAAAGCTGATTCCTTTTTCATTTCTGATTTTAAAGATTGCCTCTTTAGCGCCCCAAATAACGGTAAGCTTTTTAATATATTCTTCTGTAATTTTTGGTTCTAAATAATTGCATTCATAATCCGTAAATTTATCGGCAATTTTCTGAATTTTTTCGCGCTGCAATTCCATATCAATTCCTACGGTCTCATGACTTATAATTATTGCCGCAAAATGATATGAATGTGTAATGGAGATATAATTATGACAATCAAAATATGGTTTCCCAAATTCGTCATAATGCAAATCTTTATCTGTAAAACCCATTTCCTGAATCAGCATTCGAACACTCAAAAAAGCACGTTGATGCATTTGAGACTTCATTCCGTTCAATCTTTTTTGTGTCTTTTCTTTCAACACAACTTTGCTTAATAACTCTTCTAAAGATTCGGTTATTTCCCAAATTAAAATTTTAGTAGTTTCATTGAATTGTATGGTCTGAAATAGAGGCATTTCTTTTTTAATTGTAAATTATGAATGGTTAATTTTAAACCATATAAGTAATATCAGAAAATATAACCGCTGGCTCAAAAAATGTATTAGTAAATATAAGCAATTCACTGCAAAGGTAATAGTTTAAGAATCTTTTTTAAATGAACTCCTATCACTTATATGGCAAAAAATGATTTTTAGAGTAACATTCTAGAGATTAAGAAATTAAAGATTTCACAAATCTGACAGAAAGTAGTAAAAATAAAAACCTATTATGTAAATTTGCAAAAATTTTACAATATACAAATATACACTATAAATGAGTACTACAACTACGCCTTATGTGGCTTTCAAAGTAAAAGACATTTCTCTAGCGGCTTGGGGAAGAAAAGAAATTGAATTAGCTGAAGCTGAAATGCCAGGTTTAATGGCGCTTCGTGCTGAATATAAAGACGAACAACCTCTTAAAGGTGCTCGTATCGCTGGATGTTTACACATGACGATTCAAACTGCTGTTTTAATCGAAACTTTAATCGCTCTTGGTGCTGAGGTTACTTGGTCTTCTTGTAACATTTTCTCTACGCAAGATCAAGCTGCTGCTGCTATTGCTGCTGCTGGAATTCAAGTTTATGCTTGGAAAGGTCTTGACGAAGAATCATTTGACTGGTGTATTGAGCAGACTTTATTCTTTGGTGAAGACAGAAAACCATTGAACATGATTCTTGATGATGGTGGAGATTTAACTAACATGGTTATTGATCGTTACCCAGAATTGGTTCCTGGAATTAAAGGTCTTTCTGAAGAAACTACAACTGGTGTTCACAGACTTTACGAAAGAGTAAAAGCTGGAACTCTTCCAATGCCTGCAATCAACATCAACGACTCTGTTACTAAATCTAAATTTGATAACAAATACGGTTGTAAAGAATCTGCTGTAGATGCTGTACGTCGTGCAACTGACTTAATGTTGGCTGGAAAAAGAGTAATCGTTTGTGGATACGGTGACGTTGGAAAAGGAACTGCTGCTTCTTTTAGAGGTGCAGGTTCTATCGTAACAGTTACTGAAATTGACCCAATTTGTGCTTTACAAGCTGCAATGGACGGTTATGAAGTTAAAAAATTAAACACTGTAATTGCAAATGCTGATATCATCATTACAACTACAGGAAATAAAGATATCGTTCTTGGAGAGCACTTCGAGCAAATGAAAGACAAAACTGTTGTTTGTAACATTGGTCACTTCGACAACGAAATCGATATGGCTTGGTTAAACAAAAACCACGGCGCTTCTAAAATCGAAATCAAACCTCAGGTTGACAAATACAACATCAACGGAAAAGATATCATTATCTTGGCTGAAGGTCGTTTAGTAAACCTTGGTTGTGCTACAGGTCACCCAAGTTTTGTAATGAGTAACTCATTTACAAACCAGACTTTGGCTCAAATCGAATTATGGAATAACAGCGCAGCTTACAAAAACGAAGTTTACATGTTACCAAAACATTTAGATGAAAAAGTTGCTGCTTTACACTTAGCTAAATTAGGCGTTGAGTTAGAAACTTTACGTGAAGATCAAGCTGCTTATATTGGTGTTCCAGTTGAAGGTCCATTCAAACCAGAATACTACAGATACTAAATTGATTTTAGATTTAAGATTGTAGATCTTAGATTTTGAAATTCTATACATTCAAACCCGACAGGTTTTAAAAACCTGTCGGGTTTTCTGTTTTAAATCCTTATGTCTATTGTTTTTGTAAGAATTTTATTTATATATTTGATTTTTTAAATTTTATAACTATGATTTCTACAAAAGACTTTAGTTTATTACCAAACAAACAAAATTTCCAAAATCTTTGCAAAGCAATTTCAGTGTTAGATGCAATTATATGTCCGCAATGGGAATTTAGATTTTATTCTTATAACTGTAAATGGGGAGAGGGAGAGGAATTTTTTGAAATGAGAAATGAGGACGATGGAGATTTATTAAATATTCTTTTTCTTAAAGATAAATGTGTAATAAATGGTTTTTCATATCAATATCAAAACAATAAAAAAAGTGAAGTAACAAAAAACCTACCCGAAATTTATAACGAATTTATATTTGGTGAACCAGTTACTTCAAATGGTACAACATTTTGTTTATGGACAAATGAAAGTGGAAATTGGGAAGTTGGCAACATTTTGAATTACAATGATAATTCATCTGAAATTTTTGAAATTTTTGATGGAAATCCTCAAACTTACATTGATTGGGCAAGTGAATATTTTGAAGGTTACTATAAAGAAACGGGTATTCCACTAGATATTGTTACTCAAATTTATGAAGGCAAACCGCTTACAAAAGAAATGGCCTTATCAATTGCTGAAGAAGTTAGGGATTGGAAATTATTAGAAGAGGATTTAAAAGAAATAAATTATCCTTATAACTTTGAATAAAAGAAGTAATAATTTCAATAGCAATTTTATTTTATGTTTAACCCGACAGGTTTTTTAAAACCTGTCGGGTTTTCTGTTTTAAATTCGAAATTTTAAGTTTAAATTTGAAATAAAAGAACCCACCAAAATAAAATTATGATTGAAAATGTTTTATGTGAAGTACATGGCTCAAAAGAAATGACTTTTGGATGTATTCATATTGCAATGGCAATAGACACGAAAGATAAAGTCGGATTTTTCTATTCTGAAGCTGAGGAAGATCTTCCGCAAATTGCTTGGTGCGGTGAATGCGAAAAATGGCTTCTAGACAATGGTGAAGAATGGACTGAAGTTTTTCAAGCCAAAGCCGATTTTAAAATGCTATGTGCCGATTGCTTTGATGAAGCAAAAAATAACGAAACAGAAATTCATCTGCGATAAATAAATTTCCATGAAAAAGGTTGTAATTCTTTATACGTTTCTCGTTAGCTGCACTGCACTTGCACAAACCAGCGATACATGGACTGCTTTTTGGAACAAAGACACTACAAAAATTGGTTTTCAAGATAAAAAAGGTGTAATTAAAATTGAACCTAAATTTACTGGGTTTACGATTGCACGTAAATTTGAAAATATTATTGCTGTTACAGAAGAGGAAAATAATAAGTGGAAAAGCTATTACTTAACTAAGGAAGGAAAAATAGTGGGGCGTGACAGTTTATATACTTTTGATAACAGTACAGATTGCGAAAGTGAGGGTTTTATAAGATTTCGAGATCCGAAAACTGATAAAATGGGAATCTTCAACAGCAAAGGAAAAATCGTCATTCCAGCTGATTATAGTGCTTTATCAAATGTTAAAAACGGAGTGCTTACCGTTCTTAAAGATGCGAAAAAAGAAAGAGAACCAGGCGACGAACATTTTTTCTGGTCTGGCGGAAAAGAATTTCTTATCGACATCAACAACAAAGTTTTAATTGAAAATTTTGCTTATAATGACAATTTAAATTTTTATTCTTTAGAAAAATCAAAAGAACCTAATAAAGACCCAATAAGAGAAAATTTTAAGGGAGTTGATGGACAATATTATTCTTTCATAAATTTTGAAAAAGAATTTAAATTCTGGTTAGAGAACAATTTACTTAAAGATTTATCTAAAACCAATTTAGAAAAACATTCTTTTGACAAAATTACTTACTGGAAAGAACCAGACGGCTGGATAAATTCGTCTAAAACTAAATTCATCAATCAAAATTATACCTATTTAAAATTGAAACTACAGGAACTCAAAAATCCAAAAACGGATTATTTTATTAGTTCCGACGGACTAAATCAGTTTATTTTTGAATCAAGTGAGTACGAAATCTATTTCAATAATTGCAATGAATCCAAAGATTGGCTGTATCCTACTATGGACATTGTCATCAATCCAAAAAACAAAACAGATCGAGGACAAGATCATTTTGAATTTTTAAGAACTGAAAATGGCTATAAATTAATAAGTGTTTCCACAAGACAACATAATCTTAAATAAAACATGAAGAATTTCATATTCCTATTAATCGCCATTGTTTTTGAAATCATTGCTACTTCAGCATTAAAGAAATCCGAAGAATTCACTAAATTAATTCCAAGCATTATTACAATAATTGGATATTGCGGCGCATTTTACTGTTTAAGTTTTGCAATTAGAACAATTCCTGTTGGTTTCGCTTATGCCATTTGGTCTGGAGTCGGAATTGTATTAATTACCATAATTGGTGCAATTTTCTTCAAAGAAATCCCAGATTTACCCGCAATAATTGGGTTGAGTTTAATTGTAATTGGAGTTGTTGTAATTAATGTTTTTTCTAAAACTACAGCGCATTAAAGACATTCGATTTAAAGTTTGTTTCAGGTTTCAAGTTTCAGGTTATGCTGGAACGTGAAACCTGAAACTTGAAACAAAAAATACAAAAAACTAAGCAAGTTTCGGATTTTATACCTTTTAAAACCAATCGATCTTTGCCTTATAAAATTGAATGAAGATGAACACACAGGAAACCATCAATTATAATCGTATCGCCGAAGCTATAGATTATATCAAAGCTAATTTTAAAGAGCAACCCAATCTTGATGAGGTCGCCGAGAAAGTGCATTTGAGTCCGTTTCACTTTCAAAGGCTTTTTAGCGATTGGGCAGGAACAAGTCCGAAGAAATTTTTGCAGTATACAAGTCTCGAACACGCCAAAAAACTACTCAAAGAAAATCAGGCAACAATTTCTGAAACAGCTTATGAAACTGGTTTATCCGGCACAAGCAGACTCCATGATTTGTTTGTAAATATCGAAGGAATGACTCCAGCGGAATATAAAAACGGAGGAAAAAATCTCGCCATAAATTACAGTTTTGCCGAAAGTCCGTTTGGAAATATAATTGTTGCGTCAACTCAAAAAGGCGTTTGTTTTATGGCTTTCGCCGAAGATGAAACAATCGGATTTGTGGATTTAAAAAACAAATTCCCAAATGCGTCTTTCACAAGAAAATTAGATTTAGCACAACAAAATGCGCTATTTATTTTTCAAAAAGACTGGAGCAAATTATCTGAAATCAAACTGCATTTAAAAGGCACCGATTTTCAATTGAAAGTTTGGGAAACTTTATTAAAAATACCAATGGGACAGCTTTCTACTTATGGTTCCATTGCACAGCAAATTGAAAAACCAAATGCTTCTCGCGCGGTAGGAACTGCAATTGGCAGTAATCCTGTTGCGTTTTTAATTCCGTGTCACCGCGTGATTCAGTCTTCTGGAATTTTTGGCGGTTATATGTGGGGAAATACCCGAAAAACGGCAATAATTGGCTGGGAAGGCGCGCAAGTAAATCCATAAAAATAAAACTCCAAATTTCGAATCCCAAATTCCAAATTTCAATGATTAACCTTCATTGAAAATTTCATAAAATCCAATTGCTATGCAAACTATACAATCTCGAATTGCTTCTCAAAACTGGGAAAGCATCACCGAATCTATGCACCAAAGCGGTTTCTCTATCATCCCAAATCTTCTCACAAACGAAGAATGTGAAGATTTAAAATTCGACTATGACAATCCAAATTCATATCGAAAAACTGTCGTAATGGAGCGTTATCGATTTGGTTTAGGTGAATATAAATATTTCAATTATCCTCTTCCCGATTTGATTCAGAATATTCGAAATTCCATTTATCCGAAATTGGCCCCAATTGCAAATGCCTGGATGAAAGCTCTAAACATCAATACTTTTTTTCCTGAAAAACATGAAGAATTATTGAAACAATGCCATGACAATAATCAATTGAAGGCGACGGTTTTGATTTTAAAATATGGAAAAAGCGGATTTAATACTTTGCATCAGGATTTGTATGGTGATATTTATTTCCCCATTCAAATTGTACTTTTTCTTTCAGAACCTAATGAAGATTTTACAGGCGGAGAATTTATATTAACGCAGCAAACGCCAAGAGCGCAATCGAAAGCAATTGTTTTAAAACCAAAAAAAGGAGATGTTTTGGTTTTTACTACTAACTTCAGACCTGTAAGAGGAACAAAAGGATATTATCGAGTTAACATGAAACATGGTGTCAGTGAAGTTCATTTTGGTGAACGTTATACGTTGGGAATTATTTTTCATGATGCGTTGTCATAGACACCCAATATCTCCGCAAAGATTGTCGACAAAGAATCTTTGTGGAGATACGTGACGTTAGACGCACTGCTGTGCGTCTCTACAATACAAAACTTACCACTTCATGATTAATCATCAAAAAATAACCGATTCTGAATTGCTCCGTAAAATTAAAAATGCGGAAATTTGCTTTGGCGGCAACCGAAAACTAAAAATATACGGAACGCTGAAATGCTCTTCGGGAAAAAGAATGAAACGCGAAAATCGGGTTTTCTTTTCTTCTGAAAATCAAGCTCGAAATAATGGATTCAGGCCTTGCGGACATTGCATGAAATCCGAATATTTAAAATGGAAAAATGGACTTATTTAATCCCCAAATAGACGAAACTACGAATTTGCTTCCTAAGGATGGAACTGTAAATTATTACGGAAAATTGTTTTCACGAGAAGAAGCTGATTTCTATCGCGATATTTTGCTCAATACAATTGAATGGAAAAATGATGAAGCCATTATCTTTGGAAAACTAATTTTAACGAAACGAAAAGTAGCGTGGTACGGCGATAAGGAATTTGAATATACCTATTCCAACACTACGAAAAAAGCACTTCCGTGGACAACCGAATTATTAAAACTAAAAACTTCTATAGAAGAAAAAACAGGAGAAACTTTCAATTCTTGTTTGTTGAATTTATATCATTCTGGCGAAGAAGGAATGGCTTGGCACAGTGATGCGGAAAAAGATTTGAAAAAGAATGGCGCTATTGGTTCGGTAAGTTTTGGCGCTGAACGTAAATTCGCTTTCAAACATAAAGAAACTAAAGAAACAGTTTCACTGATTTTAGAACATGGAAGTTTATTGGTCATGAAAGATGAAACGCAGACCCATTGGCTGCATCGATTACCGCCAACTAAAACCACTCAAAAGCCAAGGGTAAATTTGACTTTTAGAACAATTGTCAAATAGAATTTCGAATAGTATTACTTTTTACCTATAACATTTTGGTACGAACGTATTAACGCATCTTCGAACATTTCTGGTCGTACTTTTGAAAGTTCCACAGTAGTCCATCCTTGTTTACCCCATTTATTTGGAACGGGATAAAAAATCATTTCGCTCGATGCACAAAAAACCGATTGATCGATTTCGTTTAATTTTAAAACAGCGTGATTATTCTTTTCATCAAAAGTGGCAAAGATTTTCTTTTTGACACGAAAAGAGGTTTTCTCAAAATGAGGCTCTTCGGATGCATCTGGAAACGATAATGCTAATTTTCTAAATGTTTCAATTGAGATCATGATCGTAAATTATTGATCAGACATAACAAGTTTTAAAAACCATTTATGTCTCGGTTAAATTAATTTTACCATCCCTGATTCAGTCCATTTTTTAAAACCTCATCATATTTTTCTTTATCAAAAGAATACAAGTTTGGTGCTTTGTGTGCAACGTTGCTTTTCTTTTCGTCTAGCTTCGTTAGAATTCCGATATTCGTTATTTTGCGTAAAAAATTCCTGCGGTCCAGCTTTTTGTCTAAAATAGTTTCGTACAATTTCTGCAGCTCTGGAATGGTAAATTTCTCTGGCAGTAAATTATATCCAATTGGCATTAAATTCAACTCAACCCTTAAGGTATCCAGCGCCTTATCGAGAATCTCACGGTGGTCTAAAATAAGTTCTGGAACTTCTTTATGGTCAATCCATTCTACAACTTCATATCTGTTCATCGGATTTGGAAGAATTTTTGAAAAATCAACCAATGCATAATATCCAATTGTAACAAAACGGCGCGTAAGCCATTTTCCTTTTTCTTCCTCTATTTGTAAATACTCTAAAATTTTTTTGTCAAAATGCTGCTCATTACGTTTTACTTTTCCAAAAGTCGCAAATTGTCTCAAGAAAACACCTTCTACTCCAGTTCGACTGCTTAAGACCGTATTGGCTGCAGTATCTATATCCTGATCCACTGGAATGAATCCGCCGGGAAGAGACCATTTATCTACTCGTTCTACTTTTAACAATAAAACTTTAAGCTGATTGTCGTGAAAACCAAAAATTACACAATCGATAGAAAGTCCAGGCTGGTAATTTTCATTATTGTCTATAATGTCTTTTAACATTCGAATATTTAAGGGTAAATCTTTCTTTCAATAATAGTGCAATTTACTTCATTTTTATAAAACCGAATTACTTTTGCGAAACAGAGTTGCATTTCTTAATAAAATAGAGAAGTGTATGAATCACAATTTTAACTAAAATTTAAAGTTCAAATTTAAAAAAAATAATTACATTGCGTCATAATAACACATTAAAGATCTGAATTGTTAAATTCTAATCTTAATTTATAGAAATCTACTAAAAATCAGTTTGTTTCTTCTCAAAGATAAAAATTGAAAGTTTAAAAATACAGGAGTTATGATTGCCAATCCGTTAAAAAATATTAATCAAAAAATTAGAACAAAAATCTGGAGTTCATTCGGCTTTGTTTCAAAAACATATCTTCTGGAAGCTTCTTTAAAATATAGTGAAGAACAAGAAAGAATTTTCAATGAAATGATTACCGAAACTGATGTCAAAAATAAAAAAGCAAAACAAGAAGCTTATGAAAAAGCTTTATATGCTTCTTATAAAGGAATTGGCGCTATGGATTTTATAAATACTGTCTTGAGATAATTTTCCTTCAACCTAATCATTTATAGAACCTCGCTCTCACGTGAGGTTTTTTATTTCCATAAATTTCATATTATTATAAGGCAAAATAGCGCATTATTACTTATTTTCGCTTTAAGTAAGAATACACATATAAAAAATAACATGGAAAATACCATTGAAACAGAAAGTTACAAAATTCAAAAACCAGAAAACTGGGCTTCAATAATAAATGATGATCAACTAATTGGATACATAAAAGAATCTGACTTTTCAAATAAACAGGTTGACGAAGGAAGAGACTTCTGTTATTTCTTAGATAAAATTTACTATACAAGTGATACAGAAAACAGCGAATATGCCTGCGTAGCTTATACACTTAATGAACCTTCAAATCTAGAAAGTGCTTCTGTAAAAGATGTTGTTGTCGAAGAAAATGAAACCTTCATTATACACAGAATTAGTGTTCTTAGAGACGGCGTTTTGATTGATAAAATCCCAGATACAAAGATTAAAGTTCTGGACAATGAAAATCAAAGTGAAGGCGGTGTATTGAGCAGTACTAAAAAAATAAATATTACGATTAAAGATTTACGTCTTTATGATATTCTAATTGCTGAAGATTCAAGAGTAAAAGTTTTTACTGATCGTGATTTTCTTAGAAAAGAATATTTAAAATATGTTTACGTAACTCCAAGTACTTACTGGGCTTACGGAAATTATAAATTTACTTTTATTAATGACCGAAAAGCTCCAATCGCATACAAGAAAACATTCTATAGAGATGACGCTGGAAATGTTTTGGAACCGGAAATTAATTATCTAAAAAAGGGAGAAAGATTTGTAATTGAAAAAGAAAATTACATCAACTCTTTTGATATAAACAGAGAAATTGCTCCTTATATTGATTTTGCGACAGATAGTAATTGGACTGATTTATCTAATTATATTTCACCTTTATACGACGAAATTTACTCTAACGCTTCTTTAAAAGAATTTGCTCCTAAGCTGGTAGAAAAGCTAGATGCAATTTCAGATAAGGATGAGCAGCTTCGATTTGCTATAGAATATGTACAAAACCATGTAAATTATATTTTTAATGCTGATGAAATGAATGGGCATAAGCCGCAAGAACCTGCTATTACGTATGAAAACAAACAGGGAGATTGCAAGGCTAAATCTGTTTTACTAAAAGTGGTTTTAGATTATATCAATATAGATTCGTCTGTTGTATTGGTTAACTTCAATTCAGATCATTATATCAAACATTATCTGCCTTCTCTTCTTACTTTTAATCATGTGATTGTAAAAATCAATTATAAGGATGAAACTTATTTTATTGATGCTACAGCCAGAGATGAATTTGGACTGATTGAAAATCGCTGTTTTATTTACTTTATGCATTATTTGGAAGTAAAACCAAACCAGCAGTTACAAATTAGAAAACCACATAGATTCTCTTATTATGGTATTAATGAAAAAGTAGATTTTAGTGCGCAAAACGATCAAGGGCAGTTAAAATTGACTACTACATACAAAGGAAACCGCGCGAACTACATGCGTAAATATTTTAAGAACACGAATAAAAGGGAAATAATTGACAGTTGGAACAATTTCTTATTTTATACTTTAAATTATTCTAGTGACCGAAACGGAACTGATATTAGAACGATATTTAAAGACGCTGCAATTGAAATTGTCAGTGATGATAAAATGCTGAATGAGTTTACAATTCAGTACAATTCATCTATTGAAAATCCTTATTTTACAGATGATCAAAAGAATCGTTTTTTAATGTATTTTGATCGAAATGTGGTGAAGAATAATGCGCGCGATTTTATGCATACCGATGTTCCGTTCTGGCATAATTTTGATAACGAAAAATATGAAATCAATCTCCATACAGATCAGAAAATAGATACCGAAGAGAAATTTACGCGCCAGGAAAGCAACATAAATAATCCTTATTTTGATTATACAAGCCGTAAAAAAGTAACTAAAAACAGTGCTTCTATTTTTGTAGATTTTAAACCTCTTGTTAATCTAGAAATCCCTGCAGCTGATTTTGAAAAATTCAGAACAGACCATCATACTATTGCCGACAGCAATTTTGGAATAGGAATTGATATTATAGAGCAAGGTTTACTTAATCTTATAAAATTCAACTTTAAAAAACGTCTTAAATAATTCGTATAAAAAATGGGGCTTAAGGCCCCATTTTTATTTATTAAAAGTAAATTATTACTTAGCCAGCAATTCAAAATCAGATCTTAATTTAATGTCTGCAGACGAAGCTCCAATCATTACTTCAAAATCTCCTGGCTCAGCTGTCCATTCTAATTTATCATTGTAGAAAGAGAGTTTTTCTTTATCAATTGTAAATTCAATTGTTTTAGATTCTCCTGCATTTAATTTCACTTTTTTAAAGTCCTTCAACTCTAAAACTGGTCTCACAACAGATCCAAATTTATCTTTCAAATACAACTGAACTACTTCTTCTCCAGCTGCTTTTCCAACATTTGATAATTGGAAAGAAACTTTAATCGTTTCGTTACTTTTTATTTTTGATACCGATAATTTCAAACCAGAATAATCAAATTTTGTATAACTTAATCCGTAACCAAAAGGGTATTTAGGAGAGTTTTTCAAGTCGATATAAGCCGAAACATAATTAGTTTCGCTTTCTGTTTTCGCTGGTCTTCCCGTACTAAAATGATTGTAATAAATTGGCACCTGCCCTACTTCTCTCGGGAAAGTCATTGGCAGTTTTCCTGACGGATTGTAGTCTCCAAATAAAACATTTGCAATTGCATTTCCAGCTTCTGTACCCAGCCACCAAGTATAAACAATTGTAGGAACATTGTCTGCTGTCCAATTGAAAACAAGAGGTCTTCCTGCATTAATTAAAACGACAACTGGTTTTCCTGTTGCTTGAATTGCTTTTACCAAATCTTCCTGAACGCCTGGCAAATGAAGGTCGCTTCTGCTTTTTGCTTCACCGCTCATGTCGCGTCTTTCCCCAATACTCAAAATAACAACGTCAGCTTGTTTTGCAGTTGCAACAGCTTCTGCAAAACCATCTTTGTTGGTTCCATCAACATCACATCCTTTAGCGTAAAGCAGCTTTGTATTTTTACCCACTTTATTTTGAAGACCATCCCATTGTGAAACAATCCATTTATTGTAATCAACCTCAGGAAGTTCTACAGACCAGAATCCCATATTTTCTTTGTATTCTTTTACCATTGGTCCAATGAAAGCAATAGTTTTTACATTTTTCGAAATTGGTAAAGTCTGATTTTCATTTTTTAATAAAACAATACTTTTCTGTGCCACTTCAAGTGCTGCTTTTCTGTTTGCTGGATCTGACAGCGCTTTTTCAGCACGCTTTTCATCCGAATATCTGTAAGGATCATCAAATAATCCTAATTCAAATTTCTTGCGGAGAATACGTTTTACGGCATCATCCACTAAATCAATAGAAACTCTGCCTTCTTTTATTAATTGCGCTAGATTCTGACGATACGCATTACTTTCCATATCCATATCGCTTCCTGCAGTAATGGCAGCATAAGCCGCTTCTTTCAGATCTTTAGAATAACCATGCGCTACCATTTCGCCAATTGATCCCCAGTCTGAAACCACGAAACCTTGGAAATTCCATTTTCCTTTTAAAATATCTCTTTGTAAATGAGCATTTCCTGTTGCCGGAATTCCATTAATATCATTGAATGAATTCATAAATGTTGCTGCACCTGCATCTAACGCAGCTTTAAAAGGAGGTAAATAAGTTTCAAACAACATTCTTTCGCTCATGTCTACAGAGTTATAATCTCTTCCGCCAACACCTGCGCCATAAGCTGCAAAGTGTTTTACGCAAGCCATAACTGAGTTTAAATCTCCCAGTTTATTTCCTTGAAAACCTTTAACTCTTGCATAAGCAATTTTAGAACCTAGATAAGTATCTTCTCCAGCTCCTTCCATAACACGTCCCCAACGCGGATCGCGGCCAATATCGACCATTGGTGCAAATGTCCAGTGAATACCGCTCGCTGCTGCTTCTGTAGCTGCAACTCTTGCTGCTAACTCGATTGCTTCTAAATCCCAGCTCGCTGCTTCTGCAAGCGGAATTGGGAATGTAGTTTTATAACCGTGAATAACGTCCTGACCAAATAACAACGGAATTTTAAGTCTTGACTGCATGGCTAATTCCTGATATTGTCTGGTATATTTTGTTCCAACAACATTTAACATAGAGCCTATTAACCCTTGTTTGATTTCGGATTGTTTGTTTGGATTTATTGTTATTGGTCCAGTTGCCTGATTATCTCCTGTGTACTGATTTAACTGTCCAATTTTTTCTTCAATTGTCATTTTCTTCAATAGATCGTTGACTTTCTGATCTATTGTCTGCTGTTGTGCCGACGCAAAAAGCGAAAACAGCAACAACGTAATTGTGGTTACTTTCTTCATAAGTTTAAGTTGTTTACCAAACGTAAGTAGCTACAGCACCAGCGTTTAGTGTTGTTGAGGTTTGTTTTTGGTTGTATTTAATATTAAAAGTTTCTGCTGAAGCTCCGTCATTTTCTACAATCAGAACGATTTGTCCTAACGGAGTTTTGAAAGAAACATTGTGTAAATTTCCTACTATATTACTTCCAATTCTTACTGAACCTTCTGGTACAAATTTCGAAGCATGTCCTATTATATAATATCCCACTTCTCTTTTGATATTTTGATTTTGATCAATCATCAATGCGCCTTTACAAGTAGAACATCCTCCTGGGGTGAAAGGTTTGTAAAACTCATCATTTGCTAATCCCCACGAAAGTGCATTTTTACTCCAGTTACGCATAGAACCAATTACTACATTTTTGACACTCCATTTCAAGTCAGTTTCAAAATTTGTTCCTGTTCCCGTATATTGTTCGGTAAAATACAAATCTTTATCTGGAAAAGCATTATGAACTGTTGTTAGAGCACTAATATCTCCTTCATATAAGTGAAAAGCAGAGCCTGTAACAAACGGATTTGCTTTTGGATCTTTTAAAATGGTTAGAGGATATTCGGGTTTGTTGCAATTGTGATCGTAAACAATAATTTTGGTTTTGATTTTAGCTTTCGCGAAAGCGGGACCTAAATGATTGCCTATAAAATCTGCCTGCTGTTCTGCCAGCATCAATAAACTTGGATTGTTTCCAGGATGCAAAGGCTCATTTTGAGGTGTAATAGCATCAATAATAATTCCGTGTGATTTCATTGCCTGAATGTATTTTACAAAATATTCAGCATACACTTGATAATATTTTGGCTGTAAACTTCCTCCTTTTGAGCTTCCGTTATCTTTCATCCAAACTGGAGGCGACCACGGAGAACCCATTATTTTAATTTTAGGATTTATGGCTAAAATTTCTTTTAAAACCGGAATTACATCTTCTAAATCTGGTCCTAAATTAAATTTTTCCAATTTTAAATCTGTCTCGCCTTCCGGCACATCATCATACGAAAAAACTTTCTCATTCAAATCTGATGCTCCAATACTAATTCGCAGATAACTTAAACCGATGGCATCACTTTTTCTAGAAAATAATTCCTGAAGCAAAGCTTCTCTCTTTGGCTTATCTAGTTTTATAATTGCCTGGGCACTTCCGCCGGTTAATGAAAATCCGAAACCTTCTACGGTTTGAAATTTCTCCGAAGGATTTACCTCAATTGTCTGATTTGAATTTGTCTCTGCACTAAAAACTAAATCAGGCTGTTTTTTGAGTTTTGAAGTTTCATCTGAAGTAGTAATCCAAGATTCTACTTTTCCAGAATTAGTAGTTGTACCATTTTTTGAAGATCCGCAATTGAACTGCATTGCAATTAATGGCAGTAAAGCTAGGATTTGAAGTTTTTTGATGCTGTTTTTCATTAATCTATTTCTATTAAAACAGGTAAATGATCCGACGGATATTTTAAATCTTTAGAATCACTTAACACTGCATGTTTCTGAATTGTAAGTCCGCTATTTTTTGATATAAAGATGTAATCTAATAATAATGTTACGGGTTCATTATGTTTAAAATCATTAAAAGTTCCAGATGGACCAAAAGGCTTTTCTTTTGAAACATCTTTAGTATCATCCATTACTTTTTTGATTTCGGCAATTTGCGGCGTATTAGGCTCTGAGTTAAAATCACCCATTAAAAAAACGGGATAGTTTTTAGTATTTATTTCTTTTATTTTAGAAAGAACGAGCTGTACACCTTTTACTCTGGCAACTTCTCCCATGTGATCTAAGTGAAGATTAAAAACCCAAAATGTTTTTTTCGTTTTTAAATCTTTAAAGAGTCCATAAGTGCAAACTCTATTACAAGCTGCATCCCATCCTCTTGAAACCACGTTTGGCGTTTCTGATAACCAAAAAGTATTAGATTGTTCTACTTTAAAACGATCTTTTTTATAGTAAATTGAAGATGCTTCTCCTAAACCTCCTTCTTCTCTGCCGATTCCAAATTTGTTGTATTTTGGCAAAGCCAATGCTATATCAATAACTTGATTGGGTGTTGCTTCCTGCACTCCAAAAATATCCGGGCTGTAAAAACGAATTTGAGAAGTAAAATAATCTTTTCGCTTTGGCCAGGCGTTTTCTCCATCTGAAGCAACATCTAAGCGGATATTATAGGTCATGATTTTTAGGTTTTGACCATAAAATGAGTTTACTGCCAAAAACAGCACTACTAAAACAAGTTTGTTTATCTTTTTCATGTTAAAAAAATTTTAATCTGTAAAGCTAGTTTTTCCCAAGCTTTACAGAAAAAAATCTATTTAAAAATTATGTTAATTATACACTCTTACATAATCAACTTCGAAGGTCGCACTTGTAAAATTGGGATCTACAGCTCCTCCAAAATTTCCTCCCATTGCTAAATTAAGAATGATGAAGAACTTTTGGTTAAAAGGAGTTGTGCTTGAGTTTTTGTAAGTGTAAAATAAATTATCATCTACATAAAATTTGATATTTTCTGCACTCCATTCGGCAGCATAAATATGAAATTCTGTAGTTGAGTTTGCGGCAGTTGTTGTTTTTGTGTCTGGGGTATTTCCTGAACGCCCTGGAGAATGTAATGATGAGTGAATTACATTTGGGTTGTTTCCAACTGATTCTAAAATATCAATTTCTCCGCAGGCAGGCCATCCAACAGTATCAATATTATCTCCAAGTAACCAGAATGCAGGCCAGGTTCCGCCGCCAACTGGAAGTTTCGCACGAACTTCGGCTCTTCCATATTTGAATGAAAATTTACCTTTTGTAAGCATTCTCGTTGACGTATATTGGCTTCCTAAATAATTTTCTTTAATTGCTGTAATCTTTAAGGTTCCATTTTCAATTTTTACATTCTCAGATCGATTGGTGTAATATTCTAATTCGTTGTTTCCCCAACCGTCACCTGTTCCTGTATTATATCCCCATTTTGAAGAATCTGGAGATCCGTCTACATTAAATTCATCAGACCAGATTACTTTACGGGCTACAAAAACATTTACTGAAGTTGAACTGCTCACAAACTTTGATCCGTTGTAAGCCGAAACAATTATAGGATAACTTTTAGTTCCCGATGCTGTAAATTCATAAGTTAAACTGCCTGTGGTAATCTCTTTAAGTTCATTATTTATCAATACTTTATAAAGTTGTGCATTAGTAGCACTGATAGTCAATTGTACTTTCCCGCTACCATCTCCATTTGGGTTTTCTGCAGTTTTACCAACAGGTTCTACTTGTACAGAAAGATTAGAAGGAGCAGCGTTTACCGAAGAATCATCGCCTGCATCATTGTTACTGCTGCAAGATTGAAATATAAACAATAAGATTAGTGTAAACACACCTGCCTTATTTACAAGATTGATTGTTTTCATGGTTTATTTAAGATTGGTTTGTAGTTAATTAATTGAATATCAAGATAGATATAATTTGTTTATTTTTTGCTTTTGTTACTATTAAAGTCAAAATATTTCAAACTAAAGCCTTTATTTCCAAATGTAAGTTCCTACAGATCCTCCGTCTAACGAAGTTGTAACCCATTTTCCATTATATTTTATATTGAAAGTCTGGTTTGCAGATCCATCATTTTCAACAATCAAAACTTTAGAACCAGACGGTGTAATGAATGCAACATTTTGTAAATCTCCACTTGAATTACTTTGAATTCTAACAGACCCCATCGGAACAAATTTTGAAGCATGAGCAATAATATAATACGCTACATTTCTCTGAAAATTTTCACTAGATGTAATCGTTAAAGCTCCTTTACACATTGAACATCCTCCATCTGTATGAGGTTTAAATGCTCCATCATTGGCTAAATTCCACTCTAAGGCATTTTTACTATAATTTCTCATAGAACCAATGATTACGTTTCGAACATGCCATTTTAAATCTCCTCCAAAATCTCCGGTCGACGAAGTCCATTGCTCTGTAAAATAAATATTTTTAGTCGGATAAGCATTGTAAACATTTAAAAGCGCGCTGATATCGCCCGCATATAAATGAAATGCAGAACCATCGACAAACGGAAATGCATCGGCATCTGCCAAAATTGCTTTTGGATAATTTGGATTATCACAATTATGATCGTAAGCTATAATTTTTGTCGTAAGATTTGCTGCTTTTAGCGCTGGTCCTAAATTAGCTTTTATAAAAACGGTCTGTTCTGCCGCAGACATATACATACTCGGATTATTTCCGTCGTGCAATGGCTCGTTTTGTGGAGTTACAGCATCAATTGTAATTCCTTCTGCCTTCATTGCCTGAATGTATTTTACAAAATACTTTGCGTAAACATCATAATATTTAGGCTGTAATTTACCGCCTATAAAACTGTCTTTATCTTTCATCCAAAGCGGGGCTGTCCAAGGAGTGGCCAAAATTGGTATTTTAGGGTTGATAGCCAAAATTTCTTTCAGAAGTGCAATTACTCCGTTTTTATCTTTTTCTAAACTGAATTTTGCCAAATCTAAATCTGTTTCTCCTGTTGCAAGATCATCATATGTAAAAGGTGAAGCATTTAAGTCTGAAGCTCCAATACTGATTCTTAGGTAACTTATTCCAATAGAATTTTCACCAGTTCCGAATAATTCCTTCAGAAGATCACTTTTTTTAACTGGGGTTAAATTGTTAATCACATCAGCACTTCCGCCTGTTAAAGTATAACCGAAACCGTCTATTGTTTGATATTTTTGAGAATCGATTACTTCAATATTTGTAAATGAATTAGATGTTGTGCCAAAACCTAATGTTCCAGACTGTTTTGCCAGCAAAGCAGTTTGATCTGATTTTGTCAGCCAAAAATCGACGTCGTTTGTAACCACTACTGGAGGATTTACCACAGGTGGATCTACTGGAGGATTTTCGACCGTATCATTTGAAGTAGAGCATTTTACTTGTGCCAATACGGCTGCCATAAAGAAAAATGCTTTAATAGTATTTTTGATATTCAATTTCATATTCTTGGTTATTTAGTTAGCGTGCACAATTAAAACACTACAGTTTGTATAGCATGTGCTGGAATTGTAATAGTATTTTTTGTAGTTTGATTTTCGATAGCATAAACAATCTCTTTTTCAGATTGGTTCATAACAATAGTAATCAATTGTCCGTCAGAATTTTTAAAAGAAGTGCTCAATAAAGATTTATCGCTTATTGTTTCTATTACTCTTTTGGCATTTGGTCTAATAAATTTTGAGAAATGCCCGATATAATAATACATTGGCGTATAAATTAATTCGTCTTTTGTGGTATCGGCATGGATTGGTGCAAAGCAAAAATTACCAACATGATTTGGCCCTCCATTTTGGTCTAAAAGAATATTCCAATCTGTCCATGCTACTGTTCCGTTATTAAAATCATTAATCATATTGATTCCGTAACGCTCGGCATTTCCCCAAAACTGATATTTTTTGGCGTCAAATTTTTCAATACAGCCTTCTGTAAATATTAAATTTTTGTTTGGAAATTCTTCATGAACCTTTGCTACAGATTCGAATTGAGGCGGACCTCCGTTCCAAGTTTCATACCAGTGAAATCCAATTCCCCAAGCATATTTAGAAACTTCAGGATCTGAAAAAACAAGATTTGCACGTTTTTCCAGCATGTCTCCCCTATTATGATCCCAAATAATAACCTTTTTGGAGCCTAGACCTTCTTTTTCTAAAGTTGGGCCAAGATGGTTTTTAAGAAAATCTCTTTCTGCTTCTGGAGTATAAATACAAGATTCCCAGCTTTGTTTGGCCATTGGTTCATTTTGAACTGTTAAACCCCAAATAGGAATTCCTTCTTTTTCGTATGCTTTTATAAATTTGGCATAATACAATGCCCAAGATGGAGCAAACTCAGGCAATAAAACGCCGCCGTGCAAAATATCATTATTGTCTTTCATGAAAGCTGGGGGACTCCATGGACTTGCAAATAATGTTAGTTTTCCGCCGGCTGTTTCAATTGCTTTTTTGATTAATGGAATTCTATATTTTCGATCGTGATCGATATTGAAGGTTTTCAGATCTTTGTCTCCTTCAGCAATATAGGTATAACTATCGCTGCTAAAATCACAGCTATGAATATTGGTTCTGGCTAAAGAATAACCAATGCCATTGGTTTTGTCGTAGTAAGCATTTAAAAATTCCCTTTGTTTTTTTGGAGATAATTTAGCAAAAACTTCCGCGCTTGCATCTGTAATTGCTCCTCCAATTCCGAGGAAAGTCTGATCTGTTTTTTCAGTATTTACAATTATAGATACTGTTGAAGTTTTTTGTTGTGTAGTATTGTTATTTGAAATTAAATCATTGGATAATGATAAATTCCAATTGGTATTTTCGGCAGTAGTAAAAACCTTTATTTTATTTTTTTTTTGCGATGAAGCATTGGTTTTTTGAGCTGTTACTGTTGAAGTAAAAGAGCTTAGCTGTACTAAGATAAAGGCGGATAAACATATTTTTGATGTTGTTTTCATGTTGTTTAAAAAAATAGTTTTTAAATTAAAAGTAAGAGAAGACTAATAAGGATGATTCAGATTAGCCTTCTTCTTTACTTTACTACAAAATATTAATAAACAAGCGTTTGTATAGCTCGTGGCGGAATTTTAACTACCGCTTTTTCAGCTCCAATAATCAAATTATATGTAAGTTCATTTGCCGACTGGTTCATAACAATAGTTGCCATAGTTCCATCTGCATTTAAAAATGATGTACTTAATAATGCGCTTCTGCTTACTGCAGTACTTACACGAACCGCATTTAGACGAATAAATTTAGAAAAGTGTCCGATGTAATAATACGATGGTGTGTAAATTAACTCCCCTGTTGTGGTGTCTGCATGAATTGGTGCAAAACAGAAATTTCCAACGTGATTAGGTCCTCCATTTTGATCTAATAAAATATTCCAATCTGTCCAAGCAACTGTTCCGTTATTAAAATCATTAATCATATTGATTCCGTAACGTTCTGCATTACCCCAAAATTGATATTTTGATGCATCAAATTTTTCTATACATCCTTCTGTAAACATTAGTTTTTTGTCTGGATATGCTTGATTTACTTTAGCAACATTATCAAACAGTGGCGCACCGCCAGACCATGTTTCGTACCAGTGAAACCCCATTCCCCAAACGTATTTTGATGCTTCTGGATCAGAGTAAATTACATTAGCACGGTAATTCATCAAATCGCGGTTATGATCCCAAATGATAATTTTTTTATCCCCTAGATTTTCTTTTTTCAAAGTTGGCCCAAGATAGTTTTTGATAAAATCTCTTTCAGCTTCTGCTGTATAAATACAAGATTCCCAAGTCTGAACAGCCATTGGTTCGTTTTGTGTAGAAGTTCCCCAAATCGGAATTCCTTCTTTTTCGTATGCCTTAATAAACTTCGCATAGAAATTTGCCCATGTCTGATAGTATTCTGGAAGCAGTGTTCCGCCTTTTAGTACATTTTTATTACTTTTCATAAAAGCATTTGGTGACCAAGGCGCAGCATAAGTTGTTAACTTTCCACCTGCTTTTTGAATAGCTTGTTTTATTAGAGGAATACGATATTGCTTATCATGATCAATAGAAAAAGTTTTCAGGTCTTTATCTCCTTCTTCGATATAAGAATAGCTTCCACTGCTAAAATCAGAACTTTGAATTGTTGTTCTTAGCAAAGAATAGCCAATACCTTTTTGTTTATCGTAATAAGCATCTAAGAATTCTGCTTGTTTTTCTTTTGAAAGTTTAGCAAAAATTTCGGCACTTGCATCTGTAATAGCGCCGCCGATTCCCATAAAAGTCTGAAACTTTTTTGCAGGTTCTACAAAAACCGAAAATTCTGTTTCTAAGGGCTGTTTTGCAGCCGAAAAAGTTAAGTTATCTGTAGATGTTAATCGTAACTTCGAATTTTCTGCAGTTGTGTAAACGGTTATTTTTTTACCATTGGTTGTAAATTCTTTTTTTGTTTTTGGTTGTTGTGCAAAACATGCAGCTGTAAACAAAAGGCATAAAATTTTTAGACTATTTTTTTTCATTCGCTCCCAATTATTATTGTTTTTTAATTGAAGTTTTGGAGAAATCTAAAACTGATTTTTTTAATCTCTTTTAAAGAATTTAAAAAATAGCCCATACTCATAATGATTATGGGCTACTTACAACCAAACTTAAACTTAAACTTAACTTAACTCTTTATTTTCCTCGGAATTCAACTTTTGATACTGTGATTCCATCTTTTGTAAAAGTATTACCACCAGAACGGATTAGTAAATAGATTTTTCCTGTTTCGGTGAATTTAACTACGTTTGAAACTGTTCCTGTTTTGTCGTTTTTCACACACCCAACTACAGAAAGCATTCCTGAAAAACCTGATTTTGCACAACCATCCCAAGTACTTAATCCCATCACTTTATTGTCTTTATATTCAACTCCAGGTTGTGGAGCTGATTTACCAGCGTAAACTTCAAACCAAGTTTCATCAGAACCACTAGTAGAAGAAACTTTCATGTCTATCGTATACTCTTTGTCTTTTACAACATCAATTGCTTGGTAGATTCCTTCTTGTGCCCATCCTCCTGGAGAGTGAATGGTTGCACTGTTATTAGCAAATGACCAAAATGCTGCACCTGTAGCACTAAGTTTTAGTACAGTCCATTTTGCTTGATCTTCAGCAGTGGCAAAAGAACCACCTTGCACTAAATTTCCTTTTAAAGGATCTGATGTTGCAACTACTACTTCTTTTGAAGCTGTAGCCTCAGCACCTCCTCTACCTATCGCAGTATGTACAATAGTGTAAGTTCCAGCATCTGGCAAAGAAATTTCTTCTTCCATTTTACCTACATAAGCTCCTGCTCCTGTATCCCATAATGATTTTAAAACTCCTTTTGGCTGAGCCACCAACTTATAAGTATTTACTTTTCCTTCAACAGGTGTAATCGTAAAAGATGCATCAACATTATCATCAGTTAATCCATTATTAGTAACAGAATCTTCAGGCTGACAGCTAGTTAAACTTAATACTGCTGCCATAAAAAACAATGCTAAAAAACCTTGTTTTTTTATTAAATTTATTTTCATATGATATTGTATTAACTAATTAATAATTAGGATTTTGAACTAACTTAGTATTTTCTAAATCCTTTTGTGGAATAGGCCAAACTTCATTTTTACCAGCAACAAATCCGTCACCAGCAAGAACAGTCGCTGCTTTTCCAGTTCTAACTAAGTCGAACCAGCGGTGTCCTTCACCAGCCAATTCTAATCTTCGCTCGTTAGCAATTGCATCTAATGATACTGGCACTGAAGCCAATCCAACTCTAGCTCTTACTGCATCTAATAAAGCTTGTGCTCTAGCTCCAGTTCCTCCTAATGCTTCTGCTTCCATTAAGTAAGTATCTGCTAAACGAATTGCATAAGTATCTTGCTTGTAATTTAAAGCTGTTGCTCCTCCACCTGTAGATGTGTCTGAATTTAAAGGCATAAATTTCTTTAAGAAATATCCTGTATCTTGATCACCAGGCGCATAATCTGCTGCTCCTGATGCTTTAAGAGCACGTAAATCAAAAATTGTAGAATTAAAACGCGGGTCTCCTTTTAAAGCATCGTATAAACTTTGAGTTACTGGATTAAAACTCCATCCTGAAATATAATCTGGTAATGTTAAGTCAGATCTACCATATCCTCTTGGGCCAACCATGATATTTACAGAGTTTCCTTCGTCAGCTCCGCCTCCCCAGAATCCCCAGTCTGCATTACTTTTATCTGTATGCATGATTTCAATAATAGCTTCTGAGTTAAATTTGTTACTGATTACCCATAAATCAGAGAATTTAGTTAGCAATTTGTAACCGTACATGCTAGTTCCTCCAGGTGTACCATTTACGTCTGCAAATTCGGCAGCAGCTAATGAATTTTTACCCTCATACAAATAAACTTTACCTAATAATGCCTGTACTGCTCCTTTTGAAAGGCGACCTCCCTCTGTTGGAACATCAACTTTATTAGGAAGTACAGCTTTTGCTTCCATTAAATCTTTTTCTATTTGCGCATAAATTTCTTCTGGACTAACTTGAGTAACGTTATATCCCTCAGCAGGCGAAATTGGAGTCAGTATTAATGGTAAATTTTTAAATGTTCTTACTAATTCAAAATAGAAATAGCCTCTCAGTGCTTTTGCTTCTGCTGCAAAACGTGTTTTTTTAGCATCAGACATATCTACTCCTGGCAATTTTGCCAATAAAATATTTGCTCTAGCAATTCCCTGAAAAAAATCACCCCAATAACTTCTTGGCATATTTATTTTGTCCAGTTTATAATTATCAAAAGCATGTATACCAGCACCATCACCAGGTCCACCACCTCCAGCATAAAAATCATCTGAACCAGCATTTAGCATAGTTATCATGTTTTCAAAACCTTTAGATTGTTTACCCATTATATCATAAACAGCAACCAGCGCAGAAAATGCTTCTGACTCATCTTTATAATAATTGTCTACTAACGGAAGCCCTTTTGGCTCAACTGTTAAAAAATCTTCACCACAAGAAGAGCCTAGAAGTAATAATCCAGCGGCGATGAATGAATATCTTATATTTTTAATTTTCATGATTCTTAATTTTAAAATTGTAAATTAACACCTAACATTACAGTTCTTGCTTGTGGATAATATCCTTTATCAATACCAAAAACTCCTCCACCAATCTCTGGATCATATCCTGAGTATTTTGTAAATGTTAATAAATTTTCTCCAGTCAAATAAAGTCTTGTTTTTGAAAGACCTGCCTTTGCAACTACATCACTTGGTAGATTATAACCAATTTGAACTGTTTTAACTCTCCAGTAATCTCCGTTTTCTAAATAGAAATCTGATGGGTTTGAGAAGTTTTTATTGTTATCAACCGTTGATAAAATTGGATATGTATTAGTTGATCCTTCGCCTGTCCAACGACCTAAAGCAGAAGCTGGGTAGTTAGCATCGGTGATATCTAGACGACGAAGTCCTTGGAAAATTTTGTTTCCAATTGCTCCTTGAGTAAAGATTAACAAATCAAAGTTTTTATAATCCAAATTAACTGTGAAACCGTATGTGTATTTTGGAAGTGGGCTTCCAAGGAAAGTTTTATCATCATCTGAAATTTTTCCATCACCATTAAGATCCTGCCATCTAAAATCTCCTGGTCTTGCACCTGGTTGAATTAAACCGCCTGTAGCATTTGTGTAAGCATTAATTTCTGCTTGATTTTGAAAAATTCCTTGGGTTTTATATCCGTAAAAAGAGTTGTAAGATTGTCCTACTTGTGTTCTTGTTACAGCACCCATATTTTGGAAAGAGGCATCTCCAGAAATGAACTGGATATCTTTTCCTAAATTAGTTACTTCATTTTCTAAATAAGAAATATTTCCACTTAAACTTAAACCAACTTTACCAATTTTTTTACGGTAAGAAAGTTCTAAGTCAACCCCCTTGTTCTCCATGTCAGCAATGTTTGCAGACGGTCTACCAGTACTACCAACGTGACCAGGTAAGTCAATATCTTGTAAAATACCTGTAGATTTTTTAACATAAAAATCTGTTGTTAATGATAAGTCATTGAAGAAAGTGATATCAAAAGCAACGTTTGCCTGACTAGTTTCTTCCCATTTCAAATCTGGATTCGCAGGTGCATTTGGACTATTACCAACAACTACTGAACCTTGATCTCCTATAGTATAATTTCTTCCTGAACCAATAGTTGCTAAGTATTTGAAATCTCCAATAGCATCACTACCTGTAATACCATATCCTCCTCTAAACTTTAACTGAGTTACTACCTTATTTTGTGGCCAGAAATTTTCTTTAGTTGGCACCCATCCTAATGAGAATGAAGGGAAAGTTCCATATTTGTAATTTTGACCAAAACGAGAAGAACCATCACGACGTACAATACCTGTAAATAGATATTTTTCCTTGTAATCATAATTCGCTCTTGCAAATAATGAAGTTACTTTATGCTCATAACCATTGTAAGCTGAAGCAGTAATATTGTCTTGTGGATGATCGTTCGGGAAAGTTGCATCATCAAAATTAGTGTACGGAATATTAAAATAAGTCACCGTAGATCCAGATGTAATATTATCGACATAAGCACCTTGTCCTACTAAAACTGAAAAGTTATGATCTTCGATTTGTTTTGCATACGAAATAGTATTTTCAATATTCCATCCAAAACCTCTGTTTGAATTTCTGCTTAAATTATTTTTCGCATTAATTGTAGATGAGTTAAAGTAATATACTGGAGTAAAACTTTCTGAACCCCAATATGCTAATTTACCTCCTAAGGTACTTCTAATTTTTAAGCCCTTAATAGCTTCTAATTCTAAGTAAGCATTTCCAACAAAATTATCAGACCATCCATAATTACCCAATTTTGTTTGGATATATGCCAAAGGGTTACTCATCTCTTGAGTTACTACTTGAGAAATTCCATAAGGATTTCCGTTTGGATCTCTTAAAACATAATTTTGATTGTACGGATATCCAGCTGCAACAGTTGGATCTGTAACAATGGCAGGAGTAGTTGGATCTAAATTGATTGCAGAACTTAATGGTCCACCATATTCATTATTTGTGTTTCCTATTCCAACATTTTTTTCATGTGAATAACCTAAAGTTTGCCCAAAAGTTAATCCTTTTACAATTTTGTGTGTTGAGTTTAAACGGATGTTTTTTCTATTGTAGTTAGAAATTGGAGTCGCTACAATACCTTCTTGATCTAATAAACCAAAAGAAACGTAGAAAGTAGAAACATCATTTCCTCCTGATAAACTTAATTCATGACCAGTTCTTTGGGCATTATCATTAAAAATTTGTTTTTGCCAATCAGTTCCTGCTCCGTAAGAAGAAACGTTTTTATATGGAAGATCATAAGGTTTACTAGTATCTGTATATCCATTAGCATATCTTTCATTCATTATAGTCGCATACTCAGTAGCATTCAATAAATCCAGTTTTCTTGCTGCAGCAGAAAATCCAGTGTAACCATTATAATTTACACTCATTTTACCAGATTTACCTTTTTTAGTTGTGATAAGGATAACACCCGCTGCTGCTCTAGCACCATAAATAGCTTGAGAAGCCGCATCTTTTAAAACCTCCATCGAAGCAATATCAGATTGATTCAAATAACCAATACCTCCCGAATCAACAATTACACCATCAACAACCCATAAAGGCTCATTATTTCCAAAAGAAGTAATACCCCTTACTCGTATCGTAGAAGAAGATCCTGGTTGTCCTGCGTTTGCTGCAATGGTAACCCCAGAAACTCTACCTTGAAGAGATTGTTCAACTCTTGTAATTGGTAAATCTTCCAAATCTGATGCTTTTACACTAGAAATTGCACCAGTTACAACAGATTTCTTTTGAGTACCATATCCTACAACAACAACTTCATTTAAAGATTGTGATTCTGGTTTTAATTGAATTGAAATTTTAGTTCTTCCATTTACAGCTTCAGTTACTGTAGTATAACCTATAAATGTAATTGTTAAAGTTCCGTTTGAAGGTACTTGCATTTGAAACTTTCCATCAAAGTCAGATGCAGTAGATTTGGTTGTACCTTTTAATAAAATTGTTGCACCTGGAACAGGCATACCACTTTCATCATTTATTATTCCACTTACTGTGACATCTTGAGCCACAGCTATAACCGAGAATAATAAAGATGAAATACAAAAAACAAGTAATTTTGTTAATTTCATTTTTCTAAAAATTTTGGTTAATTAATTAGTAATTTGATGCAATACTAAAACTAAATTTTCACTTTTCACATTTAAAAATCATTACAAAAACACATCAAATTAAATATTTTAATATTATAAAAACACATCAAAAAAAACATAAACATTTGATTTATAAATATTTAAGAAAACAAAAAGTAGTACTAAAGAAAAGTTAATATTATCAATAAACACTACATATAGTTAAAATGACCAAAACTTACTAAAAAGCATCATAAACTACAACGAGATAGTACTGTTAATATCACCATAACTTATTATTTTCTAAATATTTACAATAACTTAACAAACAAATTTTGAAAAAATTAGCAAACCGAGAATATGATATTTTTACAATACTTTTTTTACATTATTAGCAATCATTTTTTAAATAGGTAAATTCTTACTTTCATGTATTTTACAGGAAATAAGCTTCAAAAATGATAGGGATTATGGAAGTAAGTAGAAAAATTTTGACTGTAAAATTCACTGTAAGGAGTTATACTATTTTGAGCTTTTTTAAAAAGTGAATTAAATTCTAGTTGCTTTAGATCTAACTCAAATTGATCTATAAATGCCATAAAAACATTGATTTTATGAAGAAATATAATCACTTGGCATTGGTTTGCTTTGACCATTTAACGTACGTTATAGCTAACAAAAACAGGCATAGAATGGATGTTGTTTTAATATTAGAAGTTTTAACTGGTCTAGCTATCGATATTCGACAGATATTACATTCTTATTGAGAAAAAAAGTCTTAAACGTTTGTTTTAAGACTTTACATGAAGATAGAATCGTTTTTAGTTAATTAGTAAAAATTACAAAGTATTCAATCGATAAATGATCCTAAAATCGGCCTATTATTGAAATAGTTCTCTTTGAATACTTTAAAATTTAATTAGCACCCGAAATTTGAAGTAAAAAAAATAGCCCATAATCGAAATTATGGGCTACCCAGGCAATAAACTTAACTTAAACTAACCATAGTTTAAATCTTCTAAATATTTCATTTTAAAGAATGAAATATAAATGTTTGAAAAATCGAAAAAGGAATTTTTTAATCTTCCTTTTTCGAAAATAACTAACATGAAATATTATTATTGAGGTTTGAAAACAAATGTCCAACCTGTTCCATATGTTTCACTATTATTTAAGTAAAGAATCATTTTATCTTGTTCAAGACTTACGATAGTGTAAACACCATCAGCATTTCCGGCAGCCGAACCTAACATTTTCGAATTTATGATAGTTAACTGCTTATTTTTGATATCCAATTTAAAGCTTCCTTTTGTTGGTGCAGCACTTGTTGTTTCATAATGGTTGTAATTTGCTGCTCCATTTAAATCAAAATGCATTTTCCCAAGCGCATCGCTTGGAGCACAACAATCTCCAGCATTCCACCACGCGGTCATAGCGCTTTCTGCACTTCCGT
Source organism: Flavobacterium sp. S87F.05.LMB.W.Kidney.N (assembly GCF_004366435.1). Classification (NCBI taxonomy): domain Bacteria; kingdom Pseudomonadati; phylum Bacteroidota; class Flavobacteriia; order Flavobacteriales; family Flavobacteriaceae; genus Flavobacterium; species Flavobacterium sp. S87F.05.LMB.W.Kidney.N. The sequence goes on along the minus strand of NZ_SODX01000001.1, from coordinate 826,082 downwards.
TTGGAGACATAAACCACCATAATCTTCCAGAACCTTGCGTACCATCAAAAACCCAAGTTTTACCAGCAGCCGTATTAGTTCCTACTAAATCATACCAGTCTTGGTCTAAAGGGGTATCTAACTGATTAATTTGAACATCAATTGTCTTAGTAAAAAATTCAGCGCCTAGAGTTCCAACAAAGGTAAATGTTGCTTTTCCCGGGATAGGATAAACAAACGTCACTTCATTTGTTAGTGCTTTATCTAAACCGTAATCCCAATATCCAGTCACGCCTGGAGTTGTCATATTAAGGGTGATCTTATTCCCTCCTGGAGTGCTTTGAGTAGCTACTAATTCAACTCCAGCAACGTCAGTAGAATTCGTTAAATGCTGTTCATCTACTATTGGATCACATGCTGAAAAAGTCAACGTAAAAAGAGCCAAAAGAAGATATAATATTTTATTGATTTTCATATTTATCTATATTAATATTGTTAAATTTTACCACCCTGGATTTTGTGAATAAACTCCATTTGATAGTCTAAGTTCTGTTTCAGGCATAGAAACCAAACCCTTAGTCTCTGGTCTATATTTTACGCTGTAAACTGCTGAAGTACCTGAATTTCTAACTGGAATTGTGCTATTATATGCGTTATCAACATCTCCCCAACGAATTAAATCAAACCAGTGTAATCCTTCAAACGCAAATTCATGCAAACGCTCTGCTTTAATATTTTCAAGCGAATACCCAACTGGATCAAGCTTTGCTCTTGCTCTAACTGCATTTAAACCTGCAGCAGTTTTAGTAATTTCTGAATGCATCAATAATACATCTGCGTAACGCATGAAGATAAAATCTTGTGCATGCATTAATTGCATATCAGTATTTGACCAGTTGTACAATTGAACAAACATTCCGACAGTAGTTCCACCTGCATTAGGATATTGTAACGAAATATATTTTTTATTGAAATATCCTGTCTCATGGTCTCCTTTATCTTGCGCATAAGCAGCCGTTCCTTGATCGGCCTTACCTACTTCAAGTATAGAACCTCTTTTTCTTGTATCACGTTCCTCCCAGTTACTATATAAACTTGGATTTACTGTACACCAGCCCCATCCTTCTCCAAATGGCACCAATGAATTACCGCGTAATGCAGAGAACAGACATAATCTATTAGTATAAATATTACCATTTGTCCAGCTCCAATCTCCAAAAGAGAATCTTTGAACGAACATTGTCTCATAATTTCCGGTTCCAAACGTCGGGCTGATACCATCTTGTCCTACCCAAGATAAACCTTCAGTTGCAGCCCATGGCAAAACATTATTTCCAGAAGCTTTATTAACATAAGAGTAAGGCCAAAGGTTTCTAAAATCTGGAACAAGAGCATGACCACTATTAGTCATACAGTCAGTTAAATAACTTGCTACTTGTGTTGCATTTAAAGAACCTCCTTCTGCTAAAGGTAATTCTTCAGTGGCTTGTTTCTCCATATTTGTCATATAGCCTGTGTAAAATAAAAACACACGTCCTAAATAAGCTTCTGCAACCCATTTATTAGCATGACCATATCTTGATGTTGGAATACTTGTAAAAGGAGTTGCCGGCATTGTTTCGATTGCCTTTTTTAGATCTGAAGCAATCTGTGCAAATGTTTCAGTGTAAGTATTTCTTGGGCCGTCTTTTTTTCCATCAATAGTTATGATTAATGGAACTCCTCCAAAAAACTTAGCCAATCTAAAGTAGAAAAACGCTCTCATAAAATAAGCCTCACCAATTGCTTGTTGCTTAAATTGATCAGCTTCAGCAGCAGTATTGAAATAAGTACTAAAATCCGCAAGAGGAGTTTTCTCTATAATTGCATTTGTTCTAGCAATACCTCTGTAAGATTGAACCCACATATCTAAATATGTATCATCTACAGGATCTTCAAAATTATCAACCCATTTGGCTGTTTTATCATCAGGACCTCCTCCTCCTAACATCATATTATCCATAAGATTAGCTGCAATCTGCTCTTCGCTATGCACGTTGTTTGTATAAATAGCGTTGTAAACTCCAGCAGTTGCTTCTTCAATATCTTGAGGTGTCTTGTAAAAATTCTCTAAACTCTTTTCTGTTAAATTATCAGTATCAAGATAATCATCACAGCTTGCTACAATAAATACAGCCGAAATCGCTACTAAATATTTTATTTTTTTCATTGTAATTGTATTTATATTAAAAATCAGCACTTAAACCAAACATCACCGTTCTAGCTTGTGGATACAAACCTAAATCAATTCCTGAAGCCCATGGAGCATTTGTATTATCTCCTGACCAACGAACTTCTGGATCCATACCATCATATTTAGTAAATGTATATAGGTTATTTACTGCAACATAAAATTTAAGATTTGAGATAAACTTGAAATCTTTAAATACTTCGTTGAAATTATAACCTAACGTTAAGTTATTTATTCTCAAATAATCTGCATTTTGCATATAAATATCTGACACATAATTGCTATTTCTATTTGAAGTAGCACTTAATCTAGGCATTTTAGTAGATGTACCTTCTCCATGCCAGCGATCAAAAACATCAGAAGTATAATTTTGAGCAGGACTATCTGCAAAAGATCTATATGACTGCATAACTTGCATACCAAATTTACCAGCCATAGTAGTGTTCAAGTAAACATTCTTGTATTCAAAATTTAACTGAATCCCTAATTCAAAATCTGGATTTGGATTTCCTAAATAAACTTTATCACTTTCGTCAATAATACCATCATTGTTCTGGTCTACAAAACGAACATCTCCAGGACGTTGATCGCTAAAATATGGCTGCCCGTCTGGACCAACATACTCATTAACTTCTTGTTGATTCTGTAAAATTCCTGCTGTTTTAAAACCGTAGAAATAACCTAATGGGAAACCTACCTGACCTCTTGAGATTTCTCCTGTTCCTTGCGATAATACGTTAGAAGGTCCGTGCAATATTCCGTCAGCATTTGCAATTCTTGTAACTTTATTTTTATTGAATGCTCCACTTACAGTAGCTCCATATTTAAAGCCCCCAATTTTATCACTCCAATTTACAGAAAACTCAAAACCTTTATTTTCGATATCTCCACCATTAAAATAAGGTGGTGCAGCTCCATCCGTTCCTCTTCCTGCTGCTAGAACTAACCAGTCTTTAGTAGTTTTGTTATACCAATCTAAAGTCACGTTTAATTTAGAATCAAATAAACTTGCATCAAGACCGAAATCTAATTGCTCCGATGTTTCCCAAGTTAAATCTGGATTGGTAACTCTAGCTGGATAAGCTGTTGTTCCAGAAACTGGTTTTGTATCTCCAAAAAAGTATCCAGGAAAAACGTAAGCAATATTTGAAGAATAATAAAAGTTAGGAATATCTTGGTTACCATTTTGTCCCCAGCTTCCTCTTACTTTTAATGAATTAAGCCATTTAGAAGAACTTTCCATAAAATCTTCTTTTGTAATTACCCAACCTGCAGAAACAGAAGGGAAATATCCCCATCTTTTTCCTTCTGCGAAGTTAGAAGAACCATCAGCACGTATTGTAGCTGAAAGAAGGTATTTTTCTTTATAATCATATTGTGCTCTAGCAAAATAAGACATAATACCACCTCCACCAGCTGAAGTATCCATTCCGTTAGTTCCAATATCATTAATTGTTTTTGGAGCTGTATTGTTTAAATATGCGTATCGCGGATCTTCACCAAATGTCAAATTATTCCTTGAACCACTAACATTATTGTTCACCAAATATTGAATCAACTCAGTTCCTGCAACGGCAGAAATATTATGGTTTCCAAATTGTTTTTTATAAGAAACAGTATTTGTCCAAGTTGAGTTAGCCCCAATGTAAGAATACTGAGATGCACCATTGATATAATCTTGATAGAGTACACCCAAATTATATGTTGGATTCATAGATCTTCCATATCCAAACCAAGAATCAATACCATAAACCGTTCTAAATTTCAAATCTTTAATTGGTTCAATTTCTAAGAAAGCATTTCCTGTAATTCTATTATCTTTTGGATAATTATAATTACTTCTGTAAAACATTACTGCTAAAGGATTTGTTTGTCCCGTAGAAATGCCATCTAAAGTTGGGGTAAATCCAAATTTATCGATATTTCTATCAATAGAAGTCTGCCAATAAGCTGGCTGTAATGGGTTTGCAGTTAATGCATTATGCAAATCATTCCCATAAATATTACCATTAGAAACTCCTCTATTTTGAGAATTAGTGTAAGTAACATTTTCTCCTACAGTAATGATGCTATGACTATCATTCTTTTTCAATACCATTTGAGTATTTAATCTAGTTGTAAGTCTTTTAAAACCTGCATCAACTAAATCTCCACCAATAATACCATCTTGTTGAAAATAAGAAACTCCGAAAGCATAAGTTATATCTTCACTGCCTCCAGTAATGTTAAGAGAATGATTCATGATCGGAGCATCTTTTTTACTCATTTCATTAATCCAGTTTGTCCCTGTCCATCCATTTTGTAATTTCTCCCAAATCTCATTTCCTAATTGAGTACCAGCGCCAGGAAATTGAGTATTTAACCATGAATTATTAGTCAAAAGTTTTTGCCAATCTTGACGAGGCAATCCATCGTTTACTCTTCCTTCATCAATAATGTACATATACTCTTGTGCATTCAAAGGATCTAAATTTTTATAGATATTTTGAATACCGAAGTAACTGTCATAACTAATTCTTGCAGCTCTTCCTTTTTTACCTTTTACTGTCGTAACTAATACAACTCCATTAGCTGCTCTAGATCCATAAATAGCAGCAGAAGCCGCATCTTTTAATATGTCAATAGATTCAATATCTGAAGGGCTCAAATAATCAATATTACCAACAGAAATACCATCAACGATATACAATGGATTAGAGTTTCCATTCGTACCCAATCCACGGATAGTTACCTTAGTACCAGCCCCAGGCGAACCATTAGTTCTTGTAATACTAATACCAGGAGCAATACCTTGAAGCGCCTCCATAGCAGATCCTGTATTTAGTTCCTTAATCGTTTCTCCTTTAAGATTTGTAGAAGCACCGGTAATGAGGCCTTTTTTCTGAGTACCATAACCTACTACGACAACTTCATTTAAATTTTGAGATGTTGCAGTAAGAATCGCATTAATCTTTGTCCTTCCATTAATAGTCTCATTTAGTGTCTGAAATCCAACGAAACTAATAACTAAGACCCCATTTGAAGGAGCACTAATCTGAAATTTTCCATCAAAGTCAGATGCAGTAGCTTTATTCGTTCCTTTTACTAAAACCGTCGCTCCTGGGACGGGTAATCCACTTTCATCATTTATGGTTCCATTTACCGTCACATCCTGAGCAAATGCGACAGCCGAAAACAGCAAAGACGAAACACAAAAAATAAGTAATTTTGTCAATTTCATTTTTCTAAAAATTTTGGTTAATTAATTAGTAATTTAATGCAATTATAATGTTAAATTTTAATAAACTTGAATTAAAATTCTTTACAAAAACACTTCAAACTAAATAATGTTACACTACAAAAACACAACATTTTTTTTTTAATATATTAATTTACTGTATTTTAGCTTTAACAAAAAATTGTTATAAAAATGTTAATTAAAAAAAACGTATATTACATTAGTTTAACAACAACTATAACGTTATAAATTAAAAATAATTTAAAAAAATAGAGTCATTGAGATTGAAAAATAAACAATCAAATGACATTATAAAGCATTTCTAATAAAAATACATTTAAAATTTTATGAAATTCATAGTTAGACCTTTTGCACTTACATTACTATTTTTCATACAAAACATAAGTTTTTCTCAGGTAAAAAACATTGGAATTCCAGATATTAAAAATTACAAAAGATCAGAATACAAAGGAGGAACTCAAAACTGGAGTATAGACCAGGATAAAAACGGAAATATCTACTTTGCAAACAACAGTGGTTTGATCCAATTTGATGGATCTAATTGGCATAAATATTCATTACCTAATAAATCTGAAATACGAAGCTTAAAAATTGATCCTTCAGGAAGAATTTTTGTTGGAGGAAACAATGAATTTGGTTATTTTAAAATTGATGAAAAAGGAATATTAAAATACCATTCCCTCTACAATCTATTAAGTCCTATTGATAAAGAAAACATTAATCTGATTTGGAGAATTCATCTCTTTAGAGGAGAAGTTATATTTCAATCTTTTTCAAAAGTATTTTTCCTGAAAAACGAAAAAATAACTACTTTAAGCGCACCTCACAAATTCCAGTTTTCATTTTTAGTAAACAATCGTCTTTATTTCCAAGACAAAACATTGGGAATGCTCGAATACAAAAACAGGAGACTGACAGCAGTAGAAGGCACAACTCTTTTTAATGATAAAGAGATTTGGTCTCTTTTTCCTTTACCAAATAATCGATTATTATATGCAACTTTAGAAAAAGGGCTTTTTGTTTCAGAAAATGGCACAATAAAACCTTGGGCAACAGAAGCAAATGATTTCATCAAGAAAAATACTTCTCTTGGCGGATCTATAATTAAAAACAAATTTATAGTGCTAAATTCTGTATTAGACGGCGCCATTATTTGTGATTTAAACGGAAAGATACTTCAGCATTTAAATAGACAAAAAGGCATTCAAAACAATACCATCTTAGCATCATTTATAGATAATAAAAACAACATCTGGCTTGGTCTTGACAATGGTATTACATTTATTAATGAGAATTCTCCTTTTTCTTATTTTGATTACAGTTATAATATAGGAACAGTTTATGCCTCAACAACATTTGAAGATAATTTATATGTTGCCACCAATCAAGGTTTATTTTATCATCCGTGGGGGAAATCGTTTAAGGACAGCCCATTTACAAGAGTCGAAGGAACAATTTCTCAAGTTTGGAATATTCAAGTTTTAAACAATGTCCTTATCTGCGCCAGTAACAGCGGCGCATTGGTAATTGAAAAGAACAGAGTATCAAAAATATTAGATAATAAAGGATATTTTGGATTCAAAAAAATTCCAAATCATGAAAACTATATTATTGGAGAAAGCTATAGCGGATTTTCTGTTTTCAAAAAATCTGCAACAGGTTATGATTATTTACATCAAGTAAAAGGATTTGATGAAACTACAAATAACTTTTCTGTAGAAATAGATGAAAACTATTTATGGCTTAAGAAAAACCCTTTCCTCTACCAAGTAAAATTATCAGACGACTTGAAGAGGTTTGATTTTATGAAAAAACATACTAATATTTCTGAAAATCATAAAGGAATCAACAGCCTGCAAAATATTAATGGTAAAGTTTATTTTCAAGTCCGCAATCATTTTTACAGATATTCAGTTGAGCAGGAGGCTTTTTTTGAAGATAAAAAGATTAGTAATTTATTTAAAGGAATTCCAACTATTAATACATTGATTGAAGATCCTTCAGGAAATTTATGGTATGCATTTAATGAATCTCTAGGAGTATTGGTTAAAAACCACAATGGAACTTACGCTAAAAAACAAGCTATATTTTCAAACTTGACAGGAAATTTAGTAAACAATTATGTATCTGTAAATGCTATTGATCCTCAAAATATTTTTATAGGTTTAACGGATCGTTTAGCCCATTACAATTCTACCATTTCAAATGCATTCATGACAAAACCGAAAGCATTCATTGAAAGTTTTTCTTTTCCTGGCGATACTATTTTGACAGGTAATCTAACAAACCAGGCAGAATCGTACAGTATACCATATAAATCCAATCGAGTAAAATTTACTTTTGCGTCGCCAATATACGAAAATCAAGAAAATGTAATGTATTCTTATAGGTTGGAGCCTTTTGAAGAAAACTGGAGAGGATGGTCGTCTACCGCCATAAAAGAATATACCAATTTGAGAGAAGGAAATTATGTAATGAAATTAAAAGCCAGAAACAGCTACGGCATAGAGTCTAATATTGCTGAAGTTGAATTTACTGTTTCTCCGCCATGGTACAGACATTTCCTTGCTTATCTATTTTATCTAATTCTCATTTTACTGGGTGCTTACTTAATATCTATCAGAATTAAACTAAAGATCAGAAAAAATAGATACTACGAAACAATTGAACAACGAAGATTATACCTTGAAAGAGAATCTAAAATAAGACATGAGCAACATGATTTGGAGAAAGAAATTGAAAAATTAAAAAATGATAAACTTCAAATTAAAATCTTAGCAAAAGATAAAGAACTAGTAAACAACTCATTACAAGTCGTAAAAAAGAACAAAGTATTAAATGGAATTATTCATAAACTTAAAGACATTGATACCAGCATATTAGACGACAATACTAAATCTGAGTTTAGCAAATTACACAAAAGTATTGTAAAAGAAGTTAATACAGATAAAAGCTGGAAAGACTTAGAAAAACACATTAAAAACGTTCATTTTGAGTTCTTAAAGCGCCTTAAAGGCCAATACCCTACTATTTCGCCAAGAGAATTAGATTTGTCGACTTATTTACTAATGAATATGTCAACAAAAGAAATAGCCGAAATTATGAACATTTCAACTGGGGGAGTTGAATTAGCTCGTTATCGTCTGAGAAAAAAATTAGGATTAAATAAAAAAGAAAACCTAATTGGGTTTTTAATGAGTATTTAAAAAGAAAGCCATCCGAATTGGATGGCTTCTTTTTTATGAAATATATTCTAAAGTTCGCTCTAAGGCCATTCCTCTAGATCCTTTAATTAAAATGGTGTTTGAATCAAACTTAAATGATTTTATAAAAGCCGCAAAAGCATCAAATGTTTCAAAAAACTGTATGTTTTCTTTTGAAACTTGATTAGCATAAAACGATTTCCCTATTAAAAAACATAATGCTTGATCTTGATCCGCTAAAGAATCAACTATAACTTTATGCTCGTACAAACTCTCATCCCCGAGTTCAAACATGTCTCCAAGAATCATCATTTTATTATTTTTATCTAATTGAAGAAAGTTAGCAATCGCAACTGCCATACTGCTTGGATTTGCATTGTAAGCATCTAAAATGATTTCATTTTTGCCTCTCTGCATCATTTGAGATCTGTTATTCGCTGGAACATAATTCTCAATTGCACTCTTTATATCGCTCTCATTTACTTCAAAATATTTCCCAATAGCTACAGCTGCATTGATGTTATTTGCGTTATAAAGCCCTATTAAATGCGATTCTACTGCGAAATTGTTATAGCTTATGGCTACAAATGGATTTGCTGTTATTTCTTGAATATTTAGATCTGCATTTCCTTTTTTGACACCAAATGTAAATGCTTTAATACCTTTTGATTTCTCTATCTGAATAGGATCTTCAAGATTGACAAAAACAGTCTTTTGATTTGCTGCGAGATATTGATACATTTCGCTTTTACCAGCAATTACTCCTTCAACCCCACCAAAACCTTCTAAATGGGCTTTCCCAAAATTTGTGATATAACCAAAATCTGGCTGCGCAATTTGGCACAAAAATTCAATTTCTTTTTGGTGGTTAGCCCCCATTTCGACAATTCCGATCTCTGTTTCTTTTGTAAATGAAAGCAAAGTTAATGGCACTCCAATATGATTATTTAAGTTTCCTATTGTAGCTTTTGTTTTGAACTTTTTGGACAACACAACATTAATCAATTCTTTTGTTGTCGTTTTTCCATTACTGCCGGTTAATGCAACAATTGGAAGCCCTAGATGAGTACGATGAAACTTCGCTAATTCTTGAAGTGTTTCTAAACTATTCTTAACCAAAATAGTTCTATCATCAATAAAGTAAGATTCATTATCAATTACTACAAATAAAGCTCCTAAATCTAAAGCTTCTTTAGCAAATGTATTAGCATCAAAATTCTCTCCTTTAATGGCAAAAAATATTGAATTCTTTTCAATCTTTCTTGTATCTATAGAAAGAGAACTGCATTGTAAAAACAGGTTATGAATGTCTTGAATATTCATTTATAAATTTTTTAATAGGTCATAAAAGTAGAAAAAAAACAATAAAAAAATTCCAAATTCCAGACTGATATTCAGCTTTTGGAATTTGGAATTTTTTATACTTGAATTTCTAAATCTTAATTTCTAGGAGATTTTCTCTTTTCAGATTTTGAACCAACTCTAGACATTGCACATCTAAATCCAATATAATCAGTTGCCATATCTTGAGGGAAATATCTTCTTTGAGCTGGATCTAACCAATAAGCTCTATCTCTCCAAGAACCTCCTTTGTAAACTCTTACTTTATCATCGATTAAAGTAGTACGTTTACTAGAGTTATCATATTTTCTAATCATCTTACCTAAACTGTCTGTTGTTACATTATGTTTAGGAGAATTGTACATTGCTTGATCAGCTTTAGCGCCAGACTCTGAATCTCCAAAGTCAAAATATCTAGAAGATTGTTTATCACCATCTCTGTAATTGATATTATTACTTGTACTGAAATTCGTTCTTAAATATGTTTCTTGTTCGTCAACTGGAACTTGAGCAATTTCTCCTGGAAGATTTCTTGCTATAACTTTACCGTTGCTTAAAGTATCATATTTAATGTTAGAAGTTGAAACGATTTCAACTTTACCGTCTTTACCAATTTTGTTTTTAGCATATTGATTTCCTCTATAGTAGTTAAAATCATTTGCTTCATTATCAATAATAGGTCTGTAAACATCGGCAACCCATTCTGCAACGTTTCCAGCCATATCATAAAGACCGAAATCGTTTGGAGCGTAGCTTTTCACAGCATTTGTAATATCTGCTCCGTCATCTGACCAACCTGCAATTCCACCGTAATCACCGTTTCCTTGTTTAAAGTTAGCTAATTGATCACCTCTGTTTTTACGTTTGCTAGAACGTGTGTAATCTCCAGACCATGGATATTTCTTTTGACCTTTGTAGATATTGTATTCTCTTTGTCCAACATCAGCTGCAGCAGCATATTCCCATTCTGCTTCAGTAGGAAGTCTGTATTCTGGCAAAATGATTCCAGAAGAACGTTGAGCGTAAACATTTTTCTCTTCAGGAACTACACCGTCTTTACCAGCTTTAGGTCTTTTCCCTCCAGGATTTTTCTTTAACACAATCTCTTCGCTACCACCACGTGATGTACTTGGAGACATTAAATAACCTTCAGTGTTAAATGCATTATCAGCACTAACTTCATTCGTTTTAGCACCTTTTTTAAGATACCCGTTTTTCTCTAAAACAGCTTCGTTTACACGGTCTGTTCTCCATTTACTAAATTCAACTGCTTGAATCCAGTTAACACCAACTACAGGATAGTTAGCATAAGATGGGTGTCTTAAATAGTTGTTTGTCATCGTTTCGTTATATCCTAAACGATTTCTCCAAACAAGAGTATCTGGCGATGCTCCTTCGTAAATATTTTTGTAATTTTCTTCCGTTGGCGGGAAAACTTTCTTTAACCATTCTAGGTATTCTAAGTACATACCATTCGTAACTTCGGTTTCGTCCATGTAGAATGACTGAACGTGTTGTTGAGTTGGTGTGTTATTCCAATCATGCATAACATCATCCTGTACTTTACCCATAGTAAACGTACCTCCTTCAACAAAAACCAAACCAGGACCAGCCTGTTGTTTTTTCCCTGCATTTCTAGCAGCAGTTCCATTCTGACTATCTACATCCCAGCCAGTTGCTCTAGAAGCGTGAGAGGAACTAGATTTTTTGCTACAACTAGCCATGCCCAACATCAATACCATTGACATCATTAATTGCAAGGCTACAATTTTGTTTACTTTCATACTCATTCTTAGGTGATAAATTTAGGTGCTGCAATATAATAATTAACATTTAATTAGCAACATCTGTTCTAATAATTTTATTTAGCTGTTTTTTTACCAGAAAATAACCTTTAGTTACGAACGCAAAAATATACTTTTTATTATTACTGTAACATGAAATACTATATTTTTACTTAATAATTATTTTTTAATTAAATTTCGCTTTTCAAACCAATGAAACAAGTAATATTCATCTTTATTTTTTTGATTCCAATTCTCTCATTTTCTCAGTTAAATGGGGACGTCACGATCAATTGGCAGAACAAAAAGGAGATCAATTACGGCGAAAATAAAATTATTATTCCAACCTTTACCGGAAGCAGTTTTCGCTTCGATATTACAAAAAAAAGCATAACGTTCCTCCAAAATCTCAACCAATCCAACGTCTCAAACGGCAGCTCGATACAAATTAACAATATTATTTACGAGTCGGTTTCAAGAGCAGAATTAGGAGATTTAACAACCGCAAACATACCTGAAAAACCGAACGAATCTTTATTAATTACAAATTCGCGTGATCTAAAACAATCTTTTCTTTCATTATATCCAATAATAAAGGATGGAAGTGGTTTTAAACGTATTAGGTCATTTTCTTATACTATAAACAATTCAACAGCAAGAACAAACAATTCTTCATCCTTTCAAAAAACTGCTGCAATTTCAAATTCTGTTTTAGCATCTGGAGATTGGTATCGGTTTTATGTTCAAAAATCTGGTGTATATAAAATAAGCAAGTCCTTTTTACAAAGCTTAGGATTTGATCCTTCGAGAGTTGATCCGAGAAGAATAAAAATTTACGGAAACGGTGGCAAAATGCTTCCTCTGGCCAACAACATCTATTATCCAGATGATTTAACTGAAAATGCAATTCAGATTATTGGTGAAGATGACGGCACTTTCAACAATGAAGATTATATTCTTTTTTATGCCGAAGGAGTTGAAAACTGGAACTCTGAAAGTCAAACCAACCTAAATTTGTACGACACTAAGTCTTATTACTATGTAACTGCGTCTGGGACTGAAGGAAAGAGAATTCCTAATTTAAATCAGCCAACGGCGAACAGCACTTTAGAACTGAACACGTTTGATGACTATCAATTTCATGAAATCGACCAAACTAACATTGTTCATTTAGGTCGTCAATGGCTTGGAGAATCTTTTGATATTAATCAGGAACAGGAATTTTCATTCAGTTTTCCAAATCTCGACACTTCTACACCAATAAAAATTGAAGTAAATGCTGCTTCAGCGGCTTTTACCCCTACTTCATTTATTGTTTCTGCCAACGGACAAAATGTTGGGACTATAAATTTTTCGTCATTAATAACAAATTCCGACACTAAATACTACACTGGAAAATTACCCACAAACACAACTTTTACAGGAACCGATAATATAAAAATAAAACTTACCTATAATAACAATGGAGTTCCAGGGTCAAAAGGCTACTTAGATTACATCAATTTGACAGCAAAACGAAAACTTTTAGGAACTGGAAAGCAATTTTTGTTTCAATACAACAATGCAGGATCTATAAGTGGAGTTGTTAATTACACGATTGGAAATGCGGCGGGAGTAAGTCAGATTTGGGATATTACAGACCTATATAATGTATCAAAAATTGAAAATGCAAATCAATCAACTTTTAGCTTTAAAGCCAATTTAGGAGAAGTTAGAAAATATGTAACAGTTGATGCTGCGGATTATTACACTCCTTTAAAAGACAACCAGTCAAAAATCGCAAATCAAAACTTAAAAGGCACAATTTTTAGAAATAGCCAAAATGCTTTTCAAGACATCGATTATGTAATTGTATCTCCAAAATCTTTGATATCTCAAGCAGAAAGACTGGCTAGTTTTCATCGCATCAATTCAAACTTAAATGTAAAAGTTATTTCACTAGACAATATTTATCAGGAGTTCTCTTCGGGAAAACAAGATATTGCAGCTATTCGAAATTGCGTTAAATATATTTACGAGAATGCTTCTTCTTCAGAAAAAAGAATAAAGTATTTAAATCTATTTGGTGATGCTTCGTATGATTACAAGGACCGAATTTCTAACAACACCAATATTGTACCTATATATCAATCGTTAATAAGCAATACGGTTGGAGAAGCTGGATTTGCTTCTGATGATTTTTTTGGCTTTATGGATGCTGATGAAGGAATTATAGCTTACCCTTTTGGAGGAATTGATATTGCAGTGGGAAGAATGCTTGTTTCAGACAATTCGCAAGCACAGGAAATGGTCAACAAAGTTTTAGAATATCATGATGCAAAATCGTACGGAAACTGGAGAAACAATTTTGTTTTAATAAGCGATGATTCTGATAAATCTGGAGACGAAACATTACAGTCCCGCCAAAACGGATTGGCCGATGTGATAGCCACAGAAAAACCTTTTTTTAATATCGAAAAAATACTTTTAGATTCTTACACACAAGAAGCTTCTGCCGGTGGAGCGCGATATCCTAAAGCAAGAACCGATTTTTTTAATGCTTTTGAAAAAGGCGCATTAGTTTTTAATTATTTGGGACATGGAGGCGAAGACGGATTAGCAAGTGAACGAATTTGGGAAAAATCAGATGGGCAGAATTTAAACAATCAATACAAATATCCTTTATTTGTTACAATTACCTGTGAATTTTCAAGATTTGACGATCCAACAAGACCTACAGCTGGAGAATATGTATTTTGGAACCCAAAAGGAGGTGCAATTTCTATGCTGACAACAATTCGTGAAATCGGCCAGCCAAATGCAGAAGATTTCAATGACATATTAAGCAAAAATCTTCTTTCGTACGGCTCAAATCAATACAATAGCATTGCAGAATCTTTAAGAATTTCAAAAAACGAAAGACCAAGTTCTGCCAGCAATGTTGTTGTATATATAGGTGATCCTGCTTTGATGTTAGCAATTCCAAAACCTAGGATTAATTTAACAAAAGTAAATGATATTGTGATTTCTCAAGCTATACCTGATTTAAAATCACTGTCAAAAATCAAAATATCAGGAGAAATTACAGATGAAAACAATACTCTTTTAAGCAATTATAATGGAGAATTAGCTACCGCCATTTTCGATAAAATGATTACAAATTCAACTTTAAACAATGACGGTTTCAGCCCTCCAATACAATTTAAAACCTTAGGAGAAACGATTTTTAGAGGAAATGCATCTGTCACAAATGGACAATTTGAATTTAGTTTTGTTGTTCCGAGAGACATTAGAATTCCTGTTGATAATGGTCGAATTAGTTTTTATTCTAAAAAAAATGAGGCTCTTGAAAACCAAACTGGCTATAATAATAGCATTAAAATTGGAGGAATTAACGAAAATGCACCTCAGGACAATATAAGTCCAAAAGTTAAGTTATATATGAACGACGAAACTTTTGTATCTGGAGGCATTACAAATGAGTCTCCTTTCCTTTTAGCCTTTTTAGAAGACGAAAACGGAATTAATACAGCAAGTGGAATCGGGCATGATATTGTTGCAATTTTAGATGGAGATGTAAGCAATCCTTATATTTTGAATGATTATTATCAAACAAAATTAGACGATTACACAAACGGGAACTTACGCTTCCCTTTTAGAAATTTAGCCCCAGGATTACACACCATAAGCTTCACTGCTTGGGATGTTTATAATAATCCTGTTACCAGCGAAATTCAATTTACAGTTGTTGGAGATGAATCATTGACATTATCACACGTTCTTAATTACCCAAACCCTTTTTCAACTTATACACAATTCTGGTTTTCGCATAACAGACCATACGAACCGCTGGAAGTACAGGTTCAAGTTATGACTATTACAGGAAAAGTGGTTTGGACTAAAAATCAAACAATAACAACAGAAGGATTTTTATCAAGAGAAATAACATGGGACGGAAAGGATGATTTTGGAGACAGAATCGGAAAAGGAGTATATATTTACAAACTCACGGTAAAATCAAATTTAACAAATAAAAAAGCAGAAAAATACGAAAAGCTTGTCATCCTATAATATTATATATATTTGCATCACCAAAACATTAGTCCCATAAATGAAAAAAATATCACTTTTATTAATTTGTTTTTTTATTTTCTGCAGTTCAAAGGCCCAGGAATCAAGACCTATAGTAACTGGAGTACCTTTTCTATTAGTAGCCGCAGATGCTAGAGCAGCCGGTTTAGCCGACCAAGGTGTCGCTACTTCGTCCGACGTTTTCTCACAACAATGGAATCCCGCTAAATACGCATTTGCAGAAGATGCTCAGGGTCTTTCTATTAGTTACACACCGTATTTGACGGATCTTGCCAACGACATTTCATTAGGTCAGTTGACTTACTACAACAAAATCAACGAAAAAAGTGCTTTTGCTGCAAGTTTTCGTTATTTTGGTTTTGGAGGAATTGAACTAAGATACACTGGAGATCCTAACGAAGCTGTACGAGAAGTAAATCCAAACGAATTTGCCTTAGACGGATCTTATTCACTAAAATTAAGTGAAAAATTCTCGATGGCAGTTGCAGGACGTTTCATAAACTCTAACCTAAAAGTCGCTTCAGAAGAAGTTGATGCAACATCTGCCAGTTCTTTTGCTGTCGATGTAGCTGCTTTTTATCAATCAGAAGAAATTGCTTACCAGGATTTCAACGGAAGATGGAGAGCCGGAATTAACTTTCAGAATTTAGGTCCAAAAATAAGTTATGACAATGATGATGTAAGTTCAAACTTTCTGCCAGCTAATTTAAGATTAGGTGGAGGATTTGATTTTATTTTTGATGACTACAACAAACTTACTTTAAGCGCCGAACTTACCAAACTTTTAGTTCCGACTCCTCCAGGGATAGGAACTGCCGTAGACGCAAATGGAGATGGAGATTTTGATGATCCAGAAGACATCACACAACAAGAAGCTACAGATGCTGGATATAGAGACTATAATGATATTGGATGGTTTCAAGGAGTATTCAAATCATTTGGTGATGCTCCAGGCGGATTTAAAGAAGAAGTAAAAGAAGTTACCTATAGCGTAGCTGCAGAATATATGTACCAAGATTCATTTGCAATGCGTTTAGGATACTATCACGAAAGTCCAGAAAAAGGAGCTAAACAATTTTTCTCTTTAGGAGCAGGATTTAAATACAACATTATGAAAATTGATGTATCTTATCTATTCTCGGCTTCGAAAATAAAAAATCCATTAGAAAACACACTCCGTTTCTCTTTAACGTTTAACTTTGGTGACAAATACGAAACTTATTAAAGAGCTGTATCAAAATAAAAATAACTCAATCCAAATTCCGGCATTTTAGGAATTTGGATTTTTTTTCCCTTAAAAACAGATGAAAGAGATCAATATAACAACTTCATTTACAATATTTGATAGTTTAAAAGAACTTCCAGAAGAAATTCAGGATTTAATGAATCAAGCAGTCGAAATTAGAAAGAAGGCTTACGCGCCCTATTCAAACTTTAGAGTTGGAGCCGCTTTACTTTTAGATAACGGTAAAATTGTTTTAGGTTCCAACCAAGAAAACGCCGCTTATCCCTCTGGACTTTGCGCAGAAAGAGTTGCAATTTTTCATGCAGGAAGCATTTATCCTGAAGCCAAAATAACAAAAATGGCTATTACAGCAGCTTCAGACACAAACCAGACCACTGCCCCTATTCCGCCATGCGGTTCTTGCCGACAATCAATTGCTGAATACGAAATAAAACAGGACACCCCAATTGAAATCTATTTTATGGGCGAAATTGGCGAAGTTTATAAATCTTCATCACTAAAAAATTTACTCCCTTTAATGTTCGACAAAAAGTTCTTGTAAAAAAAAGCCAAAAAGTAGCTATTTAATTTTAGTTCTTAAATGTAATGTCTTATTTTTGCATCCCGACCTTTCGGGCGCAAATTTGTGGGAGGAAACTATTTTGCGTTACAGGCACAATAATCGATAACACAAACAACTTTAGCAAAAGAAAGAATTCAGATGAAAGAAGTTACAAAAGAGGTATATTTAAAGTGGTATGAGGACATGCTGCTTTGGAGAAAGTTTGAAGACAAACTTGCAGCATTATACATTCAACAAAAAGTTAGAGGTTTTCTACACCTATATAATGGTCAAGAAGCTGTATTAGCTGGTGCATTGCACGCTATGGATTTGACCAAAGATAAAATGATCACTGCTTACAGAAACCACGTTCAGCCAATTGGTATGGGAGTTGATCCTAGAAATGTAATGGCAGAACTTTTAGGAAAAGTAACAGGAACTTCTAAAGGTATGGGAGGTTCTATGCACATTTTCTCTAAAGAACACCGTTTTTATGGTGGTCACGGAATCGTTGGTGGACAAATTCCAGTAGGAGCAGGTTTAGCTTTTGCTGATAAATATTTCAACACTGGTGGTGTTACCATGACTTACTTTGGTGATGGAGCTGCAAGACAAGGTTCTTTACACGAAGCTTTCAACATGGCTATGTTATGGAAACTTCCAGTTGTATTTATTGTTGAAAACAACGGATATGCAATGGGAACTTCTGTAGAAAGAACTGCAAACCACACTGACATCTGGAAACTAGGTTTAGGTTATGAAATGCCTTGCGGACCGGTTGATGGAATGAATCCAGTAAAAGTTGCTGAAGCTATGCATGAAGCTATCGAAAGAGCGCGTCGCGGAGATGGACCAACTTTCCTAGAAATGAAAACATACCGTTACAGAGGACACTCTATGTCTGATGCACAATTGTACCGTTCGAAAGAAGAGGTTGAAGAATACAAAAAAATCGACCCAATTACTCAAGTTCTTGATGTAATTAAGGATCAAAAATATGCTACTGACGAAGAAATTGAAGTAATTGACCAAAGAGTTAAAGACTTAGTTGAAGAGTGTGCGAAATTCGCTGAAGAATCTCCATATCCAGACTTACAACAATTATACGATGTAGTATACGCACAAGAAGACTATCCATTTACACCTCATAAACTATAATTAATTATGGCTATTAAAGTAACAATGCCTCGTTTGAGCGATACTATGACGGAAGGAACGGTAGCGACTTGGTTAAAAAAAGTAGGCGACAAAATTAGCGAAGGAGATATCCTTGCTGAAATTGAAACAGACAAAGCAACAATGGAGTTCGAATCTTTTAACGAAGGAACTCTTTTACATATCGGAATTCAAGCTGGAGAAACTGCTCCAGTTGATTCATTACTTGCAATCATTGGTAAAGAAGGAGAAGATATTTCTGCTCTTTTAGCTGGTGGTGACGCTCCTGCTGATCCCGAAGCTTCGGGACCAAAAGCGGAAGCTAAAGAAGAAGCTCCTATTGCAGAAGCAAAAACTGAAACTGCTGCTCCTGCAAAAGCAGCTACTGAATTACCAAAAGGTGTTGTAGTTGTAACTATGCCACGTTTGAGTGATACAATGACAGAAGGTACAGTAGCAACTTGGTTGAAAAAAGTTGGCGATGCTGTGGCTGAAGGAGATATTTTAGCAGAAATTGAAACAGACAAAGCTACAATGGAGTTTGAGTCATTCAATGCTGGAACATTATTATACATCGGAATTCAAGAAGGAAACACTGCTCCTGTTGACAGCTTATTAGCCATCATCGGACCTGCAGGAACTGACATTTCTGGAATTGCTGAAAATTATACTGCTGGAGGCGCTTCAACTACAAGTGCTCCTGCTGCAGAAGAAACAAAAGCTGCTCCTGCTGCCGAAAAAGCAACAGAAGCAACGGCTGATACATCATCAAATGGAGGAAGAATTTTAGCTTCACCTTTAGCTAAGAAAATCGCTTCTGACAAAGGAATTCAATTAAGCCAAGTTAAAGGTTCTGGAGAAAACGGACGTATCGTAAAAAGCGATATCGAAAACTTTACTCCATCTGCTCAAGGACAACCTGCTGCAAAACCTGCTGATGCAAAACAAGAAGCTTCTGCTCCTGCTGCACCAAAAGTATTTGTTCCTGCTGGAGAAGTTTACACAGAAGAGATCAAAAACTCTCAAATGCGTAAAATTATCGCTAAACGTCTTGCAGAATCTTTATTTACTGCACCTCACTACAACTTAGTGATCGAAGTAAGTATGGACGAAGCAATGGGTGCAAGAGCAACTATCAACACTGTTCCTGATACAAAAGTATCTTTCAACGATATGGTAATTAAAGCTTGTGCTTTAGCATTGAAAAAACATCCAAAAATCAACTCTCAGTGGAAAGAAGATGCTATCATCATCAACCACCACGTAAATATTGGTGTTGCTGTAGCTGTTGAAGACGGATTAGTAGTTCCTGTATTGAAATTTACAGATGCTATGAGTTTATCTCAAATTGGTGCTTCTGTAAGAGACCTTGCAGGAAGAGCTAAAAACAAAAAATTAGGACCACAAGAAATGGAAGGAAGTACTTTTACAGTATCTAACCTTGGAATGTTTGGTATTACTGAATTTAATTCTATTATCAATCAGCCAAACTCTGCAATCCTTTCTGTAGGTGCAATTGTTGAGAAACCAGTAGTTAAAAACGGCCAAATCGTAGTTGGAAACACAATGATGTTATCATTAGCATGTGACCACAGAACAATTGACGGTGCAACTGGCGCTCAATTCTTACAAACATTAAAACAATACATCGAAAGCCCGGTTACAATGTTGGCATAATATACACATGTCAGCCCGAGCTAAGTCGAAGGTTATATTTAATAAAATCCCGTTTTGTTTATTCAAAACGGGATTTTTTGTTTAATTTTCATCCTCAAATTCAATACTTCATAAAATGAAAAAACTAATCCTCGCAGCTTTATTCCTGACAGTAATTGCCTGCCAGAAAAAAGACCAAACGGAAAAAGCAGCCGCTGTTACAGACGAACACAGCTATTCTAAACCAGAACTTGCTGTTGTAAAACATCTTGATCTAGATATTAAAGTCGACTTTGACACACAGACTATTTCAGGAAAAGCTTCTTGGCTAATTGACAATATCAGCAAAGGAAACGAAATTATTTTCGACGAAAACACTTTAAATATTACAAAAGTAACCCTAGGCGACGAAGAAAAAGAAACCAAATTTGAACTTGGAAAGGATACTGAATTTCACGGAAAACCGCTTCATATTACAATTGAACCAAATACTACCAAAGTAAACATCTATTACAGCACAACAAAAGATGCTGTTGCTTTACAATGGCTGAAGCCTGAACAAACTGCAGACAAAAAGAAACCATTTTTATTTTCGCAAGGAGAAAGCGTTTGGTCAAGAACATGGATTCCATGTCAAGATTCTCCAGGAATTCGTTTTACTTACAATGCAAAAGTTACCGTTCCAAAAGATTTATTAGCTGTAATGAGCGCAGTAAATCCGCAGAAGAAAAATGATACAGGAGTTTACACTTTTAAGCAGGACAAAGCAATTCCGTCTTATTTAATGGCGATTGCCGTTGGAGATATGGAGTTTAAAGCAATTGACAACAGAACTGGCGTTTATGCTGAACCATCTGTTTTAAAAAGTGCTGCTTATGAATTTGCTGAATTAGGCAAAATGGTTATTGCTGCAGAAAAATTGTATGGCCCTTACCGCTGGGGGCGCTACGATGTTTTGGTTTTACCACCAAGTTTCCCTTATGGCGGAATGGAAAACCCAAATCTTACTTTTTTAACCCCAGGAGTTATTGCTGGAGATCGCTCGTTAACTAGTTTATTGGCACACGAATTAGGCCACAGCTGGAGCGGAAATTTAGTTACAAATGCAACTTGGGATGATATTTGGTTAAACGAAGGTTTTACAACTTATGTAGAACACCGAATAGGAGAAGCTATTTTTGGGAAGAAAGAATTTGAAATGCAAAATGTCATCACCCGTAAAGAACTAGTTGACAATGTAGCAGAATATGGAAAAACAAGTCCTGACACAAGATTAAAAGTATCTTTAACAGGAAGAAATCCAGATGACGGAATCAGTATGATTCCTTATGTAAAAGGTTATGCATTTTTAAGAGTTATAGAAAATGCTGTTGGACGTGAAAAATTTGATGTTTTCATTAAAAACTATTTCGATGCACATGCGTTTAAATCAATTACAACAGAAGATTTTGTAAAATATCTAAATGAAAACCTGATAAAAGGAGACAAAACTTTAGCAGACAAAATCAAATTGGAAGATTGGATTTACAAACCTGGAATTCCGTCAAACATTACTCCTGTAAGTTCTGCCGATTTTGACGCAATTGATAAAATTCAAAAAAGCTGGAGAGAAACCGGCGTAAAGGGATTAAGCAAAAAAATAACAACAACTGCAGAAAAACAGCATTTTATAGATCATCTTCCAGCAGATATTACAGTAAAAGAAATGGAAGCAATTGACAATGAATTCAACTTTACAAAAGGAGGCAATTTCATTATCAAACGTCAATGGTTTGTTCAGGCATTAATCCACCAATACAAACCAGCATATCCTGCAATTGAACAATTTTTAATTGGCATAAGCAGAACTGGATCTGTCATGATGCTTTATAAAGAAATGGTTAAAACCCCAGAAGGAAAAATTTGGGCTAAGCAGATTTTTGAAAAAGCAAAAGCTGGATATCATGCTACTACAATTCAAGCTGTTGAAGGTGTTTTGAAATAAATTTTTTAAACTATCATTTTAAAAGAGGCTGTCACTTTACGGACAGCCTCTTTTTTTATATGCACTATTTGTCATTTCAACGGAGGAGAAATGACAAGATTATGATTTTTTCGTTTAAAATAATTGTCAGGGAAAATTGTCCATCACATAGCGTAGATTCTCCATGTTCCAAAATCTGTAATCGTCGCACCTTTGTAATGTCAAAAGACAACAACAAATAATAATATTTAAAATTTAAATAAAATGACACGATTAACAGCATTAAACCCAGAAGAAGTAACAGGAAAAACTAAAGATTTATTCAACGCTGTACAAGCAAAATTAGGTGTAGTTCCGAACATGATGAGAACAATGGGAAATTCACCAGCAGTTTTAGAAGGATATTTGAATTTGAGTGGTGCATTGAGCCACGGAAAACTAAGCGCAAAAACCGGCGAATTAATTGCATTAGCAGTTTCAGAAAGCAATTCTTGTGATTATTGTTTAGCAGCTCACACCTTTATTGGAGAAAAATTAGTTAAGGCAGATCCAGCGGTTTTAAAAGCAGCAAGAACAGGAAATTCAACAGACGCTAAAACAGAAGCAATTTTACAATTAGCTAAAACTTTAATCAGTAAAAATGGTTTAGTAAACGATGAAGATGTCAATAAAGCTAAAAATGCAGAAGTTTCTGATGCAGAAATCGCTGAAACTATTGCTCATGTCGCTTTAAATGTTTTAACAAACTATTTCAATAACGTTGCTAATACTGAAATTGATTTTCCAGCAGTATAATTAAAACACCAGCACACTATAACAAAAAACAATTTATAAGGATAGTTGTGAATTTATTTCATAACTATCTTTATATTTTCAAAAATACTATTACATATGAGTTCTTCAAATGTTTCAACTTTGATAAATCCGCAAAATGGCAATTTAGCTTTTAAAATTCTTGCTTTTGATGACAACAGCCATTTCGACCATTTGCAACGAAACAACTACTACTCTTTAATTTGGGTAACCAAAGGAAAAGGCAAAGTAAAAGCTGATTTTGCAGAACATCAATTTGAAGAAAACTCTCTTATAGCCTTTTCACCCTATCAGCCTTTTATGCTTTGCGTAAACGAACCAATTGAAGGAATTGCGATTCATTTTCACCCAGATTTTTACTGCATTCACATGCATCAAAAAGAAGTTTCATGTAACGGCGTTTTATTCAATAACATTTATCAGCCACCTTATGTTCGTGTTACAGAACAAGCGCTGCTAACTTTCAAAATGGTTATTGAGCAAATGAAAGCTGAAATTCAAAATGCTGAACTGGCACAATATGAACTGCTAATTTCGTATTTAAAGATATTTTTAATTACAGCTTCAAGACTAAAAACAGAGCAATTAGAAGAGCTGAAATCGGTTCCAGATTCAAAAGAACCTGCTATTCTTCAAAATCTGATAGATGCCATTGAACTTAATTTCAAAACCAAACATTCGGCTGGAAATTATGCAGATCTGCTAAATATTTCACCAAAAGCATTAGCAAAACTCTCTAAGAATTACTTCAATAAAACACTAACGGACTTAATTTCGGAAAGAATAATTATTGAAGCTAAACGAGAATTGTACTTAACCAATAAAACCGTAAAAGAAATAGCCTACGAACTAGGTTATGATGACGAACATTATTTCAGCCGTTTCTTTAAAACTAATGCCGATGTTTCGCCTCAGATTTATCGTGAAACTGTAGGGTTTGGAAAAATGGAGGCTTAATTTTTATTTTTGGCTTCAATCCATTTTGACATATACATGGTGCTTTTATACGCGTGATGCTGTAGTAAACTGCCCATAAAATTATGAAGCCGATGATTTGTGGAATCGATTAATAATTTATTGACCAGATTAGTTAATTCGTCTGAATAATTATTTTTTTGATAACATTCATTAATAATCGCAACAGCATTTTTCTGAGACTCTTTCCACAGATTTTCATCTTTATAAAGTGCAATTGCTTTTTTTGCAAATTCCTGCGGATCATCTTCAACAAAACCATTCCATGGTAGATTACCATGCATAGCTTCAGAACCAATTGTTGTTGTTACACTTGGCGTTCCGCATTGCATTGCCTCTAACAACTTCCCTTTCAAACCTGCTCCAAAACGAATTGGAGCCAATACAACCCTCGCCTTTTTCACCACTTCATCAGCATCTGCTGCCCTTCCCATTATAAAAAAACCATTTTTAGGCTGATGCAATTGCAACACTTTTTGTGAAGGATAAGCGCCATACACTTCTAAAACAGCTTCTGGGAAATCTTTTTTTATAGAAGGCCAAATCGCTTCTTTTAAATATTGAACAGTATTCCAATTCGGTTCGTGAAGAAAATTTCCAATAAAAACATAATGCTGACGATCATCAAATACAGGCAATTGTAATAGATCATCTTCAGTCATTTTATCCACTAAAAAAGGAAGATAAAAAAGCAAGTCAGAACTAATTCTAAAATTTTCTTTGAGAATTTTCATTTCGAATTCAGAAATAATTAAAGATAAATCAGACCGTAAAATACTAGCAATTTCACGTTTAGCAACTTCTTCAGAAAACAAATCAGTCATTTCAAAAGTTCGTTTTTCCTTAAAAGCTTTTTGCCTTGCTGTTCTCAAACAATGCAGATCTTCAGTATCTAAAATTCTGATGGCTTTTGGGCAGTTTTCGATTACTCTCCATCCAAATTGTTCTTCAATCATAAATCTATCAAACAACACAACATCGGGATTTAGTTCCAACAAAAACGAATCAAAAGTAGCTGAATTAAGTTCTATGCTCTTTTTAATTACTCCAAACTCAGATAAATCAACCATAAAATCACTGTCCTGCGCTGCGCTGGCAAATGTTATTTCAAATCCGTTTGCTGCGAAAATTGAAATCAACTGCATCATTCTCCCGCCTGCCGCAGAAGAATTTGGCTCAGGCCACACAAACCCAAGAATTAAAAGTTTTTTTAACTGATTCATTGTAATTTATTTCAACTTACAAAATAATGCTTTTTTCAGCGCAATAGCACGATATTTAGTGATTATTAGTGATAAAAAACACTAATTTTGCACGGAACTAAATGCTGGGAAATTATGTTGGGATTAAAATTAGCTACAGACCCTCGCTGGGTAAATATCGTCGAGTCAAACATCGAAGAAATTTTAACGGATCATGCTTGGTGCGAACAAAAAGCAGCTTCAAACGCAATCAGCATTGTTACCTATAACTCTGAATTAGAGGAATTAGTAACCGAAATGCTCGTGATTGCCAGAGAAGAATTAGAACATTTACAAATGGTTCATGATGTGATAAAGAAACGCGGACTTACTTTGGGACGTGAAAGGAAAGACCATTATGTAAATGAACTTTTTAAATTCATGAAAAAAGACGGCAGCCGAAGAGATGCTCTTTGTGATCGATTGTTGTTTTCTGCAATGATTGAAGCTAGAAGCTGTGAGCGTTTTAAAGTACTTTCTGAAAATATTAAAGATGAAGAATTAGCTAAATTCTATCGCGACTTAATGATTTCTGAAGCCGGACATTACACTACTTTTCTAGGTTTTGCCAGAAAATATCAAGACAATATAGACATCGATAAACGATGGAAAGAATGGATTGAATATGAAGGTTCTATTATTACCAATTATGGTAAAAAAGAAACTGTACACGGATAAATCACGCTCTTTTTTTGACCCCATTTTTTTATATCTAAATACCATAAATTCGCTATGCAAAAAAGTAAATCCAGATCAATCGTATTTAAAATTGCGAAGTATTTCGGAATAACTTTCGTCGTTATTTTAGGATTATTATTTTTAACGCCTATCGTTTTTGAGGATCAAATTAAAGAACAGATCAAAAAAACAGCTAACGAAAGATTGAGCGCAGAACTTAATTATTCTGATGTTTCGGTTTCATTTTTTCGTCATTTCCCATCACTAACACTAACTTTAGACGATTTAAGTCTTAATGGATCAGCACCATACAAAAACGAAAAATTCATTACTGCAAAAGAGGTTTCTTTTGGAATAAATGTTGCCAGTTTGATTTTTAGTAAGTCTGTAAAAATCGATCAGATTTATTTATCAGATTCTTTCATCAATGTTAAAGTGAACCCAAACGGAGAAGCGAATTACAACGTTTATAAGTCACAAAAACAATCTACTCAACCAAAAGACAGCTCTGAAGCCGCTTTAAAACTCGAAAGAATTGAGATCTTAAACAGTAAAATTATTTACGACGATAAATCTACAAAAGTACATTTTGATGCTCTTGGATTTAATTATTTAGGAAAAGGAGACTTAAACAAAGCTGTTTTCGATTTATACTCAAAAGCTAAAATTGAAAAATTAAATATCGTTTATGAAGACGAACCTTATTTAATGAATAAAAAAATTGATGCCGATTTAATTACCAAAATAAACATCAACTCTCTTTCTTTCTTTTTCCAGCAAAACAACCTTAAAATCAATCAGCTTTTGGTCGATCTTAAAGGAAAATTTGACATTTTGAAAGATGGTTATAATATGGATTTTGTCATTAAATCCGACAACAGTAATTTATATGACGTATTCACAGCCTTTCCTCCAAAATACATAACATGGCTTTCGCAGACTGAAATAAAAGGAAAAGCAAATCTTCTTTTTACTTTGAAAGGTAAATACATAACCTCACAAAACATTGCACCAGATCTTAATTTAGACATAAAAATAAATGATGGATTTGTGAATTACAACAAAAGTGCCTTTCCTGTTTCAAACTTAAATTTGGACATTAAAACAAAAGTTCCGTCTCTCAATCCCGATTTAGTAATTGTTGATGCTAAAAACCTTTCTTTAAACATCAATCAAGATTATTTAAAATCAAAGTTTTTGGTTAAAGGCGTGAACACACCAGATATTAACGGGCAATTTAATGCTAAAATCGATTTAGAAAAATTAACCAGAGCGCTTGGAATTCCTAACATTCAACTAAAAGGAGCTTTAGTAAGCGATGCAAAAGTTAACGGGGTCTTTGATCAAAAAAACAAACACTTTCCGATTACAAACGGTAAAATAGATTTGAAAAATGGCTATTTAAAAACGCCATATTATCCAAATCCAATTACCAATATTACGATTAACTCTAAAATTGAAAATCAAAAAGGTACTTTTCAAGATTTAAAAGTGAATTTAAAACCAGTTCAATTTACGTTTGAAGGCAAACCTGTTTTCGTTCAGGCTGACTTAAGTAATTTTGATGATTTGACTTATGATGTAAAAGCAAAAGGCGAATTAGACGTAAATCGCATCTATAAAGTCTTCTCGCAGAAAGGACTTGACCTAGATGGTTTTGTAAAAGCCGATTTGGTTTTGAAAGGAAAACAAAGCGACGCTGAAAAAGGAAATTACAGCAAATTACACAATAAAGGAACTCTTGAATTAAGAAATATCGGAATTGCTTCAGAATATCTTCCAAAGAAATTTATTATCAAAGAAGGCATTTTCAAAATCAATCAAGATAAAATGTCATTTAATAATTTCTTAGCTGCTTACGGACAGTCTGATTTTAAAATGAATGGGTATCTTCAGAACGTTTTCAATTACGCTACAACAAATACAGGCATCTTAAGAGGTTCTTTTAAAGTTACAGCACGATACATCAATGTTGATGAATTTATGTCTGCTACAGATCCAAATACTTCTGTAGCGCAAAATCCTGCACCTAAAACAGAAACAAAACCAGCAGCAAATAAACAGACTGGCGTAATCATTATTCCAACAAATCTAAACTTACAATTATTCGCAAGTGCCGAAAAGGTAAATTTTGACAAGTTGAATCTTCAAAATGCAGCTGGAAATTTAAGCATGAAAAATGGTAAATTAACCATGCAGAATACTGGTTTCAACTTAATTGGATGCAATGTTTCTATGAATGCCAATTATCAAGCGGTAACGCCTCAAAAAGCAAATTTTGACTATTCTATTAAAGCTGCTGATTTTGATATTAAAAGAGCTTATAATGAAGTAGAAGTTTTTAGAAAAATGGCCAGCGCAGCAGAAAAAGCACAAGGAATTGTTTCTTTAGATTATCAGCTAAAAGGCCGTTTAAACGGAAATATGGCGCCTGTTTATCCTTCACTTGTTGGTGGCGGAACACTTTCTGTAAAAGATGTAAAAGTACGAGGTCTTAAAATGTTTAATGCCGTAAGCAAACAAACCAACTCGGAATCTATGAAGAATCCGGATGTTTCAAAAGTTGACATTAAAACTACCGTTAAAAACAATATCATAACCGTAGAACGTTTTAAATTTAAGTTTGCCGGCTTTCGACCAAGAATTGAAGGAACAACAAGTTTAGACGGAAAAATGAATTTAAAAATGCGTTTAGGACTACCTCCTTTTGGCATATTTGGAATTCCCTTAACCGTTACTGGAACACAGGACAATCCTAAAGTAAAAGTGGGAAGAAAAACTGAAGACCTGGAAGAAACTAAGGATACTGAATAATAAATTCCAATTTAAAAATTCCAAATTCCAATTTAAAAAAATACCCTATAGCCTTTGTCAAAGTTTAAAACTTTGACAAAGGTTTTTTTTTCGCTGCATTGTCATTGCGAGGAACGAAGCAAACACACTCATACTAATTGATTTTGCACATGAGATTGCTTCGTTCCTCGCAATGACCAATCTTTGTCGAGTTCACGGGAACAAATATTAAAAACAAAAAACCCGTTCATTTCTGAACGGGTTTTGTAAAAAGTAATCTTTGATTATTATGCCTCGAAAGGAATAATAGATACATAAGATTTGTTATCTCTTTTCTTTTGGAACTTAACAACTCCAGCAACTCTTGCGTGAAGAGTGTGATCTTTACTAATGTAAACGTTTTCACCTGGATTGTGTTTTGAACCTCTTTGTCTAACGATGATGTTTCCAGCAATAGCAGCTTGACCACCATAAATCTTAACGCCTAGACGTTTTGATTCTGATTCTCTACCATTCTTCGAACTACCGACACCTTTCTTGTGAGCCATGACGTATGAGTTTAAA
Organism: Flavobacterium sp. S87F.05.LMB.W.Kidney.N; assembly: GCF_004366435.1. Taxonomy (NCBI): domain Bacteria; kingdom Pseudomonadati; phylum Bacteroidota; class Flavobacteriia; order Flavobacteriales; family Flavobacteriaceae; genus Flavobacterium; species Flavobacterium sp. S87F.05.LMB.W.Kidney.N. The sequence goes on along the minus strand of NZ_SODX01000001.1, from coordinate 796,611 downwards.
TATTGTTATTATTCTTTAATAGCTTCTTTTTTTGCTTTTGGAGCTGCTGCTTTTTTTGCTTTTGGAGCTGCTTCAACTTCAGTTGCTGGTGCATCTTCTGCTACAACCGCTTTTTTAGCTGCTGCTTTTTTAGTTCCACCTGCTGCAGTAATACCTTCAATTACAATTTGTGTAAGATATTGTCTGTGACCATTTCTCTTTTTGTATCCTTTTCTTCTTTTCTTTTTGAAAACGATAACTTTATCACCTTTTAAGTGTTGTAACACTTTAGCTTCTACTGAAGCACCTTCTATAGCTGGGGCGCCTAAAGTTACGCTTCCGTTATCGTCTAATAAAAGAACTTTGTCAAATGAAACACTTGATCCTTCTTCGTTAGACAAACGGTGAACATAAACCTTTAAGTCTTTGCTTACTTTAAATTGTTGCCCTGCTATCTCTACGATTGCATACATACCAAATTGATTTATTGATTTTTAAGGTTGCAAATATACAATTAAAAATTTATTGTGCAATCTCTAAAAGCAAAAATATTTTCAACCCAAAAAGCACTGTATTTCAAGTACTTTAAATCAAAAAATAGATTTTATTTAAAGTAAAAGATTGTTAAAATAGCCGTAAATTAAAAACAAATCTTTAATTGATAATTAAAAAAAACTATTTTTGATGTAACTAAAATCAACTCTGGTCTACCTACTCTTGTTTGATATATAAAATTATTAATCTTTATGAAAAAATCAATAATGATGTTAAGTGCTGCATTAATGCTCGGCGGAGTGGCTCATGCTCAAAAAGTAGCTTTTGAAGAATACAATCTAGATAATGGGCTGCATGTTATTTTACACAACGATCCTTCTGCTCCAGTTGTTATCACATCGGTAATGTATCATGTGGGGTCAAAAGATGAACGTCCGGACAGAACGGGATTTGCACACTTTTTTGAGCATTTATTATTTGAAGGAACTCAAAATATTAAACGCGGTGAATGGATGAAAATTGTTACCGCAAATGGCGGCGTTAATAATGCCAACACATCTGATGACAGAACGTATTATTATGAAGTTTTTCCTTCTAACAGTTTAGAACTTGGTTTATGGATGGAATCTGAAAGATTAATGCATCCTATTATTAATAAGATTGGTGTTGAAACTCAGAACGAAGTTGTAAAAGAAGAAAAAAGAATGCGTTACGACAATCAGCCGTATGGGAACATTCTGCCTGAGGTTAAAAAGAACATGTTCAAAAAACATCCTTACAGATGGACAACTATTGGATCTATGCAAGATCTAGACGCCGCAACTCTAGAGGAATTTCAGGCTTTTAATAAAAAATTCTACACTCCAAATAATGCCGTTTTGGTTGTTGCTGGAGATTTTGATAAAACAAAAACAAAAGAATGGATTCAGAAATATTTTGGACCAATTCAAAGAGGAGAAGAAGTTAAAAAGCAAACTTATATCGAAGACCCAATTACACAGCCAATTAAAGCTACTTATGAAGATCCAAACATTCAGATTCCGATGATTGTTGCTTCGTACAGAACACCTTCGATGAAAACTAGAGATGCTCGAGTTTTAGACTTAATTTCTTCTTATTTAAGTGACGGAAAAAGCTCTAAATTGTATAAGAAGATTGTTGATGACAAAAAGATGGCTTTACAGATTGGCGCTGTAGGATTTAGTCAGGAAGATTATGGAATGTATATTTTGTACGGTTTACCAATGGCTCCAAATACAACTGCAGATATCTTAAAAGAAATGGACGAGGAAATTGTAAAAATTCAAACCGATCTTATTTCTGAAAAAGATTATGAAAAATTACAAAACAAATTCGATAATAACTATGTAAATGCAAATTCTAGCGTAGAAGGAATTGCAGAAAATCTTGCTTCTTATTATTTGCTTTATGGCGATGTGAATTTAATTAATACTGAAATCGACATTTACCATTCTATTACGAGAGAAGAAATTAGAGAGGTTGCCAAGAAATATTTAAATCCAAATCAACGCTTAATTCTAGATTATATTCCTACCCCTAAATCTCAAAACTAAGAATATCGAATCATGAAAAAAATATATACTTTTTTAATCCTTTTATTCCTAACTGGAATTATGCAAGCACAAGATCGTCCACAACCCAAACCAGGCAATGCGCCAGTAGTCAATATCAAAAAACCGCAAACCTTTGTTTTAGCAAATGGCATGAAAGTTTTGATAGTTGAAAACCATAAATTACCTCGGGTGAGTTTTACGCTTACTCTAGATAATGCGCCATTTACTGAAGGCAATAAAAAAGGAGTTGATGAATTAACAAGCAGTTTAATCGGAAACGGGACTAAAAAAACAACAAAAGAAGCTTTTAATGAAGAAATTGACTTTTACGGAGCAAGTATAAACTTTACTTCGCAAGGTGCTTATGCAAGCTCATTATCAAAATATTCTGGACGCGTTTTAGAGCTTTTGGCCGAAGGTGCATTACAACCCAATTTTACACAAACAGAATTCGATAAAGAAAAAGCAAAACTACTTGAAGGCCTTAAAGCAGACGAAAAAAGTGTTCCTGCAATTTCTAACCGAGTTGTTGATGTTTTAGCCTTTGGAAAAAATCATCCTACAGGAGAATATCTTTCTGAAGAAACTGTAAAAAATGTAACTCTTGCAGATGTTCAAAATAACTATAGTACATATTTTGTTCCAGAAAATGCTTATTTAGTTGTTATTGGAGATGTCAAATTCAAAGAAACAAAAGCAGCGGTAGAAAAATTGTTTAGCGGATGGAAAAAACAAAACGCTCCAAAAAACAATTACCCTGATCCTGTAAATCCTTCAAAACTACAAATTGATTTTGTAGATGTTCCAAATGCTGTTCAATCTGAAATCTCATTAGTTAACACTCTTAATTTAAGAATGAGCGATCCAGATTTTTTCCCTGCTGTTATTGCAAATCAAATTTTAGGAGGTGATTTCAACAGTTATTTGAACATGAATTTACGCGAGCAGCACGCTTGGACATACGGAGCAAACTCAAGTATTGGAAGCGGAAAATATGTAACTAAATTCAAAGCATCGTCTGCAGTTAGAAACACCGTTACAGACAGCGCTGTTGTTCAATTTATTAAAGAAATAAAAAGAATACGTTCTGAAAGAGTTGATCCAGAAGTATTAAGAAATGTAAAAGCAGGATATATAGGAAGATTTGTAATGCAGGTTGAAAAACCGCAGGCTGTTGCCCGTTATGCTTTAAACATTGAAACAGAAAAACTTCCAGCTGATTTCTATGAAAAATATATCCAAACAATTAACAATGTTACGGCCGACGATATTTATCGCGTTGCAAACAAATATTTTCTACTAGACAATATGCGTATTGTAATTGTTGGGAAAGGCTCTGATGTAATTTCGAGTTTAGAAAAATTACAAATTCCGATCTTCTATTATGATAGATTTGGAACTCCAATCGAAAAACCTTCTGTAAAAAAAGAAGCTCCAAAAGATATAACAGCAAAAACAGTTTTTGAAAATTACATTAAAGCAATTGGAGGAGAAAAAGCTGTTACTTCTGTAAAAACACTTTTTATGAATGGTTCTACAACTATTCCGCAAGCTTCTACTCCATTGACTTTTATTTCAAAATTAGATTCAAAAGGAAAAATGATGGTTTCGCTTTCAATGGGAACCATGAATTTAATGAAACAAGTTGTAAACGAAAAAGGCGCTTATGTTGAACAACAAGGACAAAGAAAAAATCTGGAAGGCAAAGATTTAGCCGACATGAAAGCTAATGCAGCTCCTTTTGAAGAATTACAGCTCGTAAAAAGAACTGATTTAAAAGTTGAGGGAATTGAACCAATCAACGGAAGTGATGCTTATGTAATTAAAGACGGGCAAACAACTTATTACTATGATGTTAAATCAGGTTTAAAAACGGCAGAATCTAAAATTCGTGAACAAGGCGGTAAATCAGCAGCGCAAATCACTAATTTTAACGATTACAGAGAAGTAAAAGGAGTTAAAGTTCCTTATAATTTAGTCCAAAATGTTGGCTTTGAATTAGACATTAAAATGTCTGATATCAAAATTAACGAAGGAGTTTCTGAAGCAGATTTTTTGTAGTAGAGGTTGAAAGCTACAAAGGCTCAAAGGAACAAAGGTTTTGAGCTACTAAGTCACTTAGGTTATAAGATTTTTTAAGGGCTTTGTCAAAGTTAGAAACTTTGACAAAGCTTTTTTTTATTCATCACGTTTGTCAAGCTGAGCGGAGTTGAAGCCATTTACGCTCTTCGACTTCGCTGAGAGCGACAGACTAAACTTCAATACATTTTACATTTTACAAATAACTTTTCACTCATAACTCAAAAATCACTTTTTAGCCGACAAATAAACTCCAATCAAAATAATAAATGCACCAAAAAACTGAATCGGAGTCAGCATTTCGTTATCTAATAATCCCCAGAAAAAAGCGACTATCGGAATTAAATAAGTTACCGATGTTGCAAATACAGGCGATGACATTTGAATCAATTTAAAGAAAAGGATATTCGCAATTCCAGTTCCTAAAACACCCAGAATCATTATAAAAAATATCGAATGCTGGGTCTCTGCCAAATGTATTTTTTGACTGATATCGGTTGTGCTTAAGATAATTAATGCCGGTAGAAAGAGAACGGCAAAATTCCCAGTTGTAATGCTTATGGAATTCAAATCGTGTAAATATTTTTTAATCAAATTGACGTTGATTGCGTAACTCAAAGTTGCGATAACTACCAATAAAACACACACATAATTCTGGCCTGACTGCGCAGAATCTCCAGTTAAAACCAAAAGCAGACAGCCTACAAGCCCCACAAAAACCCCTAAAACTTGTCTTTTTTGAAACTGAATTCCGAAAGCAATTATTCCTAAAACTAAAGTATTTAAAGGAGTAAGCGAATTTAAAATAGCAACTATTGAACTATCGACTTGAGTTTCTGCAATAGCAAAAAGATAAGCCGGCATAAAAGTTCCGAAAAGCGAAGTTACTGCAACAAACTTCCATTGACGGCGAGAGATTTTTTTTAAACTGTTAAAACCTATAATCAGTAAAAATAAAGCAGCAAAAATAATTCGGAATGATCCGACTTGAATCGCAGTCAAACCAACTAGTCCTCTTTTTATTAAAATAAAGGAGCTTCCCCAAATAAGAGAAAGAATCAATAAATATATCCACTTTAACTGCTTTGTATCCATAAATCGCATTTTACTGCAAATTTGTAATAATTTTGCGAACTAACCTTTGTCTTTTTATTAATTTTGCAAAAAAGAAATCGCAATTTAAATTTATATATAATGAAAATTTCAAGAATTTTAATCGCCGCAACAATTGCCGGTTTAGCATTTGTTAGTTGTAAAAAAGAAGAAGATAAAAGTCTTCAAGTTGTAAACGCAGAAAAAAGCGCTCCAAAAGAACACAAACCAATTGCTCCTGAAAATTTACAAACAGCAAGTTTTACAATAGAAGGAATGACGTGTGCTGTTGGATGCGCTAAAACAATAGAAGAAGAATTAGCAAATCTTGACGGAGTTGATAAAGCTTCTGTAGATTTCGATAAAAAAACAGCAACAGTAAGTTTTGATAAAACCATTCAAAATCCTGAATCTTTAACTAAAGTTGTTCAAGATACTGGAGACGGAAAAACATATAAAGTTTCGAATTTTAAGTCTTAAATTATAAATATGACAATTAAAAAAGGCGCTCACATTTGAGCGCTTTTTTCATATATATTTTTTAAGAAATACTTTAATTCACTAGCGTGACGCTCGCGCCAGCAAGAGGGGTCGATATGAGTTTGTAAACAAATATCCTGTGGCTGGCTGGAATAATCCAGTAAATTTACATGATTGGTATGAACATCAAATGATTTATGAAATGCAAATGAAAAGTCTTAACTTTAGATTTGTAACTGATCCATATCGTACCCACGTAATAGAATCTTATAATGCTTTTAAAAATAAAGTAAATTTATATGATCAAAAAAAATAAGTTAATTATTATCGCTTTGATATTTTTGTTTTATAGTTGCAAGAATAAAAAAACAACAAATGAAATAGAAATTGTTTTAACAAAATATAGTATATACTTAAAAAGCTCTTCAGATTCCGATTCTGATTTACCTCCATACTATGATATAGCTTTTGATTTAAAAAACAATTCAGAACAAGACTTGGTTTTTATATCTCAAGCAAACAAATATGATAAAACTAAGTCAAGTTTATATTTATTAGATACTCTACAAAATACAATAATACCTATTTATTCTGGTTCAAGAAGTATTGTAAAACATAATAGTTCTTGCGAAATTGATGCAAGTATTAATATCAGAGATTACAAAAAATATTTTAATTTAAAAGATACTTTTTTTAATAAATTTGATTACACATCAGACAAATTACTGCTTGATAAGATATTTCTCGATATGATGAATCGATCAGTAATATTTTATAAACAAGATTCTTCTGATGTTGAACAATATAAAATGTTAAACAAAAATGTAATCCCTCTAAAAAAAGATAAAATAATTAAAATTCGAAAAGATTGCTTATTGTATAAACCTCAATAGAAATTTATGAGCAAATTAAACTATGTTTCAATCCTAAAAAATTAGATTAGATATTTACACTAAATTCTAATTAATAATCAAAAAAAGCGCTTAAATTTGAGCGCTTTTTTCATATATATTTGTTAAGAAATGCTTTAATTCACGAGCGTGACGCTCGCGCCAGCAAGGGGGATTTATGAATATCACTGTTAATTCTGGAGGAGGTTTAGATGTTGGAATTACTTAGCAGAGATTCAAGGAAATTATAATTACACACCTATTGTCGTTCCTTTACTAAAACTATAGCTTATGAAAACTAAAACATTTTTCAGATACGCCATTTTTATAACATTTTCATTTATTATAGGCTACTTTATATTTAAAGCTAAAAGTAATTCTGAACATTTCGTGAAAAATAAAATTAATTCTAAAATTATACGAATTTATAATTATGAAAATAAAACTTTAGAATTTTACTACGATGAAAAATATTGCATTACGACAACCGATACAAAAGGAGATACTTTAATTATTGGAGATTCGATCAATAAAGAAAAAAACACTTCTAAGTTTAAAATTTTCAGAAAAAACAAATTTGGCAACTACGAATATTTTGATGAATATCAAATTTCAGGTTTATAAAAAACATTTAAAAGTTACTAAGTTCTCTATAACAACAAAGTTCCATATTATTTTTTTTAACATTAAATCGTAACAAAAAAGGAATCCAAATGGATTCCTTTTTATTATGAATTATTTCCACTTCAACGTTTCCATCAGACGCTGCATGTCGTTTTTAACATAACTCGCGGCAGGCATAATAGAGTCAAAGTTTGGTTTTGCGTAAAAATAAACCGAACCTATTAAAAAGTGTCTGGTGCTGTCTGTAACGTAGAATTGCGAATTAGTCGCTGCATTTCCATCAACTTGATAAAACATTCCATAAACCTTCTTTTGCGGATTTATATAAGGTTGTTCTAAAATATCGTCGGCTTTAATTACGTGTTCGTAAGTCAGTTTTTGGGCGTCACGTAACAGCTTATCAATATTGCCATTTACAGGCTTATATGTCAAATAGATAGTCGCTTTCATTTTTGGATAAGTAATCGCAAAACCGCAATCTTTTTCACCTTTTATAACGGCGTCTTCATTCATTTGAAAAGCAAACGGGCAGTTGTTCTCAAAATTCACATATTTTGCTTCTGCATAATCTAATCGCAAAAAACTAGCTGGTTTTGGCAAAACATCTTTTTTACAGCTTAAAACCGTTAGTGCAAGCAAAATTGCAGTTATTGAAAGTATTCTATTAGGCATTTTAATTTATTGTTACTTTAATTTGTTTTACACGCTTTTTATCAACTGTTTCTATTGTGAAAATACAGTTTTCAAAAGGTACTTTTTGATCTTTTTTCGGAAAATTACCTAAAATCTCTAAGATAAATCCAGCCAATGTCTCTGCTTCTCCTTTATGAGATTCAAAAACATCTTCGTCAACATTTACAATTCTATAGAAATCTTTCAGATTTATTTTTCCTTCAAAAAGAAAGTTATTTTCATCAATCTGTGAGAAGTTCAGATTTTCATCATCAAACTCGTCGCTGATATCTCCAACTATTTCCTCGATTACATCTTCTAGAGAAACTAATCCTGAAGTTCCTCCATATTCGTCGACCACAATTGCTAAATGACTTTTCAAACTCTGAAAATCTTTTAAAAGATTGTCAAGCTTTTTATTCTCAGGAACAAAAAAGGCTTCTCGAATCAATGAATTCCAGTTAAATTCTTCTTTATCAATATGAGGCAGTAAATCTTTTACGAAAAGCACTCCTTCTATCTGATCAATATTATCACGATAAATCGGAATTCTCGAAAATCCTTTTTCAATTATTTTAGGATAAATAGACGCAAAAGATTCTGATATTTCTAATGCAAAAATATCAATTCTCGGACTCATTACCTGTTTTGTATCAGTATTTCCAAAAGAAACAATTCCTTCTAAAATTTTTTGTTCTTCGGTTGAAGTTCCTTCTGAATCTGTCAGTTCCAAAGCCTGCGAAAGCTGATTAATCGAAAAACTATTCTTTTGTTTTCCCAATTTATTCTGCAAATATATAGTAAGAGCACGCATTGGCAAACTGATAGGAGATAGTATCTTATCTAAAAAAGCCAGCGGATATGCCACTCGTTTAGCAAAACGCACACTGTTTCTGCTCGCATAAACTTTAGGAAGTACTTCGCCAAATAATAAGATAAAAAAGGTGACTAAAACTACCTCGAGTGTAAATTTAAAAGCAGGTGAACTTATAGTAGAAAAGATATTCTGTCCGATATATGCAAATAAGATAACAACACCTATATTGAAAAAGTTATTGGCAACCAGTAATGTAGCCAGGAGTTTTTTCGGCTTATCTAATAGGTTTGAGATAATTTTACCTTTTGCCTGATTATCATTTAGGGTATCATCGATTTCTTGCTGTGATAGAGAAAAGAGAGCTACTTCAGCACCTGAAACTATTGCTGAAAGAAACAACAAAATAAATATTCCGACGAAACCAATAATTAAATTAGCGTCTAGATTTGTTGTAAAAAATAAACTGGGCTCCGGGTCCAAATTGCAAAAAATTAGTTAAACATCCTTTAGAAAGGCAGATCATTAATAGGAAGCCCTTCATTAGCAGCATCAAAGTTAGTATTTTTTGTTGATTCTGCATCTTGATTTTGTTTTGTATGCGCAGTTTCTTTTTTGGTAGTCAGAAAAGTAAATTCCGTCACTTGAATCTCTGTGGTATATTTGGTAGTTCCGTCTTCTGCCTGCCACTGACGAGATTTTATTCTTCCTTCAACATATATCTTATCTCCTTTAGAAAGATATTTTTCGCAAATTTCTGCGGCTTTATTACGTACAACCAAGTTATGCCACTCTGTAGAAGTGATCTTTTCGTTGGTTGTTTTATTGATATAAACTTCATTGGTAGCCAGCTGAAAACGTCCGATGCAATTTCCGCCATCAAAATAATGCATCTTCACATCATCGCCTAAATGGCCAATGAGCATCACTTTATTTAATGTTCCGTTCATAGTTTTTGGTGGTATTTCTACCAAAGATACATTTTTTTAGCAAATTATTTCCTGCTTTTCTATAAATTTATAAATCACAATTGGAAAAGGAAAAGTTTTTAATTTTTCAGGATCAACTCCATTTTCTATTTTCTCTTTTACCTTAATTTTCCAAAACTGTATATGAAGATGCTGATGCGAAAGTTTATGTATTAATGTTGATTCTGCACAATCTTCTATACCTATAATGGTATAAGAAGGAAACATTTCTTCTTTTGCGATTTTTGAAACTACATCAAAATCTACTATAGACTCAGTCTCTAAGAGTGGAAACTCGTATAAATTATGCCAAATACCCTTATCAGTTCTTTTTTGAATAAGTGTATTTCCTATAGCATCTTCCAATATCAAATAATTAAAATAACGATTTGACACTTTTATTTTTTTTGATTTTACAGGAAGTTGATTTACTTTTCCCTTTTGCAAAGCAAGACAGCTATCACTAAAAACACAAATCGAGCAATTTGGACTTTTCGGCACACATTGAAGCGCACCAAATTCCATAATCGCTTGATTGAATATGGCTGGATTATCTTTAGGCATTAATTCTTGCGCCAAAGCAGCAAACTCTTTTTTGGCACCGGGATTGGCAATATCGGTTTCAATATCAAAATAGCGCGACAAAACACGGAACACATTTCCGTCTACAACAGGAACCGATTCATTATAAGAGAAAGATGCAATTGCAGCCGCTGTATATTCGCCAACACCTTTAAGCTTTAAAAGATCTTTATACGAATCTGGAAAAATGCCTTTTAAATCATTACTTATATATTGAGCCGTTTTATGAAGATTACGAGCCCTAGAATAATACCCTAAACCCTGCCAAAGCTTTAAAACTTTTTCTTCTGAGGCATCTGCCAAATCTTTTACAGTAGGAAATTCCTTGGTAAATGCAAAAAAATAAGGCATTCCTTGAGCAACTCGCGTCTGCTGAAGCATAATTTCTGAGAGCCAAATTTGGTACGGATCGACCGTTTTTCGCCATGGTAAATCACGCTTGTTTTGTAAATACCATTTTATCAATATGTTAGAAAAATCCATTGCAAAATACTTAGATTACAAAAGTAAATGTTTATGTAATTAAAATTTAACGAATTAGCTTGATTAATTATTTTTTTAATTCCTATATTTGCAAACTCAAAAAAATAGTACACCATTTATAAAATAAAATAGGAAAGAAAATGACGAAAGCAGATATCGTAGCGAAGATTTCAGAGAAACTAGGTCTTGAAAAAGGAGATGTTCAAGCAACAGTAGAAACTTTTATGGAAGAAGTTAAAACTTCTTTAGAAACTGGAGACAATGTTTACCTAAGAGGTTTTGGTAGTTTTATTGTAAAAACTAGAGCTGAAAAGACTGGAAGAAACATTTCTAAAAACACAACAATTAAAATTCCAGCACACAACATTCCTGCGTTTAAACCTGCGAAAGTATTTGTAGAAGGAGTTAAAACAAACAACGAAGCAAAATAATATTAATTAACATAAATCAGACACGATATGCCAAGTGGTAAAAAAAGAAAGAGACATAAGGTAGCTACTCACAAACGTAAGAAAAGAGCGAGAGCTAACCGCCACAAAAAGAAAAAGTAGTTTTAAACTACTTTTTTCTTTTTAAACGTTCATTGAAATTTGGGAAATTTCAAAAATTCCAAAAAATAAAATCCAAAATCCAAAAATTAAGAAATCAATATTGATTCAATTGGAATTTGGAATTTAAAAATTGAAATTTAAACTTTCCCTCCCGGGTTCAATACCTGTTAAAATATTGTTTAATCCATCTGTAGATAAGATTTTAGATCTTAGATTTTAGATTTTAGACGCAAGTCTATACTCTTCTCTCTATATTCTATTTTCTGAAAAAACAGATAAAAATTTACAGTGTGAATAAAGAATTAATCATTAGATCTAGTTCTGAAGCCGTAGATTTTGCCTTATTAAAAGATGGAAAACTAATTGAATTACACAAAGAAGAAGAAAAAAGCAACTTTCAGGTTGGTGATATTTTTATTGCCAAAATCAGAAAACCAGTTGCTGGACTTAACGCTGCTTTTGTAAATGTCGGTTTCGAAAAAGATGCCTTTTTACATTATCACGATTTAGGTCCAAACTTAGCTTCCCAACTGAAATTCATAAAACTTGTAAGCGCAGGTAAAATAAAAGATTTCTCCCTAAAAACCTTTCAGTTTGAAAAAGAGATTGACAAAGATGGCATCATTACTGATATTTTAAGTGCCAATCAATCTGTTTTAGTTCAAGTAGTTAAAGAACCTATATCTACCAAAGGCCCAAGAATAAGTGCTGAGCTTTCATTGGCTGGAAGATTTATCGTTCTAGTTCCTTTTTCTGATAGAGTTTCTATTTCTCAAAAAATAGAAGACAAAAAAGAAAAGGATCGTCTAAAAAAACTTGTTCTATCGATCAAACCTAAAGGATTTGGTGTTATTGTTCGTACAGTAGCCGAAGGCAAAAACGTAGCCGAATTAGAAAAAGATTTGCAGAACCTGCTTGGCAGATGGTCTGCAATGTGTAAAAAATTACCAACTGCTCATCATCCATCAAAAGTATTAGGAGAGCTTAACAGAGCTTCTTCAATATTAAGAGATGTATTTAATGATACCTTCAGCGGTATTCAAATAGATGACGAAGAGTTGTACCATCAAACGAAGGAATATCTGCAAGAAATTGCACCTTCAAAACAATCGATTGTAAAGTTTTATCAATCAAATGATACTCCAATTTTCGAGAAATACAATATAGAGAGACAAATCAAAACTTCTTTTGGCAGAACTGTTTCCATGAGTAAAGGTGCTTACCTTATTATTGAACACACTGAAGCTCTTCACGTTATAGACGTAAACAGCGGAAACCGTTCAAACAAAGCAACCAACCAAGAAGACACGGCCATGGAGGTAAATATGATTGCTGCAGCAGAAATCGCAAGACAACTTCGTCTGCGTGATATGGGCGGAATAATCGTAGTTGATTTTATCGATATGTCTAATCCTGAAAATAGGAAAGTTTTGTTCGACTTCTTGCGAGAAGAAATGAGCGACGATAAAGCAAAGCATAAAATATTACCGCCGAGTAAATTTGGTTTAGTCCAGATTACAAGACAGCGAGTAAGACCAGAAGTTAATATAAAAACTAGAGAAGAGGATCCAAATAAAGTAAATGGTGAAATTGAAGCACCAATATTAATAATTGACAAGATCACTTCTGATTTAGAAAGACTTCTAAAAACCCACAATAAAGTTGTACTCAACACACATCCGTTTGTGGCTGCATACCTCAGCAAAGGTTTTCCATCATTACGTTCAAAATGGTTTTTTGAACATAAGAAATGGGTGAAAATCATACCTCGTGACGCTTACACGTACTTAGAATACCATTTCTATGATAAAAAAGGAAATGTTATTTCAGAATAAAAATCAAAACCGCCCCGATGCATCGGGGCGGTTTTTTTATGCATCATTGCGAGGAACGAAGCAATATCACTTAGTCATTATACCTAGAATGTCACCCTGAGCGATCCCGAGGCTTCGGGAGAAGGGCACTCCAATTGGCACGCAGGCTTCGACTTCGCTCAGCCTGACATACAATAAGCTTTCATCTTTTATAAAGAAGCAAAATTTGGAATTTGGGATTTCAAAAAATTGGAATTTCTTTTTAAATTTTATTCCCTAACAATCTCAATCCTTCTTCTAATTTCATTTCCAGAAGCATCTACAACCGTAATATAATGAATTCCCGTTGTTGGCGTAATTGGCAGTTCATGAAATGTTTTTGTTGTTGCTTTGTAAACATCATCAACATACCAAAACAATTCTTTATCCCTTTCAGAATAAGCTACTTTTAAAATTACGGGCTGTATATTACTATTAAAATCTTTCGTTAAATAGATTTTGCTGTTGGCTTTTGGGTAAATAAAATCCATTGTTGTGGTTTGTGTTCCTTCGCATCCTTCCTTAAATGGTGGCAAAGGTAAATATTCAATGTGCTGGCTTTTATAATACCATGCCATTACGGGCGGCAGGACAAACCAGTTTTTAGTCACAATATTTTCGACACTTTCACAGCTGCTGTTTACCTGAAATTGCTCTGTTTTATCTAAATGAATGGTTTTATGATAAGGACAAACTTTTGTTGATTTCCCTTTTTTTGAAACCCATTGTTTAATTTTCGGACAGTTTTCTTTTGCCAAATAACCGCTTAAACGGCAAACTTCAACTTCTTCTAGATCTTTATACGGTGTATCAAACCAACGTTGCCTTGGCAGTAAATTAAACACGTCAAATAAAATCGGTGCCGCACTTGTCACTCCCGTTAAAGTTGGCCTCCCCTCTCCCGTTGCGTTTCCAACCCAAACTCCCACTACATATCTGGAATTGGTTCCAATTGCCCAAGCATCTCTATTTCCGAAACTTGTTCCCGTTTTCCATGCAATTTTTAAAGAACTGTCATAAAACTTCCAAGCTTCATCTCCTTCTGGCCTGTTGACTTCTTCCATTGCATTGTATGTAAGCCAAATTGAACCCGCACCTAAAATGTTTTTCTGATTCGTTTCTGAGCCAAAATCAGGTTCAAAATCATTTTTATAATTTAATTCTAAAAACTCGTTGGTTCTATATTTTCCTTGATTTTTAGTATAATAATTTAATGTTGATGATAAGTTCGCATAGGTTCTGCATAAATCCCATAAATTACTTTCGGCACCTCCCAGAATAAGCGACAAACCATAATGGTCGGGCGTTTTGTTAATGTTTTTTAATTTAAACTTTTGAAGTTCTTCATAAAACTTATTTACCCCAAAATCTTGAAGCATTAAAACAGCTGGAATGTTTAATGAGCGTGATAAAGCACGATGCGCCGGCACAGCGCCATCAAACGTGAGATTAAAATTTTGCGGTGTGTAACCTGAAATTTGGGTCGGAATATCGGCAATTAATGTATTGGGTAATAATTCGCCATCATCGAGCATTGCACCGTATAGAAGCGGTTTTAAAATGCTTCCTGTGCTTCTAGGGGCATCAATAATATCAACATCTTTTTGATGGTCAATATCTGAAGGAGAATTTCCAATATAACTCATTACATTTCTATTCTGCACATCTATTACCAAAATAGCCAGATTATGAACTTCATTCTGTTTGTACTGATTGTAATAATATCTCGCAATTTGATTTACCCTGTTTTGCAACGCATAATCTAAAGTTGTTTTTACTCGCGTTCCTTCTTCATTTTTAGCCACTCTCTGCAATAAATGAGGTGCTATTTGAGGCAGATCATAGGGTTTTTGAGGCAGAGGCTCTTCTATTGCAAGTTCATAGGTCTGCTTGTCAATTATGCCTTCTTGATGTAATTTTAGTAAAAGCCGGTTTCGCTTATTTAGTAATTTAATCTGATTTTTTCCTGGATAAATTAAACTTGGGGTATTGGGTAAAACCGCCAAAACAGCATTTTCACCCCAAGACAATTGATTCGACTGTACACCGAAATAACGCCACGATGCCATTTCTAATCCGACTACATTTCCTCCAAATGGCGCATGAGCAGCATACATGTCAAGAATTTCATTTTTAGAATAACCCAATTCTAATCGGGTAGCGAGAACAATTTCTATTAACTTTTCAAAATAGGTTCTGTTTTTTCCTTTTCTCGATAGTCGGATAACCTGCTGTGTTAAAGTACTTCCGCCGCGAACAACTTTCCCCGCTTTTCTGTTTTGTTTGAAAGCATTTATCATTGCACCCGGATTAAAGCCTGGATGTTTGTAGAAGTATTCATCTTCAAAATAAACAATACATTTTTTGAATTTATCCGGCACGCTGTCTTGCGCAGGAAAACGCCATTGTCCATCGCGGGCAATTTTCGCGCCTAGTAATTCTCCTTCTTTACTTTCAATGACAGTTGAGTAAGGTTCTTTAAATAAAGTTCGGGGTATCGAAAAATAGTAAATCAGCAAGAGCAGAAATGCAATTGCTGATTTTATTTTATTTCTTTTTATCCAATTTAGAATGCGTTGGAAAAACGCTTTTAATTTGTTTTTCACAATTATATTGTTCTTATCCTAACAGGTTTTAAAAACCTGTTAGGTATCAATTTATTTAGATTCCTAAAAGAAAAACCGAATACTTATAATATCTAACAGGTTTTTAAAACCTGTTAGGACACTCAAATGTAATTCTCTATTGATCAAGTAAATTTACATCATTAAGTACACCTTCGTAAATTAACTTTCTTTCATCATGACAAAATATAAAATTTTCTAAATCTTCGAATAATTCTATAATAAACTCTCGATTAATACTACTTCGCTTGTCTGATAAATAAGAACGATAAGATGAATGATTATAGGTTTGAAATTCTTTAGAAAAATTGTGTTTTAAAGGATTTAAATGAACATATAGGATTAACTGTTTCAAATACTCTTCGTTTTCAATTCTATTTCTTTGTAAGTGTTCCTGAAACAAACTCCCTGTTCTATTATAAGCCTTATTTATACTTTTAGAATAAGAGTTGAACAAATTCGAAAATGGCAGATAAATCTTTTCTCTAAATTTTTCTGGCAAATCGTTTTTATCTTTTATTCGAAGAACAATATGGAAATGATTTTTAAGCAAACAATAAGCATAAATATCGGCAATTGGCAAAATATATTTTTTAATCTTTTCTAGAAAATATTGATAATTCTTCTCTTCAATAAAAATATTCTCTTTGTTATTTCCTCTGTTATAAACATGATAATATTGTCCTGCCTCAAAAATATCCTTCTCCAAACTGCTAATCTTTTTATTATTATCCTAACAGGTTTTGGAAACCTGTTAGGTGTTTAGTATTCTACTATTTTGGTTGCCATATAGATACCTAACAGGTTTTGGAAACCTGTTAGGATACGTAGTTCTTATTAAAACTTTATTTTACAACCTCAACCCAGAATCCTTTTGTTCTTGCTAGGAATGTATTATCATACATTGCTTCACATTGCAATCCAGGTAAATAATAATTTCCTAAATAAGATGCGTTTAGCAGAATTCTAAAAACTTTTGTTTCTCTAGATTTCATTCCGAAATAGAAATTTGTTCTATCATCGCGAATATCAATATAGTCGGCAATATTGTTTACTGCATCTCCGTAATCGGTGAAACGTGTATTTACAATCTCGAATCCTGAAGGCAGAATCTGTGATAGCGCTACGTTTTGAATACTTTCGTTTCTCTGGTTTTTAATGGTAACCTCAGCAACAAATTCTGTTCCTTGATTAATTTTCGAAACATTGATTACACTTCCTTTTCTGTTTTTGAAAACTATAGAAGCCGAGACATCATTTTGTATTACATTTTCCTGTCCGATTGGTAATATTCCTGAATTCAGTACACGAACATAAACCGTGTTATTTTTATTGTTTTTCAGCGTAATACTATTAGCTCCAGTTGAAACAGAAATACTACGATCTGCAATTGTTTTTTGTGTATTTATATTTTCTCCTTTACCATTTTTACTGAACTGGATATTAATTCCTTTTGGACCGTTGCTTATCGCAAATTTAGACATTGAATATAAGCAATAAGCCGTTGTCTGCGTACTCATCCATTGATTGGCTGACATTTCTTTGGCCAATTTAGAAGCCATTACAAATGCTTTTTGTTTTTGTCCTAAAAGCAGCATCGTCTCTAAAGCCATGGCTCTATTTCTTTCACTTGAACCGTAATAGTAATAATTGTAACCGTCTGAATCACCATCAATGCTTGTTTTCAAAAACAAACTTTGTCCTGCCGATTTTTGTCCCGCTAAAACATATGCTGCAGCCAAGCGAAGCATACTTTCATTCGAAATACCTTTTGTTTCTCGCAATCTGTTCATTGAAGATAAATCGGCATTTCCTGCTAAAGCTAAAGTGTATAAACGATACGACTGCGCTAAATCATTTCCGTATTTCGGTTCAAAACGCCATTGTTTTGCTTCTTTTTGCTGATACGAAAGCCATTTTGATTTGAAATTAATTGGCAGCACATATCCTTTTTTCTCTGCTTCAATCAAGAAATGTCCAGCGTAAGAAGTTCCCCAATCATCTGCAATTGTATTTCCCTGCCAGTACGGCAATCCACCGTTTGATAATTGGAAATTTCCTAGTCTTGCTATTCCTGCCGCAATATTTTTTTGAATAATTTCTTTACGTTTGCTATCTATATCAGCAACATCGCTTAAAAATAACTGCGGGAAAACAGATGATGTTGTCTGCTCTACGCAACCGTGCGGGTATTGAATTAAAAACTGCAGTCTTCCATTCAAATTCATTGAAGGCATTGACGAGACTTCTAATCTTGCTTTATTACTTCCCGCTACGCCAAATGTTTTCCACGAAAGTGTTTTAGAACTGTTTGGAGTCAAAATAACATCGGTATAAGTACTAGTCAACGGATTTGGATTTGTCATATCAATTTCAACATCATAAGTTGACTTTTCACTTCCTGATGTTGCAATTACCTGTACTTTAGCTATTCCGGTTGCAGATCCAACCACTAAATTAAAGTATGCCATTTTCTCATCGGGCTGAGAGAAGTTCAATCTCTGAACTGCACTTCCCATAACCTTCAATCCGTTGCTGGTTTTGATCTGAATGGAAACATTTTTTATTTTATTTTCTGTAGCAAAAACCGTTACTGGAAGAGTCACTTTTTCTGATGGAGAAATTTTTCTCGGCAATGAAGCCAAAACCATTAACGGACTCTTAACTGGAGTTGCTTTTTCTACACTTCCGTATGCACTAGTATTCGCATCTCCCGCAACAACCATTGTTCTAACAGAACCAATGTATTTCGGTAGTTTTAATTGATGAGATTTAGTCTGGCCTTTTTCCAATTTAAATGGACCATAATACAATACAACTGGTTTAAAACGGTTGGCTTTTTTAGCTTTTCCGCCGCCTAAATCCTGATCTCCACCAATACTGAAAATCTGATTTATTTTTCCGCCGTAAGCACCAATTACATCATCGTAAATATCCCAGGTTTTTACTCCAAGCGCTTCACGAACATAAAAACTATCCCAAGCATTTGGCGTTTTAAAACGTGTTAAATCCAGAAGTCCTTCATCGACAACGGCAATTGTATACGTCATTTCTTTACCTGACTTTTCTCCTACTTTAACCGTAAAAGGCTGTTCTGGTTTTAAGACATCGGGCATATTAATTGTCGGTGCCAAAATGGTGTTTTTATCCACAACTTCAATTGGAACAATTCCGTACATACGAATCGGCGAATCATTTTTAGTCGAAGCGTGCGGCTGTAACAACGTAATATTAAAATAGACATTTGGAGCCATTTCTCCAGTTATCGGAACTTCGACTTTTGTTTCTCCATTTTTAGTTTCAGCCCAAATTGTCTTTACTACTCTAGATCCGTTTTCGATAGAAATTAAAGCACGTCCGCCTTCACTTGAAGGGAAAGAAATCTGCGCTTTTTCTCCAACTGCGTAATTCTTTTTATCTGTAGAAAAAACCAGCATATTTGCTGTTGAAGCATCTCTATTACGAGTTTTTCCAGACCAAATTGGCCAGTCGATATTTACGGTTAAAGCTGTTGCATGTCCTTCGTTTGTATCTTCTACACGAATCAAATAGCGTCCCCACTCTTCATCTGTCAAAGTAAATTCGAAACTTCCTCGCCCATTTGAATCTGTACTAATCATTTTGGTTTTGTACGAAGTCGTGGCATTGGATGAATTATAATTAGACAAGTTATCGCTGGAAGAATCCCACCACCAGCGCCAGTCTACTTTGTAAATCCTCACTTCTAGATTTCGAACCGATTTTGGTCTTCCGTTTTCGTCAACCGTAATCACATCAAAACGATTGGAGGCTCTGGTTTCGAGCATATTGTATTTGTTTAGTTCAGGCGACTTTATTCCGACATAAGTTTTGTATGGAGAATAAGTTGTTGAAATAACATCTGTACTAAAATCACCTCCTTCTTCGTATACTTTTGTAATGAACGAAGCGCGTAACATTCCCGGCGCCTGACCCTGTAATCTTGGCTGAATATTTACAGAAGCTTTTCCGTTTTCGTTTAATTTTCCAGAGAAAACATTAATTTCTTCTGTGCTGAATTGACGAACCAAATCATCAAAAGTATATTTTTCATACCCTTTAAAAGTAGTGGTTTGCTGAGAGAATTTTGCCTGCATTTCTACATTTAAATTCTTTGCAATTGCACCGTGAAGCCACGTTACTTCTAGATTATCTGTATTTGGATAAGATGACGAAAGTGTTTTTCTGGTAAATGTATTTTTAATTTTTAAACGATTAGGTTTGATCGTTTCGATTTTTATACTCTTATAAAATTTAGCACCTCCAACACTTACCATCGCTTCCCAATTTCCTGTTGGCGCATCTTGACTGGTTGGAACTATAAATGCATAATGGTTTAAATCGTTTGTTTTTTGAACAGTTTGATAAACTGTTTTTCCATTCGGATCGTTTAATCTGAATTTAATTGGATGCGATTTTGGAAGTTTATTTGCTGCGTCATTCAAAATAAAAGACAAATACAAATTATCTCCCGGGCGCCAAACACCTCTTTCTCCGTAAATAAATCCTTTTAGACCTTTTTGTAAAGTCTCACCAGCAACATCAAAATTACTGACAGATAATGAAAGTCCGTCATCAAGTTTTACATAAGTAGATTGATCGCCTAAAGTTACGATGGCAAAATAAGCGAATTTGTCCAGTTGAAATGATGCAATTCCTTCACTGCTTGTAGCTTGTGTACTTATTTTTTGCTGTTGGAAATTGTATAAATCAACTCTTGCATTTGATACTGGTTCTGTTGTTACAATATTATTTACGGCAAATAAATACGATTTATTTTCACCTCTTTTCGCAATTACCCCTAAATCTGTAGCCAGAATATTGGTTGCAATTTTAGCATTGTAATAATACGAACCCGAACAAGGATCCTGACTTTCTCGCCACTCATAATCATCATAATAATAATCGTCGTAAGAGTTGCCGCTGTAGTTTACATCATTTTCATCAACTTCTTCTTCCTCTGTTTCATCCTGATCACCGTCTGAGGTTTCACATTTATAAAGAGAATATTTCTTTTTATACTCAAACTCCACCCTGTAAATTGCTCCCGGTTCTGGTTTTATAATTTTAGATAAATCTAAAGCATACGTATTCCATTTGGAAAGGTTTACAAGTGTGCTTTCTTTAAGATTCAGCGTAGTTTTGGCAATTGGCTGCGCAACTTTTTTGAGATTTTGTCCGCCGTTTAATTCATTATACTGCAAAAACTGCAGAATATTATTTTTGTAAATCTTATATATCTTTACATCAACAGCACTTAAATTTACGGCTTCGAAATTCAGTTTTAAATTATTCGAACTCGGCAGAATTGTACCATTTTTAATGAAACGAATGCTTGGTTTGATCTGGTCAAAAGAGATTTTCTCAGAGTAATTCGCTTCCATCTTTTTGCCGTATTGGCTCTCAATTCCCTGAAAAACCTCCAAAAGCAATTCACCTGTAATAACTTGTTCTGGTTCTTCATCTTCAACAACCTCCACAACATTATCCGTCGACACTGTATCGATCGCAACCGCTGCAGAGTCAACTACAACTGATGCCGAATCAACCGCAGCAGAAGCTGCCTCTTCTGCTGCAACTGCAGCAGGTTCTTCTTTTTTAGGCGCATTTTGATTTGTAAAATATACTTTTAGTAAATTTCCCTGTGTCGAAAATTTTAAATTATTCGTGTTTTGAATCGAAACTAAACCGGCAAAATCCTGTCCTTTTTCAAGCGGTTCAGAAAAATTAATTAAAACCGATTGGTTGTTTCCGTCCGGAACTTCAACTTTTACAACTTTAAATTCGTTGATGCTGGTAACCGGAAAATCGATTTGCCCTTTCTGATCGATGTCAAAATCGTTTCCGTCATACAAAATTTCGACATTTGACGCTTCAGAAAAACGCTGAATACTATCAATTATAAAACGAAATTCTTTGGCTGGACCAGTCGTTTTCTCAAATTTAATTTTAAGATTATTCCCTTTTTGTTTGGCTTCTACCAATTTTTGAGCCGTTTCCAAATCAATATTATCTGCTGTTTTTAAAACACAGTTTAAATATTGATATTCTTTGCTGTACGATTGTATATCGCCAGTATTTATGGTAAAATCCTGTTTAACGGTTTTAACTGTAAAGTTGAATTTAGAAAGTTCTGCCTCTTTTTCTTTCGGAATCGCCGTCAGTTTATCTAAGTTTAAGGTAACTTGATATTCTGTTCCTGCTTTTAATTTTTTCTCCGGAATAAAAGCAATTGTGTTGGTCGAAAGTGCCACGACTTTTCCGTTCACACTTGGCGAAATATCAAACAAATCGTCATCTAGTTCCTGATTGGGCTTCCAATCGTTTTTATCAAAAGCCAAGACCACTCTAATATCAGAATCAGAAGAAACGATTCCGCCTGTAAAACTGGTTATGTAATCTTTGAATAGTGAAAAATCTGAATTGAAATCGGCAGCCGATTTTCTGCCGCAGGATTGAAAAATAAAAAACACAAAAAATACGAGACTGAAACCTTTTACTTTCACTTTTATCTACAGTTAATGGTTAACAAATGAAGAATTAATTCTTTTTACTTTAGTAAGATTACAAAGCAAATCCAGAATTAATTTAAGATAAAAGTAAACTATTTTTTATTTTATTTAAGAAGAAAATTCCCTAGTAATGATTATTTAACTTTTGTTGAAGTTTAAACGCTCATATTGCTTTAATAAGGAGCTAAATCCAGCTGTCCGCTATATCTTTTTCTTGCTAAAGAAGCAAGAAAAAGGATGCCGCTCCCATCTGGGCTAGGACATTTATTTTCATAAGACTATTTAAAGTTCAGTCACGAGTTCAGATAAAACTTTATCCATTTCAAGAAAATGATCTTCGGTATTTGAAGAATAAAAAAGTTGATTATTACTCATTATAACAATTACCTCATCATCATAATTTCCATAGAAATTTATTCCTTCTGCCCACTGCTTAAAGGAAACACCTTTATTTTTATAATTCTCAACAATAAAGCTTAACCCTTCATTGTCTATTTCATAAAAACATTCAGCAGTAAATTTTAAAGCAAAACTGGCTTGCAGATAAGCCATAGCATTAAAAAAATCCGATAATTTTTCTGTTTCCAAATTCCATTCCTTTTCATCATAACTCATGTAAACTGGCGGATTAAGATTTGATAAATTATCTTTATGAATTCCCCAAACACGAGCGTGCTGGTTTTCGGTATAAAATATCAGATAATCATTGTGATTATAGAATTGAAATCTTTCCGGAATTATTAAGGAATCTTGTGTTTGATTTAAGTTTTGGATTTTACCTAATTCCGAATAATAATCAACAAAAACTTGGGGAAGATTTCCAAAAATATCTTTTATAATTTGAATTTCATCACTAGTAAAACCATTTGGTCCACTAATGTGAAAAAGCTTTTTGATTGTTGAGAAATCAGTCATACTATTTTACTAATTACTTACGTCTCTCCAGAAAAAAACGCTTCATTAAATCGGCAGCTTCATTTGCCATAACTCCAGAAACAACAGTCGTTTTAGGATGCAGTTTTGTTCCCATATTCAGAAAACCGCGTTGTTCGTCGCGAGCGCCAAAAACAATTTTAGAAATCTGGCTCCAATACAAAGCTCCTGCACACATCTGGCAAGGTTCGAGCGTAACGTACAAAGTACAATCTTTCAAATATTTTCCGCCAAGAAAATTTGCGGCTGCGGTTATCGACTGCATTTCGGCATGCGCTGTAACATCATTTAGCAGTTCTGTCAAGTTGTGGCTGCTTGCAATTACTTTATCGGCCACTACAATTACAGCTCCAACAGGAATCTCGCCTTTTTCAAAAGCCATTTCAGCTTCCTGCAAAGCTTTTTTCATGAAATATTCGTCGGTGAAAGGATTTATCATAATTGCAAAAATAAGGTTTTAGTATTTATTTTTTATTACATTTATTTCCTGATATTCAAATATGGAAAGCAAACACAAAATAACTGTTCCTAAACCTTGTCACGAAAACTGGAACATTATGACTCCTAATGACAATGGTCGTTTCTGCATAAGCTGTTCTAAAACCGTTGTAGATTTTACGTCGATGCTTCCTGATGAAATTCAGTCCTTTTTTATTCGAAATCAAAACAAAAATGTCTGCGGGAGATTTAAGAAATCGCAATTAGATTCGATTACAATTCAAATTCCAAATCGGGTTCTACATTCTCAAACACGCTATCATAAAATGTTTTTATTGGCTTTGTTTATTACTATGGGAACTACTTTATTTAGCTGTCAAAATAAAGACGGAAAGAAACAAAAAATTCAAAATGTGGAAGTTGTAAAAGATACCACAACCGAATTAGTAACTCTTGTTGGAGAAGTTCCACTTGACCCAAATGATTCTATTCATTCGCATGTTCCGCCGCCCCCTCCACCAAAAGCAAATCAGGTTAAATTTGTAAAACCAGTTTCTACTGAGTGTAGTAAAACAACTAAAACCAAAGTAAAATCTTCCAATACAATCAAAGAAGAGGATTCACAATTTGTTACTGGAGCTGTAATGCAAAAAAATGCAGAATTCCCAGGCGGCATTGATCAATTCTATACTTTTTTTGCGAAAGAATTTAAAAAACCCGAAGATTCGAATATTACAAACACCAGACTTGCATTTGCGGTAGAAAAAAATGGTTCTGTATCTTATCTTCAATGTTCACCTATAGTTGAAGAAGCATTAGAGAAGGAAATTATCAGAGTTTTAAGTTTATGTCCTAAATGGCAGCCAGGAGAATCAAACGGAAAAAAAATTAAAATGCAGTATTCTTTGCCAATAGCACTTCAATAAAAACATCAATTTCATAAATTTAAAAAATAAGAATATACTTATATTTTATTATTTGCGTTCTTATTGCAAATGCTAATTTATGAACGCACATTTTAAAATAGTTATCCCAAAACCCTGCAATGAGGATTGGGATAAAATGACTCAAGATGCAACAGGAAGATTCTGCCTTGCATGCAATAAATCTGTAATAGATTTTACAAACAAACTGCCAGAAGAAATTCAGCACTTTTTCCTTAAAAATCAAAATAAAGAAATTTGCGGGCGATTTAAAAACTCACAATTAGATACTCTAAAAATTCAAATTCCAAGTAGGGTTTTATTCTCTCAAACACAGTATCACAAAATGTTTTTGCTGGCTTTATTTGTTGTTATGGGAACTTCTTTATTTAGCTGTGCAACTGTAAATGGAGATAAGCAAAAAATTGAAAAAGTTGAAGTTGTAGAGTATAATAAAAAAGACAACAATAACTCGATACCAATTACTGATGATGTGCTTTTAAAAATGATACAAAATGACACTATTCAAATTGAGCCTCAATATGGGCAACATTCAATGGGACCTAGTTATAGGGGCATGCTTCGAATTGGGAAAGAAAAAATAAATTCAGAATCCCAAAACGAATCAAATTAACATGAAATCAAATTTCAAAATAATAATCCCAAAACCCTGCAATGAGGATTGGGATAAAATGACACCAGATGCAATAGGAAGATTCTGCCTTGCCTGCAATAAATCTGTAATAGATTTTACAAACAAACTGCCAGAAGAAATTCAGCACTTTTTCCTTAAACAATCTTTTTTGATTTTTGAGGTTAGATAAACATTCAGTAAAAAAATAAATTTAAAACCGTAAATTTGCTTTTTACCTTACAATGAAAAGCAATTTACTTTCAAACATATACAATCCTGCCGATTTACGTCTTTTAAAAGAGGAGCAGCTTACTCAGGTTGCTCAGGAACTGCGTCAGTTTATTATTGATGTGGTTTCGGTTAAAGAAGGTCATTTGGGCGCGAGTTTAGGCGTAATTGAATTGACAATTGCACTGCATTATGTTTTTAATACGCCCGAAGATTTATTGGTTTGGGATGTTGGACATCAAGCCTATGGACATAAAATTTTAACTGAAAGAAGGGAAATTTTTCATACCAATAGACAAATCGACGGCATTTCTGGTTTTCCTAAAAGAAGTGAAAGTATTTACGACACATTCGGCGTTGGACATTCTTCGACTTCTATTTCTGCAGCGCTCGGAATGGCAATTGCCTCTAAACTAAAAGGTGATCTAGACAAACAGCATGTTGCTATTATTGGAGATGCTTCTATTGCCAGCGGAATGGCGTTTGAAGGTCTAAATCATGCTGGAGTTACCGATGCTAATTTATTAGTGATTTTAAATGATAATGCAATTGGAATTGACCCAAGTGTTGGTGCGCTTAAACAATATCTTACCGCGGTTAAAGAAGGAAAAAATCCGAAGAAAAATAACATGATCAAGTCTTTGAATTTTGATTATTCGGGTCCAATTGACGGTCATGATTTCCCTACTCTGATTAAAGAGCTAAAGAGGTTAAAAGATATAAAAGGACCAAAATTTCTTCATATTGTTACTACAAAAGGCAAAGGTTTACAACAAGCCGAAGAAAATCAGGTTAAATATCATGCTCCTGGCAAATTTGATGCTTTAACTGGAGAAATTCATTTAAAACAGGAAGAAAATCTTCCGCCTAAATATCAGGATGTTTTTGGTTTGACGATTTTGGATTTAGCCAAAAAGAATGAAAAAATTATCGGAATCACTCCTGCAATGCCATCTGGAAGTTCCTTAAAATTTATGATGGATGAACTGCCAGATCGTGCTTTTGATGTTGGAATTGCAGAACAGCATGCCGTAACGCTGGCGGCAGGAATGGCGACACAGGGTATGATAGTATATTGCAATATTTATTCTACATTTTTACAACGTGCTTACGATCAGGTAATTCATGATGTCGCTTTGCAGAACTTACCTGTAATTTTTTGTTTGGACCGTGCAGGATTGGTTGGCGAAGATGGCGCTACGCATCATGGCGTTTTTGATATTGCTTATCTGCGTTCTATTCCGAATATGATCATCTATGCACCGCTTAACGAAATTGAACTCCAAAATATTCTATATACAGCTCAATTAGGATTAAACCATCCTATTGCTATTCGTTATCCGCGAGGCCGCGGCGTAATACCAAATTGGGAAGTAGAAAATTTCGGACATTATAAAAAAATAAATTTCGGAAAGGCAGAATGCCTAAAAGATGGTACGGAAGTTGCGGTGCTTTCGGCCGGAACAATTGGAAATAATGTTATAGAAGCCTTGAAAGAATGCCCTAATTCTGAAGCCATTGCCCACTATAATTTTAGTTTTATTAAACCATTAGACATCAATACATTAAACACCATATTTTCAAATTTCAAGACTATAATTACAATAGAAGACGGCGTTAAAAAAGGTGGTTTTGGAAGTGCAATTTTAGAGTTTGCTGCATCTAATAATTTCAAAAATGATATTGAAATTTTGGGTGTTCCAGATGAATTTATTGAGCACGGAACAGTTGCTCAACTGCAACAATTGTGTAAAGTTGACGTTAAAAGTTTAATAAATCTTTTTTCTAACGGTTCAAAATAATTATTTTGCGATACCAAAAAAAAAAAAATTACCTAATGAAATTATTGCGTTCTACCCTTTTGCTATTATTGCTTTTGAGTACCTCTCATAACTTTGCCCAGATTATACAAACTACCTTGAGTCCGAATCAAGCACCTAAACCGCCTTCGAACTGGACAAAAAAAAATCAACTTGGTTTTGATATCTCCGAAATTGCTTTTGTCAACTGGAGTGCCGGGGGAACAAGTTCTATCTCAGGTTTATTTAAAGGTGAATTTGGAAGAACATACGCAAAGAAAAATCATAAATGGGTAAACGAACTTATCGTAAAATATGGTTTAAACAAACAAGATGGAACTGAATTAAGAAAAACCGACGACGCATTTCAATTTAACTCTACTTATGGTTTTAGAAAGGACACTGCCTCAAACTGGTATTATTCTTCTAAATTAAACTTCAATACGCAATTTACAAACGGTTATAACTATCCCAACAGAGATATTGCAATCTCTAAGCCTTTTGCACCAGCTTATATATTTTTGGGAGCTGGAGCTGAGAATTCAAACAAGGAAAAAAATAGAGTTTTTTACTTCTCTCCTATTACGTTAAAAACTACGTTAGTACTTGATCAATATCTTGCTAATCAAGGTTCTTTCGGGGTTAAAAAAGCAGTTTATGCAACAGATCCACTTGATCCCGAAAATCAGATATTAATCGAGGAAGGACAAAAAGTAAAAGCAGAATTTGGTATACTTTTTACGGCATACATGAAAAGTGAAATTTATAAAAACGTTTTTTATGAAAACAGATTAAGTTTATATACCGATTATTTGAATAAATTTGGTAACGTCGATATAGATTACGACACTCGTTTAGACCTTGTCGTTAATGCATATGTGAAAGCAAATATCGGTGTTCATTTAATATATGATGATGATATTAAAACGAAAAAAGATGTTGTTGACCCAGCTACAGGAACAAAAAGCCAAGTAAACGAAGGTCCGAAGATGCAGTTAAGACAGGTTCTTGGTGTAGGACTTGTTTATGCTTTTAAATAATAAATAGCCCAAAAGCAAAAAAAATATCCTCTAAATCATTTAGAGGATATTTTTTTTAAAACATTAATTATTTTTTCTTCCGTTAATAGTTTCAAATAATTCTAATGCATTTCCGTCTGTCAATAGAGAAACATAATGACAAATATGAAGCAGACGTTCGTACAAATTACCTTTGTCTAAATCATGTTTTTCTGGCAGCATTTTTAAAAGCAATTTATCATAGTTGGAAGCTGTCCCTTCAAATTTATTATTGAAAGCTGTAATAAATTTATCCAATAAGGTCTGGATAATCTGATATCCTACAATTTCTTTTTCGATCACTTCGCGGCTTTGGTAGATTTTATCAACGCTTAGTTTGATAATATCATTCATCTGCGCTTTGTACTTGCTTTTGTCTGTTAAAGCATAAGGGAATTTTCCTTGTAGAATTGCTTCTTCATTTTCGATAAAAACATCAACTGCGTCGTTTATCAAAGTTCCAATTGCCAAGGCTCTTAAATAACTTATACGATCTTCTTTTGTGGTTAATGACTTGTATTTAGAAACTCCAATATTATCTTTCACGAGTTTAATTAAATATTCTAAGGCAAAATCTTCTGAAACCAAACCAAGATTTATTCCGTCTTCGAAGTCAATAATAGTGTAACAAATATCATCTGCAGCTTCGACTAAATACGCCAGCGGATGTCTTTCAAAACCAATATCTTCTCCAGATTTATTGGCAATCATTCCCATATCTTTGGCTACTTCTTCAAAAAATAATTTATCTGTTTGAAAGAAACCATACTTTTTATCGGCGATATCGTTGGTTGGTTTTTTTGGAAGACTTTCTTTTGGATATTTCATAAAAGCCCCCAAAGTTGCATACGAAATACGAAGTCCGCCTTCAATTCCAGGACGGCTTGCCGTAAGAACCGAAAAGCCATTTGCATTTCCTTCAAAATCAATTAAATCCTGCCATTGTTTATCTGTAAGCTGATTTCTGAATTTCTGTCCGTTTCCAATAGAAAAATATTCTCCAATCGCTTTTTCTCCAGAATGTCCAAAAGGCGGATTCCCAATATCATGCGCTAATGAAGCTGCAGCCACAATAGCTCCAAAATCATTCATATGATAACCGTGAATTTCTTTTAAATAAGGATATTTTTCGATGATCTTTTTTCCAACCAAACGCCCAAGCGAACGTCCGACAACCGAAACTTCTAAACTGTGTGTTAAACGAGTGTGTACAAAGTCGGTTTTAGAAAGTGGAATAACTTGTGTTTTATCTTGTAAACTTCTAAAAGCAGCAGAAAATATAATTCGGTCATAATCTACCTCAAAACCTAAACGAGTATCATCTTGTTCTACACGTAATCTTTTGCTTGTGTCTCCTTGACGTTTTAATGATAAAAGTTGTTCCCAGTTCATTTTATAATTTTAGATTGCTGATTTTAGATTTTAGATTGAGAATCTAAACGTCAAAAATACGTTTTATTTTAGGATAAAAATATGCCACGGATTAAATTGGTTTAAAAGATTAATTGTTTTTGTCTGGCACCAATTTCGCTAATTTCCACAAATCATTGTGCTTAAATTAATTCGTGAAAATTCGTGACATTCGTGGCAAAAAAATCAAGTAGAATTTATAAAATCATTTTAATCTGTATAATCTGTGGCAAAAAAAATCAAAACTCTAAAGCAGTACTGTGCTTAATTTCTCCCATAACAAAAATACTGTTCGTGTTCCCGATGTTTTCGATTGTCGATAATTTATTCATTACAAAATCCTGATAACTAGCCATATCTTGTACCAAAATTTTAAGCATAAAATCGTAATCGCCAGCAATGTTATAGCATTCTATAATTTCTGGAAGTGCCACAATATCTTTTACAAAATTACTTCCCACATTTTTGGCATGTTCTTTTAAGCGTACATTACAAAACACTGTCATACCTCTATTCATTTTTTTCTTGTCTAAAAGCGCTACATATTTAGTAATATATCCGTCTCTTTCAAGTCTTTTTATTCGTTCGTAAACTGGAGTAACCGTCAGAAATAGTTTACTCGCAAGGTCTTTTGTATTGATATTGGAGTTTTCCTGAAGGTGTTTTAGAATCAGCAAATCGGTTTTATCTAGGTTTTCCATAGTTTTTTTTACGGTTAAAGGTTCATTAAAGACAATTTCGCAGTAAAATAATCTTCAAAATATAAATTAAAAAATACATTTTACTTAAAATAAGCTCAAATTTAAGTATTAAAACCCAATGAAATACATTTGTACAGTAAAAAATACTGAATCAAAAAATGAAAACAAACAACTTAGGTTACCCAAGAATTGGCAGCAACAGAGAACTTAAAAAGGCCAGTGAATTATATTGGGCGGGAAAAATTTCTGCAGATGAACTTATTGATGCGGGAAAAGAAATTCGAATTAGAAACTGGCATTTACAGTCAGAAGCCGGAGTCGATTTAATTCCGTCTAACGATTTTTCTTTTTACGATCAGGTTTTGGATTTGACTTTGACAGTTGGCGCAATTCCACAGCGTTATCACGAACTGGCTAAAACAAATTCATCACTTGATTTGTATTTTGCAATGGCAAGAGGCGCGCAAAAAGACGGACAAGATGTTGTAGCAATGGAAATGACAAAATGGTTCGATACCAACTATCATTACATTGTTCCTGAATTCACAAAAAACCAAAAGTTTGAATTGTTTTCAGAAAAAATAATCAATGAATTTAAGGAAGCGAAGGACTTAGGAATTGCGACAAAACCCGTTTTGATTGGACCAATTTCATATTTGCTTTTAGGAAAAGAAAAAGAAGAAGGCTTCAGCCGAATTGATCTTATTGACGCTTTACTTCCGGTTTATTTCGAAATATTTGAAAAATTACAAGCCGAAAATGCTGAATATATTCAGCTCGACGAGCCTTTCTTAGCTTTGAATTTAACGGACAAAGAAAGAAATACTTTCACGAAAGTGTACAACGAAATCAACAAACGTTTCCCGAATATTAAAATCATTTTAGCGAATTATTTTGACTGCTTCGGCGAGAATCTGGAAACAGCTTTGGCTTTACCAGTTGATACTTTTCATTTAGATTTAGTTCGATGCCCGCTTCAATTAGATGATATTTTAGAATCTGGGAAATTGGCTTCAAACGTAAATCTTTCTTTGGGAGTTGTCGACGGAAGAAATATCTGGAAAAACGATTTCAAAAAATCATTAGAATTAATTAAAAAAGCGACCGATGCTTTGGGCGAAAACAGAATTCTGGTTGCACCGTCTTGTTCTTTAATCCACAGTCCGTGCGATTTAGATTTAGAAACAAACGATCAGACTTTAACTCCAGAAATCAAACAATGGTTAGCTTTCGCGAAGCAAAAAATCAACGAAATTGTACTTTTAAAACAATTCGCTTCAAACGAAGTTGACGTTAAAAACTCTGTTGATTATGAGCGAAATGTAATTGCAAACGAAAACCGTAAAACTTCAAAATTAATTCATAATAATCAAGTTAAAGCGCGTGTTGCTGGAATTACAGCTTCTGATGACCAACGTAAAAGCACTTTTGCCACCAGAAGAAAAAGCCAAATCGAAGCTTTAAATTTACCTTTATTCCCAACTACAACTATTGGATCTTTTCCGCAGACAGCTGAAGTGAGAAGCTGGAGAGCGAAATTCAAAAAAGGAGAATTAACAACAGAACAATACAACGATTTAATCGAAAAAGAAACCGAAGCTACGATTCGTTTTCAGGAAGAAACCGGAATCGATGTTTTGGTTCACGGAGAATTTGAGCGTAACGATATGGTGGAATATTTCGGAGAACAATTATCTGGATTTACGTTTACCAAAAACGGCTGGGTTCAGAGTTACGGAAGCCGCTGCGTGAAACCTCCAGTTATTTACGGTGATGTTTCAAGACCAAACCCAATGACGGTAAAATGGTCGAAATATGCACAGTCTTTAACTCCAAAATGGGTAAAAGGAATGCTTACAGGACCTGTAACTATTTTGCAATGGTCGTTTGTTCGTAACGATCAGCCACGTTCTGAAACTTGTACGCAAATCGCTTTGGCCATTCGTGATGAAGTTGTAGACTTAGAAAAAGCCGGAATTAAAATCATTCAAATTGATGAGCCAGCCATTCGAGAAGGTTTGCCTTTAAGAAAAGAAGAATGGGCAAACTATTTAGACTGGGCTGTAAAAGCGTTTAGAATTTCTGCATCTGGAGTTAACGACGATACGCAGATTCACACGCACATGTGCTACAGCGAGTTCAACGACATCATTCAAAACATTGCCGACATGGATGCCGATGTTATTACAATCGAATGTTCACGTTCGCAAATGGAACTTCTAGATGCTTTTGCCAACTTTAAATATCCAAACGAAATTGGACCTGGAGTTTACGATATTCACTCTCCGCGTGTGCCTTCGAGTACAGAAATGGTGAAATTACTAGAAAAAGCTTCTGCCGTAATTCCTGTAGATCAGCTTTGGGTAAATCCCGATTGTGGTTTAAAAACACGCCATTGGGACGAAACCAAAAAAGCTTTAATCGAAATGGTTGCGGCGGCTCAGGAAATGAGAGCAACAGTTGAAAACCCTGTGAGTTAATACTTTTTATTTAGATTATATTTTTGTTTCAATGCCAGTAAGAGAAGTCGAAAATCTTGTAGTTATGATTTGTTTCGACTTCACTTTTACTGGCATTGTTTTTTAGAAGCAAAAGATTTTTATAACAACTTTTAGTAAACCAAAAAGCGCTCCCATTTGGAGCGCTTTCTATTTACATGAACCTAAAACTAGAAGTTTTTAGAAATCCCTATGTTTACTGTTTTTCCAAAATTGACGAAAAATTTACTGTAATCAACATCATCGCCGCTTGTATCATAGTTTAATGTTTCATATCCTAATCCGCCAATACTAAAGTTTAACCCAAAACCTTTTTTCATATTGATAAAAAGCGCTGGAGTTATGCCTGTATAAATACCATTGCCTTCATTTGTAGAAATGGGTGATCCATTCCCATAACTTTTATTTTTTTGGTTCTGATAGCCAATTCCCAAATCAGCGAAAACAGAAAAAGTTTCATTTAATGGAACTGTATAACGCACAAATGCACCTGCTTTATATGCATTATATTTCCCTTCAGACCCGTCATGAGTAGTTTTTGAAGACGTTAAAGAAAATTCAGCTCCCACTGTCCAGTTGTCGTGAAACTGATAACCCACTTTTGGAGAAAAGGCAATTGCATCTGTTTTTGTAGGAAAAACTTCGCGCTCAATTTTTTCAGAATTATAGCTAATATTTCCTCCAACTAAAAGTGTTCCCTTTTGGGCATTTGCAAAGCTAACCATAGCTAATGCAAGAATAAGTAGCATTTTTTTCATATGTGATATTTATTAAGATTTCACATACAATAAACAATTAAAATACCAATGTAGAATCGCAACTATCTCCTTAACAATTAATTAAAAACAAACCATTGTAAACAAGTTTAAAATTAAATCATCACAAAGAAATAGTTAAAAAAAAAGCATCCGCGATGGCGGATGCTTTCTGAAATTGAATATATAAAACTTAGATTAGAAGTTTTTAGAGATTCCAATATTAAATGTTTGACCGAAGTTAAAGTAGAATTTGTTAACATCTGGACCGTTATTATCATAACTTAATGTCTCGTATCCTAAACCACCAATGCTGAAGTTTAAACCGAAACCTTTTTGCATGTTAATGAAAAGAGCTGGAGTTACACCAACATACATTCCATCTGCTTTAGATTTTGCAAAAGCATTTCCTGGACCATATTCTTTATATTTTGCATTTTGGAAACCTGCTCCCATATCTGCAAAAACAGAGAAAGTTTGGCTTAATGGCATTGTATAACGAACAAATGCACCTAATTTGAATCCGTTATTTTTTTCTTCAGTTACACCATCATCATCATTAGAAGAACTTACAGTAAATTCACCTCCAACTGTCCAGTTTTCGTGAAATTGGTAACCAACTTTTGGAGAAAAGCTAAATTCGTTTACTGTTCTTTCGCTGTTTGCAAATTCAGTTTTTTCAGAAGTGTATCCAATGTTACCACCTACTAAGATTGTTCCTTTTTGCGCATTTGCAAAACTACAGATAGCCAATGCAGCCATCACTAGAATTTTTTTCATGTTTTTGGGTTTAAATTTATTTTAGCATTCCCTTAACAATAACGATGCCGTGAATAAAGGGCTGTTCGATTTTTTTATATTTACTTTAAAAGATAAAATGTAGCAATCGAAACTATTTCTGTTTACTTTTGCAACAAATAAAAAAGTCTATGTCGATAGAAGTAAACAGCATATCAAAAAGTTACGGAGAGCAAAAAGCTTTAAATGGAATTTCTTTTAAAATTGAGAAGGGAGAAATCGTAGGATTTCTTGGACCCAACGGAGCTGGAAAATCTACTTTAATGAAAATTTTGACCACGTATTTACTTGCCGATAGTGGCTCAGCCCTTGTAAATGGTCATGATGTCATGTCAGACACTAAAGCAGTGCAGCGTTCTATTGGGTATCTTCCAGAGCATAATCCGTTATATTTGGATTTGTATGTTCGTGAGTATTTGGCTTTTAATGCCGATGTTTATAACGTGCCAAAATCTAGAATTGAAGAAGTAATCGAACTGACAGGACTGACACCAGAAAGCCATAAAAAAATTGGTCAGCTTTCTAAAGGATACCGTCAGCGTGTTGGACTTGCAAATGCTTTACTCCATAATCCAGATGTTTTAATTTTAGATGAACCAACTACTGGACTGGATCCTAACCAGTTAATGGAAATTCGTAATGTCATCAAAAATGCAGGAAAAAATAAAACTGTTTTTTTATCGACACACATTATGCAGGAAGTAGAAGCGATTTGCGATCGTGTCATAATTATTGACAAAGGGCAAATTGTGGCAGATAATAAATTAGACCATTTAGTTACTGCAAATAAAGAGCAAGTAATTGAAGTAGAGTTTGATTATAAAGTAGAAGAACAGCTTTTAGCTAAACTGCCTAACATAAGTTCTTACGTTAATACCCATGACATGACATGGGAACTGACTTTTGTTACTGATAAAGATATGCGTCCCGCTATTTTTGATTTCGCCAACGAAAATGGTTTAAAAACTCTACAATTGAATCAAAAAAATAAAAACCTAGAAGCTGTTTTTAGAGAGATTACGAAGTAAGTTTTCAGTCTCTCACCGATAGCTATCGGGACAGTTTTTCAGAGAAAAGCGGATAGTTTAATAAAAACTATCCGCTTTTTTAATTTACTAAATCTTAAAATCAGCAAATTACATTTTAAAACTCAAATTAATTTTAGGTAATAACCCATTTCTTTCAAACAGGCTCTCCTATATTTATATTGACGGTTATATTTGTGAAACTATTTCGACCATTTCTTTCATTACAATTTTAATATCATTTTCAGTTGTTCGCCAATTTACAAACGAAGCTCTAATTCCTTTTCTATTTTCATACAATGTAGGCGTCATAAAAACTGTGCCTGTATCATTTAGCCTTGTTAAAAACTCACCAACTTTATCCTGATTTTCATCTCCTTTCAAAGTAAAACAAACATTATTTAATCGAATTGGAGCCATAAGTTCAAAATCGTCAATTTCTATAATAGCATTTCCAAAATGAAGTGCCAGCAAAGTACTTTTTTCAACAATATCACAAAAGCCTTCTTTTCCATAAGCAACCAATGAAAACCAGACTGGTAAAGCTCTTAAACGACGTGAATTTTCTGGAAGAAAATTTAAATAATTAAAGTTCTCCAAAGCATTACCTAAATAAGGAGCATTTGAGTTCTGAAATGTTTCAATCTGCAGGTTTAAGTGTTCTTTTTTTACTAAATAAAAAGCGCTTTCATAAGGCACATTCAGCCATTTATGACAATCAATTGTAATACTGTCTGCGCCTTCCCAGCCTTCAACCAGATGTTTATATTTATCCGAAACTGCAGCAAAACCCCCAAATGCAGCATCAATATGCCACCAAAAATTGTATCTTTTCTTTAAATCTGAAATAGCTTCAAAATCATCAAAATCAGCGGTGTTTACCGTTCCAGCACTTGAAATTAGAATAAAAGTTTTTCCGTTTAATTCTTTTATTTTTTCTTCTAAATCGATAATGTCTATTGCCTCACGATTCCCTTCAATTGTTTTCACAACTGTGTAATTTTGACTTCCAATTCCCAACATCGATAATGATTTTATGGAAGAAGAATGAGGAGTTGCAGTTAAAATATTAATGGGTTCTGAAATTCCGTTTTTAGCAAAATCCTTTCCAAACTGTTTTCCAAACCATTGTCTGGCAACACCTAAACAAGTAAAGTTTGACATGGTTGCGCCGGTTACAAATCCTCCTAAAAAAGCATCTGGAAGTTCTAATAATTGAAGCAGCAAATTAATAGTTTCAAATTCTATCAATGCCGAATTTCCGCCTTGAGATGTTATCGATTGTGTATTTTGATCGTAAACCGATGCCAGCCAATCACCAACAATAGAAGCAGGTGTGGATCCGCCGGTTACAAATCCCCAATAACGAGGCCCTGGAGACGAAACCAATAAAGGTACTAATCTTTCATTAAACTCTTTTAAAGCTTCTGAAGAACCTAAACCTAATTCGTTTAAGTCTCGTTTGGGATCGATTCTGTTTTTATTTGAAGTTGGAATATTCTCCAAATTATTCAAGAAATCAACGCCTTGTTGTTTGGCTTTTTCTAAGATATTTTCAAAATCATTTAGATCGTGTTGTAGTATTGAATTCATATTTATATAATTTTTGATCTCAAACTAATTGACAGGCTGAGCGAAGCCTAAGCCTTTAGTTGAAATAATATATTTACGGTAAAAATGTGGAACTTATAATAACGTTACCATTTCGTCTTCTCAGAGAATCTCGAAACCATCATCGAACAAATTACATCACCATTTGCATTTAACAAAGTAGCAATCGGGTCAACCAAAGTTCCTAAAATCATAGCAACTGGAAGCGCTTGTTCCATCGGAAAACCATAAACGGTTATGGCTAAGATTTCGCCAATATAACCTCCATTCGGAATTCCACCTTCGACAATTGAAACTACAACTGTTATTCCGAGTGCTAAAAGAATGGTCATAGGATCTGAGAAATCTTTCCCGAACATGGCAAACAAAAAAGTGATTTTTAAAATAGAAGACATACTCGAACCGTCTTTATGCAAAGGCGCTCCTAGCGGAATCACCAAATTACGAACATGTGCCGGAATTTTCATTTTTTCTGCTGCTTCAAGATTGGCAGGAATTGTGGCAATACTGCTGCAAGTTCCTACTGCGGTTAAAGATGGCGTTATGTTATTACTCCAAAAAACTTTAAAAGCTCTTTTTCCGCCTGACACAAGTGCGTATAAACTAAAAAACACAAAAAAGTAAAAGACACAGGCCGCATAATAAACTGCCATAGGTTTTGCATAAACTCCCAACAATTGTGGCCCGAAAACACCAACTTGATAGGCAAAATAAGCTCCCAAACCAATTGGCGCCAATTTCATGATGATGTTTAAAAGTTGTTTCATGACCTCGTTTCCAGAATCGAGAAAACTCTTGAAAGCATTTCCTTTTTCGCCGGACTGCAATGTTGCAAAACCAATTAGAAAAGAAAAAATAATCAATGCCAGCATACTTTTTCGCGACAATAATTCGAAGAAATCATTTGCCGTAAGCAGTTTTGCAATTTGATCTCCTGCAGATCCTGATTGAATTTCCTCAAACGGAACTTTGGCAATAGCGATATCCTCATGAATAGGAAAAAGATAAACGGCGCAAATCATTACAATTGCCGAAATAAGAATTGTCGCCAGAAAGACCAAAACCATAATAAAGAAAAGTTTTCCGAGCTTTTCTGTTCTCTCCAAATTAGCAATCGACGAACCAATTGTAAAAAAGATAAGCGGGATAATGGCCGTGAAAAGTAAGTTCAGAAATATATCCCCAATCGGTTTTATGATCAAAACTTTTTCTCCGAAAACCAATCCAAAAATACTTCCTATTATGATACCTCCAAGAAGCATTAAAATACTGCTGTAACTCTGTAAAAAATTGATTTTCTTAACTTCCATAATTTTAAACGATTATAATTCAGAATGATTAATAAAGAATGAAAGTACTTAAAAAAAGATTGCGAAAATTGACTAGTCATTTTTTTTGCCACAGATTAGTAGGATTAAAATGATTTTTTAATCTCTGTGAATCTGGCAAGAAATTATTTCTCTAGAACAATAGTCGTAAAAGCTCTGTCAACCAATTCTCCTGTTTTGCTTTTTACTTTTTCTGTCTGTGTTTCTGTATACACAATCTTAAATGGTGATTTTTCAATTAGTTTCTGCGCTTTTTCTGTGCTGTACAATTCAAATTCGAATTGAGTAAATGGAAGTTTCTTCATAAAATCTTCCTCTGCAAATGTTAAGCAGAAATTTCCATTTGATTTTAAAACCCTGTAAATTTCTAAAAGTAATTTCTCTGGCTCCTGCCAAAAATAAATGGTATTTACCGTAAATATTTTATCGAAAGATTCTTCTTCAAACGGAATTACATTTCCGTCATAAAGTGAAAAGAAAGCTTGTTTTTGAGACACAAAATTTCTGTTAATCTGGCGCGCTTCCTGAAACATCAGCTCGGACATTTCTAATCCATAATATTTTAGTTTTTCCGCCTGTTCAAACAAAAATTCAACATGACCAGCGTTTCCGTGGCCTAATTCCAGAATTTTATTTTCTTTGGAGATATTTAAATTTTGAATTGAATGGCGCGTCATATTGATGTTTGTTTCGTTCATCATATTTGCCATTTCGATTCCTTTTTCTCCCGATGGATTTTTTAATTGAGAGGCTATTGCTTGTAATTCTTCTTGTTTCATGATCTTTAAAGTTAAATTCCAATAAAAAAAATCCAAATTCCAAGCCTTGTTTATCATTGCGAGGAACGAAGCAACCGCATTAAAAAAGCACAAAAGCTAAACACTTGAGATTGCTTCGTTCCTCGCAAAAACCTTAAAAAACCTGACTCGCTATCTGGCGGATATTCTCAGATTTCCCCATTGAATAATAATGCAAAAACGGAACTCCCGCTGCTTTTAATTCTAATGACTGCTGAATTGCCCACTCGATTCCGACTTGTTTGATTTCAGCATTATTCTTGCATTTATCTACAGCATCGATCAAATCTTCTGGAAGATCAATTCTGAAAATCTGCGGTAAAACCTGTAAATGTCTTTGAACAGCAATAGGCTTAATTCCAGGAATAATCGGAATTGTGATGCCCATTTCTCTTGCTTTTTCTACAAAGGCAAAATATTTTGAGTTGTCAAAAAACATTTGCGTTACTACGTAATCTGCTCCTGCGTCAACTTTTTCTTTTAATCTTTTTAAATCTGATTGTAATGATGGTGATTCTAAATGCTTTTCAGGATAACCTGCAACTCCAATACAAAAATCGGCTTTATTATCAACATCCATTACTTCATGAAGATATTTTCCGCAATTCAAATCATTAATTTGTCGAACCAAATCGATTGCATAATGATTTCCTCCCGCTTTTGGTGTAAAAGACTGCTCATCTTTCATGGCATCTCCGCGAAGTGCCATTACATTATTGATTCCCAAATAATGACAATCTACCAGCATATATTCTGTTTCTTCCTGCGTAAATCCGCCGCAAAGCAAATGTGGAACCGTATCTACATTGTATTTATGTTTAATAGAAGCGCAAATTCCAAGCGTACCCGGACGCATACGAGTCAATTTTTTATCCAAAAGTCCGTTACCGCGATCAATGTAAATATACTCTTCGCGAGAAGTTGTTACATCAATAAACGGCGGTTTAAACTCCATTAAAGGATCGATATTATCATATAATTCCTGAATGCTTTTCCCCTTTTGAGGCGGAATAATTTCAAATGAGAATAATGTTTTTCCTTTGGCGTTTTCTATATGCTCTGTTACTTTCATTTTTTAAGTTATGGGTTATGAGTTAAGTGTTTTGAGTTTTTAGTTCGTGTAAAAAATCTGAAATCAAAAACTTAAATCATTTTATTTGTTGTTTCAAAGTTTCAAGTTTCAGGTTTCAAGTTGCTATAGAGAACTTGAAACCTGAAACAAAAATAACTTTCGTTAATCTGCAATATTAGGATTTAACCATTTCATGGCGTAATCTGTTGGAACGTTTCGTCGTTTGGCGTAATCTACTACCTGATCTTCTTTTATTTTCCCTAGTCCGAAATACCTGCTTTTTGGGTTTCCAAAATAGTATCCCGAAACCGATGAAGCCGGCCACATCGCCATGCTTTCTGTAAGCGTCACTCCAATTTCTTCAGCTACATTCAAAAGCTTCCAAATCGTTGGTTTTTCCAAGTGATCGGGACAAGCTGGATAACCTGGAGCTGGACGAATTCCTTTATAATTTTCTTTAATTAATTCTTCGTTTGTTAGCGATTCTTCTCTATCGTAGCCCCAAATTTCTTTACGTATTTTTTCGTGAAGATATTCGGCGAAAGCCTCAGCAAAACGATCGGCAAGTGCTTTTACCATAATCGAATTGTAATCGTCTAAATTCTTTTCATATTCCGCAGCCCATTCGTCAACGCCAAAACCTGTGGTTACACAAAAAGCTCCCATGTAATCCTCTATTCCGCTGTCTTTTGGCAGAATAAAATCGGCTAAAGCAATGTTTGGTGCGCCTTTTGTTTTTTGCGACTGCTGGCGAAGCGTTAAGAATTTTTCCAGTACTTTTCCGTTTTCGTCACGTAATTCGATATCGTCATCATCAACCTGATTCGCAGGGAAAATTCCGTAAATACCTTTTGCTTTTAGTTTTTTCTCTTCTAAAATTACCTTCAACATCGCCTGAGCATCGTTAAACACAGATGTTGCTTGTTCGCCCACAACCTCATCGGTTAAAATCGCAGGATATTTTCCGTACAATTCCCAAGTTTGAAAAAATGGTGTCCAGTCGATATACGGAACCAAAACATCAAGTTCTATTTCAATGGTTTGTGCTCCAATTACTTTTGGTTTAGTCGGTGTGTATTCAGACCAATCCAATTGTAATTTGTTTTTACGGGCATCTTCAATCGTGAGGAAATTTTTATCTCTTGAACGATTTAAAAATGTTTCTCTAAAAGAATCGTACTCTGCACGAATATCTGCCGCATATATTTTTCGGTTATGATCTAACAGGTTTCCTGCAACCGTAACAGCACGCGAAGCATCGTTTACGTGAATTACCGTTTCTCTGTATTGCGGTGCAATTTTCACGGCTGTATGTGCGCGCGAAGTTGTTGCCCCGCCAATCATAATCGGGATTTTAATATCTTGTTTGTCTAATTCTTTGGCTAGATACACCATTTCGTCAAGCGAAGGTGTGATCAGTCCGCTTAATCCGATAATGTCTACATTATGCTCAATCGCCGC
This sequence comes from Flavobacterium sp. S87F.05.LMB.W.Kidney.N, assembly GCF_004366435.1. Classification (NCBI taxonomy): domain Bacteria; kingdom Pseudomonadati; phylum Bacteroidota; class Flavobacteriia; order Flavobacteriales; family Flavobacteriaceae; genus Flavobacterium; species Flavobacterium sp. S87F.05.LMB.W.Kidney.N. The sequence continues at coordinate 754,852 of NZ_SODX01000001.1, read as the reverse complement.
TGCAATAATTTTTTCTGGAGGAACCATAACTCCAAGATCTACAATCTCGTAATTGTTACAAGCCAAAACTACCGAAACGATGTTTTTCCCAATATCGTGAACGTCACCTTTTACAGTTGCCATTAGGATTTTTCCGTTTCCTTGTTTATCTCCAGCTTGTTTGCTTGCTTCAATAAATGGCAATAAATAAGCAACTGCTTTTTTCATTACACGAGCCGATTTTACCACCTGAGGGAGAAACATTTTCCCGCTTCCAAATAAATCTCCAACTACATTCATTCCCGTCATCAAATTGATCTCGATAACTTCGATTGGTTTTGTTGCTGCCAAACGGGCTTCTTCAACGTCTTCTTCAATAAAAGCATCAATTCCTTTTACCAATGAATGTGTAATACGTTCCTGAACCGTTCCAAAACGCCATTCCTGAACTACTTTTTCATCGCTCTTTGCTTCACCTTTTACATTTTCTGCAAAGTCCAGAAGTCGTTCTGTCGCATCGTCACGTCTGTCTAAAATTACGTCTTCAACGTGTTCTAATAAGTCTTTCGGAATATCATCATAAATCGTCAACATTTCGGGATTTACGATTCCCATCGTCATTCCGTTTTTAATGGCGTGGTATAAAAATACCGAGTGCATCGCTTCACGAACCGTATCATTTCCTCTAAAAGAAAACGAAACGTTACTTACACCACCACTAATATGTGCATGAGGCAGATTCTCGCGAACCCATTTTGTTCCTCTAAAGAAATCCAAAGCATTTAAGCGATGTTCTTCCATTCCCGTTGCAACTGGGAAAATATTCAAATCAAAAATAATGTCCTGCGGAGGAAACCCTACTTTGTTCACCAAAATATCATACGAACGCTGGCAAATCTCTACTCTACGATCGTAATTATCCGCCTGACCTACTTCGTCAAAAGCCATGATAATCGCCGCCGCTCCGTAACGTTTGATTAATCTCGCGTGGTGAATAAAAGCTTCTTCTCCTTCTTTTAACGAAATCGAGTTTACAACGCTTTTTCCTTGTACTACTTTAAGACCTGCTTCGATGATTTCCCATTTCGAACTGTCGATCATAATCGGCACTCTCGAAATATCTGGTTCTGCAGCAATTAAATTCAAAAATTTAGTCATTGCTGTAACACCGTCAAGCATTCCTTCATCCATATTAATATCGATGATTTGTGCTCCTCCTTCTACCTGCTGTCTTGCAATATCAAGCGCCTCGTCATATTTCTCTTCCTTTATTAATCTTAGGAATTTTCTTGAACCTGTTACATTCGTACGCTCACCAACGTTTACAAAAACACTTTCGGGCGTAATAATCAATGGTTCTAATCCTGATAATACAAGGTCTCTTCTTTTTTCTGTCATTTCTTTCTAAGTTACTGAGATTCTAAGATGCTTAGATTCTAAGTTTTTATTCTATATTTTTTAGGCTTTTAAACCTATAATCATTTTATTTTGGGCGTGCCCTCCGGTCGGGCTATCCGTTGCAAGTCCTCGCTCTTCCTTCGTCAGGCTGTGGGCTTTCCACTTCTATCCCTCACGCAACATTCGGTTTCAAAACACGTTTTGCGTTTTTCGAATTCCAATTTTCATTATTTATGAAATGAATTCTTGATATATATTTCGCTCCTATTAAACTTTTGTTGTATCTAAACCTACTAAATTCGAAATTGCTCTAAAAGTTGCCATTTCAAAACTTAGTTTATGAGAATCAACTACATGATAAGAACCTCCAACAATTCTAAATTTAAAAGAATTTTTACTATCGCTAACGATGGCTTTTATTGTTGTAGCAATTACATCTAAGTATTCTATTGGGATTTCTTCATCTGAAACTTCCCAGCTAATTTTTTTAGCTCCGCCCCAATCTCTCTTATTTTCAACAATAATTTTTACTTCACCATATTTACAATATCCGGAACTTTGCTGCTTTATTTTTCCTTCGCAATAATAAGATTCTTCAGAAAATTCAAAATCGGCAAAAGCTTGAATTAATTCTTTGTATGAAGACGGATTTAAAACAACTCTATGTAGTAGAAATTCCATACTTATCTTTTAAAAAATTCACCAAACTATTACGCTAAAACCGGCGCCACTCTTGGCTTATAATCCTTCGCAACCTCAGCCATTAATCTAATATGATCTGGAGTTGTTCCACAGCAACCTCCAATGATATTAATCAAATTGTCCTCTAAATATTCTTTTATAAAAGCCTGAGTCTGCTCTGGCGTTTCATCGTATTGTCCGAATGCGTTTGGCAATCCTGCATTTGGATGTGCCGAAACATTAAAGCTTGTATGTTGCGCTAATGTTTTTAAATATGGTTTCAACAAATCGGCTCCTAAAGCGCAATTGAATCCTACACTCAATAACGGAATATGCGAAACTGAAATCAAAAATGCTTCAACTGTCTGTCCAGAAAGTGTTCTTCCTGAAGCATCTGTAATTGTTCCTGAAACCATGATTGGAATATCTAGATTACGTTCTTCTTTTACTTCTTCGATTGCGAAAAGTGCCGCTTTTGCGTTTAATGTGTCAAAAATCGTTTCTACTAAAAGTAAATCGCAACCACCATCCATTAACGCTTCAACTTGTTCTTTGTACGCAATTCGCAAATCGTCAAACGTTACGGCTCTGTAACCCGGATCGTTTACGTCTGGAGACATACTAGCCGTACGGTTTGTTGGGCCAATTGAACCAGCAACGAAACGTGGTTTTTCTGGATTTTTTGCGGTAAACTCATCGGCTACTTGTCTTGCAATTTTTGCTGATTCATAGTTTAGCTCGTAAACCAAATCTTCCATGTGATAATCGGCCATACCGATTGTCGTTCCTGAAAAGGTATTGGTTTCTACGATATCTGCACCAGCTTCGTAATAAGCAGCGTGCACATCGCGGATCGCCTGTGGTTGTGTTAAGGATAATAAATCGTTGTTTCCTTTTAATGGATGTGGAAAATCTTTGAAACGCTCTCCTCTAAAATCTTCTTCGGAGAAATTATAGCGCTGCAACATTGTTCCCATTGCTCCGTCAAGGATTAGGATATTTTTCTTTATTGCTTCTTGTATCGTAATTGCCATATCTTTTTTTCTTTAGCTTCTAAGATACTGAGGTTCTAAGATGCTAAGTTTTTTTATTATGATTGTGAAGTTTAACCTTCGATATTTTTTTCACACTAATTCCAAAAGTGCAATATTGCATGCTAATTAGCCCCGATGGAAGCAAATATCCTTTTATTCTGGGGTTCAGAATAAAAGATATTTGTGTACAGCGGGAACTATTGACTGCAAAAATGCGCCAATGGTTCGCTCCTGATACAGAATCTGTTTCAGTAATTATTGTAAGTTGTCAGGAAAAGTTTGAGAAATACGAGTTATGTATTTGTGTTATCTATCTTTAATACTGGAAAATGTCGTATAAAGTAGAATTTAGCACCTTCTTTATGATAAAGGGTTGCTAAGGTTTCATTGGGTCTATCCCTCCGCCTTTCGTGATAACTAACAGTAATTTTAAGAACAGTGCAAAGGTATGAAATAGGCTTTCGATTTGCAAATGTTTTTTTCTAAGGTTCTGAGAGGCTAAGTCGCTAAGGTTCTAAGTTTTTCTTTTAGGATTTTTAATTTAAACAATCGAGCTCCAGAGGAGCGCAATATTTATAGAAAACAATTTACCAACTCAACAAAAGCTCCAGCGGAGCGACATATATTTCGCTCCGCTGGAGCTTTATTCATGAAATGCGCATTTCTTATCTACAAATATTTCATCCCTCTGGGATTTTTTATGTCAATAAAAAAGCCCAAACTAAAAGTTTGAGCTTTTCTATATAAAGAATCTTAGTCCCTTAGAACCTTAGTATCTTAGCACCTCCAATTAAACTATCGCCTTAACAACTGCTTTTGGAGCTTCTTTACGAGTTCCGTCGAAACCGTCTACACCAGAAACTGTTGTATATTTTAATACATACTTTTTACCTGGATTGATGATTCCGTAAGCAGCTTGACACATTAAAGTTGCTTCGTGGAATCCGCAAAGGATTAATTTTAATTTTCCTGGATATGTGTTTACGTCTCCAATGGCAAAGATTCCCGGGATATTTGTCTGGTAATCTAGTGCATTGTTTACTTTGATTGCATTTTTTTCGATTTCTAATCCCCAGTCGCCAATTGGACCTAATTTTGGAGTTAATCCGAAAAGTGGAATGAAATAATCACACTCGATTTTACGGTGTGCTCCGTTTTCTTCGATATCTAATGATTCAACGTGTTCAGCTCCATTGATTCCGATAACTTCTGCAGGCGTAATTAATTTAATTTTTCCAGCGGATTTTAATTCCTGTACTTTTTCTACAGAATCTAAAGCTCCTCTAAATTCGTTTCTTCTGTGAATTAAAGTTACTTCTGAAGCTACATTTGCCAAGAAAATACTCCAGTCTAGTGCTGAATCTCCTCCTCCTGCAATTACTACTCTTTTATCTCTGAATTTCTCTGGATTTTTGATGAAGTATTTAACTCCTTTATCTTCATAAAACTCGATATCTTCAATAAGTGGTTTACGAGGCTCAAAACTTCCTAAACCTCCTGCGATTGCGATAACTGGCGCGTGAAATTTAGTTCCTTTGTTTGACGTTACAATGAAACTTCCGTCTTCTTGTTTTTCGATTGTTTCTGCACGCTCACCTAATGTAAAACCTGGCTCAAACTGTTTAATTTGCTCCATTAATCCATCAACTAGATCTCCCGCCAATACTTCTGGAAATCCTGGAATATCATAAATTGGTTTCTTTGGATATAATTCTGAAAGCTGTCCTCCTGGTTGAGGCAGAGCATCTAAAATGTGGCATTTTAATTTTAATAATCCTGCCTCGAATACGGCAAATAAACCTGTTGGGCCTGCTCCAATTATAAGTATATCTGTTTTAATCATTATGTTGTTGTTTATAATCATTCTTAATAGTGCAAAGAAACGAATAATTTATTCTACTGACAATGATTTTTATCATTCATTTCTAAGCGATATTTTTACTCTCTATTTTTGAGTGAAGCGGTGATTTCATTCATCTTCTTCACTTTTTCTTCAAAATTGCCTTTTAAGGTTCTCCTGTATTCATTTAGGTTTTCTACCATTTGATTAATATCGTCGGGAATTATTTCTTCGAAAAATTCTCTTAGCCTTTTGGCAGTTGTCGGCGATTTTCCATTGGTCGAAATGGCGATTTTTACATTTCCTTTCGTTACGATGCCACCTAAATAATAATCACATAAGTCCGGCGTATCGGCGATATTGCAAATCAAATAACGCTTTCTAGATAAATCGTATATTCTTTTATTGACTTTTAAATCGTCTGTACAGGCAATTACCATGTGACGTTTTTTGAGCATTTTCTTTTTGAACTTTGCTTCCGTCAATTTAATTGATGGATGCCTTTCTGCTAAAATTTTAATTTCTAAATGAAAATCGGGCGCTACAACCTCAACATTTGCATTTGGACTCGATTTTAACAAAAAAGAAAGTTTTTCCAGACCTACATTTCCGCCTCCCACAATCAATACATTTAAATTGTGAAGTTTTAGAAATATTGGATATAATTCGTTTTGTTCCATGTTAATCATTTTTCATCTATTCAAAATTAGATGATTTACCCATCAAATGTTCCTAACGGCACATTTTATTGGGAACATTTTTTATTCTACCGATGAAATGTTCCTAACGGAACAATCTCTTCACGTACATTCGGTTAAAAACGGATGCTCCAATGTTGATTCCTGCGAAATTTTATCTTGTGATTTCTTTTGATAGAAATTCTTCGTAAAATCCTTTTAATTTGTTGCTTTCGCGGACAACTTCTCCAAGAACAATAATTGCTGGTGAACCTAATTCTTTTTGTTTTACAACTTCTAAAATCGAATCAACTGTTCCTACGCCAACTTTTTCTTCTGCTGTTGTTCCGTTTTGGATGATGGCAACTGGTAAATTTCCTTTGTTTTCTTTTTGAAACAAATCGATAATTTGAGGTAATTTGTGCATTCCCATCAAGATCACAACTGTTGCAGAAGATTGTGCTGCCAAAGCAACATCTGCAGATAATTTTCTATCTGAAGTTGTTCCTGTAATAGCCCAAAAGCTTTCTGAAACGCCGCGTTTTGTAATCGAAATTCCTTGACTTGCAGGAACTGCAACTACCGATGAAATCCCTGGAACAACGATTGTTTCAATTCCGAAACTTTCTGCAAAATCAATTTCTTCGCCGCCTCTTCCAAAAATAAAAGGATCTCCGCCTTTTAATCGGACTACATTTCCGTAAGTCAAAGCGTTATCAACAATCAATTGATTAATTTGATCTTGCGTGTAAGCATGATTTCCGATTCTTTTGCCAACAAAAATCTTGATTGTATTTTTAGGCGCATAATCCAGAATTTCTTCATTGGCCAAAGCGTCATATAAAACCACGTTGGCTTCAGCCAATGCTTTTACAGCTTTCAGCGTAAGTAGATCAGGATCACCCGGACCTGCACCGACTAAAGTTATTTTGGGTTTTATATTAAGCATTTGCTAATTCTTGAGCTCTGAAAGTTTCAATTTTATCAAAGAAAACTACTGCCTGAGCAATGTAATCTTTAGCGAAAGCTTCAGAAGGTTCATTTTTATTGATTTGGTAAACCAAATCTTTAAAAGTTGAGTTTAATTCTATTTTATTTTTTTCAATAAAAACGGTATCAAATAAGTCTACAATTCCTGCGTGATTATTTGTTTTTTCGTTTTCAGACAATAACAAAGCTTTTGCTCCATTTACAAATCCTGCATAAGCATGATAAATAGCATCTGACCATTTTTTCTCGTCGAAAGATTCTTGAGCCAATAGTAATTTCTCTTTAGCTTCAAACAATAAAGTTGCTACTAAATCGATCACTACTCCCGCACATTCTCCAACTCCAACTGCTTTTACGTAATTGTCTGCATTACCCCAATCTACAAAATCAGCTTCTGTTAAATTGGTAACATCTGCGAAAGGTTTTAGAATTTCATAGAAATATTTCTCTCCTTTTGCATCATAATAATTCAAGAATTTTTCTCCGTTTGCATTCGCATCATAATCATTTAAAATGGTACGCAATGCATCTGGCCCTCTGCGGCTTGGAATTTTAATTACTTTATCAGCAAAACGTCCTTCTCCGTTTCCTAATCTTCCTCCGCCTAATAAAACCTGTAGAGCCGGAGCTACCAGTTTCCCTGAATTAATAGACATCCCTTGGAACCCAATTGCAGACATATTGTGTTGTCCGCAGGCATTCATACAACCTGAGATTTTAATTTCGATTTCGCGGTTGTTTAAATACTGAGGATATTCGGCATTTAAAACTCTTTCTAATTCTTCTGCAATACCGGTACTACTTGCAATCCCCAAATTACAAGTATCAGTACCCGGACATGCCGTAATATCTCCTGTAGAATTATATCCTAAATGAACAAAGTCCAATTTGGCTAATTCCTGATAAAAGAAAGGAAGATTCTCTTCTTTTACGTGACGTATTACAATATTTTGACGCAATGAAAAACGTAATTCGTTTGCTGCGTAATTTTTAATTAAAGCCGCTAATAATCTTGCCTTATCAGTATAAAAATCTCCTAGTAAAACTTTGATACCAATGGCATAATAACCTTCTTGTTTCTGCTTAATTACATTCGATTTTTTCCATGCTTCATAAGCTGCAGTATCTTCGATTGTAACTTGTGGAGCTTCAAATAATGGTTCTGGAATTGGACCTTCAAAAGCGGTTGTATCAATTTCATACGTTTCAAAAGCAATGGCTTTTTTCTCTTTTTCAACCAAATCAAGAAAAACATCTTTTCCTATTTCTTTAATTAAGAATTTCATACGCGCTTTCATTCTTTTAGCACGCTCACCATATCTGTCAAAAATACGGATGATCCCTTCTGCTGTTGGAATGATTTCATTTACTGGAACAAACTCTGAAAGTAATTCAGCATGTGCTGGCTGAGATCCTAAACCTCCCCCAAACATGATTTTAAAACCTTTTTGTCCGTCTTTAATTTTCGGAATAAATCCTAAATCGTGTAAATAACTCAAAGCGGTATCTTCGTCTGAAGAAGAGAACGAAATTTTGAATTTACGTCCCATTTCCTGACAGATTGGGTTTCTTAACAGATATTGAAAAAGTCCGTGTGCATAAGGCGAAACATCAAATGGTTCATTTACATCTACACCAGCCAATTCGCTTCCTGTAATATTTCTAACGGTGTTTCCACAAGCTTCACGAAGTGTGATATCGTCTTTAGCCAAATCTGCCCAAAGCTCTGGTGTTCTGTCTAAACTTACGTAGTGAATCTGGATATCCTGACGCGTTGTAATGTGTAAACGTCCAGTAGAATACTCATCTGAAACTTGTGTAATACGCACTAATTGCTCGCTGGTAACTTTTCCATAAGGCAATTTGATACGGATCATCTGAACGCCTTCCTGACGCTGTCCGTAAATACCACGCGCTAAACGAAGACTACGAAAACGCTCATCATCAATTTTTCCTCCACGGAATAAATGAATCTTTTTTTCTAATTCGATAATCTCTCTTTGAACTATCGGATTTTCTATTTCTGTTCTAAAACTTTCCATTTCTTTTACGCTTTAGGCTTTAGGCTATACGCTTTAAGCTTTATTAACTTTGTGTTTTTTTTGCTTTAGGCATTAAGCAATAAGCTTTAGGCTCTTGCATACCTTTTTATACATCTTTTGCTAAAAGCTTATTGCCTAAAGCTTATAGCTTACAGCAGGTTTACCTGATAAATCCTACTCCTGCTGTTGTGTTTGTCGCTGTATCAATTAAGATAAAAGCTCCGTTTGATTTGTTTTCATTATAAGAATCAAAATATAACGGTTTGCTTAATTTAATGCTTACTTCTCCAATTTCGTTAATGGCTAATTGTGAAGCTTCAGTCGTTCCTGAATAATCAGTTGCAATTGTATTTTTAATACTTTCTACTTTTGCCAAAACTCTATTCGTATTATGCTGTACTAAATACTTTGTTCCTGGAACCAGTTTTTTACTATCCATCCAGCAAACTGTCGTCGTAATATCTTTTTCAATTTTTGGAAGTTCATCTGATTTTACAATCATATCTCCTCTCGTTACATTGATATCATTTTCTAATTCGATTGTAATCGATGAACCTGCAACAGCTTCATCAAATGTTTTATCGAAAAAGTGAATTTTAGATACTTTTGATTCGGTTAAAGAAGGAAGAACCGTTACAGCATCTCCAACTTTAATTGAGTTCCCGTATAATTTTCCGGCATAACCTCTAAAATCGTGGTATTCTTCTGTTTTTGGACGAATCACAGTCTGAACTGGGAAACGCGCTTTTCCAGCTTCAAAAACATCAGAAGCATGTAATCCTTCCAAATGTTCTAAAACAGTTTGCCCATCGTACCAAGGCATATTTTCTGATTTGTCAACCACGTTTCCACCGTTGATTGCGCTTAAGGGAATATAACTTACGTTTTGTTCCTTAAAAGTACTTTTTGCATTTAATGCCTGAAAATCCGCTTTGATTTTATTGAAAACTTCTTCTGAGTAATCCACTAAATCCATTTTGTTGATGGCAACAATTACCTCTTTTACTCTCAATAAATTATTGATAAAAAAGTGTCGGTATGTCTGCTCGATAACGCCTTTTCTAGCATCGATTAAAATAATAGAAACCTGAGAAGTAGAAGCTCCTGTAACCATGTTTCTGGTATATTCTACGTGACCTGGAGTATCGGCAATAATGTAACTTTTCTTTGCAGTCGAAAAATAAATATGCGCAACGTCAATTGTAATTCCTTGTTCTCTTTCTGCTACTAAACCGTCTGTCGCTAACGAAAAATCAAGATAATCATAACCTTTTTGTCTGCTGCTTTTCTCGATTGCTTCAATTTTATCTGTAGTCAATGATTTTGTATCGTACAATAATCTTCCGATCAAAGTACTTTTTCCGTCATCTACACTTCCTGCTGTTGCTATTTTTAAAACGTCCATTCTAATATTTTTGTTTCAGGTTTAAAGTTTCAGGTTTCATGTTCTCTCGAAACTTAAATCTGTATGTTTTTGTTTTTTTTGATTCTACTTTTAAATTTCGTTCCTAATTGCATTTACAATTAACAATTCATAATTAACAATTATTAAAAGTATCCCTGTTGTTTTCTCTTTTCCATTGCAGCTTCAGAACGTTTGTCATCTATTCTGGCTCCTCTTTCAGAAATTGTTGATGATCTGATTTCACCCACAACTTCTTCAATTGTTGCGGCATAAGATTCAACAGCAGCTGTACAACTCATATCTCCAACGGTTCTGAAACGAACAATTCGTTCTTCGATTTGTTCGTCTTCTTCCTGATACACAAAAGGAGAATGCGACCAGATTAAACCGTCTCTCAAAAAAACTTTTCTTTTATGTGAAAAATAGATTGATGGAATCTCGATTTGTTCTTTTTCGATATAACTCCAAACATCCAATTCTGTCCAGTTTGAAATTGGGAAAACACGAACGTTTTGTCCATTTTCTATTTTTCCATTTAAAATATCAAACAATTCTGGTCTTTGATTTTTTTCGTCCCATTGTCCGAAATCATCACGAACTGAGAAAATACGTTCTTTAGCTCTAGCTTTTTCTTCATCACGACGTGCGCCTCCAATACAAGCATCAAACTTAAATTCTTCAATTGCATCTAAAAGTGTTGTAGTCTGCAAACTGTTACGGCTTGAATATTTACCAGTTTCCTCAACCACTTTTCCTTCATCAATAGCATCCTGAACATTACGAACGATTAGTTCTAAACCTAATTCCTCAACCAATTTATCTCTGAAAGCAATTGTCTCAGGAAAATTGTGCCCCGTATCAACGTGTAATAGAGGAAACGGAATTTTTGCAGGAAAAAATGCTTTTTGCGCTAAACGCACCAACGTGATAGAATCTTTTCCTCCTGAGAAAAGTAAAACCGGTTTGTCAAACTGTGAAATTACTTCTCTGAAAATGTATATTGCTTCACTCTCTAAAGCGTTTGTTTTTAATACTGAACTCATTGTTTTTTTGTTTGATATTTTGTTGTGAAAATTTTGTTTCAGGTTTAAAGTTTCAAGTTTTTAACCTGATCTAAAATCTTCACTCTTTACTCTATAATCTATTTTCTATTCTCTAAAAAAAGTCTTGCCTCTTGCTTCTTTCTTCTAAAACTCTACTCTTTCTTAGCACTATGAAGCCCACACTCCTTATGGCTAGATTCCCACCACCATCTTCCGGCTCTGATATCTTCACCAGGAAAAATTGCTCTTGTACAAGGCGCACATCCAATACTTACGAAACCTTGTTTGTGTAAAGCATTTTGCGGTACATTGTTTTCTTGAAGATAAATTTCAACTTCTTCTAAAGTCCATTTTAAAAGCGGATTGAATTTTATGATTTCGAAGTTTCCATCGTACTCAAACAAGTTTAAATCTTGTCTGTTTTCTGACTGCTCAGCTCTTAAACCTGTAATCCAAACTGAATTTCCTGCCAAAGCTTTTCTTAACGGAACCACTTTTCGAATAAAACAGCATTCTTTTCTGTTTTCAACTGAATCGTAAAAGCTGTTTGGTCCTTTTGTTTTCAGAAGATTTTCTACTGAAGCAGCTTCTGGAAAAAAAACTTCGATTGGTCTTTTATACTTTTTTAAAGTTTTGTGAAAAACGTCGTAAGTTTCTTGAAACAATCTTCCGGTGTCTAAAGTAAAAACCGTAATATCAGTATTGCTTTTTGCAATAAAATCTGTAATTACCTGATCTTCCTGACCAAAAGATGTTGAGAAAATTACTTTTCCCGGAAATTCTTTTGCTAAAAAAACTAAGGTTTCGTCAAGCGAAAGATCTTTAGTTTTTTCTAATAATTCTTGTACAATAATCGCACTCATAATCTCTTTCTCCCTATCTAAAGAATTATAATAATTTAGATAATGTTTTTAAACTCAATAATATAATTAGAACTCCAACCGCAATCATCATTGGTTTTCTTTTAATTTTGTTTACCAAATATGCTGCTAACGGCGCTGCAATAACTCCTCCTAAAATCAATCCGATGATTACCTGCCATCCGTGGATGCCTCCAAAAAGCATGAACGTAATGCCGCTTGCAAATGAAATTGCAAACTCAGCTGCATTAACCGAACCAATTGTATATCTCGGATTTCTTCCTCTTCCTAATAATGTTGAAGTTACGATTGGCCCCCAGCCTCCGCCTCCAACTGAATCCATGAAACCACCAAAAGCGGCCAAAGCACTTAATTTTTTAGTTTTCTTCTTTACAATTGTTTTTTTCAATGCTTTTCTAATGATTACAATCGCTAAAACAATCATGTAAACTGCAATAAATGGCTTAATAATATCACCGTTAATTATGTCCGACAATAAGTAAGCTCCTGTAATTGAACCTAAAACACCTGGAATCAATAAATGTTTTACCAGTTTTTTATTGATATTCCCAAATCGGTGGTGTGAAAGTGCCGATGCTCCCGTTGTAAACATTTCTGAAACGTGTACCGCAGTACTGCTCACCACTGGCGGAACTCCATAAGCCAATAAAAATGATGTTGAAGTTGCTCCGTAACCCATTCCTAAAGTTCCGTCTACCAATTGAGCAAAAACTCCAATGGCAAAAAACACTAAAAATTCTTCATTAAATCCTTCAACAAATCCATTCCACGAAAACTCAGCATGATGATTGTATATTAACACGGTTAATAAACCTACTAACAAAACAACAGGAATTCCAATCCAAAGCTTTTCTTTTAAAGAATCGGCCGTATTTATTTTCAGTTCTTTTTCCATATTAAAAATAATTCTTTTTGTTTTCAAAACCTATTACCCTATCGGGTTAATAGATTACTTTGCAAAAATAATACTTATTTCTAAAATACAAAGTAATATTTTTATTTTTTTAAGCCATAATTACTAATTCATTGCATTCTAAAAGAGGTATTTAGAACTTTGCTTGAATAATTTCACAAATAATGCTATTTTACAAGATATTCAAACATTATAAGCATCCAAAAAACTTGTATATTAAATACGTTTTTCAATCTCTACAATATCTATAGGATAATTATAAAAATGTCGTATTTTAGCGCCAAATTTTTTTTATGGATTTTCAGATTGGTCTTGTAATCGCAGGTTTAGTAGTTGGATTTATAGTTGGATTAACAGGTGTTGGAGGTGGTTCTTTAATGACCCCAATTTTATTATATTTCAATATTCCTCCTACAACAGCTGTAGGAACAGATCTGTTATATGCCGCTTTTACGAAAGCTGGCGGAATATTTGTACACAATAAAAAAGGAAATATAAACTGGAAAATTACAGGATGGCTGACATTAGGAAGTGTTCCCGCTGCTTTAGTAACGTTGTGGATACTCAACAGTATTAAAACAGATATTGAAACGATAAATCGTGTAATTAAGTACAGTTTAGGCTGGGCATTATTGTTTACTTCTGTTGCTATTATATTTAAAAATAGAATTTTAAAGTTTTCTCAGAAACATGCCGGCGATAAATTTCACAGCGAAAGCCATACTCAAAATATGCTGACTGTTGGCATTGGAGTATTATTGGGAGCGACTGTAACTTTAACTTCTATTGGAGCTGGCGCTTTAGGAACTGTAACTTTGTTTTTCCTTTATCCGCTTTTACCAACTCCTCGATTGGTAGGAACTGAAATTGCTCACGCTGTTCCATTGACTTTAGTTGCTGGAATCGGACATGCTTCTATGGGAAATTTAGATTTAGCGCTTTTAGGCCAATTATTAATGGGATCTCTTCCAGGTATTTATATTGGAAGCAGTTTAAGCGGGAAAGTTCCTGATTTATTTTTGAGAAATGCGATTGCTGTAATGCTTTTTCTAGCGGGATATAAATTGATTTTTTAGAACTGTAATACTCAACATAAAAAATGACCATTTTAGAATTGTAAAATGGTCATTTTTTATTTTTAAAAAGAAAATTCTAAAAAGCAATATCTGCTAAAGAATTACTTTCTAATATTTTAAGTGTATTATCTCTAACTTCTGTCATTAAACGCCTAGCGGCACAAGTAGATTCATCATCGCAATCATCACATCTTTCGTAGAAATTATGACTCGCGCATGGTAATAATGCAATTGGCCCTTCTAGAATTCGGTAGACTTTTGCCATGCTGATATCTTTAGGGTCTTTGATCAGGTAATAACCGCCGCCCTTTCCTTTTTTAGCTCCAAGAAAACCAGAGTTTCTTAAAAGCAATAAAATACTTTCTAAAAATTTAATCGAAATATGTTCACTTTTCGCAATTTCAGCAATTTGTACAGGTTCGTTATTTTCTCTCCTGGCTAAATATGTAAGAGCTTTAATTCCGTATTTTGTTTTCTTTGAAAGCACTAATGTATAATTTTAGATTGTAGAATTTAGATTTGGGATATTCAGATCAAACTCTTACAAATTATTAAACAACAAAAATATGCTTTTTGTTTGAACTATCACAAAAGAATAAAGTTAAATTCTACTAATTCTATCAAATTACTTCGTTAATTTATTTCTTTGAATGACAAAAATATGATTTTAAGAAAACATAATCAAAAAAGACGATTTCAACTGTATTAAATTTACAGCTAAAAATCGTCTTTACTATTTGAAATTGAAATATATAATTAAGCTAATGCTTGTTTCAAATCTGCAATTACATCTTCTACAGTTTCTAAACCTACGGAAACACGAACAAGACCTTGCGTGATTCCAACCGCTAATTGATCTTCTTCGGATAATTTACTGTGTGTTGTAGAAGCTGGATGCGTTACAATTGTTCTGGTATCTCCAATATTTGCAGACAATGAACAAAGTTGTATCGAATTCAAGAATTTTCTTCCTGCTTCAATTCCACCTTTAATTTCAAATGCGATGATGTTCCCGCCAGCTTTCATTTGCTTTTTTGCAATTTCATATTGCGGATGCGATTTCAAAAACGGATATTTTACGCTGTTTACATTTGGATGACTTTCTAAAAACTCAGCTACTTTTAAAGCATTTTCGCAGTGTCTGTCCACACGAACTGCCAATGTTTCTAAACTTTTTGATAAAACCCAAGCATTAAATGGCGATAAAGCTGGACCTGTATTTCTAGAGAACAAATATATCTGTCTGATTAATTCTGCATCTCCAACAGTTACTCCGCCTAAAACTCGTCCTTGTCCGTCAATTAATTTTGTTGCTGAATGGATAACCAAATGTGCTCCAAATTTAATTGGCTGCTGTAAATAAGGTGTTGCAAAACAGTTGTCTATAATTAAAATCAAGTTGTGTTTTTTTGCAATATCTCCTAATAATTGTAAATCAATAACATCAACACCAGGATTTGTTGGTGATTCGGCGTATAATATTTTGGTGTTTGGTTTAATAAAACTCTCGATTGTTTCTGGCTTATTGATCTCAAAATATGAAGTTTCGATATTCCATTTTGGAAAATAAGTCATAAACAAAGCGTGAGTAGAACCAAAAACACTGCTTGCAGAAACAATATGATCTCCAGAGTTTAATAATGCAGCAAAAGTAGAATATACTGCTGCCATTCCCGTTGCAAAAGCATAACCAGAATCTGCACCTTCCATTTTGCAGATCTTATCCACAAATTCTGATGTGTTTGGATTACTGAAACGGCTGTAAATATTTCTTTCTTTTTCTTCTGTGAAAGAAGCGCGCATATCCTCTGCATCTTCAAATACGAAACTTGACGATAAATACAATGGCACCGAATGCTCTAAATACTGTGATCTTTCTAATTGTGTTCTTATGGCTTGTGTTTCAAAACCAAATTCTTCTTTATTCATTGTGTTGTTTTTTGTTTTTTTTGAAAAACTATTTCGCAAAGATTCACAAAGTGAACACTAAGTTTCGCAAAATATTTTTCCTTTTCAGCTAACTGAGAATTATCTAATTCTCAAATTGACTAATTTAATTAACGTAATTCTTCGTTGTTTAAAACGACTTTATATTTAATAGTTGCTGTTGGCTCAACTGTTTTGGCAACCGAACAGTATTTCTCGAAAGAAAGCTGTGCTGCCTTTTTTGCTTTTTCAGGATTGATTTCTCCTTCTAAATAAAAAACCACATCGATTTCTTTAAAAGGTTTTGCTTCTTCGATTTGAACTCTTGTTCCTTCAACCTCAGCATTAAAAGAAGTGATTTCCTGACGCTGCTTCTTTAAAATTGAAATCATATCAATTGCACTGCACCCTGCAACGCCCATTAGCACTAACTCCATTGGACTTGCACCTAAATCGCTTCCGCCAAATTCGGCTCTGCTGTCAACGTCAACTATATGTCCGCGTTCATTTTTTAGTTTAAAATGAAATGCGTCATTTACTCTGTTTAAAGTTACTTTCATTGTGTTGTTATTTTTTTTGTTTTGTTATAGCCTTGTAAATCTAAAATCTCAAGTCTAAAATCTGCAATCTAAAATCGTATTACCCTTTATCCGACAATCTCAAAATATCTCCGAAAACTCCTCTTGCCGTTACCGCAGAACCTGCACCAGCTCCTTGAATCACAATTGGACGATCTCCGTAAGATTCTGTGTAAATTTCAAAGAAAGAATCAGAACCTTTTAGTCCGCCTAAGGCTGTATCCGAAGGTACTGAAACTAATTTAACTTCTAGATTTCCTTTGTCATTTTGTAAATCACCAGACAATTCGCCGATATATCTTAGTACATGATTTGGCTGTTGGTCTGCTTTTATTTTAGCGTAAATCGGATCAAATTCTTTTAATTTCGTCAAGAAATCAGCTGCACTTCCTTCACGTAAATGCTCTGGAATAAGATTCTGAATAGAAATTTCTTCAAATTCGTTTTGTAAATCTAATTCTCTAGCCAAAATCAATAATTTTCTTCCAACGTCATTGCCGCATAAATCCTCACGCGGATCTGGTTCTGTGTATCCGTTATCAATTGCTTCCTGCAAGATTTCGCTGAAAGGAACATCTTTTGCAGAGAAATTATTGAATAAATAACTCAATGTTCCTGAGAAAACACCTTTAATTTTTGTGATATTTTCTCCCGAAAGATGCAGTAATTTAATGGTATCAATTAACGGTAAACCTGCACCCACATTGGTTTCGTATAAATAATTCTTTTGGTTTTCTGCCAAAGATTTTCTCAATTCTTTATAAAAACCATAGCTTAATGTATTCGCTACTTTATTCGAAGAAATCAAATCGAAACTGCTTTCTACAAGCGGAATATAGTTTTCTACGAAAGGCGCACTTGCCGTGTTATCGATCGCAATTAAGTTTTCTAAATGGTGTTCATTCGCGTAAGCAATAATATCTTTTATAGTGTATGCTTCGCCTTTTGTTTCGATTTCATTTTTCCAGTTTGCAGTTACACCATATTTATTTAAAAGCAGCTTTTTTGAATTTGCAATAGCAAAAACATTCAGCTTAACGTCTTTACGTTTTTCAATTGCTGCAGCCGATTCTAAAATTTGATTGATTAAAGTCCCCCCTACTAACCCGTGGCCAAAAATCGCGATGTTTATTTTCTTAGAAACACCAAAGATTTCCCCGTGAATTACGTTTAAAGCTTTGTTTAATTCTTCTTTTTTAACAACCAAACTCACGTTTTTACCCGTTACGGTGTTGTTAAACAAAATCGGAACAATTTTATTTTTGATTAAGGCTGTATATGGTTTGTGGAATGTACTTAAATCCTGTCCGATAATCGAAATTACCGATACATTGTCTGTAACTGTAATTTGGTTTACGTCTTTCGAATAAAAGTCATTTTCGAACTCTTTTTCTAATTCTACAACTGCAGTTGTCGCTTTATCTGTTGCTACAACTAAGCCAATTCCTCTTTCTGAAGATCCTTGCGAAATAATACTCACACTAATATTATGATCGCCCATTACCTTAAAAATACGGGCATCTACTCCTGCCTTTCCAAGTAATCCGCGTCCTTCAAGGTTAACAAGAGAAACATTTTCCAAAACAGAAAGTGTTTTAATTCCTTCTTTAGCAGAATCGGATGTAATTAAGGTTCCGCGGTTTTCGTGATTGAAAGTATTTAAAATACGAAGCGGAATATTTTTTTCTAATAACGGAATTATCGTTTTGGCGTGCAGAATTGTTGCTCCAAAATTAGCCAGCTCATTTGCTTCGTTAAAAGACAAATATTCGATTTTTTTAGCATCTGCAACTAAATCTGGATTTGCCGTGTAGATTCCGTCTACGTGTGTAAAGTTTTGAAGTTCTTCGGCATTTAAATAATTCGCAATTAACGAAGCGGTATAGTTACTGCCGTTTCTACCTAAAGTAGTTGTGTCGTTGTTGTTGTTGGAACCAATGAAGCCTGTAACTATATTAACCGTTTCGCCGTTATGTTCTTTAAAATAATTTACTACGTTTTTCTTTGAAAGCTGTTCTAGAGGCTGTGCATCACCAAATTTAGAATCGGTTTTCAGCAATTCTCTTGAATCTACAAAATTCGCTGGAATTCCTTTTTCTATCAAAATAGCGGTCAATAATTTAGCCGAAAGCAATTCTCCTTTTGATAGAATCTGATCTTTGATTTTTTTACTGTAATCGCCAATTAGACTTACACCTTCAAAAAGTTTGTCTAAAACATTAAATTCCTCAGATAAATCTACATGCGGATAATCTGATATTTGATATTTTTTAAAATTCTCTAATAATTCTTTATAACTGCCATTTTTAGCAGCAATGCTTAAAATAAATTCTAATTCATCTGTTGCGTTTCCGCGTGCAGAAACTACAACGGTAATTTTTTCACCTTGATTTACCTTATCCGAAATGATTGAAACAACTTTGTTAAGTCCTTCTCCGTTTGCTAATGATTTACCTCCAAATTTTAATACTTTCATTTTATTTTTTTATTGTTTCTGCCTTAAAAATGTCGGCAAGTAAATGATCTAATTGTTTGTACTCGATTAAAAAAGCGTCATGTCCGTGAACCGAATCAATTTCGCTGTAGAAAACATTGTCTTTAAATTTCTTCAATTCTTCGTAGGTTTCTACGTTTTCTTTTGCTGTAAAAAACAAATCCGAATTAATTCCTACTATATGAATTGATGCATTTGATTGTGACAGTAAGTTTTCAAAACTTTCACTATTTCTAGTAATATCAATTGTTTTAAGCAGCTGATTCATTAATTTATAAGAAGCTAACTGAAATCTATGCTGCAATTTTTTTCCGTGATGCGCCAGCCAGCTTTCGATATTAAAAATCAAAAGATCTTGATTGATGGTACGCTGAAATTTTTCTTTGAATGATTCTGGCGAACGATAACACAGCATGGCGTGTATTCTCGCATCTTCGATTGGTTTTGAAGAATTATTAAGAATTTGTTCTTGCAGGAAACAATTGGCAATAAGCCAGTCTGTCGATTTCCAATCGCTTGCAATCGGGATAAGGTGTTCTGTGATATTTGGTTCTAAAGCTAAGATTTCCCAAGCAATTCCGCCTCCAACTGAGCCTCCAATTATGGCATAAAGCTTTTCAATATTTAAAGCTTTTAGTCCTTCAATAAAAATTCGGGCAATGTCTCTGGCAGTAAAATCTAGATAATTTTCGATTAGGAAAGAATTGCTTCCGTTTCCTGGAATATCAAACGCTAAAATGGTATAGACAGCAGTATCAATGGTTTTACCTTCACCAATTAAGTTATTCCACCAGCCATTCTCGCCAGTAACTTGGGCGTTTCCTGTCAAGGCATGATTTACCAAAACAATAGGCGCACTATGCAAAGGCTGACCATCAATAGTAAAACTTAAAGGCAGTGTATGATAAAGCGCACCATTTTCTGTGGTGAAATTTTGTATGCTAATAGGGTTTGGTATATTTTCCAATTTCAAATCTGTTGTATTATCTGATTTGTATCTGGAAATATTAGAAAGAAAAAACTAGTATAAACTAGAAAAATTCTTGTTGTTATCTTTCCACGTTGGGCGTGGTAGAATGCAGCACCTTCTTCGAATTAACGAAGGGTTGCTAAGGATTCATCGGGTCTAATCCCTCGTCCTTTCTTTATAACATTTCAATACTTTTTTGAACTTAACGAGTGCAAATTAACTACTAATTTCTTTAACAAACAAATTTTATCGAAACTGTTTGCTAAATTTCATAAACATATTGCAGCAAAAACTATTATACGCAAAAATTTACCGAACAGAAATGCCCAGTAAAATTAAGCAGGCCGAAGCCTATTTTGCGATGCTTTTTAATTTAGATAAAAAGCGTTTCATTTTCTTTTGAATACATCAAAAACAACAAAGAATTTGGTGTTATTTTTTCGGTATTTTTATCCGTTTCAGTAATTCCGAACCTTGGGTGAGCCAATTCGTTTGCTGGCGGCGGCGGATTATTTCTTTTCGTTCTTTTGTTTTTCAAAGTAGAAATCGTTTTTGCTAAGTAGTTCAATGTGCTCATGATATTAAGTTTTAGTTTAGTTGCGTTTTATAATCTTTATTTCTTTTTTATGTTTATGTTAAATCGCTTTCAGGAATAAAAAAACCCTTTTGGAATTTCAGATACCAAAAGGGTTAAGTTTTTTAAACTCATTTATTCTTTTAGTATCAACAGACGTTCACGCAAATAAGCGCGACAGCAAACATCTTGTTCATCTGTAAGGATTTATTCATCTGTGATTTATATTGTATTTTATTTAAATTCTGCATTTTTGTGTAAAATTAAAAAGCCTCCCAATATGTTTTGGGAGGCTTTACTATATATTGTATTCTTACAATTTTTTAAGCAATAGACAACCCAGCCTCGGTTATAACCGAAATGGCGCAAAACATTTTGTTGACTTTTAAGTTCATTTGATTGTAGTAGTTTTTGGGTATAACAAATATGCAACTATTATTTTTATTAAACAAATAAAATTCAAGAATTTAATTACAAAATACGTTAAAAAGTGATTTTTTTACGTCGAAAAACATCTTACAAAAATAATTTACAGAAAAAGACTATAAAAAATTGATCAATAAGCAGTTTTAAAGCTTTCTAAACTTCCTTAACGAATCAGTTTATCAAAGAACATTAGTTATATTTTTTATTTTCTACGAAGTTTTTAAGACCAAACGGCCTCTTTATTTCTAATTCTTTCCGCTACTTTCAAAATATCGGTTATAATTCCTCTCGAAATTGCCTGTTTGCACGGCGGTGCACTTTGGATTACAATTGGAACCTGTGCGTAAGATTGTGTATAGATTTCAAAAATGGTATCCGAGCCCTTTAATTGTCCAATTGCAGAATGTGCAGGTTCTGAAATCAATTTGACTTCCAGCTTATTTTTCTCAAAATCAAATTCGCCCACATAACGAAGTACATGATTATCAGACTGTGTTATTTTTGCTATTTTAAATGATTTGTCAACTGCTTCTTTATTCAGCACTCCATTTTGTTCCAGATGATTTTCTGTAATAAAAGGATGTATTTGAATATCTGAGAAATTGAAATCTTTGCCAACTTCTCTGGCCAATATTAGAAGTTTTCTTGCCGTGTCGTTTCCAGATAAATCTTCCTTGAATGTTGATTTCATTAATCCCAAAAGACTTGCATCTTTTAAAACGGATGAAAACGAAACATCTTCAGAAGAAAATCTATTAAACACGTAACTCAAATTATCTGAAAATACTCCTCGAATCTTGGTGATTTTTTCTCCCGAATAATACAAATCTCTTAAAGTCTGCAAAACCGGAATCCCTGTATCGACAGATGTTTCATACAAAAACTCTTTGTCATACTTTTTAAGATTTGATCGCAGCTCTTTGTACAAGTCTATCGGCAGTGTGTTTGCTTTTTTATTGACAGCCACAATATTAAATCCGTTTTTGATGAGCGTATTATAATGTTTCACCAATTCATCACTGGCTGTTGCATCTACAGCAATCAAGTTTTCGAATTCATTTTCTTTAGCAAATTCAATAATATCTTCTACTTTAAAAGGAACAGCCAATTGTCTAAAATTGGTTTCCCAAGCATAACCAACACCTTCTTTCTCGAAAAAGGCCACTGTAGAATTGGTTATAATAGGAAAATGAAAATCTACGTTTTTACTTTCAAGAAAAAAGTCCTGACTTTCAATAATCTGATTAATCAAAGTACTTCCGATATTTCCAATTCCAAAAAGGATAATGTTTATTTTAAGCTTTGACATAATTTCTACTATTTTGTTTTTTAGCCATATAAGTGATATAAGTTCATTTAATTTTCTTTGCGTTAAATTGCTAGACGCACTGTGGTGCATTTTACTAAATGAACTTATATCACTTATATGGTTGAATTTTTATAATGATGCTTTTCATAAAAAATTACCTTTAGCAATAACCAATCACTAAAGGCAATCTTTCAAACAAAAAACAAAAAAACCTAATTTTTATTAATACTGTATTGTGATAGCGAAACACTCTCAAAAACAGTTTGCAGATCTGCAATTAAATCTTCAATATCTTCAATTCCCACAGACAGACGAACCAAATCTTTTGAAACTCCTGTTTCGATTTGTTCTTCATCTGTTAACTGCTGATGTGTGGTACTTGCCGGGTGAATAATCAGCGATTTAGTGTCGCCAATATTGGCTAGTAAAGAGAATAATTTTGTATTATCTACAACTTTTTTAGCAGCATCAAAACCACCTTTTAATCCAAAAGTAATGATTCCGCTTTGGCCTTGTGGCAAATATTCTTGGGCTAAATCGTAATATTTATTCGATTTTAAACCTGGATAATTTACCCACACGACCTCATCTTGTTTCTCTAACCATTCGGCCAAAGCCAAAGCATTCTCACTATGTTTCTTGATTCGGATTGGAAGTGTTTCTAATCCTTGAATAATCTGAAAAGCATTAAATGGACTCAAAGCAGAACCAAAATCACGCAGTCCTTCAATTCGCGCTTTTGCAATAAAAGCCGCATTTCCTAAAGCTTCGTGATATACTAATCCATGGTAACCTGCAGACGGTTCGGTAAATTCAGGGAATTTTCCGTTTGCCCAGTCAAAATTTCCAGCATCAATGATAACGCCCCCTAAAGAAGTTCCGTTTCCAGCGATATATTTAGTTAAGGAGTGAATTACAATATCGGCACCATATTTAATTGGGTTCAATAAGTAAGGTGTCGCAACTGTATTGTCTACTATAAATGGCACTTTAAATGCTTTGGCTTCTGCCGAAATTCCTTTTAAATCTAAAACATCTAATTTTGGATTTCCGAGAGATTCAACAAAAAAAGCTCTTGTGTTTTCTTTTGCCGCTTTGGTAAAATTTTCTGGTCTTGAAGGATCTACAAATGTTGTTGTAATTCCTAATCTTGGTAATGTAACTTTCAGCAGATTATAAGTTCCTCCATATAAGCTGTTTGATGCAACTATATGATCTCCAGCTTTTAGCAAAGTCAATAATGTTGTAGAAATTGCCGATGCTCCAGATGCTGTTACTACCGCTCCGATTCCGCCTTCAAGTGCTGCCAGACGCTGTTCTAAAACGTCGTTTGTCGGATTATTTAATCTTGTATAAATAAATCCAGCTTCGGCAAGACCAAATAAATTGGCAGCGTGATCTGAATTGTTAAATACATACGATGATGTTTGGTAAATTGGCACTGCTCTTGTGCTTCCGTTTTTAGTAACATCGTGTCCTGCGTGTAATGCGTTTGTTGCAAATTTTTGTGTACTCATGATTTCTTAGTTTTTTTAGGTATTGTTATACGTTTATATTGTAATTAAGTTTTGAAATTGTAATTCAGTTAAAATGACTTAAATAAAAAAATCTTCTCCTTCTTCTTCAAGTGCATACATATGAAACAGTACTGATTTGTGAGTTTTTAAATATTGTTCCGGGTTATATTTTAAAGTTTCACTCGTTGATTCTTCAACTTTAGTATTATTTTTTTGTGAATCTGTTCTCAATAAGTATTGAAATGCAATTGTATTTATATCTAGTGTATTCATGATTTAAAATTTAAAATGAAAAAAGCCCTTTCGGATGGCTACCAAAAGGGCTTATAGTTCTAACTATAACAAAGATTTTATCTTTCACTTTTGGCAACAGCAAGTCGGGATGCACATTTGCATCATTCCACAACACATCATATTTCTTCTTGCTATTGCTTTCATTTTTTTAAATTGGTTTGTTTTTTTAATTCGACTAATTCGATAGAGTAAATGTAGTAATATTTTTTTAACTACCAAATTAAAATTCGATTTTTATTATTAAATTTTTATAATCACTTATTATATATACAATTATTCTAAAAGATGTCTCCAATTTAGCCACAGATTAGAAAATTAAAATGATTAAACAAACCTTTTAATTTGAGTAATCTTCGGCATCAATTCTAAATTCTTAAAACTTAAAGCTTAAACGTGCAAAACCAAATCTTCCGTTCAATCCAAATTGAGAAACTGCTCTTGAATAAGCAAACTGATTTGCATTGGTCAAGTCTGTACTTGGTGCTGGAGATAAAGTTGGAGTTGTATTTGTAAAAGCTGGAGTTGCCGGATTGTTTCTATCTGGATAAACGTCTCCTATATTATTAAATCCAACAGTCGCTCTAAAATGTTCGTTAATCTGATATCCGAAAGATAAATCTGTTACTAATTTTGCACTGTATTCTGGATGCTCGTATACAGAAGCTGATCCGTCAAGATTAACATCTGTTGCTCCTGGATCTGTAACTTTTCCGAAATAGCTGTTTCTTAAATAAATATCTAGTTTTTTGATGCTGAAAGTTGTCATTAAGTTTGCTTTTAATTTTGGAATTGCTTCTTCTAAATAAATTCGGCTTGATTCTGGAAAGAAAGAATAAATATACGGATCTCCTCCTGCATCAATTATTGATTGCGGAATGTGTAAATCTCCAACTCTTTTGGTTTCATTGTAACTCAAAGCAAAATCATTTCTGATTACGAAATCCTGAATAACATCATATTTTTGAGATATTACCAAATCAATTCCTTTAGTTTCAGAGTCGATTCCGTTTGTCCAGAACGAAGCTCTTTCTACACCTTTCAAATCAAATGCCTGTTGGAACAATGTCAACGCTTCTGCCTGCGTTGGAGATGTAGCGGCAGCAATTTGCGCATCTGTTGGTCTTGCATATTGTCCCGACAATACAACGCGATCATTGATTCTTGTAAAATAAGCATCAGTAGCAATGGTTATGTTAGCTTCAGGAATTTTAAATGTAAATCCTGTACTGATGCTTTTTGATTTCTCTGGTTTTAGGTTTTCTACACCAATACTTTTGGCAGCCTGCGAATCGTTTGTAAAATAACCTACTTGATATGGCGAACCATTGATGAATTGTGTTGAACTTGCTTCAAAATACTTTTGCTGTAATGAAGGCGCTCTAAAACCTGTTTGTCCAGAAATCCTCCAATTAATATTATCTGTCAATTTTAAAAGAGAGGCTAGTTTAAAAGTAACTGTACTTCCAAAATCTGAATAATTTTCATAACGCGCAGCTCCATTTACCAGCCATTTTTCTGTTGCATTCAATTCTAAATCAATATATCCTGCACCACTTTTTCTATCGCTTTCTTTAGCATCTGAAGGCTGGAAACCTGAGAATCCCTGTGCTCCTGCTCCACGTTTGTTTCCAAAGAAATCTGTAACTATTAAAGGAGAAGTGCTTGGCAAAATTCCCGTTACCAAATTTCCGTTTACATCATATAAGCCATAAGAAGCTTCATCTCCTTGTTTAATTTGGTAATTTTCATATCTGAATTCCCCGCCAAAAGCAACGTTTAATCCTGAAAGAACATCGTATTTTTTACTAAAGTCTAAATTGGTTGTACTTTGTAAAAACGAAACTTTACCGGCATCAAAACTAAAAGGAGAATTTGTTCCAAGGGTTGCATTAATAGTATTGTTTACATCATATTTGAATGAGTTTGTTCCAAGGTTTGTACTTAAATCGGTATCAAAACCAAATAATTCTGTGTTTACGCCAACCGCTGCAGAAGCATCTAATATATCTGATTCTATTTCTGGCAAAAATCCATTTTGATACACTTGCGTGAAAGTTCCAGAACCGTTTGGAAGCCTGTTAAACGCATACGATTTTCCATTTCTATACGACACTCCACCAAAAGAGTACAAAGAAGTACTTTCTGTTAAGGGATATTTCGCATTATAATATGCCTGACCAGAAGCAAGTTCTGACTGGCCAACACTCATATTATAGTCACTTCTTTGCTGTCCTCTGTAGGCTAATTCATTATTAGTAACATCAAAATTCAAAGCTGTCTGCATTTGCGCAATTGTTGTTGCAGATGCGATTGCAGTTTGCTGTGCTGCTGTAAAATAGCTTACTTGAGGAGCATATTGCTGTAATGAACTAATAATTTGAGCCGAGTTTCCAGTGGTATTAATGTTGGTGAATAATGAATTTATTTCAACTCCATTTTGTGCTGCTCGATTTTCAACAGCATTATAGGCATTAAAAATATTATTGCTTCTAATTCCTGCTCTGCTTGTTGCTTGTCTTGTAACGGCAGTTCCTGTAATATTGAAGAAACTTCCCGGTTTACCTAACGAAGTTCCGTAATTTAAATCGACTTGTACAGTTTGCCCGTCTGCTCCTCCTTCGAAATTATTAGATCCAGATGACAAATTAGTTCCGTATTGAATTCCTCCAGTAAGAAAGTCAGCGTTCTTTTTTAATACAATATTAATTACTCCGGCAATTGCATCAGAACCGTATTGGGCCGCAGCTCCATCTCTTAAAACTTCAATTCTTTCTATTGCAAAAGACGGAATCGCATTTAAATCTGTTCCAACAGAACCTCTTCCTGGCGATCCGTTTATATTAACTAAAGCACTTGTGTGTCTTCTTTTTCCGTTTACTAAAATTAAAACCTGATCTGGTCCTAATCCTCTTAATTGCGCTGGATCAACGTGATCTGTTGCATCTGCTGTTGATGTTGCGTTACTTGTAAACGAAGGCGCAACATAGTTTAATATTTGAGTTACGCTGGTTTGCGGCGCACCTTTTGTTATTTCGCCCACGTTAAAAACATCAACCGGAACCGGCACATCTGTTTTTACTCTGTTTTTACTTCTAGATCCAATAACTGTTACTTCTGTTAATTCATTACTCTTTAAAGTATCCTGCTCTTTTTTATTGTCCTGAGCATAAATACCTGAAAATGTAAAAAGACCTAAAACGATTAGTACATTTTTTTTCATTTTTTTAACTGATTAATTAGTTGTTTTTGGCTTAAAAAAAATCTTACAGCTTTCTTTTTTGAACAAAAAAAACCTCTGCGGTCTGCAGAGGTTCTATATATGTTGTTGAAAAAAAACTACAATAGAGTCTCTGCGGATAACTCCGGCATCTTACAAGACATCATATTGCAAATTGTAAATTTCATTTCTTTCTGTTATTTTAACGAAGCAAATGTGCGAACTATTTTTTAATCGACCAAACAAAAACCAAAATAATTTCTATTACCCTATCAATCTAGTATGTTTTTGTTAAATTTCTGTTGTAAAAAATAAAAAAAGTTGAACTTTAATTTGCAAATCAAAATGGTTTTGTACTTTTGCACGCGAATACAGAGGAAAAATTTGAACTGATTGCAACCTCTTCATAATGAAATGGTTCGTTATGAATACTGAAAGATAGATTTCAGTAGTAAAAAATGCTAAAGCAGGAACTCTCCTTTAGCACTTTCAGCAATTACTTTTTCCTCGCTTAATGTTAATTTAATAAATTATTATGGCTTATTTATTTACGTCAGAATCTGTTAGTGAAGGGCATCCAGACAAAGTTGCAGATCAAATTTCGGATGCTTTAATTGATAACTTTCTGGCATTTGATGCTGATTCAAAAGTAGCTTGTGAAACATTAGTTACTACAGGTCAGGTAATTTTAGCAGGTGAAGTAAAATCGAATACTTATCTTGATGTACAACAAATTGCACGTGAGGTAATCCGTAAAATTGGATATACTAAAAGTGAATATATGTTTGAAGCGAATTCTTGTGGAATTCTTTCTGCAATTCACGAGCAGTCTGCAGACATTAATCAAGGGGTTGACAGAGCGAAGCCAGAAGAGCAAGGTGCTGGAGACCAAGGAATGATGTTTGGTTACGCTACAAACGAAACTGAAAACTTCATGCCATTGGCACTTGATTTATCTCATAAATTATTACAAGAGTTAGCTATTTTAAGACGTGAAAACAAAGAAATCACTTATTTACGTCCAGATGCTAAATCTCAAGTAACTTTAGAATACAGCGACGATAACAAACCGACTCGTATTGATGCAATTGTTATCTCAACACAACATGACGATTTTGATGAAGAGGCTGCAATGCTTGCTAAAATCAAAAAAGATATTATCGAAATCTTGATTCCAAGAATTATCGCTAAAAACCCAGAGCACGCTCATTTATTCAACGATAAAATCAACTACCATATTAACCCAACAGGAAAATTTGTTATTGGAGGACCTCACGGAGATACTGGTTTAACAGGAAGAAAAATTATCGTTGATACTTACGGTGGAAAAGGTGCTCACGGTGGTGGTGCATTCTCTGGAAAAGATCCAAGTAAAGTAGATAGGAGTGCCGCTTATGCGACACGTCATATCGCTAAAAACTTAGTTGCTGCAGGTGTTGCTGACGAAATCTTAGTTCAGGTTTCTTACGCAATTGGAGTTGCTGAACCAATGGGAATTTTCATTGAAACTTACGGAACTTCAAAAGTAAACTTAACTAACGGTGAAATCGCTAAAAAAGTAGAAGCTATCTTCGATATGCGTCCTTACTTTATCGAGCAGCGTTTAAAATTAAGAAACCCAATCTACAGCGAAACTGCTGCTTACGGACACATGGGACGTAAACCAGAAACTGTAACTAAAACTTTCTCTGCTCCAGGCGGAAACGAAAAAACAGTTACTGTTGAATTATTTACATGGGAAAAACTTGATTTTGTTGATCAAGTAAAAGCTGCATTTGGATTGTAAATCTAGACTTATAGACTCGCTTAGATCGTTAGACATCTTAGTTAGCCTGAACATAAAAAAGCCGATTTCTTAAATTAGAAATCGGCTTTTTGCTTTTAGAACTTAGTCTTATTAATATGTTCCGTTTTGCATTTTTGCTAACGTGTCTTTAATTTCAGTCGCAGTTTCTTCTTCAGTCACACCAGATAAATATTTCACTGCTAAAGTCTGAGTTTCGATTGCTTTTTGCTTTTGTCCGTCTTTATAATATAACTGCGCCAAAGTATCTAAATAATATGGATTGTTTTTAGTAACAACCAAACTGTATTCAGACCATTTGATAGCATCTTTTAAAAAGTTAGAATTCTGAGGTTTTAATACCACACTCCAAGCTGCTGTATTTGCAAGGTTAGAATGATATTCTTTAAACATATTCCAGCCGTCATAAGAATAACTTGAACTAGAATCTAATCCTGCAAAAATGGCGTCTAATTTTTCAATTGGACTTGTTCCTGCCAAAGTATTATCAAAATAGGTATTGAATTCTTTTAAGAAAGTTGTGTTAGAACCATCTTTGTCTTCAACCTGACCTAAATAATCAAAATAATTGCGGTAAGCATCAAAATTACCTTTACCAGACGCAATTATCTTTTTATAAATAGAATTGACTTTTTCTTTATTGATATTTCCTGTAACTCCATCTTGAGATGCATAAAGGTTTAACTGTAACGCATTTGAAATTTCAGTAACTGGACTTCCAACATTATGAAGTTGTCCTACTATACTATTGAACTCTGCACGTTTGTTTTCTATATCATCAGAATGTTTAAGCAAATAGTCTATCGCCAAGAAATCGGTGTCGTTTAAAATTTTATCTTCATTAAAAAGCTGTTTTGTAAATCCTTGGTTTTTGATTTCCTTTACAATTGTTTCAACCAAATACATATCTGATTTAGTATCTTTTTGATGAGCTTCAATTAATTTTTTCCAACTTGCGGCAACTTCTTTTTTGTCTAAAGGTGTTTTTGTGAATACAAATTCTGTTGAATTAGGATCTGTTACTACATCTTCTGAATCGTAGTCATAAGAAGCTTCGAGCATTGCTGCTTTATTAAAAGCCTTAATTATATCGGCATCACCTGCTTTTTTATTCTTTAAAACAGTATTCATTGCTAAAAAAGCATCTGTTCGCAGAAGTTTGCGATAAAAATCGCCATAATAACTAAATTGATATTTCTGAGCTTCTAAATCAGATTTTGCAACTGCTAGTATATTGCCTTGACCGTTCAATACCAATACGCTTGGATCATTTGTTATTTTATTGTTTTTGAGCCATTTTTTATCATCGGCTCCAGCCAAATAATAATTAAAAACATCGTAAACAGGATTATAAGCATCGTACATACTATATCCTGCTTGAGTTTCTTGATCTTTTATAAATAAATCAAAACTCTCTTTTGCTTCTTTTTTACTATTGACATAAACTCCTAAAAACTTATTATTGTTTGATTCTTTAGTCGCCGAAATGGCTTTGTTCAGATTATTTTCAATTTTTAATTTAAAATCATATTGTGTATAAGCTGGAGTTGCTACATCTTCAACGGCAACCACAACACTATCTTTTGCAACAATTCCTGTCCCAAAATCTTCGTTAACCAAAACATTTTCTTTACCTGGATAAGTCCAATTTGCAATAGACAAACTTTCTAGAGGAGTAACTTTTGAAGTTTTGGCTGCTGGCTGAGGATCTTTTTCATTAGTAAAAACCAAAGGATTTAATCCTGATTTTTCAGAGATTATCAATTGATTGGTTTTTCTATCAAAAAATCCTGAAATTTTCAAATCTCCCAAAACTGCCAATTCATAACCAATTGTTATTTCAGAAACATCTTTTGGCAATGCATATTTATTAACCGTCGTTGGGTTGTAATTATCTTCAAATACTAAATATAAAAAGTCTGCTTTTTCAATTTCAAAAGTAAGATCAGTTTCCTTCCATTCTGGATCTATCTTCGTTTTAATGTCTGAAATTCTTTGGTATTTAATTTCTTCTTTACCTTTTTGGGTTCCTATATAAAAGGAATAATACGAAGGATCTAAGAATTTTACTTTTACACTTTTGGCTTTTTTATCAACTTTAAAAGAAAGATCAAAGTTAGTTTGTGCTTCTACATTTTTAGCAAATAGCAATGAATCTCCTTTTACCTCATAATCACCTGAATAAAATACCAGCTCATATTTGTTGCCGTCCAATAAATTTAATTTGATTTTCTGGCCTTTGTTTGTAGATAAATACGTTCCTTTTTCATTATTTTCTTGAGAAAAAGACATAGAAATTGCCGAAGTAGATAGCAATAAACTCCAAATAAAATTGCGCATAATATAAAAATTTGGCTGTTAATATTCATGTAAAGATATTCCATTCTTATTTAAATAAACACCTTATTTATAAAATTAAACCAATTCTATTACTATAAATTATATTTCATCGAAAAGATGATGTATCGGGGCTGTACGGTATATTGAGAAACTCTTGTAGAGAATTGCGTAAAATTATCATCGTTCAAATATCTTGTATTTAACAAGTTGGTTGCCGAAATTTTATACTCCCATTTACTGTTTTTCTTTTGATAAATTAAACTGGCACTTAAGAAATCATATTCATTATCGACCGTTTTATCTCCGTTGTAATAATGGTAAAATTCATACTCCGAAACAAAAGAGAAACTATCTAAGAAATAGTAATCTAATCGGGCAAATGGTTTATCGGTATAAAAGGTAGAACCGCTGTATTTATTCACCAAAAGATTGTAACCAAATTCGATATTCGGGAGTTTTTTATAATTTGTTGATGCTTTTATGGTGTAACTCTGCACAAAACTTTCGGTTGTTCTCAATTCGTTATCTTGAATATTATTGAACTTTGACCAGTTGATACTCGCACTTGCCGACGCTTTGTAATTTTTTAAAAATGAACGCCCATAAGATCCCATTCCAGAAAAAGTTTCATCGTCTAAATTTGAATTGTATGGAACTGACGATTGATTAATTCCATCAAAATCTGCTTTCGTTTTAATAGCATCTACTTTTCTCGTGTAAGTTGCATTGGCAAAAATATTTTCAAAATTGAACATATTATACTTGAAATAACGAAGCGAATGCACTTGCGAAGTGGCATTTTCTAAAAATCGATTTCCATGAAACAAATTGCTGTAATTGGACAAAACATAACCTGCTGCCAACTGATTAACATCTGTAAAATCATTGGTTAAAGAGAAATTATAAGTCAATGTTTCTGACTTTTTAATTTGATATAAAGCGAAGAAATCCGGCAGTAATTTGGTAAAACTTTGAGAATAATCACTCCCTAATTGTCCGTTTGTCATTTGGTAAGAATGCAGGCTGACTCCTGGTGTTAAAGTAAATTTTCCCTTTAAGATTTTATAATGAAAGCCTAGAAAAGCATCATTAAATCTATAATCTACATCATTGTTATTCGCCGGATCGTTCAAATCATTTCGTGTTCCGTTATCCAATATTTGGAAAATATGAGAATTGAAATTTTGGTACGAATAAGTATTTCCTAAAGTAATATTGATATTGCTTTTTGGCGTTACCATATAATAGTAATCCAGTTTAGCATCTAGTTTATTGGTTTTTACAAAACGATTTTGATTGTAATCATTTCGATCTTGTTTAACAAATCCTGACAAACGAAAAGGAAGCGTCGCCAGATTGGCATTATAAAAAGGATTCTCGTCTTGGTACAAATGCTGCATTTCAAAAGCAAAAATATTTTTGTCGCTTTGTGTGTAATACAAACTCAAGTTCTGATTAATCGAAGTTGGATCTTGTTTTTTTGTTGTAAAAATAGTTTCTGGAGTAGATTCGTTCAGTACAATCTGTTCTCTAAATAAATCTGAATATTCTTCTTGTTTGGTCAACTTGGTTAAGATATCATAATCAAACTGAAATTTATCGTTTGGTTTGTAAGTCGAACTTAATTTGAAAAGCCCCAAGTTATTCTTTTGACTTGTATTTTCGTCTCTTCTTTCCTGATTTCCAGAATTTAAAAATGTAGTCTGAGATTTGGTTTCTAATTCTGTTTTTGAAGTAGAAAGAATTCCGAAACCACTAATATTCCAAGATTTTGTAACTGAATAAGCGAAGTTTGTTGCACCAAATTTTGTTTCAATTTCTTTAGCGCGATTATTTCGAAGCAATGAAATTCCTAAATCGTTTGACGAAACATTAAAACTGCTTCCACCTTTTTTCATTAGATTTTTGAATCCTCCGGTGAACTTAAAATAATCCTGTGCCGTTAAAGGTAATTCTCCAATATTATTAAAATTGGTAATTAAATTGATGCTGTATTTCGGACTGTAATAAAATAATTTTGGGTTAATTATATAACGGCTGTCTAATTCTCCAACGCCAATTCCTGCGGTAACATCTCCAAACCAAAAGTTCTTCTTTCCATCTTTTAGTTTAATATTCATCGCCACATTGTCTTGATCGTTTTCCAGACCTTTTAATGCACTGACTTCATTATAATTTCTAAGAACTTGGATTTTATCAATGGCATCTGCGGGAATATTTTTTACGCCTAATTTAGTATCTCCGTCAAAAAAATCTTTTCCTTCAACCATCAATTTACTGACTTTTTTTCCTTCCACTTCAATTTCTCCGTCGGCATTTACCTCAACGCCCGGAAGTTTTTTCAAGACATCTTCCAGTTTTTTTTCAGTTCCTGATTTAAAAGAATCTGCGTTATAAACAATCGTATCTCCTTTTATTGAAACGGGCATTTCGCGCACAATTTCAACACCTTCCAATTCAATTCCTGCTCCATCCAACACAATATTCTGGTTCATGTTTTCAGCTTTAGTTGTTACGGCGATTTCTTTCGATTTCATTCCGAGGTAACTAACTTTGATTGTATAAGCAGTATTCGGTTTTAAAGTCAGCTGGAATTTTCCTTTATCATTGGTAATTCCGTAAGAGTCCATTGCTTTTGTAGCTGTATTTACAGCCATAATATTGGCCATCTCCAACGGATTTTTTTGTTCGTCTTGAATAAATCCATCAAAACGAATACTTTGTGAAAAAGAAACAGAAGTAATTAAAAAAGCTAAGAAAAGATATAATTTGCTCATTAAAAGAATACTTAGAATAAATAATAAATGCCAGAAATTTATCTTCCCATTGGAGGTGGCCCGCCGGCGCGACCACGGTTCATTTCTCTAAATTCTTCCATTTTTTTAATTACTGTTTCGTCGTAATCTTTTTGAGAAATTACTTTCCCTTTTTTAGAAGGTTTTATTTCTACTTTATCCTTT
This sequence comes from Flavobacterium sp. S87F.05.LMB.W.Kidney.N, assembly GCF_004366435.1. NCBI lineage: Bacteria > Pseudomonadati > Bacteroidota > Flavobacteriia > Flavobacteriales > Flavobacteriaceae > Flavobacterium > Flavobacterium sp. S87F.05.LMB.W.Kidney.N. The sequence goes on along the minus strand of NZ_SODX01000001.1, from coordinate 720,484 downwards.
GCATTCAAAACAATTTTAGAACATAAAATAGTTGTTCTTCCATCATTTACTTCCAAAATCAAACCTGGAAGTCCCCAATAATTCTCTGGCCCCTGATTTACAGGAATCTCTGGTGTATACCAAGCCGTTACAACAATTTCTTTTGGCATCTCGAAGTTATCCTCAAAATTGGTTTTTGTGTCTCCAGAAGTCTTCTTTGGTTCTTCTTTTTTATCATCATTATTTTTAGGTCGGAAGTTTCTAAAATCGGTTTTACTTGCTTCTTTTACTGCTGTTGCTTTAAAACAATTGTAACCGCCAATTTGTTTGGTTTCCTGCTCTAGCTTCCAGTTTAATTTCGGCAGCGAATCGACAACTAAAAATTCTTTTCCCATAAATTCTTTATCAACGGTATACGATTTTGTTTTCACGTCTTTGTAGAAAGTGCCTCCGCCTCCCATGAAAGAGTTCATCATAATACGCATACCGCCTTGCTGTCCAGGAGCTTCTAATTTTTCCTCCTCTTTATAAATTGATGCCGATTTATCGAAGTTTAGAATAAATGTTTTCTCCAGCATTTTTTTCATACGCTCTTCCATATTCTTTTGCATCTCTGGCGTAATGTCTCTGTTTCCGCGCATTCCTTCAAACTTTGGCGCTTGAGTTTTTGACTCATAAACTGCCATTCCCTGAAAATCTTTTTGAGCTTGAATTTGTGTACCAACAAGCATCAATGTCATATAAAAAAATATTTTCTTCATTTCATTTTCTTTAAAAGTGAGTAAATCCGAGAAACTTACAATCAAATGTATTATTAATTTAAAAGTACTAAAAATTAAATATATTAATAGCCGCACGGCATAGACAGAAGCCCTTATTTTTTAGACTATTAGAATTAAAAAAGGTTTAAATGCTAAAATTGAACTTCTAATGAGGGATTTTTGTAATTTGCACTCTTGTAAATTTATTTCTAATGCGTGAAACTGTGCAAAAACTTGTATATTTTTTATTTCTTTTCTGCACTTTTAATGCATTGACTGCTCAGGAAGCCAGCATAAATCCGAAATTAATTTCTCATTATAAAAATGAAGCTGAACAATTTTTAGGATACGATTCTTTTGGTTATTCTTATCAGATAACAAATAATGTTTTTAGTAAAATTAAAGGGAAAGAGATATTTGAATATAAAAATGTTTCTCTTGGAAAAATTACAAAAGTCGATTTACAAAATCCGCTGAAAATAGTTTTGTTTTATGAAGACTTTAATAGCGTCGTTTTATTGGATAATCAATTGAATAAAATGACAGAAATTAATTTTTCGCAAAATTCAACGCCTATTGTAGTTGCCGGAATCGGGATGTCTACTCAAAATCAATTATGGATTTACAACACTTTAAATCAGCAGATTGGTCTTTTTGATTATTTAAAAAATGAATATAAAACCGTTTCAATTCCGTTAACAGAGCCTATTAAATATTATCAGACTGATTTCAATACTTTCTATTGGATCGACAAAAATAACAACTGGTTTTCTTGTGACATTTTTGGAAAAATTACTTCGTTGGCCAAAATAGAAGACTTTGATAAAATTGAAATAATAAATCCTTCACAATATATCTTCAGCAGAGATAGCTTACTTTATTTTAAAGGGATTAATAAAGCAAATCCTGATGTAATTTCTGAGATTAAAATTTTAGAAAAAACCTTTACCAATTTTTATTACAAAGACCAAATTTTATCTATTTTTACATCTACAGATATATCAAATTATAAAATCGTAACACCGTAATGCACATAGCAATAGCAGGAAACATAGGCGCAGGAAAAACTACTTTGACCAAATTATTAGCGAAACATTTTAAATGGGAACCTCATTATGAAGATGTAGTTGATAATCCGTATTTAGATGATTTCTATCATCAGATGGAACGCTGGTCATTTAATCTTCAGATTTATTTCTTGAACAGCCGTTTTCGTCAAGTGCAGCAAATTCGCGAAAGCGGGAAAAAAATCATTCAAGACAGAACGATTTATGAAGATGCACATATTTTTGCTCCGAACTTATATGCAATGGGTTTGATGACAAGCCGTGATTTTGAAAATTACACTTCTTTGTTTGAATTAATGGAATCTTTGGTTAAAGCTCCAGATTTGTTGATTTATTTAAGAAGTTCTATTCCGAATTTGGTTGGGCAGATCCATAAACGCGGACGTGAGTACGAAAACTCAATTTCTATTGATTATTTAAGCCGTTTGAACGAAAGATATGAAGCTTGGATTCAGACTTACACCAAAGGAAAATTATTAATTATTGATGTTGATAATATTAATTTTGTTGATAATCCGGAAGACTTAGGAAACATCATTAATCGAATTGATGCTGAATTGAACGGGTTGTTTTAGTTTATAAATTTACCATATACCATCCTCATTACAAGTTTTTAGTAATGAGGATTTTTTATTTGAGAAATATTTCTTACTTTTTCAAATAAATAGGTATGTTTTAAAATGAATCTAAAATTAATAAAAACTGAACATAATTATGATTTAGCTTTAGAAAGAATAAATATTCTTTCTAAAGCTAAATTAAATATAAATGACACTAATGAATTAAATACATTAGTAAAACTTGTTGAAGAATACGAACAAATACATTATCCGTTCTCAAAAATAGATGTAATTGATAGAATTAAATATATGCCTGAGGAAAATAAAGTGCTTTTATTACTAGTACTATCTCAACAAATCGTACCTAAATTATCCCAAAAACAAGATCAGAATATTGCCCAGCAAGCCCTTGATCTCTGTTGGACTTGGATGCAAACTCAAAATGATATAGGTGAATATTTGTATAATATATTAGATGATGAAAATAGTAAAGGAATAACTATAATCCAGGAAATGTCTGAAATTAATAAAGATAAAATGGCTTGGGATTGTATTATTGATGCAGTTGCTTATACAAGCCGTAAAGCATATGAAAAAACAGGTGCAAACTTTTTCCCTGAACCTATAGCATTAGTGGATGATACACTGATAAATCATTTTATAGAATGTTATAGTAAATGCATTCCGAAATATGTAGAATACATTAACAAGATTGAATATTATTTGAATGATTACAAGATTGACAGGAATAAAACATTGAAAGATCAAATATTAAATCAATTAATTTTTTAAAAATATTTTTGTGATTTGATTCACATAAAAAAAGCCTCTAAATAATTTTTAGAGACTTTTCCTTTTAATTATCCTAACAGGTTTCCAAAACCTGTTAAGTATTTTTTTATTCTCATCGCTTAACTAGATATCTAACAGGTTTTGGAAACCTGTTAGGAGTATCGTTTTTTATTGTGCAGCATTAATTTTTGCCTGCACTTCTTCTTCTGTTCCTTCGTAAACTTCTGTAGTTGTTTTACCATTTTCTGTTTTAGTAACAGTTCCAGTCGTTTTTCCGTTTATATTTTTAACCTCAACTCGAACAGATTTTCTTTCATAACCTGCATCAGAGTATTTTCCCCTTGCATCAAAATGCGCTAAACATTTAGCCGTTTCTTCTGGAGAACAGCCTTTTTCTTTGCACATTTTAATACATTCTTCTTTTGTCATTCCAGACATGTCTCCACATTTAGAAACTCCTCCATGCATTTCAGTTTTTGCACAGCAAGAAGCTGAAGCTGCTATATCTGATGGAGAATGTCCTTCTCCCAAAATCGGCGCAATTACCAATCCAATCAAACAGGTTAATTTAATTAAAATATTCATTGATGGTCCAGAAGTATCTTTAAATGGATCTCCAACTGTATCTCCAGTAACTGCTGCTTTATGTGCATCAGAGCCTTTATACGTCATTTCACCATTAATCATAACTCCTGCTTCAAAAGATTTTTTAGCATTATCCCAAGCTCCTCCAGCATTGTTTTGAAAAACTGCCCAAAGAACTCCAGAAACGGTAACTCCAGCCATATATCCACCTAACATTTCTGCAATTAGCTGGTTATTATCTCCGTAAACTAATTTTCCAATCAAGACAATTAGAATCGGAAAACCAATTGTCAAAATCCCAGGAAGCATCATTTCGCGTAAAGCAGCTTTTGTAGAAATCTCAACGCATTTCCCATACTCTGGTTTTCCAGTTCCTTCCATAATTCCAGGAATTTCTTTGAACTGGCGGCGCACTTCGTATACCATATCCATCGCAGCTTTTCCAACAGAATTCATCGCCAAAGCGGAGAAAACCACCGGAATCATTCCGCCGACAAATAACATCGCTAAAACGGGTGCTTTAAAAATATTAATTCCGTCAATTCCTGTAAAAGTTACATAAGCTGCGAATAATGCTAGTGAAGTTAAAGCTGCAGAAGCAATTGCAAAACCTTTTCCAGTTGCGGCTGTTGTATTTCCAACAGAATCTAAAATATCAGTTCTAGTACGAACTTCTTTTGGTAATTCGCTCATTTCTGCGATTCCTCCAGCATTATCAGAAATTGGCCCGAAAGCATCAATTGCTAATTGCATTGCTGTAGTTGCCATCATAGCTGATGCTGCCAAAGCCACTCCATAAAATCCTGCCAAAGCATAAGAAATCCAAATTGCTCCAGCGAACAATAATACGGTTGGAAAAGTCGAAATCATTCCAGTTGCCAAACCAGCAATTACGTTTGTTCCCGCCCCTGTGGATGATTTTTGAACAATAGCCAAAACTGGTTTTGTTCCTAATCCTGTATAATATTCTGTTACAGATGAAATAGCACCGCCAACAACTAATCCTACCAAAGTAGCATAGAAAACTCGCAATGATGAAATCGCTTTTGATCCTTCACCAAAAAAACTCATCTGCATCGTTTCCGGAAGCATATATTGTACTAAAAAGAAACACGCAACAGCAGTTAAAGCTATCGAAACCCAGTTTCCTATATTTAATGCTTTCTGCACTTGTGCTTCTTTTGCATTGTCATCTGAAATTTTTACTAAAAGTGTCCCAATAATTGAGAATATAATTCCGAAACCAGCAATTGCCATTGGAAGCAAAATTGGACCAATTCCCCCAAAAGCATCATTGATACTTCCGCCCATATCTTTGATCACATAATTCCCTAGTACCATTGCGGCAAGAACTGTTGCTACATACGACCCAAATAAATCGGCTCCCATTCCGGCAACGTCTCCAACATTATCTCCCACGTTATCAGCAATTGTTGCAGGATTACGTGGATCGTCTTCTGGAATTCCCGCTTCAACCTTACCAACTAAATCGGCACCAACATCTGCTGCTTTGGTATAGATTCCGCCTCCAACTCTGGCAAACAAAGCGATTGATTCTGCACCAAGTGAAAATCCAGCTAATGTTTCTAGAACAACTGTCATTGTTTCGGTGTCTTTCCAAACTCCGTCAGAAAAAAGATTAAAGAAAATAATAAAAAAAGCTGTTAAACCTAAAACGGCTAAACCTGCAACGCCTAAACCCATTACGGTTCCGCCTCCAAAAGAAACCTTTAAGGCTTGCGGAAGACTTGTGCGCGCAGCTTGAGTAGTTCTAACGTTTGTCTTAGTTGCTATTTTCATTCCAATATTTCCAGCGTAAGCCGAAAATAATGCTCCAAAAATAAATGCAATTACGATTAATAAATGTGTTTTTACACCCGGAATAAAAGTAATTCCTGCCAAGGCTAAACTGGCTATAATTACAAATATGGTTAATAGTTTATATTCGGCTTTTAGGAAGGCTAAGGCTCCTTCGTAGATGTAATCTGAAATCTCTTTCATCTTGCCATCTCCAGCATCTTGTTTTAAAACCCAAGTCCTTTTTATTCCCATGAAAAGTAATCCTAAAACTGCCATAATAATTGGCAGGTAAATCATAAATGCATTCATAATTTTTAATGGTTTTGGTTAATAGTCAACAATCTAACTGAAACGAATTTAAACAAAAAAGCAATACTCCTGACGGAGTATTGCTTTTTTTATAAAATATAGAACCTTAAATTATTTAATACTAAATAATCCCTCTGGTTTATTTTCAATATCGTTAAAACGTTTTGTACACTCAGCAATAATTTCAAATGCTTCGTTCACGTCTCCCCATCCTTCAACATCTACTTTCTTGTTTTCAAGATCTTTGTAAACTTGGAAGAAATGCTCGATTTCTTTAACTAAGTGAGGGTTGATGTCTGATAAATCTGTTAATGAATTCCAGATTGGATCTGAAACTGGTACACAAATAATTTTTTCATCTGGTCCTTTATCATCTGCCATATGGAAAACACCAATTGGCTTAACTTCCATAACACATCCAGGAAAAGTTGGTTCGTTTACCAAAACTAATACATCAAGAGGATCACCGTCTAAAGCTAAAGTTTCTGGAATAAATCCGTAATCTGCTGGATACATCATTGAAGAGAATAACATTCTGTCGAAACGCATTCTTTTAATTTCAAAATCGTACTCGTATTTATTTCTGCTTCCTCTTGGTATTTCGATTAATACATCGAAAGTCGTTAATTTGTCTGCGGTCATTTTCGTTTTTTATTGTTTCTATAATTTCGGTTGCAAAAATAACTAAAGAATCCAGTTTTACAATAAAAAACAAGGTTAAATTATCCTCATTAGAGTTTAAAAAACAAGCATTTAATAGGTAATTTTTCTGTTTCGCTTATTTAGGTAGTAATGCCAGAGCAAATAGGTTGCATACGATCGATACGGGCTCCATTGTTCGGCATGAATTTCCATTTCTTGTTTATCGTGTATATTCAACAATTCTTTAATGGTATTTACGACTGCAATATCTCCTAACGGAATCAAATCTGGGTCTTGAAGGCAGAACATTAAATAAATATCTATTGTCCAGTTTCCGATGCCTTTTAACTTTATAAGTTCTTCACGAACTTCCTTTGCTGATTTTGAAGCCAAACTTTCAACATCTAATTCTTTGTTTAAAATCGCTTCGGCTAAAATCTTAATGTATTTTGTTTTTTGACGGCTGACACCAAGATTTCGATATTCTTCATCAGAAAGGACAGCCATAGTTTCTGGATTACAAGTAGTGTAAGATTTAATTTTTAAGAATGTGGCTTTCGCCGAATCTATGGAAACCTGCTGTTCGAGTATTAATAAAACCAAAGTCTCAAATCCCTGCGGTCGTTTCGGAATTGCCGGAAGTCCATACTTCTCGATTATCTCTCGAAATATTGGATTTTTATTGATTAGAAAATCGATGGCTTCCTGCATGGCTTTTACTTTGAAATCTATCTCAAAATTAAAGAAAAAAGAATTTCGCAGGGATAAAGTTTTTTCACGCAGATTTTGCAGATTTAAACAGATTTTTAAATTTAGCAGAAATTACAAATCTGCAAAATCTGGCTCAAACAAAAAAGCCGCAAAGATTTAAACCTTTGCGACTTTGTAACTTTGTACCTGTGAACCTCATCTAAAAACTTAAAAATAGAATCCGAAAGATCCTTTTATAGCAAATTTATGAGCATCTGGCATATCTAAATAATTTCCTCTCCACGAAAAATCAAGTCTGAAAACTTTAAAGATATTTCCAATTCCGGCGTTGTATTCCCAGTATACTTTTTCAGGAGCATTATAAGGCAATCCAGAAGCATTAATGGCGCGATTAGCATCAGAAATAGTTCCATGAACGGCTCTAACTCCTATAAATTCTCTCCAATTTAATTTTCTCATGAATGGAATTCTAGCAAATAATCTTCCTCCAAAATCATGATTCCATTGTAAGGTTGTGTATTGATCTGTAACAAATTCGTAGAAATTCAAATTACTAAACGTATTTTCTATCGTAAAATAAGTTTGGTTACCTGGAATTACGCTCATCAATCCTAACGGAATTGTTCCAAAGGTTTTTCCCGTTTCTACTATAATATTTGATCTTCCTAATGGTCCGATAATAATAGGCTGTTTATAGAAAATCTGAATTTTTTCATACGCAAAATCACTATCCATAACTCCTTTAAGACCGTAACTAAAGTTTACAAAGAAATGACTAAAAGGACTGTCTACTAAATCTCTTTCTACTCCGTAACCAATCGTTTTTCGGTTCGGCATATATTCAAATTGAATATTGGCTTCTGATTGTTTTACGTCACTTTTAACAACTCCCATCGGATTTGCTGCAGTTGGCAATGTCGTATAATAATCTAAACTAAAAGTTTTCGAAGCCGATTCTAATGTTCGATATGAGAATCCCGCCGAAACAATAAAGTTCTTCTTAGCTTCCATTTCAACAGAAACATTGCTCAGGTTTATATTGGTCAGCTTTCCGTTACTTCCTGTTGTAAATAAGGCAGAAGATGCAAAACTTCGTCCTAAAACATCATTCGTAGTAGTTAAACTTGCTCCAATTTGCTCGATGTCGCGCCTGTTTCCTCCAGAAATAATAACTCGGTTTTTCTTATCAACCATCCATTTTCCTGAAAGTCCGTATTTGAATTTATTATCATCAAATCCGTATGCTGTATAAGCTTGTATACGCCAAGGGTCATTTGGACCAAAATAAGTTCTTCCGCCTACCCTTAATCTTAAACCTTCAACTTCATTATACCCAAAGGTCGAATAAATAGGTCCGTAATCGAAATTCTTAAATTCGACGTAACCGCTTCCCAAGATGGAGACGAGATTATACAACTGTTTAAATCGCTTAACGGTCTGCAATGTATCAAGCATTTTATAAACGCCTGCTTCGTCTTTATTTAATTTTTCAAAACGATTTTCTTCCCAGAATTCAGGCGGTCGTTCATAGACGGCATTGTCTATAAAATTGACTTCTTCTTTATAGAATTTCTCTGGTTTTTGAATATTGAATTTATGATTACGATACAATGTCGTTCGTTTTCCATAAACTCCTTTTGATTTTTCTTTTTTATTTAAAGCAAAATCAGACATCATATAATCACGGGTTAAAAGGAAAACAGAATCGTTTTGTACTTCAAACTCCTGTTCGATATAAATATCTTTTACCCAGTTAATATTGGCGCTTTTTGTTACACCCATATTAATTTTTTTGATCGCAAAAGTCGTATCGTTTACCCAGAAATCACCTTTAAAAGTCAATTCGTTTTTACGTCTTGGATAGAAAACAATGTTGTAACACCATTTTTTATCAATATACGCACTGTCTTTTAAGACATAATTGTAAACATCAATCCCTGTTCGCGAAAGCGGACTTGTGAAGCTTTTATCAAAAAATTTAAGGTGATTATCGTAAATATTATAATCGGAATAAAGGTCTTTTACAAATGATAAAATCTGCTGATTCCCATTAAAACCAGACATTTTATTTCCAGTTAGGTTTTCTTTTACTTTCTTTAGTTTATTATCTCCGTAAACATCATAAACTGATTCGTTGATGAAAATTGGCAGATAAGTTTTTCCGGTAACATCCGAAGTATCAACATGATTAAAGATAAACTCCATTCCCTTGAAAAGTTTGTTTTTCATGAATGCGCTATCAATAGTATTCATATCAAACTCTACTTTTTCATACTTCTGCATTTGATATTGATTAAATTGGTAAAGTCCGTTTTTACGTTTTCTTTCCCATATTTTTCTCAAAATATCAAGCGCTGGATTATTCTTTTTGGAGGTTTTACCAGTATAAATTACAACTTCATTAAGTGCTTCGGCTTCGCCTAAAACAATTTTAAAATTATAATTAACTGCTTTTTCTAGTGGAACTTCTTTATCTGAAAATCCTGCCGAGGTAACTAATAAAGCTGTATAAGTATTTGGAGATTCTAAATAAAAACGACCGTCTTCATTAGAAACGATTCCAGTATTTGAACCTTTAAAAACAACATTTGCAAAAGGTATCGGCTGATTAGATTTGTCCAAAACAATTCCACTCACTTTCGTTTGTGCAGTAGCAATAGTCGCAAATGCGATTACAAAAAATAGGCTGAGTAAAATTATTCTTTTCATAATCTGGGCAAAAAAAAACTTCATCAATTAACTATGAATGATGAAGTTTTGTGAGTATTTTAAATATGTATTATTTGTATAATACTTTTTTAACTGCTTTTACTACATCACCTGCGTTTGGCAACCAGTCTTTTAACAGTACTGGAGAGTAAGGTGCAGGAGTGTCTGCTGTTGTAATACGTTGAATTGGCGCATCAAGGAAGTCGAATGCTTGTTCTTGAACAATATATGTAATTTCAGAAGAAATACTTGCAAATGGCCAAGCTTCTTCAAGAATTACTAAACGATTTGTTTTTTTTACAGATTTAAGGATTGCATCTTTATCCATAGGACGAACTGTTCTTAAATCGATAATCTCACAAGAGATTCCTTCTTTAGCTAATTCGTCAGCAGCAATAAAAGCTTCTTTGATAATTTTTCCGAAAGAAACAATAGTTACATCTGTTCCTTCACGCTTAATATCAGCAACTCCTAATGGAATTGTGTATTCTCCGTCCGGCACTTCACCTTTGTCACCATACATTTGCTCAGATTCCATGAAAATTACGGGATCATTATCGCGAATTGCAGATTTTAAAAGTCCTTTCGCATCGTAAGGAGTTGAAGGAACAACAACTTTAAGACCTGGAGTGTTAGCAAACCAGTTTTCTAAAGCTTGCGAGTGTGTAGCTCCTAATTGACCAGCAGAAGCTGTTGGTCCGCGGAAAACGATTGGCACATTAAATTGTCCCCCGGTCATTTGACGCATTTTAGCAGCATTATTTATGATTTGATCAATACCAACTAAACAGAAGTTGAATGTCATATATTCTACAATAGGACGATTTCCGTTCATTGCAGAACCTACTGCAATTCCTGTAAAACCAAGCTCAGCAATTGGAGTATCAATAACTCTTTTTTCGCCAAACTCTGCAAGCATTCCTTTTGAAGCTTTATATGCTCCGTTGTATTCTGCAACTTCTTCGCCCATTAAATATATGGATTCATCGTGACGCATTTCTTCACTCATCGCTTCGCAAATGGCCTCTCTAAATTGTATTGTTCTCATATTTATATTGTATGTTGAATTTTCTGAAGAGCAAAAATAAATATTTTAAATAACTTAAAAGCATAAATTGAATTTAAAATCGCATGAAGTTCTTTCTCTCTTTAGCTTTTAACTTTTTAAAGTTAATTGTGATATTTACGAAATCGATATAATAACGTAAAATTCACACTTAATTTACTGAAAATATTTTTTAGACAAACTTTAATCTATTTGTTTAATTCTTGTTTCTCTGAAATTCATTCATCAAAACGTAAATATTCGAAGTTTATTATTTTTAACACAATTTTTTTTACATTGCAAATTTGTACGATATTATAAAATTACTAATAATCAGGCAAAATGATTGATTTTTTATTTTTAGATTCCGATAAAAATCATCTCAAACTATAGAATCTGCGAAATCGTAATAGTTTTAAAAAATATTATGCATGCATAGTATAATTATTCCAAATTAAATTCTAAATTTGTAAAAGCATATTATAAATTCAAAATATATACTTATGAAAATACTAGTTTGCATCAGCCATGTGCCTGATACTACTTCAAAAATTAACTTTACTAACGGCGATTCAGAATTTGATACAGCCGGCGTACAATATGTGATTAATCCTAACGACGAATTTGGGCTTACACGTGCAATTTGGTTTCAAGAACAACAAGGTGCAAATGTAACTGTAGTAAATGTCGGAGGTCCTGATACTGAACCAACATTACGTAAAGCTTTGGCAATTGGTGCAAACGAAGCAATTCGTGTTAACGCGAATCCTACTGATGGTTTTTTTGTTGCTAAACAATTAGCAGAAGTAATTAAAAACGGCGGTTACGATCTTGTAATTGCAGGAAAAGAATCTCTTGATTATAATGGCGGAATGGTTCCTGGAATGATCGCTGGAATTTTAGGTTCTAACTTTTTAAATTCTTGTACAGCTCTTACAGTTGACGGAAACAATGTAAAAGCTGTTCGTGAAATCGATGGTGGTAAAGAAACAGTAAGCACTACTCTACCTTTAATTATTGGAGGTCAAAAAGGTCTTGTTGAAGAAAAAGATTTACGTATTCCGAACATGAGAGGAATTATGACAGCAAGAACTAAAGCTTTAACTATTTTGGAACCAGTTGATGCTCCAGTAAATACTAAAGCGGTGAAATTTGAAAAACCAGCTCCAAAATCAGCAGTAAAATTAATTTCTCCTGATAATTTAGATGAGTTAATCAATTTATTACACAACGAAGCGAAGGTAATCTAGTAATCAGTTCAGTCTCGGTTTTCAGCTTTCAGTTGATCAACTTGAAACCTGAAACTTGAAACTCATAACCTCTAAACAAAAAAATCATGTCAATATTAATATATGCAGAATCTGCAGAAGGAAAATTTAAAAAAGTAGCATTCGAATTAGCTTCTTATGCAAAAAAAGTAGCCGAAAGTTTAGGAACAACTGTTACGGCTTTAACTGTAAACATTAGCGACGTAAGCGAATTAGGCAAATACGGAGTTGATAAAGTTTTAAAAGTAAATAACGATAAATTAGCTGGTTTTACTGCTAAAGCTTATGCCGATGTAATTAAACAAGCTGCTGAAAAAGAAGGAACAAAAGTAGTTTTACTTTCTTCTACAACAGATAGTATTTATCTTTCATCATTGGTTGCAGTAGCTTTAAATGCTGGTTTTGCATCAAATGTTGTTGGATTGCCAGTTAGCACTTCTCCTTTCCAAGTAAAAAGAAATGCGTTCTCAAACAAAGCTTTCAACATTACTCAAATCGATACAGATGTAAAAGTTCTTGGTTTAGCTAAAAACTCTTACGGAATTTTTGAAAGTGCAGGATCTGCTGCTGAAGAAGATTTTAATCCAACTATTGGTGATAATGACTTTAGTGTAAAAGTAGAATCTGTTGAAAAAGTTTCTGGAAAAGTTTCTATTGCTGATGCTGATATCGTAGTTTCTGGCGGACGCGGATTGAAAGGTCCAGAAAACTGGGGATTAATCGAAGATCTTGCTGCTGTTTTAGGCGCTGCAACTGCATGTTCTAAACCCGTTTCAGACTTAGGATGGAGACCTCACAGCGAGCACGTTGGACAAACAGGAAAACCAGTTGCAACTAATTTATATATTGCTGTAGGTATTTCTGGAGCTATTCAACATATTGCTGGTATTAACTCATCAAAGGTAAAAGTGGTTATCAATAACGATCCTGAAGCTCCTTTCTTTAAAGTTGCTGATTACGGAATTGTTGGTGATGCTTTTGAAATTGTACCTCAATTAACAGAGAAATTAAAAGCTTTTAAAGCTCAGCATTCTTAATTCAAGAATTCTCTTCAAAATATTTGCTGCCTAAAAACAAGATATTGTATCTTTGTTTATAGGCAGCTTTTTTGTTCCATATTTTTTGATTAAAATTGCAGCTTTATTTTTCAAACAAAAAAAGCAATAAAACAAGGCTCTAAGTGCCTTTTTTACAAACATATATGAGTCTAGTAAAATTATCTATAAAAGGAATTTCATACAGTCAAACTCAAAATGGAGCTTATGCCCTAATTTTGAACGAAGTTGATGGCGAACGAAAATTACCTATCGTTATTGGCGCTTTTGAGGCCCAGTCGATAGCTATTGCCTTAGAAAAAGAAATAAAACCACCTCGTCCGTTAACACACGATTTATTCAAAAACTTCGCTGAAAGATTTGATATTGTAGTAAAACAAGTAATTATTCACAAACTGGTTGACGGCGTTTTTTATTCTAGTTTAATCTGCGAAAGAGATAAAATTGAAGAAATTATCGATGCCAGAACTTCTGATGCAATCGCTTTAGCTTTACGCTTTAATGCACCGATTTTTACTTATAAAAACATCTTAGATAAAGCAGGAATTTATTTAAAATCAAATACTGCAGATACAGATCAAGGTTCTCAGGAAATTGATGATGTTCTTTCGAATCCAGAAACTTTTGGACACGAGGAAGAAACAAATCAATCTGGAGAAGTTTACGCAAAACATACCCTGCAAGAACTGAATGAACTTTTGGATCAAGCCGTTTCTCAGGAAGATTACGAAAAAGCAGCCAAAATTAGAGACGAAATCTCGAAAAGATAATTTTATGGCTATAAGCCATAGGCCTTAGGCTGTAAGCTTAAGCTAAAAACATAAAAAATCCAAGCTATAAGCATTTTAGGAAAAAGCCTAAAGCTTATAGCATAAAGATTAAAGCATTTATGAAGCAATACTTAGATTTAGTAAAACACGTTTTAGAAAACGGCTGTCAAAAAGGAGACCGAACTGGAACTGGAACAAAAAGTGTTTTTGGTTACCAAATGCGTTTTGATTTAAGTGAAGGTTTCCCAATGGTTACGACCAAAAAATTACATTTAAAATCGATCATTTACGAATTGCTTTGGTTTTTAAAAGGCGATACAAACGTAAAATATCTTCAGGAAAACGGAGTAAAAATCTGGGATGAATGGGCAGATTCTAATGGTGATTTAGGACCTGTTTACGGACATCAATGGAGAAACTGGAACAGTGAAGAAATTGATCAGATTACTGAATTAATTACTGAATTAAAAACAAATCCGAACAGTCGCAGAATGCTGGTTTCTGCTTGGAATCCTTCGGTTTTGCCAGACACTAAAAAATCATTTGAAGAAAATGTAGCTAACAATAAAGCGGCTTTGCCTCCATGTCATGCATTTTTTCAATTTTATGTGGCAACACCAGATTTAGAAAAAGGAGAAACTAAAGGAAAATTATCTTGTCAGTTATACCAAAGAAGCGCAGATATATTTTTAGGAGTTCCTTTTAATATTGCTTCTTACGCATTATTGACCATGATGATTGCTCAGGTTTGTGATTTAGAACCAGGCGATTTTATTCACACTTTTGGTGACGCACATATTTACAACAATCATTTTGAGCAATTGGAATTACAATTGACTCGCGAACCAAAACCATTACCAAAAATGATTTTAAATCCAGAGATTAAAAACATTTTTGATTTTGATTTTAATGATTTTACATTAGTAGATTACGATCCGCATCCTGCTATAAAAGGAAGTGTTGCAATATAATTATAAAAAAATCCGCTTGAATTTTAAGCGGATTTTTTTATACAACTAAAACACTATTTTCACTTCCAGCATAATCATTCCATTTGTAGAAATCTGCTTCTGGATCATTTACATAAATCCCGTCGATTACATACTTAAATTCGTAAATCGCATCTTTCACCAAATCATAAGTCGCTTTAAAAGTTCCATTTTTCAACTTACTTAAAGTTCCTTCTTCAACATTCCAGTTGTTAAAATCCCCTACGACCGCTGCCGAATCAGCGTCTTTGGCATCTATAGAAAATGTTACTTTACAAACTGGCTTCGTTTTGATAAATTGTTTTTTTAAAGACATAACTATTTAGTTTTTAGTTTTATACATCTAAAATTAATTAAAATCAACCAAACACTCACCACCACGGCAATCGATTTATGATAATACTAAAAACAGGATGTCATTTTAGATTTATCTATAATTTTAAAGACATAAAATTTCGTTTTTCAAATTCTTATATCGATTTAAAACAAATATTGTATCTCCAAAATATTGACTTTCAAAAATAAATTTTAACTTTATAATCTCATATTTATCTTATGGAAAAAGAAGTGCACGAACAATACGAATACGCTAGACGACGATTAAGACAAAAAAAAATACTATATTTTCATTTTGTTCTTTTCCTTTTAGGAAGTTTATTTTTATTTATTGCTAATAGATTTTTTGGTTTTGGAGAAGGGACAACTCAAAACTGGTGTATTTGGGGTATTACGATCTGGCTTTTTATTTTTATTTTACATTTTATAAAAGTTTACATTACCGACCGCTTTATGAATAAAAAATGGGAAAGAGAGCAAATTGACAGATTAGTGGCTTTACAACAAAAAAGAATCACGCAGCTTGAATCCTCTATTAATGAAGAGAATGAAAATAAAATTTAGTTTCAGCATACCATGATTATAATGATAGCGGCAGCAGCCGAAAACAATGCGCTTGGAAAAAACAATGAATTAGTATGGCATCTGCCAAATGATTTTAAACGTTTTAAATCGCTTACTACAGGGCATCATATTATTATGGGAAGAAAAACTTTTGAAAGTTTCCCAAAACCATTGCCAGACCGAGTTCATGTTGTAATTACACGTCAGGAAAATTACCAGCCAGAAGGATGTATTGTTGTCGACAGTATTGAAAAAGCAATTGCTGTTTGTCCTGAAAATGATGATAGTTATATTATAGGAGGCGGTGAAATTTACAATCTGGCACTTCCATTTACCGATATAATAGAACTTACTAGAGTTCACCATACTTTTGAAGCAGATGCTTTTTTTCCAAAAATTAGCAGAAGTGAATGGATTTTGGTAGAATCTGAAGAAAATTACAAAGATGAAAAACATCTTTATGATTATACTTATGAAACTTACATTAGAAAATAAATAAAAAAACATCCTCTTTTGGGAGGATGTTTTTAAAACGATTGATTTTTTAGACCTGACTTACTCAAGAATAGTTTTGTTTAAAATCACAAATACTTAAAAAGCATTTGAAATAACTGAATAACATTTAATGTTATTTGAGATATAAATCTCAAAAACGCCTTTAATAACAAATACCACTAAGATATTAAAGGCAGAAAATTAAAATTTCCAAAAACAAATTTAATCCTAAGAACGTATTTTGCACTATAAAATAGTATTTCCCCCCAAGAACAATACTTACAAAACTTTTTCAAGAACAAATGAAATTACAAGTGCAAAAAAAGTAACCATCTGCTTAAGTCTTTGCGGTACTACCAATCATTAAAACTTTAATCATTTTTACTTCTACAAAGTTGCTCATAATGGAGCGATTGGACAATACCGTGATTTGGTTATTTTACCAAAATCCCTAAATTTAGGGATGCAGAGAATACAACTTGAATTAACTTTAAAATAAATCATTCAAAACATTTATTTTACAAATTAAAAAACTCAATTACAGTTAAACTAGATTGTTTATATTTGCCTAAATAAAAAAAATGTCTGAAAAAATAACTCCGTATAAAGACTCTTCTTTAGGTAAAAAAGAGCAAGTAACCCAAATGTTTGACACCATTTCTGGGAATTACGACAATTTAAACCGTGTCATTTCATTTGGAATTGATGTAAAATGGCGTAAAAAAGTATTGAAAATAGTCTCAGACAAAAAACCAAAAGTTATTCTGGACATTGCAACAGGAACTGGCGATTTGGCTATTTTACTTGCACAGACTAATGCTGATAAAATTATTGGTTTAGACATTTCTGAAGGAATGCTGGAAGTTGGAAAAAAGAAAGTTGCAGAAAAAAATCTTTCTAATATTATAGAATTAGTTTTAGGAGATTCTGAAAACATGCCTTTTGAGGATAATTATTTTGACGCTATTACGGTAAGTTTTGGTGTTAGAAATTTTGAAAACCTTGAAAAAGGTTTTGGAGAAATCTTAAGAGTTCTAAAACCAAATGGTGTTTTTGTTATATTAGAAACTTCTGTTCCAGATAAGTTCCCTTATAAACAAGGTTATAATTTTTATAGTAAAAATATACTTCCTTTGATCGGGAAATTATTTTCTAAAGACAATGATGCCTATGGTTATTTATCTGAATCTGCTGCTGCTTTTCCTTATGGAGAAGCGTTAAACAATATTTTGAGAAAAACTGGGTTTATAGATGTTGTGGCAATGCCTCAAACTTTTGGTGTCGCAACGATTTATTCTGCATCTAAAAAATAGTATGAAAAAAGCTGTAATCTTATTTTTATTGGTCTTCGCGACAAATGGGTATTCACAATTTGCTAAAAACATGTTTAGCAAAGACCCTATTATTAATCTTGAAAACTGGCAAAAGCAGCGTGTCTACTTTGGCTATTATTTAGGCTTTAATAGTTTTGACTTTAAATTTGATTACAAAACTCCTGTACAAGCTGATATTCAGGTAAAAAAAACTACTGGTTTTAATGTGGGTGTTGTTGCCGATTTAAGATTACAGGAATATATTAATCTGCGTTTTGAACCAGGATTGTATTATACAAAACGTGATTTATATTTTCCTGGCGTAGGAACTTCAGAAAATGATTATTTGAGAGAAGTAAATAGTACTTATATTCACTTTCCTTTATTATTAAAATTCTCTGCTTTGCGTACAGGAAACATTCGTCCTTACTTAGTTGGCGGTATGTCTACAACTTTAAATTTATCGAGTAATTCTAAATCTAAAGACGATAACTTTCAGCAGAAATTTAGAGTTAAACAATGGACCGCTGCTTATGAATTAGGTGTAGGAATTGATATTTTTACTGAATACTTCATTTTCTCGCCTTCTGTAAGAGGAATGTTTGGTATAACCGACGAACTTATCAGAGATAATACTGCAGATAGTCCGTGGACTGGAAATATTGATTCAATGAAATCTAGAGCGATTTTAATAAATTTCACTTTTCATTAAAACAAAAATCTAACTATTTCGTTTAAATTCACTAAGAATAATTGCTGTTGCTGTAGCTACATTTAAACTTTCGGTTTTTTGCAGCTCTCCAAATCTAGGAATTGTTAGACGAGTTGTAACTAATTTCTCAATCTCTTCTGAAATACCGTTGGCTTCGTTACCCATAATAATGATGCCGTCTTGAGGTAATTCTGATTGATAGATATTTACGCCGTTCATAAAAGTTCCAAAAACGGGCAGTTTAGTTTGAGCAAGGAAAGATTTTAAATCAACGTAATTTATATTTACCCTAGTAATGGAGCCCATTGTTGCTTGCACTACTTTTGGATTATAAATATCTACCGTTTCTTTAGAACAGATTACTTGTTTAATACCAAACCAATCGCAGAGACGTAAAATAGTTCCTAAATTTCCAGGATCTCTAATGTCGTCCAAGACCAAAATTAAACCCGAATCGATTATTTTCTTTTCGGCAGGAATTTTAAAAACAGCCAGACAAGAATTTGGAGTTGCTAAAGCACTTATTTTTTTTAGTTCTTGTTCATTAATAAGAGTTCGTTTAGAAGATTGAACCTCTTCAAAATCATTTAATGTTGTGTATAAATGTTCTAATTCAAAATTGGATTGCAGCAATTCTTGAATTACTTTTACTCCTTCAGCAAAAAATAATTGATTAGCAAAACGCTGCTTTTTTTGGTGTAAACTTGAGATAAGCTTTATTTGGTTTTTACTAACCATAAAATAATGTACTTTTGAATTAAATATTAAAAAACACTTGAAAAATAATTCCACAAAAATAATAGCATTTCTTCTAATTGCAATACTTATTTGCGCTTGTAATGCCGTAAAAAGAGTTCCCGATGGAAAAAACCTTCTTGTAAAAAACAATATTATAGTAAATGGCAAATCTTCAAACGACGAAATTGCCACAAATCAAATGTATCAAAAGCCTAATGGTAAACTATTGGGTTACAAACTTCGATTGAATTTATACAATTTAGCCAATTTAAATCCAGACTCAACTTACCAGGCAAAATTCAAAAACAATCCTGGCAAATATGAGCGTATGTCTAAAATATTATCTGCAAAACAAGTAGATCGTCTGGGACAGTCTTTTTATTACAAAGGAATTCATGAGTTTTTAAAAAATACTGGCGAACCTCCTGTAATTATTGATACTTCTAAAACTAAAAAATCATTGCTTCGTTTGAAATTCTATTATTTCAATAATGGTTATTTTAATGTGAAGACTGATTATACTATTGATACAGTTGGACGAAAAAGAGCCGCAATTAATTATAACATCACTACTGGTCCTGCTTATAAGCTGGATACAATCAAAAGTAATATATTGACACCTGCGCTAGATTCATTATACAAAACAAATAATGAACCTTCTTTGTTAAAATCTGGCAATCAATACAAAACTACAGATTTTGAAGATGAAAAAAATCGTATTACAACATATTTCAGGAATCATGGTGCATATTACTT
The DNA here is from genome assembly GCF_004366435.1 of Flavobacterium sp. S87F.05.LMB.W.Kidney.N. Classification (NCBI taxonomy): domain Bacteria; kingdom Pseudomonadati; phylum Bacteroidota; class Flavobacteriia; order Flavobacteriales; family Flavobacteriaceae; genus Flavobacterium; species Flavobacterium sp. S87F.05.LMB.W.Kidney.N. The sequence goes on along the minus strand of NZ_SODX01000001.1, from coordinate 700,528 downwards.
TCAGCCCACTTACGTAACTTTTGATATTGATACCATTGGCAAAAAGAATAAAGCTGATGTTACTTTAAATATTACTAATAATGTTATTCAAGGAAGAGATTCAAGCCGTACTGAACCTTTCAAACTATACACTATTAGCGACGTTAATATTTACACCGATTATTCTGCCGCAAATTCAAAGAAAAAACCAACCGACAGCACAACGTACAATAATTTCAACCTTTACAGTTACAACAAACTTAAGTACAAGCCTCGTGCCATAACTGATGCTATTTTTATAACCAAAGGAAGTACTTTCGCAGATTTTAGAACTACCCTTTCTTCTCGTTATTTAAACAATTTAAAGATCTTTAATTATCCTTCTATACAATATGAAGTAGACAAAAGAGATTCTACTGCTCAATCTCTTATAGCTAATGTTTATTTAACGCCTAGAAAAAAATATAGTTTTGGAGCAACTTTCGACGTAACGCATTCTAACATTCAAGATTTTGGAATTGGAGCAAGTGTTTCTGAAACCATACGAAATGTATTTAATCGTGCCGAAACCTTAGAAATTTCTGCCCGTTTAAATATTGGTTCTTCTAGGGATATGGCAAATCCAAATAACAATTTCTTCAATGTTTCCGAATATGGTTTGGATCTGAAATTAAACTTTCCGAGAATTTTACTGCCTTTTGGAACTGAAAAAATCATTCCTAAAAGTATGATTCCGTCGACCTCTATTACTTCTGGTTTTTCAAAACAGCGGAATATTGGTTTAGATAAAGAGAATTTCACTGGAGGTATTGCTTATAACTGGTCGCCAAAACGTCATAACACTGCAAAATTAGAATTATTGAATGCACAGTTTGTTCGTAATTTAAATCCTGGCAATTATTTTAATGTCTATACATCTTCTTATAATGATTTGAATAATATTGGAAAAGATTACAATATTAACCCGCTTAACTGGGGAGAAACAACAGAAGAGCAAAATAGAAAAGACCTAACGATACCTAATGGAACTACAGGTTTTACCAATGACGTTTTAACGAATCAAACAGCTTTACTGCCTGGAAATCCGGAATATAAAGAGGTACAAAGTATTGAAGAGCGCCGCATTAGGCTGACAGAAAATGATTTTATTTTGGCTACAAGTTATTCTTTCACTAAAACAACCAAAAAAGATTTAGCAGATAATAACTTCTATCAATTTAGAACAAAAATAGAATCGGCAGGAACATTATTATCTGCGATTTCAAGCATAGGAAATCTACCTAAAAATGCAAGAGGTAATTATGAGATATTCAACTTAGAATACTCAGAGTATATCAAAACCGAATTTGATTACATTAAACACTGGGATTTTGGAAAAGAAAAAGTGCTTGCTGTAAGAAGCTTTTTCGGAATTGCCATTCCGTTTGGAAATTCAAATTACATTCCATTTTCACGAAGTTATTATGGCGGAGGTTCAAACGACAACCGTGCTTGGCAGCCTTATGCTTTAGGACCTGGAAGCACAAATGCTGTAAATGACTTTAATGAGGCAAATATGAAAATTGCAATGAGTGCAGAATTTCGTTTCAAAATTGCGGGTGATGTAAAGGGAGCGATCTTTGCAGATGCCGGAAATATCTGGAATGTGCTCGATAATGTTACTGATGAGAAAGCAAAATTTGACAACTTAAACGATTTAGAAGAAATTGCTTTAGGTACAGGATTTGGTTTAAGATACGATTTAAGCTTTTTTGTTATTCGTTTAGATTTAGGCTTTAAGACTTATAATCCGGCACATGAGAAGGGAGATCGATGGTTTAAAGAATATAATTTTGGACACTCGGTTTTAAATTTTGGTATAAATTATCCGTTCTAATGCTAATTAATTCTTATTTTTGCAACCTAAAAACTAAAAACAACTATAAAAAAAATTACAATGGCACACAATATTAAACCCGGAGTAGCTACAGGAGATCAAGTTCAGGAGATTTTTAATTATGCGAAAGAAAAAGGATTTGCTTTACCTGCAGTAAACGTTACAGGATCTAGTACAATTAATGGAGTTCTAGAAACTGCAGCAAAATTAAATGCACCGGTTATCATTCAATTTTCTAACGGAGGAGCACAATTCAACGCTGGAAAAGGATTATCAAATGCAGGCGAAAAAGCAGCAATCGCTGGTGGTATCGCTGGAGCAAAACACATTCACACTTTAGCAGAAGCTTACGGTGCAACTGTAATTTTACATACTGACCACTGTGCAAAAAAATTATTGCCTTGGATCGATGGTTTATTAGATGCTTCTGAAAAACACTTTGCAGAAACAGGAAAACCATTATTCAGTTCTCATATGATCGATTTGTCTGAGGAGCCAATCGAAGAAAATATTGAGATCTGTAAAGAATATTTAGCTAGAATGAGCAAAATGGGCATGACATTGGAAATCGAACTTGGTATTACAGGTGGAGAAGAAGATGGTGTAGACAACTCTGATGTTGACAGCTCAAAATTATATACACAACCAGAAGAAGTAGCTTATGCTTACGAAGAATTATCTAAAGTAAGTCCTAAATTTACAATTGCTGCTGCTTTTGGAAACGTTCACGGTGTTTACAAACCAGGAAACGTAAAATTAACTCCAAAAATCTTAAAAAATTCTCAAGATTTCGTACAAAAGAAATTCAACACTGGACATAACCCAGTAGATTTCGTTTTCCACGGAGGTTCAGGTTCTACACTTGAAGAAATCAGAGAAGGAATTAGCTACGGAGTTATCAAAATGAACATCGATACAGATTTACAGTTTGCATACACTGAAGGAATCCGTGATTATATGGTTAAAAACCTTGACTATTTAAAATCTCAAATTGGAAACCCAGAAGGTGCTGATGCTCCTAACAAAAAATATTATGACCCAAGAAGATGGGTTCGTGAAAGCGAAGTAACATTCAACGCAAGACTTGAACAAGCTTTTGCTGATTTAAATAATGTGAATACACTATAATAAAAAAGTTTAAAGTTTCAGGTTTCAGGTTTAGCAACTTTAAACTTTAAACCTGAAACAAAAAAAACATTCAATATGGCTTGGTTTAAAAGACAAGAAAAAGGGATTACGACCGCTACAGAAGATAAGATGGACGTTCCGAAAGGATTGTGGTACAAATCTCCTACTGGAAAAATTATTGATGCTGACGAATTAGCTCGTAACTTATTCGTAAGCCCTGAAGATGATTTTCACGTTCGAATTGGAAGCGCAACCTATTTTGAAATTTTATTCGACAACAACGAATTTGTTGAGTTAGATAAAAACATGACATCAAAAGATCCTTTGCATTTTGTGGATACAAAAAAATATGCAGAGAGATTAAAAGATGTAATGGAAAAAACTCATCTTAAAGACGCTGTACGTACGGGAGTAGGAAAATCTAAAGGAAGAGAACTTGTAATTTGCTGTATGGATTTTGCCTTTATTGGCGGATCTATGGGAGCAGTTGTAGGTGAAAAAATCGCAAGAGGTATTGATCACGCGATCAAAAACAAACTGCCTTTTGTAATGATTTCTAAATCTGGTGGAGCTCGTATGATGGAAGCTGCTTATTCTTTAATGCAATTAGCTAAAACTTCTGTAAAACTAGCTCAATTAGCTGAAGCTAAATTACCTTATATCTCTCTTTGTACAGATCCAACAACTGGAGGAACAACTGCATCTTACGCTATGTTAGGAGACATTAATATCTCTGAACCAGGCGCTTTGATTGGCTTTGCTGGCCCACGTGTTGTTCGTGATACTACTGGAAAAGATTTACCAGAAGGTTTCCAAACTGCTGAGTTTCTTTTAGAGCACGGTTTCTTAGACTTTATCACGCCAAGAAAAGAATTGAAAGATAAGATCAACTTATATATCGATTTGATTCAAAACAATGATATTAGATAGTTTTTGAACTATTCAAAATAGAAAAATCCCAAGAAATTGCTTCTTGGGATTTTTTTATATCTACCGATGTGTCGTTCCTACAGAACTTTTTTACTGAATAAATTCACCATAAACATGACATTGAATAGCAATCCTAAAATCCTTCTTCTTTGAAAAAACAAAAAAATTAAATCATCCCGCTTTTTTCAAATCCTTTTTCAATTCCCTATCAGCAATTTTAAAAGCTAGTTTCTCACGCCAAATTGCATAACGTTCTCTAAAAACTATTTTTATGGCGCTATCGACTGCACCATGCATAAACAAGCTCCAAACGCTTCCCATTTTTCGAGTTATTGATCTATCCCACGCACGAAGACTTAGCGAGAAAGAGCCGTCTATGTAGCGCATCCAGTGCCACATTCCGGTAGGCATGAATAGAGTGTCTCCGTGTTCTAGAAAAACCTCATACCCTTCTACTCCTTTTAGTGCCGGAAATTTTTCAAAATCTGGATTGGCAACATCATAATCTTCTAAAGCATAAGTAGTATTTGGCACACAATAGAGCCTCTTTTTCCATTTATTATCGAACAAGATTATATGTTTTCTGCCACCAAAATGTGTGTGAAAGAGATGTGGTAGATCAATATCGTAATGCAGGAAAGTAATCGCCTTCGATCCTCCAAAAAACATGGCAGGCATACTTTCTATAAAACCACCCATTAATTCTTTGGGAATTTTTACATCATTAATTAATTCAGGCCTGTGTTTAAAAAGATTGAAGAAAAAAATACGTAATTGAGTCGGCTCCCTTTTTATTAAATCGAGATATTCACCAAATTTCATACTGGCAATAGAAGCATTAATTACTTTTGCAGGATCTGCCTTAGAATTATCAACTAGCTTTACTTCAATATCTCCTGCAATTTCTTTAAAATAATCCGTAGACCATTTTTCTCGTGCAGGCCAATCTTTGGTTAATCCTTTTATTATAAGAGGCTTTCTTTTATCTAGATAATTCTTTTTAAAATCTTCTCTAGAAATAGATTCAACTGTATCAACATTTTTTAGGATAAAGCTCATTGTTTTCCGATTTAAATTATCTACACCACCACAACAATTATTCTAGTTTTAAAATTTAAGAAGCAAATACACACAATAACTACATTCCAGTTCGAATAGCTTCTACCGGATCTAGATTTGCTGCAGAAATAGCAGGTAAAATTCCCGAAATTAAACCGATAAATGCCGCTAAACCAGTTCCTAAAAGAATATTTCCTAAACTCAAAACAAATTCAAAGTCAAGTAATTTAGTTAAGACTAAAGCAATTCCCCAAACCATAAGAAGTCCAATGATTCCGCCTATAACTGATAAAATTACAGCTTCAAATAAAAACTGGAATAAGATAAATTTATTTTTTGCTCCTAATGATTTCTGAATTCCGATCAGGTTTGTCCTTTCTTTAACAGAAACAAACATAATATTAGCAATTCCGAAACCACCAACCAAAAGCGAAAATCCACTGATTATCCATCCAACAACATTCATTTGTCCTAGAATCCCATCAATAAAATCAGTAAATCCAGAAAGTACATTAATAAAGAAATTATCCATTTCTCCCGCTTTCATTCCGCGAATAGCTCGGAGTTTTTGAGCTATTTGAGCTTTATAAGCTTCCATGTCTACTCCTTTAACTGGTTTTAAAATAATCACAGGTGTCATGGCATCAGTGTCCCCGTACATTCTTCGTAAAAAATTGGCTGGAAGATAAACCGAAGTATCATTACTATCTCCAAAAAAACCTGCACCTTGTTTTGCCATTACACCAATGACGGTAAATCGCTGTCCGTACAAACGGATATTTTTTCCAATTGGATCACTTGAACCAAAAAGTCCTTCAGCAATATCATATCCAAGAACAATAACTGCTGTTCCAGAATTAGATTCAGATTCGTTATAAAATCTGCCTTTATCGAAACTTAATCCATCAATGTTAACCATTTCGCTTGACGATGGAACAATATTTACATCACTAACCGTTTTAGAATCGTATTTTAAACTTTCTCTATTGACAAAAAGCTGATATCCTACTTGATCAGTATCGTTCATAGAATTTTTCAACCCAATATACTCATCATACTTTACATTTGGAAACTGCTCTCTTTTCCATTGTGGAATTTCAGATGGTCCAAAGCAGAATTTCATTAAATAAATCGTATTTTTATCTAAGCTGCTCAAATCTTTAGAGATTTTTTTATCTAAAGAGTCAACGGCAGCCAAAACAGCAATAATTGAAAAAATACCAATTGTAACACCTAAGAGCGACAACAAAGTACGTAATTTATTATTTCGCAAAGCGTTAATAGCAAAGCTCAGACTTTCTTTTAATAATCTTAAATAAACAAGCATATTTTAGTATTTTTCAATAAAGTAAAATTCAATAATTTAAAATCAAAAACCTAATAAAAGTTAACTTACTCATCAGTAGATTTTTTTAGCATTTTGTTACACTAATTTTTTTTAATATAATATATAAAAAAACTACTTTTGCAGTCTCAAAATCATAACTACAAAATGAGCACAACTAAAAAAATACAATCGGCATTAATTTCTGTTTTTTCGAAAGATGGATTAGAACCAATCGTTAGAAAATTACACGAACAAAATGTTACACTTTATTCTACTGGAGGAACTGAAGATTTTATCAAAAACCTTGGAATTCCTGTAGTTCCTGTTGAAGACATTACATCTTTTCCTGAAATTCTTGGAGGAAGAGTTAAAACCTTACATCCAAAAATTTTCGGTGGTATATTGAATCGTCAGGATAATGAAAGTGATGTACAACAAATGAAGGAATTTGATATTCCTCAAATCGATTTAGTTATCGTTGATTTGTATCCTTTTGAAAAAACAGTTGCTTCTGGTGCAAGCGAACAAGATATTATTGAAAAAATTGATATTGGCGGAATTTCATTAATTCGTGCTGGTGCAAAAAATTTCAAAGACACTGTAATTGTAGCTTCTGTGAATGAATACAGTTTGCTTTTAGATTTAATTACAGAACAAGACGGAGCAACAACTCTTGAAAACAGAAGATTGTTTGCCACTAAAGCGTTCCACGTTTCTTCTCATTATGACGGAGCTATTTTTAATTATTTCAACACAGACGAGACTATTTACAAAGAAAGTATTGCAAACGGTCAAGTTTTAAGATATGGTGAAAACCCTCACCAAAAAGGATTTTTCTTTGGAGATTTTGACGCAATGTTCAGCAAACTTCACGGAAAAGAATTATCATACAACAACTTACTTGATGTTGATGCTGCAGTAAATTTAATTGCTGAATTTAAAACTGACGGACCAACGTTCGCAATTTTAAAACATAACAATGCTTGCGGTTTAGCGTCAAGAAAAACAATCAGCGAAGCTTATTTGGCAGCTTTAGCTTGCGATCCTACGTCTGCTTTTGGAGGTGTATTAATCTCAAATACTAAAATTGACTTAGCTACAGCTCAGGAAATCAACAAATTATTCTGCGAAGTAGTTATTGCTCCAGCGTATGATGATGAAGCTGTTGCTGTTTTACAAGAAAAGAAAAACAGAATTATATTAGTTCAAAATGATGTTGAATTACCATCTCGCCAAGTAAGAACTTGTCTTAATGGATTGTTAATTCAGGATAGAAATAATATTACGGATAATAAAGAGCATTTAAAAACCGTTACTATAACAGAACCTACTGCTCAAGAGATCGAAGATTTGATCTTTGCTTCTAAAATCTGCAAGAATACAAAATCAAACACAATTGTTTTTGCTAAGAATGGGACATTGATTTCATCAGGTACAGGTCAGACTTCAAGAGTTGACGCCTTAATACAAGCTGTTGATAAAGCAAAAGCTTTTGGATTTGATTTAAATGGAGCTTCGATGGCGAGTGATGCATTTTTCCCATTTCCGGATTGTGTAGAATTAGCCAAAAAAGCAGGAATTACAGCAGTAATTCAGCCAGGAGGTTCGATAAAAGACGAATTAAGCATAAATTATTGCAACGAAAATAATCTTGCAATGGTATTTACAGGAACTCGTCATTTTAAACATTAATTTGTTTAACTTTGTTCAAAATAATTTATAACATTTTAAACCCCTAAAAAACTTATGGGATTTTTTGATTTCATGACTGAGGATATTGCAATAGACCTTGGTACCGCAAACACTTTAATCATTCATAATGATAAAGTTGTTATTGACAGCCCCTCTATCGTAGCACGTGATAGAGTATCAGGCAAAATCATCGCTGTTGGTAAAGAAGCCAACATGATGCAAGGTAAAACGCATGAAAACATCAAGACCATAAGGCCTTTAAAAGATGGTGTAATTGCAGATTTTGACGCGTCAGAAAAAATGATCAATATGTTCATTAAAAGTATTCCTGCGTTAAAAAAGCGAATGTTTACACCAGCGTTAAGAATGGTAGTTTGTATTCCTTCTGGAATTACTGAGGTTGAAATGCGTGCAGTAAAAGAATCTTGTGAGCGTGTAAATGGAAAAGAAGTTTACTTGATTCACGAACCAATGGCCGCTGCAATCGGTATTGGAATTGACATCATGCAGCCAAAAGGAAACATGATTGTTGATATTGGAGGTGGTACAACAGAAATCGCTGTAATTGCCTTAGGTGGTATTGTATGTGATAAATCTGTAAAAATTGCAGGTGACGTTTTCACAAATGATATTGTTTATTATATGCGTACACAACATAACCTTTTTGTTGGAGAAAGTACTGCTGAAAAAATAAAAATTCAAATTGGAGCTGCAATCGAAGATTTAGATGGTCCTCCAGAAGACATGTCTGTTCAAGGTAGAGATTTACTTACTGGTAAACCTAAACAAGTAGATGTTTCTTACCGTGAAATTGCAAAAGCTTTAGACAAATCCATTCAACGTATCGAGGATGCAGTAATGGAAACATTATCTCAAACTCCTCCTGAGTTAGCTGCCGATATTTATAATACTGGTATCTATTTAGCGGGTGGTGGATCTATGTTGAGAGGTCTTGACAAACGTATTTCTCAAAAAACAGATTTACCTGTTTACATTGCAGAAGATCCTTTAAGAGCTGTTGTTCGCGGTACAGGAATGGCACTTAAAAATATTGCAAAATTTAAAAGTATCTTAATCAAATAAGATTCAAAATAACAATCAATTTACTTTTATGAGGGTCAAATTTTTAATATTTGATCCTTATAAAATCTGAAACCATAAAGCATATCCTGAAACAAAATAACCAAACAAGAAATGCAGCAAATTTTTAATTTCATTATAAGAAACAGTAATCGATTGCTGTTTTTGCTGCTTTTAGGTATTTCGTTAGGACTCACAATTCAATCTCATTCTTATCACAGAAGCAAGGTAATCAGTTCTGCTAATTTTTTAAGCGGCGGTGTTTATGAAAAAATAAATCGTGTAAATGAATATTTGAATTTAAGAGCTGAAAACGACGAACTTGTACTTGAGAACGCAAGATTAAAAAGTCTTTTATTCAACAAGGAAGACACTACAAAATTACCTTTACCTGACAGTATCAAAGGCGTAAAACCTGCTGACATAATCGTATCAAAAGTAATTCACAACTCTTATAATACACATGAAAATTACATCACCTTAAATGCTGGAAGCAATGAAGGGATTAAACAAGATATGGGTGTTATTAACAGCTTAGGAATTATTGGAGTCGTTGATAATACTTCGCCAAGATATTCTACTGTTGTGAGTATTTTAAACATGAAATCGCAGATTAATGCTAAAATCAAAAAATCAAATCATTTTGGTTCATTAACTTGGGATGGAAAAAGTACAGGATTTGTGCAATTAGAAGATGTTCCTAGACTAGCTTCTATTAGAAAAGGCGATACTATTGTAACTGGAGGTCAATCTGTGATTTTCCCAGAAGGAATCAATATTGGTACGGTAGATAAAATATACATCAAAAAGAATACAAGTTATTATGTCATAAATGTTAAGCTATTTAATGATATGACAAATCTTGGACACGTTTATATTATCAAGAGTAAGGACAGAGAAGAACTTATTAATTTAGAAAACAAAAGCAAAGAAAAAGATGAATAGCGCTTTGTTGGTAAATATTTTTCGATTTATTATGCTGCTGGCAATTCAGATTGTTATATTCAACAATATGAATTTCTTAGGATACATAAGTCCTTTTCCGTATATCTTGTACATTATTTTATATCCTGTAAACAGCAATAAAGCCGGTTTAATTCTTTCTAGTTTTTTACTAGGATTAACAATGGATATGTTTTGTAATTCTGGCGGAATACATGCAACTGCTTGTGTTATTCTAGCCTACTACAGGCCTTATATTTTTAAGTTTTCTTTCGGACTTAGTTATGAATATCAAACTATAAAACTAAATGAATCTCTAACTCCAGAGCGTTTTTCATTTATATTGGTATCGGTTTTAATACACCATATTGTATTATTTGTTCTCGAGGCATTTCAGTTTAAATTTATCTGGGACATTTTACTCCGAACCTTATTCAGCTCTATCTTTACTATAATCACCTCAATAATAATAATTTATCTTATTAAGCCCAATAAACGATGAGAAAAGTTCTGCTGCCCACTATAATTATTATTGCAGCATCTTTGCTAGTGATTAGGATATTTTATCTGCAGATTATTGATGATTCATTTAAATTGAAATCAGAAAATAATGCGATAAAAAAAGTTTATGATTACCCTGAGCGAGGTTACATTTATGATCGAAATGGAAAACTCCTTGTGGCTAATCAGGCTTCATATGATATCATGGTTATTCCTCGAGAAGTAAAAAAAGATCTTAATATTGCTGAATTTTGTTCACTTCTAAATATTACTCAAGAAGAATACAATAAGCGTATTGCAAAAGCAAAAGTATACAGCCCGAGACTTCCTTCTGTTTTTCTTTCGCAGTTAAATAAAAATGAATTTGCTGCTTTTCAGGAAAAAATCAGAAAATATGATGGTTTTTATTTCCAGAAAAGATCACTTCGTGATTATGAGGTAGATTATGGAGCCAATATTTTTGGTTTTATTACTCAGGTAAATGAAAAACAAATTGAGAAAAATCCATACTATAACAGTGGAGATTTAATTGGAAAACAGGGGGTAGAGCAAAGTTATGAGGAAATTTTGCGCGGAATAAAAGGTGTAAAATACATTCAGAAAGACAAATATAACCGAGAAATTGGTCCTTACAAAGAGGGAAAATACGACACAATTGCTGTAGCTGGAGAAGACATCAATATAACTATTGATGCCGAACTTCAAAAGTACGGCGAAGAATTGATGATCAATAAAAGAGGAGGGATAGTAGCTCTTGAACCTAAAACAGGAGAAATCTTAGCATTAGTTACTGCGCCTTCTTACGATCCTGGTATCATGGTAGGACGCCAAAGATCTAAGAATTATACGCTTTTGTATCGTGACTCTATAGCGAAACCTTTATACGACAGAGGACTTTTAGCAGAATATCCGCCAGGTTCTCCATTTAAAATTCTTACTGGATTAGTTGCTCTTCAAGAAGGTGTAATTAATGAGCAAACCACTTTTATGTGTCATCACGGATTTAGTTATGGTGGAGGCCGTTTCATGAAATGTCACGGTTTTGGACCTCATCAACTGCATAATGGAATTTACAATTCTTGTAATACTTATTTTGGCCAGGCATACATGTTAACAATTAACAAGTATTCTGATCCTGGCAAGGCTGTAGATGTTTGGAGTGATCACGTAAGAAGTTTTGGTTTAGGACAATTTATGGGTTATGATTTACCAACTGGCAAAAAAGGAAATATTCCGACCTCTAAAACATATAAACGAATTTACCCTAACGGAGGATGGAGAAGTTCCACCATTGTATCAAATGCAATTGGTCAGGGTGAAGTTTTGATGACTCCGATTCAATTAGCCAATATGATGGCAACTGTTGCAAATCAGGGTTATTATTATACTCCTCATATCATTAAAAAGATTGAAGGAGAAAAAATTGACGAAAAGTTTACCACAAAGCATGTTACAACTATTGATCAGAAATATTTTCCACCAGTTATCAGCGGATTATTTGATGTTTACAATAAAGGTACCGCATATGCTCTTAGAGTAGAAGGAATCGATATTTGTGGAAAAACAGGAACAGCTGAAAACTATGCTAAAATAAACGGTAAAAGAGAAAAACTAAAAGATCACTCGATATTTGTTGCTTTTGCACCAAAAGATAATCCGAAAATTGCAATTGCAGTTATGATTGAAAACGGAGGTTTTGGAGCAACTGTAGCTGGACCTATTGCGAGTTTAATGATAGAAAAATATCTTAGAAAAAAAATCACGAGAACTGATTTGGAAGTAAGAGTACTAAACAAAAGCTTACTTTCTGAATATGCGAAATTGGGCGGATTAGGAGAGGCTCTTAAAATAGAATCTGTACCAAAAGATTCTGTTTTACAAGCCAAAATTGTAAAACCAAAAGCACCAGTCACAACAGCACCAACAACTGAAGTTAAGAAAACAGCAGTAGACACTACTAAGAAAAACTAAGAAAGATTATTTCAAATGAAAAATCAAAGTGTAAAAAATAATATCGATTGGATAAGTGTCTTTATCTACATTGCGCTGGTAACTTTAGGTTGGCTGAATATTTATTCGTCTTCATTATTGTCAACTGACGGAACTTATCAAAAACAGCTTATTTTTATCTGCTGTACTATTCCTTTGATATTTATAGTTCTTTTTGTTGATGGTAAGTTTTATGAAAAATATGCCAGTATTATCTTTGGAGTTTCTCTATTATCTCTTGCGGGCCTATTTCTTTTCGGAAAAACGATTGCAGGTCAGCGATGCTGGTATGCCATAGGAAGTTTTACTTTACAGCCTTCAGAATTTGCAAAAGCCGCAACTTCATTGGCGCTGGCTAAATATCTGAGTGACACTCAAATTAATTTAAAAGAAACCAACAGACAGATTCAGGCATTAGCTATTATGTTATTACCTGTAATACTTATTTTACCACAGCCAGATCCTGGAAGTGCTTTAATTTACAGTGTTTTTATCCTTGTTTTATATAGAGAAGGCCTACCTTCTTGGTATGTCTGGACCGCTTTTATTACTATTGTTCTCTTTGTTCTTACATTAGTATTAGAACCTTATGTAGTTGTCATAATTGCGTTTGTTGTATTAGCTATTATCCATTTCAAAGGCAGGGCTGTTGACCGCAATATAATTTTGAGCGCTATATTGTTAGCCTTAATCTCTGGTTTTGTCTTTTCTGTTGATTATGTTTTTGATAATGTTTTTAAACAACACCATAGAGACCGTTTCAATATTTTATTAGGTAAAAGCGTCGATATGAAAGGTATTGGATATAATACCAATCAGTCTGAAATTGCAATTGGATCTGGGGGATGGATTGGAAAAGGTTTCTTGGAAGGAACACAAACCAAAGGCGGATTTGTACCCGAACAACATACCGATTATATCTTTACAACAGTTGGTGAAGAATGGGGATTTGCAGGCTCTTTAACCGTAATTGCACTTTTCGTTGGATTATTGCTTAGAGTAATTTATTTAGCTGAAAGACAAAAAACAAAATTCAGCCGAGTCTACGGATATTGTGTCGCAGGTATTCTCTTTATACACTTTTTTGTAAATATTGCGATGGTAATTGGAATATTCCCTACAATTGGGGTTCCTCTGCCTTTCTTTTCATACGGAGGTTCTGGACTCTGGGGTTTTACCATTTTGTTGTTTATTTTTCTTAAAATGGACGCTAACAAAGTAAATGAATGGTAGGTTTTAAAATTGTTAATTGTTAATTGTTAATTGTTAATTGTTAATTGTTAATTGTTAATTGTTAACTACAAATTTTAAAACTTCTTAAGAAACACTAACATTTACAGAAACTCTTACAAGTTAGTTCTAATAATCAAAAGTGTTTGTTATTTTCTTATATCCGGTTGAAACCGCACTATAGTAAATACTAGAGAGAATTCATTTATATAAATAGAAATTATTTCTAAATTAAATATGAAAATAAAAAAGTCCGAAGTTTTGAAGCTTCGGACTTTTTTATTTTTATTTCTTATTATATCTTTTCTGCTGGTCTCTTTTTCAAAAGCTTCATTAACACTGGGAATGTTGATATGATTACAATAATTATAATAATATATTCTATATGTTTTTTCAAATCTATTCCTTGTTTTAAAAAGATGCCGTACAAATAATGTCCTGCAAAAATTAATATGAAAGACCAAAGGAAAGAACTCAAAATATTATAAAACATAAACTTCTTTTTATCCATCGAAACAATTCCTGCAACTATTGGCGCAAACGTTCTAAAAATAGGAAGAAATCTAGCGTAGATAATGGCTTTTCCTCCATACTTTTCGAAGAAATCTTTTGATTGAAGCAGATATTTTTTCTTAAACCAGAATGAATCTTCTTTTTTAAATAAATAATAACCACTTTTGGCTCCAAACCAATAACCTGTCATATTTCCTAAAACTCCCATTATTCCCACTAAAGTCGCAAGTAGTAGTACGTTTAAAAAATCGTTAGGAATAAACATAACATTTTCAATCAAGTCACGGCTATAAATACCTGCTAAAAAAAGCAAACTATCTCCAGGCAGAAAAAAACCTGCAAAAAGCCCTGTTTCAGCAAACACTATAAACAGCACAATAAACAACCCAATCTGAAAACCTCCGACACTTAAAGTAATATAAAATTCAGGGTTAATTAACTGGGTCCAATCAAAATTATTCATAAAACGAAGTTGGTTATCTTTATAAGTGTGTGAAAGTAACAATAATTTACTGTAACCGCAATAAAATGCGGTATTTTAAACATAAATTAACTATTAAAAAAAGCCCAAACTAACGCTTGGGCTTTAAAAATAATTATTCTCTTACGTACTTGCAGCAAGTGTGTAAATTGTCATAATCTGCTGTTTCAGCTTTAACCTCCTTAGTATCGTGACCTGCTTTTGCGACTGCCTTATTTAAATCTAAAGGAGAAGATTTTTCTTCGTTTAAAATAACTGAAAGCTGATGTGAACTTATGTCCCAGCTAGCAGTTTTTACTCCAGGAACACCATAAGCAGCTTTTTCTATTCTTTTCTTACATTGTTCACAGTTTCCGTTTACTTCTGTGGTGTATTTTAAATTTTTATTCTTTTTAGTTTGTGCCTGCGCAGAAAACCCTAAAAAAGATATCATTACTATTAAAACTAATTTATTCATTTTGTTTACTATTTATTAACGTTATATTGATTTTTGAAATTGTTATTACGATTAAAATTTTATTTAATCTTAAATCTTAAACCCGCGTAATACATTTGCCCAAAAATTGGAGCATATGCTACAGAGGCATCAAAATTTGGTCCAAAAGGATTCTCTGCACCTAGAATTGCTTTTTCTTGTCTATAGTTTCCAATATTTTCTCCTCCAATGTATACTTCAAAAACAGAAGAAAAAACACGAGTTACTTGGGCATTCATTACAGCATATGAAGGCGAAAAATCTGGAAATTGATCTGCCTCAGGATTGGAAGCCGTATAAGGCAATTGCTGCTTTCCAGACCAATTATAGGTAAAATCAAACCTCCATTGTTTGTCTTCATCCATTGTTGTTTCATACTCTAAATTTCCTAAGAAGCGATGTTTTGCCTGTAACGGACGCTGAAATGTTCCCCTTAAATAATCGGTTTGGATGTCATAATATTTATAGGCTGTTCTTAAATTTAAATTATGAATGAGCTCATAATTAAATTCCACTTGCAAACTATTGGCAAATGAGCTTCCTTTCAAATCATAAAACAACACTTGCTGCGGACTTTGCATTAAATCTACGACAGCTTGATTTTGAAAATCGGTTCTATAGATGTCAAAACCGGCATCGGCATTTTTATTGAAAAGACGGAATTTCTGTGAAAAACTCACACCATAATTCCATGCAATTTCAGGGTTTAGTCCATATACTTTTCCGCTTGAATCCAAGATCGAAAAATTTCTTGAGCTGGCAAAAAGCTGCTGGTTTTCGGCAAAAATATTCGCTGTACGTTTTCCTCTGCCTGCAGAAAAACGAATAACACCATTTTTCCAAGGATTATATCGCATGTGTAATCTAGGAGTAACAAAAAATCCTAATCGATTATGATTATCTACTCTTCCTCCTAAAATCAAACTAAAATTATCTGTATTGTCATAAGTATATTCGAAGAATGCTCCAACCGAGTTATCAATGCGGCTGTAATCGGTAACATTTACAAATTCCTGATATTGATCGTACGTAAAATTCAAACCAGTCGTAAACTTGTGCATTGTATTGTTTATGATGGAATTGAAAATCAAATTAGAATAAAAACTATTCTGTTTGATATCGTATTGATTTAATCCAAAATAAGAATCTTGTTTGTGACTGTTGAATGCATTTTGAAAACCAATACTTTGATAAGGCATATCTTTAAAAACATAACCTATTTTTGTTGATACATCAAAGCGTTCTGTATTGATCTCAGATCCCCAAAAAATTGTGGTTCCACGATCACGATCTTTATCAAAATCAACTTCTCCTGTTTGTTTTTTATCATTCATATACCTGAAATTGATAAAACTAACTAAACCACTTTCTGGATTATAATATTGATAACGGTTTAAAACATTGATTTGTTTTCCTAACGGATTGTCTAAAAATCCGTCATTGTTCATGTCGTTTTTGGCTACACGAGTGTTTCCGTGAACAAACAAACTTGTTGCCCATTTATCAGAAAGTTTTTTGTTGAAATGGGTATTTACTTCAAAACGAGAATCGGTTGAACCATAAGCATTCAGGAAAAAAGGAATATCGCTTAAAGGTTTTAAAAGCTCAGTATTAATTTGACCGGAAATACTTTCGTAGCCATTTATAACACTCCCCGCTCCTTTGGTAATTTGAACGCTTTCTATCCAGGTTCCAGGTGTAAATGATAAACCGTATGCTTGTGAAGCTCCCCTAACAGAAGGTATATTTTCTTCGGTAATCATTAAATAAGGACTTGTTAAACCGAGCATTTTAATTTGCTTGGTTCCTGTTAAGGCATCCGAAAAATTGACATCTATGGATGGATTTGTTTCGAAACTTTCGGCCAGATTACAACAAGCGGCTTTAAGCAGCTCTTTACTTGTAATTAAAGATGTATTGGCTGTTACTGTGAAGGATTTTTTTATTCCTTTTTGCTTTTTATTAATTTTTACTTCCTCTAAGTCTTCTTGCGAAAAAGCAGCAACAGAAAGCAAAAACGCCAAAAAAAGCATTATATTTTTTTGCATAAAAAATGATTTTAATGTTGAAAAGAATTACATGTTTGATGTTTGCTCAAAACAAAAACCAAAATGTAAATGCAAAGTCTTAATCAAGACCTGCAGTGCATCTTAACATTAAAATCAGGAATAGAAAATATACTGATGATATAATTTGAATAAGGGGGGCGCATTCGCATCTGAATAATACGAAAGGACTTCTTTCTTTTTAAAATTTGGAAGTGCTAAAAAGGCTAAAGGCTTATAGTCTTGAATAACAGCCGGAAATGCAAATTGGAAAAAGAAAAATTTGAAAGTTGCATTGTCTGATTTTTTTTCAAAGTGAACCAGTTTATCCTTGCAGCAAGAATTCTTTTTCTCTTTTGAACCACAGCATTTTTTTTCTACAACAGGCTGTACTGTTGTGTTTAATGAAACGGAAGCAATTTTCCCTCCGCAATAATGTACATCAAAAGCAAACCCAATATTGGAAACCAATAAAAGGAACGCCAAAAATAGACCTGTACACTTTTTCAAATTCATACTGCAAAGCTATTCAAAAAACAATCGATAAAAAACAAAAAGAAATGTTATTTTTTTGAATTCTGAAGCTGATAATAGAATCCTGGAATAAACAATAACACTAAAATAGGCTGGATTATGAATCTTCTTACATAGAAAAGAAGCCAGCTTGCATCTGGAAAATATTCTAGAATTACATAAAACATTCCCAATAGTACGACTAGAAACAAGGTATATATTAATAAACTAAATTTTAAAATATCACGATCTTTAAATAATGCGTAAATCAAGATCAAAGACAAAACTGCATTTAATAGATATCGAAAAAAAAGTCCTAAAAAGAGCTTTGGAGTTTCAACTTGAGGATAAGGCTGACTATGAAAGTCATTTTTAAAATAGTTCAAAAACGGATCGTAAAACAATTTTGTTTCAAATGCTCTTATTAATGCAAAGCATACTACAATAACTATTGCTATGAAGATTTTAAACTTATTTTCTTTTAAATTATTTAGCATATTTTGAAAATCTATTAATCCAAAAAATCCATAAAATAAAAACATATCCGTAAATAATTAACGGAAACAAAACTCCATGAAGAAATGCGTTTTGTTTTGGGAAATAGAATAACAGCACCGTTAAAAGAGCAATTCTAATTACGTTCAAAATATAAATAGAGATAAGTCCTAAGATTATAAATAAGAATGTTTTTTTAAACTTTCCAGAAAAAGCTGCGACAAATGAAACAAAAAGAATCATTACACTTACCGCGTTGCAGCCTTCGGTTATACGAGCTAAATAAGCACCATTCATAATAATCTCCTGCCAAGGATTTTGAGAGCTTTTTTGAATTATTACATCATAATTAAAAAGCTTTAACAACAACTCTGCATTTTTACCTGTAACTATAGTAATACCATCTAAATCGTCTGCTTCATAACTATTTAAATAAAATTTATAAAGCAAAGTCAAGACAATATAGGTCAAGAAAAAGATGCTTACAAAAATCAAGAAAGGCTTAAACTGAACTAAATATTTTTTCAAGAGATTTTTTTTTTCAAATTTATGTATTTTTTGAGTTCAGCTTTAAATACTTTTGTATAAAATTTTACATCATGACATTTCAAGAATTAGAACCACAAATAACCGCCATTGTTACTGGCAATGAAGCAAATAGAGACGAGAAATTATTAGCAATCTGCAAGCTTTTAAATGAAAATATAGAATATTACAACTGGGTTGGTTTTTATTTTGCCAATCACGAAGCGAAAACTTTGCATCTAGGTCCGTATGTTGGAGCAGAAACAGACCATACTGTTATACCTTTTGGAAAAGGAATTTGCGGACAAGTAGCAGAAAGTAATGCTAATTTTGTAGTGCCAGACGTTAAAGCACAGGATAATTATATTGCATGCAGTTTTACAGTGAAATCTGAAATAGTAGTTCCGTTATTTGTGAATGGAGTAAATATTGGTCAAATTGATATTGACAGTCATGTTATTGATCCGTTTACAGAGGCTGACGAAAGATTTTTAGAATTTGTTAATCAGGAAGTTGCTAAACTATTCTAGAAGGACTATTTTTAGTATAAAAAATAGAACTGAATGAAAAGAAACATATTCCTTTTTTTGCTTCTGATAATTTCAGTTAGTCTGTCTGCACAAATTAGCATGGTCTCAAAAAAAATCTTTTTAGACTCGTTAAATCAGGAATGCACACCCGACAATTACAGCTATACGAGAGTAATTACCAATTATTCGCAAAAAAGCATGCGATATGTCGTAACTGATTTCTATAAAAATGGACGAAAGAAGATGACTGGCGCTACTTTAGACCGTGATATTCTAAAAAAAGACGGAGAGTTTATTTACTATTACAAAAACGGAGCCAAGGAAGCTGTTGTTAATTATACTGACGACCACAAAAATGGCAAGGAAATTAATTGGTACGAAAACCAAAGTAAAAAATCTGAGAAACAAAATATTTGGGATCCAAAAACAAAGAAATCTCAAACCTTAATTCTTAATTGCTGGGATGAAGATAAAAGCCAAACCGTGACTGACGGAAATGGAGAATATGAGGAAACAGATAAGTTTATATCACAAAAAGGAACGATTAAAGATGGACTGAAACAGGGTTCTTGGCAAGGAAACGACCTATTGCACAAAACGACTTTTGTCGACAATTATGATAGGGGGATTTTAACTTCGGGAATAAGTGTGGATGAAAACAATGTGAAAACCACCTATTCATCATTAACTGAAAAACAGAATACAAAAAACGTTAAGAAATTAAAATAAGAAATATATACTAGCCAACATTCAATGAAAAAAACTCTTCATTTACTTTTTTTAATATTTCCAATCTGGATTTTTTCGCAAAACACATCAGATAAAATCATTTATTATGATTCTATTGGAAAAGATGTTTCAAAAGAAAATCACAGTTCTTACAGAATTATAAAAGACTATCATACAGAAAAAGATTTATATCAAATTAAAGATTATTATAAATCTGGTGTATTAAAAATGGAAGGGAATTCTAAGACAAAAGAGGGAAATTCTAGAGAAGGCGAGTTTGTTTACTACTATGAAAGCGGGAAGAAAAAAAGAATAGAAAACTATATCAAATCGAGGTTAAACGGAAATTTTTCTGAATGGTATGAAAATGGAAATCCTAAATTAAAAGGTGAATATATTGAATCTGAAAGAGGATTTAATTCAGATTTAAAGATTCATGACTTTTGGAATTCCAACAATGAGCAAACGGTAAAAACAGGCAACGGTTTCTATGAGGAAAATGGAGAAAAATTTTCTTTAAGAGGAAATGTAAAAAATGGACTTAGAGATGGTGAATGGCAAGGCTATAATGAAATTACAAAATATCGATATACCGATATTTATAATAACGGAAATTTTGTCTCTGGAAAAAGCATAAGTTCTGATGGCTTAGAAAGACAATATAATACTCTAGAATCAAGGCCATTGCCTCAAAAAGGAATTAATGACTTTTATAAATTCATCGGATCTAACTTTGTAAAAACAAAAGACGCCGTAATAAACAAAGTATCTGGAAAGGTTATCGTTCAATTTGTAATTGAAAAAGACGGTAAAATTGTCGAACCAAAGATTCTAAAGTCATTAGGATATGGTCTTGATGAAGAAGCCATTAGAGTAATTACAAGCTATGAAAACTGGCTTCCCGCAAAACAAAGAGGAATACCTGTCAGAGTACTATATACAATACCAATAACAGTATCTAATTAATAAAATAAAAAGTTTTAAATCGTTAAAAATAAATTTCTTAGCTCTTATTTTTAGATTCTTGTATTTTTTTTTGATTTTTCTGTTTTTTTAATCTAATTTTGCACCGTCTTACAAAAGATGTATGACATACATAAAAATCATTAAATAATATTGGAATGTATTTAACTAAAGAAAAGAAAGAAGAGATTTTCGCACAACACGGTGGTGCAACAAACACTGGAAGCGCAGAAGGTCAAATTGCATTGTTCACTTACAGAATTGCTCACTTAACTGAACACTTGAAAAAAAATCGTCACGATTACAACACTGAGCGTTCTCTTGTACTATTAGTAGGTAAAAGAAGAGCTTTGTTGGATTACTTGAAAAAGAAAGAGATCAACAGATATCGTGAGATTATCAAAGTATTGAATATCAGAAAATAATCAATATATAAAAGAGGTGCGAAAGTGCCTCTTTTTGTTTTTACAATTACAACTGCTTACAAGCATATTACAAGAAAAAAAGTTTGGTTTTTCATTGGGTTTTAGATAACAACAACTACACACAACAACACTACAACACAACTAAAACCCATTGTATAATCAAAAGGAAAAAATTTATGATTCCACAATTATTTGTAGAAAAAATCGATTTAGGTGATGGCAGAAGCATCACAATCGAGACAGGACGTTTAGCTAAACAAGCTGATGGTTCTGTAGTAGTAAGAATGGGCGACACAATGATTCTTGCAACAGCAGTTTCAGCTCGCACTTCTAACCCAGGCGTTGACTTTTTACCATTAACGGTAGATTACCGCGAAAAATTTGCTGCAGCAGGTCGTTTCCCAGGAGGTTTCTTCAAAAGAGAAGCACGTCCAAGCGACAGCGAAGTATTAACAATGAGATTAGTTGACCGTGTTTTACGTCCACTTTTCCCAGACGACTACCACGCTGAAACACAAGTTATGATTCAATTAATGTCTCATGACGAAGAAGTTATGCCAGATGCATTAGCTGGTTTAGCAGCATCTGCAGCATTAGCAGTTTCAGATATTCCTTTTTATAACTTAATTTCTGAAGTACGTGTTGCACGTATTGACGGGAAATTCGTTATCAACCCTAGTAGAGAAGAATTAGAAAAATCTGACATCGATATGATGATTGGAGCTTCTATGGACTCTGTTGCAATGGTTGAAGGTGAGATGAAAGAAATCTCAGAAGCAGAAATGGTAGAAGCTATCAAATTTGCTCACGAGGCTATTAAAGTTCAAATTGTTGCTCAACAAAAATTAAGAGCTGCAGTTGGTTCTCCAGAATACAGAACTTACGAAGGTGAAATCGAAGACGAAGCTGTTTACGCAAAAGTAAAAGCTGCTGCTTACGATAAATGCTATACAATTGCACAAGAAGCTTCTGGAAAAAGTGAAAGAGGTGAGAAATTTGCAGCTGTAAAAGAAGAGGCTAAAGCTTTGTTTACAGAAGAAGAATATGCTGAAAATCCAGATTTAGCTGGTTTAGTAGGGAAATATTTCTACAAAACAAACAAAGAAGCTGTTCGTAATGTTATCCTTGAAAAAGGAATTCGTTTAGACGGAAGAAAAACTACAGAAATCAGACCAATCTGGTGTGAAACTGATTATTTACCAAGAGTTCACGGATCTTCTTTATTTACACGTGGAGAAACTCAAGCTTTGGCAACTGTAACTTTAGGAACTTCTAGAGAAGCAAACCAAATCGATTCTCCATCTGAACAAGGTGAAGAGAAATTCTACTTACACTATAACTTCCCTCCTTTCTCTACTGGTGAAGCAAAACCATTAAGAGGAACTTCAAGAAGAGAAGTTGGTCACGGTAATTTAGCTCAAAGAGCATTAAAAAACATGATTCCTGCAGATTGTCCTTATACAATTCGTATTGTTTCTGAAGTTTTAGAATCTAATGGTTCTTCTTCTATGGCAACAGTTTGTGCTGGAACAATGGCTCTTATGGATGCTGGAGTTCAAATGGTAAAACCAGTTTCTGGAATTGCTATGGGATTGATTACTGATGGTGAGAAATTTGCTGTTTTGTCTGATATTTTAGGTGATGAAGATCACTTAGGAGATATGGACTTTAAAGTAACTGGAACTGCTGATGGTATTACAGCTTGTCAAATGGACATCAAAATTGATGGATTACGTTATGACATTATGGAACAAGCTCTTAACCAAGCTCGTGACGGACGTATGCACATTTTAGGTAAATTAACTGAAACTATTGCAACTCCAAGAGCTGACGTTAAAGCACATGCGCCAAAAATCATCACAAGAACTATTCCTGGAAACTTTATTGGAGCATTAATTGGACCTGGTGGAAAAGTAATTCAAGAATTACAAAAAGCTACTGGAACAACTATCGTTATTAATGAGGTTGATGAGCAAGGTGTTATCGAAATCTTAGGTACAGATCCTGCTGGTATTGAAACCGTATTAGCAAAAATTGCTTCTATTACTTTCAAACCACAATTAGGAGAAGCTTACGAAGTAAAAGTTATCAAAATGCTTGACTTTGGAGCTGTAGTAGAATATACTGCTGCACCAGGAAACGAAGTATTACTTCACGTATCTGAACTTGCTTGGGAACGCACTGAAAACGTTGCTGACGTAGTTAAAATGGGAGATGTTTTCCAAGTAAAATACTTAGGAGTTGATCCAAAAACTAAAAAAGAAAAAGTGTCTAAAAAAGCACTTGTTCCTAGACCTCCACGCGAGGACAAAAAAGAGTAATCAGATCTTAGTTTACTAAAGGTTTATTCATAGAAAACCCCAATTCATTAACTGAATTGGGGTTTTTCGATTTAATAATATAATGTTTTTATTACATTTTAACACTTTTGCGTGATTTTTATAACATTTTTTTTAATACTTTTGAAGCCAATCATCCAAAAAACAATAAACCACATTTCCTTTGAAAAATTATCAAAAAAAAGCTATTTATCTTTTGATATTTGGCACCTT
This sequence comes from Flavobacterium sp. S87F.05.LMB.W.Kidney.N, assembly GCF_004366435.1. NCBI lineage: Bacteria > Pseudomonadati > Bacteroidota > Flavobacteriia > Flavobacteriales > Flavobacteriaceae > Flavobacterium > Flavobacterium sp. S87F.05.LMB.W.Kidney.N. The sequence goes on along the minus strand of NZ_SODX01000001.1, from coordinate 676,549 downwards.
CTTAAACATATCGTATTTACATTCACAATCTGTTGAAAAATCATCATTATACGATTATTTCGATGAGGCAGTCGGAAAAGACAACTTAAATATTAATAACGGAATTGTTCATAGCGAGCCCTTTCGTCCATTAGCTGGAAAAAATAGATATTATACAGAAGAGTTTAATCTGGGCGATATTAGTTATGAAGGTCAGATTTACTCAAATGTTAACTTAAAATATGATATTCTGCTGGATCAAGTTATTTACAAGCAGAATGGTTCTTCAGAAAATTTACCTATAAATTTGATCACGCAAAAGGTTGATTATTTCTTTATTAAAAATAAAAAATTTGTCAACTTAAAAGAAGAATCAGTTAAATTCCCTTCACTTATAAAAGGCATCTACGAAGAAACATATGTTGGCGATAATGTTTCTCTTTATACCAAACATTTCAAAGAAAAGGTAAAGTCGCTTCAGGCCGATGTTGTTTACTACAATTACATTTATAAAATCAACTATTTTATTAAATACAAAAACTATTTCTATAAGGTAGAATCCGAAAAAGATTTTAAGAAAATCTTCCCAGATTATAAAAAGGAAATAAATGGTATTTACAAAACAGACAAGAAATTAGAAGAGTCCAATAAAAATCAATTTATGGAAAATCTAACGAAACAAATCAATGGTCTTTTAAAAAAAAGTTCTAATTAAATGAAAAAAATTACTCTTATATTATTTTTAATAGCCTTTCAACAAATAATTTATTCTCAAGTAATTAGTGACAAAATAACAGTTGAATTTAAGAATGCCAATATAAAAACTGCTATACAAGATATCGAGAAAGTATCATATTACAAATTCTATTTTGATGAAAAATGGTTTGAAAACGATAGTGTTTCAATAACAAAGCAATATAAAGAAGTTCGAGTTGGTGAAGTTCTAGAAGATGTTTTTCAGAATACAAGCTTTAACTTTTATATTTCTGAAAATAAAATTATCGTAACCAATAACAGCATCATTTATAGTCAATTACCTGACGATTATTTTGGAATTCCTCTTGAAAGAGATGAAAATGGTCAGATGACGACCCCAATATTTTATCAGCAATATGATTCTATAAAGAAAACAAATTCAAGAAACCCTAACAAAAACGTTAGAGACCTTATTCTGATTGGTAAAGAGGTAAAAAATCAGAAAAAGAAAGCAACTTACACTATTACTGGATTTGTAAAAGGCGGAAAAAACAATTCTGGTCTTGCAAACGTTATGGTAAAAGTTCCCAATTCGGAATTTTCTGCTACTACTGATAAAAAAGGATATTACAGCCTTCAAGTCCCAGGAGGTTTAAATGTTCTTGAAACCGATAGTTTTTCATATAACAAAGTCACTAAAAATATAATGGTTTATAATGACGGATCTTTAAACTTTTCGTTGACAGACAATGTAAACCAATTGGATGAAGTCCTTATTAAAACAAATAAAAGCAAAGCCGCAAAATCTGCCATTACAGGTGTAACAACAATTGATTCTGAAGGAATTAAAAACGTACCTTTGGTTCTTGGTGAACGCGATATTTTGAAAGTTGCTTTAACAATGCCTGGAATAAAAACGGCTGGAGAAGGATCTTCTGGTTTTAATGTCAGAGGTGGTAAAGAAGATCAGAATTTATTCTTACTGGATCATGCAACTCTTTATAATCCCTCACATTTCTTTGGCTTTTTTACAGCGCTAAATCCATACACAACCAAAAAAGTAGATATTTATAAAGGAAGCATTCCTGCTGAATTTGGAGGAAGATTATCATCTGTTTTTGACATTACTTCAAAAAGCGGTAATGTAGACAAATTTCAGGGAGAAGGCGGCATTGGTCCCGTAACCAGCAATTTAATGATTTCTACACCTATTGTAAAAGGAAAATCAAGTTTAGTTGCCGGAGGAAGAGCTACCTATTCTGATTGGATTTTAAAAAGCTTAGATGACGAGAAGTTAAAAAACAGCCAGGCATCATTCTATGATTTCATCTTAAAATACAATCATAAAATAAATGCTAACAACGATATCGAATCTACACTTTATTACAGCCATGATAAATTTAGCGTATCTTCAGATTCATTATACAAATACAGCAACAGATTAGCTACATTAAAATGGAATCATACTTTTAACGAGAAAAATAAAGGTTCATTAATCGTAACTAATAGTGAATACAAATTCAACATTGATTATCAATCTGAAGGAGTAGATAATTTTGATTTTGGGTATAAAATTGATGAAACTCAAGCAATGTTAAAAATGACTTATTTATACAATCAAAAACATAAGTTCAGCTATGGTCTTTCAACAAAATTGTACTCTGTTGACCCGGGATATTTAAATCCAACAAATCCGCAGTCGACTTTAATTCCAATTGATGTTGAAACAGAACGAGGTTTAGAATCTGCAGCATATATTGGTGACAACTTTAAAATAAGTGATAAGTTTTTGCTTGATTTTGGTTTACGTTACTCGACTTTTGCTGCCTTAGGAAAATCTACTCAAAGAATTTACGAACCGAATGCACCTATTAACAATGCTACAGTAATTGAAACCAAAACATACGGCAACAATGAGGTAATTAAAAGATACGGCGGACTTGAGCCTAGAATTGCTGCTAGATATTTCTTGACGGATGACTTTTCTGTGAGAGCAAGTTATGATAAAACATATCAATACATTCATTTACTCTCTAATAACACAACTCAGTCTCCAACCGATATTTGGAAACTATCTGACTTGAATGTTAAGCCCGAAAGTGCACAGCAAGTTTCTTTAGGTTTATATAAAAATTTAAAAGATGGTGATGTTGAACTTAGCTTAGAAGGATATTACAAAAAATCTAAAAACATCTTAGATTATAAAGTTGGTGCCGAATTGTTACTTAATGAAAACATTGAAACTGAACTTTTACAAGGAGAAGGGAAAGCTTATGGCATAGAAGTTTTAGTAAAGAAACAAGTAGGCAAATTAAACGGATGGCTTGGATATACTTATTCGAGATCTTTAATAAAACTAGACAGTCAGTTTCAGTCAGAAAAAGTAAATAACGGAAAATATTTTGCTTCTAATTTTGATAAACCGCATGACTTTAGCGCTGTTTTAAACTACAGAATTACAAAACGTTATAGTTTTTCTAGTAACTTTATCTATCAAACGGGAAGACCAATTACATATCCTATTGGAAGATATGATTATGGTAATGAACAATACACTGTATATAGTGATCGTAATAAATTTAGAATTCCAGATTATTTCAGACTTGACATTGGTTTGAACATCGAAGGAAATCACAAAATCAAAAAGTTAGCACATAGCTTTTGGAATATATCTGTTTATAATGTATTGGGACGCAATAATCCTTATTCAGTATTCTTTGTTACAAAAGAAGGACAAATTAAAGCTTATAAAACATCTATTTTCTCTATTCCAATTCCAAGTATTACATACAATTTCAAGTTCTAAAATCATGAAAAATTTCATATATAAAATCTCTCTTTTCGTAATTTTGGCGGTTGCTGCCAGCAGTTGTACTGAACAATATGTTTTTCAGAATAATGATTTTGAAAGTGCTCTTGTCGTAGAAGGAACTATTACTAATGAACTAAAAAATCAAACTATAAGACTTTCTCAAGTATATGAGCTTGAAGAAACTGGTCCAAAACTAGAAAAAGGTGCCAATGTTTCTGTTTCTGACGATCAAGGAAATGAGTATCAATTTGAAGAAAAAGATACATTATATGCATCTATTACTCCTTTTAAAGCAGAGCCAGGAAGAAAATATCAATTGAAAATTAGAACAAGTGCTGGAAAAAATTATACTTCTGACGAACAAGTTTTAACAACTGAAACCAAAATTGATAATTTAACTGCAACTGTCGAGAATGTTAAAGGAGAAAGAGGTGTACAAATTAATGTAAACAGCTATGACCCTAGTAATACTTCAAAATATTACAGGTATGAATATGTAGAAACGTACAAAATTGAATCTCCTTTATGGAGTCCGTTTCAAACATCGATAGTAAATGTTCCCGCAGTACCTGCAAATCCAAATGAAGATTTTCCAGGTTCGCCTGCAAGAGAAGATATTCTTGTAAGCCTTCGAACAAAAGAGACTAGAACTTGCTTCTCAACAAAAAAGTCAGATGATATAATTTTAAACAACACAAATAGTCTTAGTGAAGATAGAGTTAATTTTCCAGTACGCTTTATTAGTAATCAAAACTATATAATCACTCATCGTTATAGTATTTTTGTAAAACAATATGTTCAAAATTTAGCGGCTTATACCTATTATAAAACTTTAAGAGATCTATCCAGCTCAGGAAGTGTTCTTTCACCAAAGCAACCTGGTTTTTTCTATGGAAATATAAAATCTGTAGAGAATCCAACAGAAAAAGTGATTGGATTTTTTGAAGTATCTTCAGTTTCATCAGAAAGAATTTTCTTTAATTACGCAGATTTATTTCCTAAAGAACCTCTTCCTCCTTACTATGAAAGTGATTGTAATGTGAGAGAATTTGTAGATTGTTTAGGAGACCCTCCTTGCAACGGAACTCAATTACGCTCTGCGATTTCAAGCCGTTATTTAGTTTATTTATCTTCTAGCGGTTTATCATATTCTATGGTTAAAGCAGCATGTGGTGACTGTACTACATTTTCTTCTAATATCGTTCCTCCATTTTGGATAGATTAATCTTATAAAATTCATGAAACACCTTTCTATACATAATAAAACTAATATTCTTGACAGAATTAAACAATTGACACTTTTGATCTCTTTGTTAATTCAAGGCACATTTGTATTTGCTCAGAATTCGCAAAACAAAAATGCCGTACCTAGTATCTCAGATCAGGAAACTATTTTTCTGCACTCAAACACTACAACATTTTTGACTGGAGAAACACTTTTCTTCAAATTATACTGTTTGAATCCGCTGAATAATAAAACGAGCCCAATAAGTAAAATTGCTTATGTTGAACTTATTGACAGCGAGAAAAAGTCACTTCAAAAAAATAAAATATATCTGGACAACGGGATCGGAAATGGTGAATATTTCATCCCTACAACCTTAAAAACTGGAAATTATAAAGTTATCGCTTACACCAAATGGATGTTGAATAATGTAAATTCTCAGAAACATGAAATAGATATTTTCATCATAAATCCTTTTCAAACTCAAGAACCAAATGATAATATCACATTTGATATTCCTGATCCAACGAAAAAAACTACTGCAATTCAGAACATAAATTCTAATTCAGGAAATGACAAAAGAATTGATTTTGAGTTTGATAAAGAAAGTTATTACACAAGAGATAAAGTCAATTTAAAATTAAAAACTTTAACTGAAGCAACTGAAAAAGGGAACTATTCTGTTTCAATTCGAAAAATAGACCAAATTCCGACCATAAAACAACTTACAGCTTCAGAATTTGCTAAAAAATCAGCCGAAAGCTACGTTAATACGCCAAACACTTTTAATTATATTCCAGAAATTAGGTCTGAGCTAATTACTGGAAGCATTACATCAAATACAAATCGCGATGTAAGCAACAAATCGATTGCTTTATCTCTACCTGGAAAAGAATATGTATTAAAAATTGTTAGAACAAATGCTCAAGGAAAATTTGCTTTCTTATTAGATCAATTTCCGAATTTCCCAAATGCAATATTGCAGGTATTGGATGATAAACAAAATGATTTCGTAATCAATTTAGATGCATTTCCAAAGTTTGATACTTCTTCTTTGCAATTCACATCTAAGCTTAATTTGTCTCCAGACCTGAAAAAAGATATCGAAGAAAGATCTACTGCAAGCCAAATTCAAAATGCTTATTATCAAATTAAAAAAGACAGCTTAGTTACAGAAGCCGTTATGAATCCTTTCTTTAGTACAGTTGAAAAAACATATGTATTAGATGATTATACTAGATTTCCAACTTTAAAAGAAAATATAGTTGAAGTTATTATAGAACTTTATTACAGAAGAAATAATGGCAAATACCAGCTTCACGTTAGAAATTTACAAAAAGATTTAGAAATTTATGGTCCGCCATTGGTTCTTGTTGATGGATTATTGATTCAAGATCCAAGCGATCTTTTTGATTACAATATGGCCAATGTAAACAAAGTAAGCTTAATAACAGAACCTTACGTTTATGGTCCAAATTTGTATGGTGGTTTGGTTAGTTTTGAAACCAAAGACAACGAATTCTCTGTTAACTACGCAAAGAAATATCTAAAGACAATGGAAATTCAGCGTCCAAATCCTGAAAAAATTTATAATAATCCCGATTATTCGGCTGGACATAAATTACAAAGAATTCCAGATTATAGATATCAATTGTTATGGAAACCAAATATTAAATTAGAAACCAAAGAAGATAATTTATCATTTTATACTTCTGATATAAAAGGAGATTTTGAAGTCGTTTTAGAAGGCTTTACCGAGAGTGGTCAGCCTATATATGTTTCAAAAAGCATTACAGTAAAATAATTTTATTTATGATAAAAAAAACCTTGACAAACTTACTCTGCCAAGGTTTTTTTTATATTTTTATTTAAAACAACATCCTGATTTTAAATGCTAAACAATAAATTTTAAAAAAAAATATAAATATTGTAACTTTTTTGTATCTCATTACGTATAACCATTTGTACACTTTAAAAAATAGGGAGACAACAACATGAGACAACTTAAAATCACCAAGCAGGTAACTAATCGTGAAACTGCGTCGTTAGATAAATATCTACAAGAAATTGGAAAAGTTGACCTAATTACCGCTGATGAAGAGGTAGAATTAGCACAAAGAATAAAGGCTGGTGATCAAAGAGCTTTAGAAAAACTTACAAAAGCCAACTTACGTTTCGTAGTATCTGTGGCTAAACAATATCAAAATCAAGGATTAACTCTTCCAGATTTAATTAATGAAGGAAACTTAGGTCTAATTAAAGCGGCTCAACGTTTTGATGAAACTCGTGGTTTTAAATTCATTTCTTATGCCGTATGGTGGATTCGTCAATCGATTCTTCAAGCTTTGGCTGAACAATCTCGTATTGTACGTTTGCCATTAAACAAAATTGGTTCTATCAATAAAATCAACAAAATGTACGCTTTATTAGAGCAATCTAACGAGCGTCCGCCTTCTGCTGAAGAAATTGCAAAAGAACTTGATATGACTGTAAACGACGTAAAAGAGTCAATGAAAAACTCTGGACGTCACTTATCAATGGATGCACCTCTTGTTGAAGGAGAAGATTCTAACCTTTATGACGTATTACGTTCTGGTGAATCTCCAAATCCAGATAGAGAATTAATTCACGAATCTCTTCGTACTGAAATCGAACGTTCATTAGAGACATTAACTCCAAGAGAAGCTGATGTTGTTCGTTTATATTTTGGACTTGGCGACCAGCACCCAATGACTTTAGAAGAAATTGGAGAAACTTTCGACTTAACTCGTGAGCGTGTTCGTCAAATTAAAGAAAAAGCAATCCGCAGATTGAAACACACTTCAAGAAGTAAAATCCTTAAAACTTATTTAGGATAAAACAATATTAAATTTCAATATTTTTAAATCCCAAATTACAATTGGCTTGGAATTTGGTTATTTTAAATTGGAATTTTACCACAAACAACAGTTTGATTGACTGTTCGTTTTTTGATTGATGATTGAAACTCCGGCTGATTACCGGAGTTTTTTATTCCTTTTTTTTAACGCAAAGTGCGCGAAGAATTTACGCAAAGTACACAAAGTTTTTATACATATTTGCGATAGATTGCAAAGTCCGCTAAGCTTTGCAAACTTTGAACTGTTAGTAAATTACTTTATAATTCTTCGCGGACTTTGCGTAAATTCTTCGCGCACTCTGCGGTTAAATTACCACGCACAGCATAAAAATTTTATCTTTGTAAAAAAAACAACACACTACAACAAAATGAAAAATACATTTATTGCTCCTTCAGTTCTTGCGGCAGATTTTGCTAATTTACAGCGTGATATTGAAATGATTAACAACAGTCAAGCTGATTGGTTTCATATTGATATTATGGATGGAGTTTTTGTTCCGAATATTTCTTTCGGAATGCCAGTTTTAGAAGCTATTTCAAAACATGCGAAAAAATATATCGATGTGCATTTAATGATTATCGATCCTGATCGATACATTAAAACTTTTGCAGACTTAGGCGCTAACGGATTAACAGTACACTACGAAGCCTGCACACACTTGCACAGAACGCTTCAGGCGATTAAAGCAGAAGGAATGAAGGCGGGAGTAGCAATGAATCCTCATACTAATATTGATCTCTTAGAAGACGTTATTAACGATATTGACGTAGTTTGTATTATGAGTGTGAATCCTGGTTTTGGAGGACAATCATTTATAGAGAACACTTATGACAAAGTCAAAAAGTTAAAAGCATTAATTACACGTAAAAATGCGTCAACTCTTATTGAAATTGACGGCGGCGTTACCAACAAAAATGCAAAACAATTAGTAGAAGCCGGAGCCGGTGTATTGGTCGCTGGAAGTTTTGTTTTTAAAGCTGAAAATCAAATTGAAACAATTGCCGAGTTAAAAGTCCTTACTACTTTTTAAGTTTTTTAAATTTGGGAAGAAATTAATTCCAGTCATTTTTTCTAATGTCTCGATTGGAACCATAAAATCATAGATAGATTTATCACTTTCTTCGTTTGGAACTAGAAAAGCAATCGCTTTATGCTCTTTTCCAGATTTGGCTAAGATAATTTTATAAAAATATTTAGGAACAGCAACTTTTTCTGTTCCTATTTTTTTGTCTGAATCTTTTGGAATTCCGCCCGTTACTACATAAATATCATTGTATTTTCCTGCCCAATAACGTGTCTTCTGCTCTAGCCTATTCCAAATTCCAGCATTAAATTCTTTTTTCTGAGGAGAAATATTCGAAGTATAAAAAGTATCATTATAAGCATCCTTATTAAATTCCATATCTCCCGCGGGACAAAGATGCCCTTTATCATAACCTGATTTTTTATAATTTCTCCAGTCTGCAGAGCCAGTAGTTACTTTTGGATCTTCTATAAAATAAGGCCTTTTATAATCGTGGTTTTTTAAGTATTCTTTCTTTAGTTCGTACGCCACCCATTCTGCCTGTTCAAACTTTTCATTGTACGAAAGCGTATAATATTGATGTTTTACAATTTGTTTTGTTGTAGATGTTGGCAGATAAGCAAACGTATATAAAGAATCTGCACTATTTGAGTTTCCTGAAAAAGAAACTATTTCATTATCATTCTTGCTTTCATTAACCTCTATATTGTTTTTTTTACAAGACAATAAAGCAAAACTCATCAAAACTAAAGCTATACAACTTTTCATAAAATATTTTTTTTAAGGGCTAAACTTACAAAAAAACGCTCCATAAATTCAACATTTATAGAGCGTTTTTAAACAAATTAAATTCTTCTGAATTTAAGACTTCACTAGTTTATCCTTTTTCATTTTAGGAGAAACATTATTTTTTACTAAACCTTTTCCTTGTAAATCATCCAAAACATTTAATGCTTCTTCTACATAAACATCTTTTGCCAATGCTTGGTGCCATGCATCTCTTTTTTCTTTTAAAGTAGCATCAGCATTCATTTCAACTTCTTCGTAAGGCAGTGATTTAAAAACCAAATCGTTTTTGTAATCTAAAATTGGTTTGTATTTCTTACCTTCATTTTCAACCTGTTCTTGAGTTGCTTTAAAGCTGTTAATGTTTAAGCTATAAGTATTCTCTTTATTCTTAACGTCAATCCATTTTGCATTGTCATCAATTAATTTGAATTGAGCATTTTGAGCGATTCTATTTTTACTATTAATAATAGCTTTATTAAAATTCTCATTAGAAGTCCAAGTGCTGTAATCAGCTGGATCAATTTTATCCCATGGCATGGCATTGTCAATATCTCTCTCTCCCATTTTTAGGTAAGCATAACGATCTGGCATAACAACATCACTATGAACACCTTCTAATTGAGTAGATCCACCATTGATTCTGTAGAATTTTTGTCCTGTAATTTTCAAAGCTCCAAGATCTCCATAATTTGCATTACGAACAAATTGATTCAAATCTAATACGTTTTGTACCGTTCCTTTACCGTAAGTTTGTTTACTTCCGATAATTACACCACGTTTGTAATCCTGAATCGCTGCCGCTAAAATCTCAGAAGCCGAAGCAGAAAAACTGTTCACCATGATTACTAACGGACCATCCCATTCGATTTTTTTGTCTTTATCGTATAAAACTTCTTTCTTTTTACCAGCAGATTTAACTTGAACAATTGGTCCTTCTTCGATAAATAAACCAGCAATATCAACTACTGTCGAAAGAGATCCACCACCGTCATCACGTACGTCTAAAACAATTCCGTTGACGTTTTCTTTTTTCAATCTCTCTACTTCAAGAGCGATATCTTTTCCAGCATCACGTCCATCTTTGTTTTCAAAATCGATATAAAACTTAGGCAGGTAAATTACTCCATATTTTAAACCATTTTTCTCTACAATACTAGACTTAGCATAAGTTTCTTCAATTTCAACCACATCTCTGATAATCGAAATTACTTTGATACTTCCGTCCACTTTTTTAACTGTAAGTTTAACTTCAGTTCCTTTGTGGCCTTTAATTTTCTTCACAACATCATCCAAACGCATTCCGACAACATCTACAGGCTCCTCATTTCCTTGAGCAACTTTTAAGATTAAATCACCAGCTTCTAGTTGTTTTCCTTTCCATGCAGGTCCGCCAGAAATTAATTCATCAATTTGAGTGAAATCATTTTTCTTAGTCAAACGTGCTCCAATACCTTCTAATTTACCACTGATGTTTACATCAAAACGGTCTTTTTCTTCAGGTGCAAAATAACTTGTATGCGGATCAAAACGAGTCATAATAGAATTCAAATAAACTGAAAACCAGTACTCTCTATTCAAATCTTTAATAACACTAAAATTATCATCCAGAGATTTTAAAGAACTTTCGCGTGTTTCTTTTTCTAAAGTTTCAAAAGATTTTTCTTTATAAGCTGGATCTTTTTTCTTCTTTTCTTCTTCGATTTTTTGTTTAGTAACAAGAGAAGAAAGAGTTGATAATTTAATTTGTTTTCTCCATCTTTCGTTAATCTCAATTAAGTTTTTCGCATACGGAATGTGCTCATAATCGGCATTAAAAGTTTCATCAACATTATAGTTAAATGGCTGAGCTAAAATCGTTTTGTAACGTTTTTTACTTTCTTCCATACGTTTCATCAACCTTGTGTAAGTTAGGTTGAAAAAAGTAATATCCTTATTCAAAAACTGATCGTCAAGCATTAATTCATACTGCTTAAATTCATCAATATCCGACTGCAGGAAAAATCTCTTTGAAGGGTCTAACGCTTCAATATAATCTTTAAAAATCCCTTTTGAGAATTCATCATTTATTTCTGCTGGACTATAATGTCCTTTTTCAATAACAAATGCTAATAACTCTAAAAGTGTTTTATCTCTATTCGGATCAGGGTCGATTGTTCTATCGGCATTCATCTTAAATGCAAATAATGTAAGCGATAAGCACAATACGGCTATGAGTATCTTATAATTTCTTTTCATAAACTTTATAATAGCATTCATCAATTTTTTTATCTAAGTTACGTTAAAAACTATGCCACGAGAGCTAACGTCACGATAATTTTTTGTTAAAGATATAAAAATGTTTAATTCGCAAAAAAGTTCTTTAACTTAGTTGACAAATTTTACATTATTTGTGACTTATCCCGATAAATCTGTGGTCACATTTGTTTTTAAAATCTTACAATTGTTAAAATTACACATAATATTCATAAAATGAAAGCCGAAAAACCTTTAATATTGGTCACTAATGATGACGGCATCTTAGCTCCTGGAATACGCACTCTTATAAGTGTTATGGAAACAATCGGCGAAGTAATCGTCGTTGCTCCAGACAAACCGCAAAGTGCAATGGGGCATGCTATAACGATTAACAACACTTTGTTTCTCGATAAAATTTCTAAAGATGATGACACAATTGCAGAATACAGCTGCTCCGGAACTCCTGTAGATTGTGTAAAACTGGCAGTTAATGAAATCTTAAAACGCAAACCAGATTTGTGCGTTTCGGGAATTAACCATGGTTCAAATTCTTCCATAAATGTAATTTATTCGGGAACTATGAGTGCTGCGGTTGAAGCTGGAATAGAAGGAATTCAGGCCATTGGTTTTTCACTTTTAGACTTTGATTGGAATGCCGATTTTGAACCTATTAAGTCTTTTGTCAAAAAAATTGCCTTAGAAACACTAGCTAATAAGCTGCCTCCAGGTGTAGTTTTAAATGTCAATTTTCCGAAATTGAAAGAAACAGAAATTAAAGGAATTAAGGTTTGTCGTCAAGCGAAAGCATACTACGCCCAAAAATTTGATAAAAGACAAACTCCTTTTGGTAAAGATTATTACTGGCTTGCCGGCAAATTTGTAAACGAAGATCAAGGCGAAGATACAGATGAATGGGCGTTGGAAAACGGATATATTTCTGTAGTTCCCGTACAGTTTGACTTGACTGCCCACCACTCTATTCAACAACTTAATACATGGAAATTAAATGATTAAAGAAATAATTGTCGGTTTTATAATCGGAATTTTTACCGCTCTATTAGGAAGTTATTTGTTCATCACATTCTTTACAAATTTTGATATTTCTTCGGGTATTCATATTATTAAACAGCAGGGATATCTTGGAAAAATTATCACTTTAGGAACACTTTTAGACCTAGGCGTATTTGCCATTCTTTTAAAAAGAAACAAAGAATTAATGGCTCGAGGCGTAATTTTAGCCGTGATTGTGTTGGCCATTTCTACATTAGTTATTTAAATCTTATCTTTGCTTTGTTACAATAATTGCTGAATTATAATTTGAGCATTTTTCAAAAAAACCATCATGAAGTATTACATAATAGCAGGTGAAGCCTCTGGAGATTTACACGGATCTAATTTAATGAAAGCTTTGTATGCTGAAGATCCTCAAGCAGATATTAGATTTTGGGGAGGCGACTTAATGCAGAAAGCAGGCGGAACTCTTGTAAAACATTACCGAGATCTAGCTTTTATGGGCTTTATAGAAGTGGTTTTCAACTTAAAAACCATTTTAAACAATATAAAAATCTGTAAAAAAGACATTACTGAGTTTAAACCAGATGTCATTATTTTTATAGATTATCCTGGTTTTAATATGCGAATTGCTAAATGGGCAAAAGAGCTAGGTTATAAAACTCACTATTATATTTCGCCTCAAATTTGGGCTTGGAAAGAAAACCGTATTAAAGCAATCAAACAAGACGTCGATAAGATGTTTGTTATTTTGCCTTTTGAAAAAAGTTTTTACGAAGATAAACATCAGTTTCCAGTTGATTTTGTCGGCCATCCTTTAATCGATGCTATTCAGAATCAGCCTGCATTTGATGAAGCTCTATTTAGGAAAGAAAATAATTTGGGCGAAAAACCAATTATTGCCGTTTTACCGGGAAGCCGTAAACAGGAAATTACCAAAATGCTGAGCGTAATGTTAAGTGTTGTTGATGATTTTCAAGATTACGAATTTGTAATTGCCGGCGCTCCAAGTCAGGAATACGAATTCTATCAGCAGTTTCTAAAAAACAAAAATATTGCGTTTGTTTCGAATAAAACCTACGATTTACTGCGTTCTTCAACAGCAGCCTTGGTAACTTCTGGGACAGCTACTCTTGAAACGGCACTTTTTAAAGTTCCCGAAGTAGTTTGTTACAAAGGAAGTGAAGTTTCCTATCAAATTGCGAAACGTATTATTACATTAAAATATATTTCTCTCGTCAATTTAATTATGGATCAAGAAGTTGTAACCGAATTGATCCAAGCCGACTGCAATAAAAAACGAATTAAAGAAGAATTACAAAAATTATTAGAGCCTGAATATCGCTCTAAACTGCTTCAAAACTATGATATTTTAGAACAAAAACTTGGAGGGGTCGGCGCGAGCACTAAAACGGCAAAACTTATAGTTGCCGATTTAAAAAACAATTAATTATTACGTTTTGAAAAGAATTATAATTTTCCTGCTTTTGGGTGTTGCTTTTACTTCTTGTAAATCGACTTCAACAGCCGTGAGCAAAAATGAATCTAAAAGAGAAAATAGAACTCTGGTTAACAATTTGATTGAAAAAGCAACTGATAATATTGGCGTTCGTTACAAAGCTGGCGGAACTACAAAAAGCGGTTTCGACTGCTCTGGATTAGTTTACACCACATTCGAAAGTGAAAATATAAAACTACCAAGAAGCTCGTACGACCAAGCTAAAATTGGAAAAGTAATTCCGCTGAATGACGCCAAAAAAGGTGATTTAATCTTCTTTAAAACCAATAAAAGCAGACAAATCAATCATGTGGGATTAATTACAGAAGCCAATTCAGACGAAGTTAAATTTGTTCATTCTTCTACTTCAAAAGGTGTAATCATTTCCTCTACAAAAGAACCTTACTATAAAAATTCTTTTGAGCAGGTTAATAGAGTCCTTCCTTAAAAAAAACATTTTTTTTATTATTTTTCTTACAAATATTTAATACTTTTAAAGCATGAAAGTATTAGATTTTCCGTTAGTTAAAATAACAATTGCCTTTATTTTGGGAGTTATTGCTTCCTATTATTCTCATTTTTCTGTTTCAAAGCTGATGATTCCACTTTCATTGTCTTTGATACTATTTTGTTTCAGCTATTTCTGGAATCTAAAACACAACAAGAAATATATCATATTTGGTGTTTCTGTGTATATCTTCTCTTTCGTTATTGGGGCTGTAACACTTTTAAGTCATACCGAGAAACTTCAAAAAAATAATTATACACATTGCAAATCAGCATTCGAAAAACCGCAGTCAATAACTATAATTCTTAGAGAAAAACTCAAAAGTAACGATTACAGCGATCGTTATGTTGGTCATATTAAAAGTATTTCAAATAAAATTTATTCTGGAAAAATTATAATTAGCATTCAAAAGGACAGTACTGAAAATCGATTGATAATCGGGAATACTATTAAGGTTCAAACGGCTTTACAGGCAAATAAATCAAATAAAAATCCGAATCAATTTGACTACGGCAGATACTTAGCCGACAAACAAATTTATGCACAGATTTATTGTCAAAAAAAAGAAATACTAGTCAGCAAAACTATTACAAAAGACATTTGGTATTATTGTGCCAAACTGCACTCCAGAATAGTTTTAAACCTCGAAAAAGCAAAATTTAATAAAGCCGAAATGAGTGTCGCTCTTGCCTTGATTTTAGGTCAGCAGCAAGAAATTTCACAAGACATTATTCAGGATTATCAATATTCTGGAGCAACGCACATTTTATCTGTTTCAGGTCTACACGTAGGTTTTATAATGCTTTTTATAACCTTTATTTTAAAACCAATTCCAAACACAAAAAAGGGTTCTTTTATTAAACTTACTTCTATTTTAGTTTCACTAGCTGGATTTGCAATAATATCAGGTTTATCTCCATCGGTTTTAAGATCTGTTGTAATGTTTTCATTTGTAGCAATTGCCAATCATTTGCGAAGAACAGGTAATATTTACCACACTTTACTAGTGTCAATTTTATTGATATTACTTTTTGAACCGTATTTTTTATTTGATGTCGGTTTTCAGTTAAGTTATTTGGCTTTGTTTTTTATTCTTTGGCTGCAGCCACTATTAAAAAACATTTACAAACCAAAGAATAAATTGATGGTTTATATCTGGGAAGCTTTAACCGTTTCCTTTGCTGCACAAATTGGTACTTTACCTTTGTGCTTGTATTATTTTCACCAATTTCCAGGTTTATTTTTTGTCACTAATATTATAATTCTTCCTGTTCTGTCATTTATAATGATTGCAGGAATTGTGGTAATGATAATTGCAATTTTTACGAGTCCGTCTTACTTTGTAACAATCATTTTTGAAAAAAGCATTTATCTCTTAAATCTAATGATTCATGCCGTTGCCTCTATTGACTCGTTTGTTATAAGAGATATTAGTTTTAACTCTTATTATTTATTCACCTTTTACCTTTTCATTATTTATGTAATTCTATGGTTAAAGAAACCAGATTACACTAAACTCGTACTTGTTTTTAGTTCTACAATTTTAATTCAGCTTGCTTTTATTCTCACTAAATTCAGAACCGAAAGCGAAAAGGAATTGATAGTTTATCATGAAAAAAATAATACACTCATATCAGAACGAATTGGAAAAAACACTGTTCTTTTTACCAGAGATACAACTTTCGAAAAAAATAAAAACAGCAGAAGTGTAAATATGTATCTCGTTGGTAATTCGATTGCTTTAACCAAAACAGAAAAGATTAAAAATTTACTCTACTTTAAAGACACTAAAATTCTAATCATTGACAGCACTGGAATTCTTCCTTCTAATGCAGCGCCAGACATTTTGATTCTTACTCAGAGCCCTAAAATAAATCTAGACAGAGTACTGAAAAACATTCGTCCAAAACTGATAATTGCCGATGGCTCGAATTCAAATACTATCCAGAAATCGTGGAAAAACAGCTGTCTGAAAAAAAATATCCCTTTCCATCCAACGAACGAAAAGGGATATTACAAATTATAAATCTTTTTATTCTGGGTTTAAAATCAAATTAGACTCAGAAATCCAAGCCTTAACGCCTGACGACATATATGAAATGAGACCGAGTTTGTTGAAGTTAGTTTTGCCTTTTCTAACGTTAACTTCTGTAAAACAAACTTGCGGAATTTCTTCAATACCAAAAGCATTTTTTAATCTAAGGTTTTGTTCTTTAGCTGCATCAGGAACCGAAGGATCTGAAAGATCTAGTTTCACTAAAATAACGTTTTTACGAGACCAATCCTCAAAATCGCGAGTAGCAAAAATTTCATTTTGAAGCTGAGGATTTACTCCTTGACCTGTAAAGAAAATCAATAAAGGTTTTCTTTTTTCTGCACTTGTGGCAACAGCATCATTAATGTCTGTTTTCCAAATTATATTTTGCGCATTGGCAAAAAAAGAACCCAAAAAGAGTAGTAGAATAAGTAGTTTTTGAAGCATAAAATTTGGTTTTGGTTATGTATTTAAAACTAAAATAATATAAAAACAGAATCAAAAGAATTATTTAATAAATTAAAAACCAAGTTTTAAGCATAAAAATCAAATTGATAATAAACCGATATTTTTTTAATAAATGTTAAAAAAACACTAGCAAAAAAAATTAAATCGTTATAACGTTTTTTGAAACAAAAAAAATCCCTTCCTGTAAAAACAAAAAGGGATTAAAAAAATTAAAATAAAAGTTAAATGTAATTGTATTATTCAGCTGGATGTAAAATCGAATTCGATTCTGCAATCCAAGCTTTTGCTCCTCCAGGTTTATAGGCAATTTTTCCTAGAGCGCTGAATGTAGTTTTATTTTTTCTTACGGATGCCATTGCGAAACATACTTCTGGAAGATCTTCAACACCAAATGCATTTTTCAATTTTACATTTTGTTCACGATCACTATCCGAAGCATTCATGTCTGATAAATCTAATTTTACCAGAATCACATTATCACGTGACCAAACGGCAAAATCAGGAGTTTTAAAGATTTCATTTTGAAGATTTTCTGGTACACCTGAGGCAGTGAATAAAATCAGCATTGGTTTTTTCTGGTCATTACTTATTGCAATAGCATCGGTCATGTTAGTTCTCCATGCTAGATTTTGCGCTTGCATCATAAATGAACCTAAAAAAAACAGTAGGATAAGTAGTTTTTTAGTCATATTAATTGGTTTTGGTTAGATTAGCATGACGAAATTAACATAATATTTTAATTTTCCAATTTTTATTAGCACAAAAAATACATTATGTGTTTTTTTATCGATAATAAAATACAAAATACTCAAAATGACGAAAGATGATTGAAAAATTTTTCTTACTAAACAAAAAAAAGCCCCTTACAATGTAAGGGGCTTTATATTTATTTTAGTTTTAAACTTATGATTTCTTTGGATGAACAATTCCTTCTGCAACAGTCAGCCAAGCCGATGGTCCGCCGGCAACATATCCTGTTTTACCAAGACCTTTAAAATTTACTTTTCCATCTTTAGATTCTGCACTGGTGAAGAAAATTGTTGGAAAACCCTGAATCCCGAAGGCTTGCTGCAATTCATTATTTTGATTCTTAAGCTCTGGAGTTTGAGGAACACCTCTTGGATAATCTAATTCTACCAGAACTACATTACTTGATGCCCATTTTTTAAATTCGTCTGTTTTTAAAACTTCATTCTGTAAACGAATGCACCACCCACACCAATCACTGCCTGTAAAAAACATTAATAAAGGCTTTTGTTCTTTATTACTTACAGTAATCGCTTCTCTAACGTCTGTGTACCATTTTAATTCTTGTGCTTGAACATTCGCAGCACCAATTAAAAATAAAGCAATAAGTACTATTTTTTTCATAATGAGAAATTTTTCACAAATTTACACAAAAACAGATTGCAATAAAATCTATTTTACTTCCTGCATCAATTTTTTAATCAATGGCGAAATTGCGATTAAAACAACTCCTGCCACAAGAGAATAAATAGCTAATTGATAATACCCTTCTGTATACGATTGTAGTTTAGAAAGTAATGTATCTCCAGTATTAGATCTTGATATTTCTGCTCCTAACTTTCCTGCTGCCAATTGCCCAAATGCACTTGCCAAGAACCATAATCCCATCATCATTCCAAACAATCTTTTTGGAGAAAGTTTTGTAATAATAGACATTCCGATTGGTCCTAAACAAAGCTCACCAATTGTTGTTACTAAATAAGCAAAAGTAAAAACATTTAAAGATGCAATTCCTTTAGCATTAGCAAAAAATCTAGTCAAATAAAAAATATAAAATGAAGCTGCTAAAAACAAGAATCCAATTCCGAATTTAATCAATGTATTAGGCTCAATTTTTCTTTTACCCATCCAGATCCACAACAAACCAATCAGCGGGCTTAAAACAACCACAAAGAAAGTATTAGAACTGTTATTTATAATATTCGGATCAATGCTGAAAAACAAAAGTTTGTCATCTAGATTATCTTTAGCAAAAAGCGACAATGATCCTCCGCTCTGTTCGTAAATCGCATTAAATAAAAGATAGAAAAACACAAACAAAAATGCTGCAAACAGCTTTTTCTGCAGTTTAATATCTCCCAATTTCATTAATTCGTAAGCAAAATATAACACGGCAATTATACCAATTGTATACATGAAATAATCTGTATAATCAGTATTCTTTACCATTATAAAAATAAATGGAATACTTAAAAGCGATAGTACGTAAACTGCAATTTCACGAATTCTCCTTGCAGATGGTTTTAAATTCAATAATGGAGAATCTCCAATTGGACCTAAATATTTTTTAGTGAATAAAAATGTCATCAACCCTAAAAACATTACTAAAGCCGCCGATAAAAAACACAACTGCCAAGAATAATATTTTCCTAAATAAACACAAAGAGCACCTCCAAAAAGACCTCCAACATTTATCCCAGCATAAAACATTCCGTAACCTGCATCTCTTCTGCCGTCATCCTCTTTATACAATTCACCAACCATTGACGAAACATTTGGCTTAAAAAAACCTGTTCCAATAATTGAGAAAGCAATTCCGTAATAGAATAAATCGTGAGGCGACACCGCAATTAAAAGATTCCCTAGAATCATTACGATTGCACCAAAGAAAAGCGATTTTTTAAATCCTAATATTTTATCGGCAAAAATACCTCCGACAAATGTAAAAGCATAAACGAAAGCCTGAATGGCTCCGTATTGTAAACTGGCATGATCTTCTTTTAAAAAAAGCTGATCAACCATAAAAATTGTAAGTACGCCCCGCATTCCGTAAAAACAGAAACGCTCCCACATTTCAACAAAAAACAAGTACCACAATTGCTTTGGGTACTTGCCTTCAAAATTTTGAATTTCTTCTAGTGTAATGTTTTTTTCCATTTTATCTAACACCGTGCATTAATTTTTTCAATAATGGCGTTAAAGCAAATAATAAAATCGCTGCAATTCCTGTTAGAACCACAAAAACCATAAAGAATTCATATAAATTATGGATTTCAAATCCTGCGA
Organism: Flavobacterium sp. S87F.05.LMB.W.Kidney.N; assembly: GCF_004366435.1. Classification (NCBI taxonomy): domain Bacteria; kingdom Pseudomonadati; phylum Bacteroidota; class Flavobacteriia; order Flavobacteriales; family Flavobacteriaceae; genus Flavobacterium; species Flavobacterium sp. S87F.05.LMB.W.Kidney.N. The sequence continues at coordinate 656,357 of NZ_SODX01000001.1, read as the reverse complement.
AAACTGGATTATAAGCACTTATCTGATGCTGATCTAACAATGCTAACTGATCTGCTGTTGGAATTATTTTTTTATCTAAAACTGCTTGAAGATCGATTCCTAATTCTTTTGCTTTTGCAAATTTATCTCCAGTTGCAGGTAAAATAGAACCTAAAGTTCCTCCTAATGCATAACCTGATGCATTAGACAAGAAAAACACTCCGTAAAGCAAAGAAGCAAAACGTTTTGGAGACAATTTACCTACCAATGATAATCCAATTGGAGATAGACATAACTCTGCACAAGTATTTAAGAAATATAATAAAATCAACCATTTAACCAATAATAATCCAGAAGTTCCGATATAAGAAACTTGAGTTGCAATCATTAAGAAACTGATAGAAATTACCACTAAACCAACAGCTAATTTTACTGGAGAAATTGGTTCTTTACCTTTAGCTCTCAATGTATCCCACAAAATACTAAATGGAACTGCTAAAACTACAACGAACAATCCGTTAAAAATCTGAACCATCGAAGGCGGCATTAACCAGCCAAAGAAATGTCTGTCTGTTTGGTTATCAGCAATAAAAGTCAGAGATGAACCTGCCTGCTCAAAAGCTGCCCAGAAGAAAATAATAAAAAATGATACGATATAAATTACGATAATTCTATCGCGTTCAACTTTAGTTAAAGAAGTATCAGATATAATTAATCCCGCCAATGCCAATCCACTTGAATAAATCAAAGTATAAATTAAATTTTGACCTACAGCATAATGGAAAAAGAATCCTAAAGCAACAAATGCAACTCCAGCCATCAATAAAGCTTTATTCGAAAAATTAGCTTTTTGTGCCTCTCCTTCTTCAAAATCTGAAGCATCATTTTTAGAAGGTAATCCTCCTAATGGTTTTCCTTCTGGAGAAACTACATATTTATTTTTTAAGAAGTAAAAAAGAATTGTTCCTAACAACATCGCAACAGAAGCTGCCATGAATCCCCATCTAAAAGCGTGAATATCTCTAATTCCTCCTGCATCTTTAACATCTCCTAATAAAGGACAAATGGACTGGCCTAAAAAAGCACCAATGTTAATTCCCATATAGAAAATAGTAAAAGCACTATCTAATTTTGTTTTTTCCTGCTTAGGGTATAAACTTCCCACCATACTTGAAATATTTGGTTTGAAGAATCCATTACCAAATACGATAACTCCAAGTGCAGAATACATCACAATTTTTGCTAAGCTCAAATTAGATTCAAAAATACTCCCACTTGTAAATAAAAGCATTTGTCCAATTGCCATCAGCAATCCTCCTAATAGGATACAGTTTCTGTTTCCTAAAAAACGATCGGCTACGAAACCACCAAGCATTGGTGTTAAATAACAAAGTCCAAGAAAACCTCCATAAATTAATGAGGCTTCTTCTTCTTTCATTAATAATGAATTTACAAGAAATAAAGTCAATAAAGCCCGCATTCCATAAAAATTGAACCGCTCCCACATCTCCGTTCCAAACAATACCCAAAGTCCTTTTGGATGCGCAGTTTTTACTTGATTTTCTCCCATATTATATTCGCTTATTTAATTAAGTTTAAAAGATTTAGATTATAAATTTTCTTTGATAAAATTAGTCATTTTATTATAAAGCTGAACTCTAGTTTTTCCGCCGTAAATACCATGATTTTTATCTGGATAGATTTGAGAATCAAATTGTTTGTTAGCTTGAATTAAAGCTTCCATCATTTGCATTGAATTCTGAACATGAACATTATCATCTCCAGAACCGTGAATCAATAAAAATTTACCTTTTAATTTGTCAACGTGATTAATTGGCGAGTTTTGATCGTATCCGCTTGCATTTTCCTGCGGCGTCTGCATATATCTTTCTGTGTAAACACTGTCATAAAATCTCCAGTTTGTTACAGGAGCAACAGCGATTGCCATTTTGAAAACATCATTTCCTTGGAAGATACAGTTAGAAGCCATAAAGCCTCCGTAACTCCATCCGAAAATTCCAATTCTAGCAGGATCAACATAAGGATAAGAACCGATTACTTTAGCTGCATCGATTTGATCTTCTACCTCATATTTTCCTAATTCTTTCTGAGTAACTTTTTTGAAATCAGCTCCTTTAAAACCTGTCCCTCTTCCGTCAACACAAGCTACAATATAACCTTGCTGTGTTAATGATAAGAACCAATAATCATCAGAATTATTCCAGTCATTATTTACTTGTTGTGATCCTGGACCAGAATATTGGTACATAAAGACAGGATATTTTTTTGAAGGATCAAAATCTTTTGGTTTTAAAATCCAAGCGTTCAATTCATTTCCTTTAGCCGTTTTTAAAACGAAGAATTCTTTTGCAGGCAGATTATAAGCTTTTAATTTATCTGAAAGAGCTTGGTTGTTTTCGATAACCTGAATTTCTTTTCCAGTTTTTGACTCATTCAAAGTATAAGTCGTAGGCTGTAAATTACTAGAGAAAGTAGTAATAAAGTATTGGAAATTTGGACTGAAGGTTGCAGCGTTTGTTCCTGTTTTTTTAGATAAACGCAATTTATTTTTTCCGTCTAATCCAATTCTGTAAAGATCTCTATTGATTGAACCATTTTCTGTAGATTGGTAGAAAATAGTTTTTGTTTTTTCATCAAAACCGTAGTAAGAAGTTACTTCCCAGTTTCCTTTTGTAACTTGATTTTTAAGTTTTCCTGCTTTATCATATAAGTAAATATGGTTAAAACCGTCTTTTTCGCTTGTCCAGATAAAACTATTATCTTTTAAGAAAGTCAAATTATCTGTTACATCTACATAAGCTTTATCTTTTTCATTCAAAACAACTTTTGGAGCAGCGGTAGTTCCATCAACAAATAACAAATCAAGATTGTCTTGGTGACGATTTAAAACTTGAGCAGAAAGTACATTTGCATCGTTTGTCCATTGTAATCTTGCAATGTAAAAATCATTGTAATTTCCTAAATCCACCTTTTTAGTTGCTCCAGCAGCTACATCGTATATATGTAATGAAACTTCTGAGTTTTTCTCTCCGGCTTTTGGATACTTAAATGTTTCAACTGTAGGATATAAATCTTTGTGAAACATTGACATTGAAAACTCAGGAACCTGGCTTTCGTCAAAACGAATGTAAGCTACTTTTTTACTGTCTTTGCTCCAGTCAAAAGCACGGACAAAAGCAAATTCTTCTTCATAAACCCAATCCGTAATACCATTAATTACAGCATTCTTTTTACCGTCTGTTGTAATTGGAGTCGATTTTTTAGAATTAACATCGTATACATATAAGTTATTTTCTTTTGCATAAGCGATTTTAGTTCCGTCTGGAGAAAAAGTTGGTTCTTGTACTTGATCAAAAAGTTTTGTCAATGTTTTTGAAGCTATATCATATAGGTAGAAATCAGCTGTAAACGAGTGGCGAAAGATTTGATTGGTATTAGACGCAATTAAAATCTTTTTTTCTGAAGCATCAAAAGTATAGCTGTCAATTCCGTTTGCAAGTTCCTTATGATCTTTAGTATCAATTAAATTCGATACTTTTTTCAAAGTTCCAAAATCATAAAGACCAATCTGCATACTTCTGCTTGCTTGATCTACATCTAAAACAGTATATTGATCTGTATTTTTTAGCGATTGCAATTCAGCCATTCCTTTTGCTCGAAATGCTCCGCCGTAAATATTTTCGATAGTGATTTTTTGTTGGCCAAAAACAGTCGCAACTAGAAATAAAAGTATTACAGTAATTTTACTTGTACTCATTACAATTAATTTAAATATAAAAAAGAGCCCAATTTTAGTAAAAAAAATAAACATAATACACATTTTAAGTGTTAAATGTTAAAAAAAATAACGATTGCGTACTTTCCATTTTTAAAATACATTTTAAACAAATCTCTTAAAATGGTATATTTGCCGCAACATTATTATTTAATATACTGAGAATGAACAACGCGGTTGCTGGATTTTCTAAATTATCCAAAAAAGAAAAAATTGACTGGATTGCAAATGAATATTTTTCAAACCCTGAAGAGGCGCAAAATATTATAAGAAATTACTGGAATTCAGACGAAAAGCTTCAGCAGCTTCATGATGAATTTATCGAAAACACCATTACAAACCTTTATATCCCACTTGGAGTTGCTCCAAACTTTTTAATCAACGGAAAATACAAAACCATCCCAATGGCTATTGAAGAGAGTTCCGTTGTTGCAGCAGCCTCTAAAGCAGCGAAATATTGGTCTACAAGAGGCGGCTTCAAAGCAACCATAATTAATACAGAAAAAATTGGCCAGGTTCATTTTACTTTTAATGGTGATGCAGAAAAACTAAATAGCTTTTTTGACCAAATAAAACCAAAATTCTTCTCAGAAACCCAAGCCATTACTAAGAATATGCAGCAACGTGGCGGCGGTATTTTAGATATTAAACTAAAAGACAAAAGAAGTCTCCTAGAAAACTACTATCAGCTTCACGCTACTTTTGAAACCAAAGACAGCATGGGCGCGAATTTTATCAATTCTTGTTTAGAACAATTTGCATCAACTTTAAAAGAAGAAGCTCAAAATAGCGACTTATGCGAAAATGGCGAAATATTAGAAGTCATTATGAGTATCTTGTCTAATTATGTTCCAAACTGCTTGGTTAGGGCTGAAGTTTCTTGTCCGATTGAAGAATTAGCAGAAAAGCATATTACAAACCCAAAAGAATTTGCTGAGCGTTTTGTGCAAGCTGTTCAAATTGCAGAAGTTGAACCTTTTAGGGCAGTGACTCATAATAAAGGAATAATGAATGGTGTCGATGCGGTAATTCTAGCAACTGGAAATGATTTTAGAGCTGTAGAAGCCGGCGTACACGCTTATGCCTCTAAAAATGGACAATATGCTAGTTTATCTCATGCAAAAATCGAAAACGGAATTTTTACTTTCTGGCTCGAAATTCCACTTGCAGTAGGTACAGTTGGCGGATTAACTTCTTTACATCCTTTAGTAAAGTTATGTTTAGAGATATTAGAAAATCCTTCTGCTCAGGAATTAATGGAAATTGTTGCTGTTGCTGGTTTAGCACAAAATTTCGCAGCTCTTCGGTCTTTAACAACTACTGGAATTCAAGAGGGTCACATGAAAATGCACTTAAATAATATTATAAATCAATTTGAAGCTACCGATGAAGAACGCCGTCTAATTAAGGCGCATTTTAAAAAAACAGCCGTTACTCATAGCGCTGTGGTAGATTTTATTGAAAACTTGAGAAAATAATTCAAAAGCTGTTTTCAATTTCTCTTCGCCTTTGCTCAAAATGCGAAGTGAGATATGACAGCTAAAAAATATAGAATGAAAAACACATTTTACAGTAACGGAAAACTTTTAATTGCTGGAGAATATCTAGTATTAGACGGAGCAGAAGCTTTTGCGCTGCCTGCAAAATTCGGTCAAAATCTGGTAATTGAAAGCGGCGAAAATAAAGAAATTGAATGGAAAAGTTATGACTATGATGAACATTTATGGTTTGAAGAAACAATTTCATTTGACGAAATCATAAATCGGCCAGAAGCAAAAATCGAAACTGTAAAATCTACTTTGATTGATATTCTTCACGAAGCTTATGCTTTAAATCCAAAATTTATAGATTCAGCGGAAGGTTTCAAAGTGAGTACTCATCTATCGTTTCCAAGAAACTGGGGATTAGGAACTTCTTCAACTCTCATAAATAATATTGCGCAATGGGCAAATATTAATGCATTTACATTATTAAATAATAGTTTTGGCGGAAGTGGCTATGATATTGCCTGCGCTCAGAATAATACACCTGTTATATATCGTGTAAAAGATAACTTTGTTGAACAAGTTGAGTTTAACCCTGACTATAAAGAAGATATCTTTTTTGTTTATTTGAATAAAAAACAAAATAGTAAGTCTGCAATATATGCATACAACAATAATAAGAATCATCATTTAGCGCAAAGTGTTGCCGAAAACAATAAAATCACGCACGCTATTCTGAATGCTAAAACACTAAAAGAATTTGCTTCAGCAGTTCAAAAACATGAGATTCACCTAAGTAATATTTTAGAGATGCAGACTATAAAAGAAGCTCTTTTTCCAGATTTTAAGGGTGTAATAAAGAGTCTTGGAGCTTGGGGTGGTGATTTTGTTATGGTAGTTTCAAAAGAGAACCCTAAAGAATACTTCTCCAATAAAGGATACGAAACTATTTTAACTTACGAAGAAATGATTTTGTAGAATGTTTTTCTACAAAGTCATCAATAGTTAACTTTCTTGTTTTTAACGTCTTTTGTCTCTAAACGACGAACTGACTGGCTTTCTTGTTCGTTTGATTCAATAAGTCTGTTGTGCAAACGCTCAGCCATTTTTTCGATACTGTTTGTAATAGAATCATAAACAAGTTCCATTCTGCGGTGTTTTTCTTCTTTTACTGCCTTTAAAACATCTTCAACAAAGATCTTATCATATTTTTCGGCTACAGAATCATGTGTATTAGTCAATCTTATTACATAATCGTTACTCAAGATTGTAACTTTAAAATGCTGTTCTTCGTTACTCAAATAATACTTTCCACCCAATTCATCAACATTGATGTCGGTACTGCTAACTTTTAAAAGCTCGGTAATAATCCCAAAGATATGACTCTCAATTTTGGTATATACTCTTGGCTTCTTTTTAAAAATTTTTAAAGTAAAAAACATTAAATGTTTATTTAGTAAAATATTTGATTTTTGTTTTAATTGTCTTTCTAACAGTAATTTAAACGCTAAAAATATGTTAAATTTTAAATTCTGGACAAATTAACTGTAATAATTTGAATATCACAAATTTTTTAAATTAAATTTCGATTATTCCTATATACTATAAGATAATTAACAAAAAAATATTACAAAATAGAATTATTTAGTTTTCAATAAAAAAAAAGAAAACCCGAAACATCTTAATGACATTTCGGGTTTTTATGGTATTAGTTACTATTTACTAGTAATTGAATTGTAATCTGTTATCTTCAATTTTTGCATTGTTTTTCAACGCTGGTAATACTCTGCTTGCATCATTTGCGCTTTGAGCTTTTACTTTCTCTACATACGCAGCGTGATTAGCAATTGCAGGAGCTTTTACTGTTTTGATGTTTTTTACAACATATACTCCAGTGTTTCCTTCAATTGGAGCAGAAATTTTATTTGCAGTTAAAGCAAATGCATTTCCAACAACTCTTGGCTCTTGTCCAACTCCACCAGGTAATACTGGATTATCTAAAGTTACATCAGTTGCTTGTTGAACAGCAACTCCAGCTGCTTTAGCGATAGCTTCAATACTTGAACCTGTCATTTTTGCTTTTAATAATTCAGCTTTTTTCTTGTTTTTCAAGATTGGCTCTACGTAAGGTCTTGCCATTGTAACTGAAACTAAACCTGATTTGTTTTCACCTTTATATTGAGCGATAACGTGTCCGATATTTGCAATTTCAAAACGTTTTACGTCTCCTTTGCTTGTTTCTTTATCAAAAGCCCATCTTACAATGTTACGTTGGTTTCCTAATGGTCCAAACGCTTCATCCATAGCTTTAGCATTTACAGGCTGAGCAACTTTTAAACCTAATTCTTTTGCTGCAGCATTGAAATCTTTGTCAGCAGCATCCATTTCGAATTTAGTTGCCAAAGTAAATACTTTATCAGATGTAGCTTCAGAAGGCTCAATTTTTTGAGCAATTGTAGCTAAACGAATTCCGTCTTGTTTGTCTGTAATTTTGATAATGTGAAATCCGAAAGGAGTTTCTACCAAACCAACTTTACCAATTCCGTTGTTGAATACAAAATCATTGAATGGTTTTACCATTTGGTTTGGACCAAAATATCCTAAATCACCACCTTGTTGTGCAGATGAATCATCAGAACTTGTAAAAGCCAACATCATAAAACTATCTGGATTAGCTTGAACTTGAGCTAAGATTTCTTCAGCTTTAGCTTTTGCTTCTTCTTTAGTTCTTTTTTCTTTTGGTGATGGTGTTTGAGAACCTTCGTATGCAATTAAAATATGACTAGCTTTTGCGTTAACTCCAGCTTTAAATCCTTGAGATTTAGAAATTGCATAGTATCTTCCGTAAACATAAGGTCCGTAAATTGCTCCAGCTGGTAAGCTGAATAATTTATCAGCATCTACAGCTGGTAAAGCATTTTTAGGAACATAAGTAGAATCGTAAGGAACATCAGAGTTTGCGTTTACAAATTCAGCAATATTTGTTGCAGTTCTAAAACCTGGCAATGTATCATTTTTACCTGTTTTAGCATTGTAAACAACACTTCCTGACAATAATGCATTTAATTTTGATTTAATTTCAGCTTCATCTTCTTTAGAAGCTTTATCTTCTACTAAAACATATTGAATTTCACGAGTTGCATCCGCTTTGAATTTCTTCTCGTTTTTCTTCATATAATCTACAATTTCTGAATCAGAAATTTTTACTTCACTATCTTTAATAGAAGAGTAAGGAGCTGCAGCGTAAGCAAAACTTACTTTATTCGCTTCCATTTCATACTTTAACTTTCCTTCACTAGCAGTTGTGTAAAGTCCTGATTTAACTAAAGTATTATAGATTTGAAACTTTGCGTTCAATTCTGCATCTTTCTCTTTTTGAGCGATGTATTGTGCTGCTTCTGGATTTGATTTGAAGTAATCTTTAAATTTAACTACATCAAAAATTCCTGCTGCATTTAAGAACATTGGGTTTTTACCAATGTTTGGATCTGATTTTAAAACTTCTAATAAGTGTTTTTCACCTACTCTCAATCCTAATTTATCAAATTGTGATGACAATAAAGCGATTGAAACTTCTTGATCCCAAACTCTGTTTGCAGCTTCAGTGGAAGTAATACCTTGCCCACTTTTTTCAACATTACTAACTTTAACTCTAAAGTCTTCAAATGAAATATCTTTTCCGTCGATGCTTCCTACATCTTTTGAACTTTGACCAAATGTTCCTCTTGTAAATAGATCTTGTATTATAAATGCAAATAATGCAAGTGCAATAACTCCTATCAATAAAGCGGAACGCTGTCTAATTTTTGCTAAAACTGCCATTTTATTATCGTTAATTTTATATTCAGTTTGCGAAAATACAATTATCTAGTTAATAACAATACAACTAGCGTTTTATTTTACACATTTTTTTTTAATAATTTAAAAAATCAATCTTTAATTGTCAATTTGACTAGTTCTATTTTCTTATTTGACGCCTCTTTTATAAAAAAATGGTACTTATCTATTACAATTTTATCTCCTTTTTGTGGGATTTCTTTTGTATGATTTACAATAAAACCTCCTAAAGTTCCATAAGAATCTTCCTCAGGAATCATCAATTTATAGGTTTCATTTAAATATTCAACATCTAATCTCGTCGAAAACAAATATTTGCCTTCGCCTATTTCTTCTTCAATTAATTCTTCATCTAAGTCATGCTCATCTTCAATTTCACCAAAAAGTTCTTCGACAATATCTTCAATTGTAATTATTCCAGAAGTTCCGCCATATTCATCTAAAACAACTGCGACATTTTTACGTTTTTTAATCAATAAAGTCAAAACATCTTTTATTAAAATTGTTTCAGGAACAAACTCAACTGTCATCAAAACCGATTTTATTGTCGCTGGTTTCTTGAATAAATCAAACGAATGCACATAACCCACTATGTCGTCTAAAGAATTCTGGCTAATGATAATTTTAGAATATCCTGTTTCAACAAATAACGCTTTAAGGTCATCAACTGTATCAAACAAATCTATATCTACAATTTCCGTTCGAGGCGTCATTATATCACGTGCCTTTACTCCTGAAAACTCCAACGCATTTTGAAAAATCTGAATTTCAGAATCTACTTCTTCATCTTCTTCAACCGTGCTCATTTGTTCTGTAATATAATTTCCAAGTTCAATTCTGCTAAATAATTGAATCTGATTTCCTTCTGTTTTAAAAAATTTACTCAGCACAAAATCTGCAATCCAAATAAAGAAAGTTGAAATGTAATAAAATAATCGGTAAAATAAATAGGCCGGAAGAGCGAGAATCTTAATTAAAGAATTCGCATAAATCTGAAAAAATACTTTAGGGAAAAATTCTGAAGTTAACAGAACCACAAATGTGGCAAGCAGAGTTTGAACAAGTACATTCCACCAATCCGAAAAAACAAGACCAAGATGTGCCATCCAATTCAAAATCAGATCGCCCATAAAAAAGCCATAAACAACCAAAGCGACATTGTTGCCAATAAGCATGGCCGCAATAAATTTGGATGGATTTTCGGTAAGTTTAGTTAAGATTCGAGACAAGAAATCGTCTTGTTTCTTTTCTATTTCGAGGTAAATTTTGTTGGAGGAAATAAACGCGATTTCCATTCCAGAGAAAAAGGCTGCTAGTATTAAACATATTATTATAATACTAATTTCCATTTTTATTGTTTTTTGTTACGGTTATCGTATTTATTAAGAAACCTTCTTCTAAAGAAAAACATAAAAACAGCCATTCCTGCGATTACAAAGTAGAAGGGATAACTTTCATCTCCTTCGTTTAGTTTCACTATACCATCATAAGCAAAAAAAAGTGCAAATGCGATATAGATAAATTGTGTATATTTTAAATAACCCATGATATATTTTTATTCTTCAGATTCAATTTCGCCGCTTATTCGCTGCGAATTAATCACTTTAAAATCTTTACTAAAATCTATTCCCTGACCGTGAGAAACTCCTTTTTTATCGGTAAGTTTAAATTTTCTTTCGGTATAAAACCATTCATTTTTCTGATCAAAGTACAATTGCTCAGTTTCCAAAACCTGTCCAGCTTCAGAGGTGATTTTTACTTTTCCAATCAAATCAATAATCCCTGTATTTTTATACGAAACCGCATAATTTCCTCTTATAAAGGTACGCTTTTGCTTTTTGTCATATAAAGTAACATCTAATCCTTTAGGAAATTCTGTGAAAGGAAAATCAAGATTTGAATAATCCAGCATTTTAGGACTTATTAAAACACCTGAAATACGTCCAGAATCTGTATACTTTATATTAACTGTATCTGCATCACTTGCCGGGACAAACTCTGAGAAGTTAATTTTCTGAACATCTTTAAAATTACTTTCGCACCCAAAAAATAGTGTCACAGCAAAAACTGTGACAACTAGCAGACTATATCTCTTTGGTAAATTCATTCGCCAAATGTAATAAATTGTAATGAGCTTAGAAAAGATAAAATATTATGTTTATTGGAATTTACTCTTCACGAACCATTTGTCGTTGAAAGAGAAACTTAAACTAAAATTCACGTAATTTTCTTGAACTAAATTAGAAGAAACTGTACCGCGTTTACCAAATTCAATTCCGAAATTCAAATTTGAATAAGATCCTGGAATCGGAATTCCAGCTCCTAATGTCATTCCGACATCTTTAATTGATTCGTTGTTTACAATCAAACCAATTTTTTCATATTTCAAACCAGCTCTATAGGTAATTCTACTCATGTAACTTGTAAACGAATTATAATTAGGAAGATAATATCCTCCTAGAGCATATTTAGAATAACTTTCATAGCTTACATTTTGAGCTGAATTGTAATAATTTGCTAACTGTCCATCTCCTTGAAAAGTCATATTTGCACCTACAAGCCATTTTCTTGCTTCACCAATTCCTAAACCAATGCTTAATTTATTTGGAAGTTTTAATTTTGTTGAAGTTGCAGGATATATATAAGGATCAGGGTCACCTTGTACTGAAATTACTCTTGTATTATCTGAGTTAAGATTACTGGCAAATGAATAACTCAAACTAGAAAATATACTAACCTTTTTGTACACTTTTCTTTGATACATAGTTCCTAAGCTAAAAGCCATACCTGATAATTCAGATGTATTTACTTCTGCTGTACCATTTTGAACACCAGAAATACCTTCTACACTTGTTGTTGTAATTTTTCCAAAATTGTATTGGGCATCTACACCAATATTCCAATTTTGGATAATTTTATATCCTAATCCGAAATAAACTTTGTTTACCCCTCCTTTTCCGTCAAGCTGTGAATTAACATCTCCTTCTGTCGGAGAACTATTCAAAATTTTATATCCTACCGAAGTTACTGGGATCAAACCAAAAGAAGCACCAAATTTTCCCATCGGAATTCCTAATGCTAAATAATCAAAAGTACTACGTTGTGCTTTTTCAGATTGCGTACTTGTTTTTAAATTAGAAGTTGCAAAAGTTCCCCCAACGGTAAACGTAGTTTGTATTAAACTGGCATAACTTGCAGGATTATCTAAATTTAAGTGAATCGTATCTTGCTCCACTGCAACGCCAGCCATAGATCTATTTTCAAGAGTTCCCTTGAATCTTACATCTCCTATTCCGAAAAAAGAATAAGGCGAAGCAGTACCTTGTTGAGCAAATGAAACGAACGATATAAGCAAACAAGCGCTTATTAATACTTTTTTAATCATTGTCGATTTTATATTGATATGTTTGGTTCAAACTCTCCAGAAGGAAATTTGAATTGGCAAATATGGTATTTTTTAATCGTTTAGCCAAAAAATCTGCATCGCCTCCCGTTAAAATTATGATAAAATTTGAAAACTCTCTGCGATAATCATCGATAAAACCGTCAATCTCATAGACGAAACCATTGACAACACCAGAATGTATGGCTTGTGCCGTTGAGTTTCCTATATATGATTCAGGGCTTTCTAATGTAAGTAACGGCAGTCTGGCTGTAAAATTATGCAGTGATTCATATCGCAGGCGAAGACCCGGAGAAATGGCTCCTCCTAAATAATTATCATTTTCGTCGATAAAATCGTAGGTTATGCATGTTCCGGCATCAATAACTAATCTATTTTGTTTGGGGAATTTTAAAGTTGCTCCCGCAGCCAAAATCATTCGATCTATTCCTAATGTTTTTGGTGTTGCGTATTTATTATGAAAAGGGAATAGATCTTCATGTGTAAAAAAATGAACTTTTAATTGTTTTTCGAAAGTTAAAAAGGACTGTTTTTCGATACTTCCTACTGATGCAACAACCAAATCGGAGCAGTTTGGAAATTTTTTTAAAATTTTTTCAATTTTTTCTTCCAGTTCATTTTTCTCAAAAATAAAATTCTCCAGAGCAGTATTTCCCTCAAATACAGATGCTTTAATTCTGGTGTTTCCGACATCAACAGTTAAAATCATTTTTACTTTTTGTTTCTGCGAAGATACGAATTGATTTTTTTTTTAAAATGTTTTGGATAAACGGAAAATGATTCTATCTTTGCACCCGCATTAACCGCACAACGGTACCTTAGCTCAGATGGTAGAGCAATGGACTGAAAATCCATGTGTCCCTGGTTCGATCCCTGGAGGTACCACAAAACCCGAATAGAAATATTCGGGTTTTTGTTTTTTAATACTCATTCAAATGCATTATCTCTATATTCTCTATTCAAAATCATCTCAAAAATTTTACATCGGCGAAACCAATAACATAAACGAAAGAGTAATAAAACACAATAATCACTCTTATTCAAATTCCTTTACCAAGATTGCCAATGACTGGGAAATCGTTTTGACTTTTAATTGTACTGACAGAGACGAAGCTCTTTACTTGGAACGCTTTATTAAAAGAATGAAAAGTAAAACCTTTAATGATAAAATAATTAATGATCCGTCAATATTAAAAGATATTTTATCCAAAAGAAACTAAATATGTGTCCCTGGTTCTCCCGAAGCCTCGGGACTGGAGGTACCACAAAACCCGAATAGAAATATTCGGGTTTTTTGTTTTTTAATACTCATTCAAATGCATTATCTCTATATTCTCTATTCAAAATCATCTCAAAAATTTTACATCGGCGAAACCAATAACATAAATGAAAGAGTAATAAAACACAATAATCACTCTTATTCAAATTCCTTTACCAAGATTGCCAATGACTGGGAAATCGTTTTGACTTTTAATTGTAATGACAGAGACGAAGCTCTTTACTTGGAACGCTTTATTAAAAGAATGAAAAGTAAAACCTTTAATGATAAAATAATTAATGATCCGTCAATATTAAAAGATATTTTATCCAAAAGAAACTAAATATGTGTCCCTGGTTCTCCCGAAGCCTCGGGACTGGAGGTACCACAAAACCCGAATAGAAATATTCGGGTTTTTGTTTTTTAATACTCATTCAATGCATTATCTCTATATTCTCTATTCAAAATCATCTCAAAAATTTTACATCGGCGAAACCAATAACATAAACGAAAGAGTAATAAAACACAATAATCACTCTTATTCAAATTCCTTTACCAAGATTGCCAATGACTGGGAAATCGTTTTAACTTTTAATTGTACTGACAGAGACGAAGCTCTTTACTTGGAACGCTTTATTAAAAGAATGAAAAGCAAAACCTTTAATGATAAAATAATTAATGATCCGTCAATTTTAAAAGATATTTTATCCAAAAGAAACTAAATATGTGTCCCTGGTTCTCCCGAAGCCTCGGGACTGGAGGTACCACAAAACCCGAATAGCAATATTCGGGTTTTTTGTTTTTTATCCTTTTTGTTCTTAACCGCAAAGTGCGCTAAGATTTACGCAAAGGTTCGCAAAGGTTCGCAAAGTTTTAAAATTAAACTTTGCGAACCTTTGTATTTTTTTTTTTGAGTCTTTGCGATTAAAAACCTTTTCAAATTTTCTTTTGTTTCAAAAAAAGTCATTCCGCTTGATTTTATGCAACTCCAGCTAAAGCTGGAGTCAATTCAAAAAAACTTTGCGAACCTTTGCGTTTTTTCTTTCTAAACTTTTTCGTTAATCCAATAAGTCAACAAATTAATAGTTTTTGTTAAAAAAGTATTGACTGAATAAAAAAATAACTTCTATATTCGTAAAGCTATATTTTTAACATTCATTTACTAATAAGATCTCAAAGCAGTTTTATGAGCAAAACTTCTACTAAGGGCATTTGGAAAGTAATTTCAGCCTCTTCAATGGGCACCATGATTGAATGGTATGACTTCTACATTTTTGGCAGTTTGGCCGTCGTTATTTCAACCAAGTTCTTTCCCAGTGATAATCCAACCGCTGCATTTTTATCTACTTTAGCCACTTTTGCAGCCGGATTTGTAGTCCGTCCTTTTGGCGCCTTATTTTTTGGACGCCTTGGAGATATTATTGGCCGGAAATATACTTTTATGGCAACCTTATTATTAATGGGCGGATCTACTTTTTTAATAGGATGTATTCCGAGTTACGAAACTATTGGTTTTTTCGCACCATTATTAGTTCTAATTCTGAGATTATTACAAGGATTAGCTCTTGGAGGTGAATATGGCGGAGCAGCAACTTATGTAGCAGAACATGCTCCAGCTGGTCAAAAAGGTTATTGGACTTCTTGGATTCAGACCACTGCGACTGTCGGTTTATTTATTTCTTTAATGGTTATTTTAGCAACCAAGAGTATTCTTTCTCCAGAAGATTTCGATTTATGGGGATGGCGTGTTCCTTTCTGGGTTTCTATTGCTATGGTTGGCGTTTCGTATCTCATCAGAAAAAATATGGATGAATCGCCTGTTTTTGCGAAAGCTAAAAAAGAAGGAACGACTAGTACAAATCCGTTAAAAGAAAGTTTTGGAAACAGATATAATATGAAGTTCGTTTTACTGGCTTTGTTTGGAGCAACAATGGGACAAGGCGTTGTTTGGTACACAGGACAATTTTATGCCATGAGTTTTATGAAAACGGTTATGAATGTTGACTCTTCGCAAGTAGATGAATTATTAGGTATTGCACTCTTAATTGGAACTCCTTTTTTTATTATTTTTGGATGGCTGAGCGATAAAATTGGGCGTAAATATATTATGATGTTCGGAATGCTGATTGCCATATTGTCTTATAGACCTATTTATAAGATGATGTACAATACAACAGATATAAACCAAAAAACTGAAATTGTAGAAAACCCGACAGAAACTACTGAAAGAAAAGATAACGGAAGTTCTATTGTTACAACAGAAAAAAAATACACAGATGGCACAACCGTCTTGGAGAAAAAAACGTACATGGAGAAAAAGGATGTACAAACAAGTGTTTCAATAACAATTAATTCAAGCGATAAATGGACTTTAATTTTCTTGGTTTTTATTCAAGTATTATTTGTAACAATGGTTTATGGTCCAATTGCCGCATTTTTAGTCGAAATGTTTCCAACTAAAATCAGATATACTTCTATGTCGCTTCCTTATCATGTTGGAAACGGAATATTTGGAGGATTACTTCCTGCTATTTCTACTTATTTTGTAACTCACGCCAAAACGGCCGGAAAACCAGATTATTATCTAGACGGATTATGGTATCCTATTGTAATTGCAGGAATCTGCTTTGTAATTGGAATGATATATATTGACAACAAAAACAAAACTACTCACCTTTAAAATTTAAAAAAATGAATGCGATTAAACAAGTTTTAGGGGCTTTATGGATTGCTTTAGCAGCTGCAGCGGCTTATTTCTGTGTGTTTGAATTTGGTTTACCTAAACTGCTTTCAGACCAGCAAGACGATTTAGTATTTGGTGTAATTATCTTATTTATATTGACACCGCTGATTGTCATGGGCCTGGGTACATTTGGTTATTATTCTCTGATCGGAGAATATAATAAGAAGAAATAAACATCACAATCAAAAATAGAAAAGGGCTGTCTACATTATGTAGAACAGCCCTTTTTCCTCACTAACCTAACCAAATTCTTAATCTGTAAAATATATTTTCAACGTTTATTTTTTAATAAACTTCATTACTTGAGTTTTATGATTTTCATCAGAAGCTTTTACGAGATATAATCCTGTTTGTAATTCGCTTACGCCAAATTGAAAATCAGCATTATTATTTGAAGTAAAGCTTTTAACTAATTGTCCTGAAACGGAATAAATCTGAACTTTTTTAAAAGCACTATTTAAAGTGAAATAATCTGAAACTGGATTAGGATATAGACTCACCATATTGCCTTTTTCAAAATCATCAATCGCTAAGTTTGCTGTTTTGTTACCATAAATTCGATAGTCTCCTGGAGGCAGATTGATTGGCGCATTTACATCGGTTACATTAATAGTTGTATTATCCATTAAATTATACCAAGTTCCCGGATACGGAAAACCTGTTGCAACATTTTGTGCCGTGGTATCGAAATTGGCCAAAATCAAAACATTTTTTAATTCCGCTGCAGTCAGAGCTGAATTTTCAATTTTGATATTAATCAACAAAGAGTTCGCATTTGTCATTGTGGGAGTACCTAAAAAAACAGGTTCTACGGTTTTAAGCGTAATCATTTTAGCCCAATCGTTATAAATTTTATTACGATTAGAATCTCCGATCCAATTTTCTGTCCATTGAGGCTGTGGTTTTGTATCTAATTTACAATCACCAGGAATTGCTCCTGAATCATCATTTACGGTTCCGTTATTGCAGCTGAAAATAGAATCATCCATTCCTAATTCTCCAAAGTGCCAAATCATTTTTGGCCCTGGAACTAATAATGAAACAGCTCCAATCGCAGACATTCTTGACAACGCTGTATTTAAGGTTTTGACATTATAAGTTCCATTAACAGCTCCATATTGTACATTTTTGTACATAAGACGTTCTTCATCATGACTTTCAGCATAACCCATTAAACGGTTCGCATTAAAACCGCGGCTCGCGCTAGTCATTCTTGAAATATTACTATCTGAAGCGTAACCCATTGACAATTGATTATAAGGATTAGTCATTTTCCCCCACATCATAACTCCTTTGCTTGGCGTTTCAGTAATTTTATAATTTGCCCATTCTCTTTCTTCAATATCACTTCCTAAATGCTCAAAAATGGTATAATGTGTTGGATCTAAACTCCATGAATAATCCGCATATTTTTTTAAAACATCTACTCTATCCTGTTGATAAGCATTTGTACAACTTTCATCTGCTGCAGTACAAGCTTGTGTAAATCCTTTAGTTAAGTCCCATCGGAAACCGTCAATTTTATATTCTTCAATCCATTGTTTAATAACACGATTAACATAATTTTGAGTTTTTAGAGATTGATGATTAAAATCTTCTCCAACACTATAGCTATGCTTTGCAACCGTATTAAAATATGGATTTTCGGCAGTTGGCGAACCAAAACCATCCCCGTCTGGGTCATTCATCCACATTCTTACCATCGGATTTCTTCCAAAAGCGTGGTTTAGCGCCACATCTAGAATTACAGCAATTCCGTTTTGATGGCATAAATCGATAAACTCTTTTAATTTGTCTGATGTTCCATAGAATTTATCTAAAGCCATGTGAAATGAAGTATTATAACCCCAGCTTTCGTTGCCTTCAAATTCCATTACCGGCATTAATTCAATAGCATTAACTTTTAGATTTTTAAAATAGTCTATTCGATCTATTAAACTCTGATAACTTCTGTTCGCATCAAAATCACGCACTAGAACTTCATAAACCACTAATTTCTCTTTTTCTGGTTTTACAAAATTAGTAACCTGCCAATTGTAAGGAGTCTGACCCGTTTTTAAAACTGTAACCTCAAAATTTTGTCCCGCAGGATAAACTGGCATATTTGGGTATTTTGCCACAGGAATCGAAGCATCATCATAAGGTGACAAAACCAAAGTAGAATAAGGGTCTGCCGTTTTAACCATTGCTGGCGAATTTGCAAGCGGCGTTGCATCTACAACCCAATATTGATAGGTATTATTTACACCAGAAACTAATCCAGTTAATTCAAGCCAAAATTTACCTGAACTTGGATCTTTTTTCATTGCATAAGCTGATGTTGGCTGCCAATTATTAAAACTTCCTGCGACGTAAACAAAGTCCTTCAATGGTGCATCTAAAACTAAAGTGGCTTTTGTTGCATCAGAAATATTATAATTAATTCCGTCTACTAATCCAGCCGGCATAGCTTGCGAAACAGTATTTGGGTTTACAACTACTGAGAATTTCTTTGAAATTGTAGTAGCACCTTGAACAACAATCAATTCGTAGCTTTGATTACTTGTTATATTGGTGTGCGAATAAGAATAACTTGATGTACTTGTATTAGTATTGATCGTTACTCCGTTTGATTTTAAAGTATAATTTGCAGCTCCTCCTGTATTTGTTGCGGTAATAGCAAAGTTAGACCCAGAATTAATAATTGTAGTACTATTTTCTATTGGGGAAGACAGAGAAACTTGAAAAGATCCAACCTCGACAACAATATCTTGAGATTGTTTCGTGCCGCTTCCATCTTTTGCTTTAATTAAAAAACCAATTCTTCCGATTCCGTTTCTATTAAAATATACAGATGGGGTAAATGTTTTGGTATAAGTATCGGTTCCTGCATTATAAGTAAATTTAGCTGCTTCATTCGAAGATGTCCAAGATCCGTTAGACGGAGAATCCATTTGATTTGTATCGTTCACATCATACGACCATGACCAAAGGTAAAGCGCATTTCCTGTAACTGCCCAAGTAGATTCGTTAATACTGCTCCCGTTAATTGTAATCGTAATAGGTGTAGTATCTTCAAAAGTTGAAGGAGTTATAGAGTAAGTTGCTGTCTGTATCTGTGCAAATGAAAATGCAGTCAGCAATAAAAAAAATAATAGTAGAATTCTTTTCATAATTATATTGGTTTGCCGGTTAGATAGTTTGATTAAAAAAGGGCTATCTCGAGATAGCCCTTTTTGTGAATCACATTAAAAACTAGTCTAATGTTATTTTTTTCGCACCATTGTCAATAGTTAAAACTCTTGATCCAGTTGGTCCAGTATATTTAAAGTTACTGTCACCATCTCCTGCATTTACTAATTCATCATCAATAGTATAACCTAAACCTGAATAGTAAGTATAGTTATGGCTTGCATCCCAGTTTCCATCACTTGTAAAGTTGTTTCCTAAGAATTCTCTAAAAGCTTCTCCGCTTTTAAGAACGATAGTTACTTTGTAAACATTTGTTGTACCTACTACTAATGGGAATTCTGTTTCAGCATCACCTGCCCATGTCCATCCTCCTGGAGTTGCAGCTCCAACTAACCAGTGAGAACTAGCTAATGGCACGTGGTATGGAGTAGCTGTAATAGTGTAAAAATTTGAATATTGTGGAATACCAGAAGCGCCTACAACAGATTTAATACGAATATCAATTTTGTTTTCTTCTTTCTCAACAAATCCTCCATTTACTAATGCTGAATTTAACTCCGAAACTGTAAGTGTTTTAAACCTTTCAGTCGTATTAGAAACTACTACAGGAGTAGCAAAACTTGTTCCTGCTTTTGCAACTTCAATGGTATAATTTACAACCGTTTGAGACCCGTTATATTGTGCATCATTCCAAACTACTGTTGTAGCAACTTGATTTTCTGTGTCTTTAGAAAGAACAATACTAAAATCAGATTTTGGTGTTAATAAAACTGGAGCTGTTGATGCTTCAATTACTGGTCTGTTTTCTACGTCGTCTGCGTTACAAGAAACTGCTAATACACCAACGAATGCGATTAATACTTTATATAGATTTTTCATTTTGTTTATTTTTAGTTATAAGGTTAATTTAGTATCCTGGATTTTGTTTTAATGTTGGATTTGCCTGAATGTTTCTTGCAGGAATAGGCATTAAATCTCTGTATGAATCAGTTGCACTTCCATTAATAGAACCACCTTTCCATTGCCAGATTTTAGAACCTCCAGTAAATTTTCCAAAACGAATTAAGTCTGTTCTTCTGTGACATTCCCAGAACAACTCTCTTCCTCTTTCATCTAAAATAAAATCAAGAGTTAATTGAGGTGCTGTTATAGCTTGAGCCCCAGCTCTACTTCTAATTTGATTGATATATACTAAAGCAGTCGCAGCATTTCCTGTTGTAGCTCCTCTTAAAGTTGCTTCAGCATACATTAAATAAGCGTCAGTCAATCTGAACATTGGAAAATCAATATCTGGAATATCATTTCTTTGTGCTGCAGATCCATCAGCTTTTTTGTTGATATACTTCGTTACAGCATAACCATCTGTAAAAGTTCCAACATTTTTAATGTCTTTTGATTGTCCATTCGTGTAGAATGTTCCTCTTTTATCTCCAGTTGCAGTTTCGTCTGGGAAAAGGTTCACAAACTCTCTACGAGTTCTGATACCTTGCCATCCTCCATCCATACCTCTAGAAGCAGCATCCATACTACCTCCAATTGAAGCGTGCATGATAAAACTCATTCCACCTCCAGTAGCTCTAATTGCATTACCATCACCTACAATTGGGAAAATAACTTCGTTTTGAGCACCATTTGTGTTGTTATCTGCAGAAAACAAATATCCGTAAGGAATATTTGCAAATGTGTAACCAGAACTAGTAATGATTTCGTTGCATAATGTAGCAGCTTCATCATTTCTAGCAGTTCCTGTGTATACTTTAGCATTTAAATAAATTTGAGCCAATAAAAATTTAGCTGCAGTTTTATCAACTCTTCCGTATTCATTTGTTTTAGAAGCTGCTAAACTGCTATCTAAATCTTTCAACTCTGACTCAACAAATGCAAAAACTTCTGCTCTCGTTTTTTGTACTGGATAAAAGAATCCAACAGGATCATTTTCTGTAGTGATTGGCACATTTCCGAATAAATCCATTAAGTTGTAATAAGAGAACGCTCTTAAAAAACGAGCTTCTGCTCTAAAAGTAGCGATTTCAGCTTTTAACCCAGCGTCAACACCTCTAGCTGTTAATTTCTCATCAGTAGTTTGTCTTAAAAACTCATTTGCCACACTAATATGATAGAAAGCTCTTGAAAAAGTTCCTTCTAAAAACTCGTTAGACGGAGACCATGTTTGAGAGTTTAATGTTGGTAACGTTCCATCTGCCCAAGCAATAATTGCCTCATCTGTCGTAAATTCCTGAGTTACAAAAAGTAACCTTAAGTAACTACTAAAATCTCCACCAAGTCCAGCAATATCTGCAGAACCATCTCCATCATTACCTCCTACATATAATCCAGCATATAATTTTGCTAATACTTGTTTGTATGATGCTGGATCTTGAAAAAATGTCTCTGATAAAAATTCATCATCATCTCCTGGCGTAACATTTAAGTCGTCAGTACATGAGGTAAGCGTCATACTTAATCCTAACATAAGTAGGAAAAAATAAGATATATATTTAAATGATATTTTCATTTTATTAATTTTTTAAATTATGATTTTCCTATTAGAAGCTTGCATTCACACCAAACAAGAATGTTCTTGCTCTCGGATAAACATTATTATCAATTCCATTGAATTTCTCAGGATCTAAACCATTATACTTTGTAAGGATAAAAACATTCTGCACACCAGCAGTGAATCTTAATGAAGCTGCTTTTATAATTGTTTTATCAAAAGTATATCCAAGCGTAACATTATCAAGTTTAATAAAAGAAGCGTCTTTTATAAAATAGTCTGATAAATAACGTTGTGTACCATTATCTTCAAATGTAAAACCAGTGTTATAGTAATCTGAACTTACATTCGATAAATCTGTTTGTCTTCTTAAACCAGCATCAGAATATCCTAAGTTAGAACTTACGTTATCAAAAATACGGTTCCCTAAACTCGCTCTCCAGTTCATTGTAAAATCTAACTTTTTGTAGTTTAAAGTAGAAAACAATCCGAAAGTATAATCTGGTGCTGTTTTATGAAATCTATAACGATCTCCAGTATCAATTTTCCCATCTCCATTTCTATCTACATACGCACCAGCAATTGGTCGTTTATTTGCATCGTATAATTGTTCGTAAACAAAGAATGAGTTTGGAGCATATCCAACAGAATTTATTTGAATTTTGTTTCCATTACCACCAGCGATATTATCTCCAGTTAAGTAACCTTGGAAACCTGGAACTGTAATTCCTAAGTTAGAAATTTCTTGATGAATATAAGTAGTATTGAAAGCTACATTCCAAGTCAAATTATCTGTTTTAATAATGTCAGAAGCAATACTGAACTCGATACCTTTTGTATCAACGCTTCCAATATTAAAGAAACCTTGATTTCTAATGTTTGCTCCATCTGGAACTGCAATTTCAGCTAATAAATCTGTTGATTTTTTATTGAAATAATTTATCGATCCAGTAATTCTGTCGTTGAAGAATCCGTAATCAATACCAATATTAGTCTCAGCTAATTCTTCCCATTTAATATTTTCATTATATCCTTCTGGTCTTGCAGTTGCATAAATTGTGTTACCAAAAATATACTGAGAGTTGATTGTTCCAAGAGTTACTCTTCTTAAATAATCATACTGTGCAGATATATCTTGCTGACCAGTTGTACCGTAACCAACTCTTAATTTTAAAGTAGAAACAGTAGCATTATCTTTTAAGAAAGCTTCCTCAGATAAATTCCAAGCAAAAGCAGCTCCTCCAAAATTACCCCATCTATTAGCTTCTGAAAAACGAGATGTTCCGTCTCTTCTGTAGTTAAGAGTTAGCAAATATCTACTGTCATAACCTAAATTCAAACGACCGAAATAAGACTGAAGATTGATATCTGGATCAGTAATTACATCCTCATTTGGATTTGGCTGTCTAGTTTCTCCTGATTGGTATTTTTCTTTTTGAAACAACTGATAGTTATAACCCGCAGTTGCATCAATTTTAAATTTCCCTAAATCTTTAGTATAATTAAAATAAGCATTTAAGTTTTTATTTTGAAGTGCATCAGTATAACTGCTGTAGTTTCCTAGATTCACATAATCTGGACCGTTAAAAGGTTTTGGCTGATATCCTAAAGCACTTTGAGTACTTACTTCTGTATATCCGCTGCTATCAAATCTATCGATACCTGCTTCAACAACAGCTCTTAAATCTTCGAAGAAATGGAATTTGTAGTCTAATCTAACATTTCCCCATTTTCTTGTAGAAGTTGCTCTTCTATCATCTTGATTTAATCTAGCAACAGGGTTTCTTGCTGGTAATAATGGTAAGTTTCCAGTTGGCTCTAACCATTCGAAATAACCTCCATAACGAGATCCAGCTTGGTATACTGGCTGCGTTGGATCAAATCCGATTGCACTTCCAATAACAGCTCCTTCGTCTTGAAATTGATTTTTCCCGAAAGATAAGTTTCCGCTAATATCAATTTTTAAATGATTATCAAATAAAACTGGATTTAACGATATCGATGTCGTAGTTCTTTCAAAAGAAGTGTTTCTTAGGATTCCAGGATTATCAACATTTCCAACAGATAAACGTACAGGCAATTTATTAAATAAAGACCCGCTTACAGAGATATTGTTGTTTGTTGTAAGTGCTGTATGAAAAATTTCATTTTGCCAATTTGTATTAGCATTTCCTAATAAAGCTTGTTGAGCAGGAGTTCCTTTTGTATTTACCAATTCGCGGAATTGATCTGCACTCATTACATCAACAGTATTCGCTACTGTATTAATACCAACTTGAGAACTGAAATTTACTTTAACAGCTCCTTTTGATCCTTTTTTGGTAGTAATAACAATTACACCATTTGCAGCACGAGAACCGTAAATTGCAGCAGCAGAAGCATCTTTCAATACTGTAAATGATTCAATATCATTTGGATCAATTGTAGATAAAATACTTGTTGCTCCACTTGGAACTGCATTGCTTAACGGAAGTCCATCTAAAACGATTAATGGTTCATTTGATGCATTTAAAGAAGATCCTCCACGAATTCTAATATCTGCTTTTGCACCTGGCGCCCCTCCTCCTGTGACATTTACACCCGAAATACGACCGCTAATTAAGCTTTCAGGAGTTACGTTAATTCCTTTATTAAAATCTTTTGCAGCAATTTGAGAAACAGAACCTGTTGCATCTTTTTTCTTAACAGTTCCGTAACCTACCTGTACTACAACTTCTTTAAGTTGATTTGTATCTTCTTCTAGAGATACAGCTAAGTTTTTTTGACCATTAAACACAATAGTCGATGTTTTGTATCCAATAAATGAAACTATAATTTTGTCGCCATTTTTTAGATTCGGTAATTGAAATTTACCATCAAAATCTGTAGAAGTACCTCCTGCGGCACCTTGTACATTCACATTTACTCCTGGTATTGGCTGACCCGTGGCAAGATCAGTTACTGTTCCTGTTAATGTGCTTTGAGCTAACACAGTAAACGGAAGCAGAAGGAATAAAAATAACAACTTTTTGTAAATTGTTTTCATACTTTTTGTTTAAATTAGTTTTGAGTTTTTGACTGTTAGTTAAGTTTTTAATTTTACTTCGAATTTCAAAATTATGAATTTATTAACATGCTCAACTAGAGACAACTTTTATTGAGTTACGAAAACGTGGTAGTGTTGAAAACTTTCTATATTTTGTAATCTTTTCAGTCAAAAATTGTCAATTATAAAATTTTCAGATACCTTTATTATTAATTAGATTTTTTTCACTTTACGCCATGAAACGCAAAATAACCCTAAAACAGATTGCAAAGGAACTTGACGTATCCATTTCAACTGTCTCAAAATCACTTAGAAACAGTCTTGAAATTGGTGAAGAAACGCGCTTAAAAGTGCAGGCTTTTGCAAAGTTTTACAACTATAAACCCAACAATATTGCTCTTAGTTTGAAGAACCGAAAAACCAAAAGTATTGGCATCATTATACCCGAAATTGTACACTACTTTTTCTCTACTGTGATTAATGGAATTGAGCAGGTTGCGAACGAAAATGGTTATAGTGTTGTTATTTGTTTATCTGATGATTCTTTTGATAAGGAGGTTTTAAATATGGAAATGTTAGCCAACGGAAGTATCGACGGTTTCATCATGTCTCTTTCTAAAGAAACACAATATAAAGGTGATTTTCATCACATTACAGAAGTCATTAACCAAGGAATGCCGGTTGTAATGTTTGACCGCGTTACTAACGATATTTTATGCGATAAAGTAATTATTGATGATAAAGCGGCGGCTTATGAAGCTGTTCAGAGTTTAATTGATAACGGACGAAAAAAAATAGCCTTAGTAACAACTGTTGACTATGTAAGTGTCGGAAAACTAAGAACTGATGGTTACGAAAAAGCACTTTTAGATAATGGAATTCCTTTTAACGAAGATTTAATCATTAAAATTGAAGATGTAGATACCTGCGAAATCACTATTAGTCAGCTTTTGCACGATAGAGCTTTTGATGCTGTTTTTGCTGTAAATGAACTTTTTGCAGTAACGATTATCAAAACTGCATCAAAAATGGGATTAAAAGTTCCGGAAGATTTAGCTGTAATTGCTTTTACTGATGGAATTATCTCAAAATACTCCACTCCAAGCATTACAACCGTAAGTCAGAGTGGGGAAAAAATGGGAAATAAAGCTGCTAAAATGCTTATTGAAAGACTTGAAGCTGAACATGATGATGACGAAGAAGAAAACGAAAACTATACAACAGAAGTTATAGAGACACATTTAATAAAAAGAGAATCTACTGACTAATTTTCTTAAAATCAACACATTCTAAAGCCATAAAAAATATTTATGGCTTTTTTATTAGCGTAAATAAAAAAATAATTAATACTTTTACGCCCGTCAAGGCTTTTACTTTTACTTCGAAAAAAACAGTAAGTTTTGATAAGCAAAGCGCTTATCGTATAATTTTTCACAAATTACGATAATGGAAAAGCGTAAATTAAGTTTCTGGGAAATTTGGAACATGAGTTTCGGTTTCTTGGGAATACAGTTTGGTTTTGCACTGCAAAACGCAAATACTTCTAGAATTTTTGAAACCCTTGGTGCTAAAATAGATGAAATCCCGATTTTGTGGATTGCTGCGCCTGTTTCAGGTTTAATTATTCAGCCCGTTATTGGTTATTTCAGTGATAGAACCTGGACTCGTTTAGGAAGACGCCGCCCCTATTTTTTAATTGGAGCCATTTTGTCTTCAATCGCATTATTCATTATGCCCAACTCTCCTACTTTATGGATCGCAGCGGGAACTTTATGGATAATGGATGCTTCGATAAATGTTTCAATGGAACCTTTTCGCGCTTTTGTCGGCGATAATTTACCAGACCATCAACGTGCATTAGGTTTTGTAATGCAGAGTTTTTTTATTGGAACAGGTGCTGTTGTAGGTTCTGTTTTACCCTATCTTTTTACAAATGTTTTTGATGTCAGCAATGTTGCCCCTAAAGGAATTATCCCAGATGCTGTAAAATGGTCTTTCTATATTGGCGGAATTGTTTTTCTGCTTTCTGTTCTATGGACTGTTTTTAAAACAACTGAATATACGCCTGAAGAACTTCATGCATTTGAAGCTAATAGTAAAAAAGATTCTCAAAATCTTTCTAATCCAGAAACAGAATCTGGAGTTTCTACAAAAAAACAATTGCTTTTAGGATTAGTCTTTGCCGGTATTGGCGGATTAATTTCATTTCTAATTTTTGAAAACAGCCTGGCAAAAGAATTGTATATTTTATTTATCGGACTAATTTTTATGGGTGTTTTATTTGTAATTGCATCACAATTACGAACTAAAAAAGTTCAAAATGGCTTTACCATAATCATGACCGATTTATTGAATATGCCAAAAACAATGCAAAAATTAGCCTGGGTACAATTTTTCTCTTGGTTTGCGCTTTTCTCTATGTGGATTTACACAACACAAGCTGTTACACAACACATTTTTGGTACGACAGACACGACTTCAAAAGTTTACAACGATGCTGCTGACTGGGTTTCTGTTTTATTTACAGTTTATAACGGTATTGCTGCTGCAGTAGCTTTCTTATTACCAATCATTGCAAAAAAAGTAGGCGTTAGAGCAACACATTTATTGGCATTATGCGCAGGAGGTGTTGGTTTAATTTCAATTTATTTTATTGGTGATAAGCAAATGCTGATCCTGCCAATGTTAGGAGTTGGAATTGCGTGGGCAAGTATTTTATCAATGCCTTATGCAATGTTATCTGGTGCTTTGCCAGCAGCAAAAATGGGTTATTACATGGGAGTTTTTAACTTTTTTGTAGTAATACCACAAATTGTAGCCGCCACCATATTAGGATTTGTAATCAAACAATTCTTTCATAACGAACCTATTTACGCCTTAATAATTGGAGGTGTATCTATGATTTTTGCCGGATTACTTACACTTAGAGTAAATAGCAGAACTAAAATTGAAATTCATGAATAATAATAAAAAAGCCTTCATATTCGATCTTGACGGAGTGATCGTTGATACCGCTAAATACCATTTTTTAGCATGGCAGAAAATTGCCCAATCATTAAATATAAATTTTACACATGAAGACAACGAACTTTTAAAAGGCGTGAGCCGCGTTCGTTCGTTAGACATTATACTTGGATTAGGTAATGTTCAGGCTTCTCAGGAAGACAAAGACAAATGGTTAATTCAAAAAAACGAAGATTATTTATCCTATTTAGTTGACATGGACGAAAGCGAGATTCTTCCAGGAGTTGCTAAAGTTCTAAAACTATTGAAAGATAAAAACCAAGGAATTGCATTGGGTTCTGCGAGTAAAAATGCCCGACCAATTCTTGAAAAAACTGGAATTCTTTCGTACTTCGATGTTATTGTTGACGGTAACGATGTTACCAACGCAAAACCAGATCCGGAAGTTTTCTTAAAAGCGGCTCAATTATTAAATATTGATCCAAAAAACTCAATTGTATTTGAAGATTCTGTTGCCGGAATTCAGGCAGCAAACATAGGCGAAATGGTAAGCGTGGGAATTGGTGAGGAAACAATTTTACATGAAGCTGACTATATTTTTAAAGATTTTACCCAAATCGAAACAAGCTTTATAGAAAAATTAATCAATTAGAAAATGTGCCAATTTGATAGTTACATAATTTCTACAAAATGAATTATCTAATTGTCTAATTAACGAATTATCAAATTAAGAAAAAATGAACCAAGATTATATAAAACCAGATAATTGGTCAATTATAGAAGAAGGATTTGATGCCGAAAGAGTAAAATCGTCTGAAAGTCTTTTTAGTATCGGAAACGGTGCTATGGGGCAGCGTGCCAATTTTGAAGAAACATATTCTGCTGAAACTTTTCAGGGAAGTTATATTGCAGGAATTTATTATCCGGATAAAACAAAAGTGGGCTGGTGGAAAAACGGTTACCCGAAATATTTTGCCAAAGTACTAAACGCTCCAAACTGGATTGGAATTGACGTTGAAATCAACGAAGAAAATCTAGATTTAAATAATTGTACTGAAGTTAGAAATTTCCGCAGAGAATTGAATATGAAAGAAGGATGGTACAATCGTTCTTTTGAAGCTGTTCTAAAAAACGGAACTGAAATTGCCGTAAATGTTCGTCGTTTTCTTTCATTAGATTTAGATGAAGCGGGAATTATAAAATATGAAATCACGCCTTTAAACAAAGATGCAAAAATTGTTTACAAACCTTACGTTGATGCTGGTGTAACAAATGAAGATGCCAACTGGGAAGAAAAATTCTGGGAACCGCTTGAAGTTAAAAAAGGCACAAACGAAGCTTTTGTAACGGCTCAGACTTTCAAAACGCATTTTAAAGTAACAACTTTCATGCACAATACGATTTTGGCAAATAATGAAGATATTCACGTTTCGCCTTCTACAATCGATTCAACTGCAGACAAAGTTCAATATACTTACGGAACCATTATTGCAAAAGGACAAACCTCAGCAATTCAAAAAATCGGAGGTTATACCGTTTCTTTGAACCACGAAAATACTTTGGCTGCAGCCGAAAAAGTAATAAAAACTGCTGTTAATTCAGGATACGATGCTTTACTTCAAAATCAAATTGAGGCTTGGGCAAAAATCTGGGAAATGTCAGATATTACGATTGAAGGCGATGTAAAAGCACAGCAGGGAATTCGTTTCAATATCTTTCAATTAAACCAAACTTATTCAGGAAAAGATTCTCGTTTGAATATTGGACCAAAAGGTTTTACGGGAGAAAAATACGGTGGATCAACTTATTGGGATACTGAGGCTTATTGTATTCCGTTTTATATGGCGACAAAAGATCAGCAGGTTGCTCGAAACTTATTGACATATCGTTACAACCAATTAGACAAAGCAATTGAAAACGCTAAGGATAATCTAGGTTTCAAAAACGGTGCAGCCTTGTATCCGATGGTAACCATGAACGGTGAAGAATGCCACAACGAATGGGAAATCACACACGAAGAAATCCACAGAAATGGTGCGATTGCTTTTGCTATTTACAACTATTACCGTTATACGGGTGATTACTCATATATTCCTGAAAAAGGTTTAGAAGTTTTAATAGGAATTGCACGTTTTTGGCACCAGAGAGCTTCTTTTTCTAAAGATAAAAACCAGTATGTAATTCTTGGTGTTACAGGACCAAACGAATACGAAAACAACATCAACAATAATTTCTACACCAATTATATTGCAAAATGGTGTATTGATTTTGCTGCAGAACAAATTGAAAAAGTAGCTTCAGAATATCCTGCAGATCACAAACGCATTTTAGAAAAAGTAAGCCTTTCGGCGAATGAAATTCAGGAATGGAAAAAAGTGGCCGATGACATGTATTTCCCAATTTCAGAAGAACTTGGAATTTATTTACAGCAAGACGGTTTCTTGGACAAAGATTTAGTTCCAGTAAAAGATTTAGATAAATCACAGCGTCCTATTAACCAAAAATGGTCTTGGGATCGTGTTTTACGTTCACCATATATTAAACAAGCCGATGTTTTACAAGGTTTCTATTTCTTCGAAGATCATTTCTCTAAAGAAGAATTAAAACGCAACTTCGAATTCTACGAATCATTTACGGTTCACGAAAGTTCGCTTTCCCCTTGTGTTCACTCGATTCAGGCTGCAGCTTTAGATAAAATGGATATGGCATATACGTTTTATTTAAGAACTTCTCGTTTGGATTTAGATGATTATAATAAAGAAGTGGAAGAAGGCTGTCACATCACGTCTATGGCGGGAACTTGGATGAGCATTGTTGAAGGTTTTGGCGGAATGAGAGTAAAAAATGACCAATTGCATTTCTCTCCAAAAATCCCAAAAGAATGGAAAGGTTATTCGTTTAAAATCAATTTCAGAAATCAAATTTTAAAAGTAGCTGTAAATCATAACGAAACAACATTTACTGTAGACGGCGATCAAGATTTAACAATTGTAGTTAACGGAAATTCTGTAATTGCAAGTAAATTTGTACAAATAAATTAAATTACATAAAACTAAAAAACATGAAAAACTTATTTTTCGCAAGTTTAATCTTGTTTGCTTTTAGCTCAATTGCAGAAGCACAACAATTAAAATCACCCGAAGGAAAGTTCGTAATGGAATTTTCTCTTCAAAACGACGGAACTCCAACGTACAATTTAAAATATAAAAACAAAGAAGTTGTAAAAACCAGTAAATTGGGCCTTGAACTTAAAGATGATAAAAAATCTTTATTAAACGATTTTACTGTTGTTGATACTAAAACTGCAACTTTTGATGAGACTTGGAAACCAGTTTGGGGAGAAGTAGATCACATCAGAAATCATTATAACGAATTGGCTGTTACTTTAAATCAAAAAGGAACAGATAGACAAATCCTAATTCGTTTCCGTTTATTTGATGACGGTTTAGGATTTAGATATGAATTCCCAGCGCAAAAGAATCTTACTTATTTCGTAATTAAAGAAGAAAGATCTCAATTTGCAATGACTGGAGATCATACGGCTTTCTGGATTCCAGGAGATTATGATACTCAGGAATACGATTATACAAAATCGAAATTATCTGAAATTAGAGGTTTATCTCAAAAAGCATATACAGCAAACGTTTCTCAAAGATCTTTTTCGCCAACAGGAGTTCAGACTTCTTTGATGTTAAAAACTAATGATGGAATTTACATTAATTTGCACGAAGCTGCTTTGATTGACTATTCTTGTATGCACTTGAATTTAGACGATAAAAACCTAGTTTTCGAATCTTGGTTAACTCCAGATGCAAAAGGTGACAAAGGTCATATGCAAGCGCCAAATCATTCACCATGGAGAACGATTATTGTAAGCGATGACGCTAGAGAAATCTTAGCTTCAAAAATGACGTATAATTTAAATGATCCTTCAAAGATTGAGAATACTTCTTGGATAAAACCCGTAAAATACGTTGGTGTTTGGTGGGAAATGATTACAGGAAAAAGCTCTTGGTCATACACTAATGATTATCCAACAGTTCAACTTGGAGTTACTGATTTCGCAAAAGCAAAACCAAACGGAACACACGGAGCAAACAATGCTAACGTAAAAAAATACATTGATTTTGCTGCTGCAAATGGTTTCGATGCTGTTTTGGTTGAAGGTTGGAACGAAGGCTGGGAAGACTGGTTTGGGCACTCTAAAGATTATGTTTTTGATTTCTTAACACCTTACCCAGATTTTGATGTAAAAGGTTTACACGAATATGCAAAATCTAAAGGTGTAAAAATTATCATGCACCATGAAACTTCTGGGTCTGTTCGTAACTACGAGCGCCATATGGATGCGGCTTACAAATTCATGAACGATAACGGATACGATGCTGTAAAAAGCGGTTACGTTGGAGATATTTTACCTCGCGGTGAAAACCACTACAGCCAATGGATTGTAAACCATTATCAATATGCAATCGAAAAAGCAGCTGATTATAAAATTATGGTGAACGCTCACGAAGCAGTTCGCCCGACAGGAATTGCAAGAACGTATCCAAACTTAATTGGAAACGAAGCTGCAAGAGGAACAGAATATCAAGCTTTTGGAGGTTCTAAACCAAATCATGTTACGGTTTTACCTTTTACACGTTTAATTGGAGGTCCAATGGATTACACGCCTGGAATCTTCGAAATGGATATCAGCAAAATGAATCCTGAAAACACATCTCATGTAAACAGTACAATTTGTAATCAATTGGCTTTATACGTTACCATGTACAGCCCATTGCAAATGGCAGCTGACACTCCAGAGAACTACAACCGTTTTCCTGATGCATTCCAATTCATTAAAGATGTAGCTGTAGACTGGTCTGAAAGTAAATATATCGAGGCTGAGCCTGGAGATTTTATCACGGTTGCCCGTAAAGCAAAAGGAACAAACAACTGGTTCGTTGGTAATGTAAACGGAGAAACTCCTCGTACCTCAAACATCGATTTCAGTTTCCTTGAAAAAGGTAAAAAATACACGGCAACAATTTATGCTGATGCAAAAGATGCGCATTACAAAACAAATCCGCAGGCTTATACGATCAAGAAAATTGCTGTAACAAACAAATCAAAATTATCTCAATTATCTGCTCCTGGAGGAGGATATGCGATAAGTATTATTGAAAACAAATAATTTAATTAATCATATAAGAAATGTAAGTCCATTTAAATAGAAACCTCCCCAGTTTTTGCCTTAAATGTTCTTACATTTCTTATATGGTTTAAATTCTACTCACTATGAACAGCCTAAAAATAAACCATCATATCTTTAGATTAATACTATTGGTTTTGTTGTTTTCCGCTTCCGCGAAAGCGCAAATCCAAAAAGTAGAACCGCCTTTCTGGTACGCAGGAATGAAAAATTCGGAACTGCAAATTATGTTTTACGGAAAAAATATTGCACAATATGAAGCTTCGGTTTCGAATAATGTTGTAATTAAAAATGTAGAAAAAACAGAAAACCCAAATTACCTTTTCGTGACAATCGATACGAAAGACGTAAAAGCTTCTGAATTGGTTTTCTCTTTTAAAAACAACAATA
This sequence comes from Flavobacterium sp. S87F.05.LMB.W.Kidney.N, assembly GCF_004366435.1. Lineage (NCBI taxonomy): Bacteria > Pseudomonadati > Bacteroidota > Flavobacteriia > Flavobacteriales > Flavobacteriaceae > Flavobacterium > Flavobacterium sp. S87F.05.LMB.W.Kidney.N. Next base: position 622,616 of record NZ_SODX01000001.1, on the reverse strand, counting down.
AAGTTGCCTTCAAACAAAAATATGTTCTTAAAGAAAGAAGAGCGAATTCTGCTGACAGAAAAAGTTACGACGCCTCTGATTTAATCTACTTAATCATGCCAGATCGTTTCGCTAACGGAAACCCTAAAAATGACAGCGATGCTTCTTTAACTGAAAAAGGAAACCGTCAAGATCCAAGCGGTCGTCATGGCGGCGATATCGAAGGAATCATTAAAAACTTAGATTATATTTCGTCTCTTGGTGCAACTACAATCTGGAGCACGCCTTTATGCGAGGACAATGACAAACAGCATTCATACCACACTTACGGGCAGTCTGATGTTTACAAAATTGATCCACGTTACGGAACGAATGATGATTACGCTCGCTTATCAGCAGAAATGCACAAAAAAAATATGAAACTGGTGATGGATTATGTAACCAATCACTGGGGAATTACACATTGGATGATCAAAGATTTACCAACAAAATCTTGGATCAATCAATTTGAAAACTACACGCAAACACACCACAGACGTGAAGTAATTACAGATATTCATGCTTCAAAAATAGATCAGGAAGTTTGTGTTGACGGCTGGTTTGTACCTTCTATGCCAGACTTAAATTTAAGAAATCCGTTAGTTGCAAAATACTTAACTCAAAACGCAATCTGGTGGATTGAATTTGCAAATCTTGACGGTTTTAGAGTAGACACTTATAACTATTCAGATAAAACTGCTATGGCAAATTGGGCAAAATCTATTACAGATGAATATCCTAATTTTAATATTGTTGGAGAAATCTGGATGCACAATCAGGCGAATTTAGCTTTTTGGCAGAAAGACAGCAAAATTGGTGCGATTGAAAACTACAATTCAAATCTGCCAAGTGTAATGGATTTTACGCTTCAAAGTCAGATTACTTCTGCCTTCAGTGAAGATGAACCAAACTGGGATAGCGGATTGATTAAATTCTACAACAATTTTGCAATGGATTTTTTATATCCAAATACCAATAATATCTTAGTTTTTGCTGAAAATCATGACACGGATCGTATGAATGAAAAATTCAAATATGATTTACCAAAATACAAACTGGCAATGACTTTATTGGCAACCGTTCGTGGAATTCCGCAAATCTATTACGGTTCAGAAATTGGAATGGGCGGTGATAAAGGAAAAGGCGGTGATGCCGATATTCGTCAGGATTTCCCAGGCGGATGGGCTGGCGACAAAAACAACGCTTTCACTAAAGAAGGAAGAACGGCTGAACAAGCAGCTTACTTTGATTTCAGTGCAAAATTATTCAACTGGAGAAAAACAAACGAAGCAGTTCATTTCGGAAAAATGAAGCATTATATTCCAGAAAATAACACTTATGTATATTTCAGATATACTGATAATAAAACGGTTATGGTAGTTTTCAATAACAATGCAAAAGAGCAAGTTGTGAAAACAAATCGTTTCAAAGAAAGCATCAAAAACTTTAAATCAGGAAAAGATGTTATTAGTGGAAAAACATTTGATTTAAGTTCTGAAATTACTTTAGAGCCAAAATCGGCTTTGGTTTTAGAATTGGAATAACAATATTTTTTTCTCTCGCAGATTTAGGAGATTTAGCAGATAATTTTTAAAAAAATCTGCCGAATCTGCGAGATCTGCGAGAAACTATTTTTTCCGCCACGAATTCACGAATTATTTTTGACAATCTTGAGAATAAAAATTTGTGAATTCGTGGCGGAATCTTTTTATTATAAATCTTCGTTAAATTTAGAATAAATGAAAAAATACACTTTCCTTTTTTTATCTTTAGTATACTTAATAATGGGTTGTTCTGGCTCAAAATCAGTTACAATGAATAATACTTCGAAAACACCTTTCGTTTGGGAAGGAGCAAATGTTTATTTTTTACTTACAGATCGTTTTTACAACGGAGACACTTCAAACGACATCAATTTCAACCGAACCAAAACTCCCGCAAAACTGCGCGGATTTGAAGGCGGCGATATCATCGGAATCATCAAAAAAATCGACGAAGGATATTTTGAGCAATTAGGAATAAATGCGATTTGGCTTACGCCGATTGTTGAACAAATTCATGATGGCGTTGACGAAGGAACTGGACTTAGTTACGGTTTTCATGGTTATTGGGCAAAAGACTGGACTGCTTTAGATCCAAATTTCGGAACGAAAGAAGACCTAGCCAATTTAGTAAAAAAAGCACACGCAAAAGGCATTCGAATAATTCTGGACGGAGTTATCAATCATACTGGTCCAGTAACTCCAGAAGATCCTGTTTGGCCTTCGGACTGGGTAAGAACAGGCGTTGTATGCGACTACAAATCTTTTGAAAACACTACAATGTGTACTTTGGTAGAAAATCTTCCAGACGTAAAGACCGAAAGCACTCAAAATGTAGAACTGCCGCCTTTTTTGATTGAAAAATGGAAAAAAGAAGGCCGTTATGAAAAAGAAATCGCTTCACTAGAAGAATTTTTCAAAAGAACAGGATATCCAAGAAGTCCAAAATATTACATCATAAAATGGCTTACCGATTATATTCTAGAATTCGGAATTGATGGTTACCGCGCCGATACTGTAAAACATACCGAAGAAGGTGTTTGGGCCGATTTTAAAAAAGAATGTGAATATGCATTTGAAACTTGGAAAAAACATCATCCTCTACAAGTTTTAGATCAGAACCCGTTTTACACGATCGCTGAAGTTTATGGTTATGGAATAAGCGGTGGTCAGGATTATGATTTTGGAGATCGAAAAGTCAATTATTTTGAAAATGGTTTTAACAGCTTAATCAATTTTGAATTTAAATGGAATGCCGCTCAAAGCGATTATGAGACTTTATTTTCGAAATATTCAAATCATCTACAGAGTGATTTAAAAGGTTATTCTGTCCTTAATTATATGTCTTCTCACGACGACGGCCAGCCTTTTGATGCCAATCGCACAAGAGGTTTTGAATCCGGAACCAAACTTTTACTTGCCCCAGGAATGTCGCAAGTATATTACGGAGATGAATCGAATCGTTCCTTAGTAATTGAGGGAACTCAGGGAGATGCAACTTTGCGTTCGAATATGAATTGGGATGATATTAAGAAGGATCCCGATACACAAAGAATGCTGTGGCATTGGCAGAAGTTAGGGCAGTTTAGACGAAATCATCCTGCCGTTGGCGCTGGAATTCATTCCAAAATTGAGAGCGAATATTATGTGTTTTCAAGAATTTATTCTAATAAATCATTTACAGATAAAGTCATAATCGGTTTAGATTTACCGGAAGGCAGAAAAGAACTTCCTGTAAATTCAATTTTCGAAAACGGAACGAAAGTAAGAGACTTTTTCTCTGATCAGGAAACAGAAGTTATCGATGGAAAAGCAAGTATTGACAGTAAATACGGAATTGTTTTATTAGAACAGATTTAATTTTTTTCTCTCGCAGATTCGGCAGATATTAAAAAAGAAAATCTGCAAAATCTGCAAAATCTGCGAGAGATATAATTTATCTCATCTTTAAAATCATTTCAATGCTTTATCAAGTGATACTATTATTTTTCCTTTGCTCCTTTGTACCTTTGCAACTCTGAACCTTTATAAAATGAATATTTTAAAGATTGCACATCGAGGCGCCAAAGCCTACGAACCTGAAAACACTTTAAAAGCCTTTCAAAAAGCCTTAGACTTAAATTCAGACGGAATTGAACTTGACGTTCACTTAAGCGCTGACGAACAAATCATCGTAATCCACGACGAAACCGTAGACAGAACCACTAACGGAAAAGGTGTTGTAAACACTTTTTCTTTATCTGAATTAAAATCATTTTTGATTGATGAAAAATACCAAATCCCAACTTTAAATGAAGTCTTTGATTTGGTCGATAAAAAATGTTTTATCAATATCGAATTAAAAGGTTTAGGAACTCCAAGTAAAGTGGTTCAGTTAATTGAACAATATATTTCAGAAAAAAACTGGAGTTATAATCATTTTATAGTTTCGAGTTTCGATTGGAATATGCTGGAAGAAACTTTAAACCTGAATCCAAATATTGCAATTGGTGTTTTAACAGAAGAAGATCTTGATACCGCTATGGCTTTCGCCGAAAAAATAAAAGCAAAATCTATTCATCCTGATTTTCAATTATTGAATATCGAAAATGTAAAGAAAATTCAAGAAAAAGGATTTTTAGTTTTGCCTTGGACAGTAAACTCTGCGGAAGACATTCAAAAAGTAAAAAGTTATAAAGTAGACGGAATTATCTCTGATAATCCAGATAAAATATAAAGTTTAAATAGCCACGACCCGAGCGATAGCGAATAGGCGAAGCAATTCACGAATTTTTATTCTCAAAGATTGTCAAAAAATAATTCGTGAATTCGTGGCAACTCAAAAAATATGATTAAAAATTTCGACATAATAATTGTTGGCGGAGGCGCTGCAGGTTTTTTTTCGGCTATTAATATTGCAGAGAAAAATCCGAAACTAAAAATTGCCATTTTAGAAAGAGGAAAAGAAGTCCTTTCTAAAGTCCGTGTTTCCGGGGGCGGAAGATGCAACGTAACGCACGCTTGTTTTGAACCTAACGAACTGGTTAAATTTTATCCTCGCGGCGAAAAAGAACTTCGTGGGCCTTTTCATCAGTTTTGTTCCGGAGATACAATTGAATGGTTTGAAAAACATGGCGTAGAATTAAAAATTGAAGAAGACGGCAGAATGTTTCCCATTTCTAATTCATCACAAACCATAATTGATTGTTTTTTAAAAGCAACTGAAAAATTAGGCATAAAAGTGCTGACAGGGCAAAGCGTTCAGTCTATTTTCAAAAAAGAAAATCACTGGAAAATTGATACACAAAGTGATAATTTCGCAACAGAAAAATTAGTAATGGCAACAGGAAGCAACCCAAAAATATGGGAAATGCTTCAAGAACATGGACATGCAATTGTAAGTCCCGTTCCTTCCCTATTTACTTTCAACATCAAAGATTCCCGAATTAAAGAACTACCCGGCGTTGCAGCACAGGTTACCGTGAATGTAAAAGATACTAAACTGGAATCTACAGGACCTTTATTAATTACACATTGGGGAATGAGCGGACCTGCAATTCTAAAACTTTCGGCTTGGGGTGCACGCATTTTACACGATAAAAATTATCAGTTTACGATTTATGTGAATTGGCTAAATGATGTTGATTTTGAAGATGCTGAAAAAATCCTGAAAGACTTAAAACAGGAACATGCTAAAAAAGCCGTTTCTAAAAAATCTCCTTTTGATTTCCCTAATCGATTATGGGAAAGTCTGGTTCTGGCTTCAGGAATTGAAACAGAAACTAAATGGGCCGATTTATCTAAAAATCAATTGCAAAATTTAACTTCTCAACTCACAAAAGCCGAATTTAAAGTAAACGGAAAAAGCACTTTTAAAGAAGAATTTGTAACCGCAGGCGGAATCGATTTAAAAGAAATTAACTTTAAAACCATGGAAAGCAAAATCCATCAAAACCTTTATTTTGCAGGCGAAATTGTAAATATCGACGCTATTACGGGAGGTTTTAATTTTCAGAATGCCTGGACAAGCGGGTTTATTTTGGCTCAAAATATTTAATAGAATGAAATTTAAAGGAATTATTTTTGATTTAGACGGAACATTGGTAAACTCATTGGAAGATATTTCAGACGCAATGAATACCGTACTTACAGGTCTAAATTACCCGACTCATACTTACGATACGTATCAATATTTTATCGGTAGCGGTTTGCGAAATCTAGTCAGCAAGGCTCTACCAGCATCCAACAATTCTGAAGAACAAATTGAAAATTGTTTTGATTGTATGATCGAAACGTATCGTGAAGTTTGTACGATTAAAACAAAACCGTACGACGGTATTTTAGAATTATTAGACAATCTATCTTCTCAAAATATCAAATTAGCGGTTTTCTCTAATAAAGCCGATGAGCTTACCAAAAAAATAGCTGCAGAAATATTTCCAGATTATTTTGATGCTGCAGTTGGTTTAAGTACCGAAGAATTAAAAAAACCAAATCCGTTTGAGGCGTTGGAAATTAGCAAGAATTGGAATTTAAAACCAGAAGAAATTCTTTTCGTAGGTGATTCTGATATTGATATGCAGACTGCAGTAAATGCTACTATGTTTCCGGTTGGAGTTTCATGGGGATATCGAACAGAAGATGAATTGATAGCGAGCGGCGCAAAAGTAGTTATTCATAATCCTTCCGATTTAATTCAACTATTATAAAGAACATCAGTCACATTTTTTATTCAAAGTCTTACAAACTGAAAACTTTCAGAATTCGTTTTAACAAGAATTTACAGATTCTGTAAGTTTTCATTAAGACAATTCTAATAATTTTACTTTCAACTAAATACCACTAGATGAAAGTAAAATTACTCACCACAATTTCCTTTTTTACGTACCAGTTTTCTATTTCTCAAACAGAAAAATTACTTCACGGAAAAGTTATTTCTAATAATAATCCAATTAATAAGGTTGAGGTTATTAATAAAACAGCAAAAACCAGCACCAGAACCAATGAATTGGGAGACTTCTCAATTATGGTGAAAGAAAAAGACAGTTTACTATTTTTTGTTAAAGATTACTTTTTTACCAGATTAAAAATTTCTCAGGCAAATATGGATCAAAACAATATTATTGTCAACATGGTTGTGAAAGCAGAAGAATTAAATGAAGTTGTAGTAACCAACATCAAATTTCCTCATGTAGGTACGGCCAATGCCGATTCGAATGTAAACCCTTCTTCCTCTTTGCAAAAATATACTGGAGTTAACGACGGAACCATTGTCAATGGTATGAATTTTATTGCCATAGGAGGTTTCATTGCTGATTTATTCAAAAAAGAAAATGAAGCACCTAAAAAGAAAGTTCCTGAAATAAATTTCAAAAAACTTGTAGCTGCATCAATTCCTTCCTCTTTTTTACCACAGATTTAAAATTAAACGCAGATGAAGTTGATTTATTTATTGATTTTTGCGATGCAGATCCACAATCTAAAAAACTTTTAGAAAACAATAACGTATTAACTACAATGGATTTTTTGTATGCAAAAAGCGACGTTTTTAAGAAATTCAAAACAGAATCCCGTCAATAAAACTATTTATTCAACCACCAAATACCAGCATTCAAAACCGCTGCAAATCCAACCCAGGCCAAATACGGAATCAATAGATAACCAGCTGTTTTGTTGATTTTGATAAACTTTAAATAAGTTTCGTAAATCATAAGCCATAAAAGTGCAATTTCAACTAACGCAAGCATCGGATTTTTAAATCCGAAGAATAAATACGACCAAATTGCATTAAGAATAAGTTGAATTATAAAGAAAAGAAGTGCTTTTTTAACTTCTTCTGTCTGCTCTTTTATTTTATCCCAGACTAATCCCGCAGCAACTGCCATAAAAATGTAAAGAATTGTCCAGACCGGCATGAAAATCCAGTTCGGCGGATTAAAAATTGGTTTTTCAATAGTCGGATACCAGCTTTCTACACTTGGTCTTGTTACCAAACTGGCAGAATATCCTACTGCTAAACAAATGATTACAGCGATTACGATCTTAACTATTTTATTCATTGCATTAAATTTTGTATTCAAAAATAGTCAAAAGAAATTTTTAAACCATATAAGAAATATAAGTTCATTTTAGAAAACCCAACTTATATTTCTTAAATAACTTATATGGTGAAAAAATTTAAAAACTATCTTTGCCAAAATTTTACAATTCATGTTAACAGCAGCTGATTTTATACCAAATTCATATACTTCAACAATCGAAAACGGAAACTTTGAATGGAGCGCTCCAAGCAATATTGCCTTAGTTAAATATTGGGGGAAAAAAGACAATCAGATTCCGGCTAATCCTTCGGTAAGTTTTACGCTTAACAATTGTAAAACAATTACGAAATTGGGCTTTTCAAAAAAAGACAACCACGGAAATTTTTCTTTTGATTTACTTTTTGAAGGAAAACCAAAAGAAGATTTTAAACCAAAGATTCAGAAGTTTTTAGAAAGAATTGAAGTTTATCTTCCGTTTCTGAAAGACTATCATTTTACGATTGACACTCAGAATACATTTCCACATAGTTCCGGAATTGCTTCTTCAGCGTCTGGGATGGCAGCTCTGGCAATGAATTTTATGAGTTTAGAGAAATTACTGAACCCAGAAATGACAGAAGATTATTTCTATCAAAAAGCATCTTTTCTCGCTCGTTTAGGTTCTGGAAGTGCTTGCAGAAGCGTAAAAGGAAATGTTGTAGTTTGGGGAAATCAGGCCAATATTGAAGGAAGTACTGATTTATTTGGAGTTGAGTTTCCATATGCTATTCATGAAAATTTCAAGAATTATCAAGACACGATTTTATTGGTTGATAAAGGCGAGAAACAAGTTTCGAGTACTGTAGGACATGATTTAATGCACAATCATCCGTACGCTGAAAGACGTTTTGCCCAGGCGCACGAAAATTTAGATCAGTTAATCAAGATTTTTGAAAACGGTAATTTAGAAGAGTTCATCAAAGTTGTAGAAAGTGAAGCTTTGACTTTACACGCGATGATGATGACATCGATGCCGTATTTTATTTTGATGAAACCAAATACGCTGCAAATTATAAATGCAATTTGGAAATTTAGAAACGAAACTAAAACTCCGGTTTGTTTTACGCTGGATGCTGGTGCAAATGTGCATGTCCTTTATCCCGAAAACGTTACTGAAAAAGTATTACAATTTATTCAAGACGAATTAGTTGTATTTTGTCAGAATCGTCAGTACATTTGCGACAAAATTGGCGAAGGCGCAATCGCATTATAATTTTGCGTATCTTTAATTAAAATTTTGATTATGGACATTCAATTAGAAAAACTTGAAGCGATGAATATGTTGAAAGAAACTAATGATCCTTCAATCATTATGGCTGTTGCAAAATTGCTAAGAAAAGAGAAAAAAGACTGGTGGAATGAGTTGACAGATGAACAAAAAGCAGATGTAGCTCAAAGTGAATTAGAATTTGAAAAAGGAGAATTTACTAGTTTTGAAGAGGTGATGAAAAAATACAGGTAGTGAATCTTAAAGTAAATATTTCAAAAACAGCTGAAAAGAATTTAGATGCTGTTTTAAATTTTATTGAAAATAAATGGTCTAAGAAATCGAAAGAGATATTTTTGTTGAAACTTCAAAAAGCAATTTCAATAATAAGTATGAATCCTGAAATTTTTCCTAAATCATCAGTAAATAAAAAATATCGAAAATGTGTCATAACAAAACAATCAAGTCTTTTGTATAGTTTTGGCTCAAATGAAATCAGGATTCACAATATTTTTGACACACGACAAGACCTAAATAAAATAAAAAAAGACATAAAATAAATCATGAAAGGACCATTATTTTACTCAAAAATATTACTCTTTGGAGAATACGGAATCATCCGCGACTCTAAGGGACTTTCTATTCCTTATAATTTTTACAATGGTGCATTAAAGAAGTCTGAAGAGCCTTCTGCAGAAGCTATGGCATCAAACAAAAGCTTACAAAGCTTTACTGCTTATCTGGAAGTTTTACAGACACAACAGCCAGAATTGGTTACTTTTGATCTGGAAACTTTAAAAAATGATGTTGAAACTGGTATGTATTTCGATTCTAGCATTCCGCAGGGATACGGGGTTGGAAGCAGCGGTGCACTTGTTGCTGCTATTTATGATAAATATGCTACCAACAAAATCACAGTTTTAGAAAACTTAACACGAGAAAAACTATTACATCTAAAAAATGTCTTCTCTCAAATGGAGAGCTTTTTCCACGGAAAAAGTTCTGGTTTAGATCCGTTAAACAGCTATTTGAGCATTCCGATTTTAATTAATTCTAAAGATAATATTGAAGCAACCGGCATTCCGACTCAAAGTTTTGACGGGAAAGGTGCTGTCTTTTTATTAGACTCTGGAATAGTAGGCGAAACAGCTCCTATGGTTAACATTTTCATGGAAAACCTAAAAGACAAAGGTTTCCGTGCAATGCTAAAAAATCAATTTGTTAAATATACTGATGCCTGTGTAGAAAACTTCCTGCATGGCGATATGAAGTCTTTGTTTACGAATACTAAAAAACTTTCTAAAGTTGTTTTAAATCACTTTAAACCAATGATTCCAGAACAGTTTCATGGAATCTGGCAGCACGGAATTGACACAAACGATTATTACCTAAAACTTTGTGGTTCTGGCGGCGGCGGTTACATTCTTGGTTTTACTGAAGATTTAGAACGTGCAAAAGCATCTTTAAAAGACTATAAATTAGAAGTTGTTTATCAGTTTTAACTCTCTAAAAACGAAGTTATTTGAGTAGATTTTCATAAGTTTTCATCCTAAAAAGTTATTTATTATGAAAAGTATTTTAAAAATAATCAAAGCAACTTTTTTAGGAGGAATTTTGTTTTTAGTGCCTTTAGTTGTATTGCTTGTTATTCTTGAAAAAGGATATGGCATTATTCAAAAAGTCACTCTTCCGCTTGTAAACCATCTTCCGAGAGTACATGTTTTAGGAATTGCACTGCAAGAACTTGTTGGAATAATAATTATAATCATTATTTGTTTTGCTGCAGGTTTACTGGCAAGAACTCCAAAGGCTAAAAAACTGATTCATAAATTAGAAAATGGCATTTTAAGTTTTGTTCCAGGATATTCATTTATGAAAAACATGAATGAAAACATTATGGGAATTGAGTCTAATCAAGATTTAAAAGTAATTCTCGTTCCTACAGATGCCGGCTGGCAATTCGCATTTTTGATAGAACAAATAGACGAAAATACTTTTACAGTTTTTATTCCTGATGCTCCGAATCCGTGGAGTGGTTCTGTTGTTTTTGTTGATAAAAAAGACATCAGAAACATTGAGATTTCTCAAAAAGAAGCGCTCGCCTGCATAAGAAAATTAGGCTATGGCTCTAAAGAATTGTTAAAAAACAAACTGTAAATTTTTATACTCAAAAATATCCTTTAACTTCCCTTATCTAAACCTTTACAAACTATTTTATATGTTAAGCAGACAGCACAAACTTTTAGTAATGAAAATTGTTAGTCTGTTTTCTGTAGTTAGAGGTTATAATATTCCAATTATAGTTTTAGCACAGTATTTATCGGCTATCTTTATTTTGGCGCCAGAAATTAGAGCGCTGGATATTCTTCTTGATTTCCATTTATTTCTAATTGTTTTTGCTTCGGCGATTACGATTGCTTCGGGTTATATTATCAATAATTTTTACGACAGCCAGAAAGATTTAATTAATCGTCCGAACAAATCAATGCTGGACAGATTAGTGAGTCAAAAAACTAAATTATCGGTTTATTTTTCTTTGAATTTTCTTGCTGTTTTAATGGCTTTTATTGTTTCTTGGAGAGCATTTTTATTCTTCTCGGGTTATATTTTCCTAATTTGGTTCTATTCTCATAAAATAAAAAAATATCCAATTATCGGGAATTTAATGTCTGCATTGCTGGCTGTTACTCCGTTTTTTGCGATTTTACTCTATTTCTACAATAAAATTTCGTTTGAAGAAATTGAAAATCATATGAGTCATTTTGTGGTAATTTCGGCACATGCAGTTTTCTTGTTTTTACTTTTGCTGATTCGAGAAATGATTAAAGATTTGGAAAACTTAAAAGGTGATTTGGTAACGGATTATAGAACAATTCCTGTTTTGTATGGTGAAAAAATCTCTAAACAAGTTATTACTGCTTTAACGATTTTAACCATTTTACCTGTTTATGTTTTAATAAATATTTACGATGTGGGTTATATGGATATTTACTTTTATGCCTGCTTTGGGGTTTTGCTTTTTTTCTTGATTTATTTATGGAAATCGAATTCTAAGGAGCAGTTTTTAATGCTTCATAATGTTTTGAAATTCTTAATCGTTTCGGGTGTTTTCTGCATTGTTTTGATCAATCCGAGCGTTTTATGGCATGGGCGTGAATTGATTTCTAATTACTAATTTTTTATTCCACTGAGAACACCAAGAGTTTCGCAGAGATTCACGAAGATTGGTTGAGGTTGCTCTGTGTAAACTTTGTGAACCTTTGTGCAATAACTTATTCCAAAATATTTAAAAGAAGCCAATTGTTTGAAATCTAGCCCCGATTGAAGTGGAAATCTTTTTATTTTTTTCTTTAAAAAATAAAAAATTGGAACGGAAAGCGGGAAATAATGCCTGAAAAAAAGCCAATTGTGATGCTCCTTACTTCTTAAAATTTATTGCTATTAATCTAAGAACATTGAACTTAAGATTTATTAGCAGGAAAAAACTATCTTTGCACAAATTAATGATTTTATGAACAACAAGGAAGGCAATAATAAAAGAGGCGGATCTAGACCAAACAGCTCAAGATCAAACTCTAGTAAGCCAAAACCTCCTATGGCGAAACGTGCGCAAGGGCCGAAAAAAGTGAAACCGGAGGTTAAAGCCGCTAATGCTGCTGCGGAAGAAAAAGTAAAAAAACAAAATCAGGCTCCGAAAAGACAAAAGGCTTCAGATGAAATTCGTTTAAACAAATACATCTCGAATTCTGGTATTTGTTCGCGTCGTGATGCTGACATTTATATTCAGTCTGGAAACGTTAAAGTAAACGGTGTTCCAGTAACTGAAATGGGGTATTTGGTAAAATTGAATGATGTAGTAAACTTTGACGGTGTTACTTTGACTCCTGAAAAGAAAGAATATATTCTATTAAACAAACCTAAAAACTTTACGACAGCTCTGGATGAAGGTCAAGAATATCGTAACGTTCTAGAACTTGTTCGTGGTTCTACAAATGCAAAAATTGCTCCAATTGGAAGAATGGATAAAAATACGACTGGTTTATTGGTATTTACAAACGATACAGATATGATCCGTAAGTTTACTTTACCAAATCAAAAATCGTCTAAAATTTATCAGGTTTCTTTAGACAAAAACTTAAAGTTTGAGGATCTTGAAAAAATCAGCAAAGGTTTGGTTCTTGACGGACACCGCGTTTTTGTTGAGGAAATTAGCTATATTGATAATGAGCCCAAAAGCGAAATCGGACTTAAACTTCGTACTTCGAATGTAAAAGTGGTGCGTTCTATTTTTGAGTCTTTTGAATATAATGTTTTACGAATTGATCGTGTTGCATTTGCTGGTTTGACCAAAAAGAATCTTCCTAGAGGAAACTGGCGCTTTTTGACTGACCAAGAGATCATCAATTTGAAAAACGCTAAATAGTTTTTCAAATTTTGTTATAATATAATGAATCCTGTTTTCTTTGAAAATGGGATTTTTTTATTTTAGAAACTAAAGAAATTATGTCCGAAAAGGGTAAAAATTGATCTTCCGATAGATTGGTTTTTATCTTCTACTGTTTCGTAAGATGAAAAACCGAGTATGATTTTGATTCCAGGAGGAATACTGTTTAAAATGTCTCTTTTTTGGTCTTCGAGAAGTAATTTTAAACTTTCTAGTAATTGAAGATTATTTCTTAAGTAGGAAACTACAAGCAGTGCTGAAAAGTTAAGTATTTCTCTGGCTGTTTCGCTTTTAATACCGACTTCGTTTGAAACCATTTCTGAAATTCTTCCCTTTTTATTCGAGAACAACTCCTTAAGTAATGAATTTCCTTCTAAACGGTAACAATCATCAACTGATAAAATTCTACCTGCGTTAAAGTCAATTTCTTGGTAAAAAGTTGAATCTTCTTTTATCATTGAGGCTATTTCAGAATAAAAATCAGATTCTTCGGCTTTGTTGTAGAGTCCCATTAAAATTGTACCGATCGAGACATCAATTCCTTTTATTAAAAGGGCATCATTTTCAAAATAAAACTTGTTCAACTTGGAGACAACATTAGATGAAATAAAACGTCTAAGTTCAATTTGTAGGTTTGGGGTCATACGCGTTAACTTATTAAAGAAACATTATTTAAATTTGTTCAAAATAACCGATAAAGTGAGGCTTTTTATCGTTTATTGTGATAAAAATATAAAATAAATTAACATTTCCAAAAAATAAGTTAAAAATTTACATAGATAATAACCTCATGTTAACATAAAAAATGCGTAAACACCTGTAAACACAACCCTTTAGAACTCAAACACAAAAGACAAAAAAGTTAAGAAAATTTTGATGTTTTTATAAAAGGCAACGCAGAAGCTAGAAAAATGTTATATAATTAAAACAAAATGTTTCGATATTTCCACATTACGCTTAAAAAAATGCCCAAATAGACTACACAAAACATAAAATTAATAAAGCTCGAAGCAAGAAACCCAAGCAAGGAACCTGTTGCCGCTTTTAGTGCCCGTTTATGATTTTGTGAGTCGTATAACAATTCTCCGACAAGTGCTCCCAAAAAAGGTCCGATGATAACTCCAAAAGGAATTGGCGCCAAAATTCCGATAATTAAACCAATATTTGTCCCCCATATTCCATACGAACTTCCGCCGAACTTTTTTGTCCCCTGCGATGGGATTACGTAATCTAATATTGTTATGATTACCATTAAAACAAAAGTTATTCCTAAAACCCAATAATTATTTTCTACTGCTTTGGTTAGATATAGCAAAAGCAAACCCACCCAGCAGCTTGACAACCCAGGCAAAACAGGAAGAAAACTGCCAAAAATGCCAACAATCATGCATATAAAACCTAGTGTAACTAAAAGTAAATCCATATAGTTTTGATAAATTTGTTCTTACAAATTACTACTTTATTTTTTGCTATACAAACTTTAAAATTGTACCTTTAAAATATGAAGATTCCGCGTAATTGAAAGAATCTCTAAAAAAAATAATTGTATTTTTGTTTATTCATTCAACATTAAAATCTTGAGGCCGTTTTCACTTTTTTTCATCTGTATTATCTTTAATTCTTGTCAATATTTTGAGAAGCAGGTTCCGTCTGAAAAAGAATTACTTCAAAAAGAATTGAAATCGATCAACTGGAAAGAAGTAGACGAATACCCATCTGTCTCAAACTGTGAAAAAATAGCCGATAAAAAACTTCGCCAGCAGTGCTTTTTTGATGTAATGTCTGATCTCATTGAAGAAAAACTTAATGTTGATACTTTATCAATTATGTACCCAGAATTGGACACTATTGAAGTAAAAGTAACAATTTTTCCAAATGCAACTATGAAGTTTGAGCCTCAGTTTCCTAAAGATTCTGTTGCCTATGATACTATAAAAATTGACAGTATTCTGCATGCGCGTCTTGTTGATTTTCCAAAAGTAAATCCAGCTATAAAACGAGGCATTCCCGTAAAAACACAATTTATTCTGCCTGTAATTTTGAAAGCAAAGGAATAGTTTTACCCTTTTATATAAAGTTATTTCATAAAGCGCCTGTCTTTCCATTCGTACGAACCAAATAAGCTATACAAAGCTACACTTGTACTAAAAAAAGGATAAAACAAACTACTCAATAAAAAGCTTTTAAGCCTTGTATTCTTTAAAAACTGATTTGTTTTTGAAAGCAAAACAAAATCAACCATAAACTTTAAAAAAGCAAATAAAACAAAAAACGGATAATTTAAAATTTGGAAGAGAAGTAACAAAAAAGCAATTACAAAACTCAAATTTCCAAAGAAAACAACGTATCCCATAAATTTCCCGTAGCTACTTTTATACGAACTCGTTTTGGCCGCCCAGCGCACTCTTTGATGAAATAATGCTTTCCAGCTTTCTGTTGGTTTTGTAGTTACAATGGCCTCTTGAGCTTTTAGATAATGAACTTCATCTGGGAATTTTTCAATTGCTTTTTGCAGTAAAAAGACATCATCTCCACTTGCAATTTTGTCATTTCCAGTAAAACCATTTAAACTTTCAAACAATGATTTGGTGTACGCAAAATTAGCTCCGTTACACATAAAACCTTTGTTCAAACCAAAACTTCCAATTGTTGCGCCTTGTAAACTTGTCAAATCTAATTGCTGAAAATGATGCAGAAATGAATCTCCACATTCATACGTTACTGCTCCCGCCAGCATCGAAACTTTATTTTCCTGAATATAATTATCAAAAGTTAAAAGCCAGTTTTCTGGAATAAGACAATCAGCATCTGTGGTAATTACCCAATTGTTTTTTACGTATTGCATTGCAGTCGTAATAGCATCTTTTTTGGGCGATTTTGAAACTCGAATATTGTCTATTTGTGAAATGTGAAATGTGAAATGTGAGACTTGAAATTTCTCTCTCGAATTATCATCGACTAAAATTACTTCAAATAAATCTGTTGGATAATTTAGTGTCGAAAAGCTATTTAAAAGCTTTGGCAGGTTTTCTTCTTCATTTCGAAACGGAACTACTATGGTAAAACTTGTCTGTGGCTTTAAATCTTTTTTTTGATATTTTTTGACTTTGAAAAAACCATAAATAAGCAAACTAATGTTTACAATGTAAATAGCTAATATGGCAAACAAAGCAAAAATCATGCTGCTGTTTTCGTTTTAAAATTCAGCACAAAATAACTCCCTAAAAATACTGGTAATACAACATTTAAAAACCACATCAAAGTGCTTATAAAAATGACAATCCATTCGTTAACGCCAAGAATTCCGAAAAAATAAATAGCGACGCTTCCTTTAACTGCAAAATCCAGAAACTGAAATGTGGGCAATGATGAAGCTAAAAAGTATACTGATGTAATCGCCGCCATTAAAGTTAAATAAGGCAGATCGACATCAAAACCTAAAAATAAAAAGTAATATTGGTGCGAAAAAACTAAATATCTTAAAATACCTAAAAAAATGTTTTTTCTATGAATAGGCTTCGGAATTTCGTTGATTTTATGAATTAGTTTTTCAATTGAATATCCTTTGACTTTTATTTTTTTGATTGAAAATAAAATAATCAGAATTAGCAAAAATCCTCCGAACAAGATTAAGACTGTTTGGGTTGTAATAACATTAAACTGTGCATTGAAATAAAGCAAACCAAAAATTCCAAAAATGATCGTTAAAATCATTTGGATTCCGTTGCAGATTAAGTTTAGAAAAACAACTTTTTTAGCTTCCGATTTCGGATAATACAAAGCTTTTCCAGCGTATTCTCCGACTCCGTTTGGTGTAAAAATTCCAGCTGTTAAAGCGGCTAAAACCTGCTTTGTGGCTTCATAAACCGAAATTTGATGAATTACTTTGGCGAGATTCTGCCATTTTAAAATCTCAAAATACCGATTCAAAACACTCAAAAGTAATATAAACGAAATGCCTAAAACCGACTGATTTTTTCGAAATAAAACAATGAACTTATTCCAGTCCAATTTGTCGTTGTTGGCCAGCTGATTGTAAATAAAATAAAATGCACCGCCAACAATCAAAAGTTTGATTAGAAGAACTAGGAATTGCTTAGCTTTGTGAGGAATTGAAATCATGCCGCAAAAGTAATCAATTTGGAAATGTGGCAATTTGAAAATGAGAAAATGAATCGTTTCATTTCAAAAACTTGAAACTTTAAACATCAAACTTGAAACAAAACTCTCTTGACAAAAGAACGCATCATATTAGGTATTGACCCCGGAACTACAATTATGGGTTTTGGATTGATAAAAGTTATCAATAAAAAAATGGAGTTTTTGCAATTAAACGAATTGCAATTGTCCAAATACGATAATCATTACCAAAAACTAAAAATTATTTTTGAACGAACTATCGAATTAATCGAAACGCATCATCCTGACGAAATTGCGATTGAAGCGCCTTTTTTTGGTAAAAATGTACAATCGATGTTAAAGCTTGGACGCGCACAAGGCGTTGCCATGGCAGCAGGCCTTTCAAGAGATATTCCGATCACGGAATATGAACCTAAAAAGATAAAGATGGCGATTACCGGAAACGGAAATGCCAGCAAAGAACAGGTTGCGAAAATGCTCCAACAGCTTTTAGGATTAAAAGAATTACCCAAAAATCTCGATTCAACCGACGGTTTGGCAGCGGCAGTTTGTCATCACTTTAATTCAGGAAAAGTCGTAGCAGGAAAAAGTTATTCGGGCTGGGATGCTTTTGTGAAACAAAATGAGGACAAAATTAGAAAATAGTTTACAGTCGCAGTAACAGCTTAAGGCTGAGACTGAGACCGAAAACTGAGACTGAAAACTAAAAATGAGCGGTATCTACATCCATATTCCTTTTTGCAAACAGGCTTGCCATTATTGTGACTTTCATTTTTCGACTTCAATGAAAAAGAAAGATGAAATGGTTTTGGCTTTGTCCAAAGAAATTGGCATGCGTAAAAATGAGTTTAAGAACGAAATTATAGAGACAATATATTTCGGAGGTGGAACTCCTTCTGTTTTGACCAATGACGAAATCAATTTTTTAATTTTAGAAGTTTATAAAAACTATAAAGTCTCAGATAATCCAGAAATTACACTTGAAGCTAATCCCGATGATTTGTCCGCGGAGCGAATTTTTGAATTATCTAAAAGTCCGATAAACCGATTAAGCATTGGTATTCAGTCTTTTTATGAAGAAGATTTGAAGATGATGAACCGTGCTCATAATTCGGTGGAAGCCATAAAATGTTTACAAGAAGCGACAAAATATTTTGATAATATTTCACTCGATTTAATTTACGGAATTCCTGGATTGACAGATGAAATGTGGAAACAGAATATCGAAACGGCTTTGAGTTTTGGCATTCCACATATTTCGAGTTATGCATTGACGGTTGAACCCAAAACAGCCTTGAGCAAATTAATTCAGACTGGAAAAATCGCTGAACCGCAAGATGAAGCCGCTTCAAATCATTTTATGATTTTGGTTGAAACGCTCCAAAAAAATGGATTTATTCATTACGAATTATCGAATTTTGGGAAAGAGAATTATTTCTCCAAAAACAATTCGGCTTATTGGTTAGGAAAAAAATATATTGGAATCGGGCCTTCGGCGCATAGTTATGACGGTGAAAAAAGAGGCTGGAATATTGCGAATAATTCTTTGTATTTGAAATCGATTCAGAACAATGAACTTCCGATCGAAACAGAAATTTTGACCATTTCAGATCGTTATAATGAATATATTATGACAGGTTTAAGAACGATTTGGGGCGTTTCTTTAGAAAGAATTGAAAATGAATTTGGTTTGGAATATTTGAATTATCTGAAAAAACAATCTGAAAAATTCTTAAACGATGATTTGCTTTCCATTGAAAACAACATTCTAAAACCAACTCCAAAAGGAAAATTTTTAACGGATGGAATTGCAAGTGATCTGTTTTATTTAGATTTGTAATATAAATCTTAAATGAAATGAATTTAGAAACTGCAATATTAGAAATAAAAAAATTCTGGAATAATGATGATGATTTTCCTTTTGGAGAATCACAGAATAAAAGTCATATTCATCGTTTAGAAAATGAATTTAAAATTACATTACCTCACAATTTAAAAGATTACATAAGCAATTTTGCACCTCTAAAAGATTTTTATTTTTCTACGGTTGGTAATCCAATGTGTATTTATGGAGTTGAAAATCTAAAATATAAGCAAGATGGTTACAACTATAATTCAATAAAAAATACTGAAATTGGCGATTGGAACAAGAACTTTTTTATTTTTGCTGATGAAGGTGCTGATCCTGTTATTGTAGATTTTGAGGATCTGGAAAATGGCATTCAAAAACTTATGCATGGCGCAGGAAATTGGGAAACTGGTACAACAGTTGCAGATACCTTAGGACAGTTTTTACTTTGCAGCGCCGCGCTTCATCACGCCTTAAGCAATTTTGAAGATGAGTCTATAATTGATGATGAAAATGGTTTCAACCTTGCTGACAATGCTGCAAAATGGTACTTCAAAAATATGAGAAATTGGGCGGGCAAATATTATGACGAATGGTGTTCTGTTTTTGATAATCATTAATAAAAAATGGAATTAAAAGAGTCGCAAACAATCTTTAATAATCCTTGGCGCCCTTTGCGTAAACCTTAGCGACCCTTGCGGTTAAATCAACATGATAGCAAAAATCAACAACTTCGAAATCGACTTATCAAAACCCATTGATATCTCAATTCCTTTAACCAATACAGACGAAAACCCAATTGCCTGGTATATCGAAAAACCTTCAATAGAACCTGTAATTTTTGGCGATTGGATTGGGAAAGTTTCTGAAGGAAAATCATCAACGAACTTTAATAATATTTTCTTCAACCCGCATGGGCATGGAACGCACACGGAATGTCTGGGACATATTACAAATGATTTTTACAGCATTAATCAATCACTTAAACAGTTTTTCTTTTTTGCTAAATTGATTACCATTGAGCCTGAGAAAATTGGGGATGATCTCGTTATTACGAAAGAAAGCATCTCGACTTCGCTCAATGTGACATCGTTCGAGGCTTTGATTATTAGAACACTTCCCAATCAAAAAGAAAAAAAATCAAGAAAATATTCGAATACAAATCCGCCTTATTTGTCTGAAGAAGCTGCGATTTTCATACGCGAAAGCGAAATTCAGCATTTGTTGATTGATTTGCCAAGTGTTGATAAAGAACATGACGAAGGCAAATTATTGGCTCACAAAGCATTTTGGAATGTAAAAGACACTCATAATCTTAATTCTGATGCACGGTTAAATGCGACAATTACCGAAATGATGTATGTTCCAGACGAAATTGAAGATGGAAATTATATACTAAATCTTCAAATCGCTTCGTTTGAAAATGACGCAAGTCCATCAAAACCAATTTTATATAAGATTTAAAAAGTTTGCCACGACCCGAGCGAAAGCGAATTGGCAAAGCAATTACACTAATTCCCACTAATTTTTACATGCTTGAAGTGAAAAAATTAATTCGTGAAAATTCGTGAAATTCGTGGCAAGAAAAACAATAAACTATGATTAGCGTATCTACTGATAAAACCAAACTCGACGTTCCGTTTATACAAAACTTTTTAAAAGACATTTATTGGGCTGCAGGACGAACTATTGAAGAAGTGCAGACTACAATTGATGCTTCGGTTTGTTTTGGAATCTATTTAGATGACAAACAAATTGGTTTTGCAAGAGTAATTACCGATTACGCGGTATTTGCTTATTTAATGGACGTTTTTATAACCGAAGAACATCGTGGAAAAGGATATTCGTCGATCTTAATTGAAACGATGATGAAGGAACCTCAACTTCAAAATGTCAAAATTTGGAGATTAGCCACAACTGACGCTCACTTTTTATACGGGAAATTCGGATTTACAAAACTCAATCATCCTGAAAAAATGATGGAAAAAATAGTTTAATAAACACTAATTTCACTAATTGCCATGAAACAGTTCAATTAGTGAAATTTGTGTAATTCGTGTTGAATCATAACTTTTTTATAATATGAATTTAGAAACGTTTTACGAATATTGTCTTTCGAAAAAAGGTGTCAGCGAACATTTTCCATTTGATGAAGACACTTTAGTTTTTAAAGTTGGAGGCAAAATGTTTGCTCTATCTTCTTTATCGCAATGGGAAAAGAACGAGCAATCGGTCAATTTAAAATGTGATCCAGACCGCGCACAGGAACTCAGAGCTGAATATGATGAAATACAACCTGGATTTCATATGAGTAAAGTACATTGGAATACGATTGCTTTAAACGGAAATCTTCCAGATAAATTTGTCAAAGAATTGATCGATCATTCCTATGAATTGGTTTTCAAAAGTTTGACAAAGAAAATTCAGAATGAAATTATCGAATTAGAAAATTAGGCATTACATTTGTAACGTCAGTAAAAAAACTCAGCAACTTAAAAGCTCAGTAACTTAGCAACTTAAAAAAATGAAAGAACAATTTAAAAAATTTCTGAACGAAGAACAAGATCCAAAAGCGATTGAAAAAATCACTTCGAAACTTACAGATTTATTAATGAAAGGCGAAGAAGTTGGATATATTGCAGTGCAAAAAAAGCCTGCTATTACTGTTTTTCCAGACAGCATTGTATTAACAAACAAGCGTATCATTATCTGTAAGCCTAAAAATTTAGGTCTTTCTATGGATTTTACAGATTACACTTGGGATGATATTGCGAGTACTTTTGTAAAAGAAAACATTTTAGGTTCTGAATTTTCATTTGGTACCAAAACAGACTTAGCTGTTTCTATTGATTATATTCCAAAAATTCAGGCTAGAAAAATTTATACTTACGCTAAAGAGCAATTGGATTTATTGAAAAATCCTATTTCTGCTGCTGCACCAATTCAAGAAACTGTTGAACCAGAATACGAAGACGAAGCTGAAGAAGTTGAAGAAGTAGAAACTGAAGAAGTAACAAGTTTTGCTGAAATTTTGCCTTCTGCACCAGCTTTTACAGAAACAACTTATGAGCCGCTTCCAACACAGCCAGCTGGAGAACGTAAATTAAGCGACTTATCTAAAGAGGAACTTTTTGATAAATTACAGAATTACAAAAAACTCCTTGATAACGGATTGATCATGCAGGGAGAGTACGATGCTTATAAAAAAGAGATTTTAAGTTATATGTAAGTATTAAAGTATTAAAGTCTTAAAGTCAAAAGTCGAAAGTCGAAAGTCTTAAAGTTTTTTGACATTGCCTAAATAAAAAAGCCAGAAATAGAGATTCTATTTCTGGCTTTGTCTTTTGGTCAACACTTGGACTTTCAAACTTTTGACTTTATGACTTTCGACTTATAAAGTCGCTTTCTGCTTTTCTACAAATTTATGCGATTGCAATTCGAGTAACTCTTTTGCATTTTTACGTTGTAAATCGTACAGGCTTTTATCTTCGGCAATATCTGCATAAACTTTATCGTGCATTTCGGCGCTTGTTTTCACTAGCAGTTCACGTTGGTATTTATTTTGTGCCAAAGTGGCTTTCATTGCTGTTTCGGCTTCTTCTTGTTTGAAATCGAATTCACCTTTTGGAGCTAATAATTTGGCTATAATTGGAGAAGTTTCGATTGCTAAAAACAATAACATAATGAAAAATGACGGAAGCCAAGGCAGTTTATTTAACGCATTGATGCGTGCCATTAATCCGTCGAAACCTTCAATGATAGGCTGAGTCTGTGATACTTTTTTATCTAGATCCGCCTGGAGTTTTACGCCTGCTTTTTCTTTTTCGGCAATTTTAGCTTCGTTTGCTGTTTTTAAAGTTTCAAATTCTTTTAAAGATGCATCGTGTTTCTCGCGTTTTTCTTTATAAACAGGACCTTTTCCTAATTTTTTAGTTCCAGCAGTTCCTTCTGCTTCTGTAATATAAGTAGAATATAAAGCATTTACTTCTTTCTCTTTCTTTACAATATCTGCTTTTAAAACTGCAATCTCAGCCTTATTTTTATCTAAATCTGTTTTGAAATACGTTCCAATTTGTTTTTTATTGGCCAACTCCATTTCGTTTTTCTCTTTCAATAAAACGGTATTGATTTCTTTTTCGAATATTTTAATTTCCAAAGGTTTAGAAATTACGATTGCAATAATAACAGCCAATATAATTCGTGGAGTCGCTTGTAGAAATTCGTCTAAAAACCGATCTCTTTTCTTAATTGTAGAAACGATAAATCGGTCTAAATTAAAAATCAGTAAACTCCATACAAATCCGAAAATTAAAGCGGGATAAATAGAATCGAAAACGGTAAAAAGCGCATAAGCACTGGCTAAGAAAGCCATAACTGCTGTAAAAAATACAGTGGCGCCAATACCAACATATTTAGTTTGTTCGCCTTCTGAGCAGTCTTTCAAGAGGTCTCGGTCGACTCCTGAACATAGGATAAAAAATTGTTTTAACATGATTGATGATTTTTGATTGTGATTGATATGGCAAATTTAGCGCCAAAAATTTAATTCTCAGACAAATAGTTGATTTGTTTTCACTTAACGCTACGAAATTCCTTTTTTTATTGAATGTTATTTTAACATTAATCTATTTCTAATGTTGGGTAGGAATCATAACACTATGTTAATTTTTTTTCAAGGGTTTAGTAATACAAGGGCTTTAGCTTCGCAACCAAAATCAAACTAAACACACACAATGAAAAAATTTTTAGTATTAACACTCTTTTTATTATCTCTAACGGGTTTTGCCCAAAAGGCGATTATATCTGGAAAGATATTAGACGCTGATGACAAACTGCCTCTTCCTGGAGCTATGATTCAAATAGTTGGCGAAAAAAAATATACCGTTTCTGACTATAACGGTCGTTTTGAGTTATTGAATATTAATGAGGGGAGCTATAAAGTTGAAGTAAAATATATCGGTTATTCTTCTTTAACTCAAGAAATAAAAGTTGAACAAGGAAAAAACAATGTAATCGATTTTGCTCTTAAAACCTCTGGAACTGAACTGAATGAAGTTATTGTTGGAGACATCTTAAAAGGTCAGGCAAAAGCATTAAATCAGCAAAAAAACAATAAAAATATCGGAAATGTAATTTCTTCTGATCAAATGGGACGTTTTCCTGATGCCAATGTGGGAGACGCTTTAAAACGTGTTCCTGGTATTACAATGCAGAATGACCAAGGTGAAGCTCGTAATATTATTATTAGAGGTTTGGCGCCATCTTTGAACTCGGTTACTTTAAATGGTGACAGAATTCCTTCAGCAGAAGGAGATAACAGAAATGTACAAATGGACTTAATTCCGTCTGATATGATTTCTACGATTGAAGTAAACAAAACTCTTACATCTGATATGGATGCTGACGCGATTGGAGGTTCTGTAAACTTAATTACAAGAGCAACTCCAAATGGAGAAAGAATTTCTGCAACACTTGCCGGAGGATATCTGCCAATTCGTGACCACGCTTCTTACACTGCTGGTTTTGTATATGGTAATCGCTTTTTTGATAATAAATTAGGCGCAGTTTTCAGCGGTTCTTACAACAATGTTGATTACGGATCTGATAACATCGAAAACGAATGGGTAAAAGATGATTTTGGAAATGAATACCTACAAGCTTCAGAAATTAGAAAATATGATGTACAGCGTATTCGCCGCAGCGGATCTATTGCTTTAGATTACAAATTTGACGAAAACAACACCATTTTTGCTAATGCAATTTACAACTGGAGAGACGATAGAGAAAATCGTTTCAGAACAACTTACGATGATATTGAACCTATTTACGATGGCGAAACAATTACAGGATTTGAAGGTCGTGTAAAACGTCAGACAAAAGGTGGTCTTGATAACAACAGAAACAAAAACAGAAGATTAGAAGATCAAAGAGTTCAAAATTATTCTATTCGTGGAGAGCACTTAATCAATTCTACATTAGATTTAGACTGGTCTGCAAACTACGCAAAAGCTAGAGAATACCGTCCAGGTGAGCGTTATATCGAATACCGTCAAAAAGGTTTAGAAATGTTTGAAGATTTATCTAATCCAAGATTTCCATTAATGACAACTGTTGGCGAATCAACAGACGAATTTAAATTTGATTCTGTTACTGAAAATACAGATGAAACAAGTGAAAGCGAATTTGGTGCAAAAGTAAATATCCGTTTTCCTTTTTCTGTAATTGCAGGTGAAAAAGGAAGATTGAGAACGGGGCTTAGACTTCGTTTAAAAGAGAAAGAAAGAAATAATGTGTTCTATTCTTATACTCCAATTAACGAGGATATGGAGTTATTATCGCAAGTTCCAACATCTTATTATGATGGAAACGGATTTAATCCAGGAAGTAAATATGTGCCAGGAACTTTCGCTTCAGCTTCTTTCTTAGGAAGTTTAGATTTAAACAACGCTGCTTTGTTTGAAAAAGAAGCAGATCCAGCAGAATATTTAGCAGTAAACTATAATGCTAAAGAAAGAATTACTGCTGCGTATGTAAGATGGGATCAGGATTTTAATGATAAACTTTCTATGGTTTTAGGTTTCCGTGTGGAGAATACTCACATTGATTATACAGGAAACCGTGTATTGGACGAAGAAGAATTAGAGAGTAAAATCAACAATACAAACTCTTATACTAATCTTTTGCCAAGCATCTCATTCCAATACAATGCAACAAAAGATTTGATTTTAAGAGCTGCTGCAACCACTGCTTTAGCACGACCAAATTATTATGCATTAGCTCCTTATGTAAATAACATTGCTGCAGACAAAGAAATTACAGCTGGAAATCCTGATCTTGACGCTACTTATTCATACAATTATGATTTCATGGCAGAGAACTATTTCAAATCTGTTGGTTTGATTTCTGGAGGTGTTTTCTACAAAAGATTAAATGATTTCATTTACAACTACAGCGACAATCAATATACTGATGCTAAATTTGCGGCAGATTTTCCTAATCAAGTAAATCCAATTCCAGCGGGAGAAAACTGGTCATTTTTACAATCAAGAAACGGAGACACTGTTGATGTTTACGGATTCGAAGTTGCTTTCCAGCGTCAGTTAGATTTCCTTCCTGGTAAATTCTTAAAAGGTTTTGGTATATATTTAAACTATACTTACACAAAATCTAAAGCTAAAGGAATTGCAGATGAGGATGGAAACGAAAGAAACGATATTAGTCTTCCAAGAACAACTCCTCATATGTTTAACGGATCTTTATCTTGGGAAAACAAACGTTTCTCTGCTAGAATCTCAACAAACTTTACATCTGATTATTTAGATGAATTAGGTTCTGAGTCTTACAAAGACAGTTACTATGACAAACAGTTTTTCTTAGATGCAAACGCTTCTTATAAAATTACTCCAAAACTTCGCTTTTTTGCAGAAGCTAATAACTTAACCAATCAGCCGTTGCGTTATTATCAAGGAGTTGCTGCTCATACGAAACAAGCAGAATACTATCAAGCTCGTTACAATTTCGGATTGAAATTAGACTTGTAAAATCAATACTAAAAACTACTAAATTAGACAGGACTTAGCGGTTCTGTCTAATTCATTTAAAATAAAATACCAAAATGAAAAATAAATCGATACTTGCTTTTTTACTTTTAAGCCTTGCTTTTACAGCTTGTAAAGACGATAAATTAGCTCCTATTCAACCAAATGCCGTAAAACCAACAACTGTTACCGAAGCATTACCTCATGATACAGATGATCCCTCGATTTGGATTAACCCAAACGATGCGTCAAAAAGTATTATTGTTGGAACTGATAAAGATACCGATGGTGGTTTGTATGCTTTTGATTTGAATGGAAAAATCCTTAAAAAATCAATTCCGTTAAAACGCCCAAACAATGTTGACATCGCTTACGGACTGATCATTGACGGAAAAAAAGTAGATATTGCCGTTACAACAGAGCGCGAAAGCAACAAGATTAGAATCTTCAGCCTGCCAAATTTAGAACCGATTGACAATGGCGGAATTCCTGTTTTTGAAGGAGATGCAGAAAGAGATCCAATGGGAGTTGCATTATACACACGTCCAAGTGATCAGAAAATTTTTGCTATTGTAGGAAGAAAAACGGGAGCTTCTGGAAGTTATTTATGGCAGTACGAACTTTCTGGAAACGGAAAATTTGCTGCTGCAAAAGTGGTTCGTAAATTCGGGACTTACAGCGGTAAAAAAGAAATCGAAGCTATAGCAGTTGATAACGAATTAGGATTTGTTTACTATTGCGACGAACAAGCTGGAATTAGAAAATACAAAGCAGACCCAGCTTTAAATGATAATAAAGAACTGGCTTTCTTTGGTCAAAAAGATTTCAAGGCAGATCACGAAGGAATTGCGATTTACAAAAAAACAGATTCTACAGGATATATTTTAGTATCCAACCAGCAGGCCAATTCTTTTATGGTTTACCCAAGAGAAGGTTCCAACGGAAACCCAAACAAACATCCATTGTTAGCTGAAGTTCCAACTTCTACAATTGAATGCGATGGTGCCGATGTTACGAGCGTAAACTTAGGCCCAAAATACAAAAACGGACTTTTCGTAGCGATGAGCAACGGCATGACTTTCCATTATTATGCTTGGGATTTGATCCAAAAACGCATAGACGAGGCTAAAAAATAAAGATTCAGTGTTGATTTGAAATTGCAGTTTTTCAGTACTTTCCTTTAAACTGTGCTGAAAACTGCGTTTCAATGTCTTTAAAAATTACTCATTGTCGGGCTGAGCGAAGTCGAAGCACAGTTTCCTATTGAAGCGCCCTTCGACTTCGCTCAGGGACAAACAAGCAGTAGAAATACACACAAAAAAAAAGCTGTTCAGTGATGAACAGCTTTTTTTAATTTGAATTAACTAATTCCTTTTATTCTGTAATCGGTGCTCCCGCTAAGATTTCAGCGTTTGCAAACTCTTCAAATTTGGCAAAATTAGCTTTGAATTTTTGTGCCAATTCTAATGCTTTTTGATCGTATAAATCTTTGTCTTCCCAAGTATTTCTCGGATTTAAAATCTCTTCTGGAACATTCGGGCAAGATTGTGGTTTTGCAATTCCAAATACTTTATGATCTGCATACTCTACATTATCCAATTCTCCTTTTAAAGCTGCAGTAATCATGGCACGAGTATATTTCAATTTCATACGGCTTCCAATTCCGTAAGGTCCACCAGTCCATCCTGTATTGATCAACCAAACTTTTACGCCGGCATCTTTCATTTTTTTGCTTAACATTTCAGCATAACGAGTTGGGTGCAAAGGCATAAAAGGCGCTCCAAAACAAGCAGAGAAATTAGGCTGAGGCTCTGTTACACCAGCTTCTGTACCCGCAACTTTTGCAGTATACCCAGAAATAAAGTGGTAAGCTGCCTGACCTGGAGTCAATTTTGAGATTGGAGGCAAGATTCCGAAAGAATCGGCCGTTAAGAAAAATATATTTTTAGGATTATGTCCCACCAAACCTGGCTGTACATTATCTATATGAGTAATTGGATAACTTACACGAGTATTTTGTGTGATCGAAACATCGTCAAAATCTACTTCGTTTGTTCCTGCTTTAAAAACCACATTTTCTAAAAGCGCTCCTTTTTTGATTGCTCTAAAAATGTCTGGCTCGTTCTCTTCTGTTAAGTTGATTACTTTAGCATAACAACCACCTTCAAAGTTAAAAACAGTATTTTCATTTGTCCAGCCGTGTTCGTCGTCTCCGATCAATTTACGTTCTGGATCTGCAGATAAAGTTGTTTTTCCTGTTCCAGATAATCCGAAGAAAATTGCTGTATCCCCGTCTTCTCCAACATTCGCACTACAGTGCATAGGAAGTGTATTTTTGAAAACTGGAAGTATAAAGTTTAATGCAGAGAAAATTCCTTTTTTCATTTCTCCAGTATAACCTGTTCCTCCAATTAAAGCGATTTTTTTAGTAAAATCCAAAATTGCGAAATTAGACTGTCGTGTTCCGTCTACAGCAGGATCTGCCATAAAACTTGGTGCACAAACTACTGTCCATTCTGGAGTAAAATTAGCCAGTTCCGATTCTTCTGGACGTAAAAACATATTGTAACAGAACAAATTTGACCAAGCTGTTTCGGTTACAACACGAACATTTAATCTATAATTTGGATCAGAGCAAACATAAGAATCGCGAACAAAAACTTCTTTGTCTGATAAAAATGCTGTTACTTTATTATATAGCTTTTCAAAAGCTTGAGGTTCAAACGGGATATTTACATTTCCCCACCAAACTTGATCCTTTGTAATATCATCTTTTACAATGAAACGATCTTGTGGAGAACGACCTGTAAATTCACCTGTATTAATTGCCAACGCTCCGGTAGAATTCTCAACACCTTGTCCTGACTGCAAAGTAATCGCATGTAATTCATCTGCAGATAGTTGATAACGAACTTTTGCATTTTCAATTCCTAATTCTTTTAACGAAATCGATTGCGCGAAAACTGTGTTAGTGTCCATAAATTTTAAGTTGTGTGTGATATTTATTTCAGAAGCAAAATTACAGATTAATTCTTATTCGTTTTAAAATAATTAAATTTCACTTTGATTTATACGAAAAAAGAGAAATTTCACTTTAAAAATTACAAAAAGAAAAAAATAACTGCTTCTAATTTGTTTATTTACAACCTTATAAGCGAATTTGTTATATTATTTTAGTTTTACAACCTAAAATAGAAAAAATTCACATAACTAAAGTTATATGTTATTTATGAGACAAAATTAAAGATTAATTCTTAGACAGAATTTTTTTTTCGGGATTTTATGATTTTCTCTTCAAAATCGTAAAGAATAATAGCGTCCAAGCGATAATTAATAGAAAACCACCCACAGGAGTTGCGAATACTATAATTTTAAAATCAAACAAAGTGTAGTCTTTTGTTGCCAACAAATAAATCGAACCGCTAAAAAGAACGACTCCGGCAACTACTAAATTATAGATAGCTTTTAATGTTTTTTCTGCAATATCTTTTTGCGTAGATAAAAACAACAGAAAAAGAGCGTGGTACATTTGGTAGCGAACACCAACTTCAAAAGTATTTAATTGATCAACCGAAAGATATTTTTTTAATAAATGAGCTCCAAAAGCACCCAAAATAATAGCTAACATACCTATAAAAGCTCCAGTAAGAACAATTCTTCGTTTCATGATTTATATCTTTTGAAATTTGAAACAAAAATACTTCAAACAAACCAAAAAACCGCTTTAGTTTCTCGATTATTTAGAATAGAATAACATTATTTTTTCACTCAAAACAAAAAATAAAAATTAACTTTATTCAATTAAAATTGTTATAATTGTAACATTTTAATATATTTGTGTTAAATATTTAAAGCATGAGAAACGTTTTAATAATTGGAGCAGGAAGATCTGCATCTTCTTTGATTCGATATTTGTTGTCAAAATCTAACGAAGAAAAACTGCATTTAACTGTAGCAGACCTTTCATTGAATTTAGCGAAAGCAAAGACACAAAATCATCCGAATGCTACTCCGCTTGCCTTAGATATTTTTAATGCCGAAGAAAGAAAAAAAGCTATTGCCAATGCTTCGATTGTAATTTCGATGCTGCCTGCACATCTTCATATCGAAATTGCAAAAGACTGTCTTGAATTCAAAAAACATTTGGTTACTGCGTCTTATATAAGCGATGCCATGCAGGCTTTGAACGAAGAAGCTCAGAAAAACAATTTAATCTTCATGAACGAAATTGGTCTTGATCCAGGAATCGATCATATGAGCGCCATGAAGGTTATTGATGAAATTCGATCAAAAGGAGGAAAAATGCTTTTATTCGAATCTTTCTGCGGCGGACTTGTAGCTCCTGAATCTGATAATAATTTATGGAATTATAAATTCACATGGGCACCTCGAAATGTGGTTTTGGCCGGACAAGGGGGCGCAGCTAAATTTATTCAAGAAGGAACTTATAAATATATTCCGTACAGCGCTTTATTTAGAAGAACTGAATTTCTAGAAGTTGAGGGCTACGGGAAATTTGAAGCTTATTCAAACCGGGATTCTCTTAAATACAGATCTATTTACGGTTTAGACGATATTCTCACTTTATATAGAGGAACTATTCGAAGAGTGGGATATTCTAGAGCTTGGAACATGTTTGTACAACTCGGAATGACAGATGACAGTTATATTATTGAGGATTCTGAAAATATGAGTTACCGTCAGTTTGTGAATTCCTTTCTTCCGTATCACCCGACAGATTCTGTTGAAATCAAAACACGCTTGATTTTAAAAATTGATCAAGACGATATTATGTGGGATAAACTTTTGGAACTGGATTTATTTAACCCACACAAAAAAGTGAATCTGCCTAACGCTACACCTGCACAAATTTTAGAAAAAATCTTAACCGACAGCTGGGCTCTTGAACCAGATGACAAAGATATGATTGTAATGTATCATAAGTTCGGATATGAATTAAACGGAGAAAAGAAACAAATTGATTCTAAAATGGTTTGTACTGGAGAAGACCAGACTTATACTGCTATGGCAAAAACAGTCGGCCTTCCGGTTGCCATTGCAACATTATTGATTCTAAATGGAAAAATAACAACTCCCGGAGTACAGCTTCCGATTAAAAAAGAAGTTTACGAGCCTATTTTAAAAGAGTTAGAAGAATATGGGGTAATTTTTAACGAACAAAAGGTACCTTATTTTGGATATAATCCAGATTTATTTTAATCTGGATCTGCATGTTAATTTTTAGATTTTTTAGTTTGTAATTTTATCCGCTTCCAGAAATTGAAGCGGATTTTTTTTGTTTTTTGAGGGACAAAGAAGCAGAGGTTCAGAGGGACAAAGGTTTTTTTCTTTGTCAAAGTTTTAAACTTTGACAAAGACCTTAGTAGCTTAGAATCTTAGCAACTTAGAACCTTAATAAAGAAAGCGTTCTCTCCACTTCTTCCAAATCAATATAAAAATTCTCCTCTTTTTGAATTCCAACAACAAAGCTGTAATTGATATTCTCCATATCTGTAGTATTTTTAATGACAGCACTAAAACGATTTGGAGGTTGAAGGACCAAAACCGAAGCTCCTGACTCAAGAGTCATGAGTCCGTGAAATAAATGACTGCCTTCAATACCTATAAGAATTTTGGCACCAGAACACGCCGAAAGTATTTCTGAAACACTATTCTTGGTAACATCGACAATTTTAAATCCGTATTTTTCTCGGAGTTGTTCGGCGATTTCGATTTCATTCAACATAACCCGGGAAATTCCGGAATTTCGACGCAGGATGAAAACTCCAGGATGTGAAGCTGCGGGAAACAAAGACAATAATTTGTTTCTATTAGCAGCGAATCGGGTATGTTTATTTTGATTATTTCCCCAATTATCATCAAAGAAAATAGCATTTTTTAAGTAAGCCGCATTTGTTCGAATTGGATTCATTTCTAAAAATGATTCATATTCAAGCATGTGCGAATAAGGAATAATATTCGAAGTTACTGGAACTCCTTCAGCTGCAGCCAAGGCATAATTAGCACAATCATCGGTCAGCCAAAGTCCAAAATATTGATTTCCTTCTGATGTGCTATAAATTGCAGCATCATTAATTTCTGCTTCTATAATAGCGGGCGGAAAATAATTCATCTTTTTAGAAAGTTGAAAAGAAGGATGAAGTCGGAAATTATGAAGTCCTTTATAAATAAACCCATTCATCATCCAAGCATCTTTTAGCCTATAAGCGCGTGTTGGGGCGTGTTCGACAGTAAAACCGCCATGCATTGCAGTATAAGGATCATCGGTATAAGCTGTGCCTGTAATGCGTTCTAACTGGCCGTCGAGAAAATAAGCTTTTGGCGAAACGGTGGTATTTCCAGGAGCAATTTCCCATGATTTTGATGCGAGACTTTCCAAAATTTTTCCTTCCCGAAACATCGAATGAGGTTTTTTTAATCCTCTAAGATATCTCGTGTACCCAATGGGCGAAAATCTAACCTTTTTTTCTATTAAGCCCATTCTTAAACATTAAAGCAACATTAAAATAAAATTAGAAATTTTTAAAACATGGGATTATTTTCAGAATAAAAACAAACTTAATAATAAAAATAACTAAATTAAGTTAATTTATTCAATAAAAAACAAAGAGAAAATTAAAAATTTTAATGTTGAAAGTTTAAACCCCGTATTTATAAGAACAAAAAAATCCGCTCATTTCTGAACGGATTTATATATTAAAGGATTTGATACTCTTTTCCTTTTTTTCTTAACGCAAAGAGCGCAAAGCATTTTTTAAGTACGTTTATAAACGAAAAGTTCGCAAAGCTATATAATGAAGCTTTGCGAACTTTTTTAATTCCTACCTAAAAAATCTTAACGAACTTTGCGATAAACCTTAGCGCTCTCTGCGGTTAAAAAAACTATTTAGAAAGTTCCACAAAATACTTGTAAAACAACGGAATAGTTTCAATTCCTTTCAAGTAATTAAAGATTCCGAAATGTTCATTTGGCGAGTGAATCGCATCAGAATCCAAACCAAATCCCATTAAGATTGTTTTACTTTTTAATTCTTTTTCAAACAAAGCCACAATCGGAATACTTCCTCCAGAACGAACAGGAATTGCAGGAACTCCAAACGTTTCTGTATACGCTTTATTAGCTGCCTGATAACCAATGCTGTCAATTGGCGTTACATAACCTTGACCACCGTGGTGAGGCGTTACTTTTACCGTAACTCCAGCTGGAGCAATGCTTGTAAAATGTTTTGTAAACAATTCTGTAATTTCTTCCCACTCTTGATTTGGAACCAAACGCATCGAGATTTTAGCAAAAGCTTTACTCGCAATAACCGTTTTAGCGCCTTCTCCAGTATAACCTCCCCAGATTCCGTTTACGTCTAATGTCGGACGAATTGAGTTTCTTTCGTTGGTTACATATCCTTTTTCGCCGTAAACATCAGCAATGTTCAAAGCATTTTTATATTTTTCTAAACTAAAAGGCGCTTTTGCCATTTCAGCTCTTTCTTCTGAAGATAATTCCTGAACTTTATCGTAGAATCCTGGAATTGTAATATGATTGTTTTCGTCGTGAAGAGAAGCAATCATTTTTGCTAAAATATTAATTGGGTTCGCTACTGCCCCGCCGTATAAACCTGAATGCAAATCGCGGTTTGGACCTGTAACTTCTACCTCAACGTAACTCAAACCTCTTAAACCAGTCGTAATCGATGGCTGTTGGTTAGAAATCATTCCTGTATCTGAAATCAGGATAACGTCATTTTTCAGTTTTTCCTGATTTCGTTCTACGAACCAAGCTAAACTTGCAGAACCCACTTCTTCCTCACCTTCGATCATGAATTTTACGTTGCAAGGCAGATTATTCGTTTGCACCATATATTCAAGCGCTTTTACGTGCATGTACATCTGACCTTTGTCGTCACAAGCGCCACGCGCGAAGATTGCGCCTTCTGGGTGAATATCTGTTTTTTTAATAACGGGTTCGAACGGTGGTGAAGTCCATAATTCTAACGGATCTGGCGGCTGCACATCATAGTGTCCGTAAACTAAAACCGTTGGAAGATTTGGATCTATAATTTTCTCTCCGTAGATAATTGGGTAACCTGGAGTGTCGCAAGTTTCGACAAAATCGCAGCCTGCTTTTGTTAAACTTTCTTTTACAGCCTCTGCTGTGTCAATAACATCTTGAGAATATGCAGTGTCGGCACTAACCGACGGAATCTTTAATAATTCGATCAATTCATTGATAAACCGATCTTTATGTTGTTGAACGTAGGACTTAATATTTTCCATTTAAATTATTTTTATAGAAACTCAAAAATACAAAAAAGAGAATTAATAATTTTTTTAAAAAAATGCTTTGAAATTTAGAAGTTATGTTTATCTTTGCACCCACAATTGAGCGGATATGGTGAAATTGGTAGACATGCCAGACTTAGGATCTGGTGCCGCAAGGCGTGTAGGTTCGAGTCCTATTATCCGCACTGAAAAAAGCTTCTGAGAAATCAGAAGCTTTTTTGTTTTTACTTTATTTTAGCTTTGTCATTTTTATTTTACAAAGTATAAGATTGGTTATTAATTTCTATATTTATAACCAATTCTAGCCAAAAAAAATGAAAAAACACACAACCAAACTTACATCAAAGAGTATAGAAGGAAGTGGGCTTCCAACTGATTACAAAAGAGCTATAGCTGAATATATCTGGAATGGTTTTGATGCAAATGCCTCTATCATAAAAATTGATTTCACGGCTAATGAAGTTGGCTATATTCATAATTTTTCTATATCAGACAATGGGACAGGGATAAATATTGCCAATATTTCAGAAACATTCGGGAACTTTATGGTCTCTTTAAAGACAAATTCATTTTCAGAAACTGGATTTGTCAAAGGAAAAAAAGGGAAAGGAAGATATTCCTTTTCACTTTTTTGCAATAAAGCAAAATGGGATACTACTTTTAAATCTGATGACGGACGTTTTTTAAATTATAATATTCAAATAAACAAAGACGAAATTCAGAACTTTGAAACTATTGATACAGTTATTACAAAAAATAAGCAAAATGGTACAGAAGTAATATTTGAAGATTTTTTTGCATTAACTAGCGATTTGCTCGACAATGAAGACTTCGAGAATTATTTAGCAAATGAGTTTGGATGGTTTCTCTACTTAAATAAAGAGCGAGATTATAAAATCCTTATAAACAAGCATCCTCTAAATTACAAAACAGTCATTGCTGATTCAGATGATCACGAAATTCCGTTCGGTAAATTCATTTTTAAAATAAGTTTTTTACGATGGAATGAAAAAATTGGAGATAAATACTATTATTATTTCTTGAATAGCAATAAGAAAGAAGCTTACAGAAAGCATACTTCTTTTAACAATAAAACTGCAGATTTTCACCATTCTGTTTATATAGAATCTGACTATTTCGATTTATTTAAAGCCACTAAAAATGATCATCCTGTTCTAGATGATTCTTTTAATCAAAGCAACCCAACATTTAAAGTTTTAATAGACCACCTTAACGAGTTTGTTAGCTCTAAAGAGAAAGAATTTGTAAGAAATTTAAAAGCTGATGCTTTAATTGAGAAATATAATAGAAACAGTATTTTCCCCTTTTTTAGCAACAATAAATATGATAAGCTTAGAAAAGAGGATTTAGAAAATGTTATAAAAGAATTATATAGTGTTCAACCTAAAATTTTTCAAAATCTTAGTATCCCACAAAGTAAAACAATTGTAGGTTTTTTAAATCTATTATTAGATACTGATCAAAGAGAACATGTTTTAAATATTGTAGATAATGTTGTAAAACTTTCCGATGCGGATAGACTGGAACTCTCAAATGTTCTGAAAACAACTAAACTTTCGCATATTACTTCACTTGTGAAATTTCTAGAAAATAGATTTAAGATAGTTGATATACTTAAATTACTAGTCTTTGATTTGAAGAAGTTTACTGATGAAAGAAATCATGTTCAAAATATAATTGAAGATAACTACTGGCTCTTTGGAGAGCAATACCATTTAGTTTCTGCTGATAAAAACTTCGAAATTCTTCTGAATAATTATTACTCTCATTTAGAAAAAAACAAAAAAAAGCCGGAGAAAATAGATAATAAAAATAAATTACAAAGACCAGATATTTTTATTTCTAGAAAATCAGAGATAATTGATGGCAGTGATCCAGACCTGACAATTGAAGAGAATATTATTGTTGAATTAAAGAGACCTAGCGTTATTATTGGCACTGAACAATTTCAACAAGTAGAAAGATATCTGAGATTTATAATTGAAGATGAAAGATTTAATAGTGTTACAAGAACGTGGAAATTCATTTTAGTTGGAATAAAACTAGATGAATACATCAAAGATTTACATGTCAATCAAAAAGAAAAAGGAAAAAAATATTTAATACAGTCAATAAAAAATTATGAAATATACGCCATGACATGGGATGATTTATTTCGAATTTTCACAATTAAACACAAGCACCTAATAGACAAACTAGAATTTAAATCTGTAGTTATTGAAGAATTAGAACAAAAAGGAATAAATTTAAACAAAGAAGCAACAGATTTTCTAACCAAAATTGCTCTTTCAAAAAATGAAAAAATAATTGCGGATGAGCCTGATGACTTACCGTTTTAATGAATATTCTTTGTTAAATTAACCGACTTATCACATAATTATATCATCTAGAATTTAATTTTAGAAACCCTTTCTATCACCTTGACGAAAGGAGATTACAGCAAAACGACGGGTGTACAACATGAAAAAAATTAAGAAACAATATCATTTTGTCGATTTGCTGTTTTCGTTTCTCCTTTCGTCGAAATGAAATGATTCTTCTACTTAATCAACATCCAAATAAGGATCCAGAGCTTCTGCTAATCTATTGAGCCAATAAAAATTATCTTCGAGATTGTTGAATTCAGTTTCTACAGTTTCGCATCCGCGCATGGAACATAACGAAAGAATATAATTTACCTCTCGTATTGTTTTCGCCATGTCTTTTGGATCGATAACATCAGTAAAAAAGGCTTTTAGTCTATTTTCAAGTTCATTTGAAACAATTACTGTAGTCATTATCTTATATTTTGTTCAAATACAATAATTATTGACACAAATTTGTGTCAAAACAAAAAATAATTGTTATGACTTTTGAAATATGAATATTTCAGAAGAAACTTTTATCTCAAATCTTGGCACTCACATAAGACAGCTACGTGAAAAGAAAGGCTTATCACAACAAGCTTTAGCTGATGATTGCGACATTACAAGAAATCAAATTGGGAGAATTGAGAGAGCTGAAATAAATACTGGTATAAAAACTTTAATAAGAATATCAAATGCTTTAGATATTGACCTTAAAGAATTACTTGATTTCCCTTTGAAATAATAATTCGGCTAAAGCCTTTTCCCTTTCAAACATAAAAAAACCTCCAGCTAAAGCAGGAGGCAATTCATCTCTTTTATTTTTAATTTAGTTTGTCATTTCTCGTTCCTCGAAATGAAATCATAAAAATTATAAATAAAGACCAAAAATCCTTTTAATCTTAATAATCTGTGGCAAAAACAGAAACTGCTTCAGAAATTTCTTTAAATCTTTTTGTGTTTAGTCTTTAAATATTCTTATTTTTAAAACACCAAAAACTTAATTCTCAAAATTCGCTTGTTTTTAAATCTCAAAAAAACATTTAGAACACATGAGAAAATACAGATTATTAATTATTCTTTTAGGAATTATTGCGGTTTTTTACTTTGCAAGAACAGTTCGAAGCTTTACCGTTAAACAGGAAATCCGAACTCTTAAATCAGAACATTTTATTATTTCCTACAGCGGAATTTATAAAAGTGAGGCTGAAAAAGTCAGCACTCATCTGGAGAACAATTATGCGAAAATAAGAGAAAATCTAAAAGATGTACAACACGACTTGATAAAGGTTTTTGTTTACGGTTCGCAATACAAATTTAATAGCGCTACTGGTTTAAAAGAAAACACAAAAGGCACGAGCCGTGGTCCAAATGAATTTCATTTTGTGTGGACGAATTGGTTTAATTCTATTTTTCCAGACGATCCGCTCAAAACTGCTCTTCACGAATTTACGCACTGCGTTCAACTCAATATATTAATCGACAGGGCAAAAGAAACAATCATCACCCAAGACCGACTTACTTTTGAAAAGGAATTTGATAAAAAGTTTAAAGCCGAATATCCGCGCTGGCTTTGGGAATCGATCAGTATTTTTGAGGCTGGAGAAGTAAATTCGCTAAGCGTAAAATACGCCAAAAGCAAAAACCTGACTTTAGAAGAGCTTAATAAAAGCAATCAGATTTATAATATCGGCTACACAATCATCGAATATATGACCCAAAAATGGGGAAAAGACAGCCTGCCCAAACTAATTGCTTCATTTGGCAGCATCGAAAAAGCACTTAGCATAAAACCCGAAGAATTTGAAAAAGGCTGGATTGCTTTTTTGGAGGAAAACTATTGATTCGGCTAAAGCCTTTTTCTTTTCAAACAGAAACCTCCAGCTAAAGCAGGAGGCAATGTATGTAATTTATTTTTTTTAAGTCTAGTTTGTCATTTTGATCCCGAGACTTCGGGATCGAATGACAATACTTGGTCGTAATTTGTGATGAGAAATAAAAACACAAAACACTATTAATCAATAAATTAACACTAAAACCAGTTCACCAAAAAGATTTATTCCGTTTGCTAATCCAAAAAAAATCTGCCAAAAACTCTTCTCTTTGCCTATTTGCAGAACAAATTCCCCAAATTTTGTTTCGGTTATAAAATTCGTTTTCAACAACCTAACAATAAACAAAATGGAACCACAACTACAAGAAATTCGGGAACAGCAAAAAGCATCTTGGAACAAATTTTCTCCAGGCTGGAAAAAATGGGATCATGAAATTCTGGATTTTATGAGACCTTTTGCCGATGAAATCATCCGTTCGATAAACCCAAAAGGATCAGACGTAATTCTAGATGTCGCAGCTGGAACTGGCGAACCAGGCTTGAGCATTGCTGCGATGCTTTCTGATGGAAAAGTCATTATTACCGATCTCGCTGACGATATGCTTACCATTGCCCGCGAAAATGCTTTTAGAAAAGGAATTACAAATGTCGAATTTAAAGCTTGCGATGTCACCGAACTTCCTTTTTATGACAATACCTTCGATGCGATAAGCTGTAGAATGGGTTTTATGTTTTTTCCTGATATGCTTTTAGCAGCAAAAGAAATGTATCGGGTTCTGAAACCTGGCGGCAAAATCGCAACTGCGGTCTGGAGCGGACCTGAGAAAAATTTCTGGGTCACCGCTGTTGGCGGAACGATTAACAGAAACATGCAGCTCACGCCTCCGCCTCCCGAAGCTCCGGGAATGTTTCGCTGTTCGAAAAGCGGTTTAATAACCGATATTTTCCAACAAGCTGGGTTTAAAAATACTACCGAAACAGAACTGACTGGCAAATTAAATTGTGGTACTGCAGATGTCTATTGGAATCTGATCACAGAAATTGCCGCACCTTTTGTCGCCGCACTCAGCAATGCCGATGATGCAATGAGAGAAAAAATCAGACAAGAAGTTTTTACTTTAGTAAATGAAAAATTCCCTGACGGAAATGTTATTATTGATGGAAATGCACTTGTAATTGCTGGAGAGAAATAGTCTTAAAAGTTTTGTCAAGAAAAAACCTTTGTCAAAGTTTAAAACTTTGACAAAGGTCTCTCGTATAGTTTGGAATTTGGAATTTATTTATTCGAATTTAATATTTCAATAATCTTATCCACATTAACCTCACTATAATCATTAATATAAAAATCACATACAGGAAGCTGTTCTTTTGTATGTGTACTCAAAACGCCTACAACTTTCATTCCTGCATTTAATCCCGCTGTAACGCCCGAAAAAGAATCTTCGAAAACCACGCAATCAGACGGAGAAACGCCAACACGCTCTGCTGATTTTAGGTATACTTCAGGATTTGGTTTATGAAGTGTTACGTCCTCGCTGGACATCATCGAATCCATTTTGTCTGAGATTTTTAAAGCGTTTGCAATTAAATCCAGATTCGCACGCGGCGCCGAAGTTGCAACAGCCGTTTTAAATCCACGAGATTTTAATTCGCTTAAAAAATCCAAATAATGTGGAATCGTATCGACTTTGTCTTTATAAATTTCGCGAAACATTCCTTCTTTTTCGTCTTCGAGTTTCAGCAGTTCTTCTCCCGCAATTGGGCGCTTGAAGAAATGCGTCATGATGTAACTGTTATGTTTGCCGTACATATGTTCTTCGAATTCTTCATTCGTATAAGGAACTTCATATTTATCGAAAAATGCCTCAAAAGCCTTCACATGATGCGGATTGGTGTGCGAAATCACGCCATCCATATCAAAAATTACACATTGCTGTTTCATTATTGTATTTTGTTTTTTTAACGGTTGCAAGATAGGCTTATTTCGCAGAGATTCACAAAGGTTTTTCACGGAGATTCGCTGAGATTTATTTTTTTCCGCGTATTGTTTGTCATTTCGACGGAGGAGAAATCACACTAGTGAATCTACAAAGAGAATCGCCAATCTTTGTCGAGCTTCTAGTGTGATTTCTCCTCCGTCGAAATGACATAAAATACGGAAAAACTTGAAACTTGAAACTTGAAACAAAAAAACTACCCAATCCAAATCTTACTTTTAACCAAAGTCATAGTCTGTCTCAAATGCTGATTACACGCAATCAAAATAATCAAAACCACCAAACCGTAACCTACGATCGTATAAATTTCCATATCGGCCAATAAAGTAGCTTGTTTAGTAATGGTTCCGAAGACTTTTTTTAGTGCCAAAGTATTCGCATTATCTGCAGAATATCCTTTTGCCATAAAACTCTGCGCAGTTGCAGTTATGGTTTGCTGTGCTTCGGGATTATCGCCTGTTACGAATTGACTTAATTTTAAAAAATGCTTTTTGTTTAAAAATACAACGGCATTCTGCATCACGCAAAAACCAATTGTACTTCCCCAAAAACGACCCGAAACTCCAACAATTCCCGAAGAAACCGCCATTTTTGCCGGAACCGATGATGTGGTAAATAAGATGAGCGGAACAAATAAAAACCCAACACCGATTCCTTGCAAAATATACGGAACGATAATATCTGACAGCGCAACATCGGGCACAAAAAGAAATGTAAACCAAAAGTGAAACAATGCAATAAGCGAAAATCCAATAATGAAAATAACTTTTGTCGAAACAGATTTCATCAGAAAATAAGCAGCTAAAATAAGTCCAATTACATTTCCTAGTCCGTTAATGTATTGCACGCCCGCCACACGCGACGGATCCCAATTCCAAATCGAAAACATCGCTGAATGACAAAGACTCAGCGTTGCCCTGCTGATATAGAAAAGGAAAAATAATAAAAACCCTATTCGCAGATTGGCGTATTTAAAAACTTCAAAATCAAAAGTCGGTCTTTTTACCAAGCGTTCTTTAAAGATGAATAAACCTCCTGTAATGAGTGCAATCATCAGCATTACAACCATGTGCGAAGACTCAAACCAATATTTTTTTTCGGCATAAACAAAAAAGTAAGCACCGCAAAGAATGGCAGTTAAAACCAAAAAATAACTCATCCAGTCGATTTGATACAACGGAATTTTCTTTGTGATTCGGTGCCCACGAAAAGTAACTAAGATTAAAAAGACATTCAAAACCTGCAATCCGCCCGAAACGTACAGCATGTATTTCCAATCGTAATGATCCAGAAACCAAACCGCAATATTCATAATAAATGGCGTTGACAATAACAGCGAACCGTAGTAAAACGAAAAACCTATTATAATGGCATTTTTAGAATTAAACTGCTCAATTAATAATTGTCTGATCGTAATTACCGGAAGAGCCATTAAGATTCCTTCGGCAATTCTCAGCAATAAAAAAAGATAAAAATTGGTAATATAAGCCGATGAAACAATCGTAATTCCGATTAGGGAATAAACCGCCATCAGGTAATTTTTTGCAGGGAAAAAACTCGAAAATCGGCTTTCTATTAAAATTGTGGCGAGCAAAGTTCCATACGTAACGCACATCGCAAACTGCAAATCTTCTGGCTCGATGTCCAGAAAACTCGCTGCGTAGGTTACGTTTGAAGTATAAACTCCCAATAAAATCATGGAATGCAAAAGACAGACAAACAAAATAATAATGATTGCCCATTTTGGAACCCAAGATTTAAAAATACTTTTATCTTCCATTTTAGTGTGCCGCGATCACGGTGATATTCATTCCCGCTCTTAAAAAATCGGTTTGTTTGTCGGTATCTTTTAACTGAATTCGAACTGGAATTCTTTGTTCAATTTTTACGAAGTTTCCTGTTGCATTATCTGGAGGAAGCAATGAAAATCGTGCCCCGCTCGCAGGCGATAAAGAAGCAATTGTACCAACGAAAGTTTTGTCGCTCAAAGCATCGGCTTTTATTTCGACTTCCTGACCAACAGTTAAATACTGCAATTGCGTTTCTTTAAAATTGGCTGTAATCCATTTTTCTTTACTTACAATCGAAAGCAAAGATTGTCCTTCTTTTACCAATTGTCCAGGCTGTAAAGTTCGTTTTCCAACCCAGCCGTCGTAAGGCGCTGTAATTATAGTGTACGAAAGAAATAATGCCGCATTATCTGCAACAGCTTGTTTGGATGCAATATTGGTTTGCGTTGTCGGAACATTAGCCTCGGCCACAGAAGTACTTAAATCTGCCGAATGAATTCTATTTTTCATTTCCTGAAAATGTGCCTGCGCCGATTCGTAATCTGCCCTAACTTTTTCTAATTGCTGAGAAGTTGCTGCTTCATCTTTCACCAAAGCCTGATATCTTTCGTATTCTAATTTTGTTTTCCAAAGATTCGATTTTGCAGCATCTAATTGCGCTTCGTTAATTGCCGTTGCACTGGCTGTGTTTATCGCATTCTTTTGAGCCACAACACTATTTTGTTTCGCGTTTTGAACATCGGCCAAAGCCACATTCAATTTTGATTGGTATTCTCTATTGTCAATTACAACCAAAGTATCACCTTTATGCACAAACTGGTTTTCGTTAAAACGAACTTCCTGCACATAACCCGTTATTCTCGACATAATTGGAGTTACATATTGCTCCACCTGAGCGTCATTGGTTTCTTCGTGATTTCTGTTGAAAACGTAAAACCAAATTCCCAAAATAACACCGCTCGCTACAAGCGCACACGCAATAACCGTTATTAGTATATCAAACGTTTTGTTTCTTCTAGTTTCATTTTTTATCTTAACCATAAACTTTATATCTTTTCTTGTCTATTTTTCTATTATCACTTTTAAATCTTGCCTCTTGCCTCTTTCTTCTAACTTTTTACATCTAACATCTAACTCTGAGGAAGAATCCCCGCCGTATGAAGCAATTCATAATGTTTCAGCACCGCATCCAGTCGGGTAGAAATTTTGTTGTATTTCGCCTGAAGCAAAGCATTGTCAGCATCGACCATTTCCGTTATTAAAACCAATTGATTTAAGTATTTCAGCTTTACAATTCGGTAATTTTCATTGGCTAAATCCAAAGCTTTGTCGACCACCACAAATTTTTCAAGGATTTCCTGATATTGCGTATGCTCTTTATACAGTTGATCCTGAATTTCATCTTTTATAATTTCCGACTGCATTTGCTGCCATTCGATTTTTTTGTTAGCCTGTTCTACTTTGGTTTTGTTTTTATACAAAGCCGAAATATCAAAACGCGCTTCGATTCCCACTTGACCTAAAGTGTACAAATACGGATTCGGTGGAAAAAATTTGTAGTTAGGATAATAAAAACCATAATTCCCAAAGAAGTTTACCGTTGGCAGATAATTTCCTTTCACCAATTGCAATTCCGTTTTTTT
Source organism: Flavobacterium sp. S87F.05.LMB.W.Kidney.N (assembly GCF_004366435.1). NCBI lineage: Bacteria > Pseudomonadati > Bacteroidota > Flavobacteriia > Flavobacteriales > Flavobacteriaceae > Flavobacterium > Flavobacterium sp. S87F.05.LMB.W.Kidney.N. Next base: position 577,892 of record NZ_SODX01000001.1, on the reverse strand, counting down.
GATGTTTAATTCCTGGCTTGCAATACGCATTTCTTCGTTTTGCAAAGCTTTATTCATATAAAAATCGTAGGGATCCAAGCCGTTCAATTCGTCAAGATTAGCTGTTGTATCGATCGCAATTTCTTCATTTTCCGGAATCTGAAGCAGTGTTTTCAGATCGTGAAGCGCAATTTTAATGTTTTTGGAGTTTGTAAGCGCATTTAATTCACGATCCGAAAGCTGCAATTCGGCACGAATAACTTCGTTTTTCGTAACCGTTCCATGCTTTTGAAGCGACTGTACTTCTTTCAATCGGCTTTTTTCTTCTTTGATGTTTTCTTCAAAAATCTTCTGAAGTTCCATCATTTTATAAATCGAAAGATAATTGGCTACCACTTCGAGCTCAATATCATTTTCGGTTTTTTCTGTTTTTATTTTAGCAATTTCGCTTTCCTGATTCGCAATTTTGATGGCGTTGTTGATTTTATTTCCAGCATAAATTGGCATTTTAAAAGTTGAATTCACCTGATAAATTTCAGGAATCGCTTTTGTTACTTCTTTTCCATTCAAGAAACCATTTCCTTTAAATTCGGTAATATTGGTAATTCTGGAATATTCGCCGTTTAATTCGATATCTGGTAAACGGAGTTCTTTACTTTCTTTGATGTTTTGCTCCGAGAGCGTAATCTCCAATTGAGATTGAAGGATTTTTTTGTTGTTTTCTTTAGCCAGTTTCATCGCTTCTTTTAATGAAACCGTATGAATTTCCTGTGCTTGTAAACTATTTAATGCCAATAAAATTAGCAATAGCAACAGTTTTTTGAGAAAACAATCGTCTGTAGAATTTGTTATTTTAAGGAACATGAATACATAAATATTTTATACTGCAAAGTTCCTTCATTTTTACGATGACTGATAATTCTAAAAAGTCAATAACATATTCATTTCGGACAAATGTTAAAATCTTATTTTCCGAAAACGTTATATTAAAACATTGAATAACAATTTATTACAAAATGGATTTGGTTTATGATATTCACGCAGATTTAAAAAACTACAAAATATCCTCCCCATTTAAATAATCGGAAGGTCTTTGTCCTAAAATCTTGAAAAATGTGTTGCTGAAAGTCGGAACGCTATTGTAACCTACTTCTAGAGCTACCTCTTTTACAGAAAGTTTTCTTTCTAATAAAAGTTCGATTGCTTTTAAGATTCTTCGAATGGTATAATATTGAATGAAAGACATTTTGAGATCTTTTTGGAATAAGCGATACAAAGAGCGTTCGCTGTAACCAAATTCATGGGCGACATCGGCAAACAGAATCGTTTCGCCTAGATTGTTTTCAATGAAACGCAAAATTTTACTAAGCCGTTTGTCTTTTGGCTGAGGCAATTCTAACGGAAGATTATTGGTGCAGATTTGCGGCAGAATCGCTTTTATAGCTTTTGCAATGGTAAAGTTTGGAGTTCCTTTTTTAAGATCGCCATTCCAACGATTGGTAAAAAGCATCATTTGCAACAATAAATTATTGACGGGATAAATACCTTCAACCTGATAAAATCCATCTTCTCCTTTTTCAACCGGAAAATATAAATTTCGCATCATCACATTTTCAGATTTCGGCTGAATACTGTGTTCCACTCCACTCGGAATCCATATAAAATGTCTTGCGGGCAGAAAATAGGTTTTGGTCTCCGTTGTTACAAAAACGACATCGCCTTCTGCATAAAGTAATTGGGCTTTATCATGTTTGTGTGTAGGAATAAACAATTCACCCATCAAATCGTGGTGACAGTAAATGCTTTTTTTATCAGCATCTACTTTTTTGATGTAATATTTATCTAATTTCTGACCGGAATGTTCCATTGGTGTGATTTCTCATTATAAAGATAAGAAAGAAATTTAACCGCAAAGTTCGCAAGGTTAAAAACACAAAGTTCGCAAAGCTTAAAAAACTTTGCGAACCTTTTGTGAATCTTAGCGCACTTTGCGGTTAAACCTTAAAGCATAAAAACAAAAAAGCCTTTCCGTTAAGAAAGGCTTCTTCCAATATTGCGGTCTGGACGGGACTCGAACCCGCGACCCCATGCGTGACAGGCATGTATTCTAACCAACTGAACTACCAAACCCTGCGTTATTGCGAGTGCAAAAATACAACAGAAGTTGGATTCTGCAAGGGTTTTTAGGAATAAAAATTGAGAAATTTTTAATTGCTTAAATTCCAATATTTTAAAAATTGCCTGCAAATTAAAAAAAGAAGAACTTTCTTTCTTTTTCTTAACCGAGAAGGTTTTCACATAGAAATATTTATCATTTTTCTAAACACAGCCCACGGTTTCAGCCATCGGCAACGATTTATATCCATTGTGCTTGCCTTGGTTGAAACCAGGCGCTATTTTCAATATATGAGTAGAAAATCTTTATAGAATTGCTTGCGGAGATTTGCTACGCCAGTTCGCTGTCGCTCGAGTCTCCTTCGTCGAAATGACAAACGTTGTGGAATTGGAATTTGGAATTTAATTTTGAGGCTTCAAAATCTTTGGAATTTGCCTTTTATCATAAAGGCTATAAATCAAAAAAGCCATCCACAAAAGTGGAAAGCTTTTCATTGGTCTAACTACTAAACCAGCTACGAGTTACAAAGTCGTAGCAAAACAACACAACTAATCTTAGATACCGTTTTTGGGCAAAAAAGCCTTTCTTAAAAGAAAGGCTTTTCCCAATATTGCGGTCTGGACGGGACTCGAACCCGCGACCCCATGCGTGACAGGCATGTATTCTAACCAACTGAACTACCAAACCTCTGCGTTATTGCGGTTGCAAAGATAGTACAGAATTTCATTTCTGCAAGCGTTTTTGTAAAAAAAATGAAATAAATTTTCAAATATTTATCCAAAGTTTTGTTTTTCAACCAAATATGTAGTCAATATTTTTTCAAAATTGTAACCAACATTTACCGGAACGTACTTAATTTGGTTCTTGGCACAGGTTAAAGCTAGGTTTTTAAAATAGGCTTCTATCCTTTTTTCATATTCTGATTTAACGTTATCTGCAAAAATAGAAACCTCTTCTCCTGATTCTAAGTCAATAAACTTTCTTGGCGTATTGTCAAAATCAAATTTCAATTCGGTTTCATTATCAACAACATGAAACAAAACTACTTTATGTTTATTGTGTTTTAAATGCTGCAAAGCGTTAAAAAGCTTTTCATCATCTTCGGTTTGAAACATATCCGTAAACAAAATAATCATCGAGCGGCGATGCATTTTCTCTGCTATTTGATGCAGATACGTAATGGTATCGGTTGTTTTTTTGACTTTTGGCTGTACTAATAGTTCTTCCAGTTTATTCAACAACATTCTATGATGGCGATCGCTTCCTTTTTCGGGAGCGTAATATTCGTATTTATCAGAGAAAACACTCAAACCAACTGCATCTCGCTGTTTCTTTAAAATATTCATTAAAACAGCCGAAGCCAAAACTGCAAAACCAATCTTCTTTTCATAAAAAGGCTGATTTGATTTGAGTTCAGGATAATGCATGGATGATGAATTATCGACAATTAAATGACAGCGTAAATTGGTTTCTTCTTCAAAACGTTTCGTGTACAAACGATCGGTTTTGGCAAATAATTTCCAATCGATATGTTTAGTGCTTTCGCCTGCATTATACACTTTATGTTCAGCAAATTCAGCCGAAAACCCATGAAACGGACTCTTGTGCATTCCCGATATAAAACCTTCCACAACCTGATTGGCCAGCATTTCTAGATGCTGAAAACTGGAGACTTTCTCTATTTCCGATTCGATTTTCATTCGGTTTCTTTTTTAATATTTTGTGCTTTATAAAGCAAATCTGTCGATTGAAATAATTTCCTTTTTAAAATAGGACTAAAATTAGGGTTTTCTTTTAAGAATCGCTGTACTTCATCAAAGGCAAATTTCGAAGAATATTTTCCAACTGTATTATCCAGCCAGTCTTTCGGGAAGAAAATATCTCCGGTTCGCTGAATTTCATCAACCAAATCTAATGAAAATCTGATATATTTTTGTGCATTTTCCTGACGAAGCGGATGATGAATATTCGCTAATCCAACAGAAACCCACGATTCTTTTTCACGGTTTTTATCCTCTTTTAAAGATTCCATAAAAGCATTACGAAGCGATTCGTCTTTGGATAATGATGGAAGCAGAAACTCAAAACGCTTTTGTTTATCAGGATTTGTAAATGTTGTTCTGGTTTTTTCCAAAATTTCATCTGCTTTTGGATGTTTGAAAATTGCGAGATTCATTGCCATGTTGGTATAATCTTCTTCGTTTAATTTTAAATTCGGAATCGAGATTTCTCTGTTCCAAACTTTATATAAACTGGCTTTCGCCGAATTAGAATAGGCAATCGAACTGAATAATCCGAACAATGTCTTTTTGATATTGGCTGATAAGTTAGCTTGTAAACGTTCGTACAAAATACCTTCAAGCTGTTTCTGAACTTTACTTTGTTGTTTTTCGGTAAAAAATCTCCAATAAATTGTATTTAAATTATTAGAAGCAATTCTCAAAACCAATTCGTTTTCTTCTGTTTGAATTGCTTTCAGAAAACAGTTAAAAGCTTTATCTGGTGAAACATTTCCAAGCAGTGTATTTTCATAAAGATTGCTGTAGCTCGATGCTCTTGCAACCTCATCTTTCAATGTAGAAATATAATCTAAATTGTTTCCGCCAAGCGGAAAAACTCCGTACCCAAAACCATTGTAATTATAAACAACAGCAATTGGTTTTTCAAGTTCGATTACTTCTTTTAAGACGGTATTTTTATCATTAATATTAACCGTTAAAACTTTTACATTATTGGCATAAACCAAACCAATCTGAAAAACCTGAGGCCAGATATTATTGGAGTTGTCTTCTGCTTTTTGCTGAATTTCAAAAGTTTTAATTCGGTTTTTAGAATCGTATTCAATCTTATCCGTAAAAATCGCTCTTCCAGATTTGTTTACCCAAACGTCACTCCATTTTTTCATATCGAGCGGCGTTTCTGCATCCAGAATTTCTACCAAATTATTCCAATCGGCATTGTCATTGGCGTATTTTTGAATGTAGTTTTGAATTCCTTTCTGAAAAGCTTCCTTTCCCATCGAAGCTTCTAACTGACGCATCATAATTGGCGCTTTATTGTAAATAATGGCTCCGTACAGCGAACCAGCGTCTTTTAAATTCGCCAGATGCTGTTTGATTGGATGTGTTCCTAAAGATCGATCTTCCGCGAAAGCGCTAGGATAATGCGCGGTAAAAAACTGCAGATTATGATTGACTTTCGGAAAAATCGGGTTCATGATTTTATCGGCCATGAAATTGGCAAAAACCTCTTTCATCCAAACATCATCAAACCATTTCATTGTGACCAAATCGCCAAACCACATATGTGAGGTTTCGTGTGCAATGAGTTTGGCGCGGTTTAATTTTTCGCTGTCGGTTGCGCTGTTGTCCAAAAACAACGTTGATTCTCGATACTGAATCGCACCAACATGTTCCATTCCGCCATACTGAAAAACAGGAATCGAAGCAAAATCCAGCTTTTGAAATGGAAATTTATAATTGGTATATTTTTGTAAAAAATCTAAGGATTGCTGATGCAGATTGAAAATAGTATCTGCGCTTACGCGGAATTTTTCCGGACTGTTTTCACGATACAGCATCGTCATTTCTAAACCTGGTTTTTGCGTCGTGCTTTTGAATTTCCCTGCTACAAAAGAGAATAAATAGGTGCTCATTTTATCTGATTCTCCAAAAATATATGTGATAAAATTACCTTTATCGATTTTCTCTTTTACATCGGCTCCAGCCAAAACCGACCAATCTTTTGGTACAGAAAGACTCAATTTGTAAGCAGCTTTAATATCTGGCTGATCAAAACATGGAAATAAGGTACTTGCGCGATCTGGAACTAAAAGTGTATATAGAAAATCGTCATTTCTATTTAACGATAAATTACCCGCGATAAAAGAAATTGAAATCGCATTTTTTCCTAAAATTAAACCCGAAGAAGGAATTACAATATGTCCGTTCTGGTGAACAATGGCAAGGCTTTTTCCGTTTATGGCAACTGTTTTTATGTTGGACGTTTTTTCCTTAAAATCAAAAAGTAAAGGCTGACTTAAATCAGATATATTCAAATTTACCGTCAAATGGGCATTTATATTTTCTTCTTTCTGATTGGGAATCTCGAATGACAAATTATACTGAACTTCTGAAATCTGCTTTTTACGAAACTGCGCCAATTGCTCTGAAACCCCATTTTCTAAAAGCACACTTTCTTTTTCTTTTGATTGGGAAAAACCATTAGAAATCAACATAAAAAAACAAAGAAAGGTGTATAGAATTTTCATTTTTAAAGGAATATAAGATTTGCTAAAAATAGAAAATAAATTCCAAAAAAAAGACCTAACAGGTTTTAAAAACCTGTCAAGTCTAAAAAAACAAACTGTATTTTTAACGAAAAAGGCTTGACAACCGCCAAACCTTTTCCTTTACTAATTCAAAGCTATCCAAAAAAAGAATTATTCTGTTTGTTGAAATTTAAATGTAACGTCACCTGCATAATAGGTATTACGTGCATTTGTTGGAAAAATAGTTTCTGCAGCTGTACTTGAGATATACGCATATCCTGTAATAGTGATATTTCCAGCCACAATTGGATAAGTCGCTGCAGATCCATCTGTTTTTGTTCTGTTGATCCAGTCGTCACTATTTACTGTAAAAAAGTACTCTTTATCTTTAGTTAGTGCGATTGGTGAAATTGCTTTTTCGACTGTAACATTAGCTGTAGCTACATTTATAGTTTCAGATTTTATAACTGTTTTGGTTGCAGCATCCCATAGAGTAACTCTTAAAGTTGGATTTACATCTGGAATTTTTACAATCAAGGAGTTTATTTTTCCCGTTACGGTTGGTTTAAAACTAAAACCATATTCATAAATTCCTGAGTTTTTTACATCTACAGCTTTTTGGCTAAATCCAGATCCTGCCATATAAGCATCTAGAGGATTTTCTTCATTATATTTAACAGCATCTTTATCGTCATCGCTGCTGCATGAAACCGTAGAAACGGTAATTAATAAAAGGGTCAAAATAGTTTTTAGAGCTTTCATAATATATATTTTTAATTAATGATTTTATTTGATTTCAGAATTAAGGTTTGATGTTAAAATGTGCGCAAACTTCTTCGTAACTCATTTTAGAATAGTCCTGTTTTGCAGTTTTTGCGGTTGCCGCTACTCCTCCAGGAATTAAAATATATCGCCAGTTAAGCGTTGTTGGCAGGTTTACTGTTCCTCCTCCATCATGTCTAAATCTAAATAATTTGATTTTTTGCAGATTAGAAATAGCCGTAATTGTATTTACGAATCCTCCTGCGGTAGATGTGTATGGCACTGTGTAAGTACCTGATCCAAAAGAAACATACACTAATAGGGTTCCTTTAGAAAGAATGTCTGCTGATAGTTCTGGCGCATTAATAGTTGTAGACATTCCCGAAGTACCGTCTATTGTTTCTGCAGCTGCTGCTGGTGCTGTTAACCATGCGCTGTAAATAACATTTGCTGTCCCGGCTGCTCCTGGCGCTCCGTCTGCCCCATTAACACCATCAGTTCCGTCATCGCCGCTGCATGAAATTGTAGAAATGGCTAGTAAGAAAATTGTAAAAATGGTTTTTGAAAATTTCATAACAATTTGGTTTTAAAAAATTAATTAAATACTTCTTTTTTAATTCAATAGCTTTATTTTTGCAACAATCGACAGGAACTTTTTTTTCCTTGTGATTTAATTACAGGACAAATTTGCACCAAAGAGTTCAAGCTAAAAACAGCCAATAGACGAACAACATTTTAAATAGACAGACAACATAAATTAAGTTTGAATGATGAAAAAATACACTTGTATTATTGTTGATGATGACGAAATTGATAGACTTACAGCAGTTTCTTATGCTAAGAAGTTTCCTGTTCTGGATATTTTAGGGGTTTTTGAATCGGCTGAAGATGCTGTTCCTTTTTTAGAGAAAGAAAAAATCGACATCTTGTTTTTGGATATTGATATGCCAGGTTTAAACGGAATTGAGTTTAGAAAACAAACTCTCGAAATTCCAGTTTGTGTTTTTATTACGGCGCATCCTGAACATGCCGTAGAAAGTTTCCAGATTGAAACTCTTGATTTTATCGTAAAACCTTTAAAACTTGATCGTTTTACACAAACTGTAAATCGTATTGAAGAGTTTATGGAAATTAAACTCAAAGCTTCTTTGTTTGAAGCCAGTATTGGCGGTGATACTATTTATATTAAAGAAGGCCACGAACAGACCAAAGTTAAGCTGCATGAGATTTTGTATCTCGAAGCTTTAAAAGATTACACTTTGGTAGTTACAGAACGAAAAAGACATTGTGTACTTTCGAGTATTGGAAATCTTCTGAAAGAAGATCATTTTCAATCTTTTGTGCGTATTCACAGAAGTTATGCCGTCCAGAAACAATATGTTCAAAAGATAAATTCAACCGAAATTATCTTGAATAATAATGCCGTAATACCAATTGGAAGAAGTTACAAGGAAAACTTAAATTTAATTGCATGAGAAATCTCAAGTTCTTGCTGCTCTTATTTATAAGTTGGAATGCTTTTGCACAGCAGGAACCTAATTTAGCACGTTACAGCACAACCAATGAGAAACTTAAAATCTGGCTTGCATACACTAGAAAAATCTTTGATGCAGAAGATTATCCTAAACTCATAACTGCGGCAGAAAAAGGAATTTCGCTCGCTAAAAATCATAATGCTTATTTAAGCCGATTTTATATTCAAAGAGGACTCGGATATGAATTTACCAACAATCAATATCAGAAAGCTTTAGAAAATTATGAAATTGCCTGGAAGTACGCCCGCAAAGCCAGACATCTAAAAACCGAGACCACTGCTTTGATGCGTCTTAATTATGTTTATTATTCCGTTCAGGATACTGTTAAAGGTAAATCTTTGATACAATATATTAAACGAGTTGTGGATACTACCAAAAGCGATTATACCAAATCTGTTTTAAACGGAAGTATCGCCGAATACTACCAGAATAACTCAGAATATGAAACTTTTATTGATTATCAATTAAAGGCGATTTCATACAAAAAACTGCTTAAAAGAGACATAGCGAGTACTGAAAACATAGGTATATCGTATCTTCAAATTGGGAGCGCTTATACCAAAATGAAGCAGTTTAAAAAAGCAATAGAATATTTTAACGAGGCAAAACCGTATGTAAAAAACTCTCCGTATGTAAGTGCTTTTTTATGCAACTATTACCTGCACAGCTATGTTGCTTTAAAGCAAAAAGACAGCATCCGAAAATATTACAATTTAGTATATACTTATCCAACAGCAAAAGATTCTCTTTTTATCAATTTGAGTTTTGCTAATCGAAGCATGTCGGAGCATTTTGCAGACGAAGGCAAAATAAACCAAGCTTATGATTTTGCAAAAAAATCTGTTTTCTACGCTCAAAAATCGAATGATCCGGATATTATAATGGAAGCAAATACCAATTTCGGAAAGGTTTTGAACGAAAAGGGAGAACATAAAAAGGCCATTGAAGTATTGAAAAAAGCATCTGAAAAGGCTTTGAAATATGACAAAGAATCTTTTGTTATGATTAATAAAAAACTATCTCAAAGTTATGCCGCACTCGGGCAATGGAAAGAAGCTTATTTTTATAACGAAATCTACAGCAAAAACAATGACGAAATGATGGCGCAGTCTGCTAAACAGAATATTGCAAATGCCGAAGCTCGTTATCAGAACAAAACCAAACAGCAGAAAATCAAATATCTTTCTACGGAGAATACAATAAAAAACATCCAAATTGAAGATGCCAAAATACAGCGCATTTTCTTAATTTCTGGAATTACTTTGGTTTGTATTATCGGGTTATTATTATTCAAACAAAATCAAAACAGAAAGAAAACCAATTTGAAACTTCAGGCTTTAAACCAAGAATTGGATGAAGCTAACAAAATTAAGGCAAGATTTTTTAGTATTTTAAATCATGATTTGAGAAGTCCAGTTTCAAACTTGATTCATTTTCTGCATCTTCAAAAAGAAAATCCCGAGTTAATCGACGAAGAAACTGCAATTAGAATGCAGCATAAAATTACAACCGGCGCCGAAAATTTATTATCGTCGATGGAAGATATTCTGCTTTGGAGCAAAGGACAGATGGAAAACTTTAAACCACAGTTTAGAAAAACCGAAATCGCTGTTTTATTTGAAGAAACTAAAAAACATTTTTCGAGTATAGAAAATATTGAACTGGTATTTGAAAATCCAGAAAATATCATTTTAGAAACAGACGAAAATTATCTAAAAACCATTATTCGAAATCTTACTGGAAATGCCATTAAAGCTTTAGACAAAACTCCGAATGCAAAAATCACCTGGAAAGCATGGCAGGAAAATCAAAAAACTTATCTTTCAATTACTGATAATGGACCTGGTGGAACGCAGGAAAAATTTAAAGCGTTATACGACGAATCTGAAGTTATCGGAATCAAATCTGGTTTAGGTCTGCATTTAATTCGCGATTTAGCAACGGCTATTCATTGTAAAATAGAAGTGAATTCTAAACCAGATGCTGGAACTACTTTTACTATTATTTTTAAACAAGTAGACGCATAGTTTTATTTTTGAAAAATTCTGCCAAAAAAATCCAATAAAAAAGGTCTGACTTTCGTCAAACCTTTTTTATATCAATCGTAACCTTTTAAAGATTACAATAAAGCGTCTAAACTATCTGCGTAGGTTTGTTTAGGAGCAACTCCTACTTGTTTTCCTACTACTTCACCGTTATGAAAAACCAAAACGGTTGGTATGTTACGCACACCATATTTTGCAGCAAATTCTTGGTTAGCATCTACATCTACTTTACCAACAACTACTTTACCAGCGTACTCATCGCTTAATTGGTCAATTATTGGACCAACCATTCTACAAGGACCACACCATGCTGCCCAAAAATCTACCATTACTGGTTTATCTGATTTCAAAACTACTTCATCAAAAGTAGCATCTGTTATTGCTAATGCCATAATATATTAAGATTAAAATTATGTTTGAATGATTAACTTTCAAACTACAGTACAAATTTAAAAATTTAAAACAAATCAAACACGATTACTAAATTAGTTTTCATTATAAATGTATTGTCATTTATTATCAACTCTAGAATGTTTTTTGATATCTCAATTTACGACATATTAAACTGAAAACCAAACTAATAAAATGTTAATATTTTTTGTAGTATCTTTAATACTCCAAAAGATTTAATCTAAATGCAGCAAATTTTACTTCAAATAAAAACATTTCTTCAGTCTGATCCTTTTAAAAAATATGCCAAACGGTTTGGATTTTTTATTCTGGGGTTAGTCGCAATACTTTTAATTGCCTGCGGCTGCTTGTCTCTTTATTTCAATCAAAATAAAGCCGAAATTATTGCTAAAGTCAATCATAAAATCAATGAAAACATTAATGGAAAATTTCACGTTACCGATTTTCATTATAAGTTCTTAACTGGTTTTCCGAATTTTACTTTGGCTTTAAAAGAAGTAGAAATAAAAGACAATCAATGGCACAGTCATAAACATACTTTACTAAAAGCCAACGAAATAGAAGCTCGTTTAAATATTTGGAGTTTACTGCACAACGAAATCAACATTCGTAAAATTCTAATTAACGATGCTCAAATTTATATTTACAAAGCCGAAAATGGTTATTCCAACGTAAACATCTTTAAGCCGAAAAAGAAAAAAGCAGAAACCAATAAAGAAAAACCCGAAACAACGATTGATGAAGTAAACCTCAACAATGTTCATGTCATTATTGATAATCATTTAGGACATAAATTATTTGATTTTGATGTCGCGAGCTTGGAATCAAAAGTGGATTACGATGACGAAAACTGGCACACTAATTTATTTTTAAAAACAAAAATTAATAGTCTTGCTTTTAATACGGTTCATGGAAGTTTTGCCAAAGAAAAAATGCTCGAAGGAAATTTTGATATTTCCTATTCAGAAGAACATCAAAAAATAGATATTAAAACCCAGAAACTTAAAATTGGTTCTGATGCTTTTGATATTGTGGCTTTTTTTAATATCGGAAAACAAAATTCGCTTTTCGGAATCAATATTGAAACTAATATTTTATGGAAAAATGCTTCTAATTTATTGTCGGGAAATATCAGTTCCAAACTCAATCAGTTTGATTTAAAAAAACCGATCGAAGTCAACTGCGATATTAAAGGTGATCTGAATGTTGAAGGAGATCCCAAAATTGTGGTTCAGGCTGATATTAGAAATAACGAACTTACAATTCCCGATGGCTTGTTTACCAATTGCAGTTTCAAAGGAATATTTACGAATAATTTCAAACCCGAAAAAGGTTTCAGCGATCCGAACTCGGCAATTATTTTAACCCATTTTAAAGCCGATTATGAAAATATTCCACTGAAGATTCCGCAGGCGGTTATTAATAATCTGGAAAAACCCATTGCAACTGGATTTGTAAATTCTGATTTTGACATTTCAAAACTTAACGGAATGACGAATGAAAAAATACTGCATTTTGAAAGCGGACATGCAAAAGCTAATTTAAATTTTCAATTTGATATTGTCGATTTGTACATTAACAAACCGCGTTTTACGGGCGAAGTAGCTATCGATAATGCCACATTTGATTATATTCCGAAAAATATTCATGCCGAAAAAACGGCTGTACAGTTATCGTTTACAGAACAAGCGCTTTTTATCAAGAAAATAGCTTACAAACATAAAAACAACATCATCCGCATTGACGGAAGAATCGATAATTTTCTAAATCTCTATTACGACGCGCCAGAAAAAATGGTCGTAAACTGGAATATTTACTGCCCGAATATTGATGTCAAACAATTTTTAGGCATTTTGAAAAATTCTCCGTCTCAAAAAATGGCTCAGAAAAAACAAGTGAAAAAGAAAAATGTCAATTTTACGAATCAGCTAAAATCGGTAATCGAGAAATGTACTGCGGTGATTAATCTAAAAGCAGATAAAATCACTTACGGTTCACTTACCGCAACCAACACAAAAGCAACATTGCAAATGCTGAATTCTAAATTGCTTCTTAAAAATGGAACTTTACAGACTTCTGGCGGCAGTATTACCTTTAATGGGGCCATTCAGCCAAGTGGAAACCAATATATTTTTAGTTCGACAGCTCAAGTAAGTCGTGTAGATATTGCGAGTTTTTTAAGGTCTTTCAACAACTTCGGAATCAAATCTTTTAGTCCAAAAAATATTCGCGGCCGACTAACGAGCAATGCTAATGTTGTGGGTTTAATGAACAGCAAAGGCGATTTGATCGTTAATTCCATGAAAGGGAAATTAGATTTTAATGTCAATCAAGGTGCGCTGCTCAACTTTGATCCTATTGTAAAAATTGGCAAGTTTGCTTTTCCACGACGTGATGTTGAGAATATTACTTTCAGCGACTTATCGGGTTCGCTTAATCTTCGCGGAGAGCAAATCGACATTAATAAATTAACGATAAGCTCCAGCGTGTTAAACTTTGACATAGACGGAATTTACTCTTTTGGCCGAGGCACAAATCTAGCGCTTACGATTCCGCTTCGAAATTCCAAAAACGACGCCAGTCTTTCTACTAAAGAAGAACGAAAAGCCGTTCGCGAACGCGGAATTGTACTCCATTTGATTGCCTATGATAATGAGGGAAAAATGAAGATTAAGTGGGGGAAGAAGGATAAGGGGGAGTAAAGCTTCATTTTACAAAATTTCGAATTTGATAGTTAATATTAAGTTGAAAACTAAATATTTTTGAGGTCAATTGTACGCAGGTCAATTGTACGCACAAAACTACTTTTATAAACTATGAATATCAAAGAAAAATTCGGATTCAAAGTCAAAGAACTTCGAGAACAAAAAGGATACTCAATCGAGTACTTAGCCAATATTTCCAACGTTGACAGGAACTATATTTCTGACATTGAAAAAGGTCAACGAAATGTTTCAATAGAAATAATAGAAAAAATAATAATAGCTCTTGATACTGATTTTGGAGCTTTTTTTAATGATAAGGATTTTAAAAAATGAAGAAAGTAAAAAAATATTCAGAAATCAGACAAAAACTTCAGATTGATATTGATAAAAAAACAGATAATGGTCTAGCTCAATTCACTCATTACTTACAAAATCATAAAAATGGTGTTTCAGAATATTATAAAAATGATGCTACCGAATATCTTATAAATGTACATGAAAAATTAAACATCTTAGAAGAACCTAATTTTCAATATTATTTACCTATAAAATGGGACATTCCTTTTCCTTCACCTGAAAAACCAAAATTTAAATTTATAGATTTATTTGCCGGAATTGGAGGAATAAGGTTAGCTTATCAAAACTTGGGAGGAAAATGTGTTTTCACTAGTGAATGGGATACTTATTCAAAAAAAACTTACGAAGCAAATTTTGGAAAAGTACCATTTGGAGATATAACTCAAATTAATGAAACAGAAATTCCTGATCATGATATTCTACTTGCTGGTTTCCCATGTCAACCTTTTTCTATTGCTGGAGTTTCAAAAAAGAATGCTCTTGGCAGAAATCATGGCTTTTTAGATGAAACACAAGGAACTCTTTTCTTTGACATTGCAAGAATTCTTAAACATAAGAGACCAAAAACTTTCATGTTGGAAAATGTTAAAAATCTTGTATCTCATGATAAAGGAAACACATTTAAAGTTATTCAAAACACATTAAGAGAATTAAATTATACTATTTATTTTAAGGTTTTAGATGGCAAACATTTTGTTCCGCAACATAGAGAAAGAATCATCATTGTTGGATTTGACAATGAATACTTTAGAGGAAAAGAAAACTTCAAATTCCCTGAAATGAGTGATGTGAAATTTGCCTTAAAAGATATTCTTTTACCGGAAGTTGATCCCAAATACACATTATCGGATAAACTTTGGAATTATCTCCAAGAGTATGCAAAAAAGCACAAGGCAAAAGGAAATGGATTTGGATTTGGATTAGCTGACTTAAATGGAATTTCTAGAACTATGAGTGCCAGATATTACAAAGACGGCGCAGAAATACTTATTCCTCAAGAAGGCAAAAACCCGAGACGATTAGTTCCAAGGGAATGTGCAAGACTTCAAGGATTTCCAGATAATTTCATAATACCTGTATCTGACAATCAAGCATATAAGCAATTTGGAAACTCAGTTGTTTCACCCTTAATGCAAGCTGTTGGAAAAAATATTATTAAAGAACTAATTGCAATTGATGAACTTAACTCAATTAAAGAAAATATTCTCGGATAATGGCTGTCTTAAAATTTATGTGAAAATTTTATCTCCAAATGACAACTCTAAAAATCAAGTATATTTTAGCGGTAGTTTTGATGTTTTAAATGTTTTACCGATTAAAGAGATAAAAAATGAGGCGCCAGGTGATTGGAGTAAAGAAAGATTTAAAGCTAAAATAGATTTTTCTTGGATTGATCATAAGGGAGAAATAAATATAGCTCCTAAATCACAATTAATCCTTTATCCAAAATATCCAGAAGTAAGATTTTCTGGTTTCTTACTTGGTTGTAAAAATCCTCCTTCGGAATTAATGACACAAAGAACCGCGGGAAGATTATTCTTTTTTAGTGTTTCTAATAAAGGAATGGTTTTAGGACATGTAAGTGGTCCAGATTCGGAAATAGCTCGAGAATTTAATCATACTACGACACTAGAGAATTATGGGGTATTCAAAATAATTGAACTACCAATTGCACAGAATAATAGAGAAAAACTTATCTCTGAATTATTAAGAATCCATCAATTGGGATGGATAAAATCGAAAAGACTTAATAGAGAAGGTATGATTCTATCTTGTGATGCTCCAAATTGTGGTGGTTATACATTGGAAGCAGAATTAGGAATAACTCCGAACGGATATTCTGAACCTGATTTTTTAGGCTGGGAAGTAAAACAGTTTGGAGTGGCAAATTTTGCCAGGATTAATTCCAAAATAATAACCCTAATGACACCTGAACCTACTAATGGTTTATACAAAACAGAAGGGGCTGAAGTTTTCGTACGAAAATATGGCTATGCAGATATAAGCGGAAGGGAGGATAGAATGAATTTTGGCGGAATTCATAAGTCTGGAATAATACATCCTAGAACTAAACTCACTCTTGAATTAATAGGCTTTGACAGCGAATCTGGAAAGATAAGAAACACAGATGGAAGAATAGCTTTATTGGATGAAAATCAAAATGAAGCAGCATCATGGAGCTTTTCTTCAATGCTACTTCATTGGAATAGAAAACATAATCAAGCTTGTTATGTTCCATCTCTATCAGAAACTAACGACGGAAGAAATTATAAATATGGCAACAAAGTTATTTTAGGAACAGGCACTGATTTTCAGCTTTTTTTAAAAGAAATGAGTAACGGACATATTTATTACGATCCTGGTATTAAAGTAGAAAATCTCTCAACAAAACCTACAATTAAGAAAAGAAGCCAGTTTCGTATAAAATCTGAAAATTTAGTAAATTTATACAAAACGAATGAAATTATTGACATAACTGCATGAGTTTTCAATAATATAAAAAGCCACTTCTACAAGTGGCTTTTTCCAATTCTATAATCATTCAACATCCAAATAAGGATCTAAAATCTCCGCCAATTTATTCAGCCAGTAAAAGCTTTCATCCAAGCTGATATTTTCTTGCTGTAAAAATTCAGTTTCGTGCATTACATTTAAGGCAAGAATATAATTTACTTGTCGAATGCTTTTGGCCATACTTTTGGCATCAATAGAATTGTTGAAGAATTCAGTTAACCTTAATTCTGTTTCTTTGGAAAGGGTGTTTGTAGTCATGATCTTGAAGTTTAGGAATTATAAAACCCGCAAGGGTTAGCTGTCCTACGCCTTCAAGAAAGCGTTGCAGTTGTTTCCAATACCGCCAGCATACCACGCGGGCAAGAAGTTTTGTCTTGTTCATAATCTTGAAGTTTAGGAACCGCAAACATACGAAAATTATTATCATAATATTTCCTTAACTCACTTGGCTTTTCCTTCTAAAATGGATAGATTTGAGAAACAATCATTAAATACAATCCGTTATGAAAGTACAAATCAACACCGACAAGAACATTGATGGACATGCAAGATTAGAAAGTTACTTTTCTGCAGAATTAGAAAAAGGTTTAGCTCGTTTTGAAGATAAAATTACCCGAATAGAAGTTCATTTTGGAGATGAAAATGGAGAAAAATTCAGTCTGCAAGACAAAAAATGCGTAATCGAAGTTCGTCCTGTAAAATTACAGCCAATCACTGTTACAGAACACGCTGATACACTGGAAAAAGCATTCAGCGGCGCTTTGGCAAAAGTCAAAAAATCGTTAACTACAACTTTCGAAAAAATAAAAGCACATTAATATTTGCGCTTATTTCTATAAAAAAGGACGTTTCAAATGAAACGTCCTTTTTGTTTTATATCAATTCGATTACTGATTTATGACTTTGGCAGCGGAGCTCCAACTGCAATATCGCAGCGATGTCCAGGTTTTCCGTGTGCTGGGTTTAGTCCGTCTGCTACTGTGTTATCAGTACTTTCTGTACTTAACAATGCCGGAACTGCATTTGATGGCGGAGGTGTTACGGTAAAACTTTGAGAAACCGATCCGCTTTGTGCTGTATTTGAAGTTGTGGCAGTAGTTTTTGCTGTAGGCGAATTTAACGGCGCTCCAACTGGAATATCACATCTATGTCCCGGCTGTCCGTGCGGCGGATTCATTCCTTTGGCAACTTTAACTGGCGTAGCTGTTGTTGTAACTACCTTTTGTTGAGTCGGATTTACTTGAACAGTTTGTCCTTGAGTCGCTTGTACTTGTTGTGTTGGCGCAGAATTTAAAGGTGCTCCAACAGCAATATCACAGCGGTGTCCTGGCTGTCCGTGTGCTGGGTTCAGTCCTTTTGTATCGCTCAAAACTGTATTAGGGTTTGCTGCTGGAGTTTGTACAACCGGTGCTGCAGCTTTTGTAGTATCTTTTGCAAGTCCTAACCTTACCAATTCAGAGGTTGCTGTACTTTCTTGAGGCTCTAATTCTTTTTTACAAGAAACAAATAATAGAGAAGTTATAGCGAGTGAACTTATAAGTATTTTTGGATTCATTGGGGCGGTATTTAAAAATCTCTCAAATATAATCGTTTTTTCGTGATTACGCCATATCAGATTTTTTTAGAAATTAATCTGTGTTTATTTCCTTGGATCTTTTAAAATCTTCGTGAAACCAGAATTATAAAAACTTCCACTTTCTTATATCATTTATATGGTTCAAAAAAATTAATACCTTTAAACTCAAATAATACATCTCATGAAAAAAACATTTTTACTTCTTTTATTCGTTGCTTCTTTTGCAAATGCTCAAACTGAGAAAGACAAAATAAATCAAACTTTAGATGCCTGGCACAAAGCCGCTGCCGACGTAAAATTTGATGCTTATTTCAATGCTTTAGCAGACGATGCTATTTATATAGGAACTGATGCAACCGAAAATTGGCAGAAAAAGGATTTTAAAACTTGGGCAAAACCGTATTTCGATAAAGGAACAACATGGAATTTTAAAGCATTAGAACGTCATATCTTTTTTGACAAAACTGGAAAATTAGCTTGGTTTGACGAATTATTGGACACTCAAATGAAAATCTGTCGTGGCTCTGGAGTTTTGGTAAAAGTGGGTAAAGAATGGAAAATCCAGCATTATGTTTTATCCATGACTATTCCGAATGACGAAGTTGATGCTGTAACCAAAATCAAATCTCCAATTGAAGATGCTTTAATAGCAAAGCTTCAAAAGAAATAAAACATTTTAGGCTTTTCTTATTATAAACATAACTTTTATAGCACTTTACGAAACGTATTGAGAAATTAATTTTAATAAATTCGGCAAAAACGATACTTTTTTGTAACTTTAAAATAGGATACTGTCAAAAAAAGACCCCTTATTTTAAAAAATCAACCAAAATAAAGCCCGCACCTCTATTTTAACAGCCTTCAAAACAAGAATCTTTATTTTTTTTTAACTTTGACCCCAAAAAAAATAGGGTTAACAAAGTATTTTAAAAATGAAAATAGAAAAACGCTGGATTATTTCCTTTATCATGATCAGTGTCGTATGTACGATAGGTGCATTTTGGCCAACAGTAACAGAAAATAGTTATGTCCTATCAGAATTTGGAACTACAGATCATATTGTTCCTGCCGATGTTGCCTGGATGCTTACTTCAAGCTGTCTGGTACTCATCATGACTCCTGGATTATCTTTCTTTTATGGCGGAATGGTTGGTAAAAAGAATGTAATTTCAACTATGCTTCAAAGTTTTATTTGCCTAGGAGTTGTAACGCTTTTATGGGTTGTGGTAGCTTTTAGTCTTGCTTTTGGAGAGCCGGTTGGTTTTGGTTCTGGAGATCATTTTTACAGCTTTTTCGGAAATCCAACAACTTTTGCTTTTATGGATTATGTTGGGGTTCTGCCTCATAAACAATTGGCAAATACGATTCCGTTTATGCTTTTTGCTTTGTTTCAAATGAAATTTGCCATCATTTGTCCTGCGATTATCACGGGTTCATTTGCAGAACGTGTTCGTTTTATTTCTTATTTAGTTTTCATTAGTTTATTTACCATTTTTATATACGCTCCTTTATGTCACGCCGTTTGGTATCCGACAGGTGTTTTAGGAAGCTATTTTGGGGTAAAAGATTTCGCTGGAGGAACTGTAGTTCACATGAGTTCTGGTTTTGCAGCTTTGGCTGGTGTTATTGTTTTAGGAAAAAGAAAAAACAGCCAGCATATTCCAACCAATATTCCATTTGTATTATTAGGAACTGGAATGCTTTGGTTTGGATGGTTCGGTTTCAACGCTGGATCTGCTCTTGCTGCCAACGGAACAGCCGCTATGGCTTTTGCAACTACTACAACCTCATCTGCAGCCGCAATGTTAACGTGGATCTTCTTTGACAGAATGAACGGAAGAAAAGTTTCTGCATTAGGTGCCTGTATCGGGGCTGTTGTTGGTCTTGTGGCGATTACCCCTGCTGCGGGATATATCTCTGTACCAGAAAGTATGTTCTTCGGATTTGTAACGGCTTTGGTTTCTAACACGGCTGTAAATTGTAAATATTCAAAAAGATTTGACGATACGCTTGACGTTTTTGCCTGTCACGGTGTTGGTGGAATTATGGGAATGATTTTAACGGCTATTTTTGCTCACGGAGAAAATGCTAGTTTACTTCACGGAGGCTGGAATGTTTTTGGACATCACATGATGGCATTGGTATTGGTTTCAATCTTTACTTTCTTCGGAGCTTATTTCTTGTTTAAAGTAACCAATTTCATTATTCCGTTAAGGGTTTCTGAGGAGTCAGAACACATCGGACTGGATTTATCACAACACGACGAAACTTTAGATCCAAAATCTAAACCAATTACAGAGCCTCATTACGGTTAATATTTGTTGCCACGAATTTCACTAATTTTCACTAATTTCTTTTCGCAATCAGTTAAATTGATTCGTGAAAATTTGTGAAATTCGTGGCAAAACAAAATATACTTCATAGAAATTCGTGGCTAAAAAAATTAAACCGCAATTACATCTTATCCATTCGTTTATATTCCTTAATTTTGCGGAAAATTTTTGTAAAAGTGGGAAGTAAAAATAAACTAAAAAGATTCAGAGAAAACGAAACATTTCAAAACGTTTTTCAACCAACCAGAGAAGAAGTTGTTGGAAATTTAATGCCTTTAAGAGGAAAATGGAATTCTGATTTCTTTAAAAACGATAATCCTTTAGTTTTAGAATTAGGATGTGGAAAAGGAGAATATTCTGTTGGATTAGCTGAAAAATACCCAGCCAAAAATTTTATCGGAATTGACATTAAAGGCGCGCGTTTCTGGCGTGGTGCTAAAACAGCTGTTGAAAACGGTTTGCATAATGTTGCTTTTGTACGTACTCAAATCGAATTGATCGATCATATTTTTGCTGAAAATGAAGTAGATGAAATCTGGATTACTTTCCCAGATCCGCAGATCAAATACAAAAGAACCAAACACAGAATGACAAATTCTGAGTTCCTGAAATTATACAAAAAGATCCTGAAAAAAGACGGTGTCGTAAACCTTAAAACCGACAGCGAATTTATGCACGGATATACGCTTGGATTGCTTCATGGTGAAGGTCACGAAGTTTTATATGCTAATCATAATGTTTACAAAAATGAAGGAAGCCCAGAAGTTGTAACTTCAATCCAGACATTTTATGAGAAACAATATTTAGAAATTAACAAGGCAATTACGTATATTCGTTTCAAAATTAAAGACTAATTTTAGTTCTGAAAACTATCTTTTAACCACTTAAACAACTGAATGGTATATCTTACTCCATTACTTTCAGGTTTTATTGCCGCCGCTATTGGGATTATTCCACCAGGATTAATCAACATGACAGCAGCCAAAATAAACTTGAAAGAAGGAAAAAAGAATGCTTTTTGGTTTGTTATTGGTGCGGTTTTGGTGATTTTTTTCCAAGTTTATGTAGCTGTTTTATTTGCTCGTGTAATTGACAACCGTCCAGATGTGGTAACGCTTTTGCGCGAAGTAGGTTTTGTTATATTTTCTATACTTACAATTTACTTTTTGTTTATTGCAAAAGATCCGATAACTAAGAAAAAATCAAAAATAAAGAAGAGTAGTAAAAAAAGTCGATTCTTCCTTGGGATGCTGCTTTCGAGCTTAAACTTTTTTCCAATTCCTTATTATGTTGTGGTAAGTGTCACTTTGGCTTCGTACCATCTTTTTGTATTCGAAAACAATATTATTTTTACCTTTGTGCTCGGTTCGGTAATAGGTTCATTTGCCGTTTTATACAGCTATATTGCCTTCTTCGGCAGAATTGAAAAGAAAACCGATTACCTGATGCGAAATATGAATACTATCATTGGAAGCATTACGGGCTTGGTTGCAATTGTAACACTTTTTAATATTTTAAATTATTATTTCGGTTAATTTTATAACCACAGATTGAAAGGATTAAAATGATTTTCTATTTTGTGGTGAATAATTTTTCACGGAGATTTTGCAGATTCAAACAGATATTTATGCTGCAGATTAATTAAGTTTTGCTTCAATTTTAATCTGCTTAAATCTTTAAAATCTGCGTGAAACTTGTAGTTTATATGTGGCAAAAATGATAAAATCATGGTTGAGGAAAATTTTTTCGAAAGAGTTTATACAATCGCAAGACAGATTCCGTACGGAAAAGTAACCTCTTATGGTGCAATTGCAAAAGCCTTGGGAGCCGCTCGTTCTGCCAGAATGGTTGGCTGGGCAATGAATGCCTGCCATAACATGGACGATGTTCCAGCTCACAGAGTTGTAAACCAAAAAGGACTTTTGACAGGGAAGCATCACTTTGACGGAACGAATTTAATGCAGCAGCTTTTAGAGAACGAAGGAATTAAAGTTGTCAATAACCAAATTGTAGATTTAGAAAAACACTTTTGGAAACCAGAAGTCGAACCTTAAGTTTTTTGAACCATATAAGTTCTTTTTAAGTTTGCTTTACTTTATCAATTAATCGCGCAAAGACGCAGAGCCGCTAAGTTTTCCTTTTTAAGTCTTCCTTTTTAAGTCTTCCTTTGCGACTCTGCGTCTTTGCGCGATTAAATACCAATAACTTTGCGTAAAATTTATACGCAATGTTTAAATGAACTTATATCACTTATATGGTTCAAAAAAATCAAATCAAGCAAATAACAAAATCTGTTTTCTCTTCATCGGTTTGGTAGCTTAAATAACCACCGTGTGCTTCGATGATATTTTTAGAAAGCGTCAAGCCAATACCAGCGCCGTCTTTTCTAGTCGTGAAGAAAGGCAAGAAAACTTTATCTCTAATTTCGGGATCTACTCCTCTACCATTATCAGAAATTACAATAAAGAAGCGATTGTTTTCGGTATAGCTGGAAAGAATTAATTTCTTTTCTGTTTTTTCTTTTAAAGCATGAATACTATTGGTAATCAAATTAATAATCACTTGTTCCATTTGGTTTTTATCTATCAAAATAGAACGGGAGCTATTGATTTCATTAACCAATTCGATGCCTTCTGCTTTCAAAATCGGACTCATAATTCGCAGACAATCTTCAAACAAGGCATTAATGGGCGTCATTTGTTTATTTGGTGTCGGAAGCATGGCTAGTTTTCTATAATTTTCAACAAAAACCTGTAAATGATCGCTCCGGTTTATAATTGTCGAAATACTGCTTTTAATATCTTCAAAATCATCTTCTTCGAGCTTTTCCTGATCTACAATGTGAAGTAAATTCTGCGAAAGCGCACGAATCGGAGTCAAGGAATTCATTAATTCATGCGAAATGATTTTCATTAAATTAATCCACGCTTCTTTTTCTTTTTTCTCAATAACACGCTGAATGCTGTCTAATAGAATAATAAAATATTCTTTATCATAAGTTGATGTATGCGAAGTCTGCAGCATAAAAGTCTGCAGATCTTGATCTTCAATTTTGATCGAAATAGCAGTTTTTAGTTCTGTAAAACCAACATTTTCGATTTCGCTGCAAAGCGCAGGAATATAATTTTTTAGGTATTTCCAATGACTCACTTTCGGCACTTTGAATAAGTTCGAAAAGCAGTCATTCATTATAAAAATTGACCAAGTATCATTATCTTTTTCTAAAATTAAAGCTGCAGTATCGATACTGTTTAATATCGAACGATAAATCAATTCTTTTGAAGTCTGCTCCTGTTTTTGAACTTTTAAAGTATCATACAAAAGATATAAACTCTTGAAATTGTCTTTTTTATGTTCTTCTTGAAAATGTGTAGAAAAGTCATTGTGCAAAATGGAGTTTATCGTTTTGTCATAAAACAATAATTGGTTCTTGACAAAAAAATACATTTCGAACAGAAAAATCAATACAAAAAAACCAGCTAAAATGGCGTTGAATCGAAATCCTTTGTAAAGCAGCAAAACACTGCATAAAAAAAGAATCATGACAAACAAAACCCTTACAAACAAAGCGTTATAAAATTTCCAATTCTTCATGTTTTAATTTTTTCTTGCCATAGACTTTAAGAATTAAAAAGATTGATCTTAATGACCAACCTAAATTCAATCTAAACCGCACAGCATATAATAATCATTTTTAATCGTCTAAATCTGTGGCAAAACTTAATTTAAGTCTAATTCTTTAAATCATATTTTTCGATTCTTCGATACAGGGCGGCACGTGACAAACCTAGTTCTTCGGCTGTTTTAGAAATATTTCCGTTGTGTTTGAACAATGCTTTTTCGATTGCACTTTTCTCCATTTCAGACAACGGATTTTCATCGTTTTCCTGAATTTCTTCAAAATCTAGAATATCCAAATCGATTACTGAAATTGTATTGTTTTCAGATAAAATTAAAGCTCGTTCAATTTTATTTTCCATTTCACGAACGTTTCCTTTCCAAGGATATCGCTCTAAATATGGAGCTGCATTGTCATCAAAATGCCATCCCGAAACGTCGGGACCTTGATTGTATTTTTCTGCAATCTGCTGCAGGATAAAATTTGCCATTGGCACAATATCGTCTTTTCTTTCGCGCAGGGATGGCAGATTTATTTCCATAGTATTTATTCTATACAATAAATCTTCGCGAAAAGTTTTGTTCTTTACTTCGGCTTTAATATCGCTGTTGGTCGCGGCAATAACACGTACATTTAAAGGTCTGGGTTTGCTTTCGCCTAAACGCGTAACGGTTTTAGTTTGTAAAACATGAAGCAATTTAGCCTGAAGATGAAACGGAATATTTCCTATTTCATCTAAAAAAATCGTTCCGTTTGAAGCGTTTTCAAAACGTCCGGGAGTGTCAATTTTTGCATCAGTAAAAGCTCCTTTTGCATAACCAAAAAGCTCGCTTTCGAATAAATTATCACTTAACGAACCTAAATCGACATGTACAAAAGGCTGATTTTTTCTTTCAGAATGCTTATGAATAAATTCGGCAAAAACATATTTACCAGTTCCATTTTCGCCTAAAATCAAAACATTGGCATCCGTCTTAGCTACTTTTTCAGCTATGGAATAGGCTTGTTTTATTTTGACTGAAGTTCCTACAAAGTATTTCTTTTCGGCTTTTTCATTTTTATCCAAAGATGTTTTCTTGCTGTTCTTTCTGCTTTCAACTACAGCTTTATCAATCGTCTCTAAGAGTTTTTCATTGTTCCAAGGTTTTAGAACATAATCAAAAGCTCCAATTTTTATTCCTTCTACAGCCGTTTCAATTTTACCAAAAGCTGTCATTAAAATCACAATAGTCTGCGGGGAAAGTGTTTTAATTTCTTTCAGCCAATGAATTCCTTCCCTCCCATCTTCAAAACCAATTCGGTAATTCATGTCAAGCAAAACCACATTTATTTCATTTTCGCTTAAAATTGAAATGATTTTTTTGGGACTATTTGTTGTAAAAATCGTCTCAAAATGCTTTTTAAGAATCATTTTTGCC
The DNA here is from genome assembly GCF_004366435.1 of Flavobacterium sp. S87F.05.LMB.W.Kidney.N. Lineage (NCBI taxonomy): Bacteria > Pseudomonadati > Bacteroidota > Flavobacteriia > Flavobacteriales > Flavobacteriaceae > Flavobacterium > Flavobacterium sp. S87F.05.LMB.W.Kidney.N. The sequence continues at coordinate 552,252 of NZ_SODX01000001.1, read as the reverse complement.
GAAAAAAGAATTTCTTCCTGATCGTCTACAACTAATATTTGGGCTTGTTTCTTTCTCATGTGGTATTTTTTCTGTCCGCTTCCGAACGGTCAACTGTTCATTATCGAACACTAGTTTTTCAAAGCGGTTTTAAAAGCTTCTTTAAAATCAAGACTTTACAAATAATAAATTTTATGGCACAGTATTTACCTATTGATTATCAGTAAAATATTGAAAAAATGGACAAGATAATTCCTCGTAAAAGTAAAAAATTTAGATATGTCGCAATAGCAATTGCTGTTTTTTTAGCTTTGGCGGTAATCATCATTTTTGCTTTTAACACCAAAAGAACTTTAAATGTAAAAACAGAAGAATTGGTCATTCAAAAAGCTGAAAAAGCTTTTTTTGAAGACTTTGTTGTTTTTCAGGCAAAAGTTGAACCTTTAAATGTAATGTTGGTTAACGTTACCGAAGGCGGTTCTGTAAAAGAAATTTTTGTAGAAAATGGTGCAATGGTGACCAAAGGACAATCACTTGCTCGTTTATACAATCCGAATACAGAATTGAATTATTTGACTCAGGAAACGGCTATTATCGAACAAATCAACAACTTAAATACAGGGAAATTAAATATCCGAAATCAAGAACTAAATTTAACCAAAGATTTTGTTTTAATTGAACATGATTACAACGACGCCAAAAGATTATATGATGTAAATGCTAAACTGTTTGCCAAAGATGTAATCTCGAAAAACGATTGGAATACTTTTAAGGAAAGTCTTCGTTTTCAGGAAGAACGTAAAAGAACGATTCAGCAGAGTATTCAAAAAGAGAAACAAACCAATCAAATTCAGATTTCTCAAATTAATCGTTCGATTCAAACTATGGAGAAAAGTTTGGAAATCCTTAGAAACAACAAAAAGAATTTTTTAATTACAGCGCCAGAATCTGGAAGATTAACTTCTTTTGAACCTGTTTTAGGAAAAACTTTTCAAGCTGGGGAAAGCATTGGAAAAATCGATTCAAAACGCGGTTACAAACTTTCTGCTGATGTTGATGAGTTTTATTTAGAAAAAATTAGAGAAGGCTTAAAAGGCCAAGTCGAATATAAAGGAAAAAATCTTGAGGTTTTGGTTACCAAAGTTATCCCAGAAGTAAAAAGCGGCCACTTTACAGTTGAATTGGTTTTTACTTCAAAAGAAGATATTGCACTGCAAGACGGACTTAGCTTTGGCGTGAAACTAATTTTATCTGAAAAGAACAAAACTCTTGTAATTCCAAAAGGAAGTTTTAATCAGGAAACAGCAGGAAAATGGATTTTTGTAGTAAAAGGAAATAAAGCCGAAAGAAGAAATATAAAACTAGGACGCGAAAATCCTGCTTACTATGAAGTTTTAGAAGGTATAAAAGAAGGCGAATCTGTAATTACTTCTTCTTATTCTGATTATAAAGATATCGAGGAACTTTCGCTTGAGAAGTAATTTTTGTTTCAAGTTTCAAGTTTCAGGTTTCACGCCGCCAACCAACCTGAAACCTGAAACTTGAAACTTGAAACAACAAAAAAACAAAAAAATCATCGTTTCAATCATCAATCAAAAAACGTATTTAATAACATTTCAAAACCTAAAAAATTATGATCACAATTCAGAATTTAACCAAAGTTTTTAGAACAGAAGAAATCGAAACTGCTGCTTTAAGCGGAATTAATTTAGAAATAAAAAAAGGAGATTTTCTAACAATTATGGGGCCTTCGGGCTGCGGAAAATCAACTCTATTGAATATCATCGGACTTTTGGATAGCGCGAGCGACGGAAGCTATAAATTATTAGATCAGGAAATGATTGGTCTAAAGGAAAAAGGAAGAGCTAAGGTGAGAAAAGAAAATATCGGTTTTATTTTTCAAAACTTCAACTTAATCGATGAACTTTCTGTTTACGATAATATCGAATTACCGTTGCTTTACAACAACGTAAAAGCTTCTGAAAGAAAACAAAAAATTGAAGCTATTGCCGAGAAACTGAATATTTCTCATCGTTTGAAACATTTCCCGCAGCAACTTTCGGGCGGACAGCAACAAAGGGTTGCCGTTGCAAGAGCTTTGGTGAATGATCCGAAAATTATTTTGGCCGATGAGCCAACTGGAAATTTAGATAGTAAAAATGGTAATGAAGTGATGGAACTTTTAACGGATTTACATGCTAAAGGTGCTACAATTTTGATGGTTACCCACTCTGATTATGATGCTTCTTTTTCACAAAGAACGATTCACATGAAAGACGGAGTTATATTTTCTGAGAAATTAAACCAACGTAATGTTGATGTTTTTATGGATGCTAAATAAAAAATGATGATCAAAATTATTGTTACTGCACTCGTAGCTCTGGTAGAGCTGGCCTGCAAAATATTTACTCTTCTTTAGAACCAAACGGTTTTATAAACTGCCATATCAACTATAAAAATATACATCAAAATGATTTTCAACTGGTTTAAAATATTTGTTTATCATTTAAGACAAAGCAAATTGTTTTCGTTCTTAAATGTTTTAGGATTAAGTATCGGAATTTCTGGTGTCATTTTCGCCATTTTATATTGGAACAATGAACACGCATACGATCAATGGAATCCTGAAAAAGAAAATGTCTATCAGGTACTTAATAAAATAGGCGCAACTGGAGACACTTGGACCACAAGTTCAATTCCTTTTGGACAAACTTGCAAAACTACAATTCCTGAGATTGAGCAAATTTGTTTCTTAAACGATTGGTACAGCGAAGCTGTAATCAAATATCAGAATAAGAAAGTAATTGATAAAAAGATAACTGTAACAGATAATAACTTTTTTGATTTTTATCCTTTCCCAATAATCAAAGGTGCCAAAAAAGATATTCTGAAAGAAAAAAACAGCGCGGCTATTTCGGAAGAACAGGCAAAACTGCTTTTTGGAGATGAAGATCCGATAGGAAAATCTATTACTTATGACGATAAGTCTTATACTGTAAAATCTGTTTATCGCATTGTAAAACCTTCATCTGTTGAACCTAATTATGTTTTTGGAGGGATTTTGCGTGAAAACGATCTTAATCAATGGGGGAATTTTAGTTATGGTTTGATGATTAAAACCAAAAAAGGTGTTGACGTTGCAACGGTTTTAAAGAAAATGCAAAACGTAAATTTTGTAAACAGAACTTTAAAAGATGCTAAAGCAAGCGGCCAAACTGTTGAGCAGTACATAAAAGAGAATGGCGAAGTCAAAGTTATACTTGACCAGCTGAAAACACGCTACTTGCATGGCACAAAATCTTCAGGTTCAGCATCTCCAGAAGGGAAAGGAAATTTGCAGCTTTTGTATATTATGGCAGGTTTATCTCTTTTAATTTTAGTTTTATCATTGGTAAATTACATTAATCTAGCGACTGCATCTGCTATAAAACGTGCTAAAGAAGTTGGTGTCCGCAAAATTGTGGGAGCTTCAAAAAACCAGATTGTTGCACAGTTTATATTCGAAACAGCAATAATTGTAACACTGGCGATTTTGTTTGCGCTGGCAATCGTAGAACTTTCTCTACCGTATTACAATACTTTTTTAAGAAAAACTTTGACTATGAATGGCAGTGAATTTTACCTGCAGCTCATTTTAATATTTGGATTAATAATCATTCTTGCGGGTATTTTCCCTGCCATTTATATCTCAAATTTCGAAACCCTAAAAGTTTTAAAAGGTAATTTTTCTAGAAGTAAAAGCGGCATCTGGATTCGAAATTCGATGCTTATTTTTCAATTCGGAATTGCAGCATTTTTCATTATCGGTGCTTTAATTGTAAATTCTCAGGTTGATTACATGATGAATAAAGATCTTGGTTTTAGCGGTAATCAAGTAATTCGTATTCCGTTTAATTATCAGGATTACAGCAAAAAAGGTCAAAAATACGAAACCACAAAACAAGAAATTCTTAAAATGCCTGGCGTTCAAGAAGTCTCTACTTTTGCAGGAACTTTTGGAAACAGTACGAATTCTAGTTCTGGTTTTACTCATAATGGCATTTTTGTACAGCCAAGAAATGTCGAAATGGATTTTGGCTTTTTGGAAATGATGAAAATTAAAATTGTAGAAGGCCGTAATTTATCGCCAAAATTTGCTTCAGATACTATAGACAACTGGCTAATAAATGAAACCTTAGCAAAAGAATTAATGCTTAAAAACCCTATAAATACCGTTATCACTTCGGGATGGGGCACCGAAAAAGGAACTTTAAAATTTAAGATTGTAGGTGTTGTAAAAGATTTTCATATTACAGGTTTACAAAATAAGGTGCCGCCAATGGTTTTTATCAACATGAAAACTCTAAAATGGAATAATTTTCAAAATGTTTATGTAAAAGTTTCTCCAAATAATTTGAGTGAAACATTATCAAAATTGAAAACATATTGGGAAGCTAATATTAACCCTGATTATCCGTTTGATTATGAATTCGTTAATAAAGGATTCGCGAAAACTTATGAGGAACAAGTAAAACAAAAAAACCTCTTTTTTATCTTAAATTTGGTAGTAATCATCATTGCGATCTTCGGATTGTTTGCTTTGGCATCATTTTCGATGGAGAGAAGATTGAAAGAAATCGCTATTAGAAAAACTTTAGGAGCAGAAACAGATGCTCTTTTAAAAGAATTGTCAAAACAATATATTGTTTTTTGTCTAATAGGATTTGGAATCGGAATTGTTCCTGCCTACATTTTATTGCAAAAATGGCTTGAAGATTTTGCTTTTAGAATCGGAATTTCAACTGTTCCTTTTGGCATTGCACTGATTTCTCTTTTGTTTTTAACTTTATTAATTGTTCTAACAAAAGCTTTCCAAGTAACTAAAATAGATGTTTTAAAATATTTAAAATACGAATAAGCTTGTAGACCCATTTTTTTTAGAACCCGGCAGATTCCCAAGAAATCTGCCGGGTTTTTATTTCAATTTACTTCATACTTACCGAATCAGAATAAAGCAGTTTATCTAAACTTTCATCTCTGCTGTACACATCTGGGAAAAAATTTATTTCGCCATCATCCTGAACCCAAGCTGTAAAATATCCAATATAAACTGGAATTTTATTTTTAAGCATGCAGGTTGTTTCTTTTTCACCGCTCATTGCTTTATCAATTTTATCTACCGGCCAGTCTGGATCATCTTTTAAAATTGCCAATGCTAATGCTCTTGCTTCTTTTACATTAATACAGCCGTGACTAAACGTACGATTTTCAAACTCGAACAAACTTTTTGCAGGTGTATCATGCATGTAAATATCATTCGGATTCGGAAACATAAATTTTACCAGTCCTAAAGAGTTTTTAGGTCCAGGTTTTTGTCTCACTTTCCCGCCATTCCATTCCATATTATGATCGGCCAAATAGTTTTTATCGTTTGCCATCTGGAGTTTTAATTCGTTTTGAATAATGCTGTTCGGAACATACCAGTAGGGACTAAATACGATTCGGTCCATAGTACCGCTAAAAATTACAGTTTCGCTCAATCTATTACCAACGAAGATATCAGAGACGAGTTCGTATTTTCCATCTTTTACATAAAACATTCTAAATGACGGAATATTGACCATTACATATTCATTCGCTCTGGCCAATTTGGTCGGAATCCATCTGCATCTTTCCATATTCAGCATTATAGTTTTAATTCTTTTGCTGATCGGTTCATTCATTTGGTTGATATGATCTCTCGTTATAACGTAGTTTAATTTTAAATTGTACCGCTTTTTATAGTTCAGTATGCCGGCCATCAGCTCTTCATCATAAACATCACTTTTAGAATCCTGCTTTAAATCTCCCACAACAAATAAGCGATTTCTAATTTGCTGAATAGCAATACCCTTATCATCTGGTCTCAATTCTTTAAAGTTTACACTATCAATTGTTATCTTCTGCCAAAGATTATCAGTTTCTATTTTTCTGTATTTTTTTAAGGCATCTTTCAGCTTATAATATTGGCTAAACAATAAATAATCGTCTTCATTTAATCGATTTGTGTCGACAATCAGCGAATCTAGAATTCTGGAATACGAAATAGTTTTAGCCGGTAAGTACCAGCCAATTTTCTTTAAAGTCGCAGGATCTACACCAGAGTAAACATTACTGGCATAAAAAATATACATATTTGTAAGGAGTAATTCTGTATCTATTTGCTGAGGGGTGATATTATCACTCTCATTAAATGCTTGATCGATTACTTCTTTATAAGGCATTTCATTATTTATTCCCTGGTCTTTCAGCACATTTACTTTTTGATACAGTAATGCACCAAATTCGGTTATGCTTTTATCATCATACCAAATAGATTTGTATTGTTTGTTTTTGTAGATATCCTCTACATCTTTTTGATATTTTTTTAGTTTGGGATATTTTTTAAAAAAAGCATTTATAGATGCCGCATCTATAGTTATGATTGAAGCATATTTATAATTTGCTGAAGCTTCTTTGCTTTTTTGGCCTGAAAATGACTTAAATGAAAATGCAAAAAAGCAAATCGCAAGAACGATTGTTGAAAAAGTAAAATTTCGCATATTTTTAAAGTTTAAATGATAGAAATAACTTTTGTAAAAAATATCGAAAACCCAATAGACATTACTTAAAAAACTAGTTTTCACATACTTTTTTATTAACTGGAAATTATCGATTTGGGCAATCAAATATAGCGAAGATTTATGAGATTCTAATTTAAAAAAGCAGAAAATTTATACAAAAACTACAATTTTGGCTTAATTTGAAAGCTGCAATAATTTTCATATTTGATCTTTTACTCTTATTTATTCAATACAAAAAAAGCTTTTAGAGGCTATTGAATAATTTTGAATAATCTCTCTATCAATAATTACAATTCAAAATCGCTTAATTCCGAACTTAATCTGTTATCTTTGCACCCTGAAATCAGTTTAAATAAACATAATATTTAAACCGACTTCATACAATAGAAAAATAGCCCATTACAATGAAATTAGATAGAAAAGAAATTCTTAAGGCTTTAGAAACAATTACTATTGCTGGAGAAGGAAAAAATATGGTGGAAAGCGGCGCTGTAACCAATGTTATAACTTTTGGTGATGAAGCTGTGGTAGACTTAGTGCTGCACACGCCTGCGATGCACATTAAAAAAAGAGCTGAAGATGATATTAAAAAGACAATTCACGAGTTAATATCGCCTGATGCTAAAGTAAAAGTAAATATTAAAGTAGAATCTCCAGAGAAGCCTGAAATCAAAGGCCGTGCTATTCCTGGAATCAAAAATATCATTGCAGTTGCTTCTGGTAAAGGAGGAGTAGGAAAATCTACTGTAACTGCAAATCTTGCTGTTACACTTGCAAAAATGGGATTTAAGGTTGGTGTTCTCGATGCCGACATTTACGGTCCTTCGATGCCGATTATGTTCGACGTTGAAAACGAAAAACCAGTTTCTATTACTGTTGACGGAAAATCAAAAATGAAACCTATTGAAAGTTATGAAATCAAAATGCTTTCAATCGGATTTTTTACGGCTCCAAGTCAGGCTGTAATTTGGAGAGGTCCAATGGCAGCAAAAGCATTAAATCAAATGATTTTTGATGCAGACTGGGGAGAATTAGATTTCATGCTTCTTGATTTACCTCCAGGAACTGGAGACATTCACTTATCTATCATGCAGTCTTTACCAATTACTGGAGCTGTTGTAGTAAGTACTCCACAAGCTGTAGCTTTAGCAGATGCTAAAAAAGGAGTTGCAATGTTTATGCAGGATAATATTAATGTTCCTGTTTTGGGAATTATTGAAAATATGGCGTACTTTACACCAGAAGAATTACCTGACAATAAATATTACATCTTTGGACAAGAAGGTGCTAAAAACCTTGCTGCAGATTTAGATGTGCCATTTTTAGGAGAAGTTCCTATTGTACAATCTATTCGTGAAGCGGGAGATTACGGTCGCCCAGCAGCATTGCAAACAGCTTCTCCTATAGAAAAAGTATTTGAAGAAATTACACGTAACGTTGTACAGCAAACAGTAAACAGAAACGAAAGTTTACCAGCAACAGAAGCTATCAAGATTACAACTATGGCTGGCTGCTCAGCAGTAAAAAAGAATTAGATAATTTAGACAATGAGGCAATGAGATAATGATTTAAAGTAATTTAGGATAATTTTAAAATTATCTAATTAACACATTATCTCATTGGCACATTATTTAATTGACACATTAAATATTATGACAACAGAAGAATTAACAAATAATGTTTTATTGGCTTTAGATGAGATTAGGCCATTCTTGAAATCAGATGGAGGAGACATTTCATTAATTTCTATTGAAGACGATAAACATGTAAAAGTTCGCCTGGAAGGAGCTTGTATTAGCTGCAGCGTAAATCAAATGACGTTGAAAGCAGGTGTTGAAACAACGATAAAAAAATATGCACCACAAATAGAAACGGTGGTAAATATTATGTAACAAAAAATTCATTTTTTTTGAAAGTAAAGTTTTATAATTAACAAGAATAATAAGCCTTATTATGATTTGTTTAAAAAAACACTAAAAAAACCTTCAAAAAGCAATGGTTTTTGCGACATTCACAAAAAACAACTCAAAGTTTTAAGAGTTTTAGTTAGAGATTTGTTACATTTTAATTTAAATTTGTAAACATAACCCTAAAATCTAAACTTATGAGAAAATACTACGCTCTTTTTATATTATTGTTTACAAGCGCTGTAAATTATGCTCAACAGAGTCAAACGCTTTTTGCCGACAAAGCATGGGTAAATGAATCTGAAGAATGGTCTGACTTTCAATATTCGGGACAGATTATTTTTTCTACCAAAGGAACAAATGAAGAAGGTACCTTGAGAATTGGCAATTATGATTTTTTATATGACCTTTGCGAAGGAAAAGCTAAATTCTCAAATAAAGCAACTTACAGCTCTGCCGAATTCGCGCACCCAAGAAAACTTAGTGCTCAGACAGACAAACAAGGAATATTAAATTCTACTTACGAGGGAACATTAATATTTCAATCAGATAAGGATTATTATTCTGTTATTTCAGTTGTCACGATATTAGAAAAAGGAGGCAATATTATTGGTGTAAAAATGCGCCTTAAAGACAGTAATCGAAAAGAATATGCTTTTAGCTTAAAAGAAAAAAGTTAAAATTAATAAGGAATTTGAACACGTTTTCAAATTCTACAATAAAATTCCAATAATTAAAAATGGATGTATTAATAAAGATTAAGGATCGAGAGGGAGTTATACACGAATTACAGGCTCCAACTGATATGGCAATGAATATAATGGAGTTATGCAAAGCATACGAACTTCCTGTTGAAGGAACCTGTGGCGGAATGGCCATGTGCGCTTCCTGCCAGTGTTATGTTCTTAATGATGTTGCATTACCAGAAATGGGAGATGAAGAAGAAGCCATGCTTTCGGAAGCGTTTTATGTTAAATCTAATAGTCGTTTAGGCTGTCAGATTCCAATTACTACAGAATTAGAAGGACTGGAATTAGAACTGGCTCCGGAATATTAAAAATAAAAAAAAGCGAGAATTTAAAAGTTCTCGCTTTTTTTATGAAATTTTTACAACAACAAAAGCATTAAGCTTTTCTGCTTCTTCGTAAAATCTTTTAAGTTCGTTGAATTCTTCTTTCAAGTAAACAAATTTATCAGGATGTATTAGTTTATAAACTATATTCTGCATTTCTTCTAGATTATAATATTTAATAAGCTCATCAAATTCAACACATTTTAGAAGATTATAAATTTCGTTCACTTTTTCCTGATTTATATACTCAAATCTTACAAATTGCGAATCATTTTCAATCATAATTCCTGAATAGAAAATCTCTGAGACCTTAATTTTGTTTTTATCCTTTAAATAATGTTTTAAGAGATAATTAATGGTATCGTAGCCTCGTGTCCGACTATAAAAGTTATAATTTTCAATATTTTGATTTGGATAAAAATAGACGACCTTAATCGAGTCCTCTATTAATTCTTCTAATCTATTTTCAGTATTTACATCTGAATTTTTCTGGATCATTTTTAAATGAAGCCTTAAAGTTTTAACATCTAAAATTTTATCAAAATCTATAGCATACGACAAGTTTGATTTTGCTTTCTCAATAACAAAATCAGCTTTTCCTGGAATTGAAAAAAGATGTAAATCTAATCCCATCATTATGAGTTAAAAAAATGAATTTAAGTTTTCTGTTTGATAAAATCAAGGTTTTATTTCCACTTCCAATCTAGTTCTGAAAGGAAATCGATTTGTTGTTTTTCAGTAATTGTTTTTAATTTATTTCTTAGATTTTCAACATTCTCAATTTTATCTTTAGGAATCATCAAGTTTCCAGATGCTTTAAAAGTAATAAAAAAATAATCTGCAATTTCAATTATATTCTCAAATGAAGAAAAATTCAATTCTGCTTTTCCAATATTCTCACTAGTAGTTTCAAATAAATCTTCTTTAAATATTATACTTGACACAATACCAACTCTCTCTTTAAGATTTTCATTTACATATTTTTTAAAAAGTCTTTGATAATAATGTTTTAAATATATTGGAAAAATAAAAAAACAAACAATTCCAGCACTCGTAAAGTAACAAGCCTCAACTAAACATTTATTCAAATAAAACAAAAATCCTATTAGCAACAGTATTAGTGTCACAAATACTCTAGCTAATTTTTTTTGTTTTTTAATTAGTTTACTTTTTGATGCTAGATAGAGTTGTTGTTGTAAAAAGTCGTTTTCTGTTAGGGTAAAATTTATTTCCATATTTTTATAATAATGCTACATCCGTAATTTGATAGTTTTAGTTTCAAAACTTATACTTTCTGCAAAACAAATACTGTTAACACCTTTGCAGTGACCCCTAAAGACATAATTATAATATTATAAGGTTTTATTTCGAAATATATTTGTCTTTTTATAACACTATTATGTCTTTTAAAGACCAAACAGTCCTTTCTTAAAAATTACTTTTGCGAAAAATTAGAGCAACAAAAATCTTCTTAAGCTCTTTTTAAATTATTTATAATTAACAACAATGACCAAAATGAAAGGAATTTTAAGCTTTATCGGCATTACATTATTGACAGTTACTTTATTTTCATGCAACAAAAACGAATGGACACCAGAGAAAGAAGCCATCTTCAAAAAGGATATAAAACAGAATATACAAACCAAAGAAAAAAGTATCCTTTCAGATAAGCAGATCAATTATATCGCTGATTGCATTTTTGAGCAAATTAAGAGCAAAAATTTAAACCAAGATGATACTAGGAAACCTGAAAATGTAGAAATGATAAAAAAGATAGAAGCTGAGTGTGCTAAAAACTCGTTTATAAATACATTGACTAACGCTGATGTAGCCAAAGTTTGGAATCCAGAAATCAACAAATTATATAAGGCTACTTTAAAAAATATTTTTCTTGAAAACGGTCTAAAAAGCGAACAAGCATCAGTCATTGCTGATTGTACCGCTTATTATTTAATGATGCAAAATGTAAGTCTGGCAGATTTAAATGATCCTAATTATAAGGATGTCATTCTAAAAACCGGAACGTACTGCTCGGAACAATTACAAAAAACAACTAAAATGAACAACTAAAATGAACAAATTTCTAAATTACATTGGTATTGCCCTGATTGCTTTGACATTATTCTCTTGCAACAAAAATGAATGGACACCAGAAAAAGAAACCGAATTCAAAAAGGCATTCAAAGACAGTTTACAGAGCGCAGGAAAAGGTATATTCTCTGAAGATCAGATAATTTACGTTTCTGATTGTGTTCTTGAGAAAATGAAGAGTAAAAATTTAAAACCGAATGACGCGCAAACACCAGAAACTTCTCTAAGTGTTATGAATATGGGAAAAGAATGTGCACAAGAATCATTCGTAAAATGCAAAACGCTATCCAAATCTGAAGTAAAAAATAGCTGGGATTCAAATACTGAAGAAAAATACAAAACAATTTTAAAGTATGGTTTTGTTCGTACTGGTCTAAGCAGCGAAAAAGCTTCTTTTATTGCAGATTGTGCCATTTCTAAATTGAAAGAACAAAATATACGCCCTGCAGATTTACAAGATCCAAAAAATGGTGATTTGGTTCAAAAAATTGGTAAAGCTTGTGGTGAAGAATTAATGAGAAAGAAATAATTTTCAACTTTAATTAAAATCAGAAAAGCCGTAATTACATTCTTGTAATTACGGCTTTTTCTTTATAATATTTTTTATTAAACAAATTTAAATAGCTGACTACGATTCAATTAATCCTTTTATATTTTCTGCAACTTGTTCATAATCTCCAGTTTCATGATGCCACAGATAAATATGTTCACTTAATTTTTTATTGTTATCTAAAGAAATAAGAATTAAGTAATCACCACAGCCGTTTCCTGCAATAGCAATTGCATTTAACGGAAAATTATCCCATTCTCTAGCTTGTTTGGTTTCTAAAACAATATGATTGCAAGTTCTGCTTATTCTCTTCTTATCGCTCTTATCAAAAAACGGGTAAAGATTCCAATTATCGTTTTCGGTTATAGCTTCACCTCCATTTTCTGCTGTCATTTTTTCTTTGAATAAAGTAGGAAAGCTTACTCCTAATTCTTCTTCCGTTTCAATTATATATTTTAGATCGACTGGAAATGCCATAAAACTTAATTTAACTCTATTTACAAAAGTAATTTTTAAACACTAGATAACAAAAAACAATCCAATAGAATTCAAAAAAGCCGTAATTACATTACTGCAATTACGGCTTTCTCTTTATAACAAGTTTCTTTAAACTCTTAAATATGCCAGAAATACTTAAATTAAATATTGGGTAACTATGAAGATTTTTGATATTTGATTCATCTGAAAAGTTCTTAAAGTTTCTCTTCCACATTGGGATAAATTCTAACATTTCTTCAGCTAATTCCTTTATGAATTGCTGATCAAATTCACCATGCCGTTCTTTTACTTTTCTTATTATGTGTTTCTTGTAAACATTTTTTATTCTTAAATTCTCAACTAAATTTGCTTTAATACAAACTGATATAATCCTCTTTGTTTTTCTATGAAGTCCTACAACAACGATGGTTTCACACATACCCGGATACCAATCAATTATATAAACTTTTGTCCCTCCGCTAAAATTTTTTGTCCCGTTTTTAATTTCTTTATTTGGTCCAAAATATCTTTTAGCTACTATGTTTCCAACCAATAAATAAATTGGTTTAATCCCTGGTTTCATTAACTTTAAATCTAAGATATTTAAATTGAGCTCAAAATTATCCAAAATATATCTTTAAAGTAATCTTGTCAAGCCATAAAACAAACAAAATAAGCCATTTATAAAATCAAAAAAGCCGTAATTACAATCTTGCAATTACGGCTTTTTCTTTATAACAATTTTCTTTAATCTCTCAGATTATACCAAACCTGCTTGAATTAAATATTCAGCGATTTGAATCGTGTTTGTTGCAGCGCCTTTTCTTAAGTTGTCAGCAACGATCCACATGTTTAATGTATTTGGCTGGCTTTCGTCACGACGGATTCTTCCAACAAAAACATCATTTTTACCTTCTGCGTATAATGGCATTGGATAAGTAAAGGTATCTAAATTATCCTGAACTACAACTCCATCAGTATGGTGTAGAATTTCGCGAACTTCGTTCACATCAAAATCATTTGTAAACTCAACGTTTACCGCTTCGCTATGTCCGCCTACAACTGGTACACGAACTGCAGTAGCTGTAACTCTAATCGTGTTATCACCAAGAATTTTTTGAGTTTCACGAACTAATTTCATTTCTTCTTTAGTGTATCCGTTTTCTTCAAAACTATCGCAGTGTGGAATCGCGTTTCTGTGAATTGGATATTTGTAAGCCATATCACCTTGAATTCCTGCGTACTCATTTTCTAATTGTTTTACCGCTTTTACACCAGTTCCAGTAATCGATTGGTAAGTAGAAACAATGATTCTTTTAATGTTGTATTTTTTGTGCAATGGAGCCAAAGCCAATACCATTTGAATAGTAGAACAGTTTGGATTTGCAATAATTTTATCTTCTTTTGTCAATACAGAAGCATTGATTTCTGGAACTACCAATTTTTTAGTAGGATCCATTCTCCAAGCAGATGAGTTGTCGATAACAGTTGTTCCTGCTGCAGCAAATTTAGGAGCCCATTCTAATGAAGTATCTCCACCTGCAGAAAAAACAGCGATATCCGCTTTCATATCAACAGCTGTTTGTAAGCCTACTACTTTATATTTTGTTCCTTTGTATTCAATTTCTTTTCCTACTGATCTTTCAGAAGCAACAGGAATTAATTCTGTAACCGGAAAATTTCTTTCCGCTAAAACTTTAAGCATTACTTCGCCAACCATTCCGGTAGCACCTACAACTGCAATTCTCATTTTTATATTTTTAAATAATTCAATAATCAAATTTTATAGGACAAAAATAAGTATAATAAAAGTCTAAACAAGGTGATTCACAAAAAATAACAAAATGTTGCAAAATAAACATTTTGTAAAAAAACCGCCTCTTTAGAAGGCGGTTAAGTTAGACTTAGTGTAGCGGTATTATATCTTATTGTTTATTTTTCAATAAATCTCTAATTTGAGTAAGCAATTCTTCCTGAGTTGGTGCTGCAGGTTGATTTGGAGCTGGTTCTTCTTTCTTTTTAAGACTGTTTAATCCTTTAATTATCAGAAACAAAACAAATGCCACAATAATAAAGTTAATTACTGCAGAAAGAAACATTCCGTACTTAACACCTCCAAAAGCTGTTAAATCTTCTATTCTTGACAAATGAGCTGCATCTAAAGCAGGTTTTAATACTAAAGGCGTAATTACATCTTCAATAAATGAACTTACAATTTTACCAAAAGCCGCTCCAATAATTACTGCAACAGCAAGATCAACTACGTTGCCTTTCATTGCAAATGCCTTAAATTCTGAAAAAAATCCCATATCTAACGTGTTTGTGTTTATAATAAGTGAATATCGAAAATACGGAATTTTATTGAAAGTTTTTAAGATTATCGGAAAAATACCCGTTTTACGCGCTGCGAAATACTCGTCATAATCTCGTACGGAATTGTTTTTAAAGCTGCTGCCATTTCAATAACGGTTGGGCTTTCGCCGAAAATAATTACAGAATCGCCTTCTTTGCAATCTATTTCGGTTACGTTTACCATCAGCATATCCATACAGACACTTCCAACAATTGGTGCTTTTTGATTTTTTATGACAACAAAACCAACTTCATTTCCCCACAATCTGGCAATTCCGTCAGCATAACCAATTGGAATTGTAGCAATTTTAGTTTCTTTTTCGGCCATAAAACGGCGTCCGTAACCCACGCTGTCTCCAGCGGGAATAGTTCGAACCTGCGAAATAATCGATTTTAAGGTTCCAACATTTTCCAAATATTTTTGTTCTAATGGATCGTTGGAAACTCCATACAAACCAATTCCTAAACGCACCATATTGTATTGGGCATTCGGGAAATTGCTAATTCCAGACGTATTTAAAATATGACGAATCGGATTGATATTTAATTCGCTTATTAATTTTGACGATAGTCTGTCAAATAAGTTGATTTGTTGGTTTACAAATGCATAATGTTTTGGTTCATCGCTTGTTGCCAAATGCGATAGAACACTTTGAACACGAACGGTTGAATTTCCTTTTAAAGTAGCGATCAATTCGCCGATCGTATTGTCTTCAAAACCTAAACGATGCATTCCAGTATCAATTTTAATATGAATCGGGAAATCTTTTAGATTCTTTTCGCGGGCAATTTTCAAAAAGGCATTCAGCCCTTTTATGCTGTAAATTTCAGGTTCTAACTGATATTGTATAATAGATGGAAAACTTGTCGATTCTGGATTTAAAACCATAATAGGCAGTTTGATACCGCCGTTTTTTAACAAAATCCCTTCATCGGCGAAAGCCACACCTAAATAATCTACTTTATGATGTTCTAATAATTTAGCGATCTCCAAACCTCCGTTTCCATAACCAAAAGCCTTAACCATTACCATCATTTTCACATTTGGTGCCAATTTTGATTTGTAGTAGTTAAAGTTATGGCTGATTGCATCGAGATTAATTTCAAGAACCGTTTCGTGTGTTTTCTCTTCAAGCATTGAAACAATTTCTTCAAAATGAAACGACCTTGCTCCTTTTATTAAAATGGTTTCATTGGCAAAATTTAAACTTTCAATGGCCTCGATAAAGTCATTTTTAGTTGGAAAAATAGTAATGTTTGAAAATTTAGAGGCGAAAGCGCTAATCGTTTCTCCAATTCCAATTATACGGTTTATTTTATTAGAAGCAATTAAGTCAGCAACTTTTGAGTACAATTCTTCATTGGAAAATCCGCTTTGAAAAATATCCGACAAAATAACTGTTTTGGCAGCATTCTTTTTTTGGCTTTCCAAGAAATCTAAAGCGATTTTTAACGATTGAAAATCGGAGCTGTAACTATCATCTATTATACTGCAATTGTTAATTCCATTCTTAACTTCAAGGCGCATTCGAACGGGATAAAGCATCTGGATTCGATTTTGAATCGCTGCCTGATCATAGTTAAAATGCAATAAAACCAATAAACAAGAAATACTGTTTTTTACAGAAGCCGAATCACTGAACGGAATTTCTAAATCAAAAATTTCATTTTGATATTGATATTGAATCTGGGTGTGATCGTTTTTACTTTCTTTTTTCAGAATAAAAACATCAGCAGTTTTATCGGTAAAACTCCATGAAAAAAGTTTTCGAGGATGAAGCATATATTCGGCTGCAAATTGTGTCAAACAAGAATCTACAACTTCATTTTTTTGATAAATAATAACTGGGCAGTCTTTAAATAAAAGCAATTTTTCATCAATCTTTTGCACTAAATTTAAAAAGCCTTCATCGTGTGCGCTTCCAATATTTGTGAGCACGCCAATTGTAGGTTTAATGATTTTTTCGAGATTAACCATTTCGTTAACCGTAGAAATTCCAGCTTCAAAAATTCCGAGATTGTGTTTTTCGTTAATGGCAATTACCGAAAGCGGCACACCAACCTGCGAATTGTAACTTTTTGGACTTCTGATAATATTGTATTCTGGGCTTAGTAAAAAGTTAAGCCATTCTTTTACTATCGTTTTTCCGTTACTTCCCGTTAATCCAATAACTGGAAAATGAAAAAGATTTCTATAATATGCTGCAAATTTCTGTAATGCTTCCAGCGTATTTTCAACAACCAAAAAATTAGCTTTTCCAGAATAATTATCGGGAATATATTGCACAACAAAGTTCTGCACTCCTTTTTCTATTAAATCGGGAATAAATAAATGAGCATCATTGTTTATGCCGGCCAAGGCAAAAAATAATGTCTGAGGTCCGTTTTGGAGTGAACGGCTGTCAATCGAAATATGATCTATAGAAATAGATTCATCAGAGCCAATCCATTTGGCATTAAGAACTGAAACTAGGCTTTTTAAATTTAGGCTCATTTAGGAAAATCTTTTTTTCAAAATTAAGATATTAAAGATAGAAAAGAGTTGTGATTTTCTTAAAAAATAAAGCGTTTTAGCTTCGCTATTTATATTTCTGTATATTTGTTTATTACCACAAATTTGAGCGTTTTGAAAAAGTTACTTCCTATTTTCTCCTATATATTACACCCCATTTTTATATCGTTGTATGCAACATTGTTTTATTTATTCTATAAAGGAGACATTTTTAGCACACAGGAAAAATATTTTGTTTTAATCCAGATTTTGGTGATTAATGTGGTTGTTCCTGTTTTATTTTATTTATTGCTGCGATCCACTGGACATGTAAAATCGATCATGCTGAGCCAGACTTCAGAACGCACCATTCCGTTAATTTTACAGTGCTTTTTGTATATTTTACTGGTAAAACGAAGTATAGTTATTATTCGTTATCCTGAACTTCATTTCTTTTTTCTGGGAGCCTTGTTTAGTACAATTTTGGCTTTAGTAAGTACACTATTTAAAGTAAAGGCAAGTTTACATATGGTTGCTATTTGTGGTTTTGCCATTTTTGTAATTGGCTTAAACATTCACCTGCAAATGCATAATCCGTATTGGCCAGCTTTGCTTATTTTATTATCTGGAGTTGTGGCTTCATCCCGTTTAGAGATGAATGCACATACATCAAGAGAAATATTAATTGGATTATTTATTGGAATTATGCCCCAGCTTTTATTTTTATATCTGTGGTTATAAAATATAAAAGATCAATCCGGCATTTAAAGTTTTCAAATTGATTTTTTCGCCAGCCCCAGTAGTGGCAGAATTAAACAACGGATTTAAACCGTAGTAAATATATATGTTCCAGGTATTATATCCCGCGGCAAGATAAGGCCCGTATTGAAATTTATTGATATCGGGATTATTATTGATTTTATAGGTTTTCTCTCCATCATCCAAAATTGATGCACTCGAAAAAACATAACTCAATTTCACACCGCCATAAATACGCCAGAATTTAGTGCTTTCATAAGTTGAATTTCTCCATCTAAATTCTATCGGAAGATCTACAGAATATTGTTTATAACGATTTGAAACAAATTCTCCGTAATCATTTACCCCATAAGCAATTGCACCTGATCCATCTTGAAAAATGGTTAGATTTTGATAATAATTTTGATAGCTTAATCCTAAACCGGCAGCAATTGATACTGTTCTTGATTTGTTAACCGGCATATCGCGCAGAAAACCTCCAGAAAGTCCCAAAGAAAATTTATTCTGTTTAAACTTATCAGGAATATCAGTAAACATGTTATAGGTAACCGAAAAGAAAAACTGATCTTCTCGATATAAAGAATCAATTTTGATTACTGGTTTTACTTCAGGTTTAACTTCTTCCTGTGCAAAAGAGCTAAAAAAAGTGAGTAAAAACAAGCAGCTAAAAATAATTCGCATATCGTGGTTTGGTTTTAAAAGGTTTTAAAAATAAACGCTCTTCTGCGTCTATTTATTTCATATACAAATATAACATAATGCTTTTTCTAGTAACGATAAGAAATATAAATATTCTCTTTTTGTTGGAGATTAAAATTAATTGCTGCGTTTTTTGCAATAAATCAATAGGGATAAGCAAAAAATAAATGAATTTTCTTTTTATCTTTTATACCTTTGCTGGAAATGAAGAAAAAACAGCTCATATTAAGTTTATCTTTTGCTGTAACAATATTGTTCTCGATATTGTTTCAGTCGATACACAGTTATGAGCATATTGCAAAACAGCTTTCAGAAAAGCAGTGTCATCATAAGTACAATGATCCCAGCGGAGAAATAACGCACCAGCATCATAATTATGAAGTTTGTTTTGTTTGTAATTTTGCGTTTGAATCATTTGTGGTTCCGCAAGATTTCTCTTTTCAGTTTTATTATTTCAACAGCGATATTCCTTATTTCTTTCCGCTGTCAGAAAAGATTTTTTCTGTTTCCCCAAGCGCCTATTTATTGCGCGGACCTCCTTTTGCTGTAGTTTCTTAAATTTTTCGGTTTCTAAAAAAATCACATTTTCTTTTTATTTTAAATTGAAACTGCGTTGAGTTTCCTAATCCTAACTTATTTTTAATTAGGATCAGAATGCTTTGCTGCTTGTTTTGGTTTTCATTCAAAAAAGAAAAAATCAATTTAACTATAGCATCATTTTCAAATGAAAAAAATTATAATTGCCCTTATTTTAGGGTTCTCGAGCATTCTTACTGCTCAAAATTCGGTTTCAGGTATTGTAACCGATGCTCAAAATCAGCCATTACCAGGAGTTTCAGTTTACGCACCTGAATTACATAAAGGAACAACAACAGATGTGAACGGAAAATACGAATTAAAAAATCTTCCAAACGGAAGTCTTCGCATTGCTTTTTCTTATGTTGGATATGCTAATCAGAATCAAACTATTGCGAAATTAGTAAAGGAAAATACCCTTGATATTATTCTTTTAGAATCTGTTTTAGAAATGGATGAAGTGGTTGTTTCTACGCCTTTTAATAAATTGCAATCGCAAAACGTAATGAAAATTGAGCACGAAAGCATCAAAACATTACAGCAAAAAGGTACCTCAACTTTAATTGAAGGTTTAGCAACAATTCCTGGAGTTTCTCAGATTTCGACTGGAACTTCTATCGGAAAACCTGTAATTCGCGGACTTAGCGGTAATCGTGTTTTAGTGTATTCTCAAGGTGTTCGTATCGAAAATCAGCAGTTTGGAGACGAACATGGTTTAGGTTTAAATGATGCCGGAATCGAAAGTGTCGAAGTTATAAAAGGACCAGCTTCCTTATTATATGGTTCCGATGCTTTGGGAGGTGTTTTATATTTTAACCCCGAAAAATTTGCTGATGCTGGAGATTTTAAAGCTAATTTCAGTCAAAAATATTTTACTAATACGCAAGGAAGTAATTCTTCTATCGGATTAAAAACTTCGACAGATAATTGGAAATTCTTAGCTCGTGGAAGTTACAACACACATTCTGATTACAAAATTGCCGATGGCGACCGCGTAACCAATTCACGCTACAATGAAACTGATTTTAAAACTGGAATTGGATACAGCAATTCAAGCTTTTCAAGTGTTTTAAGATACAATTACAACAAATTGGACATTGGAATTCCAGAAGATGGAATTGCGGAACAATCTTCAAGCAAAGACACTCAATTTCCGAGACAAGGAATTTTTAATCATTTATTGAGTTTGAATAATGTTATCTTTTTTGAAAACTCAAAATTAGACGTTGACTTAGGTTATATCGCGAATGATAGAAGCGAATTTGAAGACAGCAACGAAGCTTCTCTTCATATGAAATTGAATACTTTCAACTATAATGCAAAATATCATTTACCTAAATTCGGAAAAATCGAAACTATTTTTGGAGTTCAGGGAATGCATCAAACCAATAAAAATTCTGGTGAAGAATATTTAATTCCAGATGCTACAACAAATGATTTTGGCGTTTTTGGAACTGCGAATTACGAATGGGACAATAGTGTTATTCAAGCCGGATTGCGTTTTGATAACAGAAATATTACTTCAATTGCTCACGGAACTGAAGGCGAAGAAGGCTATTTTCAAGCTTTAGATAGATCGTTTGACAGTTTTAATGCTTCTTTGGGATATAAAACAAAACTGGCGGAACCGTTGACGCTTCGTTTAAATGTGGCAACTGGTTTTAGAGCACCAAACTTAGCCGAATTAACTTCAAACGGTGTTCACGAAGGAACAAATCGTTATGAAATTGGAAATGCTAATTTGAAAACAGAACAAAACGTTCAGACTGATTTGAACTTAGAATACAAAAACACACATTTCGAATTCTTTGTTAACGGATTTTACAATCACGTAAACAATTATATTTATACCTCTCCAACTGGAGACGTTTTAGATGATAATGATGTTTTTGCTTATGTCCAGGATAATGCAAAATTGTTTGGAGGCGAAGTTGGTTTACACTTTCACCCGCATCCTTTAGATTGGTTACATTTTGAAACTAGTTTTGAAACTGTAACAGGTAAAAAAGACAATGATGATTATCTGCCTTTAATTCCTGCTAACAATTGGAACAACACGCTTAGAACTGAATTTAATATCAAAGATTGGTTAAGCGAAGGTTTTGCTTCATTAAATGTTTCGTCTACTTTCAGCCAAGATAATGTAAGCGGATTTGAAACTGCTTCTAAAGGTTATACTTTAGTAAATTTAGGTTTTGGAGGAACTGTAAAACTAGGAAAAACAGCATTTGACATTAACTTAAACGGAAACAATTTATTTGATAAAAAATATATTGCACACCTTTCTAGATTAAAAACAGACGGTATTCCGAATATTGGAAGAAATATCGTTTTGGGAGTAAATTTTAATCTATAATATTTAATTTAACCGCAAAGAGCACAAAGAGTTTACACAAAGTTCGCTAAATTTAAAAAGTTGTAATTAAAAAATCTCGCAGAGACGCAGAGACGCAGAGACGCAAAGTTAAAAAAACCTCTTTGCGACTTCGCGTCTTTGCGAGATTAAAACATTGCGCTCTTTGCGTTAAACATTTACCAATCTCACAAAAAGTGCTATTTTTGTTACAACAGATAAAAACTAACTATGAAAAAAACATTTTTATTAATGACACTTACAACCGCAGGAATTTCATTCGGGCAGCTAAAATACCCTGAAACAAAAAAAGGAGAAACTGTTGATGTATATTTTGATACCAAAGTAAGCGATCCGTACCGATGGCTTGAAGACGACAAATCTGCAGAAACTGGAGCTTGGGTAAAAGCTGAGAATGAAGTTACTTATGGATATTTAGATAAAATTCCGTTTCGTGAAGAACTCAAAAAACGAATGGAAAAACTATGGAACTATGAAAAAATAGGTGCTCCTTTTAAAGAAGGAAAGTTTACTTATTATTCTAAAAATAATGGTCTTCAAAATCAATCTGTTGTTTATAGAAAAGATGCAAATGGAAAAGAAGAAGTTTTCTTAGATCCGAATACATTTTCTAAAGACGGAACAACTTCTCTTGGAGGTTTAGATTTCTCTAAAGACGGAAACAAAGCCGCTTATTCTATTTCTGAAGGAGGAAGCGACTGGAGAAAAGTAATTATAATTGATGCTATTTCTAAAAAAGTTTTAGAAGATACTTTAGTTGATGTAAAATTCAGCGGGGTTTCTTGGCACGGAAATGAAGGTTTCTACTATTCTAGTTATGACAAACCGAAAGGAAGTGAATTATCTGCCAAAACAGATCAGCATAAATTGTATTTTCATAAACTGGGAACTTCTCAAAAAGAGGATAAAGTAATTTTTGGTGCAGATCAAAAAAGAAGATATGTAAGTGGTTATGTTACCGAAGATGATCATTTTTTAATTATTTCTGCTGCCAATTCTACTTATGGAAATGAATTGTACATCAAAGATTTGACGAAACCTAATAGTCCAATTGTTACGATTGTAGATAATTTCAATAGTTCAAACTCAATTATTGAAAATGAGGGAACTAAGTTATTTATAGAAACTGACTTAAATGCTCCAAACGTACGCGTAGTTACTGTAGATGCTGCAAATCCGAAGGTGGAAAACTGGAAAGATTTTATCAAAGAAACTGAAAATGTTTTATCTCCTTCAACTGGAGCAGGATACTTCTTTGCTAATTATACAAAAGATGCTGTTTCGTTTGTACAGCAATATGATTACAACGGAAAATTGGTTCGCGAAATCAAACTTCCTGCTGTTGGAACTGCAGGCGGATTTGGCGGCAAAAAAGAAGAAAAGATTTTGTATTACAGCTTTACAAATTACACAACTCCAGGAAGTATTTATTCTTTTGAACCAAAATCTGGTAAATCAGAAGTATATCAAAAACCAAAAGTTGATTTCAAAAGTGAAGATTACGAGTCTAAACAAGTATTCTACACTTCAAAAGACGGCACAAAAGTTCCAATGATTATTACTTATAAAAAAGGAATCAAATTAGACGGTAAAAACCCAACTATCCTTTACGGTTACGGTGGATTCAATATTAGTTTAACTCCAAGTTTCAGTATTGCAAATGCTGTTTGGATGGAAAACGGAGGTATTTATGCAGTTGCCAATTTAAGAGGCGGCGGCGAGTACGGTAAAAAATGGCATGATGCAGGAACAAAATTGCAAAAACAAAATGTATTTGATGATTTTATTGCTGCGGCAGAATACTTAATTGCTCAAAAATATACTTCATCAGATTATCTAGCTATTCGCGGAGGATCGAACGGAGGTTTATTAGTTGGAGCAACTATGACGCAGCGTCCTGATTTAATGAAAGTGGCTTTACCAGCGGTTGGGGTTATGGATATGCTTCGTTACAATGCTTTTACAGCTGGTGCAGGATGGGCTTTTGATTATGGAACTGCTCAAGACAACAAAGAAATGTTTGAATACTTAAAAGGATATTCTCCTGTTCATAATGTTAAAAAAGGAACTCATTATCCTGCAACAATGGTAACTACAGGTGATCATGATGATCGTGTGGTTCCAGCGCATAGTTTCAAATTTGCTTCTGAATTACAAGAAAAACAGACAGGAGAAAATCCGGTATTAATTAGAATTGATGTTAAAGCTGGTCACGGTGCAGGAAAATCTGTTGCTGCTTCGATACAAGAAAATGTAGACATTCAAGCTTTCACACTTTACAATATGGGTTTTAAAGCTTTACCGAAAAAGTAAAACTTTAAACTGGATTTTTTTAAGCCACGAATTCACGAATATATTTTGTGAATTTGTGGCTTTCTTTTTTGCCACATATAAAAGGATTAAAATGATTTATTCGCGTGCTTTTAATTTAATCTGTGAAAATCCTTTAATCTGTGGCAAAAATTCAAAAAATAAATTCGTGACAATTCGTGTAATTCGTGGCAAACCTTTTTTAAATTTGAGAAACTAAAAAACCAAACGATGAAAATTATAAAATGGGGAATTATAGGCTGTGGGAATGTAACCGAAGTAAAAAGCGGACCAGCTTTTCAGAAAGCCCCAAACTCTGCTTTAGTTGCTGTAATGCGAAGAGATGCTGCACTTGCTGAAGATTATGCAAAACGCCATAATGTTCCAAAATGGTATTCTAATGCCGCAGATTTAATTAATGATCCAGAAGTTGATGCTGTTTATATCGCAACTCCTCCCTCATCTCATAAAGAATATACTATTTTATGTGCCAAAGCCGGAAAACCAGTTTATGTTGAAAAACCAATGGCGCTGACTTTTGAAGAATGCAATGAAATGATCAGCGTTTGCAAAGAACATAATGTTCCTTTGTTTGTTGCTTATTATAGAAGAGCTTTACCACGTTTCTTAAAAATAAAAGAAATCATCGACCAAGGAAAATTAGGAACAATAAGACATGTAAACTGTGTTTTATATCATCCTTTTGAGCAACGCTATGATGATGAAATTAATCTTCCGTGGACTGTTCTGCCTCACATTTCCGGGGGTGGAATTTTTGTTGATTTAGCGTGTCATACTCTAGATTTTCTAGATTTCGTCTTAGGTCCGATAAAGTCTGTTCGCGGTCATGCAACTTCTCAATTACAAGCTTATCCTGCTGAAGATGCTGTTTCGATGTCGTTTTTATTCGAAAACGGAATTCACGGATCTGGTCTATGGAATTTTGCCAGTTTTGAACGTTATGATAATACTGAAATTGTGGGTGATAAAGGAAAAATTTCTTTCTCAACTTTTGGCAATGATCCTTTGCATATTCAATATGCAGATGGAGAAAAAGAAAGTATTACGATAGAAAATCCATTACATATTCAACAGCCATTTATAGAAACTGTTATTGCTGAACTATTAGGAGATGGCGCTTCTCCATCAAAAGGAATTTCTGGTTCAAGAACGACTTGGGTTATTGATGAAGTTTTGAAAGAGTTTAGGAATTCTTCAAAATAATAGCATTTAGAATTGAATTGCCTCAAGCTTTAGCTGGAGGTTTATGAATTTATTACAGTAATAGGGCTTTAGCCAAATTTAGGTTTGGCTAAAGCCTTTTTATTCTAGTCCATTTTCAACCTCCAGCTAAAGCTGGAGGCAATTCATCGTAAAAACTTTGACAAAGGCTGGTATCTGTAAAAAAAAGAGGATATTCTTTCGAATATCCTCTTTTTGTAAACTATAAAAAGTCTAAAATTACAAGCTGTATTTAAGACCGAAAGTCAAACCTAATCCAGAGATTCCAACATATGAACTAATATCATTCATAGCATCATTAGGTCTAGTTGTATCGGTAGGAATATTTGTTGTTGCAGTATTTGGATTAAACAAATAGTGATTAGACCCTGTGTTTAATTGCTTAACGTAATCAACATGACTAGCAGAATAAGAAGCGTCTGGACGGAAAGATGTAGGCGTGTTTAATTTGTCTACACCATTTTCAGTATATACCTCTGTTTCTTTACTTTTACCATGAACAGTAAAGTTACGGTACTCTAATTCTGCAAAAACAGCTATGTGCTTACCTAATTTATATGATGTTCCTAAAGCTGCCAAAAACCCTACTGTTGGATTTGGTTTTACTACATCTTTAGCATAACTATTGACAACTCCCGCAGGATTAGTGTAAGTTCTAGTAGTTTCGATTGTTAAATCTCCGTGTATAGGTACAATAACTCCTACTTTCGTATAAGGTTCAAAGCCATGAGATTCTCCTAAAAACAATACAAGAGCTGGAGCAACATCAAAAGCTTCAATTTTCCCAACTGCTTTTCCACTAGCAAAGGTAGGTCCAGCAGCAACTAATCTATTAGTGGTTTGAACCATAGTTTTACTAGCACTGCTAAAATAATTAATTCCCATTTCAACTCCCAAACGAGCTGTAAAACGATATCCTGCAGTTATACCTGTACGAAATCCTTCCCCAAATGAGCCGTGATTTGTTTCTCTTGAAAGTAATGTTGTACCATCTGCGGCATAAACATCGGTATTAGGCAATGCACCATTTACAATTGGAAACTCTGTAGCTGCTGTTTGAATAAAATAAGATCCACCTAGTTTAAAATACCAGCTTTCTGGTTTATCTGCTTTTTCTGTTTGCGCCATTGTGGCCATAGAGCAAACTAATAATCCTAATAAAAATAGGTTCTTTTTCATAATTCTGATTTAATTGATTAATACAAACTTAGAGTATTTTAACATATTCTTATAGTTTGTAAAGTTAGACTTGGCACGAAAACGTTGTAATTTTGGGCAATATTACTAAAAAAGTATTATGCATGCATATTTTTAACTAAAAAATTTAACATCTGGTTAAATTTTAACTGTTAATTTTTTAGTTCAATTTAAAATTGATCTGCATTTTCTCCAATTCCTGCAATAATTCAGTTGAAATTCTCACTTTTAAACGACGACTTGGCATAGTTAATTTCGTCACGACTTTTATTTCTTCAACCTCATTTACCTCTTGCACTTTTGTACTTTCAAGTACTTCATCTTCGTTTTCATTTTCATCTTCAAAAACGGCATCATCGGGTTCAAAATCTGTTGGTGTTTCCACCTCAACTAATCGTTTTATCTTTTCTAATTCCATGATTTCAAAAGTCACAGAATTATCTCCCTTGTTCTCGTTAAACAAATGACTCAGCTTATGAATAAATTCTGCCTGAATATCTTTAATATTTAATAGGACAATTAGTTTCTTAGCAAAAGCTTCTAAAATATCCTGCAGTTGTCGTATCTCTACAAACTGCATCCTCGGTTCAGATTTTTTACCTGTGTCATGATTTACCCAACCGTCTTTTATCAATATCTTTATGTAGGCAAAATTATTCTGAATCAGGAAATGACGGAATTTTAAATATTCTTCACCAAAAATTTTAAACTCATAACTTTCGTCATATCCTTCTAAATTAAATACAGCCCAGCCTTTTCCATTTTTAGCTACACGGTGCTGTACGTTATTAATAATTCCGGCGAAGTTTAAATTTTTACCCACATATTCATTCATACTTTTTAATGCTTCTAATCGGGCATTACAGAAGTATTTCATTTCAAATCTAAAATCGTCCAGAGGATGTCCAGAAATATAAATTCCGACAACTTCTTTTTCTTTGGCCAGTTTTTCCATTGTACTCCAGTCCTCGCATGGAGGCACAACTGGTTCTGCAATTTGTACTTCGCTGGTTTCCCCAAATAAACTTACCTGAGAGGAATTTTCATTTTCCTGAAACTTCGATCCATAACGCATTGCTTTTTCATAAAATGTAATTCCGTCACCATCATCATGAAAATACTGCGCTCTCGTTGTTCCTTCAAATGAATCAAAACCACCGGCAAGAGCTAAATTCTCAATCGCTTTTTTATTGGCAGCACGCAAATCAATTCGCTTCGCCAAATCAAAAATCGATTTGTATCTTCCGTCTTTTCTGTTGGCTACAATAGTTTCAACGGCTCCAGAACCAACACCTTTAATCGCTCCCATTCCGAAACGAACAGCATATTCATCATTTACCGTAAATTTATAATACGATTCATTTACACAGGGACCCAAAACCTGTAATCCCATACGCTTACATTCTTCCATGAAAAATGACACTTGTTTAATATCATTCATATTATTCGAAAGTACCGCTGCCATATATTCTGCAGGATAATGCGCTTTCAAATAAGCCGTTTGATACGCAATCCAAGCATAACAAGTCGAGTGCGATTTGTTGAAGGCGTAACTCGCAAAGGCTTCCCAGTCTTTCCAGATTTTCTCTAGAATTTTAGCATCGTGACCTTTAGCAGCAGCTTGTTCCACAAACTTC
Source organism: Flavobacterium sp. S87F.05.LMB.W.Kidney.N (assembly GCF_004366435.1). Taxonomy (NCBI): domain Bacteria; kingdom Pseudomonadati; phylum Bacteroidota; class Flavobacteriia; order Flavobacteriales; family Flavobacteriaceae; genus Flavobacterium; species Flavobacterium sp. S87F.05.LMB.W.Kidney.N. Next base: position 523,958 of record NZ_SODX01000001.1, on the reverse strand, counting down.
GGCTTCATTTTATCTAGTACGTCTTTTTGTTTCTTACCCATCGCTTTACGCAAAACGTCGGCCTCACCCTTTGTAAATCCTGCCAAAGACTGAGACAAAAGCATTACCTGCTCTTGATAAACCGTAATTCCGTAGGTTTCAGACAAATATTCGGCACAGGCATCTAAGTCGTATTTAATTTCTTCGTCACCATTTTTTCTTCGAACGAAAGACGGAATATACTCCAAAGGTCCTGGACGATAAAGTGCATTCATCGCAATTAAATCTCCAAAAACTGTTGGTTTCAGATCTTTCATGTATTTCTGCATTCCAGGTGACTCGTATTGGAAAATACCTACCGTTTCACCTCTTTGGAAAAGCGCATACGTTTCTTCATCATCAATCGGGAAATTATCTGGATCTAAATCAATTCCTGTTCTATATTTTACCAGTTTAACGGTATCTTTTATCAGCGTAAGGGTCTTCAGACCCAAGAAGTCCATTTTAAGCAGTCCGGCACTTTCTGCAACCGAGTTATCAAACTGGGTTACATATAAATCAGAATCTTTTGCGGTAGTAACGGGAACATAATTCGTAATATCCGACGGCGTAATGATTACCCCGCAGGCGTGAATTCCAGTATTACGCATTGATCCTTCGAGGATTTTTGCCTGCTGAATGGTTTCTCCTGCCAAATCATCTTCATTGGCAATCGCGATTAATTCTTTTACATTATCAAATTCGTCAGAACGAAGTGCTTTTTTTACCTCTTCTTCACTTTCAGAAATAAAACGTGCCAAATTCCATTTTGACGGCATCATTCCCGGAATCAGTTTGGCAATTCTGTCGGCTTCGAACAAAGGTAAATCCAGTACACGAGCGGTATCACGAATTGCCGATTTGGTTGCCATTTTACCATAAGTGATAATCTGCGCCACCTGTTTTTGACCATATTTATTGATTACGTAATCCATTACACGTCCACGACCCTCGTCATCAAAATCGATATCAATATCGGGCATCGATACACGGTCAGGATTAAGGAAACGCTCAAAAAGTAAGTCGTATTTAATAGGGTCAATGTTGGTAATTCCGAGGCAGTACGCAACGGCAGAACCTGCCGCAGATCCACGTCCGGGACCTACCGATACGTCCATTTTTCTGGCTTCGGCGATGAAATCCTGTACGATCAAAAAGTAACCTGGATATCCAGAATTCGAAATCGTTAATAATTCAAAATCCAAACGTTCCTGAATCGATTCTGTAATTTCGCCATATCTTCTTTTGGCACCTTCCATAGTAAGGTGTCGCAGGTATTTATTTTCCCCTCTAACACCGCCGTCTGCTTCATCTTCGGGAACCATAAATTCTTCTGGAATATCAAATTTCGGAAGCAATACATCTCGATAAAGAGAATATCCTTCAACCTTATCTATAATTTCCTGAATATTGATAATCGCTTCTGGCAAATCGGCAAAGAGTTTTTTCATCTCTTCTTCCGACTTGAAATAATACTCCTGATTTGGAAGTCCGTAGCGATATCCTCGCCCGCGTCCAATAGGTGTTGCCTGCTTTTCACCGTCTTTTACACAAAGTAAAATATCGTGGGCATTGGCATCTTCTTTGTTTAAATAATAAGTATTGTTGGTCGCAATTAATTTGACATTATGCTTTTGCGAAAACTCAATCAGGGTTTTGTTTACGCGATTTTCATCTTCCTGATTGTGGCGCATTACCTCTAAATAGAAATCTTCGCCAAATTGTTCTTTCCACCAAATTAAAGCTTCTTCTGCTTGATTTTCACCAATATTCAAGATTTTACTCGGAATTTCTCCGTATAAATTCCCAGACAAGACCATGATATCTGCTTTATATTGCTCCACAATCTTTCGGTCAATTCTCGGAACATAATAAAATCCTTCCGTATAAGCAATCGAAGCCATTTTCGCCAGATTATGGTAACCAGCTTTATTTTTCGCCAGTAAAACAACCTGATAACCGTTGTCTTTTTTGCTTTTATCTAAATGATTTTCACAGATATTAAATTCACAGCCAACAATTGGTTTTACCTCAGTTTCTGTTGGCTCTTCTCCCGCTTCAACCAGAGCTTTGTTTTTTCCAGATGCTGCTTTGTTATGGTTCATAACGGCGCTCACAAAGTGAAAAGCTCCCATCATGTTTCCGGTATCCGTCATGGCAACTGCCGGCATTCCGTTTTTGGCTGCAGCCGCAACAATATTTCCGATTCCGATAGTTGACTGGAGAACCGAAAACTGTGTATGATTGTGTAAATGCGCAAATTTTGCTGCTTTAAAATCTGCCTTATCAGATTCTGAAACTACAGTTGGAGTATCATCAACTTGTAAAGCTTTAATTTGCTCTCTAACTTTTTCAGAAGCCGCTTTTAAATTGATATGCTTTAAACCAATCAGTTTAAATTCCTGCGGATTTCTATCTTGAAATTCTTTAAAATATTCCTTCGGAACGTCTAATTCTTCTTTGGTAAAAACTTCTCTTCTTACCAATTCCAAGAAACAACGCGTAGTTGCCTCAACGTCGGCAGTTGCGTTGTGCGCTTCCGCGAATGGCTGATTGAAAAGATAACTGTGTAATTCTGTTAAGGTTGGAAGTTTGAATTTTCCTCCACGACCTCCAGGAAGCTGCAATAACGAAGCCGTAACTTCTGTACATGTATCCAAAACCGGCATTGTACCCATAGGAGAATCCACACCCATTCTGTGAAATTCAGCTCCCATAATATTAACGTCGAAACCTAAATTTTGACCAACGATAAATTTGGTTTTGCTTAAAGCGATGTTGAATTTTTCTAAAACTTCGGCCAAAGAGATTCCATCGGCTTCAGCCAATTCAGTCGAGATTCCGTGAATACGTTCGGCATCATACGGAATATTAAATCCTTCTGGTTTTACCAAATAATCCTGATGCTCAATAAGCTGTCCCATTTCGTCATGAAGCTGCCAAGCGATCTGTATACAGCGGGGCCAGTTATCAGAATCGGTTATCGGGGCATCCCATCGTTTTGGTAATCCGGTTGTTTCGGTATCGAATATTAAATACATAGAGTTGTAAAAATCAAATTTTAAAGCTCCAAAATTTCAAATCCTACACATTGCAAAACATTGACAACATGAAACATAACAAAATGCGAAATGAAAAATGGAAGAAGTTCAAATTTACGCTTTTTTTACAGAAATAAAGAAGCTAAAGTTGTTAACAAAAGCATTTTTAACACCTTGTAAAATGTAATTCTTAAAAAACTCAAAATATAGATTTCAACGCGGATGATACGGATTCGTTATCACGAAGACGCTGATTAAAACGGATTTTTCAGATAAAATACAAAATCCGTTTTAATCAGCGTTTTTGCAAAGCAAATCTGTGTCATCCGCGTTGTAATCTTACGTTAAATCATCGATTATTCATTTTGAACACTCATTACACCAAAATGAACACTTTTAAACTGTGATGTATACTGAACTTTGCTTAATCAAATTATAACAATTAAAAAATAATAATCATGAAAACAATTTTTATCACAGGTGCGTCATCAGGTTTAGGAAAAGCAACAGCAAAATTATTCCACGAAAAAGGATGGAATGTAATTGCAACTATGAGAACTCCAGAAAAAGAAACAGAACTTTCTAAGTTAAAGAACGTAACGCTATTACCGTTAGACGTTACAGATTACGATCAAATACAAAATACAGTTCAAAAAGCACTTGAAATTAGTGACATCGATATTGTCTTTAACAATGCTGGTTATGGGTTAATTGGCCCTCTAGAAAGCTTTTCAGATGATCAGATCACAAAACAATTGAATACTAATTTATTGGGAGTAATTCGTGTTACAAATGCTTTTATCCCGTATTTCAGAGAAAGAAAAAGCGGATTATTTATTTCAACAACTTCAATTGGCGGATTGATTTCTTTTCCTTTAGGATCAATTTATCACGCAACAAAATGGGGGTTAGAAGGCTGGAGCGAAAGCATGGCTTATGAATTAAATCCATTTGGAATAAATATTAAAACAGTTTCTCCAGGAGGGATCAAAACAGAATTTCTTCATGGTTCTCTTGACACCGGAGTTAAACCTGAATATCAGGCAATGGCAGACAAAATGTTTAAAAATGTAGATGCAATGTTTGAAATGGCATCAACTGCAGAACAAATTGCAGATGTAGTTTACGAAGCCGCTACAGACGGAAAAACTAAATTAAGATATGTAGCTGGAGAAGATGCTAAAGCACTGTACCAGCAAAGATTGGAACAAGGCGACGAAGCTTTTCGTACTGCATTTGGAAAACAGTTTTTTGAAGCATAATAATTCCTGATGAGGCAATCCAAAAAGTATTTTACGTTCTTTTTATTAAGCTCCAGCGGAGCGAAATACAACAGTATTAAAAATATTTCGCTTCTCCGAAGCTGATGTTTCATAAATCAAAGAGCTTGTTTAATACTTTTCGGAAAGCCTCATTAGTCTTTTAATGTCATATTTTATATTTTTATATTATGGAAAAGAAAAAAAATAACCCTGCAAAGATTTCCTCTATATCGCAGTTTCATGACCTGCTTAAACTGCAAAAACCTCTTCATCCGATGGTGAGTTTAATAGACAATACACAATTGGTTATAAACGAAGATTTGGCAAACTATGCCTTTTTACTTGATCTGTATAAGATATCTTATAAATTTTCTACCAATGGAAAAATGGGTTACGGACAAGGTTTTTATGATTTTAATGAAGGCGGATTACTATTTTCTTCTCCCAATCAGCTAATCTTTACAGAAAATGAAGAAGGTGCTGAATATGGCGGCTATACGCTGCTTTTTCATCCAGATTTTATTCGAAATTATCCTTTAGGGAAAAACATCAAGAAATATGGTTTCTTTTCTTATGACACCAATGAAGCACTGCATCTTTCTGACAGCGAAAAAACAATTATTATAGGTTTATTAAACAGTATTGACACTGAACTTCGGAACGCTATAGACGAAATGAGCCAGGATGTAATTGTTTCCTATATTGATGTTTTGCTGAATTACAGTAATCGTTTTTATAAACGTCAATTTATTACCAGAAAAACAATCAGTCACGACTTATTAGTCAAAGTTGAAGAAACACTGGATAATTATATAAATAATGCTGAAACCCTAAAAGAGGGTTTACCAACAGTAGATTTTCTTGCCTCCAAAATTAATGTGTCTACTCACTATCTAAGTGACATGCTCCGCAATTTAACCGGACAGAATACACAGCAGCACATTCATTCAAAACTAATTGAAAAATCAAAGGATTTCCTAATTACTACCGATCTTTCAGTCGCAGAAATTGCGTATCAACTGGGTTTTGAATATCCACAGTCGTTTAGTAAATTATTTAAAAAGAAAACAAACCTTACTCCTCTCGAATTTAAAAATTCATTGAACTAATTTTCAAAATTATTAGCAGCAAAAATTCCCTTTTTGACTAAAAAAAACATAAAATTTTATAAAAATATACTTCTTGGATGTCGTAGTATTTTGATACTTTATTGAATCTAAATAATGTCCATAAAACTCCTTTAAAAGCTTTAAAAAACCGCAAAAGCATAGTTTGCACACAGAAATCAAAACTAACAATTATTACTATTTTTATTCATTTTGTTAGATTTTTTTAATTAAATCCTTATATTTTATAGCGATTTTGAGATAAATTTGCAAACTATTAAAACAAAAAACAAACAAGGAAAATTAAAGCCGAAAAAGAAAATCAAAATCAATTTCTTTATCATTTTTCTTTCAAATTTTAATGCATAAAAGCAGTTTCGCAATTTGTAATTTAATTTGGGTATCGTATATAATGAAATATTGAAATTGACGCTTTTCTATCTTTTTTTACTTTTGTTTTGCTATTATAATGAACAGGAGATTGCTGTGGTTATAGAAATTACAATTAAAAAAAATAAAAATGAGTAAGACATTATTTGACAAAGTATGGGATTCACATGTAGTGCGTAAAATTGAAGATGGACCAGATGTGTTTTTTATTGACCGCCATTTCATTCACGAAGTTACGAGTCCTGTTGCTTTTTTAGGATTAAAATCAAGAGGCGTTAACGTATTATATCCAGAACGTACTTTTGCAACTGCAGACCACAATACACCAACCATAAACCAACATTTACCAGTTCAGGATCCGCTTTCTGCTAATCAGCTTAAAGCTCTTGAAGACAATGCAATCGAATACGGAATTTCTCACTGGGGATTAGGTCATCAAAAAAATGGAATTGTACACGTAGTTGGTCCTGAAAACGGAATTACTTTGCCAGGTGCTACTATTGTATGCGGGGATTCGCATACATCTACTCACGGTGCTTTTGGAGCTATTGCTTTTGGTATCGGAACTTCTGAGGTTGAAATGGTGCTTTCTACTCAATGTATTATGCAGCCTAAACCAAAGAAAATGCGTATCAACGTAAACGGTCAATTAAGCAAAGGTGTTGGTCCAAAAGACGTTGCACTTTATATTATCGCTCAATTAACTACTTCTGGAGGAACAGGATATTTTGTTGAATATGCTGGTGATGTTTTTGAAAACATGACTATGGAAGGTCGTATGACTGTTTGTAACTTAAGTATCGAAATGGGTGCTCGCGGCGGAATGATCGCTCCTGACCAAACTACTTTCGATTTCCTTGAAGGAAGATTATATGCCCCTAAAGGTGAAGCTTGGACAAAAGCTGTTGAATATTGGAAAACTCTTAAAACGGATGCTGATGCCGTGTTTGATGCTGAATTAAACATTAAAGCGGAAGATATCGAACCAATGATTACTTATGGTACTAACCCTGGAATGGGAATTGGTATTACAAAACATATTCCGAATGCCAACCAAGTTGAAGGTGGTGAGGAAACGTATAAAAAATCTTTAGCTTACATGGGCTTCCACGAAGATGATGTGATGATTGGAAAACCAATTGATTATGTTTTCTTAGGAAGTTGTACAAACGGACGTATTGAAGATTTTAGAGCTTTCGCTGAAATTGTAAAAGGAAGAAAAAAAGCAGATAATGTTACCGCTTGGTTAGTTCCAGGTTCTCACGTTGTTGAAGCGCAGATTAAAGAAGAAGGAATTTTAGATATTTTGACAGAAGCTGGTTTCGTATTACGTCAGCCGGGTTGTTCTGCTTGTCTAGCAATGAACGATGATAAAGTTCCTGCTGGGAAATATGCAGTGAGTACTTCAAACAGAAACTTTGAAGGCCGTCAAGGTCCTGGATCAAGAACACTTCTTGCAAGTCCAATTATGGCTGCTGCAGCTGCGGTTACAGGAAAACTAACAGACCCAAGGGAATTATTTTAATTCCGCTGTAAGCTTTAAGCAATAGGCTTTAAGCTTCTAACAGAATTTAAAAAAGGCCTACAGCTTAAAGCTTATAGCCTAAAGCAAATAAAAAATAAACGCTGTGCAAAAAGCTTAAAGCATACAGCTTATAGCCTAAAGCAGAAAACAGCCTAAAGCAAAAACAAAAATGGCATACGATAAATTTAATATACTTACCAGCAGTGCAGTGCCGCTGCCAATTGAAAACGTAGATACAGATCAAATCATTCCAGCTCGTTTCTTAAAAGCTACAAAACGTGAAGGTTTTGGAGATAACCTTTTTAGAGACTGGAGATACAACGGAGACGATACACCTAAAGCAGATTTCGTTTTAAACAACCCAACTTACTCTGGAAAAATTCTTGTTGGAGGAAAAAACTTCGGTTCAGGATCTTCTAGAGAGCATGCTGCTTGGGCAGTTTACGATTACGGATTTAGAGCTGTAGTTTCTAGTTTCTTTGCTGATATCTTTAAAGGAAACTGTTTAAATATTGGAGTTTTACCAGTACAAATTAGCCCAGAGTTTTTGGAAAATATCTTCAAAGCGATTGAAGCTGATCCTAAAACAGAGTTGGAAATCAATCTTCCAGAACAGACTATTACTTTATTGTCAACTGGTCAGCAAGAATCTTTTGCTATTAACGGTTACAAAAAGAACAATATGATTAATGGCTTTGATGACATTGATTATTTACAAGATATGAAAGAAGATATTAAAGCTTTCGCTGATAAACTTCCTTACTAAATAGAAATCTCATTCAGGATATTAGACCCGACAGGTTTCAAAGACCAGTCGGGTCTTTCTAGAATAATAGGACGCGGATGAAACTGATTTCCTTTCACAAAAGCGCGGATTGCCACGGATTTTATTCTATTCAATATAAAAAAATCCGTTTAATCAGCGTCTTCGCAAAGCGAATCCGTAAAATCAGCATCAAAATTAAATAGGATATTAATAATATTCGACCCGTTAGAAACATCAATATGGAAAAAAGAAAAATTGAAATAATGGATACGACGCTTCGTGATGGTGAACAAACCTCAGGAGTATCTTTTTCTGCTGCAGAAAAACTAACCATTGCGCAATTATTGCTGGAAGAATTAAATATTGATAGAATCGAAATTGCTTCAGCACGCGTAAGCGAAGGAGAATTTCAAGCTGTAAAAGGCATTACTTCGTGGGCTGAAGAACGCGGTTATATTGACAGAATCGAAGTGCTTTCATTTGTTGACGGAGGTGTTTCAATTGATTGGATGAAAAAAGCCGGCGCTAAAGTGCAGAATTTATTGACCAAAGGTTCAATGAACCACTTAACACATCAATTAAAAAAGACACCAGAACAGCATTTTTCTGAAATCGCTCAAATAATAGCTTTAGCTAAAGAAAATAATATTGAAACGAATGTTTATCTGGAAGACTGGAGCAACGGAATGCGAAATTCTCCTGAATATGTTTTTCAATTTCTGGATTTTCTAGCAACGCAGCCCGTAAAAAGAATTTTACTTCCCGATACTTTAGGAGTTTTAATTCCGTCTTTGACTTTTGAATTTATTTCGAAAATTAGAGCAAAATATCCTCAAATTCATTTTGATTTTCATGCTCATAACGACTACGATTTAAGTATCGCTAATGTTATGGAAGCCATAAAAGCTGGAGTAAACGGACTTCACGTTACGGTAAACGGAATGGGAGAACGTGCTGGAAACGCACCCCTTGAAAGTACTGTTGCTGTTATAAACGATTATCTGCCAGAAGTAAGCATTAATATTAAAGAGACATCTTTATATACGGTCAGTAAATTAGTGGAAACTTTTACTGGTTATAGAATTCCTGCCAATAAGCCAATTGTCGGCGATAATGTTTTTACGCAGACAGCTGGAATTCATGCTGATGGAGACAATAAAAACAATTTATATTTTAATGATCTTCTTCCAGAGCGTTTTGGCAGAAAAAGAAAGTATGCTTTAGGAAAAACTTCTGGAAAAGCTAATATCGAAAAGAATCTTCAGGAATTAGGTTTAAAACTAAACAATGAAGATCTAAAATTGGTTACCCAAAGAATTATCGAATTGGGCGACAAAAAAGAAACTGTAACTAAGGAAGACCTTCCATACATTATTTCAGATGTTTTGGACAGTCATACTTACGAAGAAAAAATAAAAATTGAGTCCTATATATTAGTACACTCAAAAGGAATGCGTCCGTCAACCACTTTGTGTTTAAAATTTGGCGAGGAAATCATCGAAGAAAATGCACAGGGCGACGGTCAGTTTGATGCTTTCATGAATGCTTTATCCAAAATCTATAAAAGCAAAAAACTTACGCTTCCAAAATTAATTGATTATGCAGTAAGAATCCCGCCAGGAAGTAGTTCTGATGCGTTGTGCGAAACCATCATTACATGGGTCAATAACGGAAAAGAATTCAAAACCCGCGGATTAGACTCTGATCAAACCGTTGCAGCGATTATTGCAACGCAGAAAATGCTTAACGTAATAGCCTAAGGTGCTAAGAGACTAAGATTCTAAGTTACTAAGATTTTTTCTTGACCTTAGAATCTTAGCAACTCAGAACCTTGGAACCTTTTAAAAAAAATTAAGTCACTAAGAATAAAAACCTTAGAATCTTAGCAACTCAGAACCTTAGAATCTTAAATAACACATAGAATGAAATTAAACATAGCCCTTTTAGCCGGAGACGGAATCGGACCAGAAGTAATAAATGAAGCTGTAAAAGTATCTGATGCTATTGCAAAAAAATTCGGACATGAAATCACTTGGAAACCAGCTTTAACTGGAGCTGCTGCAATTGATGCAGTAGGCGAACCTTATCCAGATGCAACACACGAGATTTGCAAAAATGCTGATGCAGTTCTTTTTGGAGCAATCGGCCACCCTAAATACGATAACGATCCTTCTGCACCTGTAAGACCAGAACAAGGTTTGTTAAAAATGCGTAAAGCGTTAGGTTTGTTTGCAAACGTTAGACCAACTTTTACATTCCCTTCGTTATTAGATAAATCTCCATTAAAAAGAGAAAGAATCGAAGGAACTGACTTAGTTTTCTTAAGAGAATTAACTGGCGGTATTTACTTTGGTGAAAAAGGAAGAAGAGACAATGGCGATACTGCATTTGACAACTGTGTTTACACAAGAGCTGAAGTACAGCGTTTGGCTAAAAAAGGTTTCGAATTAGCAATGACACGTTCTAAAAAATTATGCTGCGTTGACAAAGCTAACGTTCTAGAAACTTCACGTTTATGGAGAGAAACAGTTCAGGCAATGGAAAAAGATTATCCAGAAGTTGAAGTGAGCTACGAATTTGTTGATGCAGTTGCTATGCGTTTAGTACAATGGCCAAACTCTTATGATGTATTGATTACTGAAAACTTATTTGGAGATATTTTAACAGATGAAGCTTCTGTAATTTCTGGCTCAATGGGATTAATGCCTTCTGCTTCTATGGGAGCTGAAGTATCTTTGTTTGAACCTATTCACGGTTCTTACCCGCAAGCTACAGGATTGAACATAGCAAACCCAATGGCTACTATTTTATCTGCTGCTATGATGTTCGAAAACTTCGGATTGATGGAAGAAGGAAAAGCAATGAGAGATGCAGTAAACAAGGCTCTAGAAGCTGGAGTAGTTACCGAAGATTTAGCCAATGGAGGCAAAGCATACGGCACTAAAGAAGTTGGTGACTGGTTAGCTGCGAATGTATAATTAGTTAATTTTTGTTTCAGGTTTCAAGTTCGAGCAACTTGAAACTTGAAACTTGAAACAAAAAAGGGATCAACTTGCGTTGATCCCTTTTATATTGTAGAAAAAAAATATTAATATCCTCCTCTGTTTCCGCGGTCATTTCCTCCACGGTTGTTTCCATAACTTCCACGAGAGTCTCCTCCACGGTTGTTATTAAAACTTCTTCTTTCGCCTTCTGGTTTTGGCTCAGACTTATTAACAACGATTGTACGTCCTGAAACAACAGCACCGTTCAATTCGTCGATAGCTTTCTGAGCTTCGCTATCATTTGGCATTTCAACAAAACCAAAGCCTTTACTTCTTCCAGTAAATTTATCAGTAATAATTTTAACAGAGTCAACTGTTCCATAAGCCTCAAAAGACTCTCTTAAATCTGCTTCCTCAATACTGAATGGAAGGCTTCCAACAAAAATATTCATAGATATTTATTTATAATAATAAGCAAATGTACTCTTATTATTCTGTAATCTACTATATATTAGTTTATTTATGTTTTTATTTTGATTTTAAAACCTAAAAAGCCTCAAAAACCTTAATCTATGGTAAATTTAGTATCTAGTTCAACGGGGATTTTATAGAAAACACCTTCTGTAAAATGTATTTCTTTTTTTTCAGCACCATTATTTACATTAATGGCTGTAAATTTAAATGTACCCGAAATTGTCTTATCAATAGTATTGTATTCTGTAACTATAATTTGCCCACTTCCTTTGTCTTCTCCAGTAGTAAATTCTTCTTCTTGTCCTGGATAAGTATTTTTAAATGTCGCTTTTGTAACATCATCTACACCTAAAATATATGTTTTTTGAGATGGTGCAGGGAGCTGAAAACTTATTTTTTCATAACCCAAAGAACCTTCAACAACAAAAATTCCAGTTGTTTCTGTTCCCGACTTATAGCTCTGAACCCTCCAAAAAACATTATCTTTTAAAGTTTGAAAAGCAGGATTATTAAACCTAATATCCTCTGTGCATGATGTTAGTAAAAATATAAGTGGTAAAAAGTAAAAGTATTTTTTCATATTCTTAGGATGAATTTGGCACAAAAATACCGCATTACAATTAATAAACGTTTGAAAGGAAAAGCAAAAACAGCCAAAAAAATGGTAAAAATTTATCTTAAAGATATTTAATACTTTTTGAAACGCATTATTGATAAAAAAATTATATCTTTGCGCCCTTAATTAACAGAGGTCGAGTACCTCAAAATTTAATCACAAGATTATGTCAGTAAAAATTAGATTACAAAGACACGGTAAAAAAGGAAAACCTTTTTACTGGGTTGTAGCTGCAGATGCACGCTCAAAAAGAGATGGTAAATACTTAGAGAAAATCGGTACTTACAATCCAAACACAAACCCAGCAACTGTTGAGTTAGACCTTGACAGCGCAGTTAAATGGTTACACAATGGTGCTCAACCAACTGATACTGCTAGAGCAATCCTTTCTTACAAAGGTGCTTTATTGAAACACCACCTTGATGGAGGTATCCGTAAAGGAGCTTTAACTCAAGAGCAAGCTGACGCTAAATTAGCTGCTTGGTTAGAGGCTAAAGCTGGAAAAGTTGATGCTAAAAAAGATGGTTTATCAAAAGCACAAGCTGATGTTAAAGCTAAAGCTTTAAAAGCTGAACAAGAAGTTAATGCTAAACGTTTAGCTGCTGCAGCTCAGGCTGAAGCTGATGCTATCGCTGCTGCAACTCCTGCAGTTGAAGAAGAAGAAGTTGCTGAAGTTGAAGCTGCAACTGAAGAAGCTCCTGCTGCTGAAGAGAATAACGAAACAACTGAAGCATAATTTTACTTAGCGAGAATGCGTAAAGAAGAATGTTTTTATTTAGGTAAAATCGCTAAAAAATTTAGTTTCAAAGGTGAAGTTCTAATCTATTTAGATACGGATGAACCTGAGTTATACGAAAATCTGGAATCAGTGTTTGTTGAACACAACAAACACTTGGTTCCTTTTTTTATTGAAACAAGTTCTTTACATAAAAACGACTTTCTAAGAGTTCGTTTTGAAGATGTAAATACAGAGGAAGAAGCAGATTCTTTAGTAGGCAATGCGATTTATCTTCCTTTAACCATGTTACCAAAACTTACAGGTAACAAATTTTATTTCCACGAAGTTATTGGTTTTGAAATCGAAGACAAACGTTTAGGTGTTTTCGGAAAAATAACTTCTATTAATGACTCAACTGCTCAACCACTTTTTGAAGTTTTAAATGGTGAAGTGGAAATCTTAGTTCCAATGATCGACCATTTCTTGGTAAAGATTGACCGCGACAACAAAAAAGTAATCATGGATCTTCCAGAAGGTCTTGTGGAGATGTACCTTTAGGTTTAAATTTCAATTTTTTTTTAAATTCCAAATTCCAAACGGAAGGAAATTCCAAATTCTAAATTGCTATAAAAATTATTGTTTAATGTTTTTTTGAAAGAAAAAACTCATAAAAAATAAATGCTTATTTTTGAAATCCAGCTATTGAGATTAAAAATTGGAATTTATTTTATTTTATGAACAAACCTTATGATTTAGAAGAGAGGACTTTCTTGTTTGCAAAAGAATGTCGAACATATATTAGAACTTTATCGAAAACAACATCCAATATTGAAGACGGCAAACAATTAATAAGATCGCCTGGTTCTGTGGGAGCAAACTACATTGAAGCGAATGAAAAATTAGGTGATAAAGATTTAATATTTAGACTTAAAATATCCCGAAAAGAAGCCAAAGAATCTAAATTCTGGCTGCGCTTATTACACGAACTAAACCCTGATCAAAGAATGATTTCTGATTCTTTATTATTTGAGGTAGAAGAATTGCGTAAAATTTTATCAGCAATAATCACGAAAACTTCAAAATAATTATTAAGATTTTAATCTTACTTTTGCCAAACAATAAATCTTACTGATTTACTGCTTTCAATTGGTTTGAGAATTTCGCTTTGGAATTTACACTATTTGGTTGGAATTTGGAATTTAAAAAAAATTGGAATTTTTCACTTATGTTTTCATTTAAGCAATTTACCATTAATCAAGATCGTTGTGCAATGAAAGTTGGTACAGACGGCGTTTTATTGGGTTCTTGGGCTCCAATAAATCACAATCCATTTAGTATTTTGGATATTGGTGCAGGAACAGGAATTATAGCTTTGATGCTGGCTCAGCGCACTCATGCAGAACAAATCGATGCTCTTGAAATTGATGAAGATGCTTACGAACAAGCCGTTGAAAATTTTGAAAGTTCTCCTTGGGGAGATCGTTTATTTTGCTTTCATGCTGGTTTAGACGAATTTATCGAAGAACCTGAAGACGAATATGATTTGATTGCTTCGAATCCTCCTTTTTATGCTGAAGATTACAAAACAGAGAATGAACAGAGAGATTTAGCACGTTTTCAAGATGCAATGCCTTTTGAAGAAATCGTCGAAGCTGCAGATTTATTGCTTTCAGAAAACGGAATACTTGCTATAATTATTCCTTTTAAAGAAGAAGAAAAATTCATCGCTTTAGCAAAAGAAGCTGAATTGTACCCAATAAAAATCACAAGGGTAAAAGGCACTCCAAAATCAGAAATTAAGCGAAGTTTACTGGCTTTTAGCCGCAATGAAGTTTCCACAATTGAAATCGATGAATTAGTTATCGAAATCGACAGACATGTTTATACTCCAGAATATATCGAACTAACTAAGGATTTTTATTTGAAATTCTAAACTTGTTCAAATATACTTTTAAATTGATACAAGATTCTTTCAATTAATCGCAAATCTTCTGTCACAATTTCGGCACTTCCTTTCATTTCCTGCTGGAAGATAATTTGTTTATTATAAGATGTTTTTAAGCCGTTTGGAAGTGCGACGTCCAGCAATAAGTTTCCATCTTTATCGGGCACTAACGAAATATTTTTGATTTCACCTTTCAATACACCAAACTCTCTATCAGGATAATTGGCCAGACGAATATTGACTCTCTGCCCTACTTTTATTTTTCCTGAATTCAGAGCGGGAGCTTTTACTTTTCCAACAAAACTGTTTTTAGCATCTGGAATTATAGAGAAAACATTATCCCCCACATTTATAGTCTGATTTTCGTTCCAAACCTGCAGAAAAGTAACAACTCCGCTTACAGAAGATTTTAATGTATAAGCCAGTTCCCAGTCTTTTATCACTTTTTTCAGCTGATAAAATGACTGCGCCATACTCCTTCCAAGATTAACCTCCTCTTTTGTGCTGTTTATGTGCGAATTTTGGCTCGATTTTGTATTATCGATCAAAGAGGACCTTAATTGGGAAATCGAGGTTAAAAGGCTTTTATAACTCTTCATTGCCTGAAGATAGCCCAGTTTCTTCAATTCCATTTCCTGAGCAGAAATAATTCCTTTATTGAATAAAACTTCAAAACGCGCTATTTCATTTTTCTGCAGTTCCAGTTCACTTTCATTAATTACCTTTTGCTGCTGGAGAATATCCAGTCTTTCTTTGATCTGGATTTTCTCTGAGCTCTGCGCCCTGCTTTCAATTTCAAAAGGATGCAGATTTTCGTTTAATTCCTGAGCCTGATAATCTTTCTGAAAAACAGCAAAGGCACTTTCTATTTCACCTAGCTGTTTATTTTTCAGCATCGCAAACGGAAATGCTTTTTTAGCATTAATATCATAGCTATCTATAATGCTTTTTAATAAAAAAACATCCTTGTAGTCAGCGGTATTTTCAATGATGGCTAGTGTGCTGTTTTTAGGAACCAAAGTTTTGTTTTTTACCAAAATTGCCTCAATACGACCAGAAGATTTCGAAACAATTCTCTCAGGCGGAATATTTGTGGTAATTACGATTTCGGTATGCACAACATCTGGATATTTGACAAACCAGGAAACAAAAAACAGCATTACAATTATGGCAAATATCAGCACTGTTCCCCATCGGATCATCCAATGCGGTACTTTGGTCAGGATATCCTGAACTTCTTCGCTTCTTAACTCAAATGTATCTTCAGCCATGATTAATTTCCTAATTGCAGTTGATTTCTAACCAGTTCAAAATAATTTCCCTTCTGTTCTACTAATGCTGAATGACTTCCGATTTCGATAATTTTTCCTTTATCTAAAACCACAATCTGATCTGCATTCATAACAGTACTCAATCGATGCGCAATTACGATTACCGTTTTATCTTTGAAAAAAATATCTAATTTTTTCATTATTTCTTTCTCATTATTGGCATCTAATGCAGAAGTAGCCTCATCAAAGAAAAGTATTTCTGGGTTTTTATAAACAGCTCTGGCAATAAGAAGTCGCTGCTTCTGGCCTGTGCTCATTCCAATACCTTCCGCTCCTATTTTAGTATTAAAACCCAACGGCAGACTGCTGATGTATTCTTTAATATTTGCCACATCTGAAGCGTAGATTAATCTTTCTTTATCAATCCTGTCTACTCCAAAAGCAATATTATTAGCAATTGTATCACTAAAAATAAAGCCTTCCTGCATTACAGCACCAATATTTGACCTCCAGGCTTTTTGAGATATATTTTTAAGCTGTGCATTTCCAATTAAAACCTCTCCTTTTTCGGGTTCGTAAAATTTCAAAAGCAGTTTCATCAGGGTTGTTTTACCGCTTCCGCTGACACCCACAATTGCAGTTACTTTATTGGCCGGGATGATTAAACTTAAATTATCCAATACTGGAATATCCGACCCTAAATAACGATACGAAAGATTTTTAATCTCAATATCAACATCATTCGGCACTTCAGTTGTCTGGTGCACTTCCTGCTGCAGTTCATCTTCTTTTTGATGAATCTCGGATAATCTGGCAAGTGAAATTTTAGCATCCTGCAATTCTCTAACAAATTCTATTAACTGAGTAATTGGGCCATTTAAATTTCCAACAATAGCGCTTATCGCGAGCATCATCCCTAATGTAATGGATCCATCAATTACAAGTTTTGCAGAAAGAAGAATTATAAAAATGTTTTTAAGCTCATTGATAACCGACGAACCGATCGTTTGTGCCTGTTCTAAAACCAGGCCTTTTATTGAAACCCTAAAAAGTCTTGCCTGCACATACTCCCAGCCCCAGCGTTTTTGTTTTTCGGCATTATGAAGCTTTATTTCCTGCATGCCGTTTATCAGCTCCATTACTTTACTCTGTTCGTTTGAAACTTCTGCAAAACGTTTATAATCTAAAACTTCTCTTCTTTTTAGGAACATTGTTATCCATGCAAAATAAAGTACGCTTCCTAAAAAGAAAACTAAGAATATCTGCAGATTGAAATAGGCTAAAACCGCTCCCATTATAAACATATTTATTACAGAAAACAGCACATTAAGAGAGGATGTGGTAAGTATTCTCTCGATACGGCGGTGATCGTTTATTCGCTGCATAATATCTCCTGTCATGCGGACATCAAAATAGGAAATTGGCAGATTCATTAATTTAATAAAGAAATCTGAAATTAACGAAATATTGATTCTCGTTGATAAATGAAGTAAAATCCAGCTTCTAATTAACTCCAAACCAGTCCTTCCTGCAAAAATAAAAAGCATTGCAAAAAGAATTAAATAGATAAAATGAATGTTCTGATTCTGAATCCCGACGTCGACTATACTCTGGGTTAAAAATGGAAAAATAAGCTGCAGCAGACTGCTGGCTACAAGTCCAATTGCAAGCTGTATAAGAAATGATTTGTATTGAAATAAATATTTAAAAAGAAATTTAAATCCTAAACCGGAATTTTCTTCTTTGTCAAAATCAGATTGAAAAAAGTTTGGTGTCGCTTCGATCAGTAATGCAATTCCTTCCTTCGTCTCATCGCCTGCGTTATTACCAATCCAGAACTTAACAAAATCTTCTTTGTTATATTCTAAAAGTCCAAAAGCGGGGTCGGATATATAGTATTTACCTTTTTTTATTTTGTAAAGAACAACATAATGATCTTTATTCCAATGCAGAATACATGGCAGCGGAGCTTCTTCTATTCTCTTTACAGACAATTTAACCCCTAAAGTCCTAAAACCGATTTTCTCGGCAGCGTCACTCAAAAAAAGCAAATTACTTCCTTCACGAGTTGTTTCGCTAAAATCTCTCAACTCCTGAATATTGATTGTCTTACCGTAATATTTAGCTATTATCTTTAAACATGTCGGCCCGCAATCTTTATGATCGGCTTGTCTGTAATGAGTGAATTTTTTCAATTTCAATTTGATTTATTCAAGGCCAATTTAAGAAAAAAAATTCTTGTTAATCCATAAAAAAACAGAGAAGATATAAATCTTCTCTGTTTGGGTATTTAAAAACAAAATTACCAGTAACACAATTTCTTTAGGACATGGCCGCGGTTTACCCTAACCAATTAAAATTAACACAGCGGCCAACTCCTAAGAATCCCAGTACCAATCATCAATACTGAGAATTTGCTCAATGTTCCACGATCGAGCGCCTATACATTCAAAAAAAACATGACTAAATTCTAAATAAGGCTATATCGTATTACTTCTAAAAAAGTTAAAAAAATCAACAACAAAGACGACTTGTATCGCAAATACCTGATGTGGTATTTAAAGGACAAGTTTCGTCTGATGAAATTAAAATGCATCCAGCTTCTAAGGCATAAATCCAGCACTCAGGAATTCCTCCTCTCATGGTTTTCTGCTCATTTTTATTAATACTTTGAGCACCGTTCAGATTTAAAATTTTCTTTAACATCTTTAATCTCATTTTTAATAGTAACAGAGTTTTTTGGTCTCTGTTACTATTTAAATATTCAAATTAGCAAGCATAATATTTTTCGTCAGCAGGATTATTACAATTTGGTTCTAGTGCATATTCACCTGCCAAAATGTTTTTCTGCTCTTTTTTTGTCAGCTTTTTAGTTTCTTTACTTTTTAAAATCTTTTCTAACATAATTGGTTATTTACGTTTTCTGGGTATAAGCCTCAAATCTGTAAAAAACTTGATGCTTAAAAATTTCCTTAACAGCTTCCGACATAATTATTTGGCACACAATCCCAATATGATGATACTGTTCCAAATTCTGTACATCTTTTAGCTTTAAATCCATCATCACAAATAGGAGCGTTACTTCCGTTTATTGTTTTTTGCTCATTAGCAGATAATTCTACTGCACCTTTCAACTTCAAAATATTCTTTAACATAACTGCAGGTTTTAGGGGTTATTATTTCTATTTAAACAGTTTAAATTCTGTTTTCACTTTATGCTGTTTTTTCTAAAATTTGAACTTCATCGACAAAATCGTTCAAGAAGTATTTTAACTCATTCAGCTCATATTCATTTGGAAATAACCTTTCGTTTACAATTTTAACTGGTGTGTAATTAAAATTATTCATTGAACACCAATCATATTGTTTTTGAATTTCCTGACTAATCATCATACTCACTGACTCAACAGACCATTTTTTAAGCCATTTTTTATGAACCATTCTCTTAATGTACCAATCAGAAATTGCCTCTACTGTTTTTCCAGGCGTTGTTCTATTAATAGTTAAAAGTCTTTCAACAACTGCCTTATAAGGATTGTCGTTGTTTTCTGGATTAATATTAAAAAGAACGTTCAAATATATTTTATCTGGAAACTTCAATACTAAATCAAAAGCTTCTTGAAAAGTTTTATAACAGTGTCCGCAGCTTGGGCTTAGTATAATAGAAAGCTTTACGGCTGCATTTTTATTTCCAAAGTTCAACCCTCTTAAATCTTCAAATCCTTTTGTGTATTTTACTTTCTTAGACAAGAAGTTTAATAAAGAATAATTTCTTTTGAACTTTTTAAGTTCTTTTAATGAACTTTCATTATCAAGCATTTTTCTAATCATCACTTTAACTGCTGCCCAAATCGGGATTAAAAGCAATAAAGAAAATACATAAGGAAAAATAGCACTTAAACTAAAGCTCAATGTAAATAGGTCTGATGAAAACCATAAAACACTTTGAACTACAATTAAAAATGATACTGCTAAACACATAACACACCATTTTTGAATTTCAAATTTCTGAATCCAAATAGAACAAACTACTACTGGAATTGCCAACAGACTTAAAAACCCAACAAAAACTGCTGAACTCAATGGCTGTACCAAAATTGCAATAATGCTTGAACTAAAGAAAAGCAATGGTAAATCTGAAAAACTCAACCATCTATTTGCTATATCGTCATTGAAACTAATTACTGAGTGACAAGAAGAGTTAGAACTTAAATTACAAAATTTTGAAATTACAGTGTTTTTAACACCCCATTTCTCCTGAACAATAAATATGCTCACGATTAAACCCAAAATTGATGTTACTAAAAAAATAGTACTAAATAAATCAAAGCCGTTATAGAAAAAAGATAATCCTGTAAGAAGGGCAAGAGGCAAAAAATATTTTAACCAATTATATTCTACTTTTAAATTATCTCTCGAAACTACATTATTTGGCTCAATAGCAACAATTACTCCATTCCAGTCCAAAAGAAATTTATCATAAGATAACTTTTGAGTTCCTTTTTTGTTAGTCGTAATTCGAACACCACTTTTAGTCTTTTCAACCAATATCAATTCATCTTTAAAATACGCCAAAAAATTAGACGGTAAATCTACAATTTGCTCTTTCGAAACTCTTACTGCTGCATTCTCTACAGAAAGCAAATCGAATGAATCTGTAATCGCAAATAAACTCGGATAATTGGGATGAGACAAAAACAGATCCTTGAACTCATTTTTTATATCTGAGTATCGATTAATTTGTAGAAATTTTTGGACCAGTTTCAACATCGCTTTTGATCGTTTTTAAATCATAATTACACTGCAAATATTGTAGTTTTTATTGATAAAAATCGCATGCATATATACAATTTATTAATTATACCACATACAATTTATAAATTATACCAAGTATAGTACACAACATAAATTACTGTAAAACAATATATTATGATTGATTATCTAGTATAAAAAGCTCAGAAAGGCTATTTTCGATTAACGGCTTTACTTTTTGCCTAGTTTTGGAAAAGCAATAATCTAAATACCGAAAAACATGAAAAACATGGTATCAAAATCGAATGGTTTTGAAGAAGAAAAAACAAAATAGAAGAGATTAAAATGACTCAAAAAAAGTCTAAAATCAACCTCAAATTCGCAGCAAAAATCCCCCCAAAAAAGCAATGCTTAAAAATAATTTGACAAGATTTAACTTATAAATAAAGTTCAATTTTATTGCTTTTTTTAAGTAAAATAACAACCCAAAATTCTTAACGTAAACCAATTTTTAGCGCTTTTTCATCGCAATATGACAAAATTGCTTAAAAATTTTATGAAAGATTAATCGTATTAAATTTAAATCCAAAAAAAATTAAAAGACATGAAAAATTCAGCATTCACATTAGAAAATTTTGAAACAGAAACAATTTCTAAACAACAACAGCAAGCTATTAAAGGCGGAGGTAATGACAGCCAAACACCACCACCTACTGACACAAACAATCCTGTAAAAGGTACTGGAGGAAACGGAAATGGTTAATTCTTTCTACAAAATTAAAACACATAGTAAATAGTATAAAAAGCAATCCAAAAAAAAAGAAACATGAAAAATAATTCACTGAAAATCAAAGATTTTGAAATAGAAAAAATAAGCACAGAAGCACAAAAAGTTATAAAAGGCGGTGATGGAGAATCTGTGGATCCGCAGAACAATCCAGCTAAAGGTACTGGAGGAAACGGAAATGGTTAACTCTCATTTATAATAGTGTAAATAATAATTAAAAAACATACGACATGAAAAATATAAAATTGGCAATTAAAGATTTTCAATTAGAAAAAATAAATAAAGAAGCTCAAAAAGTTATAAAAGGAGGTGATGGAGAAGATGTCGATCCGCAGAACAATCCAGCTAAAGGTACTGGAGGAAACGGAAATGGTTAACCCTCATTTATAATAGTGTAAATAATAATTAAAAAACATACGACATGAAAAATATAAAATTGACATTTGAAGACTTTCAATTAGAAAAAATAAATAAAGAAGCTCAAAAAGTTATCCGAGGCGGTGATGGAGAAGATGTTGATCCAAAAAACAATCCTGCTAAAGGTACTGGAGGAAACGGAAATGGTTAATAGTACAGCTTTAAATATTGTTCGCAAATTGAGCTGGAGATACTCCAGTTCTTTTGCGAAACGATTTTGCAAATGAAACCGCATTCTTAAACCCAACACTTTCTGCAATTGCCTGTGTTGAATATTTACGATATAAGTGGTTTGTAATCATTTGATTAATAACATAATTAATTTTTAACTCATTAGAATATTCTCCAAAAGATTTACCAAATCGTTTATTTACAACATAAGACAAATAAGTTGTATTAGTTTTGATTTTTTTGGCAACATAAGACAATGTAAAATCAGGATTTAGGTATTCTAATTTTTCTTCTAATGCTAATAATTTTTCTACAATTTTATTTTCTTTAGCTTCATCAATACTAAGGTTTGCATTTTCCTTTTTAAGTAATGTATCTTCTAGTTCTGGAGTTTCAACAAGTATATTTTGTTCTGCAGCTGCTTTTTCGATTTCAGCTTTTTCAATTTCTTTTTTCTCCAGATTAGCTTTAAATTCTTCAATTAAAGCATTCATTTTTTTCTGTGCTTTATTTTTGTCCCGAATATTTTTAATTAGGAAAAACACAATTCCAACAACTAGAATAACATATAAAACTTTAAGGGCTTTATTCCATAAAACCTCGTACTTATACTTTTCTTGAATGCTTATCATCTCATCGCTAAGATTCGCCGTACCCAGTTTGTAATTGACTTCTAAAGCTTCTTCTCTTAATTCTCCTTCGTACTTTTCATAAGAATCTAAATACATTTTAGAATATTTGAAAGCTAATTCGGGTTCATTTTTTGCACTATAAATTTTAGCCTGAAGATAATTGGACTGAAAAGAAATTCTATCTGTTTTTTTTTCTTTAACAGACATAGAATCAACCTTCTTTAAAAATACCAAAGCTTTATCATAATTTTTTAATGAATGATAAAGGTCTCCTAAATTATAATTTGCAATCCTATAATAATAATCATCATTATTTTGCTTAGCATACATCGAAATATCGAAGTAGGTTCTTTCTGCATTTTTAAAATCTTTTTTGTATAGATAAATATTTCCTAAACTAAGAGTAGAAGTAATTTTATTGTCTAAATAATTTTGCGAATAATTGATTGCTCTTTTATAAAAGTATTCGGCAGAATCTAATAAAAATAATTTACCTCGAGCTTTCATGAAATAGCCTTCATAGACATTTCCTAAATTGGTATAAATATTACTTTTACTATTTTGAAATTGATCTTTTTCGTATAGACTTTCATTTTTATCTAAAAAAATACTATTCTGCCTTAGATTTCTAATAGCAAGTTCATAATTCCCTACTTCTTCATTAACTAAAGCTATATTGCTTTTAAACTTAACGATCTGTATAACATCCAATGTTTTGGTAGAAAGTTTTATTCCTTCCTGGTAATTACTTAAAGCATTACTGAAATTTTTTCTTTTCCATTCCGTTAATCCTCTATAATTATATAGGTATGCCCGAAGATTTATTTTTTGAACAGATTCGGGAATTCTATTATAATATTCTAGTGCTTTTTTATACCATTCATCACACTTAGCTCTATTGTTCTTTAGTTGATATAAATAAGATCCTGATCCATAAGCAAAAGCTAAATGTTCATTATTACTAGATTTTTGTAATTCAGCAGCATACTTAAGTCCTTCATCAAAATTACCGTTCATGCTGAAACGAATTTTATCCTGCAATTCTAAATACTCTTGTTCAGTAAGCTCTTTTTGAGGTTGAGCCACAGTAGTATTAAGTATCAATAAAAATAAAAAAGAGATGATCAGCCTCATTTAATTAGTTTTTGGTATTCAAAAATAGTCTATAAATTATCAATAAACTACAATTAATTTGCCAAATTCCTATTAATTTTATTTTTGGCTTAAAAAAATATAACAATTTAAGCGTTATTTGTTATATTTTTATTGCGTAAATTTGTTTAAGTAAAATTAAAAAACATGAAACCAGACTTATTTCAATCTCCAGATTATTATAACCTAGATGATTTACTAACCGACGAACATAAATTAGTTCGAGAATCTGCTCGTGCATGGGTAAAAAAGGAAGTTTCTCCTATAATAGAAGAATATGCTCAAAAAGCAGAATTTCCTAAACAAATTATTAAAGGACTTGGAGAAATTGGCGGTTTCGGACCTTATATTCCTGTAGAATATGGCGGAGCGGGATTAGATCAAATCTCTTACGGCTTAATCATGCAGGAAATTGAAAGAGGCGATTCTGGCGTAAGATCTACCTCATCTGTTCAATCTTCTTTAGTAATGTATCCTATTTGGAAATATGGTAATGAAGAACAGCGAATGAAATACCTTCCGAAGCTAGCTACTGGTGAATTTATAGGATGTTTTGGTTTGACCGAACCAGATCACGGCTCTGATCCTGGAAGTATGATTACCAATTTTAAAGACATGGGAGATCATTATCTTCTAAATGGTGCCAAAATGTGGATATCAAATGCGCCTTTTGCTGATATTGCTATTGTTTGGGCAAAAAATGAAGAAGGAAGAATTCATGGTTTAATTGTAGAACGAGGAATGGAAGGTTTTACAACTCCAGAAACGCATAATAAATGGTCGCTTCGTGCATCTGCAACTGGAGAGTTGATTTTTGATAACGTAAAAGTTCCTAAAGAAAATCTTTTACCTAATAAATCTGGTTTAGGAGCTCCGCTTGGCTGTTTAGATTCAGCTCGTTACGGAATTGCCTGGGGAGCAATAGGAGCGGCGATGGACTGTTACGATACGGCATTAAGATATTCTAAAGAAAGAATTCAGTTTGGAAAACCAATTGGAGGTACTCAATTACAGCAAAAGAAATTAGCCGAAATGATTACTGAAATCACAAAAGCGCAATTATTAACCTGGCGTTTAGGTGTTTTAAGAAATGAAGGAAAAGCTACTACAGCACAAATTTCGATGGCAAAACGTAATAATGTAAACATGGCAATTACCATTGCAAGAGAAGCTAGACAAATGCTTGGAGGTATGGGAATCACTGGCGAATACTCTATTATGCGTCACATGATGAACCTTGAAAGTGTAATTACTTATGAAGGAACTCATGACATCCATTTACTAATAACTGGAATGGATGTGACTGGAATTCCAGCATTTAAATAGTAGACAACTATTAAAATATATACAAAATCGATCTAAAAAGCTTCTTCTAACAAAGAAGCTTTTTATCTTTGCACCAAAATTTTTTCCAAAAATGAATATTGAAGCAATAAACAAAAGCATACAACCACAAAAAGACCAACTGTTAAAACATTCTTTATATAATAAGATTCAGAACATAGATGACTTACATAGTTTTTTAGAAAGTCATGTTTTTGCTGTTTGGGATTTTATGTCGTTATTGAAAGCTTTACAAGCCAAACTTACCTGCACAACAACGCCTTGGTTTGCTACTAAAAATCCAGAAACTCGTTATTTAATCAATGAAATTGTTCTTGCCGAAGAAACAGATTTAACACTTGACGGAAGAAGACAAAGTCACTACGAAATGTATTTGGAAGCAATGGAAGCTTGTGGCGCTGACACAACTGGTATTTTAAATTTCCTATCAGAAGTAAGTTCGCTTCACAATATATTTGTTGCTATTAAACAAAGTCAGCTGCACCCGAATGTGAAAGCTTTCTTAGATTTTACTTTCAGAGTTATTGAAGAAGGAAAACCACACCAAATTGCCGCTGCATTTACTTTTGGAAGAGAAGATTTGATTCCGAGTATGTTTACCGAAATCCTAAAAAATTTCCAAAAGAATCTTCCCGAAGTTGATTTGACAAAATTGCTTTACTATTTTGAAAGACATATCGAGCTGGATGCCGACGAACACGGACCAATGGCCATGCAGATGATTACAGAATTATGCGAAGACGATGCTCAAAAATGGAAAGAAGTAGAAGAAGTTTCTATTCTAGCCTTAGAAAGACGTATCGGACTTTGGAATGCAATTGAAGAAGATATTGTGATGAAAACCGAAATGGTTTAATAAATCCAAACCCGCATATTTAACGTAACTATTTGTTTAAAACGACCTCAAGATTTAAATTTAAACAAATTATGAAACCACATTTTAAACAAATAGTTACCATTATACTTTCAGTATTTCTTCTGAGCTGCAGCTCATCAGAAGAATCTGCTCCTATCACAACTACACCGCCAGTTGTAACCCCTCCCAAAACCCCAGAGCCACCAATTGCGAGTTCGATCAATTATTTAGCATTAGGCGACAGTTACACAATCGGGCAGAGTGTTTGTGCTACATGTCGTTTTCCAGAACAATTAAAGACCAGTTTAAACGCGATGTATTCCAGTACAATTTCGCTAAAAATAATTGCTACAACAGGCTGGACAACATCCAATTTACTTTCAGCAATAAACACACAAAATCCAGAAGCCAATTACGATTTGGTGACGCTTTTAATTGGTGTAAACAATCAATATCAACACAGAAATTTTTCGGTTTACGAAAAAGAATTTCCAGAATTGGTAACCAAAGCAATCATGCTTGCCAAAGGTGACCGAAAAAATGTTGTCGTCATTTCTATTCCAGATTATGCATATACACCTTACGGAAAAAGTCTCGCCGGTGATCAAACCTCAACGATTTCTGCCGAAATTGACCAATACAATTCTTTTGCCGAGAAATATTGTGCCAATAATCAAGTGGCTTTTGTTTCCATTACAGACATTACACGACAAGGACTCAACAGTCCCAATCTTGTTGCTTCAGATGGTTTACACCCTTCAGAATCAGCCTATAAATTATTTGTGGACAAAATGATGCCGGAGGTAAAAAAAGCTTTGCAGAATTAATATTTTTATTTCCAGAAGCAGAAAATTCATTTTCATTACACCTTTAGTCCCGCTATTCACTATATCTTTTGCGGCGAACCCCGCCGCAAAAGGATATCGTTTCTATCGGGGCTAGATTAGATACTAAAAGTTTTTCAAGAAAAATATCCCTAATTTTGCTAAACTCATAATTACTTGCAAAATGACATTTCAATTTGCATTCAAATCAATTAGAGTTATGCAGATTTCGCCATCAAAAGAATTATCACCTTATATCAAACATTATCTGTTTTTAGATAATGCAGAAACTGCTGTCCAAAAGTTTCGTTTGTTTTCTGATGGTAATACTGGTATTGTATTTTCTGTAAAAAGTAAACTCATTTCTGAAATCGGCAAAGTAAAAGATTATTTACCAGCTTCATTTTTGTATGGACAGCTTAACGGTTTTAAAGATCTATATTCTGAGAATAAAATAACATTAATAATTGTCGTTTTTCAACCCAACGGAATTCATCAATTATTAGGAATTCCTGCCCATGAATTTCACGATTCTATTATTCCGGTAGAAGATGTGTTTGACCAAAAAATTATTGAGCTCCAAGAAAAATTATTAGAACAAAATAATCAGGCTCGTGTTAATCTTTTAAATCATTTCTTCAGATCAATCATTGCTTCTAAACCGTCTTCAAATCAGTTCCTAATAAATGGTTCCCTAAATTTTATCATTGACAAAAAAGGTCTCTTTTCTATAAAAGAATTGGTTGAATATATTGGGTATACCGAAAGACATTTGGAAAGAAAATTCAAAGAATGCATTGGATTAAATCCGAAGAAATTTGGGAATGTTATACGAATCCATCATTTTTTGAAATTATTAAAAAACAAACCTGACGACACCAATCTAACCACAATTTGTTATGATGCTGGATTTTCAGATCAGTCGCATTTAATAAAAGAATTTAGAAAACATACTGGAATTACTCCAACGGAATATGTCTGCACCACGGGAAAACTAACCAACAATCTTATAAAAAGATTTCCCGCATCAACATTCTAAAATGTCGGTTTTATACAATTTATAACGTATTGCTCACACTAATTTTGACCCTAATTAATAGTGAAAAATATGAAAAATCTAAAAATAGCTACAGCTCAATTTGAAAACAAAAGCGGCAATAAAAACTATAATTTATCTGTAATTGAAAAGCTTTCGAAAAAGGCATCTGAAGAAGGCTGCGATGTAATTTCGTTTCACGAATGTTCAATAACAGGATATACATTCGCAAGAAATCTATCCAAAGAGCAAATGCTAGACTTGGCAGAATTAATTCCGAGCGGCGAAAGCATTTTAAAATTGACTCAAATTGCTAAAAACAACAACATTGTAATATTGGCAGGGCTTTTTGAGAAAGATGAAAATGATAATTTATTCAAAGCCTATGCATGTGTTGATAAAAATGGTCTAGTTGCCAAATATCGAAAATTACATCCTTTTATAAATCCATATTTAACCGCTGGAGATCGTTATTGTGTTTTTGAAATTGCAGGATGGAAATGCGGTATCTTAATTTGTTACGACAATAATATTATAGAAAATGTCCGCGCCACAAAGCTTCTAGGAGCCGATATTATTTTTATGCCTCATGTAACAATGTGCACACCTTCTACCCGACCGGGCGCTGGTTTTGTTGCTCCGCAGCTTTGGGAAAACCGAGAAGCTGATCCAACATCGTTACGATTAGAATTTGATGGGATGAAAGGCCGTGACTGGCTTATGAAATGGCTTCCGGCAAGAGCTTATGACAATGCGGTTTATACCATATTTTCAAACCCGATTGGTATGGATGACGACCAGCTCAAAAATGGCTGTTCTATGATTATTGATCCGTTTGGAGATATATTGGCAGAATGCAGAACTTTTGATGATTCTTTTGCAACTGCTATAATTACTCCCGAAAAATGCATTCAAGCAGGAGGAAATCGTTATATAAAAGCTAGAAGACCAGAATTGTACAAAGAAATTATTGGACAAGATCACAATTCTGAACAAAATGTCGTTTGGTTAAACCCTGATAAAAAAAGCATAAATTAAACATTTCACCCGTATAAAGCTGTTGAAAGATTTATCTTTGAAGATTCATTAATTTACAGAATTAGCCCAATAATGGAATTTTTTAAAACTACAACTCAAGATATCGACGCTGTTTTCGATATTTACAATCAAGCTACATCGTATCAAAAAACAGTCAATAATAAAAGCTGGAGAGGTTTTGAAAGAGCATTAATAGAAAAAGAAATTGCCGAAAATCGTCATTTTGTAATCAAAGAAGGAGATGAAGTTGCTTGTACATTTGTAATTACTTTTAATGATGAAATTATTTGGAAAGAAGCTAGCAAAGATCCTGCGGTATATTTGCATCGTATTGCTACGAATCCAAAATTCAGAGGGCAGTCGTATGTCAAAAAAATTATAGAATGGACTAAGGAATATGCCAAAGAAAATGGTAAAGAATACATTCGTCTTGACACACACAGCGGAAACGAAAGAATAAATAAGTATTACACCAGCTGTGGTTTTACATACAAAGGAATCAGCACCATAGAATGGACCAATGAATTACCAGAACATTACAAAGAAGGTTCTTTTAGTTTGTTTGAGATTAAGGTTTAAATTTATTTTTTAGATTTCCAGATAAATCCATCCAGCAGATAATGCGTAAACTGCGGAACACTCAACAACGGAACTAATAAAATCTGCCAACTCGAAAAATCAAAATTGGTTATGTTTATGTTTTCATTCCAAACAAAAAGTTCCCAAAGAAATTCTTCTGAAAAGGCAATTAAAACTAAGATACCAACGTAAACAAGAATGCCTTTATATTGTTTTAAAAAAGACAGACGACCCAATTCTGATTTAGATTTACCGTCAATTTCTTTAAAATAAATCAAAGCCATATATGGAATTCCGTGCGAAACGACGTTTAATAAAGTAAAAATCAAATCGTCATTAAAATACACTATTCCGAAATACCAAGAAAGTGCTGTACCTAGAATAATGCTGTTTTTCGGAATATTAAAAAAGTGATTTCGAATTGATTTTATGGCAGTATAAAAGACATACAAAATCAAAATTCCGATATAAATCCAAAATAGGATTTCTAAGATTGTTTGGCTTTCAAACCTAAAAAATTCATTTTCTACAAACCAGTTAAACTTTCGCTTAGACGAAAAAAACCAATACAACATTGGATATCCAGTTGAAGCATAAATCGCCAGATTATCAATCCAAACCGATATTTTAGTTTTGGTTTCTTTTCTGGCGTACAATCTCATAAAACCATACTGCTGTCTGATAAAATGAAAGACAGCAACATAAGCCAAAAACGACCAGAAAACTAAACTGCCAAAAGAAAAAAGTACAATTCCTGTCAAAAAACAAATAATCGGTAAAAGAATCAATCTTTGTTTTTGTTTCTTGAATTCATCGGCAGCAAAATAGGTTTTGAATAATGTTGCATAAACGTGTGCTACATCAATAAAAACAATTAAAAAAAGCCAAGTATAAAAAGAATAATTTTCTTCAATTCTGGTAATATAACCTTGAAAAATAAAAATTATGGCCAGCACAAAAAATGACGGACCTATAATGAATGCTAAATCTGTTTTTGCTTTATGAATCCACGGTTGTTCCATCTAAAATCTCATTTACAACATTAATTCCTTGGTGAAAAGCTTCTTCAAAAATCGAAATTCCTGATAAATCGCTATGTGCAAAATAAACAGCATTCTGAATATTCTGTTTGGCTAGTTTCTTCGATTCTCCAAAAATAAACCCCGGCGCAGGCGAAATCATGCCGTGCCCTAATAGAAAAACTTCAATGTCTTCTGTATATTCTTCAATATCAGGATGCGCAATTTTTAAATCATTCAAAACAAACTGTTTCCAATATTCTTTGTCTTTTTTATACAGCTCTTTTCTCGTTTTTCTTAAATCTGCAGAAGAAAAACTAAAGTAATACGTAATTACTTTTTTCTCCTGAACCTGATTTAAATTCTGATGCTGATCGTAAACATAACCCAAACCTTTGGAACCGTAAATTACATTATCCCAAGCCAGTGGAAAACTGAAATTATCGGGCAAATCCTCTACAACCAAAGTTGCTAAAAGCCAAGGCGTGTAATGAAAATCTTTGGTAAACGTTTTTCTGTCCTTGATCAAATATTGATTTACAAATTGCGGAGAAGCCATTATTACTTTATTGGCAATGATTTCAACAGCTGTTTTGCTGACATCATCAAAAGCTTTTGCAATTACTTTGTTGTTTTCGATTTTTACTTCATAAACCAAATGGCTTTTTAAAGCTTTATCGTTTGTATACTTTTTTAAATGATTGGCAAGACGCGAATTTCCCTCTGGCCAAGTTAAAACGCTGTCGTGTTTTTCGGCTGTGCTGTCTTGTTTTCTTCCTGCAAAATAATGAATCCCTGCCCAAGCCGAAACAAATTCAATTCCTAAACCAAAGTCATCTTTACAGCAGTAATCGATATAATTGAATAAAGGTTCAGAGGTAAAATGATTATCTTTAAACCATTTCTTCATTGTAATTTTATCTAAAGCTCTCGTCTTTTCATCTGACGATGAAAGATAAAGCGGAATATCAAATAAGTATTTCTGATCTTGTCCTTTTGCTGTTCTAAAAATATCCATTTCTTTGAAGAATTTCTGAAACTCCAAGTCATCAGAAACCATGTTTCCCTCTTTTGGAACAACGCCTTCCTGCCAATTATTTTTATAAAACAAACGCTCGTCTGGTGCAAAAGTCAATTGTAATTCGTCGAAAACAGGAAAACCTTTTGGATCGTAACCCAGAATTATTTTTTCTTCTTCGAGAAAACCAAGCAATTCTTTATCTTGAAAATTAGGGAGCGGCAGATAATGCGCACCCAAAGGATATTTGGAATATTTGTTTTCTCCGTTTGAAGAATTTCCTCCCAAATGATTATCTAATTCTACGATTAAAAAATCTGTTATTCCTCTTTTTTGAAATTGGCGTGCTGCACTTAAGCCAGCAATACCTCCTCCGACAATTAGATACGGAATCTCAACTTGTCTGGTTGGTTTAGGAAAATCTTTGATCCACAAACGATGTCCGAGCAAATGTTTGGTGCCGGATAAACGAATCATTAGTACCGCAATTTTATTAGAACAAAACTGCAGAAACGGAATCAGCAGCAACGAGGCGCCGACACCTTTTATAAAATTCCTTCTGGATTTATTGCAGTTTTCCCCACTCTTCATCAAAATAGCGTACTAAAATCTGGTTATCTAAACGATTGATTTCGATTTGATTTGAAATCATATCGTTGCTAAAATAATTAAAACGGTCAAACTGGTAATTGTAAAATTTTAGTCCGTCAGCTTTTCGGTTTACGGTATTAAAAGTTGTTCCAAAACCATTTATGGCAATGGTATAACCCCACTCTCCAAACGACGGAACATAGGCATGATATGCATCGACCTGCGGAAAAACCTGCATTACCGTTTTATTGATACACCAAAAAGATTTTGGCGCAAAATAAGGTGAAGTAGTTTGTATAACAACCGCAGCGTCTGGCTGCAAAATGGTTTTTATGGTTTGATAGAAATTAAGCGAGTACAATTTCCCTAAACTATAATTGGACGGATCTGGAAAATCGATTATCACAGCATCGAATTTCTCTTTACAGCTTTTAGCCCAGATATAAGCATCGGTATTGATAACGGTAACCTTAGAATTATTAAGTGAATTTTTATTGAAATTGGTCAAGACTGTATTAGTTTTAAACAACTTTGTCATTCCTTCATCCAAATCAACCAAAGTCACTTTTTGCACCTCTTTGTATTTCAATATTTCGCGAACTGCCAAACCGTCTCCACCTCCCAACACCAAAACGTTTTTTACACTTTTTGCCATCGACATAACGGGATGAACCAAAGCTTCGTGATAACGATATTCGTCTGCCGAACTGAATTGCAGGTTATTATTTAAATAAAGCCTATAATCGCTTTTATTGTGCGTTAAAACAATACGCTGATAAGGTGTCGAATTGGTATAAATAATATTTTCTCCGTACAATTTCCCTTCTGAATAAGCTAGAATATCATTCGAAAAAACAAAAACAGTCAGCAATAATAAAAATGAAAAAACGGCTTTTGCACGCAGTAAAGCAGGTTTCTTTAGTTCTCTTTTCAATAAAAAACATAAAGCAATAGCAATACTTACGTTAATCATTCCGAAGAAAAGAGAGGTTCCCATAATTCCCAATTTTGGCACTAAAACCAACGGAAATAAAATTGAAGCTAATAATGCTCCGATATAATCAAATGTAAAAACATTCGAAACCAAATCTTTAAACTCGACTCTGTCTTTTAAAATATTCATTAAAAGCGGAATCTCTAAACCAACCAAAAATCCGGTTACGAAAACAAATAAATATAAGATGAATTGAAAAGAGCCCACACTTTCAAACAGTAAAAACAAAACTACCGAACTCAGACCTCCAATAAGTCCAACCAGTATTTCTATTTCTACAAAAGTGTTAAGCAGATTCTTGTGAAAAAACTTTGAAAAAAAAGAACCTATACCCATAGAAAACAGGTACACGCCAATAATAAATGAAAACTGTTTTACCGAATCGCCTAATAAATAACTCGCCAGAGTTCCTGCAACCAACTCATAGATAAGTCCGCAGGTGGCAATTATAAATACGGCAAAGAGTAAAAGAAATTCAAACCTAAGAAACTTTTTACCCATGAATTGCGGCGCTAATAATCATTGAAATTCCAATGATAAATGCTGCTAAAACAATGGCAACAGCAATATTATTCTTTTCTACAACTTCTTTCCAAGTATTTTCTGGAGTAAGTTTTTCAATAATATAATAACCGATTAATAAAATGATAATGCCTAAAAAAGAATAAATAATTGAATTTACTATTGGTTGCGCGTGAATTAATTCCATATTGTTTGAGTTTTTATTTGTGGTAAAAATGATTATAAGAAGAACGGCTTCCTGTTGGTTTGTAATTTTCTGTGGTTTCGCAGTCGCAGATTCTATTTCCTGCTAGAGCAAAATAAATATAAACTCCAAAGCAAAAGAATCCAATTGCTAATGGCGCCCAATTATTGATAAAGAAATCTGAAATTCTTTTCATATTATTATTCGTAAGTCGAGTAGGAACTGTCTGACCATCTCTGTTTTTCAAATTGATTTTTAAAATATCGTATTACGAAATAAATCACAACCATACCGATGATAACCAGCCATAGATTTCTATTCGAAGGCTGATTCCAAACCACATTAACATTCATTTCACTATTATTAGCATCTTCAGGAGCTTTCATTGGTGTTATTAGAAGATGGTATTTACCTGCTTTTACGCCACAGATATTAAACTTCTCAGACTGACTCCCTTCTGTCCAAGATTCTCCATCAGAATAACCGTAATAGTATTCTATATCTTTGTTGGCATAAATCTCGTCGCCATTATCTTCATTAATTAAAGCA
This sequence comes from Flavobacterium sp. S87F.05.LMB.W.Kidney.N, assembly GCF_004366435.1. Lineage (NCBI taxonomy): Bacteria > Pseudomonadati > Bacteroidota > Flavobacteriia > Flavobacteriales > Flavobacteriaceae > Flavobacterium > Flavobacterium sp. S87F.05.LMB.W.Kidney.N. Next base: position 489,377 of record NZ_SODX01000001.1, on the reverse strand, counting down.
ACATTCAAATTTGCCCATGAATTATTAACCCCTGTTGAAACCTTAATCGTCATAGGAGCAGAAGCACCATTGAGCACAAAAGATGGACTGGTAATTTCTTTATTATCAAATTCGCTAAATTTAATAGCACTATTGAAAACATTTTGCTCCACCTGATCTTTATAAATATACCAGTTTGCCATTATAATCAATAAGGCGAAAAGACAGAAAATAATGGCTGTATTTCTAAGGTCAAAGCGAGATGGCTGAATCATATTAACACCAGACTGATATGGCATTGTTCTTTTTGGAAAAGCTTTCTGAATGACACTTTTGCTCACATATTCACCATAATATGCCGTTTGTACGTTATTCATCTTTTCAACAGAAATGATATTAGGCGGATTTATAAATTCAGCAAGATGAATTAATTTGTTTTGAGGAAGTTCAAAATCAAAAAAACCTTGTGCATCTATAATCTCAGCATCCGAATGTTCAAACAGATCATAATCTACATCATCATGCTTTAGAACTTTAACACCTTTTTTTAGTTCTTCAATACTTTCCATTTCGGTAAGCATCATCCAATGTCCATTAGAAACAGAAAGATATAGAAATTCTTTAGCGTCATTCTGTAGAATAAACTCTGTCCATGTATAATTAGGATGTACATTTTTCCTTAATAAGCCTGTAACTTTGTATTCACTCCCTTTCAGAAATCCTACATCACCAATTTCTAGCGGATAATCTCTGAGAACGTTTCTATATTTGGATCTTCTCCGAAACTTTCCCTCTTTGTCAATAGCATATAAACTCTGACATTTCGGACAGACAAAATTGATTACTTCAAAACCAACCTCTAATTCGGTTTCTGTATTACAATCGTAACAAGGAATCTTCATATCTTATCGGTTAATTTCAAAATCCTTAATAATTTCTGCATCAAAATAGGCAATATAGTCGGCCATTACAGCACGTACTTTCTGCGAATTATCCTGAAGATAATTGCATAAATAAACATCCAAAGTAAGCTGCTTGTATTCTGGCCAGGTGTGTATACAAATATGAGATTCTTTAAGGCAGAATGAAATTGTAAAACTTTCGTTTTCAAAATCATGCACTACAACACCAACCTTTTCAAGTTCATATTTTTCTAAAATAGAATTGGTAACCGCAACAAAACCGTCGCTATTGGTAAGCTTAGAAATTTCGTCGACATGTAAAGTAACCAGTTTATGCAAACCTGGCGAATAAGGAGGTAAATCCATCAAATTATTTATATTACACAGCAGCCAAATATATAATAATTTCTGTAATAAAATAATCTAAAGAAAAGCATTTTTAACATAACTTCTCAGAACTATGTATTGGTGTTTTTTTTTGTTTTAGGAAGCAGATAATATTCATTTTCATAAAACCTTTAGTCCCGCTATTCACTATATCTTTTGCGGGGAACCCCGCCACAAAAGGATATCGTTTCTATCGGGGCTAGATTAGAAATTTTCGTTTTCATTTATAATTTTGAAAATCAACTTGCACTTTCTCAAACAGTTCTGACTTTTCCAAAATCGAATCAATCCTAGCTAAACCATCCTGATTATTTTCTGCCATTATAAAAGCAAAACCCCAGATATCTTTTGAAATTGTAAAACTTCCAATTTCAGAATCGTACGTCATTAATACTTCATCGTTCATCCATAAATCGAGAATATCAATCATTTTGGGTTTTATTTCTTGAATCGCATACAGGAAATCAGAATTGAAATTTTCGCTTTCAGCACCGCTAAAAACATCTATTAAAAGTTCTGTTGATTGATAACCTGGACGAAAATGATATTTATACATGCAAATACTTTTTAATCAACAAATTTAAACTTTAAAATTACTTGATTCGGTTGTAATGATAGCCCAGATTATAAGCAGATCCAGCCCAAAAAAGAAAAAGAATTGCACCAGAATTATCATAAGCATAATTGACTAAAAGTCCGTTGTCTTTTGCTAGTCCGATTCTTGTTTTATAATTGGTAAAACCGCCGGCAAGATACGGAATGCCGTTTCGTTTTAAGAATTTATTGTTTAGGTAAAAAAGTCCATTTTTGAGTGTTCCACTTAACTCAATGCTGTCAATTTTAGCAGTTTTATTTTTGGTAATAAACTTGATGGTGTTCTTATTAATTAGTTTTACCTCAACAGAATATTTCGATTTAGAATCGTATTTCACCTGTTTAGATGAAACAAAATAATTGAGACTATGGTTTATTTTAGAATCTTCAGAATCAATTGGTTCAGCCTTGCTTTTTTCATCATATTTCAAATCTGGAAATAATTCATAAGTTCCTTCTAGCTTCGATAAATCATTTTCCACTAAAGTTACTTTAGCATCTTTTATCATTTTGTCTGAAAATGAAGCGCAGGAAGATAAGAGCAGTATAATGAGAAATGTGATTGAGGCTGGTTTCATGTATCTTCTTGTAATTCTTAAAATTATGGTTACTTAAAGATAGCTTTTATTAGCAGTATTTTATCAAATAGAAAAAATCTTTTAGAATAAGGTTGACACAATTTTGACACAGTAAATTTATAAAATCAGCAAAAAGCCCAGTAAATACTGGGCTTTAGGAATAATTCGCAGAAAGGAAGGGATTCGAACCCTCGATACAGTTACCCATATACTAGCTTTCCAGGCTAGCTCCTTCAACCACTCGGACACCTTTCTTTATTGGTTTGCAAAGAACACAAAAAAATCTGAGTTACAAAAACAAAATGCAAGTTTACTTTAAATGCTTTTTTTAAATTCTTCCATAAATAGTTTAACAGCTTTCTTTTGGTAACTCCCAAGCGTGAGCATATACGAATCTCGTTTAGTGACAACTCCTGTAATTTGAATAGCTTTGAGATCGTCCCAATCTTTTAGAGCCATCTCGGCAACAATTGTTGCCCAATCGCTATTTTCTACCATTTGCAGTAATGCGTGAATGGACTGAAGCTCTATTGAAATTTTAGGTTTCATATTAAACTTTTTAAACAGTTCTTCGACATATTCTCGCGAATTGGATCCTTTCCCTGGCAATATCAGCGGAATCTCTTCTATTTTCTTAAAAGCGATTTTATCTAAATGGGCTAAAGCATGATTTTTAGAAACCACCATAACCATATTTGAAGTAAATAATGGTACTTTCTGAATCGGCATTTCAATTTCGTGTGACGAAATAACAAATACTAAATCTAATTCGTTATCAAGTAATTTCTGTTCTAAAACCTCGGTAGTTCCATACTCGACAATAATTTTGAGATTTTGGTATTTCTTAGCAAATGCATTTACAACAGGCAGAATCAATAATCCGAAGATATAGGTTACGCCAATTCGGAGTTCGCCGCCAATCATTTCGTTTAAATCCTCAATTGCCTGTTTTCCGTTTTCGACATTCTCAACTACTTTTTTAGCGTGAATTAAAAAAACAGCTCCAGCTTCTGTCAATTGTACTTTTTTCCCAATTCTTTTAAACAAAGGCATTCCGAGCTCTTCTTCCAGCTTTTTAATTTGTTGCGAAAGTCCCGATTGCGTTACAAAACACAATTCGGCAGCTTTGGTAAAATGCAAAACCTCAGCTGTTTTGATAAAATACTGCAGTTGATAAATTTCCATATTGATAAGTTTTACTACTTATTATAAGTAAAATTATTAATTTTTCTAATGAAATCATAATCCCGACCTTTGTATCAAATATTTCAAGGTTATGTTTAAAGCGTTAAAATCAAAAAATTTCAAGTTATTCTTTTATGGTCAATCTGTTTCTGTAATTGGAACCTGGCTGCAGAAAACCGCCGTAAGCTGGATGATTTACAGTGTAACGGGATCTGTTTTTCTACTGGGATTAGCGACTTTTTTAAGCATGATTCCGTCACTCTTTTTAGCTCCTTTGGCAGGAAGCATGATCGGACGTTACGATAAACACCGCGCCATGATTGTTTTGCAGTCTCTCGCAATGCTTCAGGCTGGAACTTTAGCTTTGCTTATTTACCTAAAAATTTACAATATCAACTTTATTCTGGCTTTGAGTCTTATTCAGGGAATAATCAATGCTTTTGATATGACCTGCCGTCAAACAATGATGATCGATATTGTTGATAAAAGAGAAGATCTTCCAAATGCCGTTGCGCTTAACTCTACAATGAACAATTTTGCTCGTATCGCAGGACCTGCACTTGCGGGAATTATTCTGCACCAATATGGAGAGGATATTTGTTTTATCGGGAACTTCATTAGTTATGTTCCGGTTTTGATTTCATTGCTGATGATGAAAATTACTCCGCACATTAAAGCTGAAAACAAATTAAATATGCTCGACGATCTTATCGAAGGGTTAGATTATGTAAAAAAAGAAACCGAAATGGCGAGAATGCTTCTTATGCTTACCTGCAGCAGTTTGTTTGTAATTTCTTTTAATACTTTGATGCCAGTTTTTGCTAAAGATATTTTTAGCGGAAATGCTCAGACTTTCAGCTGGTTTGAAAGTGCTGCCGGAATTGGTTCGGTTTTATCTGCCATCTATTTAGCCAATTTAAAATCGACTGAAAACATGAATAAATTGATGATCGCAGCAAGCTTACTTCTCGGTTTTAGTATTATTATTTTGGCTGTTTCTAGCAGTTTGACGATTGCCTTGATCTGCATGACCTTAAGCGGAGTGGGAATGATGGGGCAAACTTCTTCTATCAATATTTATATTCAAACGCAGAGCACAGTAAATATGCGTTCTAGAAGCATCAGCTATTACATGATGGCTTATCAAGGAATGATACCAGTTGGAAGTTTAATTATTGGTTACGTTTCTCACTTTATTGGAACTCGAAATACTGTTGTTATTCAAGGAATTATCTGTATTATTTCTGTAATTGTGTATGTATATTACAAAAATCATAAAACTTCAGAAGATTTGGAGACTTGCCCAGTTCCTTATCAAAATTCCAAAAATTAAAATTCCAAATTCCAATTTTAGAGAGATATTCCAATATAAAAATTCCAAATTCCAAACTGAGTGAATCTCAAAATTGAATTTGGAATTTTTTATATTTGAATTTTCATCTACGATATCTCCCCGCGCAAAGCAGTTTCAAAAATATCCTTAAACTCATTTTGAGGGATATTATGACCAAGCAAATACATCAATTTAGTAATTGCCGCTTCTGTAGTAATGTCTTTTCCTGAGATTACTCCAAGTGATTTTAAAGCTGTACTGGTTTCATATTGTCCCATATTCACGCTTCCGCCAGAGCATTGCGTAACATTTACAATATGCAATCCCGATTGAATTGCTTTCTCAATTAAATTTAAAAACCAATCTTCGGTTGGAGCATTTCCTGAGCCGTAGGTTTCTAAAACAATTCCTCTTAAATCTGGAATAGCAAGAATTGAAGCCAAAACTACTTCGCTCATTCCTGGAAACATTTTGATTATCGCTACATGATTATTCAGATTTTTGTGAACAATCAAATCGGCGTTTTTATTTATAGGAAGAAATAAATGTCTGTTTAGTTTTAAGTGAACACCAGATTCTACTAATTCAGGATAATTTGGTGCTGTAAAAGCTCTAAAATGTTCTGCATTTACTTTAGAAGTTCGGTTGCCGCGGTACAATTTGTATTCAAAATACAAGCAGACTTCGGTAATAACTGGTTTTCCGTTTTCTTGAAGTGAAGCAATCTGAATCGCTGTAATCAGGTTTTCTTTTGCATCGGTACGTAAATCTCCAATAGGAAGCTGAGAACCTGTAAACACAACTGGTTTAGCTAAATTCTCCAGCATAAAACTCAATGCAGAAGCCGAATATGACATTGTATCTGATCCGTGAAGCACCACAAATCCGTCATAAGCAGCGTAATTTTCCTCGATAATTGTGGCAATTTTTGTCCACATTTCGGGATTCATATTAGAAGAATCAATTGGGTGTTCGAATGAAATAGATTCGATTTCACAGTCCAATTGCTTAATTTCTGGAATCTTTTGTATTAATTTACCAAAATTGAAGGCTTTAAGTGCCCCTGTTTCAAAGTCTTTGCTCATACCGATTGTTCCTCCGGTATAAATCAATAATATTTTAGCTTTAGATGACATCTTGGTATTTTAATTTATTGACAACAGGATTGGCATACATTGCCAAAAATCCTTGTCTGGTAACAGGATTATCGCTTCCGATACGCATTTCTAAACGACGCTCAAAAAGCGATTTTTCGCTCTCTTTGTATTTGTGCGCAAACTTGTCTGTTCCGTTTAAAATATCGTAAGCAATAAAATTGGTCGGCCACAATTGGTAGTTTTTTAAAACCACATCATCAATAGTTTGTGCCAAAGCCTGAACTTGCTTATTAACATTGTCATTTTCAGCTACAATCTGATCAATTTCTTTGTCTAAAACATCTCCAACAGAAATATGGATTCTCTTTTTAGTTCCCATGATACCACTTAGAATGGTCATGAAATCTTCGTTTTTATCTTTAACGTAAACTTCGTTATTTGCTTCTGCCATTAATTGCGGCATTTTCAAAACATCTGTCGGATCATACTCGTACGAAATAGAAACTGGAACGATTTTTAATTTCTTAAAATAATCCATTAAGTTTTCTTCATCAGAACCCATTCCGATCATTTTTAAAACTCCTGGATTGGTTTCGTCGTTTCCATCTTTTGTTCTTCCTTCTCTTTGGGCAATCCAAACCGAACGATTTTCGCGAAGCAGCAATTGTCCGATATATTCGGCTAATAATTTTGAACTTTGAAGCATTTCACGAGGTGTTAATCCTCTTAAAACTAAAAAGTTTCTATTCAGTTTTGCCAAAGTAGCCAAGAAAGCTTTTTTAACCAGATTATCTCCAATTGCCGATGCCGTCATGACCAAACCATGTTCGAAAAGGCAGACATTTAATAATGTTGTATCTAAAAGAATATCTCTGTGATTTGAGATAAACAAATAAGAAGTGTTTTTTTCCAGTTTCTCAAAACCTGAAGTTGTAAGTCCTTCAGAGCTTTTTTCTAAAACCTTTTGTATCGTATTATAAATAAAGTTGCATTGAAAATCACGAATCGAATGTGTCTTCTTTAATTGATCCTTCCAAACCTCATCTTCTACTTCCGGAAAAGTAAAGTTCATCATGGTTTTCATCATCGGATGGTTTACCACATCATGAAGTGCTTCATTTATTTCGGAATCATAAAACGGTCGAATGGCATCAAATTTCTGCATTATTTATATCGATTTTAAGTGGGCAAAAGAACAAAAAAAAAATTAGATTAAAGTAACGATTATATTAAATCCCAAAAACGTCTTTGGAGTTTTGAGTTGTGACTGCTGCAATCTCTTCTTCAGAAACATCGTATAGAGCTGCCAGTTTAGAAATTACATTGACTAAATAACTGCTTTCATTTCTTTTTCCTCTGTATGGAATTGGCGCTAAATAAGGCGAATCTGTCTCCAAAACAATATGTTTTAAATCAATTTGATTTAAAAACTGATCAATTTTTCCGTTCTTGAATGTTACCACACCACCAATTCCTAATTTCATATTATAGGAAATTGCCTGCTGTGCTTGTACTAAAGTTCCGGAAAAACAATGAAAAATCCCAAACAAATCTTCAGATTTTTCTTCTTCTAAGATTTCGAAGATCTCGTCAAAAGCTTCTCGACAATGAATTACGATTGGAAGTTTGTATTGTTTTGCCAGTTGAATTTGCGTCTTAAAAGCGATTTGCTGTTCTTTAAGATGTGTCTTATCCCAGTACAAATCGATCCCGATTTCTCCAACTGCGTAAAACTTTCTTTTGGACAATTCAGTTTCTACATGCGCTAATTCGTCTAGATAATTATCTTTCACGTAAGTAGGATGCAGCCCCATCATCAGGAATATATTTTCAGGATAATTTTTCTCTAAATCGTACATAGACTGTGTCGCAGCCGCATCGATTGCCGGAATAAAAAAACGAGTAATGCCGGCATCAATAGCGCGCTGAATCATTTCGTCGCGATCCTGATCAAATTCTTCAGAATATAAATGCGTGTGTGTATCTGTAATAATAGGTCTCAAATTCAAGGGTATAATTTTAAAGCTGTCAAAATTACGACAATATTAAAAGAATAGCAATTTTGTAGAATTTGTATAGAAAAACGAAGACCTTTGTCAAGTTGTGAGCTTTGACAAAGGTCTGCTGATTTTATCTTTTATTTTGTCATACTGAGCGAAGTCGAAGTAAGCAAACAAAAGCCCCCAATTCTTTTCGAAATGCTTATTGAGCCTTCGACTTCTCTCAAGATGACATTTATTTTAATTATTTTCCTGTTTCAATAAACAATAAGGCACGATCTAAAACCTCATCTTTTCCTTCCTGAATTCCTTTTATGGTTGGTTTTACTTCAATATCAGGAATGATGCCAATTCTTTGGGTTTCGCGGCCATCAGGATAATAAACTCCAATTCCTGAGAACTGTGTATTAAATCCTTCGAAATCAAATATTGAAACATTTCCGTCTGCACCAGAAGTCTGACTTCCAACAATTGTTGTATTTACGGCCGTTTGAAAACACATCGCAGTCCATTCTGCCTGACTTTGTGCTTTTTCATTCAGTAACAGAACCACTTTACCTTTATAATAATCCTTATTATCAAAACCTATTGAAGTTCCTTCGCTCCATTTATATCGTCCTGGATAGCTTAAATCTGGATGTGTGTAAATTGCAAATTTCTTTTCTTGTGGATTTAAAAAATTTCCTATTGCTTCAAAAGTTCCTTTAGGATAATTTCTCATATCAAAAACAATTGCTTTAGTGTTTTTTAGTGCTTCAATCATATCTGGAATATTTTTAACGCCAATAACCCCCATATCAACATAACCGATATTATGATCTAAGAGCTTAAATTTTTCCTTCTTTTTTCGTGCTCCCTTTTTAAATTCATTTCTGTGCGAATCATGATAATTATACCAAACCATTGTTTTTGTCTCATAATTATCGTTTTTAAAAAACTCTATTTTTATTTTCTCATCAGTATAACTTCTTAAAATTTTCTCTGCCAGTTTATCTAAATATTTAGGTTCATTTGAAGCACAAATCAAATCTCTATTCTCTGCAATAAGCTCCTTTATTGTTTTATCGTTTATTTTTGTAATTACGGTACCAACTTTTATATCATCTGCCTGAGCCAGACTATCAGCCAAAATTTCTGTAACTATAAGTTTATCATCAATGATCTTACCGTTGCCTGGAAAGTAGTTTCTTATTTTTGGCGTTGCTGCATTTAGATAAGCATAAAACTCCGTATGACTGTCATTAATTTTTGATACCAATTTTCTCATTACTTCATAAAAATCATCCTGATTATCTGCTTTAATTACAATTGGTATGATTTTTTCTAAAGTAATATCCCATTTCTGATCCATTAAATATTTATCAGGAAAAAAATATTCTACTAAATTCCAATACATAAATACCATTCGAAGTTTTGAATTCTTATATGTAAAATCTGGATGCTTAAGATTTTCATTTCTCAAACCAACATTCCCAGCATTTTCTACTCCGTATATGTAAAATTGCTCGCCTTGAAATCTATTTTGCTCTATAAATCTCAATTTCTTCGAAAGCTTTTTCGATAGTAACTTATTGCTATTTATCCAAGATAAATCAAAGTTTTTATCAAAATAATCTACATCTTTTGGCACTGCAATGGGCGCTATTTCTTTTATTGGTCCGAGATCGTCGATCCAGTTTTCCAATATTAATGAAAACTCTTCTTTTGTTTTCGCGTTTTCTATTTTTGGCAGTTTTTCTAATAATTGATTGTCCCAATTGACTTCTCCTCCAGCAACTTTTGGATGATAATACTTTAAAAATCCCCAAACTTTGCAAGTGGCAAAAAGCTTTTCGGCTTCTGTAATTTTAGCAGCACTAAAAATGGTTTGAGAAAAAATGATAAAAAGAAACAATGTGATTTTTTTCATCGAATTGGGTTGGTTAATTTTTGGTTGTTTTGGTAGCAATTCTTATAAAAACAAAATCGAATTTAGAACTAAAAATCTAAATTCGATTGAGGTTTCACGTAAAAGCAGGAAATTTTTTAATTTATTTTCAAATTTGCTTTTGTTTTTAATTAATTCAACTCATCTAAAAGCTGTTCTACTTCATCATAATCTTCATAATCCTGAGAAATAGTCTGAAGAATCTCTTTGCAGGCTTTATAATCTTTTTGTTTTAATTTGGATAATGCCAGATTCCATTTTGCTTTTTCCTTGTAAGCAGAATTCCCTGCTTGCAATTCTTTAAAAATAGTTTCTGCTTTATTATACTGACTTTCTTCGACCAAAGAAATACCATAGAAATATTGAATTTCAGGAGATGTATTTTCTTTTAAAATTGCTTCAAAAAGCGGAATTGCTTTTGCATATCTTTTTCCGTTAAAATTATCCTCTGCTTGTTTTAAAGTTTCTTCAGAAACACCTCTTTCAGTAAAATAGGCACTTTCTGGATGATTATAATAATCAAACGACGGATTCTCATTATAATCAAAGAAAAACAATCCGAATAAAATAACTGCCGACGCTGCCGCGACGTAATACCAAGGCTTAAGGGAAGCTACTTTTCCTTTATTTTTATTAAAATATTTATCTGAAATTCGGCTTAGGTTTTCTTTAAAAATTTCTCGATCCTGCTCTTGTCCGAATTTATTTTCCAATTGAAAATGCATTTCTTTGAAACTCTCCAATGCCGATGCCAATTCTGGATCTTCAGTCAATTGTTTCTCCAAATTAGCTCTTTCATCAACGGTCAGTTCGCCTTGAAGATATTGATCAAATAAGATATAGCGTTCTTCGTTCATGATTACTTGTTTTTTAAAGAGTTAAAATTTTTCGCTTCCTGAATCCATTGCGTTAACTGCCCAACACATAACGATTTCTTTTTCCGAACATAGCCGTAAGTTACATTGAGTTTTTCGGCCACTTCTTCCATTGATTTTAAAGTAAAACTGAGTTTTAAAACTTCTTGGCATTTTTCTCCCAATTTCTGAAATATGGTGTCAAAAAGCTTTTGTTTTTCGTCAAATTCTTCCGTTTGTGCAATCAAGTCATGCGCAGATTCATTGATAGATAAAACATCTTCTAGAATTGTTACCCCTTTATTCGATGATTTTTTCAGCTCGTTGAGCCAGCGTCTTTTGCATAATAAGAAAAAGTAAGCATCAAACGGACAAGTCAATTGAAGCGCATTGGCTTTCGCCTGATTAAAAAGCAGTATCATAATTTCCTGAATCACATCCTGCGCCTGATCCTTATCTCCAGAATTGTTGGTTATAAACAAAACTACTTTTGGAGCAAACTTTTTATATATCATTTCAATAACCACCGAATCATTTGCGGCAAGTCCATCGATATATTTTTGGTCAGGATGAATTTTATTTTGATCCATAGAAAGCTATTTTAATACTAATGTAAAAAAAGAATCTCATAAAACTTCAAAACAAAGGGTAACAATAATGCAATGAATTGTATTTATGAAAACAAAAGTCTTTTAAAAACCTTTAAAAAATTAAAAGAAATGGAAAGTTACCAATTTGTAAACGAAAAAAACACAGATCGATTCTACGAGATAATCGCAGCCAAAACTCGCAGTGGTTTTGTAATTACAGAACATAATGAGAAACTCCCTTATGTGGTTTTGTCTAAAGAAAAAAAAGCCATAAATCATTCCCTTCATTTATTTATCAGTTGTATGACTTTAGGTTTCTGGATAATTGTCTGGATTTATCTCATATTAAATTTCTCTCAAAAGAAAGATATTCTCGTAGCTGTTGACGAAGACGGAAATCTATTTGAAGATAAATGCCTTTCTGCCTAAATAAAAAAACAAATAAATGGGTAACAAATTTTAAAGCCAATTGATATAACCATATAAGCTTAAAAAATAATTCAAAACTGAGGGTAACAAAATTAAACCCAAATTGATTTAACTATAAAATTAATAACCAGAATCTGAAAACCACTTGAACAATCAAGCCAGATTTATAAAACTAGAAATTATGAAAACAAATTTTAAAAAAATCGGTCTTTTAATAATAGCAATGTCAACTTTCGCCAGCTGCGATAACAGCGACGGAGACGATATTAAACTTTCGCCTCCAACTTCGGCAGCGTTTAAAAGCATTAGTGAAAAAGGTGTAAAAAGGAATACTCAAAATTTTACCATAACCGCGGGAAATGGAGTGGTAACTTTAACTTCCGCAAAGGGTGTGAAGCTTTACATTAACGGAGATTGTTTGACCAAAAACGGAAATCCCGTAACTGGACAAGTAGATATTGAATATATCGAACTTTTTGACAAAGGAAATATGCTGGTTACCAATAAACCAACAATGGGAATTACTTCTGATGGAAAGAAAAATTTATTAATCTCTGGCGGTGAATTCTTTATTAAAGCAACGCAGGGCGGTGTAGAACTTCAAACTTCTTGTTCATTAAATATGATTGTTCCAACAGCTTTAACTGACGGTTTTGACAATTTAATGACTTTGTGGACTGGTGTTATTGATGAAGCTGGAGAATTGGCTTGGAGAGAAGCTAAACCAAACGCTGACGGAACTGGAGGAAAAGGCGGCGTACAAGGCGAAGGAAACAATTATTATGTAACATTCGGAAACTTTGGGTGGACAAATGTTGACCGTTTTTACAGCGATCCTAGACCAAAAACAACAATTTTAGCCAAAGCACCAGAAGGATATGATAATAACAACAGCGCCATTTACCTTTCTTACGACGGCGAAGGAACAAATGCACTTGCTAAACTTGATACTTTTACTCCTGCAGGTTTATTTAGCGAACATTACGGACAAATTCCTATTGGATTAGCTTGTCATGTGATTTTTGTGACTGAAGACAATGGCCAATGGAGATATGCGATAAAATCCGTAACCGTTGCTGCCAATGACGTTTACACTTTTACCCTTGCCGAAACAACAGTCGGTACCGAAGCTCAGCTGGTTGCTGCAATTAATGCCATTCAGTAACTTACAAATGCTTTTTTAAGAAAAAGTGGTGATTTGCTCATCACTTTTTTTTACATTTAATCCTGTTTTAAGATTGATTCTGATGATTTTAAAACCCAAAACTGTCTAGTTATGAAACCACAACTGTCTATTTTCTTTATTCTATTCAGCATTTATTCTATTGGACAAACAAAAGTTAAAGACACCATAACCCGAAGAGCCAATATTGGTTTTACACAAAACGGAAATCAGGTTATTTTTAAGCCTGAAACACCGCCTTTGATTCCGATTGCTGGTGCACCAAAACCAAGTTATTCTTATTTATGGGAACTTGGCGACGGACATTACAGTAAAGAAGCAGAACCCAAACATGTGTACAAAAAGAAAGGAAATTACACCACAAGACTTGCTGTAACAAACAATTACGACAACGGGAAACCTCCTGCAACCCGCCCGAAGAAAGTCGCAGTAAATGATATTACGGATACGAATTTTAACGATATCGCTTCAATTGCCGATCAGAATGGGTTTGCGATTATTAAGAATTGTGATCCTATTCCAGATCAGGAAATGGTAGTCGTAGTAAGTTATCAAAATCTGGAAAATTATGTTTCTAACGGAAAGCTTTATTTATTTTATAATGAAAAGCAATTCAAACACAACAATTTCGAATTAAGCGACTTTAGAACATATGCAGGCGAACGTGAAATAAAAGAAAATTTAGTTGCTGCGGTTGATGATCTTAACGATTCGAATAATTTTATGGCTTCCGCTGAAGGAAATTTCAAAACCAAAAAATACCGAAATACAACTACAGAAGAAGATTTGGATGCTTCGTTATTAGACGCCAATAAAACATATCATAATGTTTCTATTTTAGAATTTGATGATGCCAATCCAGGAGAAACGCGAAATGTTTTTTATACTTTCAAAACTACTCCTGAAATGATTAAAGACACGAGTGCAACGGTTACGATGCGAGGTATTTTTGTTCCGAATCGAAGTTATAAAAACCATAAAGTAAAAAATCTGGAAATGGAAATCGTAACTTCTCACGATCCAAACAAAATGGGATCTAACGGAAGGTTTATGAATTATAGACTGGTACGTTTTAAAAGGGTAAATTTTAAAACCCGTTTTCAGAATAACGGAGAAGGTCCCGCTCGAAAAATTCGCTTGGAAACTGATATTCCTGATATGTTTGACAAGAAAACTTTTCAGATTGAAAGTATGTATCCCGAATGTCCAATTTGCCCTAAAGGCGAAGAACCAACTATAAGCTGTCTAGACACGATTATCAAACAGAAACAAATCATTTTTACCTTCAAAAACATTTATCTCCCAGGAAGCGAACAGAAAAATGTGCACGAAAAAGATTCTACAAAAGGTTTTGTAAAATATTCGATGAAGTTTGGAGAAGATTTTCATAAAGTAAAAACCAAAAGCAGAACCGCCATTATTTTTGACAAGAATGAACCGATAATTACCAATTATGCCACTACTCGATTTTTGCCTGGAATTTCGATTGGTGCCAAAGCGGGTTACAATTTATATCCAGATTTAGAAAATTCGACCAGTTATTTTGTTGGCGCTACAATTTCGCCTTTTAAATCGTATCGCTTTTATTGGCAGGTTGAGTGGGAAAATGCATTAAATAAATACGACAGCGACATTTCTGTACTAACTGAAACTGTATTGAATCCTAACGGACAAAAACAATTGCAGCGTGTTACCACCTCAACAGAAAACAAAAATGTCAATTGGGAAGTTCCTGTTTTAATTCGTTACAACATTAATAATTACTTTGGAGTCGGGGCTGGAATTCAGGCTAATTTTGATGTTTCATCCCAACAAAATTACAATCGAACAATAGATCTTTTTGAAGGTGACAGCGATAAATATATTATCAATACCCGCTCAGAATCGAGTTCGTCTAAAGAATCTTTTACCAATTTTAAAACTGGATTACTGCTTGATTTTACAGCTGGTTTTGCCAGAATTGGTCCGAGTTTGGGCGCGCGATATGTGATTAATTTTGAACAGAATTTCAATTATTTTCAGTTTTATGGAATTTGGAAGTTTTAGAGATTGTGCCGCAGAGATACGCAAAGATTTTTCGCAAAGACTTACAAAGTAAATAAACGTATTTTGTGCCTCTCTGAGTTCTCTTTGCGAATCTCTTTGAAATAAAAAAACAGCTTAACATGAACTTATATCGCTTATATGGTTTTATTTTCCTTTTCCTGAGTCTAAATGTTTTTGGACAAAATCAGGCTGAGAAAATTTATAATGCGATTGATAGTTTTACGGCTCATCCTTCCGCGGAAGCGTTACAAAATTTAAGAAATATTGAAAGTGATTTTTGGAAAAGCGCTAAACCTAAAACCAAAGATGAATTACTGACTATAGTGATTTTAAACTGCAATAAAGCATATTATGAAAATCAGTTTGGGCAGACTCAAAATGCGATTTCGAGTTATGAAAAAGCGTGGCAAATCTATCAAAAATATAAACTAAGCGATTACGACATTATTGAGTTCTGCTTAAAACCTTTGGGAAATTTATATACCGTTTTAGGCGACTATGACAGTGCAGAAAATACCATAAAACAATACTTTTTTATCGTAAATTCTTCTAAAAATTATCCTGACACAAAAAAACAAAAGTTTGCCGCAATTCTTAATTTATCAAATGTTTATCAGAGTTCAGGCAAAATTTCTTTGGCTATTGAACTTTTAGAGAAGACTTTAAAAACGGAGAAATTATCCAATTTGCAAAAGGGAATTTTATGGAATAATCTGGGGAATAATTATCTGCTAAGTTCTACAGGAGATTTAATGAGACCAGAAACTCATCAAAACGCTACGAAAGCATTTGAATCTTCGATAAAATATCTTCAAACCGAAAAAAATCAATTGGAAACCTTATCGAATTCTTATCGAAATCTTGCTGTTCTAAATCGTCAAAGACAAAATTTTGATGCTGCAAAATCTTATTTAGAAAAAGCTGAAAAATTATTTTTGCAGACAGCAAATCAGCAGCCTAGAAAACTAGCTAAACTTTATTATGAAAAAGCTTTACTGCTTTTTGATGAAGAAAAATATGAAGAAAGTACAAAGCAAATTGCTGTCGTTTTTAAAACATTGATTCCAAATTACAATTCAAAAAATATTCTTCCAGCGAAAAATCAATTGTATGCAGAAACAGTCTTAGTTGATGCGCTCGATCTTCAGGCCGAAATTTTAAGGATAAATCAGCCAAAAAAGGCACTTATAGCTTTTGATATGTCTTTTTATATCGAAGATTTAATGATGAATAGTTTGATTTATGAAAATTCTAAAATCCTGATGCAGCTGCGATCTCGAAATCGTACCGAAAAATGCATTTCTATTTGTAATGAATTGTTTAAAAAAGAAGGCAAAACTTCATATTTGGAAAAGGCTTTTCAATTGGCTGAAAATACAAAAGCTGGAATTTTAAAAAGTTATCACTCTACTATTAAAAATGCTTCGACAGAAGAAAAACAACTTTTATACAAACTTCAAAATCTAAATAATAATATTATAAAAGAACAGCAAAAAGGAGATTCTGCTGATATTTTGAAGATCAATCAATTTATAAAAAAGCAAAATGAATTGATGATTTCACTAAAAAAAATCCAATCTGAAAACCCAGATTACATTCCTGAAAAATGTGATTTGAAAGCATTATTTAAGAAATTGGAAAATGATAAAGCGATGATGGTTTATTATCTTATGGGATCCGAAAATCTCTATTTCTTCATTTTACAAAACAACCGAATTGCTTTAAACCATATTAATATTACTGATATTGCAATTCCAAAAATTGTTCAATTCATAAACTATTTTAATAGTCCTGAAGCAATTACAAATGATATTTCTGGCTATAATCATTATGCTAAAATAGCTTATGATGTATTGAAATTGCCTACCAATTATGTTAACCAAAATCTGATAATTGTTCCTGACGGAATTTTAAATTTTCTTCCTTTTGAAGCTTTAATCACTCGAGAATCAAATACGACGAATTTTAGCAAAATGAATTATTTATTGAACGATTTCAAGATTGCTTATAATACGTCGGCAAATATTTACCTCAACTCAAAACCAATTTCTAACTCGAAAAAAACGGTTTTAGGAATTTTTCCTGTTTTTGAGAAATCGGCTTTTGAACTTCGTTACTCCAAGAAAGAAATGGAATCTATCCGAAGTAATTTTAGCGGAAAATATTTAGAAAATTCAAATGCAAGTTTTACTAATTTTAAAAACAATGCCTCTCACTATTCCATGCTTCATTTGAGTACACATGCATCTTCTGGCGATATTGAAACTCCTGCAAGTATTAAATTTTCCGATCAGGAAATTCTGTATTCTGAATTATATAATCTTCATATCAATCCAGATTTAGTGGTTTTAAGTGCCTGCGAAACCGGTATTGGTAAATTGTATAAAGCAGAAGGCGCAATGAGTATTGCTAGAGGTTTTCAATTTGCAGGAGCACAAAATTTATTATTTTCTTTATGGAAAGTAAATGATTTTACGACTTCGGTTTTTATGTCGGATTTTTATAAAAACATTCAAAAAGATGTTCCTTATTTTGAAGCTAATACCAATGCAAAACTGGATTATTTAAACAATAAATCAATTCCCAATGCAAAAAAGTCACCTTATTATTGGAGTGCTTTTGTGTATTACGGAACTATTGAAGAAGCAGAAAAACCAACAAATTATATCTTCTATATCATTAGTTTTTTGGCTGTAATTGGCTTATTTTTGGTTTTCAATCATTACAGAAATGGAAAATCTTCACGAAATTCTCAAAACAGAGAATTACAAAAAAATAAAATTCAAGATAACTAAAACGCAGCATTTACAGATAAAAGCCAAAATTAACGGCGTTTCTGGAAATTTCATTTTAGATACCGGCGCGTCTAATACCTGCGTAGGTTTTGAAAGTATTGAACTTTTTGAATTGGCTGCAAAAAATTCAAAAACAAAAGCATCTGGAGCAGGCGGAAGCGGCATGAAAACGCAGATTTCGTCTCAAAATAAATTGCAGTTAGGATCTTGGAAAAACAAGGATTTCAGTATTGTTATTTTTGATCTTTCTCATGTAAACGAAGCTCTAGAATCTTTTAAAGCTAAACCTGTTCATGGTATTATTGGTGCCGATGTTTTATTGGAAGGAAAAGCTATAATTGATTATTTTAATCATTATTTGTACCTTAAATAGAAAAATTCCAAATTCCAAATTCCAAATTCCAAATTCCAAATTCCAAATAAAAAAGTCTCCATTAGAATGAAGACTTTTTTAGTTTTATACTGTTTCTTGATTATCAATTTCTATTTTGGGAACAGTATGTTTTTTCAACGAAAAATAAGCTACAACAGTACTTAGCAGCATTAAAGCTCCACCCAAAATAAATGGCGCTCCGGCAAATTTAAAAGGTGCATCACTATGTGTAAAAAAATAAAAGGTATTCGCCATCATAGGCGGACCAATGATTGAAGACGCGCTCATTAAACTGGTCAAAGTCCCTTGAATTTCTCCTTGTTCGCTTGGCGCAACTTTACTCGCCACAACAGATTGTAGAGCTGGACCAGCGATTCCGCCAAGACAATATGGAATTAAAAATACGAACATCATCCAGCTTTCTGTTGCAAAAGCAAACAACAGCATTCCAATTGTATATAACGCCAAACCAATGTAAATACTTTTTTCGTTTCCTATTCTCGGGTTGATAAAACGAACCAATCCACCTTGCACAACTCCAACTAAAAGACCAATTATTCCTAATGAAATTCCGATCATTCGTTCATCCCAATTGAACTGATAAATGGTAAAAAAACTCCAGTTGCTTTGTACGGCATGAGAACCAACGTATAATAAAAATATAGCTGCGATTAAACCTATTAGTGTTGGATGTTTTCTTAAGCCTAAAATAGCTCCAACAGGATTAGCACGTTTCCAGTCAAAAGGTCTGCGGTTTTCTTTTTTAAGTGATTCTGGTAAAATGAAAAATCCGTAAAGGAAATTGACCATACACAAAACTGCTGCTGCGTAGAAAGGAACTCTTGATCCGTATTGTCCTAATAATCCGCCAATAACGGGACCAATAATAAATCCTAATCCAAAAGCGGCACCAATCAATCCAAAGTTTTTAGCTCTGTTTTCTGCCGTACTGACATCTGCAATATATGCAGAAGCAGTTGTAATACTCGCGCCCGTAATTCCTGCAATAATTCTTCCTATAAAAAGCCAGATAATTGTAGGCGAAAAAGCCAGTAAAATATAATCTAAAGAAAATCCGAAAAGTGAAATTAATATAATTGGTCTTCTTCCGAATTTATCACTTAAATTTCCAATTACTGGAGCAAAAACGAATTGTGTGATCGCATATGCGAAAGTTAACCAGCCGCCAATTTTTGCGGCTTCGCTGATATCTCCATGAATCAATTCTTCAATCAATTTTGGAATTACGGGAATTATAATTCCCCACCCTGTAATATCAATTAACATGGTTATGAAAATAAAACCAATTGCTGCAGATTTATCTTTTTGTAGCATAGTAAGTTTAGTAAGGTGATGCAAATAAACATATTTTTAAATTAACAATAGAAAAAATCCAAATCTCAAGGTTAAAATTCCAATACTAAAATTCCAATTTCCAATTTGAAAGACTTGAATTTCATTATTGAATGATTTAAAATTATCTCTATATTTTTCAAGAATCAAAAAAATCCCAAATTCCTAATTGAAGGAACTTGGGATTTTAATGGGGAAATTCCAATTTCGGACTTTGGAATTTCTATTGAAAATCAAAACTATTAATGAGTATGTTTCGGATTAAAACCGTCTTCGCTTAATTCTGTATGCTCATAATCGGCAACCATTTCAGCTTCGTAATCGATTTTTTCTCCTTTAGAGAATTTTCTAATGATTTTCTCCATGATATCATAGATTACAGGAACTACAATTAACGTTAGGAATAATGAAGAAATCAAACCTCCAATAATTACCCAAGCTAATCCATTTTTCCATTCTGCTCCAGCTCCAGATGCTAATGCAATTGGGAACATACCAAATACCATCGCAATTGTTGTCATCAAGATCGGACGTAAACGTGCGTGGTTTGCTTGGATTAATGCTGTTCTGATCGATTCTCCAGCAGCTCTTCGCTGATTGGTATAATCGACAAGCATGATCGCATTCTTACACACCAGACCAATCAACATGATGACCCCTAAGATTGTAAAGATATTTAATGTGTTGTTTGTTAATGCCAGTGCAAATAATACTCCAATAAATGAAAGCGGAATTGCAAACAATACAACAAACGGGTGAACGAAACTATCATATAAACCAACCATTACAAGGTAAACCAAAATAATAGCCGCTAATAATGCGATTCCTAATGTACCAAAACCTTCTGATTGGTTTTCTTGGTCACCACCCCAGATGTAGTTAACACCTGTTGGTTTTTGTAATTTATCTAATTTTTCCTGCCATTGTGTTACAATTGTTCCGGCTGGCACCCCAACGTTCTGTCCTTGTACGGTTACAGAAGCTGTTTTATCTCTACGCTCTAATTTACTCGGTCCAGAACCTTCTGTAATTGTAGCAAACTGATTTAATTTAATTTGCTGACCTGCGTTGTTTATAAAAATCAAATTACTAACATCGGTAATGTTTTTTCTATCAAATTCGTTGTATTTGATATTGATGTCGTATTCGTATTCACCTGCTCTAAATTTACCATCAGTATTACCGCTGTAAGCTGTCTGCATTGTTAAACCTACCGTTTGAAGTGTAAGTCCTAAAGCAGCCATTTTATCTCTATCAACCTGAACGTTAATCTCTGGGTTTCCGTCTTCAACTGTTAATTTGATCTCAGTTGTTCCAGGAATTGTACGTAATTCAGCTTCAGCTAATTTTGCAAATTTCATGGCACTTTCTACGTTTGGACCTGTAACGATCAAACCTAAAGTTGCATCCTCAGCCGTACCTAAGATACCTACAGGAACTGTTTTTACTTTAGCTCCAACTAAGATTTTCTCCAGCTTACGCTTTGTTTTAGCAGCATAAACGTTCGCATCATCTGTACGATCTTTTTGCTCGATCATTTTAACATCGATCTCAGCTTTGTAAGCAGTTGCCTGAGCAGCTCCTAAACCTTCACTGGTTTGTCCTACAGTTGTAATTTGACTGAAAACATACTTCTCTCCTTTTAAGAAAGCTTCTGCTTTTTGCGTCATAAAGTTAGTCTGCTCTAACGAAGCATCTTTTGGCATCTCGATTTGTACTAAGAATTCACCACTATCAGATGATGCGAAGAACTCTCCTCCAATATATCCACCTCCCATTAACCAGAAGATTGAACCAAAGAACATTACTAATACAATTACAATTGTTTTAACATAATGATCTAAACACCAGTTTAGTAAGTTTGATACCCAGTTCGTAAAACGAGTTAAATAGCTTTCAAATCCAAGGATAACTTTACCGAAAAGATTTTTACCTTCAATATGCTCTAATTTTCCAAAACGTGAAGATAACCACGGAATAATAGTAAATGAAGCCAACAATGAGAACATTGTAGATATAATTACCGTAACACAGAATTGCGTAATAATGTTTGATACCAATCCTGTACTCATTGCAATTGGTAAGAACACCACCACAATTACTAATGTAATCGAGGTTACTGTACCGCCAATTTCGGCAGTTCCGTCGTAAGACGCACGAATTCGGCTTTTACCCATCTCCATGTGTCGGTAAATATTCTCCAATACCACGATGGCATCATCCACAAGAATACCAACAACAAGAGATAAACCAAGTAAGCTCATTAAGTTAAGGGTATAACCTAATAAATAGATTCCAATAAATGTAGCGATCAAAGAGGCAGGAATAGATACCATTACAATCAATGAGTTTCTAATACTGTGCAAGAAGAACAACATTACAAATGCTACCAGAATAACCGCAATTAATAAATCGTGTACAACAGAATCTGCTGCTTCAAGTGTAAATATAGTACTGTCTTTTGCGACATCTAACTTCAATTGAGCTGATTTGTAATCGCTCTCTAAGGTTTTGATTGTTTTAACCAATTGCTCACTTACCGCAACGGCATTTGCATCTGATTGTTTTACAATTTGAAGTACAATTGCACTTTTTTGATCAACACGCGCAATTTTTTCCGCGATTTTTTGTGTATCCTGAACATCAGCAATATCTCCTAAACGAACTTGAATTCCGTTTTGTGAAGAAACTACTAAATTTCTTAATTCATCAACATTTTTATATTTACCCGCTAAACGAATTAATATTTTTTGGTTACGAGTTTGGATGTTACCTGTAGGGAAATCCAGATTCGAAGTTAAAATTGTCTGCTGTACTTGAGGAACAGAAAGTCCGTAACCCTGCATTTTAACAGCATCAAGATTTACCTGAATCTCACGTTCCTGCCCACCAATAATGTTTACCTGGGCAACACCTTGCACACGAGATAAAACTGGAGCAATCTTTTTATCAATCAAATCATAAAAAGCAGCTTCGTCCATTTTACCATTCGCACCAAGCGTCATAATTGGTAAATCACTCAAAGAGAATTTGGTTAACGAAGGCGGATCAGCATCATCTGGTAAATCACTCAAAATAGCATTAATTTTTCGCTGCGCATCATTCATCGAAATATCAACATTTGCAGTAGAAAGCAATGTAATTGACACTACAGATAAACTCTCATAAGATTTCGAGTCAATTTTTTTGATATTTTCCAAAGATGCAATCGCATCCTCAATTTTCTTTGTTACGGTATTTTCAACCTCACTTGGAGAAGCACCCGGATAAACAGTTGAAACCGTAATAACATTGGTTTCGAATTTTGGGATCAGCTCGTAGCCTAATTGGCTGTAACTGAACAATCCACCAAGAATCAGAATTGTAAACAATACAATTACTAACGACGGACGTTTTATGGATATTTCGGCTAATTTCATATATGTTGTTTTTTGCTGTAGGCTATACGCTGTAGGCTTTAGGCTTTTATTAAGGCTTAAAGTTTATTGCTTACGGCTTAAAGCGTACAATTACTTAATAATTTCTACTGTATTTCCGTCTTGTAAATTGATTTGACCTGTAACAATTACAGTATCTCCGTCATTCAAACCATTGATGATTTCAACCTTGTCTCCTAAGATTCTTCCAGCAACCACTTTTTTCAATTTTGCCACGTTATTTTCAACTACGAAAATTTCGTTGCTGCTTACACTTCCAACAAATGCATTTCTAGGAACCACTTTCAAGTTTTGTTTTTGGTTGTTTGAACCAAAGTTTGCAGTTCCGTACATACCTGCTTTTAAGTCGTTATTAGCATTGTTTGTGATTTCAATTTCAACTGGGAAGTTTAATGAAGCATCTGCTTTTGAAGCAATGAAAGTGATTTTTCCAGAGAATGTTTTATCAGGATAAACACTTGCTGTAATGTTTACTGTATTTCCTAATTTTAAACTTGCTACTTGGCTTTCGTTTACTGTAACTGCCAATTTTAATTTAGAAACATTTACGATATCAAACAAAGCAGTTGCAGGCATTCCAGCTAAAATAGAACCTGGCTCAATATATTTTTTATTGATGTATCCATTAATTGGTGCTTTTACTTTAGTATCTCCAACATTAATATTTGCTTGTGTCAAATTAGACTGAGCATTTGTCAAAGCCAATTTTGCCTGATCTAATTGTTGTTTTGTAACACCACCTGTTTTAAAAGCATTTTCGTATCTCGCATAATCAGATTTTGCATTTTGATAAACTGCCTGAGCTTGTTGCGCGTTTACATTAATAACGTCACCTCTTACTGTTAAAAGAGTTTGTCCTACTCTTACGTAGTCACCTTCTTTTGCTAAAACACTAATTACTTTTCCAGATTTTTCTGCAGAGAAAGTTAATTCCTGAATTGGTGCAAAGTTTCCGTTTGCAGTAAAACCAAGATTAACATCTTCTGTTTTAACTGTTGCAACTTTTACGGAAACAGCAGCATTTTTCTCTGCTACGATTGCAGTTTTACCTTCGTTTTCTTTCTTATTTTTATTTAATATGTAGCTAATCCCGAAAAATGCTACGGCTATGATTACGATTGTTATAATTATTTTCTTCATTGTAATTAGTTATTTAATAAGAGATTTAAGTTCGCCTTTCGATTTGATTAGAGATATTTCGGCAATTTTATAATTTAAAACTGCTCTTGTATAATTGTTTTGAGCTTCAAGTGATGCATTTTCAGCGTCTAACAAATCGGTTAAAGATGCTAACCCTTGAAGGTAATTGTTTTTAGTATTGCTAAGGATCTCAGATGCCAAACGCATGTTTTCTTTTTGATTCTCGATTGTTACCAAATTATTATTGATTTGTGTAATGGCATTTCTATAATCTAAATCAAGTGAAAGTTTGGTGTCTTTAATATCTTCCTGAAGTTCTCTAATTTGAACATCAGCTTGTCTTACTTTAGCACGAGTTCCAAAACCTGTAAAGATTGGCACATGCAGATTTAATCCAATTGCTGAGAAATCTGACCAGTAAACTCCTTTATCTGGTTTTGCAAACCAAGGAAATTCCGGACCTTGACCGATATAGTTGTACCCAGCAGTTAATGAAAGTGTTGGATAATATCCAGCTTCAACAGCCTTTTTATTATATACTAAAAGCTCTTCTTGTTTTTTCAAAAGCAGATATTCTGTTCTGTTTTCGATATTTGGTTCTTCAGTTAATGCAGCAGGAACAACTTCAAATTCTTCTTTTGGCATCGCGATTTGAGTTTCAATAGGCATTCCCATATAAAACTTCAAAGCATTTTCCTGTAAAGCAATTTGGTTTTTAATCTGCTGACGTTCTGTATCGATATTTGACATTTTTACAATAATACGATCTAAGTCAATTTTCTTAGCCAAACCGTTATCAAATTGCCCTTTTACGATATCACGAACTTTAGTTGTGTTTACGTAATTGCTGTCTAACAAAACCAATCTTTCTTTTTGTACATAAACAGAATAGTAATTATTTGCAACTCTTTCTATAACTTGTTCTTCTGTTAACTGATCGTTTATTTGATAAAACTCACGTGTAGTTCTTGCTGCTTTTAATCCTGTAAAAACAGATTGATCAAATATTGCCTGAGTTAAAGAAAGCCCTGCAGTCGAAGTCCATTTTTGACCAAATGCTGCTTGGATTGTAGTTCCCGGTGCACCAAAACCTGCTCCGTCAATAACAGTTGTTTGAATTACCGGATTATAAGTTAGGTTTCCATTTGCGCTAATTTGAGGTAACGCTCTAGAACGTACTTCTTGAATTTGGTATTCACTGTTTTCAACCTGAAGTTTTGCTTTTTTAGCATCGGCTTTATTTACAAGCGCGTAGCTAACAGCGTCTTTTAAGGTTAAAGTGGTTACTTGTGCGTTGGCCGATAAGCCAATTGTGCACAAAACTATAAGAACTATTCGTTTCATATGTAGTTAAATATTTATTTTTAAATTTTGAGATAGTATCGCCATTATTATCTTCCCGCTCTCTAACAATAATGACAAATAGTTTTGAATAATAATTAATTGATAATTTTTTTAAGCTGTTTTTCTAATTCTTGCACTCCTTTTTCTGTTGCCATTGCACGAGTGTGATATTCTAATGCTTCTAACTCTATTCTTTGTGCTTCACTTTCAGAAACTGTATTTTCATTAATATGAAAGATCAATGTGTAATAAAATCTCACATAGATTTCTACATTTAAATCTGGTCTGTAAAGCTCTTCTCGTATTCCCTTTTCAATATTATCTCTAAAACATTGTGTGCATTGCTCAATTTCGTGAGATAAAATATTTTGATAAATCTCTGGATAATGTTTTTTTAACTGATAGATAGGAGAAGTATCCGTATTGTTTTTAAACATATCACGAAACATTTCTCTAATTTCAAAATTCTCGTGAATCGCATTATAATTTTTAGCAACAATGGTATCCATAATTTCATGAACCTGTCTGTGTACCATTGAAGTGCTCTCTTCAATCAAAACCTCTTTATTACAGAAATATTTGTAAATCGTTTTCTTCGAAATACACATTTCTCCTGCAATATCATCCATTGTAACACTTTTAAAGCCGAGCTTTAAAAAAAGCTCACTGGCTTTTGCTATGATTTTCTCTTTCATTTTAATTTTCCCAATTGCCATACAAATATAATTAGGAAACTAAAATTTAAAAAATAGTTTCCGTAATATTTGTAATAATTTTACATTAAATTATTCCTACATATAAGATTTATATGCTAAATTCAAGATTAGCGATTAGCTTAATGTCTTTTCCAAGAGCTAAGCCCCCATTATGATGAAAAGAATTATAATCTAAGCCAAAGTCCTGACGCTTAATTTCACCTTTAATTTCAAAGGCTACTTTTTTCTCTCCATTATAAGTATTCACTCCTATAAATTCTGCATCAAGTTCTACAACTCTCGTAACATCTTTTATCGTTAAATCTCCCTTAAAGAAATTGATATTGTTATTTACTTTTTGGAATGAAGTCGATTTGAAACTAATGATTGGATGCTCATCTACATCAAAAAAATCCTGAAGCTGTAAATTGGTGTCAATTTGCTGAAAGCTTTCAGTTTTATTATTAATATCAAGTGAAAATTCAACCGATGCATCTTCAATTTCATTGTCTTCTAAGCTCACATAACCGCCAAATTTGTTCGTAGTTCCTCCTAAATAGGCAATTATCGAATGTCTCATTTTAATTAAAACATCTGATTGAGTAGAATCTAAAGTCCATGTTGTTTTCATAAATAACTGATTTTAATGAGTTTATAAATTATCCAAACTCTTATGGAAACTTTCACAGTGTTTCAAGTTTCCATTTTGATGCTGCAAATATAGACAGGAAACTGTAAATACCAAAAAAGTTTCCAAGTTTTTTAAAAAATATTTTAATAAATTCATTCTTAGTCGTTTTTATTTTAAATTTTAATGTTTTCTCAGCAAATGAAATTTAGAAAGCGAAAATTCATAATTGAATTGTATCTTTGAGGCTCGTAAATCAGAATTTCATTATGCACGATATTAGCCAGTACCAGGATTTTTTTATTAGTTATCTTAAAAAACAAGACATACATAAAGAACCTAAAAACCTTTACGAACCTATTGAATATATTTTAGGACTTGGCGGAAAACGCATACGTCCTGTTTTAACTTTAATGGCTGCTGAAGTTTTTGATACCGAGTACGATGCTGCACTTCCAGCTGCAATGGCCGTCGAAGTTTTCCATAATTTTTCGCTGGTTCATGATGATATTATGGATGATGCGCCTTTGCGAAGAGGACAAGTTACAGTTCATGAAAAATGGGATTTAAATACTGGAATACTTTCAGGAGACGCCATGCTTATTTTAGCTTATCAATATTTTGAACAATACGAACCGATAGTTTTTAGAAACCTGGCAAAATTATTTAGTAAAACGGCTCTTGAGGTTTGCGAAGGACAACAATGGGATGTTGATTTCGAAACTCGTAAAGATGTTACGATTCCCGAATATTTAAAGATGATTGAATACAAAACAGCTGTTTTGGTTGCCGCTGCCATGAAAATGGGTGCAATTGTTGCCAAAACTTCTGAAAAAGAAGCTGATTTAATCTATGATTTTGGACTTAATTTAGGATTGGCTTTCCAATTGCAGGATGATTATTTAGATGCTTTTGGTGACCCTGAAACTTTTGGAAAACAAGTTGGAGGCGATATTATTGAAAACAAAAAAACCTATTTATATCTAAAAGCTTTAGAGTTTTCTTCTACAGAAAAAGCTCAAGAATTAGAAAAATTATTCAGCTTACAATTAGAAGATAATTCAGAAAAAATAGAAACTGCCAAAGCCATTTTTAACGAATCTGGAGCTTCAAAAGCCACACAAGAAGCAATCGAAATGTATACTTTTAAAGCTTTCGAAACTTTAGAAAAAATGGAAATTAATGCTGAAAAGAAAAATGTTTTAAGAACTTTCGGCGAAAATTTAATGGGACGTAAGGTTTAGTAATCAGTTTTCAGTAAAAAAATCCTACAATCATAAATCAGCAATCTAAAATCTAAAATAAATATGTTTGTAGCACCAATTAGTACAGAAGCACTTTTAGAACAAGCACAAGCAGAGACTCTATATTTAAACCTGATTGAGCAGATTAATAAAGATTTTAATTTGGCAAATGAAGGAATTGACTTCCCTTTGAGCATTTCACCCGACGAATTAAAAATCCAGCTTCACGAAAAAATCTACAGAATGATTCAGTATAAATTTGCTGAATATTTGAACCTTCTTTATATTATTGATGTTTCTGAAATCGAAATTAAAAAACTTGACGGATCAGATTTAGTCATTCTTGCTGAACAAGTCGCTTTTCTGATTTTAAAAAGAGAGTGGCAGAAGGTTTGGTTTCGAAATTATTACAAATAAAGACTATAATTAATTAGCCTTTTAACGGTATTTCATAAAGCTTAATAAATAGCTCTAAAGAGGTGTTTAAATTAGAAATTTTATCAAGAATTGGTTGTAATGTTTCTGGTGCATTTTCAACAAAATAATCAATATGAAATTTTAAAGTTTCTCCAAGCTGAGAATAATTCCCTGCTTTTGGAGGAAGTGCAAATGTTCTCAATTGTATTAAACCTCCTCCTCTTGAATGATCACGAATAAACCAAGAAAGAAACTCTAACGAAATTAAACTTTCAACAGATCGATCTAATGTAAATTCAAATTGCAACATTACTTCATCATTCAACCCTCCATCAGTCCTTAAAAGTGTTGCAATAGGAAGATGCGAAAATGATGAACTTCCTAATTCAGAGCCTTTAATTCCTTCTAAATTATCAATTCCACTACAAACATTTTCTATTCCTTTTAAACTTTCAAGTGTTTTTTGAAATAATTCGATTTCTTTTGGCAACTGTCCCATCTTTAAGTTGATTCTTTTATATTTATAATTAAAACCCTCCTATCTATTATTGGTTTTAATTTTTTTTCAATTACAAAGATAATTATAAGAGCAACTAAAAAGAAAGAAAAAACTTATTTTTTAAACTATAATAATTTTAAAAGCTAGTATAACCTTAGAATCTTAGCATCTCAGTCCCGAGACTTCGGGATAGCAACTTAAAAATAAACTCTCACAAACGGCATAAATCCAGATCCGTAAAGACTTCTGTCTGGATCGTACAAAACATCGTAGCGCGCACCAATAGTTACATTTCCAGTTCTGTAACCTGCACCTAGATAAAGAGCGGTGTTCCAAAAATTATCAGAATAACTTGGCCTGTATGGTGTAGAATCATAATCTGTGTTAACACGAACCTGCTCTAACTCTGCGGATAATTGAAGTTCAGGAATCGGGTTTACAAGCGTAATTACGCTTCCGCCATAAACATACGATTCATAATAGTTTCTTGAGTTTAAGTAACCAAATTGTAAACCGAGACCAACGGCAACAATTTCGTTAACATTGTAAATGGCACTTGGCATTACAGAAATATCAGTATAACCAGAACCAATTCCTAAACCTAATCCGCCGCCAAATTGTACTTTTTCCCAGAAATGATTACTGTTGTCAATAACATATTTTTGTTGTGCAATAGAATAACTTGAGAATAAGGCTGTCAAAATCACAAATAAATATCTGCAATCGATTGAAAATTGAATTTTATTCATAGTTAACGTTTATTTTAACAAATTTTTACGTAAAAGTACGTAAAAAAAAGATTTAAATAAATGTGATTGTTGTACTTTTGCCTTTCTATATAACAAAAAGTATATTCACTCATATTATGGATAGGTTTTCATTTTTAAACGCAGCGCATACCGAGTTTTTTGCACAATTATACGATCAATATCTAGTAAACCCAGACAGCGTTGAGCCTAGCTGGAGAAGTTTCTTTCAAGGTTTTGACTTTGGAATGACTACTTATAACGACGAAAATCCAGTGCAGACTATAGTTGAGTACGTGACTAGCGACAACACAGATTACAGTCAGATTTCTGAAAAACTAAAGAAAGAATTCAACGTTCTTAAATTAATTGACGGATACCGTACGCGCGGGCATTTATTCACAAAAACAAATCCAGTTCGTGACCGTAGAACTTCATCTCCAACTTTGGATATCGAAAACTTCGGATTATCTACAGCAGATCTTTCGACTGTTTTCGATGCTGCACAAACAATTGGAATGGCACCTTCTTCTTTACAAGATATCGTAAATCGCCTTAAGGCTATTTACTGCCAGCATATTGGTATTGAATATATGTACATTAGAAATCCTGGTGTTGTAAAATGGATTCAGGATAAATTAGCAGTTGATAATAATCAGCCTAATTTTTCTACAGAAGAAAAGAAAACGATCTTAAATAAATTAAACGAGGCTGTTTCTTTCGAGAACTTCCTTCATACTAAATATGTTGGACAAAAACGTTTTTCACTAGAAGGTGGAGAATCTATTATTCCAGCTTTAGATGCTTTAATTGAGCAGGCTGCAGAAAAAGGTGTTGAACAATTCGTAATGGGAATGGCTCACCGTGGCCGTTTGAACGTTTTGGCAAACATATTCGGAAAATCTACTCAAGATATCTTTGGTGAGTTTGACGGAAAAGATTACGATCAAGAATACTTTGATGGTGACGTAAAATACCACTTAGGTCTTACTGCCGACAAAAAAACAAGATCTGGAAAAAGCATCAATATCAATTTAGCACCAAACCCTTCTCACTTAGAAACTGTTGGAGCTGTAATTGAAGGAATTACAAGAGCAAAACAAGATAAATATTTCCCAGAAGATTTTTCAAAAGTACTACCTATCGCCGTTCACGGAGATGCTGCAATTGCAGGTCAGGGTATTTTGTATGAAATCATCCAAATGGCGCAGCTTGACGGCTATAAAACTGGAGGAACAATTCATATTGTAATTAACAACCAAGTTGGTTTTACGACTAACTATTTAGATGCTCGTTCTTCTACTTATTGTACAGACGTTGCTAAAGTTACACTTTCACCAGTTTTACACGTAAATGCTGATGATGCTGAAGCTGTTGTACATGCAGTATCTTTTGCATTAGATTACAGAATGCAGTTTGGACGTGACGTCTTTATCGACTTATTAGGATACAGAAAATATGGTCATAACGAAGGTGACGAACCTCGTTTCACGCAGCCGGTTTTATATAAAATCATCGCTAAACATAAGAATCCAAGAGATATCTATGCTGAAAAATTATTGTCTGACGGCGTAATCGATGCATCTTATGTAAATGCTTTAGAAAAAGAATACAAATCTGCTTTAGAGGAAAATTTAGAAGCTTCTCGTAAAAAAGATTTAACAATCATAACTCCATTCATGAAAAACGAATGGGATGGATTTGTTCAGGTAACTGATACACAAATGCTTCAAAAAGTAGATACTACTTTTAGTAAAGAAGGATTAGATTCTATCATCAATACAATCTCAACATTACCAGAAGACAAGAAATTCATTAACAAGATAACTAAAATTGTTACGGATAGAAAAGCAGGATACGACAACAACACTATCGATTGGGGAACTGCAGAAGCTCTAGCTTACGGTTCACTTTTAACAGAAGGATTTGACGTTCGTATTTCTGGTCAGGACGTAGAGCGTGGTACATTCTCTCACCGTCATGCTGTAGTTAAAGTTGAAGATTCTGAAGAAGAAGTAATTCTTTTAGATGCTATCGAAAACAAAAAAGGAAAATTCGGCGTTTTCAACTCTCTTTTATCTGAATATGGAGTTCTTGGTTTTGATTATGGATATGCATTGGCTAATCCAAAAGCATTAACTATTTGGGAAGCACAATTTGGAGATTTCTCTAACGGAGCCCAAATCATGATTGACCAATATATTTCATGTGGTGAAGACAAATGGAACAACCAAAACGGTATTGTTTTATTATTGCCTCACGGATACGAAGGACAAGGTGCAGAACACTCTTCTGCAAGAATGGAACGTTATTTACAACTTTGTGCAAGACAAAATATGTATGTTGCAGATTGTACAACGCCAGCTAACTTCTTCCACTTGTTAAGAAGACAAATGAAAACTAATTTCCGTAAACCTTTGGTAGTTTTCTCTCCAAAAAGTTTACTAAGAGATCCAAGATGTGTCTCTACAGTTGAAGAATTGGCAAGCGGAAGCTTCCAAGAAACAATTGACGACAATACAGTAGATAAAAAAGCAGTAAAAACTTTAGTTTTTGTTACTGGTAAATTCTACTATGACATTACTGCAGAAAGAGAAAACAATGGTAGAAATGATGTTGCAGTTGTTCGTATCGAGCAATTGTTCCCTTTCCCTGTTGAGCAGATTAAAGAAATCATTGCAAAATATCCAAATGCTGATGATTATGTTTGGGCTCAGGAAGAACCTAAAAACATGGGAGCTTACAGTTTTATGTTAATGAACTTTGATCTAGTAAAATGGAGATTAGCTTCGTTAAAAGCTTACGCTGCGCCAGCATCTGGAAGTTATACACGTGCAAAACGTCGTCATGCAGATGCAATTAGAATGGTATTCGATAAAAATTTATTTAGATAAAAAAAATGTTTCAAGTTTCGGTCCCGATAGCTATCGGGATTAAAACCATAAAAACCTTAAACAAAAACAAAGATGATTTTAGAAATGAAAGTCCCATCACCAGGGGAGTCAATAAAAGAAGTTGAAATTGCAACTTGGTTAGTAAAAGACGGAGATTATGTAGAGAAAGATCAGGCTATTGCTGAAGTAGATTCAGATAAAGCTACTCTTGAATTGCCTGCTGAAATGAGCGGTGTAATTACACTAAAAGCTGAAGAAGGTGATACAGTTGCAGTAGGTGCTGTAGTTTGTTTAATTGATACAGATGCTGCAAAACCAGCAGGTGATGCAACAGCTCCAGCGGCTGAAGCTCCAAAAGCTGAGGCACCAAAAGCGGAAGCTCCGAAGGCTGAAGCGCCAAAAGCTGAGGAACCGAAAGCGGCTCCAGCAGCAACAAGTTATGCAGCCGGAACTCCATCTCCTGCGGCAAGAAAAATATTAGACGAAAAAAATATTGCTCCAGCAACAGTTTCTGGAACTGGTAAAGGCGGAAGAATCACTAAAGATGACGCTGTAAATGCAGTGCCTTCGATGGGAACTCCAACTGGTGGAAGCCGTGGAACTGAGCGTACAAAATTATCAATGTTACGTCGTAAAGTAGCAGAAAGATTAGTTTCAGCTAAAAATGAAACTGCTATGCTTACTACTTTCAACGAAGTAAACATGACGCCAATCAACCAAATTCGTAATGAATACAAAGATGCTTTCAAAGCGAAACACGGTGGTTTAGGTTTAGGTTTTATGTCATTCTTTACAAAAGCAGTTACAAGAGCTTTACAATTATACCCAGATGTTAACTCAATGATGGACGGTGATTACAAAATTGCTTATGATTTTGCTGATATCTCAATCGCAGTTTCTGGACCAAAAGGATTAATGGTTCCTGTGGTTCGTAATGCTGAATTATTGACTTTCCGTGGTATCGAAGCTGAAATCAAAAGATTAGCTTTAAGAGCTCGTGATGGTCAAATTACAGTTGACGATATGACTGGAGGAACTTTCACAATCACTAACGGTGGTGTTTTCGGAAGTATGTTAAGTACTCCAATCATCAACCCTCCTCAATCAGGAATTTTAGGAATGCACAACATCATCGAGCGTCCAATCGCTGTAAACGGTAAAGTTGAAATTCACCCAATGATGTACGTAGCACTTTCTTACGATCACAGAATTATCGACGGACGTGAGTCTGTTGGTTTCTTGGTTGCTGTAAAAGAGGCTTTAGAAAATCCAGTAGAATTATTAATGAATGGCGATGCTAAACGTGCTTTAGAATTGTAATTATAATAATTTTCTGCTATACAAAAAACCTGTTCATTAATACGAACAGGTTTTTTTTGCTTAATATTAGCTTAAAATCTCCTTAATTTGTTAATTTTTTAAACAAATGTAAATTTTACCCTTTAAAAATATTTTATTTAGAATAAATAAAAACAAACTTGCATGATTTATATTCAACATGTAAATTTGCGCTATTAAAATCAATTCTAAATAAAAATGAAATCTAAATTTACAATTTCTTTTTTGAGTTTTTGTTTTTTCTTATTAGCGGGCACAATAGCTTCTGCACAGGAAAAAGCAACTATTAAAGGTCAAATTAGTTTATCCAATGATGAAGCTGCTGATAATGTTTCGGTATCATTAAAAGGAACCAAAATAGGAACCAATACAGATAGCAATGGTTTTTATGAAATTAAAAATCTTAAACCAGGAAACTACGTAATTAGAGTTTCTGCTGTCGGGTACTCATCAAAAGAAAAAAGTATTACCTTAAATAACGGTGATGATTTAGTTGAAGATTTTATTATTAGCTCAAATTCAGAACAATTAGATGAAATTGTTTTAAATGGAAATGCTAAAAAAAACACATTTGCTCGTAAAGAAACACAACAAGTTTCAAGATTACCTCTTAAAAATCTTGAAAATCCACAAGTATATACTACAATTACAAGCGAACTTTTAAAAGAGCAAGTTGTTACAAATATTGATGACGCTTTAAAAAATGCTCCAGGATTAACACCGCTTTGGGCCTCTACGGGTCGTGGAGGTGACGGTGCAGGATATTTTTCGTTAAGAGGATTTGCTGTACAGCCAACTATGATTAATGGATTACCAGGATTATCAAACGGAGGTTTAGATCCTGCAAACATTGATAAGATTGAAGTAATCAAAGGGCCATCTGGAACTTTATTTGGAAGTAGTTTAATCTCTTACGGAGGTTTAATTAACTTAACTACAAAAAAACCTTACGATCATTTTGGTGGAGAGGTTAGTTATACTGCTGGAAGTAATGGTTTAAACAGAGTTACTGCAGATGTTAATACTCCAGTAGACGACGAGCACAAAATTAATTTCCGTGTAAATACAGCTTACCACACAGAAAATAGTTTTCAAGATGCAGGATTCAAAAAATCATTCTTTTTTGCACCATCATTATCATACCAAGTTAGTGACAAACTTTCGTTTTTCATCAATACAGAATTTATGAACAACAAACAGACTAACCCTACCATGTTATTTTTGGACAGAGGTGCTGTATTAAGAGTTCATAATATGGATGAATTAGGTTATGATAATAAACGTTCTTACACTAGTAATGAACTTGCAATTGAAACACCATCATATAACTTACAAGGTCAAATGATGTACAAATTTAATGATCAATGGACTTCGCAGACTGTAGTTTCAAGAGGTTCATCGTCATCTGAAGGATACTATTCTTACATCTACGAAGGCACGCAATACGCTCCTGATGAGATAAGTGAAGGAATTGTTTTATCACGTTATATGAATTACCAAAATTCAACAACCCTAACAACTGACATTCAGCAGAACTTTATTGGCGATTTCAAAATTGGAAACATGAGAAACAGAATCGTTGCTGGTTTGGATTACTTTAATAGAGGATTAATTGACAATAGTTCAAATTATGTAACAAATGGTAATATTTACATTGGTAATCTAGATGTAGCAACTGTAAATCAGTATTTATACCAAATTACAGACCCAGCTAAATATATTACAAATGGAGACAATGGAAATCTAACTAAAGCAGGAACTGACGCTCTTATCGCTAATGCAGGAATTAGCATGAATAGAACAAAGCAAGAAGTTTATAGTGCTTATGTTTCTGATGTATTTAACTTTACTCCTGCTTTGTCTGCAATGGCAAGTTTACGTGTAGACCGTTTTATTACTGCTGGAAATGTAGCAACAAAAGATGATGATTTTAATCAAACTTCTTTTTCTCCTAAATTTGGTTTAGTGTACCAGCCAATTCTTGATAAAGTTTCGATTTTTGCAAACTATATGGATGGTTTTGCTAATTCTGCTCCAGTAACAGAAATTTTAGCTGACGGATCTACACGTCCAAGAACTTTTAAACCAGAGCATGCTAACCAATTCGAAATTGGAACAAAATTAAACGTGTTTCAAGATAAACTTTATGCAACATTCAGCTACTATGACATTCAAGTAAAAGATCAAGTTTACGTAATTTATGGTGCAACAACTCAAACAGCTTTCCAAGATGGAGCACAAAGAAACAAAGGTTTTGAAGCAGAATTCGTGGCAAATCCAGTTGCTGGTTTAAACATCGTTGCTGGTTACAGTTATGTTGATGCTATCTTAAACGCTGGAGATCCATCGTTTGTAGGACAAAGACCAGAAAGTTCTGGACCAAGAAATTTAGCAAATCTTTGGGCAAGTTATAAATTCCCTCAAGGAGATTTACAAGGTTTTGGTTTAGGTTTTGGAGGAAACTATGCTGATAAAAACTTAATCATGAACAGAAATGTTATAGGTCAGTTTGCATTACCTTCTTACACTGTTTTAAATTCATCAGTATTCTACGGAACTGAAAAATATACCTTGACATTAAAATTAGACAATATTACTAATGTTGATACTTACGATGGTTGGTCTACAATTCATCCAAGAAATATGAGAACTGTTGCAGCAAACTTCTCATACAGATTTTAATAAAAACATTCAACCACCTTTCTTGCAAGAGAAAGGTGGTTTTTAAATTTCTAAGATTATGATAACAATTGCCAGCCTTATCGTTTTTCTAGCTTTTTATACGCTTTATTATACTTCAAAAAGAGCGGTTTTGTCTTATGATTTAGGTTTTGAAAAATGGATGCAGAAAAATCCAAAACAGACAAAAATCATCGGACTAGCTCTTTTATTATCTGCTTATTTGATGTGGCTTTTTACTCAGTCTTTAGGCTGTGGTACTTTGATGTTTTTTGTTCAGCTAATGACAGTTGGAAGTTTAATCATCATTCTTACTCCTTTAAAAAAAGTAAACAGTAAAGCACTTCTAGCAATCTTGATTATAGTTGCATTACTAGAACTTTATTATAATTAGAAACCTCATTAAATTAAAATATGCCGGCAAATTCAAAATATTTAAATCCTGCTTTTTGGCCTCGTTTTACCAAAATAACAGCTGCTATTTTAGGAGGATACTTTGTTTCTGTTACTTTTCATTTGGCTTTAGCTTCTTGGTTTAGTCGTGCAGATGTTTTAATAACAATGGCTTTTACTGGTTTTATTCTTTGGGTTGCTTTAATGGTAATTGCCTTTTTAGCCAAAAGCGGCTGGAAAATCTGGGGAATTTACATCCTGCTGACTTTACTTTTTTGTCTTTTTATTTATCTGGGTCAAACTTATAACCATACGGCAAAATAATATTTATGAACAACCGTCATTACAATATCTATTTTCATACACATACTGTCAGCGGAATCGTTATCAGTGTAGTGCTTTTTGTAATTTTCTTTGCTGGATCTTTTTCTTTTTTTAGAGATGATATCATTAATTGGGAAAGAAGTGAATCTACAGCAATTACAAGAGAAATTCAGTTAGACTACGATAAAGCCCTGCAGCATCTTGATAAAAAATATGTTTTG
The DNA here is from genome assembly GCF_004366435.1 of Flavobacterium sp. S87F.05.LMB.W.Kidney.N. Taxonomy (NCBI): domain Bacteria; kingdom Pseudomonadati; phylum Bacteroidota; class Flavobacteriia; order Flavobacteriales; family Flavobacteriaceae; genus Flavobacterium; species Flavobacterium sp. S87F.05.LMB.W.Kidney.N. Next base: position 451,773 of record NZ_SODX01000001.1, on the reverse strand, counting down.
CACGGAAGAAATATTACTATTTCTAAGCCTTCTACAGAAGAAAGAGTAGCTGTTTATATGGAAGGAACCAAAGATACTATGGCTCCAGCCAAGCAAAAAGAAGGACAGTTTTTTTATTTAAACACAAAAAACTTTAAATCTTTTACTTATGAAGAATCATATTCTTTAGGTGAGCTATTATATCGTTTGCACTTCTTAGCACAAATTCCTTATCCAATAGGATATTATCTTTCAGGTTTTACAGCTCTATTTTTCCTATTCGCAATTGTAACTGGAGTATTGCTTCATTGGAAAAAAATTGTATCTAACTTTTATATGTTCCGTCCGAAAGAAAAATTAAAAACACTTTGGACAGATGCGCACACGGCGCTTGGAATGATTGGTTTACCATTTCAATTCGTATATGCAGTTACAGGTGCTTTTTTTATGATCAAACTTTTGATCGTAGCTCCCGCAGTAATGGCTCTATATAATGGCGATCAAGATAAATTGTATAAAGAATTAGAATATAAAGATCCTGATTATAAATTTGAAAATAAGAAACTAGCAGCTCCTTTTAATATTGATGAGCTGGTTGCTAAAACAAAAAAGAATTGGTCTGATTTTGAAATCACACGCGTTTTTATTCAAAACTACGGCGATGCAAACATGCATGTTTTAGTTGAAGGAGAACTTTTAAGTCACAAAAAATTTACTGGAATTGGAAAGGTCATTTACCGAATTGCTGATGAAAAAGAAATTGCTAAAAAAGATCCAATCTCTCAAACCAATTATTTAGACATCGTAAAAAATGTTTTATACCGAATTCACTTTGGTGATTATGGCGGATATGCTTTAAAAATCGTGAGCTTTATTTTAGGAATTATTACCTGTTTTGTAATTATCTCTGGAGTTATGATTTGGCTGATTGCAAGACAGAAAAATAATATGCCTGAAAAGAAAAGACGATTCAATGCAGCTGTTGTTCGCATTTATCTGGCTATTTGTTTGAGCATGTATCCAATTACTGCTTTGGCTTTTATTGGAAGTAAAATTTTCTATCCGTTGAGCCAATCGAATCTATTTACGCTTTATTTTGGCGGATGGTTATTACTTGCAATCTTCTTTATCATTAAAAAGAACGATGCTTTTACCAATAAATTCTGTTTAATTTCAGGAAGTGTTTTAGGATTTTTAATTCCAATTACAAACGGAATTGTTTCTGGAGATTGGTTCTGGACATCTTTCTTAAACAACAAAATTCAAATCTTCTTTATTGATGTTTTCTGGATTTTCCTGGCTTCTATTTCATTATATGTTGCCTATCATTTAAAATCTAAAAAAGCGGTTGCTTAATTATTTTTTTGCCACAGATTATAAGAATTATAGTTTTTTTTAATTAAAGTGAACAAAACAAAAATCTGCTTAGATTGTAGAATCCGCTCAAAAAAAACTTTGTGCCTTAGCGTCTTTGCGCGATTTAATCTTTTGCATAAACATACATAACAAATAAAATAATCTACAATAATTTGTCCCATATGAGTTTTGAGCCTACTTTTACGCTTTTAATCAAAAATGGGATTCAAAACCAAAATACGTTTTCTGCATAAATGGCTCGGATTAATTTCCGGGCTTATTGTTTTTATAATCAGTATTACAGGTTGTATTTTTTGTTTTCATGATGAAATAAAAGATATTACCCGAAAAGAATGGCGATTGGTTGAACCTCAAAACAAACCATTTATCCTTCCTTCGGTTTTAGAAAAAAAAGCAAAAGAGATTGTTCCGAAGAATAAAACGAGCATGGTTTCTTATTACGGCAAAAACCGTTCAGCTATTGTTTATACTTATTCTGAAACTGAAAATTTATACCTCTATTTCAATCCTTACACAGGTAAATATTTAAAAACCGAAAATCCAGAAACAGATTTTTTTATTATTGTTGAATACATTCATTTGTATTTACTCCTTCCCGATTATATTGGAAAACATATTATTGGCGGCGCGACCATTATTTTTATTCTGTTATTAATTTCTGGACTTATCCAATGGTGGCCTAAAAAGAGATCTGACCTTAAAAGAAGTCTCACGGTAAAATGGTCTGCAAAATGGCGTCGGGTAAATTACGACTGGCATAATACTTCTGGTTTTTACATTTTGATTATAGCATTAATTTTAGCTATTACCGGACTGACCTTTACTTACGAATGGGTTGGCGACGGAATTTACAAAACATTTAATTTTGGCGGCGACAAAGCAGTCGAAACAAAACTTCCTGTAATTGACACAACTCAATTCAAAACCAATTCAATTACAGCAATAGATCGCGCTTATATTCAAACCACAAAACTACAGCCAGATGCCGAAATGCTTTTTGTATTAATTCCGCAGCAAAAAGGAGATATTATTAGTACAGGCGCTTATCCGCACACGTTAAGATACGATCACCAGAGCAATTATTACTTTCATCCAAATGATGGGGAATTAATTGAAAAACAACCTTTTGAAAACAAAACTCTGGGCTTACAGATTGTCGAAATGAATTACGGAATTCACACAGGCCAAATTTTAGATTTACCTGGAAAAATTATTGCTTTTATAGCAAGTTTATTTGCTGCAGCACTTCCTGTAAGTGGATTTGTAATTTGGTATGGAAGAAAATACAAAAGAAAAAAATTTAAGGCATAAAAAAACCGCTCTGAAAAGAACGGTTTTATTTATCTCAATAAATCTTTTTAATTAATTTCTATTGGCTAGAGGGTTTTTCTGTAAATTCTTAACAGAACTAACTTTACTATCTACATAAGCTACTTCAGAAAGATTTTTTTCATTGAAAAACATCCATTTTCCAGTTTTTAATCCATCTGCATATTCACCTACTACAGTTTTATTTCCGTTTTCATCATAAGATACCCAAACACCGTCCAATTTTCCATCTTTAAAAAAGCCTTCCTGCTGTATTTTTCCATTGTCATAATAGTAAGTAGCTTTTACTTTATTTCCAACAGCTTCCAATTCAGGTTTAGTTTCTTGTGCTGTTAGAATTCCAGAGAATAACACAGCCGCTAAAATCACACACTTTTTCATATCTTTAGGTATTAAATGTTATTGAATGTTATCAAATTGTTATCAAATATAGTTAATACTTTACATTAAACAAACTTTTGCTTAACAATTTGGTAACATTGAATAAAAACTTAACATTGGAAAAGTATTAACAATAAAAAAACCAGTGCTTAAGCACTGGTTTTACTGGTATTTTAGAAAAAACTCTAATTTACGATAACGTTATAAATTTCGTAAATAATTTAGTTCAATAATGCACTTAGCTGTTTATCAAGTTCAGGATCAGATGGTCTAGGCGCTTCAGACTTCACAACATTTCCTTGTGGATCAATTAAGATAAATCTCGGAATTCCAGTTACACCATAATTAACGACAAACTCAGATTCCCAGTCTTTATCTGCAAAAAGCTGTGTACCTCCCAGATGTTTATCTGTCACAAACTTTTTCCATTTTTCATTGTCTTTCAATTTATCAATAGAGATACTTACGAATTCAATGTTTTTCCCGTGATATTTTTCCTCAATCTTTTGAAGATACGGAATTTCAGCTCTACAAGGCGCGCACCAAGTTGCCCAAAGGTCAATGTAAACATATTTCCCTTTTAAGTCAGACAGTTTTGTTTTTCCGCCTTTAAAGTTGTCGTAATTAAAATCTGGAGAAGCTTTTCCAACCATTTTATTAGCTTTTGCAGCTCTTTCATATTCTTCAGCAGCATATTGGTGGAAACCGTCAAAACTACGTTTTAGTGCTGTTTTAAATTCTGGGTCAAAATTTCCTTTTTCAAGACTTTCTGTATCTGCTTTTAATTTAGCATCAAGTAATGCTGTAAATTCCCCTGATTCTTTAGAAAAAGCATCTTTCTGAAAGTTTTCATCTTTTAAAGCTTGCTGCGCCAAAAAGTTACTTTCATCTACACCTTTACCTTTATATACAATAGTCTCATCAAATTCTTTAGCGTTCATGGTCAGATTAACTTCAGAATTTGGTTTTAAATATAAATTTGAAGATTCTGTTCCATCAGAAAACATATAAAATCCTTTTGGAGCATCAAAAGCTGCAGTAAAAACCTCTTTTTTATTGATTGGAATTACTTGCTTAAAATTATCTTTTCCTTTAATAACTAAAGTGTCACTGTTTCTATTTGATATTTTAGCCGTGAACTTAATCGAATTTTTACTTTGACCAATAACATTCAAAGCATTAAAAATTACCAACCCTGCAACAAAAAGTTTTTTCATAGGTATTTAAATTTGTTTTTTTAATGATTCAAAACTAAAGAATTTAAAGCTTCGTGATTTAAGAATTAACAAAATATTTAAAATTATTCTACATCAACTTATCACTTTACTATATTAATTTGAATTTTGTGTTTACTTTTGCAGTCTAAAATTTGCATCATGTATAGAAGTCATAATTGCGGCGAACTAAATGCCTCAAATATTAATACGGAAGTTACTCTAGCGGGCTGGGTACAAAAGTCACGCGATAAAGGATTTATGAATTGGGTTGACTTACGTGACCGTTACGGAATTACACAACTTATTTTTGATGAAAGCCGTACCGATAAAACAGTTTTTGAATTGGCTAAAACTCTAGGAAGAGAATTTGTTATTCAAGTAAAAGGAACTGTAATTGAGCGTGAAGCTAAAAACAAAAACATTCCAACTGGTGAAATCGAAATTTTAGTTTCTGAACTAACGATTTTAAATACTGCTTTAACTCCTCCATTTACAATTGAAGATGAAACTGACGGTGGAGAAGATATCAGAATGAAATATCGTTATTTGGATATCAGAAGAAATCCTGTAAAAAACAGTTTATTATTCCGTCACAAAGTGGCAATGGAAGTTCGTAAATACTTATCAGATTTAGATTTCTGCGAAGTAGAGACTCCTTATTTAATTAAATCTACTCCAGAAGGAGCAAGAGATTTCGTTGTACCAAGCCGTATGAACGAAGGTCAGTTTTATGCTTTGCCTCAATCGCCGCAAACTTTCAAACAACTTTTGATGGTAGGAGGAATGGATAAATATTTCCAAATCGTGAAATGTTTCCGTGATGAAGATTTACGCGCAGACCGTCAGCCGGAGTTTACACAAATCGACTGCGAAATGGCATTTGTAGAACAAGAAGACATTTTGAATGTTTTTGAAGGCTTGACAAGACATTTATTAAAAGAAATTAAAGGTATTGAAGTAGATAAATTCCCTAGAATTACTTACGACTATGCCATGAAAACATACGGAAATGATAAACCAGACATCCGTTTCGGAATGAAGTTTGGCGAATTAAACGAATTTGCACAGCATAAAGAATTTCCAGTTTTTAATAGTGCCGAATTAGTTGTCGGAATTGCAGTTCCTGGGGCAGGAAATTATACTCGTAAAGAAATTGACGGTTTAATTGACTGGGTGAAGCGTCCGCAAGTTGGAGCATCAGGAATGGTGTATGTAAAATGCAACGAAGACGGAACGTTTAAATCATCTGTAGATAAATTCTACGATCAAGAGGATTTAACAAACTGGGCAAAAGCTACAGAAGCAAATCCGGGAGATATGATTTTTGTACTTTCAGGTCCTGCAAACAAAACACGTGCACAGCTTTCTGCACTTCGTATGGAATTAGCAACTCGTTTAGGATTGCGTAAACCAGAAGAATTTGCACCACTATGGGTTGTAGATTTTCCATTATTAGAATTAGACGAAGAAAGCGGACGTTATCATGCTATGCACCACCCATTTACTTCTCCTAAACCAGAAGACATGGCTTTGCTAGAAACAGAACCAGGAAAAGTTCGTGCAAATGCTTATGATATGGTTTTAAACGGAAACGAAATTGGCGGAGGATCTATTCGTATTCACGATAAAGCTACGCAGCAGTTAATGTTTAAATATTTAGGGTTTACCGAAGAAGAAGCAAAAGCGCAATTTGGTTTCTTAATGGACGCTTTCCAATTCGGAGCGCCTCCTCACGGTGGTTTAGCTTTTGGATTGGATAGATTAGTTGCTATTTTAGGAGGTCAAGAAACTATTAGAGATTTTATTGCTTTCCCTAAAAACAATTCTGGACGTGATGTTATGATTGATGCACCTGCAGCAATTGACGATGCACAATTGAAAGAATTACATATTAAAATCGATTCTATCTAAATTATAGAAATTAAATACCTAAAAGCGCCTGAAAAATTTTCAGGCGCTTTTTTTTTATGAAAACATCAAAATAATCTTAAAATAATCATTTTTCGAAATATGAAATTCTTACAAATGGCTTGTTTTTATATTCCTACAATAAATGATTCTCAAATTATGGTATTTCATATAAAATTTGATGCAATAAACTACGTAAAAACACTGGAAATCAATAATTTTTACAAAAAATTAACACCTTAGTGTCTTTTGTATGAATTTATATGTTACATTTGCTTTATTATAAATTATTATTACAATTACAATGCGTACAGGTACAGTAAAATTTTTCAATGAATCTAAAGGTTATGGATTCATTACAGACGAAGAAACAGGAAAGGATATCTTCGTTCACGCTTCAGGAATTAACGCGGAAGAATTACGCGAAGGAGACCGTGTAAGCTATGAAGAAGAAGAAGGAAGAAAAGGGAAAGTTGCTGCTAAAGTAGCAGTAATCTAAGAAAAATATAGCAATTTATTTTTTTTGCCTCTGAATGGTCTAGAAAACGTTTCGATTAATATCGAGACGTTTTTTTTTGCTCTTTTCTTAAAATAATATTAAAATAACGCCCTGTTATTTATAATCAATAAAAATTAGGCATAAACGCTATTTCGTACCTCACTTAAAACCTTTTTTAGCTTGTGTTTTACAGAGTTGAAAGTTATCTTTGTGGCTCATTTTTTAAGTAAAAAATCGAAGTTTATGCAATCTGATCAATACAGTTACATTCCTATTTTAATGCAGTTTATTTTAGCTGTTGGTTTTGTAGTAGGAACAATCATTATTTCTGGAAAATTAGGACCAAGAAGAACCTCTGAAGTTAAAGATAAAAACTTCGAATGCGGTGTCGAATCTGTTGGTAATGCCCGTATTCCGTTTTCTGTTAAATATTTCCTAGTTGCCATTTTATTTGTATTGTTCGACGTAGAGGTAATTTTCCTTTATCCTTGGGCAGTAAACTTCAAAGATTTAGGAATTGAAGGAATGCTGAAAATGTTAGTTTTCATGTCATTACTTTTAGTTGGTTTCTTTTATATCATCAAAAAGAAAGCACTAGAGTGGGAATAAGAAAATTTAGATTTCAGATTTTTGATTTTAGATTGTTTTGATTTAGAATTTTAGATTTGAAAGCTTAATTTCTCAAAATACAATAATGATTTTAAAAATATAGATCATAGACTAAGATTTGAAAAAATCTAAAATCTAAAATCTAAAATCTAAAATAAAATGAGCGATTCAAAAGTAAATATGGTTGCGCCACCGGAAGGAGTTGTAGGAGAAGGTTTCTTCGCTACAAAACTTAATGATGTTGTTGGTTTGGCACGCGCGAATTCTCTTTGGCCTTTACCTTTTGCAACATCTTGCTGCGGAATTGAGTTTATGGCAACAATGGCTTCACATTACGATTTGGCACGATTTGGATCTGAGCGTGTGAGTTTTTCTCCACGTCAAGCAGATATGTTATTAGTAATGGGGACTATTTCAAAAAAAATGGCACCTATCTTAAGACAAGTATACGAGCAGATGTCAGAACCTCGCTGGGTAATTGCAGTTGGAGCATGTGCTTCATCAGGAGGAATATTTGATACTTATTCTGTTCTTCAAGGAATTGACAAAGTAATCCCTGTTGATGTTTATGTGCCAGGATGCCCACCAAGACCAGAACAAATCGTAGATGGAGTAATGAGACTTCAAGAATTGGTAAAAAGCGAATCTGTGAGACGCAGAAGCTCACCAGAATACCAAGAATTATTAGCTTCATATAATATCTCATAAGATGGCTTTAGAAAATACCCAGATTCAAGATAAACTTACAGAAACATTTAATAACGATGTTTTTAACTTTCAACAAGAAAGAGATATTTTTTCTTTAGAAGCTTCGGCTGATAAAATTACAGCGTTGATTTTATTCCTTAAAAACGATCCAGAATTACGTTTTCATTTCTTAACTGATTTATGTGGTATTCATTACCCAGACAATGAAGCAGAACGTCAATTTGCAGTTGTATACCACCTGCACAATTGGTACGAAAACAAAAGATTAAAGATCAAAGTTTTTCTAAATGGTGAAAAACCAGAAATCAAGTCAATTTCAAATATCTTTTTAAGTTCAAACTGGATGGAAAGAGAAACATACGATTTCTTTGGTATCAATTTTATTGGTCACCCGCAATTGAAACGTATTTTGAATATGGACGAAATGGTGTCTTTCCCGATGAGAAAAGAATTCCCAATGGAAGACAGCGGAAGAACTGATAAAGACGACAGATTCTTTGGAAGAACAACAACAAATTGCTAAAAAATAAATAATTCAACATTATAAAATGTCAGAACTATTATTACCACCAGAGCATCGTTATGCTAAAATAATTAAGGAGAAACTAAATGAAGACGGAAGTGAACTTTCAGTTCTGAATTTAGGTCCGACACACCCTGCAACACACGGTATTTTTCAAAATATACTGTTGATGGATGGGGAAAGAATTCTTGAGGCTGAACCAACTATTGGTTACATCCACAGAGCTTTCGAAAAAATCGCCGAAAATCGTCCTTTTTATCAAATTACACCTCTTACAGACCGTATGAACTATTGCTCCTCTCCTATTAACAATATGGGATGGTGGATGACTTTAGAAAAATTATTAGGTATTGAAGTTCCTAAAAGAGCACAGTACTTAAGAGTTATCGTAATGGAATTGGCTCGTATTACAGACCACTTAATCTGTAACTCGATTTTGGGTGTAGATACTGGTGCGTATACTGGTTTCTTATACGTTTTTCAATTTAGAGAAAAAATCTACGAAATCTACGAAGAAATTTGTGGAGCTCGTTTAACTACAAATATGGGAAGAATTGGTGGTTTTGAAAGAGACTGGTCTCCAGAAGCTTTCAAAAAACTAGATACTTTCCTTGAAGAATTTCCAATTGCTTGGAAAGAATTCGAAAACTTATTCGAAAGAAATAGAATTTTCCTTGATAGAACTGTAAATGTAGGCGCAATTTCTGCTGAACAAGCAATGGCTTACGGATTTACAGGTCCAAACTTACGTGCTGCGGGTGTTGATTATGATGTTCGTGTTGCACAGCCATATTCATCTTACGAAGATTTCGATTTTATTGTTCCTGTTGGAAAATCAGGAGATACTTATGATCGTTTCTGTGTTCGTAATGCTGAAGTTTGGGAAAGTTTAAGCATTATTCGTCAGGCGTTAGAAAAAATGCCTCCAGGAAACGAATATCATGCTGAAGTTCCAGATTACTACCTTCCTCCAAAAGAAGATGTTTACACTTCTATGGAATCTTTAATTTATCACTTTAAGATTGTAATGGGAGAAGTTCCTGTACCAGTTGCAGAAATTTACCACCCGGTAGAAGGAGGAAACGGAGAAATAGGATTTTATTTAGTTACAGACGGAAGTAGAACTCCATATAGATTACATTTCAGAAGACCATGCTTTATTTATTACCAAGCATATCCAGAAATGATCAAGGGTGCTTTACTTTCTGATGCAATTGTTATTTTATCAAGTTTAAATGTAATTGCAGGTGAATTAGATGCCTAAAAATTGTAGAATTTAGATTTTAGATTGCTGATTGAGAATGCATTTTAGAATTTAGATTTAAAATTATAATTAGGAATTGAAAAATTCAGATTGAAGAATCTAAAACTTAAACAATGATTGAAGAATCATGGATTGTAGAGAAAGATTGAAAAAATCTAAAATCTAAAATCTGAAATCTAAAATTAAAAATGGAACGTAAACATTACAAACAAGAAATAAACATGACCGAAGCATTGATGAACCGCATCAATGAATTGATCAGTCATTATCCTGAGGGCAAACAAAAATCGGCTTTACTGCCTGTTTTGCACGAAGTTCAGGATGCACACAACAACTGGCTTAGTATTGAACTTCAAGATAAGGTTGCTGAAATTCTTCAGATAAAACCGATTGAGGTTTATGAAGTGGTTACTTTTTATACCATGTTCAACCAAAAGCCAATTGGTAAGTATATGTTTGAGTTCTGCCAGACTTCTTGCTGCTGCCTGCGTGGTGCCGAAGATTTAATGGATTATACTTCTGAAAAATTAGGCATTAAAATGGGAGAAACAACTCCAGACGGAATGTTTACCATTGCTGGTGTAGAATGTTTAGGTGCCTGCGGATATGCTCCAATGATGCAGTTAGGTGACTTCTACAAAGAGAAATTGACAGAAGAAAAAATCGATCAGATTATTGCTGATTGTAGAGATGATAAAATAATATTACACGATAAATAAGATGTCACAAAAAATATTATTAGATAAAATCAATATTCCTGGAATTAAAACCTACGAAGTATATCGCCAAAATGGTGGTTATGCTTCTGTAGAAAAAGCTTTAAAAACATTAACACCAGACGAAGTTACTGAAGAAGTAAAAAAATCGGGGCTTCGCGGCCGTGGTGGTGCAGGTTTCCCTGCTGGAATGAAATGGAGCTTTATTGATAAAAAATCAGGAAGACCAAGACATTTAGTTTGTAATGCTGACGAATCTGAACCAGGAACTTTTAAAGATCGCTTTTTGATGGAATATATTCCTCACTTATTGATCGAGGGAATGATTACTTCAAGCTACGCATTGGGAGCTAACCTTTCCTATATCTACATTCGTGGAGAATATATGTGGGTTTTCAAAATTTTAGAAAGAGCAATCGCCGAGGCTAAAGCTGCAGGCTGGTTAGGAAAAAATATATTAGGTTCAGGTTACGATCTTGAACTTCACGTTCACTGTGGAGCTGGAGCTTATATCTGCGGAGAAGAAACCGCACTTATTGAGTCTTTAGAAGGTAAAAGAGGAAATCCTCGTATTAAACCGCCTTTCCCAGCAGTTTCAGGACTTTGGGCAAATCCAACAGTGGTAAACAATGTTGAAACTATTGCAACTGTGCCATGGATTGTAAACAATTCTGGTGATGATTATGCTAAAATTGGAATCGGTCGTTCTACAGGAACTAAATTAATTTCTGCTTCTGGACACATCAAAAATCCTGGAGTTTACGAAATTGAATTAGGTTTAAGTGTAGACGAATTCATGAATTCTGATGAATATTTAGGAGGAATGTCTTCTAGCCGTCCATTAAAAGCATTTGTACCTGGAGGTTCATCTGTGCCAATTTTACCAGCAGATTTGATTTTCAAAACAGCAAACGGTGAAGATCGTTTAATGACTTACGAATCTTTAAGTGATGGTGGCTTTGCAACTGGATCTATGTTAGGTTCTGGAGGATTCATTGTATATAACGATACTGCATGTGTTGTTAGAAACACTTGGAACTTTGCACGTTTTTACCACCACGAATCTTGCGGACAATGTACACCTTGCCGTGAAGGAACAGGATGGTTGGAGAAAATTTTATGGAGAATCGAAAACGGTCAAGGCCGTGAAGAAGATATCGAATTATTGTGGAGTATTCAAAGTAAAATCGAAGGAAACACAATTTGTCCTTTAGGAGACGCGGCTTCTTGGCCAGTAGCAGCTGCAATTCGTCACTTTAGAGATGAATTTGAATATCATGTTCGTTTCCCTGAAAAAATCAAAAATAGAGATCACTTTGTTGCTGAACCTTTTTCACAAGTGAAGCATTTAGTAGGCGGTAAAGTAATCGTATAAAAATAAAAAGCAGAAAGTTATAAAGTTCATAATGTTAAAAAGGACAGCAATTCTTTTCAATATTCCGACTTTCAACATTCAAATCATAAAGAGATGAAAGTAACCATAGACGGTCAAAGTATAGACGTAGAGCCAGGAACAACGATCCTGCAGGCTGCACGTATGATTGGTGGAGATTTGGTACCGCCAGCCATGTGCTATTACTCAAAATTAAAAGGCAGCGGTGGAAAATGTCGTTGTTGTTTAGTTGAAGTTTCTAAAGGTAGTGAAGCTGACCCAAGACCAATGCCAAAATTAATGGCATCTTGTGTAACAGGATGTATGGACGGAATGGAAGTAAACAGTAAATCTTCTGCAAGAGTTACCGAAGCGCGTAAATCTGTGACAGAATTTTTATTGATCAATCACCCGTTAGACTGCCCTATCTGTGATCAGGCTGGAGAATGTGATCTTCAAAACTTAAGTTTTGAGCACGGGAATCCAAAATCACGTTATATTGAAGAAAAAAGAACATTTGAACCAGAAGATATTGGTCCAAATATTCAACTTCATATGAACCGTTGTATTCTATGCCAAAGATGTGTACAAGTTGCAGATCAATTGACAGACAATAGAGTTCACGGAGTATTAGATCGTGGTGATCATGCTAATATTTCGACTTGCATTTCTAAAGCCATTACAAATGAGTTCTCTGGAAACATGATCGATGTTTGTCCGGTTGGAGCTTTAACAGATAAAACATTCCGTTTTAAATCAAGAGTTTGGTTTAACAAACCTTACAATGCACATAGAGAATGTAATACTCCAGGATGTTGTGGTAAAACTACAGTTTGGATGTTTGGTGGAGAAATTCAACGTGTAACTGGTCGTAAAGATGAGTACCATGAAGTTGAGGAATTCATTTGCAACAGCTGTCGTTTTGATCACAAAGATGTAAACGACTGGGTTATTGAAGGACCAAGAGAGTTTGAAAAAGATTCTGTTATCAATCAAAATAACTACACTCAAAAATTAGAAAAAGTACAAATCGATACTGAAAAGAATATTCTTATGGGTAGAGATGTTGACCGTAAAAAAATTAGTATGGCTGAAATTCCATTAAACACTAACAACAAAAATTCTTAACGATGGTAGATGGTGCGTTTATTATAGAAAAGAGTGTTGTAATTGTTGTGGTTTTTGCCGTAACAATGATTATGGCGATGTATTCTACTTGGGCTGAGCGTAAAGTTGCAGCTTTCTTACAAGACCGTGTTGGTCCAAACCGCGCAGGTTGGGGAGGTTTATTACAGCCGCTTGCCGATGGTATGAAATTATTCTCTAAAGAAGAATTTTTTCCAAATACCCCAAATAGATTTTTATTTGTTGTAGGTCCTGCAATTGCAATGAGTACAGCCTTAATGACAAGTGCTGTTATTCCGTGGGGAGACAGACTTCATGTTTTTGGAAGAGAAGTTATCCTTCAGGCAACAGATGTTAATATTGCTTTGTTATACATATTTGGAGTTCTTTCTGTTGGAGTTTACGGTATCATGATTGGTGGATGGGCTTCTAACAATAAATTCTCATTAATGGGGGCTGTTCGTGCGGCGTCTCAAATGGTTTCTTACGAGATTGCTATGGGATTATCGATGATTGCATTATTGATGATGACTGGAACAATGAGCTTAAAAGAAATGTCATTACAACAGCAAGGAATGAACTGGAATGTTTTCTATCAGCCTTTGTCGTTTTTAATTTTCTTAATTTGTTCGTTTGCAGAAACTAACAGAACTCCTTTTGACTTAGCAGAATGCGAATCAGAATTAATTGGAGGTTACCACACAGAATATTCGTCAATGAAAATGGGATTCTATTTGTTTGCTGAATATGCGAGTATGTTTACTTCTGCAACTATTATTTCGGTATTATTCTTTGGAGGATATAATTACCCAGGAATGGAATGGATGGTAGAAAATGTTGGCGTTAATGCTGGTAACTTATTAGGAATCGCGGTATTGTTTGCTAAAATATGTTTCTTCATATTTTTCTACATGTGGGTTCGTTGGACAATTCCAAGATTTAGATATGACCAATTAATGAACTTAGGCTGGAGAATTTTAATTCCGCTTTCGATTATTAATATTATGATTACGGGCGCTGTTATCTTAAGACACGATATCGCAGCTGCTTTAGGATTCTAAGAACCGTACTGCTCTAGCCCTTCCATAAGCAATATCTTTTTGTGCGAACAATAAAAGATACAGCGGATAGCAGGATAAGCTTCAAATAAAAACAAAATAGATTTTGAATTTGATTATCTCAAATTATAAATCATAAAATATAATAGTAAAAATGTCAATAGAAACTATATCATTATCGGGTAGAAAAAAGATGGTCTCTAATAAAGAGATGACTTTTTTAGAGCGAATGTATCTTGTGGCGATTGTAAAAGGATTGTTTATCACATTGAAACACTTATTCAGAAAAAAAGTGACTATTCACTATCCTGAGCAAGTGCGTACAATGAGTCCAGTTTATCGTGGTCAGCATATGTTGAAACGCGATGAGCAAGGTCGTGAAAACTGTACTGCCTGCGGATTATGTGCCTTGTCATGTCCTGCAGAAGCCATCACAATGAAAGCTGCTGAGCGTAAACCGGATGAAAAACATTTGTATAGAGAAGAAAAATACGCTGAGATTTATGAGATAAATATGCTTCGTTGTATTTTTTGTGGTTTGTGTGAAGAAGCTTGTCCAAAAGACGCTATTTACTTAACTACTTCTAAAGTTTTAGTTCCTGCAAGTTACGAAAGAGAAGATTTCATTTTCGGAAAAGACAAATTAGTGATGCCTTTAGAAATGGCTATGAAAAATGCTCAACTTAAAAACGCGAACTAAAAATGATACATATTCCTGATTTTGCACACGCAACTACTGTTCAAGTTATCTTTTGCTTTTTAGCGTTTATTACAGTTATTACTGCTTTCTTGACGATTTTCAGCAGAAATCCAATTCACTCGGCTATTTATTTAGTGATCTGTTTCTTTTCAATTGCTGGTCATTATTTATTATTAAATTCTCAGTTCTTAGCAGTTGTACATATAATAGTCTACTCCGGAGCTATTATGATTTTGTTCCTGTTTACAATCATGTTGATGAACCTGAACGAACAGCGAGAAGTACACCGTCCTAGAATTACACGTTTAGGTGCAATTGTATCTTTCTGTTTAATATTAATCGTTTTGATTGCGCTTTTCATCAATTCTAAACCAATTGTTGGCGAATACGACTCTACAGGAGAAGATTTCCAATCGATTAAAGTTTTAGGTAAAATATTATTGAACGAATATATGGTTCCGTTCGAATTTGCTTCAATCTTACTTTTGGTTGCAATGATTGGAACAGTTTTATTGTCTAAAAAAGAAAAATTAAATAATAAATAATGGGTAATATATTAAATCAAATAGGTATTGAAAACTACATCTTTTTAAGTGTTGTACTTTTCTGTATTGGTATTTTTGGTGTATTGTACAGACGAAATGCTATTATCGTTTTCATGTCTATCGAAATTATGTTGAATGCGGTAAACCTTTTATTTGTTGCTTTTTCAACTTATCATCAAGATGCACAAGGACAAGTGTTTGTGTTCTTCTCGATGGCAGTTGCTGCAGCCGAAGTTGCGGTAGGATTGGCCATTTTAGTTTCTATTTTTAGAAATATCGGCTCAATTAGTATCGATAATTTAAAAAATTTAAAAGGATAATCAGAAATGGATACCAATTTAGCTTTAATTTTAGTTTTAACTCCTTTACTAGGTTTTCTAGTAAATGTCTTTTTTGGAAAAAGCTTAGGAAAAACAGTTTCTGGTGCCATCGGAACTATTGCCGTAGCAATTTCTTTTGTAGTTTCTCTTTTACTTTTTAATCAAATAACTTCGACTGGAAAAGGAATTGAGGTTACTTTATTTGATTGGATTCAAATTAGCAACTTAAAAATCAATCTTGGATTTTTATTAGATCAATTATCTGTTCTTTGGTTACTTTTCGTAACTGGAATCGGATCTTTGATTCATTTATACTCTATTAGTTACATGCATGATGACGAAAACATGCACAAGTTTTTTGCTTACTTAAACTTGTTCGTTTTCTTCATGATTACACTTGTAATTGGAAGCAACTTATTAGTTCTTTTCATCGGATGGGAAGGTGTTGGACTTTGTTCTTACCTATTAATTGGATTCTGGCATAAAAACCAAGATTACAATGATGCTGCTAAAAAAGCTTTCATCATGAACAGAATTGGAGATTTAGGTTTATTAATCGGTATGTTCATCATTGGTTCGATGTTCTCTACATTAGATTATGCAACTTTAAAAACGGCAATTGCTGGAGCTTCTAATTTAAATTTGCCATTACTTTCTCTAGCAGCTTTATGCTTGTTTATTGGAGCTTGTGGTAAATCTGCTCAAATTCCGTTATACACTTGGTTACCTGATGCGATGGCTGGACCAACTCCAGTTTCTGCTTTGATTCACGCGGCTACAATGGTTACTGCGGGTATCTTTATGGTAACAAGATTAAACTTTGTTTTTGACCTTGCAACAGACGTTCAAAGCGTAATTGCAATTATTGGAGCGATCACTTCATTAGTTGCGGCTACAATTGGATTGGTTCAAACTGATATTAAAAAAGTACTCGCTTACTCTACAGTTTCACAATTAGGATTAATGTTTTTAGCATTAGGATTTGGAGCTTACGAAGTAGCAGTATTTCACGTAATCACGCACGCTTTCTTTAAAGCTTGTTTATTCTTAGGTTCTGGATCTGTAATTCACGGATTACACGGAGAGCAAGATATGCGTAAGATGGGTGGACTGCGTAAAGCAATGCCAATTACTTTCTGGACTATGTTAGTTTCTTCATTGGCAATTTCAGGAGTTCCATTCTTTTCTGGATTCTTTTCTAAAGATGAAATCTTATTGACTGCTTTCCACCACAGTATTCCATTATACGTTGTTGGCTCTATTGCTTCAATTATGACAGCTTTCTATATGTTTAGATTAATGTTCTTGACTTTCTTCAAAGAATTTAGAGGAACTGAAGAGCAAAAACATCATTTACACGAAAGTGGTTCATTAATTACAATTCCACTTATCATCTTAGCTATTCTAGCAACTTTTGGCGGATTAATCAGTTTACCTGGAAACAGCTGGTTGAATGAATATCTTGCTCCTCTTTTCACAAAGGCGGCAGGTGAAGAACATCATTTAGGCACAACGGAATATACTTTAATGGGAGTTGCTGTTTTGGGAGGTTTAATTGGAATTTTAATTGCTTATGTGAAATACTTTAAACAAGATAATGTTCCAGAATCTGATGAAAATATTACTGGTTTAAGTAAAGTGTTATACAACAAATATTATGTAGACGAAATTTACGATGCTGTATTTGTAGCACCTGTTAATAGTTTATCTAAATTCTTTAGAGATTACATCGAAACAGGATTATCTGCTCTTGTTTTTGGATTAGGCAAAATAGCAAACGAAATTGCTTTTCAAGGAAAAAAATTACAAACCGGAAGTATAGGATTATATCTATTTGTTTTTGTTTTAGGACTTTGTGCAATTGTTTCCTATATATTTTTAGCTCAATAATATTATTACTATGAACGTTTCTACTATATTAATTATACTTTTAATTGGTGCATTTGCCACTTATTTTTCTGGTGACAAACTAGCTTCGAAAGTTGCTTTACTTTTTAGTTTAGCCGCTTTAGGATGTTCAATTGTATTATTGAATAATTTTTCTGCTGGTGAAAATATCAGCGTAATCAACAGCTGGATTACACAGCCAAAAATTTCATTTGCTTTAAATGCTGACGGACTTGGACTTGCAATGGTTTTACTAACTGCAGCTTTAACTCCGATTATCATATTTTCTTCTTTCGGAAATGAATATAAAAATGCTAAAGGTTTTTATGCATTGATCTTGTTTATGGCTTTTGCTATGACTGGAACTTTCTTAGCTGCTGATGGTCTTTTATATTATATTTTCTGGGAGTTAGCACTTATTCCAATCTACTTTATTGCTTTAATTTGGGGTAATGGCGATGCTGAGGAACGCAGAAAAGCTGTGGTTAAATTCTTTATTTACACGCTTGCTGGTTCATTATTCATGTTAACTGCCTTCATTTATTTATATCAAAAAGCTGGTTCTTTCTTAATTGAAGATTTATATAAAGTAGAGTTATCTGCTTGCGAGCAATTCTGGATTTTCTTGGCTTTCTTCTTAGCTTATGCTATCAAAATTCCAATTATTCCGTTTCACACTTGGCAGGCAAATGTTTACCAAAAAGCACCAACTGTTGGAACAATGCTTTTATCTGGTATCATGCTAAAAATGGGATTGTACAGTGTAATTCGCTGGCAATTGCCTCTTGCGCCGATTGCTGCTAAAGAATACATGTATATCTTTATTGGTTTAGGAATTGCAGGTGTAATCTACGGTTCGATCGTTGCATTGAGACAAAAAGATTTGAAGAAATTATTAGCTTATTCTTCTCTTGCTCACGTTGGACTAATTGCTGCAGGATCTTACACTTTAACTCTTGATGGTTTAAGAGGTGCTGTTTTGCAAATGATCGCTCACGGTTTTGTGGTAGTTGGATTATTCTTTGCTGCTGAAGTAATCTACAGAAGATTTGAAACTAGAGAAATTGGAGAAATGGGCGGTATCCGTACGCAGTCTCCAAAATTTACTTCAATGTTTTTAATCTTAGTATTAGCTTCTGTTGCATTGCCAAGTACTTTTAACTTTGTTGGAGAATTTACAGTTTTATACAGTTTATCTCAAATCAATATTTTGTTTGCAATTTTGGGAGGAACTACAATTATTTTGGGAGCTTATTATATGTTGAGAATGTTCCAGCATGTAATGTTAGGCGAAACCAATTCTAAAACTTTTGCAGATGTTTCTTTGAACGAAGGAATTTCATTTGCAGTAATAATTGCTGTTTTATTGTTCTTCGGATTTTATCCAAAACCAATTACAGATTTGATCACACCAAGCTTGGAAACGATTTTACAAGTTATCAATAAGAACTAATATTTTAAACAAAAAATAAATTAGGATTACAATCATGATTTGAAATCCTAACTCAAAAAGACAAAAATGAATACATTAATAGCTATAACAGGATTGGGTATTTTCTGCCTATTGTTTGAAATTCTTAATTTAAGGAAAGCCATCGTTCCTATTACCATTGTTGGTTTATTAGGTGTATTGGCTCTTAATTTCTACGAATTTGGAACTGAACAAAGTTATTACAACAATATGATAGCAGTGTCAAGGTTTTCTACAGCTTTTTCATCGTTGTTCATCGTTTTGACGATTTTCCTTGTAGCATTAAGCCATAATTTTTATCACAAACATCCATCAAAAATTTCAGATTTCGTGGCAATTAAAGTATTCTTACTTGCTGGAGCTGTTGCAATGGTTTCTTTTGGAAACTTAGCAATGTTCTTTCTAGGTATTGAAATCTTATCAATCGCTTTATATGTTTTAGCGGCCAGCGAACGTTTAAATTTAAAAAGTAACGAAGCGGGAATGAAATATTTCTTAATGGGATCATTTGCTTCAGGTATTATTTTATTTGGAATTTGTTTGATTTATGGAGCAATGGGAAGTTTTGACATCAGTGAAATACACGAAAGTGCATTGTCTGCAGAATTACCAATCTGGTTTCCTATCGGAATGATTTTAATGGTAGTTGGAATGTTGTTTAAGGTTGCTGCAGTTCCTTTCCATTTCTGGGCTCCAGATGTTTACGAAGGTTCTCCAGCTTTAACAACAGCTTTGATGAGTACATTAGCAAAAGTGGTCGCAATTGCAACCTTATTCAAATTAATTGCTGGTATGAATTTCATTTCTTCATTAGAAAACCAAGATCTTTTACATACGTTTGAAGTTATAGTGGTTATCATTTCAATCGCTTCAATGTCTGTTGGTAACATTATGGCATTGAGACAAGTAAACGTTAAACGTATGCTTGCTTTTTCTGGAATTTCTCATGCTGGTTTTATGTTAATGACATTATTAACTGTTTCTGCTTCTGCTGGTGTTTTATTATATTACACTGCTGCTTATGCTTTGGCTGGGATCGCTGCGTTCAGTGTTATCTTATACGTATGCAGAGATCATGACAATGAAGACATTACAAACTTTCATGGTTTAGGAAAAACAAATCCGTTATTGGCTGCTATTCTTACAGCTTCATTATTATCAATGGCTGGAATTCCTATTTTCTCTGGATTCTTTGCGAAGTTGTTCTTATTCAATCAAACTATCCAAGCAGGATATATTGGTCTAGTAATTGTTGCCGTAATCAATTCTATTATAAGTGTTGGATATTATTTCAAACTAATTATAGCAATGTATTCTAAAGAACCAAATCAAGAAAGAACTGGAAAACCATTTCTTATTTATGCCGTTGCAGTAGTGTCTATTGTATTAAATATTGCATTAGGTTTATTCCCTTCATTAGTTTTAGATCTTTTGAATTAAATAAGATTTCTTCTTAAATTAAAATATAAAAGAATCCATCAATTTAGTTTTGGTGGATTTTTTTTATACGGTAAATAAGGAAGAGAAATTCATGTTAAAAATTTCTCTCATTCAATTGCACTTCAAAAAATCTCCATATATTTGAGTTCAATTAAATGTATTAAATTATGAACTTTAATTCAAAAAATCCGTTTTTAAACAGTAAGCGTTTTTCTAGTGCAACTTCAAAAGCTGAAGAAGTACACCAAGCTCAAATTATTGATTACAATCAAGAAATGACTTTGTCTGGAACAATTAATAAAACGGCAATCTTATTTCTAATTTTATGTGGTGCCGCTATGGTAACATGGTGGATGGCTTTTAATGGAATGAACCCGATGCTGCCAACAATTGGAGGAGCAATAGTTGCTTTTATTCTGGTACTTGTTTCTGCTTTTAAACCTCAGGCTTCACCTTATTTAGCTCCAGGATATGCATTGTTTGAAGGTTTATTTATTGGAGGGATTTCTGCCATATTTGAATTGAAATTTCCTGGAATTGTAATTAATGCAGTTGGAGCAACTCTAGTAACTTTCTTAGTTTGTTTAGGTTTATACAAATTCAAAATTGTTAAAGTTACCGAACAATTTAAATCTGTTGTGATTGCAGCTACGTTGGCCATTGCAACTTATTATTTAATTTCTTGGCTTATATCAATGTTTACAAGCTTTACTCCTGTTCATTATGGAAATTCAATGATGAGCATTGGTATCAGCGTTTTTGTGATTATTGTAGCTGCTCTTAATCTATTCTTAGATTTTGATTTAATTGAAAAAGGTGTTCAAGAAAGAATGCCCAAGTTTATGGAATGGTATGGTGCAATGGGGTTAATGATCACATTAGTTTGGTTGTATATTGAATTCTTAAGACTTCTAGCTAAACTATCAAGCAAAGACTAATAATCTATTTAATATTATTAAGAGCCTTTTTGAGTAAAATCAGAAAGGCTTTTTTGTTGCAATCAATTCAAATCTTTTTTTCCCTATTTCTAAAACGGAATTAACTTCTTCATTTTTAAAACTATTTCTGATATTTTAAAAGACAAACAAAGTTTATTCTTACAAAATTTTATAATGTAATAAATGTAATTAAAAAAAATGCATTTTTATTATTAAATCACATATTAGAAAATGAAATTCACAAAATACTAATAAAATTAAGCATTTTGCCAATATTCAAAATATGTAATAAATTACAATCAATGCAATTTATTACATTTTTAATATTTTAAACGCTAATATTTTTTGTTATTATCTTTTTTTTTATAAAATAATTATTGATTTAAGAATTAATATATATTTTTGTGTAATCGATTACAATTAACCACTTGTAACGGTAGTAAAACCACTTACTATTATTAACATTCTTAAACCACACAATTATGAAAAAAAACCTACTCTTATTGGTTGTCTTTCTCATGACAGCTCAGTTATGGGCTCAATCACTAACAATTACCGAAGCTTCAGGCTGGTTAGAAACAGCATTTGTTAAATGGCAGCCTGTTAGTGGTGCGCAGTCTTACAATGTTTATTATACTGGAAACGGATTTACAGACAAAAAAATAGACGATCAGCTTATTAGAAGTTATGGATCTTATTTTCGTGCTGACATTCCAGGCTTGAAAGCTGGGACTTATACTGTAAAAGTAAAACCTGTCGTAAATGGGACAGAAGGAACTGGAGCTACTACAAGCAACTTAACTGTAGCTGCTCATGACAGAAATGGATTTGCTTTTGAAGGCGGACGTGTTCCCGGTGGATATAAAGCTGACGGTACTCCGAAGGATAATGCCGTTATTCTTTACATTACACAAAATACCAAAAACACGATTTCAATGAATATTACCGGAGCAAGTACAAATCCTTGCATTGGTTTACAAAATATTCTTTATGCTATTAAGAAAGGAAAAGACACTCGTCCGTTTATCATTCGTTTGATCGGAAATATTACTGATATGACTGTCATGGAAGGTGGCGATGTTGTAATTGAAAATGCTAACAATGCTTCAAGTTATGTAACTTTTGAAGGAATTGGTAATGATGCTGTAGCTAATGGATGGGGCGTTCGTTTGAAATCGGCTTCTAACATAGAGGTTAACAATCTTGGTTTCATGAATTGCAACAGTACAGCTGGAGATAATGTTGGAATGCAGCAAGATAATGATCATGTCTGGGTTCACAATTGTGATTTATTTTATGGAAATGCAGGAAGTGATGCCGATCAAATAAAAGGAGATGGCGCATTAGACAATAAAACTTCAACTTATATTACATTGTCTTACAATCACTTTTGGGATAATGGAAAAGCCAGTCTTTTAGGATTAAGTGAAGGAACAACATCTGGTTTGTACATAACATATCATCACAACTGGTTCGATCATTCTGATTCTCGTCATCCAAGAGTACGTTATTATTCTGCTCACATTTATAACAATTATTTTGATGGGGTTGCAAAATATGGCTCAGGATCTACATTGGGATCTTCCTTATTTGTAGAAGGAAATTATTTTAGAAATAGTAAACATCCAATGTTGACTTCTCTTCAAGGAACTGATATTTGGGACGAGGCCAATCAAGTGAACAATGCTGGTACAATGGGAACATTTTCTGGCGAAGCTGGAGGAAGTATTAAAGCTTTCAACAATACTTTTGATGCTTCAAATGGAACAAACAATATGCGTTTCGTAGCTTACAATGATCCAAATCCTTTATACAATATAGCAGGAAAAATCAGCTCTACAACAGATTTTGATGCTTACGTAGCTACAACAAGAGGTGAAGTTGTAAGCAGTTCTGTGAAATCTAAATCGGGAGCGAATACCTATAATAATTTTGATACTGATGCTGCTTTATACGTGAAAAACCTTGTAATCGATCAGCCATCAACAGCAAAAACGAAAACAACGCAATATGCCGGACGTGTTTCAGGAGGTGATTTACAGTGGGTATTTAATAATGCAACTGACGATACTTCATCATTAGTAATTACTGCATTAAAAACGGCACTGACAAATTATACAGGGACTTTAGTTTCGGTACAAGGAGAAGGTAATCCGCCTGGAGGAACTCAGACTTTAACATTAACTTCATCTGCAAATAATAATCAAACTGTTGCAAGTGGAACAGCTATAAGTTCGATCGTATTTACTTGGGGCGGTGATGCAACAGATGCGACTGTAACAGGACTACCAGCTTCTGGATTAACTTTTGTAAAAAATACAACTGCAAAAACAATAACTATTACTGGTACACCAACTGCAACTGTTTCTTACTCAATTGCAACTTCTGGAACTAGCGGCTCGCCAGCAACTGGATCTGGAACTATAACCGTGACTGCGGCAGGAAACCAAACTTTAACTTCTTCTGGAAACAATAGTCAAACTGTCGCTTCTGGAACCGCAATTAGCACAATCGTATTTACTTGGGGTGGAAATGCCACAGATGCAGCCGTTACTGGAATACCAGCTTCTGGATTAAGCTTTGTAAAAAACACAACCGCAAAAACAATAACTATTACAGGAACACCAACAGCAAATGTATCGTATTCTGTAACGACTTCTGGAACAGCAGGATCTCCAGTAACAGCATCTGGAACGATTACTGTTTCGACAGGCTCATCAGGAAGTGAAATTCATAACTTTACTACATCTGGAAAAACGAGTTCATTTTATACAATTACAGGAAATATGAATTCTACGCCTGGATCTGTAACCTACAACGGTTTAACATTAACAGAACGTTTAAAAATAGAATCTAGTACTACTATCGCCTATACAACTACAAGTACGTCGACATTAACTTTGGTTTTTGACTCCAATTTTACGGGAACAATTAAAGTAGATAATGTTTCTTATACTGCATCGGCAGGTATTGTAACAGCATCAATCGCTGCAGGTTCACATATTATAACAAAAGGTTCTGTTGCAAATTTGTTTTACATCAGTACAGTTTATGGAGGCAGTACATTAAAAGTAGCGCCTGCAGCAGATTCTTTAGTAACTGAAAGTACTAATTCAAAAATAATATTATATCCAAATCCAGTTTCCAGCACTTTATATTTGTCAGATTCAAATCAAAAAGTCGAGAAAGTTCTTATTTATAATATTTCTGGAAATTTAGTTATTACCTCTGGAAAACAAACTGAAAGTATTGATACAAGCAGTTTAATTCCCGGAACTTATCTAGCCAAAATTTACACAACCGAAGGTTCATTTAATCAAACCTTATTAAAAAAATAAAACCAAACTAAACAAAAAGGCTTCCAAATCTGGAAGCCTTTTTTATTTTTAATTAAAATATTACAAGTCAAACTTAATTCCCTGAGCCAAAGGAAGATTTGTGGTGTAATTAATAGTATTCGTCTGGCGTCTCATGTAGATTTTCCAAGCATCAGAACCCGATTCGCGCCCACCTCCAGTTTCTTTTTCACCGCCAAAAGCACCGCCAATCTCTGCTCCTGAAGTTCCGATATTTACATTTGCAATTCCACAGTCAGAACCTGTAACAGACAAAAATCTTTCGGCTTCACGCAAATTATTCGTCATAATTGCTGATGATAATCCTTGAGCAACTCCATTTTGAATTTCAATTGCATTATCTACTTCTCCAGAATATTTAATCAAATATAAAACAGGAGCAAAAGTTTCGTGCTGTACAATTTCAAATGAATTTTCTGCTTCTGCAATCGCAGGTTTTACATAGCAGCCACTTTCGTAACCTTCTCCAGAAAGCACTCCGCCTTCAACTATAATTTTTCCACCTTCGGCCACTACTCTATTTAAAGCCGCTGCGTATAATTCCACAGCGTGCATATCAATTAAAGGTCCAACATGATTGTTTTCGTCAAGAGGATTTCCGATTCGTAATTGTTTATAAGCAGCTACTAAAGCATCTTTTACTTTATCATAAATACTTTCGTGAATAATCAATCTTCGAGTTGAAGTACAACGCTGTCCAGCAGTTCCCACAGCTCCAAAAACAGCTCCAATTACAGTCATTTTTATGTCTGCCTCAGGAGTAACTATAATGGCATTATTTCCGCCTAATTCTAACAATGATTTCCCTAATCTTCCTGCAACAGCTTGGGCTACAATTTTCCCCATTCTTGTAGAACCAGTCGCAGAAATTAATGGAATACGAGTATCTTTTGTTAGCAACTCTCCTATAGTGTAATCTCCCGTTAGTAAACATGAAATTCCTTCTGGAAGATTATTTTCTTTAATAACTTGAGCAATAATATTTTGGCAGGCAATTCCACAAAGTGGAGTTTTTTCAGAAGGTTTCCAAACACATACATCACCAGAAATCCAAGCTAAAGCAGTATTCCAAGACCAAACTGCAACGGGAAAATTAAATGCAGAAATAATTCCGACAATACCTAAAGGATGATATTGCTCGTACATACGATGTCCTGGTCTTTCAGAATGCATCGTTAATCCGTGCAACTGACGTGACAAACCAACTGCAAAATCGCATATATCGATCATTTCTTGAACTTCCCCAAGACCTTCCTGCAATGATTTTCCCATTTCATACGAAACCAATTTTCCAAGAGCTTCTTTGTTTTGTCGCAATTTTTCCCCAAACTGACGCACAATTTCACCACGCTGCGGCGCAGGAATTAATCTAAAAGTTTTAAAAGCTTCTGTAGCGGAACGCAGTACTTTTTCATAATCTTCAAGAGTTGAAGTTTTAACCGAAGCAATTAATTTTCCGTCTACTGGAGAAAAACTATCCAAAACTTCGCCCGATGCAAAATTTTCTGTTCCTGTTGAAGTCCCTTCGTTCACTAGTTTTATTCCCAGCTTTTCCAAAGCTTCATTCATGCCAAATTGTGATGCTATTGTTGTCATTGTAACTTTTTTAGTTAAAATTGTTATATTTTTTATGTAAAGATATTATTTTAGAATTAATTTCTACTTGTAGTAATCCTATAAAGAGAAGTAAATTTAAGGTTATTTAATAGTATTAACTGAAATGAAACGGCATAAATTGAATTTATTTAATGAAATTTGCATTACTTAAAATAAAAAATATGAGCGCTTTCAGTCGGCTTTTAGTTTGCTTTCTTTTAATTTCAACTAATATATTTTCTCAGAAAGAGCAAAAATCTTCATTTGAAGTTGTGCCTTTAGGTGTGAAAGGCGGTATCGATGAAAAAAATCTTTCGGCTTATTTAGTAGCACCATCCAACACAAAAGATTTTATTTGTTTAGATGCAGGAACTATAAACGCAGGAATTGAAAAAGCGATTGAAAAGAAATCATTCAAAGTTTCAACTAATGAAGTCTTACGAAAATACATTAAAGGTTATCTAATTTCGCACGCGCATTTAGATCACGTTTCGGGATTAATTATTAACTCTCCTGCTGATTCTTCTAAAACAGTTTACGCAACTAATAAATGTATGGAAATGATGGAAAATCATTATTTCAATGATCAGACTTGGGCCAATTTTGGTGATGCAGGTCCTGGATTTCCTTTAAAAAAATACCATTTTCAAACTTTAAATTTAAATGAAGAGACTGCTCTAACCAATACAAAAATGACGGTTAAAGCATTTTCTTTAAGTCATGTTAATCCTTTTGAAAGCACTGCTTTTTTAGTTAAAAATGAAAATAATTATGTGCTTTATTTAGGAGATACCGGACCAGATGAAGTTGAAAAAAGCAATAATCTCCGTGATTTATGGACAGCAGTTGCACCTTTGGTTAAAGCCAAACAATTAAAAGGAATTTTTATTGAAGTTTCTTTTCCGAACGAACAGCCTGATAAATTTTTATTTGGTCATTTAACCCCAAATTATTTAATGAAAGAACTTCACATTTTGGAAGAATTAGCTGGAAAAGATTCCTTAAAAAATTTCAAAATCATTATTACACATTTAAAACCGCCTGCTAAAAATATTACCAAGATTAAACAGCAGTTAAAGGATCAAAATGATTTGGGATTGAAGATAATCTATCCCGAACAAGGAAAAAGATTTGAGTTGTAAAAGCGATAAATTTGTAAGTTATTTTTTATATTTTAGCCGAATATTCAAATTCATAATGAAGATTATTTGGTCTAAAAAATCAGAGTATAACTTTGATAATATTTACAATTACCTTGAACAATTTTGGTCGCCAGTCATAGCTCAAAAATTCATTAAAGATGTCTTAAAAATCATAACTTTATTAGAAAACAATCCTATGCTTGGAAAATATAATTCAAAATTAAAATGTCGAAGTATGACTATTTCAAAAAACGTTACGTTGTACTATCAAATTAATGAAGATCATATCGAATTGATTTCTTTTTATAATAATCGACAAAAACCCATAAACTTTATATAAGATTTTTACTCTTAAGCTTAGCTAACATTTGTTCATGAGTTATAAAATCTCCGTTTTTTATATCTCGCTTTCCTTGCTCAATTTCACTTTTTAATTCTAACATAAAATTCTCTTCTGGAGAAAGTATTTTAGCAATAGATAATACTTCATCAGCAGTAAAAGTCCGGCTTTTTAATTTTCTGTAAAATGTGGGGCTGGGAATCCCAACTTTTTCAATAATATAATTTTTCTTATATGGAGATTTATCCATTAAATCTTCCATATTGTCTACTATATTCTTATATGCGATTACTTCTTGTATCATAATTGATTCTTTTTTATCTCATTTTTGACACAAAAATACAAAAAAACCACATAAAAATATGATTTATGTGGTTTTTCATTATTATTTCTTCGCCGTAAACCTTGGATCAGTTTCCATTACTGTTCCACATTTATCGCATGTTCTTAATTCTTCTGAATTGTAGAAATGCTCAAAATGAGGAAGGAAATCCTTCTCGATATTGTGCAATTCAAAATATACTTCGTAAAGTTTGTGGTTGCATTTATCGCAATGCCAAAGCAAACCATCTGTATACCCTTTTCCAGCACGTTTACGTTCAATAACTAATCCAATAGAACCTTCTGAGCGCACTGGAGAATGCGGCACTTTAGCAGGATGCAAATACATATCACCAGCATTTAATTCCATTTCCTTTCGTTCACCATTTTCTTGAATAACTACTTTTATACTACCTTCTAACTGATAAAAAAGTTCTTCTGTTTCATTATAATGATAATCTTTTCGAGCATTTGGCCCCGCAACAATCATTACAATATAATCTCCAGAATCAACATATAAATTTTTATTTCCAACAGGCGGTTTTAATAAATGACGGTTTTCGTCAATCCATTGTGTCAGGTTAAAAGGTTTTGCTATAGCCATTTTTTTAAATACTAAATTATGAAAAGCTAAGTTAGTGAAAAGTTTTCAGTCGTTAGTTAGTATTCAGTCACAGTCTCGGTTTTCAGTTAAAACTGTGACTGAAAACTGCGACTACGACTGAAAATTATTGAACCTCTTTTATCAAATAAATATATACTGGAAAATGATCACTAAAACCTGCTTCTGCCAATGTATTTCGAAGCGGATAACCTTTATATTGTCCTGAAGTCTGAATAAGATACGGTGCTTTAAAAATTCCCGCTTTCCAAAAATTAAATGTTGAAAAATCATTTTTGAGAAAAGATTCCGTCATGATAATCTGGTCGAATATATTCCAAGAATCTCTAAAAGCAATTGTTCCCATTCCTTTATTTGCCATTTCTTCAAACGGATTAAAAACGCCAAATTCTGGAACTTCAGCTTTTTTTCCTTTTGCTCCTAAACCAGTTTTGACACTATTATTCAATGGTCCGTCATTCAAATCGCCCATTGTCAAAACTTTTGCTCTCGGATTAATACGCTGTAAGGAATCAATAATTTTTCGGTTTAATTTTCCTGCTGCTTCCCGAAATAAACTAGTAGCTTTTTCACCGCCAGAGCGAGACGGCCAGTGATTCACAATAATATGTATTTCTTCATCTTCTAAAAAACCTGAAACCAAAAGCTGGTCTCTGGTAAAAACACGATTATTGTTTTCTTTTTTTACTTCTACTTCATCATCCAAATCTTCCGAGAGTTCTTCTTTCTTTGCGATATTCTTTTTATAAATAATTAAAGGAATGTTTGAAAAAGAAACTGGCCGAAAATATTTTTTCTGATAAAGTAAGGCAACGTCAATACCTCGCTTATCTGGCGAATCGAAATGAACAATTCCCAAATCGAACTGCTGTAGTTTTGGCTCCTTAATTAAATCTTCTAAAACACCGCGATTTTCGATTTCACAGCCCCCAATTATTATCGGAGCATTTGAATTTTCTAGTGTACCAATTTCAGATAAAACTCTTGCAAGATTTTTTAATTTTTGCTGATATTTTTCTGTTGTCCAATGCTGTGCTCCATTTGGTGTCCATTCATCATCATTTGTAAATGCATCGTCTATTGTGTCGCAAAAATTCTCAAAATTGTAAAATGCTATAGTGTGTATTTTATATTTTTTGGATTGCGGATAAACCTGAAAGGAATTAAGGATAATTACCAAAAAACTAATCTTAATAAAATGCATAAATTTTACTTTTAAAAAGTTCAATATTAAGCATTTTATTTAATTGTAAGAAAATTCAAATAATTTTAACCTCTAAATTTTTTATATTTGTCTTTCATACAAAAAATGAAAAAGCAAATTAATATGAAAATGAAAAACCTTTTCTTCAATAAAAAACACTTTGTTCTTTATAAAATCGCATTTCTTACTTTTGCTTTTCAATCATTCACTTGTCAATCTCAACAAAACATGATAACACCACCTTATTTACAAAAAGGAGATACTGTAGCTCTTTTGGCAACAGCCAGAAAAAATATCGACGACAATTTAAAACCCACTATAGATTTACTCCACAGCTGGGGCTTAGAAGCCGTAGTTGGAAGCACAATCGGATTAGACTATCATCAATTGGCAGGGACTGACGAACAGAGAGCAGCCGATTTTCAAAAACAATTAGATAATCCGAATATTAAAGCTATTTGGTGTGTTCGCGGTGGCTACGGAACTGTTAGGATGTTAGATTTATTAGATTTTACCAAATTCAAACAACATCCAAAATGGGTTATTGGTTTTAGTGACGTTACTGTTTTACACAATCATTTAAATACGATGGGTTACAAATCTATTCATGGCATTATGCCGGTAACAGTTCCAAGAGCGACTCCAGATGCCGTAAGCTCGTTAAAAGCCGCTTTATTTAACGAACCTATTTCCTACTCTATCAGTCCAACTCCGATGAATCGTTTCGGAAGTGCAACTGGAGAATTAGTAGGCGGTAATTTATCTATTTTATATAGTTTATTAGGATCACCATCGGCAATTGACTGCAGGGATAAAATTTTATTTATCGAAGATCTAGATGAATATCTTTATCATATCGATCGTATGATGATGAATTTGAAACGAAATGGATGTATCGAAAATCTAAAAGGAATAATCATTGGAGGCATGACAAGTATGAAAGACAATGAAGTTCCGTGGGGGAAAAATGCATTAGAGATTATTGATGATGTGACAAAGAAATATAACATTCCAGTAATTTTCAATTTCCCAGCCGGTCACATTAGAGACAACAGAGCTTTAATTATGGGAAATACCGTTTCTATGGAAGTTACTGCTTCTGGAAGTACTGTTACTTTTAAAAAATAATATCACCGAATCCTAGTAAGGAAACTCAAGAATACCACATAAAAAATCTCGCAAAGACGCGAAGCCGCCAAGTTAAATACTCTTAGCGACTTCGCGTCTTTGCATGCAAATAACCTGAAACTTGAAACAAAAAAGAACATGGCAGAACATAATGATTTAGGAAAATTAGGAGAAGATCTCGCAGCTGCACATCTCGAGGAAAATGGTTATAAAATTATAGAGCGAAATTATGTTTTTCAAAAAGCCGAAATAGATATAATTGCTCAAAAAGATTCCATTTTAGCAATTATCGAAGTAAAGACGCGCTCAAGTTTAGATTTTGGATCGCCGCAGGATTTTGTCAAGCCAAAAAAGATTCAATTACTCATTAAAGCAGTAAATGCCTACATAAACGATAGGGAAAAGGATTTTGATGAAGATATTGAAATCCGTTTTGACATCGTTGCCATCCATAAAAACGGCGAATCATTTGCAATTGAACATCTTACCGACGCATTTTATCATTTTTAACATAATTTTTTATTGTTATAATTGTAACAATTTGTTTTTTTATTTATATTTGCAAAGATTTATAACATCGCAATGTTAAATTAACAACCAACCGAATACAAAAAAAAAAAAAAGAATTATGAAAACTGTTTCTTCTATTGTAGAAAACTACATTAAAACAAAACCATTTTTATTAAATGCCCTATCACTCGGAATTATTAACCTAACTTCACTTTCGCGAAATATTATGACCGAATTAGAAAGTGAGTTTGGAAAAGAAGTAAAACAAGGCGCTGTTGTAATGTCTTTAAAACGACTTACGGAAGAACTAGATTTTAAACTAAACCACAAAATCAATAAAGTAATTAAAAATATCGGTGAAATCACGGTTCGTTCTGAACTTACAGATTACACTTTTGCAGCTTCTGAAACTGTTCTAAACAAACAAGCCGATTTAATTTCTGATATTAATGCTTTATCTGATATTTTCTATACCTCATCTCGTGGTGTAAACGAAACTAATATCGTTGTCAGCAGCAGTGTGAATCATTTAGTTGAAAAACACTTTATGAGAGAAAAATTAATTCAGAAATTAGATAATTTAGCTTCAATTACTGTAAAATTACCAAAAGAAAATATTGTAGTTCCTGGTATTTATTACTTCATTTTCCAGCGTTTAGCTTGGGAAGGAATTATCATCAATGAAGTAATTTCGACTTCAAATGAATTTACAATTTTAGTTGGAGAAGATCAGGTTGATGTTGCTTTTAAAGTAATTAAAGATTTGAAAAACTAATCCAATTTATAATATTTAAGAATCATTTTTGATTCTCTTACTCATAATCCTTTTGTCTTTTTATTTAAAGATAAAAGGATTTTTTTTGAAATGAAATTATCATCTTCGACTAAATTTCATTTTTCGCAAATAAGAATATTCTCAAAAGTCAAATTCTAAATTAAATTTTATTTTACAAAAGCGTCAATCTGACACTTACTTGCGTGAAAGCGACTTGCCAGTACTTTTTGCCTGTTTTATTTAAAAAACTACTTGAAAATAAGAATTAAGTTTTTTTATATATAATTTGTTGCGAATAATATTTTTATATATTTGCCATGAAGTCAGATCTCCGACCTCTTATTTTGATAGTTTAATACCATTAGAATTAAATAAAAGCGAATTAAATTGTTAGAAGCTGCCAACCATAGTGAAAAATTATTGGTAAGTGAACTCAAAAACGGGAACGAAAAAGCTTTTCGCCAACTTTTTGATTTATTCCACCAAGATATTTATGGATACAGCATCAGTCTTCTAAAATCAAAAGAGGCAGCGGAGGAAAATGTTCAGGATGTTTTTTTGAAGGTCTGGCTCAACCGTGAGAATTTAGATATTGAACAATCTTTTAAATCTTACATTTTTACAATCGCAAGAAATCAGGCTTTTAATGTTTTGAATAAAGCTGCGAATGAAATTTTATTGAAAGAAGCCGTTTTCTACGAAAGTCAGAAAACACATGAATACGGAGATTATGCCATTCGCGAAGCCGATTGCAAAAAACTCCGAAAACAAGCCATAAAGCAGCTTCCACCCAAACGACGGCAGATTTTTAAAATGTCTCGGAAAAAAGGAATGAGCTATGAAGAAATAAGTCAGGAACTCGGAATCTCGATAAACACGGTCCGGAACCAAATGAGTAAAGCGCTCGAATCAATGCGCGGTTTTTTTCAACTTCACGATGAAATTATCTAACCAAAACCACAATAATGCCATTAAATCACTCTTCGGAGTGATTTTTTTTTGATTAAAACTTTTGATCTTTTTTTAGCCACAGATTAAAGGATTTCCACTGATTAAAAATCCCTTTTTAATATTTTAAATCTGTGCTAAAAAATTCAATTGCCTCCAGTTTTAACTGGAGGTTTATAATAAAACCGCACGAAAGGCTTTAGCCAAACTATTTATTTTGCTAAAGCCTAGTATCATGAAGCATTTTATGACCTCCAGTTAAAACTTGAGGCAATTGAACAAACTTTAGCATTTCTAAGCTTGGCTATAAATTTTATTCTTTGTGGAAATTCTTCTAGATGACAAAAACTGGTTAATCATTAATTATTTAAAAATATTTTTTTTTCAAAACACTAAAAATCAGATACATAAAAAATAAAAAACTATTTCAAATGTTAAAATTTAAAAATTTACAACGTTTGAGTAGTACTCGCCTTCTCTTCAACTGTATTATATAAACACAGAACCTAAAAACATTCTTAATGAATTCAAATTCTGAAATAAAAACGCTTTTACAAAAGTTTATTCTCAATCAATGTACTGCCGAAGAAACAGAACAAGTAATTGCCTATTGCCGTAATAACAAACTTACAGAAGATTTCCCAACAGTTGAAGATGTACAAAAGCTCTTAAACGAAATGCCAAAAATGAAGGCTGAAAAAGCAGACTCTATCTTCAACAATATTTTAGCTGCAGGAAAAGAAGAAGAAAACGTAATTGAACTTCATCCTAAAAAATCAAATCGCAGAATATATATTTCTATTGCTGCATCTCTTTTGGTATTACTTGGAATTGGTTTTGCCTACAAACAAGTTTTTTCTAATAAAGTTACTGAAGTTCCTTTCGATTTTAAAAGCACAGATATCGTTTTGCAAATGGAAGACGGAAGTGTTCAGATTATTTCAGAAAATGGAAAAGTGCAGGTTCATGATAAAAATGGAAATATTGTTGGAAATCAAGACGGAGACAAACTGGTTTATGAAAAAGAAACAGATTCTGAGAAGTTAACCTACAATACTCTTAAAATTCCATTTGGTAAAAAATTCCGTTTAGAATTATCAGACGGAACTTTGATACATTTAAATTCTGGAACAACTTTGAGATATCCGGTAAAATTTATTGCCGGTCAAAATCGTCAGGTATATCTTGACGGTGAGGCATTTTTTGATGTAGCAAAAGATAAAAAACATCCTTTTATTGTAAATGCCGACGAACTAAACGTGCGCGTTTTAGGAACTCACTTTAACGTCTCTAATTACCCTGAAGATGCTCTTACCGATGTTGTCCTAGTAGAAGGTTCCGTTGGAATGTATCGTTCTAATGAAGATTTTGATGCGAGTAAAAACACTATTCTAAAACCAGGATTCAAAGGAAGTTTCAACAAACAAAACGCTTCAATTTTCACAAAACCCGTTATAACAGAAATTTATACTTCTTGGATAGAGGGCGGATTGACTTTTAGAAACATGACTTTCAAAAACATTATTACAAAACTGGAAAGACGCTATAACGTAACAATCATTAATAAAAATGAAAAACTGGCGAACGAGAAATTTAATGCAAGTTTTAAAGAAGAATCTATAGAAAATGTAATGAGTTATTTTAATGAAATTCATGGCATTAATTACACCATAAAAAACAATCAAATACTAATTAAATAACCACTAACCCAATGAAAATTTATGAGGAAAAAAGAATACTAGAATAAAAAAATCGGAAAGAGCTGCGAACAATTTCCGATTTACTAAGTGATTGAATATAACGAATTAACTACAATCAATTAACAAAATTATGAAAAAAAAATCTAAGAATAATGGGTTTCTATACTCATTGTTCCAAAATGACCTAAAATTGAAACTAACTACTCTACTTATTTTGGTCGCCATGTTTAATATTAGAGGGAATACTTATGCCCAAAAGACAAAAGTTACCCTTGAATTAAACAATTCAACAATCGAAAAGGTTATTGAGACCATTGAACAAAAAACAGATTTTAGATTTATTTACAAATTGAGCGACATCGACTTGGATCGAACCGTTTCAATTTCTGTAAAAGATCAATCTATATATGTGGTTTTAGACAAACTTTTTAAAGGAACTCCAACCGAATTTAAAATTCGTGATACGCAAATTATACTTAAGAAGCCAGAACTTAAAACACAGGTAATTGAATTTCAAAAGCAAACCGTTTCAGGTATAATTACAGATGAAAATGGCATGCCTTTACCAGGCGCTTCTGTTATTGAAGAGGGAACAAAAAACGGAATGGTAACTGATTTTGACGGAAAATACAAGCTTACGGTTGAAAGTAGCCAATCGGTAATTATTGTGTCTTTTGTTGGATATAAAGAGAAAAAAGTAGTTGCCAGCCAAAGCGTTATCAATATTCAGCTTCTTCCAGATGCAACCGATTTGCAAGAAATTGTAGTTGTGGGTTACGGTACAACATCCAAAAGAGATGTAACTGGTGCTGTTTCGTCTATTGGTGCTAAAGATATGAATCAAGGTGCGATTGTAAATCCGTTACAATTAATTGCGGGAAAAGCTGCAGGTGTTAATATTACACAGTTAGGAAGCGAGCCAGGTTCTGGTCCAAGTGTTCGTATTCGTGGAATTTCTTCTTTAATTGGCGGAAGTGATCCTTTGGTAGTTGTTGATGGAATTCAGGGAAATATGGATTTGCTGAGCCAAGTTCCCCCTAGCGAAATTGAAAGTTATGATATTCTAAAAGATGCTTCTGCAACTGCCATTTATGGTTCTCGCGGTGCGCCGGGAGTACTTATAATTACCACTAAAAAGAATAAAGCAGGTAAAACTACTATGGAATATACTGGTTCTACATCTTTAGATTTTATTCCAAAAAAATTAGACATGTTAAATGCTGACGAGTGGTGGGCTGCTGCACAAAGTGTTGGCGTACCTGCATCTGCAAATCATGGTTCTAATACAGATTGGTACGGCCTTTTGACACAAACTGGTTTAACACAAACTCATACACTTTCTTTTGGTGGAGGAACGGACAAATTTAATTATAGAGCTTCTTTAACTGCGATTTTGCAAGATGGAGTTGTAATTAATTCAAGTAATCAAAAATACATTGGGCGTATTCAAGCAACTCAACTGGCACTTGATGATAAATTAAGTTTAACTTTTAATTTAAACACAGGAATTAATAATACAACCAGCATTATCCAAAGTATTGGAACTGCAGCGTATACTTCAAACTTAATTACTAACGCATATTTAGTAAGACCAACAGATCCAGTTTTCAATACTGATGGAACTTATTTTACAGATCCTAACGTATTTCAATACTTAAACCCGTATGCAACGGCTCAATCTGTTTCAAATAATGCAGAAAATGACAACTTATTTGCAAGTTTAAAAGCTGATTTAGATTTGGCTAGAGGTCTAAAGGCTAGCTGGTTTGGAAGCTGGAGAAAAACAAATACAACAGAAGGTTATTATCTTCCTGTAGTTTCAACAAGTGCTTATGCCATTGATCAAAATGGTTATGGAAATGTTAGAAACCGCAGACAAAATGAGAAACTTACGAACTTTAGTTTGAATTACAAGAGAACATTTGGCGTACACAGTATAAACGTATTAGGTTTATACGAATGGCAAAATCAGATGTATCAGGGAAGTTTTGCACAAGTAAGAGGTTTTATTAATGATAAAGCCACTTATAATGCACTTCAGTTAGGAGATTTGACAAAAATTCGTCCTGGCGATATTGAAACCTATAAAAACGACAGAACTTTAGCTTCATTTTTAGCGAGAGTAAACTATTCTTTATTAGATCGATATTTAGTTACAGCCAGTATCCGTCGTGATGGTTCTTCAGTGTTTGGTGTTAATAATAAATGGGGAAATTTCCCTTCTGCATCTGTCGCATGGCAAATTGAAAAAGAACCATTTATGCGTAACCAACGATTATTTGACGAATTAAAACTTCGAGTAGGATATGGAGAAACGGGTAACCAGCAAGGACTTTATCCGCAAAACTCAATTTCATTAGTGGGCAGCAGCGGAACGACTTATTTTGGAGGTTCGCCAATTACAAATTACATAATCACCCAAAATGCAAATGCCGATTTGAAGTGGGAAACCAAAAAACAAACCAATTTAGGTCTTGATTTCGCACTCTTAAATAACAGATTAAGGGGAACTGTCGATGTTTATGATTCTAAAACAGAAAATTTATTATTTGATTATACAGTACCTCAACCTCCTTATCCTTATCCTACTATTAAGGCAAACGTGGGAAGCATTTCAAACAAAGGTATTGAGGTTTCTCTTGCTTACGACGTTATTAAAACACAAAACAGCACACTGACTTTGGCAGGAAACGCTTCATTTATGAAAAATGAAGTCCTAAATTTAGATGGAAGCATTAATGGCGTTCCTTTAAACACTGATTATGTGGGTTGGGGAGCCGCAAACTCTTATCTAGTAAAAGGAAAACCAATTGGAGCATTTTATATTCTAGAACATACCGGCAAAAACGAAAACAATGTTGAAACTGTTTTGGACCGCGACGGAAATGGTATAATTGATCAAGGTGTAAAAAGTCCAGATCGTTACTACGCTGGTTCTGCTTTACCAACTTATACTTTTGCATTTAATCCATCTTACAGATATAAAAACTTTGACGCTTCTCTTTTATTAAGAGGTTCTGGAGGAAATAAAATCTACAACGGATTGCGTTCTAACTTAAGCAGATTAGAAAACATTGGTAAATCGAATGTCTTGGCAAGTGCCGTAGATCAAGGAATTTATACCTCTCCTTACGGTTCAGATTTATGGTTAGAAGATGGTTCTTTCATTCGTTTAGAAAATCTTACAGCGGGATATACTTTCCGTTTCACAGATAAATATATTGATACTATTAGACTTTCACTTACAGGAAACAACTTATTCCTGATCACGGATTATTCAGGTATTGATCCAGAATTGAACGTAAGCGGAAGTGGCAGACCTGAAGATAACTTTGGAGGCGATAGAGGAATTTATCCTCGTACCAGAAGCGTGGCGTTTGGTTTGACTGTAAAATTTAAATAGTAAAAGACATGAAAATTAAAAATATATTGATAACAGGAAGCTTGTGTTTCCTGACTCTTTTTAGTTGTACAGATATAGACGAAAATGTGTACGATAAATATCCCGCAGAAGATTTTTACGGAACTCCAGAAGGGGCTGATATAGCGCTTGCAAGCGTTTACGCCCAAGTTCCTGGTGATTTCGTAAGAGATAATGCCTCTGGTGTTGGTTATGCAGGTGCAGACAACGGATGGTACGATATGAACTGTATGTCATCAGACGAGCAGGTTATTCCACATAGAAATACAGGTGACTGGCAGCAGGATTTCGCCCGTCTGCATAAACACGAATGGCTGCCAACAGATTTCATTATCAACAATACTTGGAACTGGCTTTATAAATCTATTTTCAATGCTAATTTAGCGGTTAGCTTATTAGAAAAATCAAATGCCGAAGCTTCTAAAATTGCTGAAGCTAAAACATTGAGAGCTTTCTTTTACTATTTATTAATTGATGACTATGGCGATGTTCCTTTCTTTACTGATAATAATATTACTGTTGATAAAATTCCGCAGTCAAGCCGTAAAGAAGTTTATGATTTTATCGTAAAAGAATTAACCGAAAATGTAGAACTGCTTTCTGGAACAAGAGGCGGCAATTATTATGGAAGATTCAATAAATGGGCGGGTTATACTTTACTAGCAAAAGTATATCTGAACGCTCAAGTATACACAGGAATTCCAAAATGGAACGAATGTTTGGCCGCTTGTAACAAAGTTGCTGAAGGTGGTTTTTCACTTCACTCAGGAGCGGCAGATGCTGCAAATCCTTTAGGAAGTAAATATTATGAATTATTTGGAGATGTACTTCCTGAAGATGAAACCATTTTACCAATTTACGCAACCTTAGATGTTGTATCTCGTAACGTTTATGCGGTTCGCAGTTTATATGGTCCGCACGCACAAGCTCTATTTGGTTTCAGCGGATGGAACGGTACAATTGTTCCTAAAGAATTTTTCTTAAAATACGATGTAAATGATATTCGCAGAAAACAGTTTTTATTTGGAGAACAGCCAGGCGGTTTCAATTACACACTTGATGTTGCTTCATTAGACAATCCAGGAGCAGATCCGCAAGCCGGAGTTAGAAACGTGAAATTTTATCCTGTAGCACCAAGAACCGGCGGAGGAGCTTCTAACGACTTCCCTATTTTCAGATATGCAGATGTTATTTTAATGATGGCTGAATGTAATGCACGCTTAGGAAATCCAGGTGCTGCAAAACCTTTCATAGACCAAATCAGACAGCGTGCCGGGTTAAATGCTTTAGATCACGACCCAACTCTTGATGATATTTACAATGAAAGAGGATTCGAACTAAACTGGGAAGGACACAGAAGACAAGACATGATTCGTTTTGACAAATTTTTATTGGCAAATGAATTTAGACCTGCATCTCCTGCTTTCAGAAAATTGTTCCCAATTCCAACCTCAGCTCTAGACGCCAATCGTGGATTAAAACAAAACCCAGGTTATTAAAAACAAAGACTATCATGAAAAAATATATCAATAAAATATTCATATTAGGCAGCTTGCTTTTCTTGGGTTCATCCTGCGAAAGCGACGCCGAATTAACAACATTAAAATCTGTTAGTTTTCCATCAGAAATCAGCGTTTCATCCAATACGATAGTATTAACAGAAGACACTGCAGAAGATCAGGCATTACTCGTTTCTTGGCCATCCGTTTCTTTTCCTATTGAAGCTCCAGTAACTTATGCCCTTCAATTTGATTTAGTTGGAGATACAAGCGGCTCTAATGCTTGGTTAAAAGCAAAACGAATTGAAGTTGGAACCGATGTTTTAAGCAAAACTTTAATTGGTCAGGATCTAAATAAAATTGCTGTCGATTTAGGACTTCCAATTGATACTCAAGGAAAATTAGTCGTTCGTGTAGAAGCAACGATGGATCGCAAAATCTATTCTGACCCTGTTACTTTGACTATTACTCCTTATGAAAAAAGTGTTGTTTTCGGCGAAATTTATATGCCTGGAGCCTATCAGGGAGAATGGAATGTAGACACTGCTCTTGCTTTAACGGCTATCGCAAAAGGTGTCTATCAAGGTTATGTTACGGTACAACCAGGTTATGGCCCTGTATTTAAATTAAATCAGGGAAGAAATTGGGAACAGTACTATGGTGCAGGTGCTACTAACAGCGATCTACAAAACATGAGTACGAAAGATTTTGCACTTCCGGGCGAAGGTTCGTATCAGGTTAAAGTAAATCTAAATACTTTAAAATGGACAGCTACACCTTATTCTTGGGGTATTGTTGGTGATGGAACTTCTGGAGGCTGGGATAACAGTACACCAATGAATTATGATTACCAGACAAAAACATGGAAAATAACCGCAGTTTTGGTTCCAGGAAATGTAAAATTCAGATTAAATAATAACTGGACAATCAATTACGGACCTAAGAATACAACAGATGGAATTGTGTATTTAGATGATCCAGGCGCTCATTATGTTGGCGAAGGCGGTACTTATGAAATCACATTCAAAATAAATGATGTTGATCCTGCAACTACTGGATATCCTCCAACAGCAACTTATACAATAACTAAAAAATAGATAAAAATTAAGTTTAGTTTGGTTTGAGTTTACCTGTCTTTTTACTTCGAAAGGCAGGTTACTTCTCAACCATTTAAAATATAAAAAGTAAAATCATGAAATTTAACATAAAAATCGTGTACGCATTACTGCTTACATTGGCATTTGTTTCGTGCAGTTCATCTGACGACGATACAAAAACACCAGAATCTCCGTATACACAATATGGAGCTCCTTTTGAAAAAATGCCAAAGAAAGAAGATGCTATAATCTATCAAGTAAATATTCGTGCCTTTAGTCAGGCAGGAACATTAAAAGGCGTTCAGGACAGATTGACACAAATTCAGGAACTGGGAGCAAATGTTATTTATTTAATGCCTATTTATCCTGTTGGAAAAGAAAGAGCTTCAGGCGAATTAGGATCTCCTTACGCGGTAAAAGATTATAAAGCCGTAAATCCAGATTTCGGAACGTTACAAGATTTACAGACTTTAGTCGAAGAAGCGCATAAAAAAAACATGGCAGTTGTTTTAGACTGGGTTGCCAATCATACTGCTTGGGATAATACTTGGATTACACAACATCCAGACTGGTACCAAAAAGATGCAAGCGGAAACATTATTATTCCGCCAGGAACAAATTACAATGATGTAGCTCAATTAAATTTTAATAGTACTGAAATGAAAGATGCGATGATCGACGCCATGTCATACTGGGTTTACAACGCAAATATTGATGGATTCAGATGCGATTATGCTGATTTTGTTCCTCAAGATTTCTGGTCTGATGCTATTTCAAAATTGAGAAAAATCAAGAAAAATCAAACCATTTTAATGCTTGCCGAAGGTTCTAAAGTAAATCATTTCGCATCAGGTTTTGATTATACGTTTGGATTCAATTTCTTCAGCACTTTAGAACAGCTTTTCAAAAACAACAAACCTGCTACAACTATTCAAGATTCGAATGCAACTGAATATGCAAACAATTACAATCCAGAAAATAGAGTTGTTCGTTACACCAGCAACCATGACGTAAATCTTTCAGATGGAACTCCATTAGAACTTTTTGGAGGTAAAAAAGGATCAATTGCAACTTTTGTCGTAGCTGCTTATTTAAAATCTGTTCCAATGATTTATAATGGTCAGGAAATTGGTTACGATAAAAGATTAAATTATTTTGCCAAAACACCAATCGACTGGAGTACTGCTGATACTGAAATGCTGGCAGAATACAAAAAAATCATTGCCTTTAGAAATACAAGTAATGCCATTAAAAAAGGTATATTTACAGGTTACAGCAGCGATGCCGTAAGTGCATTTACGATGGAAAAAGATGCAGAAAAAGTTTTTGTACTTTCTAACTTAACCAATTCAACAGTAAAACATCTTATTCCAAATACTTTAAAAGGAAACTGGAAAGACGCTTTTACTGGAGCTGCCGTAACTGTAGGTTCTGAAATAACACTTCAACCCTTTCAATATTTAGTATTGAAAAATTAATATTCTTATGCAGCTTTAAAACCTAAATTTGCAAAAAACTTAATAACATGAATTTTCAATCCCAAAAATCATTGCTTCAAATTTGTTTGAGCAAAAAAACAGCGTTTTTATTTTTTCTACTTGTCCACACAATATGGATTCACGCACAAGAAATAACTTCGCCAGACAAAAATCTTTCTTTAAAATTTGAATTAAAAGAAGGCGGTGTTCCGTCTTACCAATTATCATATAAACAAAAAGCAGTTATAAAACCAAGTTCTTTGGGCTTAGAACTGCAAAACCTGCCTTCGTTTTTGGATGGTTTTACCATTACAAATACAGCACAATCTTCTGTTGATGAAAATTGGAATCCAGTTTTAGGCGAAGAAAAAACAATTCGCAATCATTACAACGAATTGGTTGTCACTTTAGCTCAGGCAAAAAACAACAATAGATTTATTCGCATCCGTTTTCGTTTATTTAACGACGGATTGGGATTTAGATATGAATTTCCGAAACAAAATGATCTAAGTTATTTTGTAATAAAAGAAGAACGTTCTCAATTTAATTTGGCTGGAAATCATAAAATTTTCTGGATTCCAGGAGATTATGATACCAACGAATATGCGTATACAACCTCAAAAATTTCAGAGATTCCTTCGTTGATGAAAAAGGCGACGATCGAAATCAATTCGCAGTGGCCCATAAAAGAACTTTCTGTTCAAACGCCGTCAATGATGAAATCTGATGATGGTTTGTACATCAACATTCACGAAGCTGGATTAATCAATTATCCGGCAATGTACCTTGAAGTTGATGCAGTAAACAACAAAATGATCAGTCATTTAGCACCAGATGCAGTTGGCGCAAAAGGTTATATGCAGACAGATGCACAATCGCCTTGGAGAACTATTGTAGTAAGCGATAAAGCAACAGATATTTTAGCTTCAAAATTAATTTTGAATTTGAACGAACCAACAAGTTATAAAGATGTTTCGTGGATTAAACCCGTAAAATACATTGGAATTTGGTGGGAATATTTCGTAGCTGGAAAAAGTACGTGGGCTTTTGGAAAAGAAAACAATGTGAAATTAACAGATGATTTTACGAAACTTACTCCAAACGGAAAACACGGTGCTACAACAGAACGCGCCAAAGAATATATTGATTTTGCTTCTAAAAATGGTTTTGATGCGATCCTTATCGAAGGCTGGAACATTGGCTGGGAAGACTGGATTGGCAACTGGAAAGAAGAAGTTTTTGATTACGTAACGGCATATCCAGATTTTGATGTAAAAGCAGTTCATGAATATGCAGCTTCAAAAGGAGTAAAAATTATCATGCACCACGAAACTTCAGGATCGGCAACCAATTACGAAAGACGTTTAGATCGTGCTTTTCAATTTATGAATGACAACGGTTATGACGCTGTAAAAACCGGTTATGTTGGAAAAATTATTCCGCGTGGAGAACACCATGACGGACAATGGATGGTCAATCATTACATCAATGTAGCCAAACGTGCTGCTGATTATAAAATTATGATTGACAGTCACGAAGCCGTTCGTCCAACAGGTTTACACCGAACTTTTCCAAACTGGATTGCTCAAGAATCTGCTCGCGGAACGGAGTTTGAATCTATGGGAGGTTTAGCGCCAGATCATACTACGATTTTACCATTTACAAGATTAATGGGAGGTCCAATGGATTATACACCTGGGATTTTTCAAACCGATCTTTCTTATTACGGAACAGGAAGTTCACAGCGTGTTAATACCACTTTGGTAAAACAATTGGCATACTATGTAACTATGTACAGTCCGTTGCAAATGGCAGCAGATATTCCGGGGAATTATGAGCGTTTTCCAGATGCTTTTCAGTTCATCAAGGATGTTGCTGTAGATTGGGACAATAGTTATATTCTAGAAGCTGAACCTGGAGATTACATTACAATTGCGCGTAAAGCAAAAGGTAAAAACGAATGGTTTATTGGTGGTATTACAGATGAAAATGCAAGAACTGCCAGCATTTCATTTGACTATTTACCCGCTGGAAAAAATTTCATCGCCACAATTTATGCTGATGCCAAAGAAGCCAACTGGAATGTAAATCCTCAGAAATATACCGTTACTAAAGTTATCGTAAACTCAAAAAGCAAACTGAAGCAATATTTAGCTCCAGGCGGAGGTACAGCTATTAGCATCAAAGAAGGAAATTCTACAGAATTAAAAGGATTGAAAAAGTTATAATTTAAGAAACTTAGGTTCTAAGTTTTTTGCCACAAATTTCACGAATTGACACGAGAATTAGCTGCAGATTAAATTTGTGCTAACTCGTGAAATTCGTGGCAGAAACTTATGCTCATTAATGAGCAAAAAATTAAAAAATTTACTACTTGAAAACTATTA
Organism: Flavobacterium sp. S87F.05.LMB.W.Kidney.N; assembly: GCF_004366435.1. Taxonomy (NCBI): domain Bacteria; kingdom Pseudomonadati; phylum Bacteroidota; class Flavobacteriia; order Flavobacteriales; family Flavobacteriaceae; genus Flavobacterium; species Flavobacterium sp. S87F.05.LMB.W.Kidney.N. The sequence goes on along the minus strand of NZ_SODX01000001.1, from coordinate 406,883 downwards.
ACCACAAAATGTTTGTCGAATTTAAAAACAATGCGAGTGAGAATGAATTTTAGTTAGAAATGCCGACAAGCATTCAAAAAACTATTATTATGAAAATCAAAATTACCACTAGATTATTTCATATTACCAAAGCATTAGTTTGCTTTCTATTATTATTTGCAAGCTCCGTTTATGCGCAGGATCCTCCGCAATACGGAACACCTTTTGCCGGTGTGCCCGATCCGAGAGATGTCAATATGTATCAAGTGCATATACGTCCGTTTAGTGCTAACGGAAATTTAGCTGGAGTAACCGCCCGATTAGACAATATAAAAGCACTCGGCACAAATGTTATTTATTTAATGCCGATTTTTCCTCATGGCACCGATTCCCGAAGTTCGGCTTCGCCCTATTGTATCAAAGATTTTAAAGCTGTGGGATCAGAATATGGTTCGCTTGCAGATTTAAGAACTTTAGTCGATGGTGCTCACAGTCGTGGAATGGCCGTAATTCTAGATATTGCTATCAACGGAACTTCATGGGATCATGGATGGACAACTTCTCATCCAGAATATTATAAGCGAACTGGAACAACGATTCAGCAATTAGGAAACTTCTCCGATATTGCTGCGCTTGACCTTAATAGTTCGGCTACACGAGCAGCTATCAAAGATGCTATGCGTTACTGGATTTTCGCTGCTAACATTGATGGTTATCGCTGCGATTATGCTAATAATCCTCCTTTAGATTTCTGGTCTGAAGTCAACTCAAATCTTCGAAGTATTTCTTCTCATAATTTATTAATGTTAGCCGAAGGAGACAGACAAGAAAATTTTCAGGTTGGTTTCGACATGAATTATGGCGACAGATGGTTTCACAGCGGTTTATATGATATTGCTAATGGAGGACCAGTTTCTCAAAGACTTCAAGATCAATCTACTTATGAATATGCTAAAGCAACTGGAAATCAGCAAATCGTTCGATATACTGGTAATCATGATACGTACACCAATGATGATGGCGTAAGAAGACCGTTCGTAGCCTTCAAAAATCATAACGGAATTGTTGCCAACTTTTTAGTTTCAGCTTATATGAGAGGTGTTCCCTTCTTAATGAGCGGACAGGAAATCGACTACGAACCCAAAACAGATTGGCCGTGGACAAACTTCAAATTCAACTGGTCTCAAAACCCGACAGCTGCTGCAGATTTCGCCAAAATCTTAAATTTCAGAACTACTAGTGCTGCCATCAGACGTGGTGATTTAACCACGTATGCAAATGATGATATCAGTATTTTCACTAAAACATTAGGTACAGAAAAAGTAATCGTAATGTCGAATTTGAGAAATGCCTCAAAATCGTATGTAATCCCAGCGGCTTTAGCAGGAACTTATGTAAATCCATATAATAACAATGCCTCTGTAACTTTAACAACAGGCGCGACAAGAACATTTGCTGCTTTTGAATATTTGGTTTTAACGAATACCAATGCGCCTGTTGTGGCCGTAACTGGAGTTTCAGTTAGTCCGACAACGGTAACTGTTGGTTTAGGCACAACACAGCAGTTAAATGCAACGATAGCTCCTGCAAATGCCACAAACCAAAACGTAACCTGGACATCCAGCAATACTGCAGTTGCTACTGTAAATGCATCTGGATTGGTTACAGCCGTTGCAGCAGGAACAGCAACTATTACAGTTAAAACAGTTGACGGAAACAAAACGGCTACTTCTGCTATAACTGTTGCTGCAATTCCAGTTTCTTCTGTGGCAGTTTCCCCAACTTCTGCAATTCTGTATGCAGGAAATACACAACAGCTTTCTGCAATAATTGCTCCAGCAAATGCCACGAACAAAAATGTAACGTGGAGTTCCAGCAACAACGCAATTGCAACGGTAAACTCAAGCGGACTTGTAACGGCAGTTGCTGCAGGAACAGCAACGATTACAGCAACAACACAAGACGGAAATAAAACAGCGTCGGCAACAATTACAGTAAATCCGAATACGAATTTTACGGTTTATTTCTATAAACCATCAAACTGGGGAACTGGGATTAAAATCTATTATTGGAGTGCTTTACCAACAGGAGTTTTAGCAAATGCAACCTGGCCGGGCGTAAACATGAGCGATGCGGGAAGCGGATGGTACAGTTATACATTTACCAATGTAACCTCAACAAATTTAATTTTCAACGACGGAACCAATCAAACTGCCGATTTAAGCAGAAACAAAACCGGCTGGTATATGAACAACACTTGGTACGATTCTAATCCAGGAACGGGCGTTGCCGTTACAGGTGTAACTTTATCTCCAACCACTGCGGCTTTATCGGTTGGTGCAACACAGCAATTAACGCCAACAGTTTCGCCATCAACAGCGACAAACAAAGCCGTAACTTACAGTTCAAACAATACTGCTGTGGCAACAGTAAATACTTCCGGATTAGTAACTGCTGTAGCAAATGGAACAGCTACAATTACCGTTACAACTGTTGACGGAAATAAAACGAGTACTTGTGTCGTAACAGTTTCTACAACTTCTACGGGAGGAACATATTATACAATTAAAAACAGATGGACAGGAGCTTATTTATCTGATGCCGGGACAAATGTTGGCTACGGAACAACGGTTTCTGGAAACAACTACAAATGGCAGAAAATCGCTATTGATGCCACTTACTTCGTTCTTAAAAATGCAGCAACTGGAGAGTTAATTAATATTGAAGGTCAAACAGGAACTGTTCAATGTAATATAACAGATACTACTTTCTGGAGTGCACAATGGTCAAGCGATTATATTGACGGAACCTGGGTAAGATTAAGAAATAGATGGCAGACAGGAAATATTATTCATGTTGAAAATCAAACAGGATCTGCTCAATATGGAAATTCACAAGACGGCTGGTTCAGCGCACAATGGCAGTTGGAACCAACTACTGTTGGTACATCAAAAATGGCACTAAATGTTGAAGAAGTTTCAACAGCAGAACCTGTAATTGGTATTTATCCAAATCCTGCAATAAACAATGAATTTCATATTCTAATGCCAGAATTAGCAAATGGCGATACTGCCGAAATTTTCGTTTCTGATTTGAATGGAAGAAGTCTTTTAACCGAAAAACTTTCTTCTTCAGGACAAGTTAATCATCATTTATCTTCAGGCATTTACATTGTAAACATTATTTCTAAAGATTTTAATGTGATTAAAAAACTAATTGTTAAATAATTTTTTTCGCCGCGAATTCACGAATTTAATTTAACCTAATTTGTGAATTCGTGGCGAATATTTTTAAAAAGAATAATTTAAAGCAAACCCAAAATTATTATTTAATGTAATATCATTATTGATTACGGAAGGTTTAAATACTAATCTCTCGCTTACATTAAACTGCGATAATGCCGCATCGATATTAGCATCAATAATATTCAAAACGTAAAAACCAACTATAAATAGGGCTGATAAATCTCTGTTCCTTTGAAATTGTTTCTGAGCAGAAATCAATTGACTTTCACTTAATCCAGCTAAATAATCAGAGTTACTGGTATTTCCTTCCAATCTGCTTTTATATTCATCTCTGTATATTTTGTACTTTTTTTGATTGTCGATATATAGATAAGTGCTTGTGCCGATTGCTCCATAAACTAAAGGAACTTTCCAATATTTCTTATTGTAAATCTGACCTAAACCTGGTAAAATAGCTGAATAAAATGCTGCTTTTGCGGGACGAAGCGGATCAATTGTTTCTGATCTAAGAGTGTCATTTAAGACAATTTTAGTTTTTTCCTGAGCAAAAAGAGAAGTTAATCCAAAAAATAAAAATAGGAGGATGAATTGATTCTGCATATAAAGTTGTCTTTGAAAATTTGATCAAAGAAAACTTTTTAGTTCTAAGATTTTTCTTAAATAAAAGATAAAGAAAACTTAATTTTTAAATCAAGTGATAATCAGAGACATATATTTAAAAAGAAAAAATAATACTACAAATTTTGCAATATTCAACTTAAAACTGTTACTTTGCAACATGAAAACTACAACAGTAAATAAGGAAGCAATTAAACAAGCCATTATCAAGATGAGAGAAGATAAGGTTGCTGTACGCTCTTTTTTACAAGGAAAAACTTCTGCAGAAACCTTAACTTCAAAAGGTATAAAACTTGTTAAAACAATATAATTATACTTTTAATTCTGATTCTGGTTATTATAGTTTCTTTACAAAAAGACAAATTGAATACAGAGTTGCTTTCTACGAAGATTTCACGTTAGCATCTTGCGTTGGGAACGATATAGAACTTGGAAATGTTTATCAAATTACCATAGACAAAATTAGCTCTAGGCCTGAACAATTTGATGTATTGATTTCAAAAACAATCAAAAACATTATTGCCACATTTTTTGAAAATATTCATGATGCATTAATTTATATTTGTGATGATAATGATAAAAAGGCATTTCAAAGATTTTCTGTTTTTGATAGATGGTACAAAAAAAGTTCCATGACCAATTATATCACAAAGCTTGATAATATTATTGAATTTAATTCTGATACAGAAACTATTAAACTTTATACCTCTTTAATGTTTCATACAGAAAATACGAATTTTAAAACTATAACAGAAGCTTTTAGTAATATCAGCAATGTTTTAAATGGAGCAAAACCATAGCTAGTTCTAGCAATAAAAAAACCGACATATTTCTATATCGGTTTTTTTATTTATTAATATCACTTTACTCCTCAAACAACTCCATCAATTCCAGCGACCGTTTTATCGACTTCACATTTTCAAAAGTCAATAATAAACGTAATCCGTTTACGGTTTGTTTTTCTTTCATTTTGCAAAGATTACTATGCTTCTGAACAAAATTTAAAACATTTCTAAACTTCACCGACTGATAATAATCAGATTGCTGGTCTGAAACGAAATAGCCTATCATTTTGCCTTGTTTCAAAACTAATTTCTCGATTCCAACACGCGTTGCAATCCATTTTATGCGGATGCTGTTTAGTAAGGCAGTTGCTTGTTTTGGCAAAGGTCCGAAACGGTCAATTAGCTTTCTTTCGAATTCCTGTAAACCAGCTTCGTCTTTTATAGCGCCTAATTCGTTATACAAAACCAAACGTTCCGAAACGTTATTGATATATTCATCTGGAAATAATAACTCAAAATCGGCATCGATTTGAATGTCTTTTACATATTCCTTAGTATCGATATTATTTTCTTCCGGATATAAATCTTTGAACTCGTTTTCTTTCAATTCTTCAATCGCTTCATTCATGATTTTTTGGTACGTATCAAAACCAATTTCGTTTATGAAACCGCTTTGTTCTCCACCTAATAAATCTCCTGCACCACGAATCTCCAAATCTTTCATTGCAATGTTGAAACCGCTTCCTAATTCGCTGAATTGTTCCAAAGCCTGAATACGTTTTCTTGCATCTTCCGTCATCGATGAATACGGCGGACAGATGAAATAACAGAATGCTTTTTTGTTGCTTCGTCCAACACGCCCGCGCATTTGATGTAAATCTGATAATCCGAAATTGTTGGCGTTATTAATGAAAATGGTATTGGCATTTGGAACGTCCAAACCACTTTCTATAATTGTTGTCGCCACCAAAACATCAAAATCTCCATTCATGAAACCTAACATCAATTCTTCGAGTTTTGCACCCTCCATTTGTCCGTGGCCAATTCCGACTCTTGCGTTTGGAACCAAACGCTGAATCATTCCTGCCACTTCTTTTATATTTTCGATTCTATTATTGATAAAGAAAACCTGTCCGTTTCGCTGAATTTCATACGAAATCGCATCACGAATGATCTCTTCATTAAAACCAACAACATTCGTTTCAATAGGATAACGATTTGGCGGAGGCGTTGTAATTACAGACAAATCTCTCGCCGCCATTAAAGAGAATTGTAAAGTTCTCGGAATTGGCGTTGCTGTTAATGTCAACGTATCAACATTTGCTGAAATAGTTTTTAATTTATCTTTTACGTTAACTCCAAACTTTTGTTCCTCATCAACAATCAACAAACCTAAGTCTTTAAAAACTACATTTTTGTTGACCAATTGGTGTGTTCCAATTACGATATCGAGTTTTCCTTCGGCTAAATCTTTTAAAGTCTGCGCTTTTTGTTTTGCTGTTCTAAATCGGTTTAAGTAACCAATAGACACTGGCATATCTTTTAAACGCTCCGAGAAAGTTCTATAATGCTGATAAGCCAAAATAGTCGTCGGAACCAAAACGGCAACTTGTTTGCTATTATCAACCGCTTTAAAAGCAGCGCGAATGGCAACCTCTGTTTTTCCGAAACCAACATCACCGCAAACCAAACGATCCATGGGGCGATCACTTTCCATGTCGGCTTTTACTTCTTGTGTCGATTTAGTTTGATCTGGCGTATCTTCATAAATAAACGAACTTTCTAATTCGTTCTGAAGATAACTGTCCGGCGCAAACTGAAAACCTTTTTCTAAACGACGTTTTGCATACAGCTGAATCAAATTGAATGCAATATGTTTGACACGCGCTTTGGTTTTTTGTTTTAAAACTTTCCAGGCGTTCGATCCTAATTTGTAGATTTTCGGCGGTGTTCCGTCTTTTCCGTTGTATTTGGAAATTTTATGAAGCGAGTGAATACTCACATACACAATATCATTATCGGCATAAACCAATTTTATGGCTTCCTGAGTTTTGCCTTCTACTTGAATTTTCTGCAAGCCGCCAAACTTCCCAATTCCATGATCAATGTGCGTTACATAATCCCCAACCGAAAGTGCTGTTAATTCCTTAAGCGTAATATTCTGCTTTTTAGAATAACCGTTTTTGATGTTGAATTTGTGATAACGTTCAAAAATCTGGTGATCGGTATAAGCCGTTATCTGATTTTCTTCATCAATAAAACCTTGGTATAAAGGCAGTACAATAGTGTTGTATTGTTTTCTGATATTCTCAGAATTCGCTTCGTCCAGCGATTCAAAAATATCATGAAAACGTTTGGCCTGCGTTTCATTCGAACAGAACAAATAATTTTTGTATCCGTTAAAATGATTATCGCTCAGATTATTCAGCAGCAAATCAAATTGTTTATTGAACGAGGGCTGAGGCTGAATATGAAATTCGAATTTTTTAGTGGTTTTAAAAATTGTTTTTGAAGCCAATTCTACTATCGAAAAATCTAAAGCTCGTTTGATAAACGAAGCCTGATTTAAAAATAATTGTTCTGGTTCGGCGTGTTTTATTTCTCCTGAAAGTTTTGAAAAAGTTTCTTCTGCCCTCGCAAATTGTTTGTCTAACTGACTAAAAAGTCCATCAGTATTTTGAATAAAAAGTACTGTTTTCTCAGCAATATAATCTAAAAAGCTTTCACGGTTTTCCTGAAATATCTTGTTTTCGACATTCGGAATAATGGTGATTTTTTTATGCGTTTCAACAGATAATTGTGTTTCTACATCAAAACTTCTGATACTGTCTACTTCATTTCCGAAAAATTCAATTCTATACGGATGATCATTTGAAAATGAGAATACATCGACAATACCTCCACGAACCGAAAATTCTCCGGGTTCTGTAATAAAATCGACTCTTTTGAATTCATATTCAAACAAAACTTCATTAATGAAATCAATTGAAATTTTATCGTTTAAAGAAACTTTCAACGTGTTTTTATCCAATTGCTGGCGCGTCACTACTTTCTCAAAAAGTGCTTCTGGATACGTAACAATTATGGCCGGTTTTTTTCGGGAATTTATTCGGTTTAAAACCTCAGCGCGAAGCAAAACATTTGCATTGTCTGTTTCATCAACTTGATAGGGACGACGGAATGAAGCGGGATAAAACAATACATCCTGCTCGCCAATCATCTGTTCTAAATCGTTTAGGTAATACGCAGCCTCTTCTTTATTGTCTAAAACAATTAAAAAAGGAAGTTCGGTTTTTTTAAAAACAGAGCGGACAACAAATGAAACTGCAGATCCCAGCAATCCGCTGAGATGCATTTTTATCTGATTTCCTTCCAGTAAATTTGATGCAATCTGCTGTGCTTTTGGCAGATTGTCGTATATCGTGTATAAGGCGTTTTTACTCAATTCTAGGTTTATTTTGATCTAATGGCGGCGTAGAACTCGGTATCGCGCGCGTAGTGTCTAACATTCTAAGGAAATCTGCTTCTCCTTCTTCTTTCGGAATTTTGGCTTTTTCGACAATTTTATCCATTTGTCTTTCCAGCGAAATCAATTCTTTGTTGATTTCTTGTATCAAAAAAACCACTTTATCATCTGGAACTTTATTTAAATGAATAAATAAATCCATCATTTTTATTTTGGTAATTAAAATAGAAATACGGCTTTTTATTTGAGGCACATTAAATTCTGGCGGAATATTGTTATTTAAAGCCATCGCTTTTTTAGAAATAGCAGCCGATTTTTTCTGAAATGCTCCAATTGTTTTTCTTGGCTTATCTCCAATCTCTTTCATAAACTCTCGCCATTCTGTCCAAGAATTTAATTTTTGTTCTGAGATTTCATTGATAGGTTCATCAATAAACGTCCAGCCTTTATTTATATTATTAAAAATAGCTTCTTTCTTTTTTGCTTCTTTTTCATTTTCAGCAAGACGTTTTTCATCTTGATTTTGACATGAATTCAACACAAAAACAAAAAGCAGAAAAAGAGATATCTTATATTTCATTTGGTAAAACATTAAGCTACAAAGTTACAAAGTAAATTTACAATTACGAATTCTGATTTTTGCCTTTGATTCACATAAATTGCTGTCTTTTTTTTACGACAGATTATGCAGATTTAAAATAATTTTCTTTGGTTTTATTATCAATAAAAATGATCTTTTACATAGATTTTTGAAAGGCACAAAGACACACCCTTGTAAAAGAGAATTATCCAACAAACAAACTTTTTAATTGTTGAATTTATAATTTATTCTTCAAAAAAGCGCAAGTAATTGCGAAAACGTTATATTTGTATCTCTAAAAATCATCGAAAAATGAATCCTAAAATATTGATCATTGGTGCCTGCGGTCAGATTGGAACAGAGCTGACGCAAAAACTGCGCAAATTATACGGAACCGAAAATGTAATCGCTTCTGATATTCGAAAATTAAATACTGATGTTGTTAATTCGGGACCTTTTGAAGTGGTCAATGCTTTAGATTTTAATCAAATTGAACATTTGGTAGAAGTTCATCAAATTACTGATATCTATTTAATGGCGGCACTTTTATCTGCTACTGCTGAAAAAAATCCTGCTTTTGCCTGGGATTTAAATATGAATTCTCTTTTTCATGTTTTAAATTTAGCGAAAGCAAAAAAGATTCAGAAAATTTTCTGGCCTTCGAGTATTGCGGTTTTCGGACCAACGACTCCAAAAGAAAACACGCCACAATATACTGTAATGGAACCTTCAACAGTTTATGGAATTAGTAAACAAGCTGGAGAAAGATGGTGCGAGTATTATCATAATATTTATGGTGTTGATGTTCGAAGTATTCGTTATCCTGGTTTAATCAGCTGGTCTACTCCTCCAGGCGGCGGAACTACAGATTATGCTGTCGATATCTTTTACAAAGCGATTGCTGATAAAAAATACGAATGCTTTTTATCATCTGAAACCAAAATGCCGATGATGTATATGGATGACGCTATTGATGCTACAATTAATATTATGAAAGCTCCTGCTGAGCAGATTAAAATACATTCTTCTTATAATTTGGCTGCAATGAGTTTTACTCCGACAGAAATTGCGAATGAGATTAAGAAACATATTCCTGATTTTGAAATCACTTATAATCCAGATTTCCGTCAAAAAATTGCTGACAGCTGGCCGGCAAGTATTGACGACAGTTCTGCCAGAGAAGACTGGAACTGGAATCATAAATTTGATCTGGAATCTATGACAAAAGATATGATCGAGCATTTGAGTTAAACCTTAATGATCTAAAATAAAAAGTCCCGTTTATTAATTTAAACGGGACTTTTTTTATTCTTTAAATGAAGATTATTTCACGTCAAAAACATTGTTTGCAGCTTTTACATCAGCCATTAATCCGCTTGGGTCAATAGTGATTTTTTTGATTGCAGTTTTGTTTTTATCGATTGTAAAACTATAGTTTTGCTGTGCCCAAGCCCAGTCTTCTAAAACAGTTCTTTTTTGATTTGGATTTGGATTCGGTTTAATAAAATTCATCATTCTTAACGGAATGTAGAAGTTCTCAGAGGTTCCGTCAGTATAATCTACTTTTAAGTCGATTGGCATTGGCATTCTTCCAATTCTCTCCAAAGTTACAGTTGTTTTTCCTGCATTATCAGCAACGTCTTTAATTCCGTAATCAATCGTATTTAATGTTTGCGTCCAATCTGTTAAATACCAATCTAGCTCAGCTCCAGAAACTCTTTCTGCTGTTCTTTTGATGTCATTTGGAGTTGGATGTTTGAATTTAAAATCGTTGAAATATCTTTTTAAAGTAGCATCAACATTTTCTTTTCCAATTACATATTCTAATTGAGAAAGAAAAATACTTCCTTTTACGTAAGAAGAAATACTGTAAGGACGATTTTCGTCATAGCGATCTCCGTGTGTACTTTGCGGCTGTTCTTTTCCAGAATTTACTAAACTGTAATAAGCAGCATAATTCCCTTTAAATGGATTTACTTCTTTTTTATCTCCCTTTAATTCGTTCAAAGCACTGTCTTCAATGTAAGTTGTAAAACCTTCATCCATCCAAGGATGTTTGGATTCGTTTGAAGCTAAAATATGCTGAAACCAAGAGTGTCCTAATTCGTGTGTTGCAGTCCCAAGAATTCCTTCCAGTTTTCCGTTTCCTAGCATTAAGGTACACATTGCATACTCCATTCCACCGTCTCCACCTTGAATAAATGAATATTGTTTGTACGGATAAGCTCCAACTCTTTGGTTGTAATAATCCATTACTTTTACCATTAATGGCTCTAATTGTTTCCAGTTTTCTGCCACTTTTGGAGTGTTTTTATAGAAAAAATGCAAATCAACATCGTTTGGTCCTTTTACAATATCATGTGCATATTCTTTGTCTGCTGCCCATGTAAAATCGTGAACATTTGGAGCTATAAAATGCCACGTTAACGTTTTTGCTTTTTTAGGATAAGTAACTGTCACACCAGCATCTTCGTAACCGTGTCCAATCGAATTTTTGTCTTGTAAATATCCAGAACCTCCAATTGTGTATTCCTTATCTATTGTAATTTTTACATCAAAATTTCCCCAAACACCGTGAAATTCTCTCGCGATATAAGGATCTGCGTGCCAGCCTTCGAAATCAAATTCTGCTAATTTTGGATACCATTGTGACATCGAAAGTTCAATTCCCTCCGAATTATTTCTTCCCGAACGACGAATTTGCACTGGAACTTGTCCGTCAAAATCTAATGTGAAAGTAGTTTTTGAATTTGGTAAAATTGGTTTAGCCAAAGTAACTTCTAGAATAGTTCCTGAAACTCTTGTTTGAGCTGCAGTACCATCCTGCTTAAAATTTGTGATTTTTAAAAATCCAATTTCATTTGGTTTTAAAGTTTCAATTCGGCTTTGTTTTACATCTTTTCCGTCTGCACCTTTTACTTTATTTACCATTCTTCCGTCTGGATCTTTGATAAAATGGAGACGCGCATCCATTTCACTTCCTGGCTGAAAAGCATTTGGAAACAAATGATAGAATACTTTTCTTAAAGTATCAGGAGAATTATTGGTGTAAACCAATTCTTGTTTTCCTTTATACTGATAGTTTTTTACATCCATTGAAACCTCCATTTTGTAATCGGCGTGTTGCTGCCAATATGAGGTGTTTTGAGCAAAAGCTGTGTTTAATCCAAAGCTCAGGAAAGAAAGTAAAATAATTTTTCGCATGTTTATATGTAATAGAAAATGGAAGAGCGCGAACTCTTCCATTAGATTAATAGTGTGTTATTCTTTATTTTTTAGACATCTTCTCTGCCATTAATAAAGCGTTGTAAGCATTTACCATTTTTGCAGTTTTTGATGATTCTGCAGAAGAAACCGCTACTGGTTTTTCATTTGGATTTGGATTTTCTCCCAAAATAACTTTAGAAGGAAGTGCAACTCCAGAGTCCATCAAAATCTTCTTAACTTGGGCAGCTTTTAATTTTGGGTAGTAAGAACGAATTAAAGCCGCAACACCCGCTGCATTTGGAGATGCCATCGAAGTTCCTTGTAAATATTTGTATTTATTGTTTGGAACTGTTGCGTAGATTTCTTCACCTGGAGCAAAAACGTCAACATTAATTTTTCCGAAGTTAGAAAATGGTGCAACAACCGTTTCTCCGTATTCTTTATTAATTGCTCCAATTGTGATTACATTATCAGCAAATTCTTTTACGTTGTCTTCAGAATCATTTGGATAATTGATGTTTTTTGTCTCATCAATATTATATCCGTCGTTTCCTGCAGCATGTACAATTAAAACGTCTTTTTTAGCTGCATATTTAATAGCATCGTAAACCCATTGTTTGTGTGGAGAAAAGCTTTTTCCGAAACTTCCGTTAATTACTTTTGCACCATTATCTACTGCATAACGAATTGCTAAAGCGATATCTTTATCATACTCATCACCGTCTGGCACAGCTCTCACAGTTAAAATCTCAACGTTTGGCGAAGCAACTCCGTCTCCTCCTAAATTGTTTCCACGGATTTGTGCAATGATTCCAGCAACGTGAGTTCCGTGAAGTGCTTTTTCTTTATCTGGACCAAAAACAACATTATTTCCATAATGATTGTCTTTAATATCTTCTGGATTATCGCCTACGACTTTTCTTCCGTCAAATTCTTTATTTAAATTATAATTCAATTGATCGTAAACTTGCTCTTTATATTCTCCAAAATCAGCTTCTGGGTTAAAAGTTGGACCAGCATTTGTAAAAATTTGAGTCATTATTGCTTTTGCTCTAGCAACTTTTGAATCTGTTGACGTAATAGATGCTAAATCCTCAACTTTATAATCTGTTTTATTTAGTTCTTTTTTGATAGTATTATGAATATCTAATAAAAAATCAACTTGTTCTTTATCTTTTAGAGCTTTTTCGTATTTCTCGTTGTATTGGGCTAAAGCTTCTTTGTATTGAGCAGAACCATCGTCTCCTTTTTTGACAATACGTGTCATTTCAAGATTTTCATTAACAGCATTTCCAAGGAAATTCCATCCGTGAACATCATCAATAAATCCGTTTTTATCATCATCGATTCCGTTTCCAGGAATTTCTTTTGCATTAGTCCAGATCATTCCCTGCAGATCTTCATGTTCGATATCTACACCAGAGTCTACAATACCAACAATAACTTTATTGCCTTTTTTACCTTGAAGCAATTCAGTTAAAGCTCTATCAACACTCATTCCTGGGATAGAATCTTTTACTAAATCAAGATGACTCCATCTTTTTAGTTCGTTTTCACTAACTGGTGCTTTTTTAACAACTGCTAAAGGAGCAACAATTGGTTGTTTTGGCACTGATTTTTGCGCTTGCAAACTTGCACTGCATCCTGCTAAAACAAGTAATGCAAAAGCAGATAATTTAAGAGGTTTTATATGACTCATGTATCTATTATATAAGTAAAGTTAAAAGATGGGTCTAAATTATGCTTTTTTGTTACAAAAAACTAACTGTTAACAATGTGTTATGAAATTTTAATTAAAATTTACCATCATGAAAATTAGCATAAACAATTAAAATTCAAATCATTGTAAAGCATCTACATATTAAAAACTCTATATTAAAAAAAGAATAACGTGAATAATTGTCCACTTATCAAAAAAGCTTACAACTATATTAAATGATTTAGAGAATCATATTTAAAAAAATGAATGAATATAAAACGTAATCTATTAGTAAATAAACCTCCGCTTAAAAAATCTCCTCGCAGGTAAAAACCTCTTTTAATCGAACTCCTTTTTCGGTATGTTCGACCGTTATAATTTGATTATGAGCATCGTGCTCTAAAAATAAATAATGATTTTGGTCTGCTGCCAAATTCAAGAATTTTGATTTTTCAGGCATTGTTAGCAAAGGTCTTGTATCGTAGCCCATAACATAAGGAAGTGGAATGTGTCCGGCAGTCGCTAATAAATCGGCACAAAAAACGATTGTTTTATCTTGGTATTTGATATAAGGAATCATTTGTTTTTCGGTGTGACCGTCTACGTAGAAAATTTCAAAGCCCATTTCTTTTGAAAATCCAAAATCGGTTTCTCGTCTTTCGATGAAATTCAATTGTCCGCTCTCCTGCATTGGTAGAATATTTTCAGATAAAAAAGACGCTTTTTCTCTTGGATTTGGTTTTGTAGCCCACTCCCAATGATTTTCATTTGTCCAGAATTTTGCATTTTTAAAAGCTGGTTCATATCCAGTTTTATCCGAATTCCACTGAACGCTTCCGCCGCAATGATCAAAATGAAGATGTGTCATAAAAACATCTGTAATATCATCTCGGTTAAAACCGTATTTTGCTAAGGATTTATCTATAGAATGCGAACCCCAAAGTGAGTAATAGCCAAAAAACTTTTCCGATTGCTTATCGCCCATTCCTGTATCAATTAAAATCAAACGATTTCCGTCTTCGATCAATAAACAGCGTGCGGCAATATCAATGAGATTATTAGAGTCAGCAGCATTTGTTTTGTTCCATATTGTCTTTGGAACAACACCAAACATAGCACCGCCATCTAATTTAAAATTTCCAGATTCGATTGGGTAAAGTTTCATGAGTTTGATTTTGTAAAAGAACAAAGCTAGCAAATACAAAATCCTTTTACTACAATTTATTTTTAAAAAACGCTTATTCTAAGGTAATCGAAGCGCTTCCCATTATTTCCTGCTTGTCGAAGAAATTGACAAAATAGGTTCCTTTTTTAAACTGGTCATTTAGAATTCCATACACATTTACCGATTTACCCTGAAAATCTGTGCTCACAATAAAACTATATACCAGAGCTTTATCATTTCCAAATTCAATCAATTTATTATCACCCAAAACATTATTCTTCTGGTCGAGTACTTGAATGTAAAAGATTCTTTTTCCTGTTTTTGCAACAGCATTTCCATTAACAGCAAAAATAGCTTTAAGTTTTTTTGTGCTTTTTGCCTTTGTAGTTTCCAGTTCTGCTCCCGAGCTTTTTTCGCGCAGAGCAATTACTTTAAAATTGCTTAGAGAAAGTTTTGATGCATCTTTTAAGGTAGACTCTAATTTCTTTTGTTTAGAAATAAGTGTATCATTTTCTGCTTTTTGGTTGTACATTACAACATTCTGACTTTCAATTTCTGTCAATAAATTTTTATTCTGAGATTTCAATTTCTTAATTTCTAACACTTTTCCTTCTAAAGAAAAATTCAAATCTGAAAGTTGATTTCTAAATATTTTAATTTGAGCAGCAGATGGATTTTGAGAAGCCTTAATGATTTCCATTAAATTCTCAACATTCTTACGCTCTAGCTCCAACTCTTGAGATAGCGCCGTTTTTTCTAAAATTGCAATATCGTACGCAGCCTTGAGTGTATTTAGAGAATCTAAAATATTTTTTTGTTCTGTGTTTTCTGTATTAACAAATGGAATTTTGGAAGTACTTTCTTTTTTAACCTTATTTTCATTTTTATCAGACTCATTGCTAAAAACTAGTACTGCAGCACCTACTCCAAAAACAAAAAATACTGCAAAAAAGATTTTTACCCAATTATTTTTCTGTTGTTTTTTCATAATTACTCACAATTTATTGCAAAAGTACCAATAAAGCATGGGTTGTAATTGAGTATAAATACTTGTTTTTTAACATTTATAGGCAATAAATTCAATTTAAAATCGTAAAATTAATTTATTCGAATTATTAGCCTCTTTTTTCAGGTTGATTTTATCAAAATAACTAATATCTATTTTCTCATTTGTTATAATAATGTGAACCGTTATGGAAAAAGGTTTTTAAGTCGTATCTTTGCAGATAATTTCTATTTAACATTGAAAATTAGCGCTTTAAATCTGTACTAAATTAATTACAGACAAGAAATGCTTATTAAAAAACAAACATCTAAGAACAATGATAAAAGTTTCTGATACTGCCAAAAAGAAAATCATCGACTTGATGACTGACGATGGTTTTGACGCCGCAAGCGACTACGTAAGAGTAGGCGTGAAAAGCGGTGGATGCTCTGGCTTGTCTTATGATTTAAAATTTGACAAAACCAAAGGAGAAGACGACAAAATATTCGTAGACAATGATATCCAAATTGCTGTTGAAAAAAAATCATTTCTATATTTAGCTGGAACAATTTTAGAATTTTCTGGCGGATTAAACGGAAAAGGATTTGTTTTCAATAATCCAAATGCAAGCAGAACTTGTGGCTGCGGAGAATCATTCTCTCTTTAGTCAAAGCTGAAAGTCGCAAGTCTTAAGGACTTAAAATGACTTTCGAACTTTAGACTTTAAAACTATTTAGACAATAAAAAAATAATGAGCAAATACACCGAAGACGATTTAAAAATCGAACTGGAAACAAAAGAATATGAGTACGGATTTTATACCAATATAGAATCTGAGACTTTCCCTATTGGCTTAAACGAAGAGATTGTTAGAGCTATTTCGCTTAAAAAAGAAGAACCTGAATGGATGACTGAATGGCGCATCGAGGCTTTCCGTGCTTGGAAAGAAATGATCGAGCCAGAATGGGCAAACGTAAATTACGAAAAACCAGACTTTCAGGCAATTTCTTATTATTCAGCTCCAAAACAAGTAGATCCTAATAAAACTTTGGATGATGTTGATCCAGAACTTTTAGAGATGTACAAAAAGTTAGGAATTTCTGTTGATGAACAAAAAATGATGAACAATGTCGCAATGGATATTGTAGTCGATTCTGTTTCTGTAGCAACAACTTTCAAGAAAACTTTGGCTGAAAAAGGAATTATTTTCTGTCCGATTTCTGAAGCTATTAAAGAACATCCTGAATTAGTAAAAAAATATTTAGGGACTGTTGTACCTCAAAAAGATAACTTCTATGCAGCATTAAACTCAGCGGTTTTCTCTGATGGAAGTTTCTGCTATATTCCAAAAGGCGTTCGTTGTCCAATGGAACTTTCTACTTACTTCAGAATCAATCAGGCAGGAACAGGACAATTCGAAAGAACCCTTGTTATTGCAGATGAAGGAAGTTATGTTTCATATCTTGAAGGATGTACAGCTCCAAGCCGTGATGAAAACCAATTACACGCTGCTGTAGTTGAATTAATTGCGTTGGATGATGCTGAAATTAAATATTCTACTGTTCAAAACTGGTTCCCTGGAAACAAAGAAGGAAAAGGCGGGGTTTACAACTTCGTAACCAAAAGAGGTTTATGCGAAACAAACGCTAAAATTTCTTGGACACAAGTTGAAACTGGTTCTGCTGTAACTTGGAAATATCCTTCTTGTGTACTTAAAGGAGATAACTCAGTAGGAGAATTTTATTCAATCGCCGTTACGAATAATTACCAACAAGCAGATACTGGAACTAAAATGATCCATTTAGGGAAAAATACTAAATCGACTATTATTTCTAAAGGTATTTCTGCTGGAAAATCACAAAACAGTTACCGTGGTTTAGTGCAAATCTCTCCAAGAGCAGAGAATGCAAGAAACTTTTCGCAGTGTGACTCATTGTTAATGGGTAACAATTGCGGTGCGCATACTTTCCCTTATATCGAAAGTAAAAATCCATCAGCAAAAATCGAGCACGAAGCAACTACAAGTAAAATTGGAGAAGATCAAGTTTTTTACTGCAACCAAAGAGGTATTCCAACTGAAAAAGCGATTGCCTTAATTGTAAACGGTTTCAGTAAAGATGTATTGAATAAGCTTCCTATGGAATTTGCTGTAGAAGCTCAAAAATTATTAGAGATTTCTTTAGAAGGATCTGTGGGATAATAAAACAAAGCGATATGGACATCATCTTAAAAAATGTAAAGAAAAAAGATTTCCCAGTCTTTCAATCACTGGCAAAATCTCTTGGTTTTGAAATTGTTCAAGAAAATGAAAAACCATATAATCCTGAATTTGTGCAAGAAATTTTACAGGGACAAAAAGATATAAAAGAAGGCAGAGGAATTAAAATGACAATGGAGGAATTAAAAGCTTTATGCAAATAATATTTACTCCAAAAGCTAAAAAAGATTTAGACTTTTGGGTCAAATCTGGAAATAAAAATATTCTCAAAAAAATAAATTCGCTAATCGAAGATATACAACTCCATCCTTTTGACGGAATTGGCAAACCCGAAGCTTTAAAGTATAGTTTAACGGGAGTATAGTCAAGACGAATTGATAGAGAACATCGATTAATCTATGAAATCATAGATGAGAACACAATTGAAATACTAAATATCCTTTCCCTGAAAGGACATTACGAATAAAAAATAAAAATGGCAATCTTGGAATTTCAAATTTTCCAAATTATCTAATATTCAAATAAAAAAGATGTTATCAATAAAAAACCTTCACGCCTCAATTGGTGATAAAGAAATCCTTAAAGGAATTAATATAGAAGTTAAAGCTGGAGAAGTTCACGCTATTATGGGACCAAACGGTTCTGGAAAAAGTACACTTTCTGCTGTTATTGCAGGAAACGAAAACTACGAAGTTACAGACGGGGAGGTAATTCTTGACGGAGAAGATCTTGCTGATTTAGCTCCTGAAGAAAGAGCTCACAAAGGAGTTTTTCTTTCTTTCCAATATCCGGTAGAAATTCCAGGAGTTAGTGTAACTAACTTTATGAAAACTGCTATCAACGAAACTCGTAAAGCAAACGGTCAGGAAGAAATGCCTGCAAATGAAATGTTGAAAGTAATTCGTGAGAAATCTGAATTATTAGAAATCGACCGTAAATTTTTATCTCGTTCTTTAAACGAAGGTTTTTCTGGAGGAGAGAAAAAAAGAAACGAAATTTTTCAAATGGCAATGTTAGAGCCAAAATTAGCCATCCTTGACGAAACCGATTCTGGTCTTGATATCGATGCTTTAAGAATCGTTGCAAACGGAGTTAACAAATTGAAAAGCGACAAAAACGCAATTATCGTTATTACTCACTACCAACGTTTGTTAGACTATATCGTTCCAGATTTCGTTCACGTTCTTTACAACGGAAGAATTGTAAAATCTGGAGGAAAAGAATTGGCTTACGAACTGGAAGAAAAAGGATACGACTGGATTAAAGCGGAGAATTAATATAGTCTGAAAGTCGAAAGTCAAAAGTCGAAAGTAGAGCAATGAGTAAATTTAAATCTTTTGAAGAAATAAATTCTTGGCAAAAATCTCGAATCTTCAATAAGAAAATATATTTGATTACTGAAAATTCTAATTTTAAAAAAGACTTTGATTTTGTTAGACAAATAAGACGTGCATCCCTTTCTATATCATCAAACATAGCAGAGGGTTTTGAGAGAAATACAGATAAAGAATTTGTTTATTTTTTATATGTAGCCAAAGCATCCGCAGGAGAAGTCAGATCTCAATTATATTTAGCTTTTGATTTAGAATATATTATAAAAGAAGAATTTGAAATGCTTTTAGAATCGATAACAGAAATATCGAAGTTGCTAAGTGGTTTCATAAAATATTTGAGTCAAAAGTCATAAAGTCAAAAGTTATACAGTCTGTTTAGACTCAACTTAGTTTATGATTTTTTCACAAAAATAGTCGACAATCTAAAGTCTTTCGACTTTCGGCTTTCGACTTTAAGACTAAAAAGAACAATGGATTTAAAAGAAAAATTAGTATCGTCTTTTATGGCTTTTGAAGAGCGTGTCGATGTACATTCAGATTTACACGACATACGCACAAATGCTTTAAAAAACTTCGAAAATAAAGGTTTCCCAACCAAAAAAGAAGAAGCTTGGAAATATACATCGCTAAATGCCATCTTAAAAAATGACTTTACGGTTTTTCCTAAGCAGGAAAATGCAATCGAATTTAATCAGGTAAAAAAATACTTTTTACACGAAATTGACACTTATAAATTAGTGTTTATTGATGGTGTTTTTAGTTCACATTTATCTTCTACAACTCACGACGGAATCGATGTTTGTTTGATGTCATCGGCATTGACCAAACCAAAATACAAAATGGTTATTGATACTTACTTCAATAAAATAGCAAGTAAAGATGACAGCTTAACTTCATTGAATACAGCTTTTGCAATTGAAGGTGCTTTTATCAATATTCCACAGAAAAAAGTAGCTGACAAACCAATTGAAATTATGTATTTCTCAACAGGAAATGAAGCTGCGTTAATGGTTCAGCCAAGAAATTTGGTTATTGTGGGTGAAAATTCACATGTACAAATTATCGAGCGTCACCAAAGTTTGAATGAAAATCCAGTTTTAACAAACTCTGTTACAGAGATTTTTGCTCAAAAACGTGCAATTGTGGATTATTACAAAATTCAAAACGACAATAGCGAAGCTAACTTAGTTGACAACACTTATGTTTCTCAGCAACAAGAAAGCCATGCTTCTGTTCATACATTTTCATTTGGTGGAAATTTAACTCGTAACAACTTAAACTTTTACCATTTTGGAGAAAGATTGACAAGTACGCTTAACGGAATTTCTATCTTAAATGACAAACAACACGTTGACCATTATACTTTGGTAAACCACGCAACTCCAAACTGCGAAAGTTTCCAAGATTATAAAGGAATTTTCTCTGATCGCTCAACAGGAGTTTTTAACGGAAAAGTTTTGGTAGAAAAAGAAGCTCAAAAAACAAATGCTTTCCAAAAAAGCAACAACATTTTATTGAGTGACAAAGCTACTATCAACGCAAAACCACAATTAGAGATTTTTGCAGATGACGTAAAATGTTCTCACGGTTGTACCGTTGGACAGCTTGATGAAACAGCAATGTTCTACATGCAGTCTCGTGGTATCCCGAAAAAAGAAGCAAAAGCTTTATTGATGTACGCATTCTCAAATGCCGTTATCGAAAGCATCAAAATACCAGAATTAAAACAAAGAATTACTAAAATCATTGCCATGAAATTAGGCGTGAATTTAGGATTTGATTTGTAGTCAGGTTTACCGCAAAGACACAAAGGTTACGCAAAGTTCGCAAAGGTTTATTACAAAACTTTGCGAACTTTGCGCTTTTTGCTTGCGCCTTTGCGGTTAATTATCTTCAATGCTTAAAATTTCTCCTCTCGCAACTAAATTAGGACCTTCATGAATCCACCAGATTTGTCCTTTGTTAAGATACTTTTCAATTGGCTGATTAAGTAAAAATCTCACTATAACTATTTTTTCTTCTCCCGGCTCAATGGTCACTTGATTTTCAAAAATAATATCTCCCATAAAAGTTTTATTTATTTTTCCATCCTTTTCATACTCAAAAACATGATTAGGTCTATAACCGCTCATAATTCCTGTGCGCCTTCCGCCTTCATCATTTCGTTTAAGCCTGATCTTAGCTTTAACAGAAACTAATTTATTTGAATTTTCATAATGCAAATCTTTATAACTCATTAGCGTGTATTTGTCATAAGCCATTATATCAAATATTTTAGAGTTTCCAGTACTTAACCAACGTTTGTATATTAGAACTCCATTCATATATAAATAAAGCTCATCATTTTCTATTCTTTTTAAAATTGCCATTTATTATTTCTTCACACTCTCAATTATCCCCTTCAAAAACCCATTAAAGTCAAAACTTTTATCACCTTCTCTCACTCCCATTCTCACAATTACCATATCCAGAGACGGAATAATCGCTACCATCTGGCCTTGATAACCACTGCAGTAAAACATATCACGAGGAACATCAGGGAACTTCCCTCCTGCGTTTAGCCAAAATTGCGCACCGTATTTTCCCTCAGAAGTATTCGTTGGAGTTGCAGTATATTTTACCCAGCTTTCGTCAAGGATTTGTTCGCCGTTCCAGTTTCCTTTTCTTAGATATAACAATCCAAATTTAGACCAGTCGCGCGGCGTTGCCCATCCGTAAGACGAACCAACAAAAGTTCCTGACATATCCTGTTCCACAATCATCGAGTTCATTCCTATTTTGTCGATTACGGCACTGTACCAAAAATCAAGATATTCTTGCTGTGTTTTAAATTGTCTTCTTAAAATCAGGGATAATAAATTGGTTGTTCCAGAAGAATAATTCCAATGTGTATTGGGTTTAAATTGAGCTGGTTTATCCAACTGCACTTTCCCCATATCTTCAGCCTGAAAAAGCATTTTTGTGGCATCGCAGATTGTACTGTAATTCTCTTCCCATTCTAAACCAGAATTCATGTGAAGCAAATCGTTAAGCGTAATATTTTTGCGTTCGTCATTTTGCCATTCTTTAACTGGTGCCGGTTTGTAAATATCGATTTTTCCTTGTTTTGCCAAAACACCAAAAGCCGAACTTGTGATACTTTTTGTCATCGACCAGCCTAAAATTTTACTGTCTTTATTAAAACCTTTATCGTATTTCTCGGCAATTAATTTGTCTTTATATAAAACTACAACGGCGCGGGTTCTTTTTGTTCCGCCACTAGGTTTATCAAAAGCATTATCAACCGCTTTTTTTAATTTGGAATAATCAATATTCGAAAATGCGGTATCTTTTGGCTCCTTATTACCGTAAGGAAAAGGAAGATTATTAACCAATTTGGTTCTCTTTGGCAGCAGATACGGTTTCGAAACATCAAAATCATCATTAATCAAAACAGCACCTAAACCTTCTCTGTAAATCGCTTTTCTTTCTTTTAAACCATAAACATTTGAAGTTGCAAATTTTCCTGCATCATCAATTGCATTCGTTGCCAAATCAATCATGTCGATATCATTGTCGGTTTTTTCAATTAATTCTTTCGAACGATTATCTATAAAATGTCCTGATGCAATACTCTTGGCAGAAAATCCAGAAATCAAATCCAGTTTAGGGTAAGTTGTAAATCCGAAATATAAAAAAGCCAGAACAACTACAAGCAGAAGTACTTTGAGAAATTTTTTCATTGATACGTTATTTTTTATTGCAATATAAATAATTTATGTTCACGTTTTTAGGACTCAAATTATAAATCTGATTCAGATAATTCAGAAAAGTCAACCGATTTTTACAGAATCAGCATTTACGCCTTGTAACAATGATACCATAAAAGGAAATTATAGAATTCCTGTATAAACAAATTTAGTTTTAGTACTTTTGTAAATAGATTTTTTCTAAATAAGACATGCTAGATATTCAAAAAATAAGAGCTGATTTTCCAATTCTTAACCAAAAAGTTAACGGAAAACCTTTAGTATATTTCGACAACGGAGCTACTTCTCAGAAACCACAAGTTGTGATCGATGCGGAAGTAAAATATTATCAAGAAATTAACGCCAATATTCACCGTGGCGTTCACACTTTAAGCCAGTTAGCTACTGACGCTTACGAGATTTCTCGTGGCAAAGTAAAAGAACATATAAACGCAAAACATGCTCATGAAGTACTTTTTACTTCGGGAACAACTCATGGTATTAATTTAGTAACCAATGGTTTTGCTTCAATTTTAAAACCAGGTGACGAAGTAATTGTTTCGTCATTGGAACATCACAGTAATATTGTGCCTTGGCAGATGTTGTGTGAAAAAACAGGTGCGGTTTTAAAAGTAATTCCAATTAATGAAAACGGAGAATTAATTCTAGAAGAGTTTGATGCTTTGCTTTCGGAAAAAACAAAGGTGGTTACACTTAACCATATTTCAAATGCACTTGGAATCATTAATCCGATAAAATATATAATTGATAAAGCGCACTCTGTTGGTGCCGCTGTTTTAATTGACGGTGCTCAGGCAGTTCCTCATTTAAAACCAAATGTTCAAGAATTGGATTGCGATTTCTATGCTTTTTCAGGGCATAAAATGTGCGGTCCAACCGGAACTGGAATTTTATACGGAAAAGAAGAATGGTTAAACAAACTTCCTCCTTATCAAGGCGGCGGCGAAATGATCAAAGAAGTTACTTTCGAGAAAACTACTTACGCAGATTTGCCTCATAAATTTGAAGCAGGTACACCAAATATTGCCGGCGGAATTGTTCTTGGAACTGCAATTGATTATTTGAATACTATTGGTTTCGAAAATATTCAAGAGTACGAACACGAACTTTTGGAATACGCCACAAAACGTTTATCTGAAATTGAAGGTTTAAGAATCTACGGAACGGGGAAAAATAAAGCATCTGTAGTTTCGTTTAATATTGATGGAATTCATCCGTATGATATTGGTTCTATTATAGATAAATTAGGAATTGCCGTAAGAACTGGACATCATTGTGCACAGCCAATTATGAGTTTCTTCTGTATTCCTGGAACAATTCGTGCTTCTTTCTCTTTTTATAATACTAAAGAAGAAATTGATTTAATGGTTGATGCCGTTAAAAAAGCACAAACAATGCTAAGCTAAAAAAAACTATTTTTATGAGAATATTGTCTTTATTGCTTTTAACGCTTTTTATTGCAACTGGATGCTGCAGTCAAAAAAAAACAGATATGACTTCAACACAAATTGAATATTCTGCGCACTCAAGAGGTTATTACAAAACTATCGTAACACAAAACAAATCGGTTTTGGTTACTACAGCACGTAATGCTGAACCTGTGCAAATTAATATTGATGATGCAAAATGGAACGAAATTGTTACTGCATTTTCTAAAGTTAATTTAGACAATCTTTCCTCTTTAAAAGCTCCAACTGACAAACGTACATACGATGGTGCTGCTATAGGAAATTTAAAAATAACAAAAGATGGAAAAATCTATGAAACACAAGGTTTCGACAATGGTTTTCCTCCAAAAGAAATCGAAAAACTAGTAAATTTATTAGTTGATTTTGTTAAAGAATAATTATGACAATAAAAGAAATACAAAACGAAATAATAGATGAATTCTCAATGTTCGACGACTGGATGCAGCGTTATGAATACATCATCGAGCTCGGAAAAACGCTTCCGCTGATTAAAGAAGAATATAAAACCGATGAGAATTTAATTAAAGGATGCCAGTCAAAAGTTTGGTTACAAGGTGAAGAACAAGACGATAAAATTGTTTTCACGGCAGACAGCGACGCTATTTTGACTAAAGGAATAATTGCAATTTTAATTCGTGCTTTCTCTAATCAAAAAGCAAAAGACATTCTAGAAGCTGATGTAGATTTTATTGATGAAATAGGTCTAAAAGAGCATTTATCAGCAACACGTGCTAACGGTTTGGTTTCGATGATTAAAAACATCAAAATGTATGCTTTAGCATTTGATTCAAAAAACAAAAATTAAATTTCTTCTGCCACGAATTTCACGAATTAACACAAATTTTAATTCGGGAAATTTGTAAAATTCGTGGCAAAAAACAAATAAAAACAATGGAACAAGAAATAGACACAAACGAATTAGGAGAATCAATCGTAAAAATTTTAAAAGGAATTTACGATCCTGAGATCCCTGTTGATATTTACGAGTTAGGATTAATTTATGACGTAATGGTAAATACAGATTACGAAGTAAAAATCCTAATGACTCTTACATCTCCAAACTGCCCAGTTGCAGAAAGTTTACCACGCGAAGTTGAAGAGAAAGTAAAAACAATCGAGCACATTAAAGATGTTGAAGTAGAAATTACTTTTGATCCACCTTGGAGTAAAGATTTAATGAGCGAAGAAGCGAAATTAGAATTAGGAATGCTTTAAAAATATTTGTTTCAGGTTTCAGGTTTAAAGTTTCAGGTTACTCAACTTGGAACTTGAAACCTCAAACTTGAAACTAACTTTTCACATGGAAGAAATTATCAATAAAGTTGCCAATAGTGCTTTAGAAGTTTTTGATTTAGAGGATTATTATCCAAAAGGAATGCGTGTGCAAATTGACATTTCGCAATGGCTTTTGGAAGGATTTTTATTGAAAGAAAAAGACTTTAGAGAGCACCTGAAAAATCATGATTGGTCGCAATATCAGGATCAATATGTTGCTGTACATTGCAGTACAGATGCTATTATTCCGGCTTGGGCATTAATTTTAGTGAGTGTTCATTTAGCTCCGTATGCCAAAAAAGTAGTTAACGGAACAATCGAAGATCTTGATGCAAGTCTTTACGAAGAGATTTTAAGTAAAATTGATTATTCTGTTTACAAAAGCAAACCCGTAATTGTAAAAGGCTGTTCTAGAAAACCCGTTCCTATGCGTGCTTATATTTTAGCTGCAAATTATTTACAGCCATTTGCTCGCAGCATAATGTATGGCGAAGCATGCTCTGCAGTACCTTTATACAAAGAATCTAAGAAATAACCTGCAATTACAAGCGATAATTATCTAGTTTCAATTGGTTTTTAGTATATTTGATAATACACTTAAACTAAACAACCATGAGAAAGCTGGCGTTATTACTATGCATTTTAGCGAACTTTGCTATTGTTCAGGCACAAAATTCAGAAAAAGAATTAATTCAGAATACCGAAAAAGCAGTAAAAAAAATTAATGATACTATTGAAGGAGAAGGCTGGAAAGCAAAAGGAACAGTATCTCTTTTGTTAAACCAATCAAGCTTCAACAACTGGATCGCTGGTGGTGAAGATAGTTTTTCTGGAACTTTAGGAATAAACTATGACTTTAATTATAAAAAAGACGATGTAACCTGGGATAATAAAATCCTTGCTTCTTACGGACTTTTACAAACTAAAAATACCGACTTCGGAAAAAAAACCGATGACCGATTAGAGTTTAATTCAATTGTAGGGAAAAGAGCTTTTGGCGAGTGGTACTACTCTTTCTTTTTAAACTTTAGAACGCAATTTACAACGGGTTATATTTACGGTCAGGATGCTAACGGAAAAGAGATTAGAACTGAACAGACTAAATTCATGTCTCCTGGATATCTTACTACTGGTCCTGGTATTTATTGGACAAAAGATGATAATCTTAAAATAAATTTTGCTCCTCTTACTTCAAAATTCACTTTTGTAGACAATGCTTATACAAGCGGAATTGACAGATTTACAGGTTTGCCTTATGTAGATGGTGATTATTTTGGAGTTGACGAAGGCAAAACGATGCGTTACGAACTCGGTTTTTATGCTTCAGTTTATTATAAATTGGCGATTATGACCAATGTAACTGCAGAAAACACATTGAATTTATACTCTAATTATTTAGAAGATCCTCAAAATGTTGATATCAATTACTCTTTGAATATCATAATGAAAATAAATAAATTCTTATCTGCTAACTTAGCATTCCAAGCAATTTACGATGATAACGCTTTTGAAGGTCTCCAAACTCGAGAAGTATTTGGTTTAGGAGTTAACTTCGGATTTTAATCTATAAAGTCCTTATTATATTTTACCGCAAAGAGGCAAAGTTTTTTCAAATCTCAATTTTATAAAATAAAAATTCGCAAAGCTGGATGTTATTTAGCTTTGCGAACTTTGTTTTTTATGGTACTATAATATAAAAATCTTAGCGCTCTTTGCGGTAAAAAAATTATTATTCTTCATTTTCTTCTTCCTTCTCAATCGCATCCTTATAATCTGGATACAAAAATTTATTATAAGGAAAACGAGTAATATGAATTTGTCGAACAGCTTCATAAACCGTTTCTCTAAATTCTTCAAAGTTTTCTTTTTCTCTTGCTGAGATAAATAAAGCTTTGCCTTCTCCTACATCATTCATCCAAGTTTGTTTCCATTCTTCGAGTGTATAATGTTTGCGGGTTCTTTCGGTAATTAAATCATCTTCTTCAATAGTGAGATGACGGTAAGCATCGATTTTATTGAAAACCATGATCGTTGGCTTATCATTACTTTTAATTTCCTGCAACGTTTTGTTTACAGATTCTATATGATCCTCAAAATCAGGATGTGAAATATCTACAACATGCAAAAGCAAATCTGCTTCACGAACCTCATCTAGTGTACTTTTAAAAGAATCAACCAATTGTGTTGGTAGTTTTCGAATAAAACCAACGGTATCTGAAAGCAAAAATGGTAAGTTTTTAATCACCACTTTTCGAACTGTAGTGTCCAAAGTTGCAAACAATTTGTTCTCAACAAAAACATCACTTTTACCTATTGCATTCATCAAAGTCGATTTCCCAACGTTTGTGTAACCAACCAAAGCCACACGAACCATCGCACCGCGATTACTGCGCTGAATGCTCATTTGCTTGTCAATCGTTTTGATTTTATCTTTCAACAACGAAATTCTGTCACGCACAATACGTCTATCCGTTTCGATTTCTGTTTCACCGGGTCCACGCATACCAATACCCCCTTTTTGACGCTCAAGGTGTGTCCATAAACCAGAAAGTCTTGGAAGTAAGTACTGACATTGAGCCAATTCTACCTGAGTTCTTGCATATGAAGTTTCAGCTCGCTGCGCAAAAATATCCAGAATCAAATTGGTTCTATCCAGAATTTTACAATCAATAATTCTCGAAATATTTTTTTGCTGTGAAGGCGTTAATTCATCATCAAAAATTACTGTCGATATTTTGTTTTCTTTTACAAAAAGATTGATGTCATCAATTTTTCCCGTACCCACAAAAGTCTTGGGATTCGGACGTTCCATTTTCTGCGAAAAGCGTTTAATAACTTCACCTCCTGCGGTAAATGTCAAAAACTCTAATTCGTCCAAATATTCATTTAGTTTTTCTTCACTTTGATTTTGAGTAACAATTCCAACAATTACTGTTCTCTCAAAATTTATAACTTCTTTTTCTAACATAGTCTTGAATAAGTTGCAAATTTAATCATTTGTAAGCTACAATCAATTATACAATTTCGTTTTTAAATTTATATCTACAACTGCTTTTACAGCAAATTATAAAAAAATGGAATTCTGTTAAGCTTACCTCAACAAAATTCCATTTTGAATAATTTCTAAATTTGAAATATTTACTCGTAAATAAACGTTTTTTCTGTTTTTACAATTCCGTTTTCTTCAATTTGCGAACAAGAAATCGGAAAGTTTAGTTTGTTGTATTTGTATTTTCTGCTTACCGCTACTAAAGCTGTAGACGAAGGACTAAAATTCATTTCATTATTGTATGAAATCGATTCAAAGGCAAATTCGTCTTCATGGTAAGAAATCATTGGTACAATTACTTTGTAATTATCACCAAACAAGCTTTGAACAATTAATTGATCCACCGATTTTTTATCATCGTAAGTGTAGGTTTTAGAAATTTTATCTCCAACCAATCCTTTGTGTTTAGATACATTATCGTTTACATAAACGTATTCAAGTTTTCCAATAATTTGTTTATTTCTATCGCGTGAAGTACGTCTTACAATGATTCCGTTTTCAACAAGATATTCGATATCATCTACTAAATTCTGGTGATTCGTGCTCTTTTTTGTAGTAACTTTAATCCTTGCACCTTCATAAACAAATGAAACCACTTTAGTAATATAATTTGGTCCTTCTTGATATTTTTTGACAAACTTTGTAATATTGTTGTCAGCATCATAAGTATAATTTACGACTTCTTTCCAGTCGCTTCCAACCTTATCCTTAACAGTCATATCAAGCAAACCATTTTTGTTGTAAAAGAAATGCTGTACAACGTCTGAAGTTGTTACGGTTTGAAGTTTACCATCTTTAAAGACCATTGTTTTATTTACAATTTCACCGTCTTTAGAGTTTTGGTAATTTGTTTTAACAATATTGATCTGCTTCAATTTAACAGGAGCGTCCTGACTATGCAGTAAACATGGAAAAACCATCATCAAGATGGCAAGAAAGTAGGTTTTCATGAGGTATTTGTATTGATTTGGGATGACCAAAATACAAAATTCAATCAAATTTCAGGAATTTGAAATACGAAAACTACAAACTTTTAAATAAAGCTCTAAAAATCAACTATTTAATTTTGAATTTAAAAATTACGTCCTATTTTTCTCCAAAAATCTTAATATCATCAACCATAAAAGCGCCGTTTAAAGTTTTATCTTTTCCAGAACCGATGTATTTAAATGCAATATGAATATTTCCAGAATACGCCGAGAGATCAATTCCTCCAGAGCTTATAAATTCGCGTGTTGGTGTTGCTAATGAAGGAACTTTAGCTTCTAATTTTGTCCATTTTGCTTTGGTAACATTCGAACCATCAAAATTGGTTGAAACATAAACTTCTAACGTATTTAAAGGCGAATCCATTTTTAAATCATGCTGTGCACTTCTAAACGAAAATACCGCATTTTTATATCCTGCTAAATTAATTTTAGGAGAAACCAGCCATGCAATATTTTCGGCTGCCGTCGTGCTTGTAGTATTAAACTCTGCATACCCATTTCCGGAATATACCATACTCTTCCAAAGTTTAGTGGCTTTTTCTACAATATTGCTCCAGCCAGGCAAAACAAAATTTACATTGTTTTTAACGGACTGAAAATCTTCTGCAAAAAACGGGACATTCCTTTTTCCATTCATATCAATGTCACTTTCGTATCTTACCATCAATTGATAATCAGTGCCAAATTTGGTCAGAATCCCTCTTACTTTTCCACTTCCTTCTGGCACAAAATGATCTGCAAATTTTGCATAACTGCTGGTTCTAAAAATAATTTGGTTTCCTGTTTTATCTCGCAGATTCCAATTTGTAGATCCGCCCACATTATTTGATTCTTCAAAATAATGACGTCCTAATGCCGCCTCTGTAAATTCGACATTATTTAATTCTATTAATGTGTTTAACTTAATATCCTTAAGCGCCTCTTCTATAGAAAGTGATTCAACCAAAGTATTTTCATCAATTATTGTACAGGAAGCATTCAGAACATTTTTATAATCATTTTGAGAAATCCTGCCAATTGTTGGATCGCCGGCATTACTTACATATAAACTTCCAATTCTTAATCCGCCATAGTATAAATCTGTAAATTGGTTTTTAAGTTTTACATATACTTTATTTCCAACGCGATAATCAATATAAGTATTTGATGCATCTATGGGAACGCTAAAACCAATTGCTGGAGTTTTTGCAGCAGCAATTGTCTGCAATGAAATCGTCTTAAAAAAATTACCGCCTTCGTCACTAGAAACTACATACGCTTCAATAATATCATCGTATAAATATTGTTTGGCCGTATTATTGGAAAGTTCATATACTTTTTCTACAGTCTTATTTACTGTGAAATCTGGCTGTGTGCAAACCAATTTCGGCATTTCGACTTCGGTACTGCAACTCGTGATAATAAATAATGATAGTCCAAAAAATGAATTTAAAAATATGTTTTTCATGAGATTTTGATTTACAATCCAATGGTGAGATTTAAAAAATAAGTTCTTCCGTAACCATGATAATATTTAGGACCAAACGATGGTGTTCCGCTGGAAACATCTTGATTTAGAGCTCTGAAATTTGCATTTCGTGCCTGTTCAAAACCTCCAGTTTTATATATTGAATTGAAAACGTTATTAACGCTGGCAAAAAGACCTATATATTTTTTACGAATGCGCCATGACTTTCCTCCACTTATATTTAATAATGATACTGGATCAAACTTTTCTTGTTTCAATAATTCATTTCCTCTTTCTGAAGTTGCTTCTGGGAAAGGAAAATTATTGGCTGGATTTATGTAAAACTGGGAAGTTCTTGAAATTGGCGAAACATCGATATAACTTTCTGCCAAATAATTAATATTAGCAGCCAGCCACCAAAATTTTGGATCGCGATATTCCATTCCAAACGAATAAGCCTGCTGCGGAGTTCCTGGCTGTTTGTAATTTTTAAGATAGGCTTGACCAAAATCAAAGGTAGTCTGCGCACCATCTTTTGCTGCGTTTGCATCATTTGTAATTGATACGTTTGGATTACTGCTGTAAACATAATTTCCGTACGCTGCAGACAAGGTCGCTTTTAATGTCGATGAAAATTGATATTCTAAACTTAATTCTGATCCAGTATTTTTCTTGTCTAAATGCGTTAAAGTCTGACTTACAAAAGCATCTGTAGCATCATAACCTGCTCCGTTATCGAAAATTCCTTCGGCATAGAAAAAAGAAATTTTTGAAGTGTTTTTTATTAAAGTGTAATAAGCCGTAAAACGCATTTTAAGTTTTGGCGATCGATAAACATAATTGGCTTCGGCACTGCTAATATTTTCACTTTCAATTCCATTAACTATCGAATTATTTAATCGTGAATTTGAAAATGTATTTCTAAGAGAAGGAGCTCTTGTCAAATGCGCTGCATTAAAAAACAACAGCTGCTTTCCAGAGATTTTATACGTAAATCCGCCTTTGAAACCAAAATTTTCAAAGTTAACCTTATCACTTTTTCCCAGTGAAGAAGTTGGATAAAGTCCGTTTTGATACAATCCTTCTCTTTGATAATCGGAAATTGCGTATGATTGTGCCAGATAAAATTCTGTTTTATTATAAGTAAATTTAAACTGCGTGAAAACATCTAAAGTATTAGCAAGCAAATTATAATTATACCCATAAATATCTCCTTTCTTAACTTTTCGATCTGGATGCTGTAAATCTGATTGTGAAAGATTTCCTTTGTAAAATGGATCAATATCTTCGAAATATTCTCCGCCTAAAAGATCCAGCAAATACTGAAAATTATGTGATTTTAATTTTCGGAAAGTGAATCCGCCATCAAATGAAATATTTGGAGTAATCTGTG
The DNA here is from genome assembly GCF_004366435.1 of Flavobacterium sp. S87F.05.LMB.W.Kidney.N. Taxonomy (NCBI): domain Bacteria; kingdom Pseudomonadati; phylum Bacteroidota; class Flavobacteriia; order Flavobacteriales; family Flavobacteriaceae; genus Flavobacterium; species Flavobacterium sp. S87F.05.LMB.W.Kidney.N. The sequence goes on along the minus strand of NZ_SODX01000001.1, from coordinate 374,231 downwards.
TATTTAAGTTTGAATTTACTGCAAAAGTCTTATCGTCTGTTCGGTCTTCATAGAGAACATATTTACTTTTTGCAGGTTCATAACCATTTTCCGTTGGATTTTGATTAGCAAGATACATTGACTCCCAATCAATCTGAGGATTTTCGAGAAGTGCAATTGTATTTTTTACTGCATTTTCATAATCTGGAGTAAACTCACCTGAAAATTGTCCTTGATCTTTCGCATAAAGCGAACTAAAATAACTTGGCATTTTTTTATAATAAGCGGGATCTGGACTATCTGCATTTTGATAATCTATACTGCTGTTTCCGACTTTCCCAAATAGATACATAACGCTCGAATTCAGGTTTGTTTTAGCATCAATTTTAAAATAATGATTCAGCATTAATAATGGTTCTTCAACATTTTTAACTCTTGCATTTCGTTTTTCACCATTCTGAAATCCCCAGTACGAATTGTACTTTTCTCCCATTAAACTGGTCACTTCACTTGTATTTGCCGAATTTTTTCCGCGCGAATTCGGAGTATAAAACCCTGTAAAATTCAGAGAATTTCTGTTGTTTAATTTCTTTTCGACACTAATGAAAAAAGAATCTGCATTGAAATTTGTTCCTTGAAAGTAACCTTCATCAGCCCATCTTTTTCCTGCTGCAACCGCATAAGCCCAGCCAGAAGAATTCATTCCAGATGCATATGTTCCAATTGCACGCCAAGTGTATGTTGTATTGCTTCCAGAAAATGTAAGTGATGTTCCTTTTCGGTATAAGGAAGCTCGAGTTGTTATTTGCTGTGTCCCTAAAATTCCACCGAAAGTATAATTTGATGCAGCCGTTCCAACAGAAAATTCTTGATTACGCAATACATTATTTAAGCCTCCCCAATTGTTCCACTGCGGTCTTCCGTCGTAGATTTTGTTCATTGTCATTCCGTTGAGCATCATGGTTCCGTCTTCACTGTCTAAACCGCGAATTCTAAACCGAGCTTGACCCCAATTAAACGCAGATGCCTGCATAAAGGCATCTTTTGAAGATTGTAAAAGTCCAGATGTCATTTCTGAGGAGCTGTTATCTTCAGAAAAATCATTATCAGACAAAGTAATCAATGCAGCTGGAACTTCATCCGAATAAGTATCTTCGATCTGTAAAATTCCTAGATTAATGTTTTGTTTTGAAGATTGGATTTTTAAAATATAATCTTTGTATCCTTGGTTTCTCAGCAAAAGTAATTGCTCTTTTTGCGGAAATATATGAAGTTCAAATTTTCCATCTTTTGACGTGAGCTGCATCACTGCTGTATTCTGTATCGTCACGACTACATTTTCCAGCGGATTTTGCGTTCGCGCATCAATAACGATTCCAGTAACAGTTATTTCCTGCTGCTGTGCCGATGCAAAAGTACAAGACATTAAAATTAAAGCCGTTAAGTATTTTTTTACCATTAAAAATTCCAATTTATTTTTGAAAATTTTTTAGGATCGCAATCCTTATTCAAAAGATAATATTGGTTTTTGGAAAAGAAATTCTAAGTTTTAGCGGTGAGGCTCTAAATTCAAAAATAGGTAAAATATTTAAATATAAGTAAATTCTTCCAAATTTATTTTAATTAATGAAAAGCTAATTAAGTACTCATAAGCGATAATTTAAGCTGTAGTGCGAATTTTAGAAACCATAAAAGCGATCAAAACTCCAAATATTCCGATAAAAGCAAAAGAGAATTGAAGACCAAAACTTTGTGCAATATGCCCAATTACAGGAGGTCCCATCAAGAACCCTAAGAAACTTACACTCGAAACAATCGTTAAAGCTTCGCCGGCAGGCACGGTTGGATTTTTCCCAGCAATACTATATACGGTTGGAACTATAGTAGCAACGCCCAAACCAACGAACATAAAAGCAATGGTGCACGGAATAATATAAGGAAGAAAAACAGCAGTAAAAAGTCCGGCAGAAATCATAACGCCGCTAATCTGCATAACGCGTTCACGACCAAATTTATTGATTAATCCGTCACCCAAAAATCTTCCGCCAGCCATCATAATCATAAAAGAAGTGTAGCCTAAAACTACTAATGCTCCAGGCGCTTGTACAATATCTTTAAAGTAAACACCGCTCCAATCGAACATAACTCCTTCGCTTGCCATACTGCAGAATCCGATTACACCAAGCCAAAGTAAAGCTGTGTCTGGTTTTACAAATAGTTTTTTGCCTTCTTGTTTTACTTTTACTTTTTCTTTGGCTCGCACCAAAAATTTAAAATTAAAAGCAACCATAAGCAAAACTATTCCAGCCACAATTAGAAAATGATGCAGCGGACTTAATTTTAAAGCAAGCATGCCTAAACCGACTAATGCTCCTGTAAATCCTGCAAAACTCCACATTCCGTGAAATGCTGACATGATTGTTTTTTTGAACAAAACTTCCGTGTAAACTCCTTGCGTGTTTACGGCAATATTGGCTAGATTTCCAAACAAGCCAAACAAAAATAATCCTAAAGATAATTGTAAAGCCGTTGTTGCTAAACCCAAATTAATTAAGCAGAAGACGTACATTATTAAAGAAAAAATCAAAATGCGGTGACTGCCAAATTTGGTAACCATTTTTCCAGAAAATGGCATAATCATTAATTGCCCAACTGGAAGCGCAAAAAGTATAGAACCTAAATCGCCTTCTGTTAAATGCAAAGCCGTTTTAATATCTGGAATTCTGCTCGCCCATGTTGCAAAACTCAAACCCATTCCGAAATAAAACATTCCAACGGCAAAACGAATCCGATTTAAATAAGAAGCCTTTGCCTCTCTAAATACTTTCTTGATTTTACCTTTGGTCTGAAAAAGCGCTAATGGATTAAAATTTATCAGCATATTTAATTTTTAATGAATGATATTTTCAAAAATACTAAAAACACATGTTAAAGCGCATAAAACCTAATCTTATGCACAATATACAACGTTATTGTTTATAAATTCGAAGGTTTTCAATTGAAATCTTCTTATTAAAATTACAACTTTTCAGGTTTAGTAGAATTATAATCTGCCTCATTTTTTATTAAAAACAAAAAAAGGAGCAATCTCAATTTTCGAGAAAACTCCTTTTTATTTATATTTCTCTGTTCCATAGGAACATTTCGTCGGTAGAAAAAATTATATTGTTGCGAAATTTTACGTTCCGTAGGAACGTTTGATACATTTAGATTATAAAAATGACAACAAAATCAAACGTTCCTATGGAACGTAAATGCGACTGAACATTATATTTTTTACCGACGAAACATTCCTACAGAATGATAATCCTACTTTACATACTTATTATATACTTATTACCTTTTGCTGGGCATTACTTGCAATTGCAGCCTCTATAACCTGCATTACCTTTATTCCATCTTCTGCAGTCACTGGTTCTTTTTTATCGTTTACGATCGAATCGTAAACTCCATCAAAAAAACTGAAATAATTACCTTGAAGTGTCGGGATTTTTTCTCTTACTATTTTACCATCAATTTCTGTGTGTAAAAGTCCTTGGAGATTTTCATCTTCTGTTCCCCAAGATTCTAGATTTGGTTTTTTTCCGATTTTTAAATCGTCTTCCTGAACATCTCCTCGAGGTTTCAAAAAAGAACCTTTTTTACCGTGAATGGTATAAGCTGGATTGGCTTCTCTCACAAAAAAACCTGCTTTTAATCTTACTCTGAAATTAGAATAAAACAATGTCAAATCGATCCAGTCGTCTACAACAGAATTTTCTCTGGTTACTCGAATATCCCCAAATACTGATTTCGGACAGCCAAATAAACTCACCGCTTGATCTATTAAATGCGGACCTAAATCTTTTAAAACTCCAGCGCCGTCATTTGCCGTTTCTTTATGTGCCTTCGGACTCAATAAAGGATTATAGCGGTCAAAATGAAATTCTGCTTCTATCAAATCACCTAAAACTCCTTCGTCGATAATTTTCTTGATTGTTTTAAAGTCACTGTCCCATCTTCTGTTTTGAAATACGGCTAATTTCAGTCCTTTTTCTTTAGCGATTGATGAAAGTTCTTTTGCCTCAGCAACTGTTGTTGTAAAAGCCTTTTCTACTACAGCATGTTTGCCTGCCAAAAGGACTTTTTTAGCATATTCATAATGTGTTCCTACGGGTGTATTTACAATTACTAAATCTACATCGTCGTTTAATAATTCGTCTATCGAAGCGTAACTTTTAACGTATGGATAATCTTCTTGAATTAACTTTTTGCTTCTTTCCCAAGAACCTAATAATTCAAATCCTTCGTGAATATCTAGAAACGGTGCGTGAAAAACTTTTCCCGACATTCCGTATGATAAAAGTGCTGTTTTTATTTTTTGCATGTTATTTTTAGTTTTTTGCCACAGATTAATGTGATTAAAAAGGATTTTTTTTGCCGCGAATTTCACGAATTTACACAAATCGTTGCTTTACAAGTTTAAAATAATTCCTGAAATTCGTATCGAAAAACATTAAAAAGAAATCATTTTAATCTTTGAAATCTGTAGCTAATAAATTTTAAATCTTAGCTCGTTCGTATTGTTTTGGCCATTGAATTTCGCTGTCTAATTCTTTAGCGAAATCTAAAGGCAAATTCGGATTTCTCAAAGATTCTCTGGCGAATAAAATTAAATCGGCTTGACCGTTTTTTAGTATTTCTTCGGCTTGTCTGGCTTCGGTAATTAAACCAACTGATCCTGTTGAAATATTAGCTTCTTTTTTTACTTTCTCTGCAAAAGGAACTTGATAACCTGGGCCAAGTGTAATTTTTTGATGCGAAACCAATCCGCCTGATGAAACGTCAATTAAATCTACTCCTTTTTCTTTTAATATTTTTGAAAGCTGTACAGATTCTTCAGGATTCCATCCGTTTTCTGCCCAGTCAGTTGCTGATATTCTAACAAATAATGGTAAATCAGATGGCCATTCGGTTTGAACTGCTTCTACAATTTCTAAAGTAAAACGAATTCTATTTTCAAAACTTCCTCCATATTCATCTGTTCTCACATTAGTCAATGGAGATAAAAACTGATGCAGCAAATATCCGTGTGCGCCGTGAATTTCTAAAACCTGATATCCAGCTTCTACCACTCGTTTTGTTGCTTCTTTAAAATCTGAAATCACTTTTTGGATTCCGTTTTTATCCAAAGCTTCTGGAAGAAATGGTTCGTCATCATGATACGGAATCGCACTTGCAGAAACGGTCTGCCATCCGCCTTGAGCGAAATCTAATTTTTTATTGCCAAGCCACGGAGCAGAAACACTTGCTTTTCGTCCCGCATGCGCCAATTGAATTCCCGGAATTGAATTTTGAGAAATAATGAATTGGTTGATTTGCTTCAATTTTTCGACATGTTCGTCTTTCCAAATTCCAAGATCTGAAGGAGAAATCCTTGCTTCTGGAGAAACTGCAGTCGCTTCCTGAATAATTAATCCCGCACCTCCAGTCGCTCGACTTCCTAGATGAACCAAATGCCAATCGTTTGCAAAACCGTCTTCTGCAGAATATTGACACATTGGAGAAATTGCAATTCTATTTTTTAAAGTAATTTTTTTTATAGTTAATGGAGTAAATAATTGTGAAGCCATAATTGTAACTTTTGAAGATTTTATGCTGCCAATTGAAAATGACAACAGTTTAAAAAGTAAAGTTACGGCATCTTGCTAAAACGAGAAATTGAAATGTTTATTAATTAACAAACATTTAAATCAAATTCTATTCAATACTATTTATTGCAAACAATTCTTTCTCAATTTCTGAATATTGGCTTTTTTCAAACTCAGTAATGTTTTTATTTTGAAGTAAAAAGATTTTGTCACAATCCCTGTAAAGTATCTCTAAAATATGCGAAGAAATAAAAATAATACTCTTTTTTGAAAGTGCTCTAATATGGTTCATCAACAAATAATTTGATTCTAAATCGAGACCGTTAAAAGGCTCATCCAAAATATAGATTGCAAATTCTTTTTGAAAAACGGCATTCAGATATGTTTTCTTTTTCATTCCGGTAGAAAACTCTCGAATTAATTGATTACTTGGAACTTCAAATATTTGAGACGTGCTTTTTCTTTCTACATCTACTAAATGGGCATAAAAATCGTAAAATTCGACCGCAGTAAGTTCTCCATAAATTGGAGGATCTGTTGGAACCCAGCCTGCGTTTTGCAGAACAACTTTTTCTTCATTAACAGAACAGCTTCCATTAAACTTTTCTAAACCTAAAATACATTTAAAAAGTGTTGTTTTACCTTGACCGTTTTTACCAATAACACCATAAATTCCAGGTTGATCAATACTGATATTAATGTTTTCTAATATTGATTTGTCTTTATATTTTTTCTGATCAATAATAATCTTCAGCATGTTTTTAATTCGTTTAAGGTTTTAATCGCTTTTTTATAAATAAAAGGTGTTGCCAACAATGGAACTCCAAATAAAAAAATACTTGAAGCTATAAAAAGAGTAAAGAAAATCTGCTGTAAATAGTTGTTATTGAAATAAATATATTTTAACAGGAGATTCAATAGAGGAACAATAAATATAAAAATGAGAAATATTAATTTCTCCCACTGCAATAAGAAGGATAACGTTAAAGCAAAGGGAAGCACTAAATATGCAGTATTGATAATTGAATTTTTAAACTGACAACTCAAGTATTTTTCGGCACTAAAAGGATTCTGTTTTATTTCTTCTGTTGTTTCTCTTTCAAAAGATGGAACGCAGGTTATTAAAGACAAACCTAAAAAAACCGCATACAATAGATTTTGATTTTTACTGTTTACCGCCATAAAAATAATGGTAATCAAAATTGGAAGAATATAAATCAGCTTGTATTTTCTAAAAGAGATATGCCAGTAGATATTAAATGTATCAAAAGGATATTTAATGATTTTTAAATTGAATTTAGGAGCATTGATTAATAGAATCTTAAACAAAATAATTGCTGCGATAAAAATAAATTCATTCTTTAATAAGAGTACTAAATAAAATGGAGATGAATAAATAAGGTATTCTATAAATAGAATTAATTTATAATTTTTCTTCATTTTTAGAAGCTCTACATCTAACCTCTGCAAATGATAAACCACTATCTCCAAGAAAAGGAGGGGAACATAACTCCTGAACTTTTCGAAGTTTTTATAAATTAAAAATGCGCTGACAAAATGGACTGCTATAATTAGAAATACTGCCAGATTATCATCTTTAGAAACTAATTTTCTAAAACGAACCAAAAACAAATAATGTAAGATTGTTCTCAATATTTTTTTTCCGAAATTTACTGTTTTTTATTTATAACCAAAGAATAAAAGCTCATTTTACAAATACTTGCCGAAGATATTTGTAACAAATAATCAAAAATGTTACTAACAAACGAACAATATTTACTTTATTGAAAAGTAAGGTCAATTATTAACAAACATTTAAAACCTTAAACATTATCTTGCGGTCTTAAATTAAATAAGAAAACGCTACTTTTGTGCGTTAAATACGAACTAAAAATAAAAAATGGATATAGTTATCAAACTCTCTCAATTTCTATTGAGTTTATCTTTACTTATTATTCTTCATGAATTAGGGCATTTTATCCCTGCAAAATTGTTTAAAACAAGAGTCGAAAAATTTTATTTGTTTTTTGATGTTAAATATTCACTTTTCAAAAAGAAAATCGGAGAAACAGAATATGGTATCGGATGGCTTCCGCTTGGAGGTTATGTGAAAATTTCTGGAATGATTGATGAAAGTATGGACAAAGAGCAAATGGCTCTGCCTCCACAGCCTTGGGAATTTCGTTCAAAACCAGCTTGGCAGCGTTTAATTATTATGCTTGGCGGTGTTACGGTAAACTTTATTCTGGCTTTTATTATTTATATCGGAATGGCTTTTGCCTACGGAGATACTTATATTGCTAATGCCGATTTAAAGGATGGTGTTGCAATTGAAAATCCTGCTATGATTAAAGCTGGTTTTAAAACTGGCGATAAAATTATTTCTATTGACGGAAAAGCTGTAGAAAACTACGACAGTGATATGAACATGAATGTCATCATGGCAAAACATGTTTTGATTGAAAGAGACGGAAAACAGCAGACTATTACAATGCCGACTGATTTTGTAGACCAGCTTTCTAAAACAGAAAAAGGACTTCTTATTGGTATTCGTACTCCTTTTGCAATTGGTAAAGTTGCGGAAGAATCTCCTAATCAAAACTTAAAACCAAAAGACTTGGTTCTTTCTTTGAATGGACAAAAGATTAAATACTTTGATGAAGCTAAAACAGTTTTAGAAGCTAACAAAGGTAAATCAATTCCAGCTGTTGTTTTACGTGATTTAAAAGAAACTCCAATTACCTTAAAAGTTAATAACGAAGGAAAACTAGGTGTGGTTGCAGGAGGTTTAGACATGAAATCATTAGAAAAACTAGGTTACTATAAAATCAGTACTAAAGAATATGGTTTCTTTGAATCTATTCCGGTTGGTCTAGAAAAAGGTAAAGACCAATTAGTAGGTTACGGAAAACAATTAAAAATGATTTTTAATCCAGAAACTAAAGCGTACAAACAAGTTGGTGGTTTTGCAGCAATTTTCAATATTTTCCCTACTTCTTGGAGCTGGGAAGTATTTTGGTCAATCACGGCTTTATTGTCAATTATGCTTGGAGTTATGAATTTATTGCCAATTCCAGCACTTGATGGCGGCCACGTAATGTTTTTATTGTATGAAATGATCAGCGGTAAAAAACCAAGTGATAAATTCCTAGAGAATGCGCAAATGGTTGGTTTTGTTTTACTTATTTCACTATTACTATTTGCTAACGGAAACGACATTTACAAAGCAATTGTAGGCAAGTAAAAATATTTAATAAAAAGAGTGAAAATGTTTTTGAGAAACTAAAAATAGTTTTATATTTGCACTCGCTAAAAAGAGCAACAACTTCCTCCTTAGCTCAGTTGGTTAGAGCATCTGACTGTTAATCAGAGGGTCCTTGGTTCGAGCCCAAGAGGGGGAGCAACTTTTTTTAGCAAACATATTTACCTTTAAGGTGATTCCTCCTTAGCTCAGTTGGTTAGAGCATCTGACTGTTAATCAGAGGGTCCTTGGTTCGAGCCCAAGAGGGGGAGCTTAAAAAAAAGACGATCAAATTGATCGTCTTTTTTTTTGTCAAATTCCAAAGTTTAAAAAATTCCAAATTCCAATACTTTAGGACTGATTATTTTAATAGTAAAGGCGCAGGGTTTTACGCAAAAATTGCCAATCTATGTCGACAAACCATTGATCTCTGGCCCCTCAAGATGACAAATAAGATATCTAATAACATGCTTGATTTTTTGATTTATGTAAACCATTTTGTTTAAATTATCAAATTAACATACCCTTTGGTTTCAACCGTTCACCTTTTTTTTAATATTGATTTTCAAAATCTATAAAATTAGATCTAATTAACCTTGGCGCACTTTGCGCTTTTTCTTAGTGTCTTTGCGGTTAAATCTGCGGTTAACAAAATCTACTTCACTACCAAGGTCTCGCTTTTAAATCGTTTCATCAACAAATCAGCTTTTTTGATTTGGTTGACTGATTTTAAAGACTGGGCGTATCTGTAATAATAAATAACATCTGGATCTTTAACGAGATTAAACAATTGCTCATAATATTCTGCCGCTGTATTAAAGTTTCCTTCGAAGTAAAGTCGATCGGCGACTTTTTGAAGCATTTCTGGAGATTTATATCCTTTTTCCAGCACTCTTTCATAAGTTCTCGTTACATCTACTTTGACATATTTTTCAGGCTCAGTTGGAACTTTAACCACAACTAGCTCTGAATAGGCTGTTATACTTTCAATAGAAACTTCAGGCTGTGTCATACTTGCTCCTTTTTGTTTTCGCTTGACATATCTAGGAATAATAGTTCTAGTATTATTTGGTCCTAAATCGTTGGTATAGACCATATCCAATTTAGTTACCTCATAAGTTGTAATTCTGCCTCCAAAAAGTTTATTGATTCTCTCTTCTACATAATATGATTTTATAACATAATCCCTGTTTGAAGCAAGATTGTCCGTCAAAATTATAGTTTTTCCGTTAGCGGAAGATCCCTGGGCATTTGTCGCTTGTTGTGCAAAGCAATTAAGTGATATTATTATTAAAAATGCGCTTAAAAACGCTTCGAGCTTTTTCATAAATATTCAATAAAATTAATGGATCGCCTTAAAATTTTATTAAATATATACCATTCAAGCCGTTACGATTAATATTCTCCGCAAATAACTAGAAAAAACGTTGAAGCGCTTCTTTTCTTTTAAGTGTTCCTGATTAGGGAAAAAGGTTCCTTAAATTGTTTATAGGAAAAATGGCTTAATGAAAAATATATAATTAATCAATAAAAAAAGCGCCACAATTTCCATTGTGGCGCTTTCTCTATTTCTTAAAAACTCTCAGGATAATTAAACCCCTAATTTCTTAGCAATCTCAGTTGGAATTCCTCCTTTGTTTACTAATAATGCTGTAGTTTTATATTTTACGAAGTTCTTAGTTACAAACAAGAAACCTTTGTAGTCGTTTGTTTCTCCCCAAGAATTTTTTACGATATAGTATTCTTTTCCAGTTTGATCTTTTGCTAAACCAATAATGTGCATTCCGTGGTCGTCTGTTGTTGCGTAGTTATCAAACGCAGCCTGACGCATTTCTGGAGTAATTTCTGGTTCTGCTTTTGGTCCGTTAAACATGTCTGCTTTTTCTTCAGCCGTCATATCGTCGAATTTTTTAGTTGGAACATAAGCTACTCCATTTTTCCAGCTGAAACTTTTCTCACTTACATCTGTTGCCCAAGCCACAGTATATCCTTTTTTCAAAGCATTGTCGATAACATCTGTCATATCGTTTACTTTTACGTTGTAAACTTGATCCAATGACCAGTTGTCTGGCACCATCATTGTAGTTTTTTGATAGTACGGAGATGTTGTGAAAGATGACATTTCTACATAATCATCTGGGTTAATTCCAACCACTTCTTTTGCAAAAGATTGCGGTGTATAGTTTTTTCCTTTGTAATTGAAGTTATCAGGCACTTTTCCTAAATAAGAGTCAATAACTGCTGTGTAAGCTTTTTGCCAGTTTGGTGTCAATTCTCCATTCGGGTTTTTAACAACCGCTGCCAAAACTCCTTCGATTAGAGCAGCCATTTCTCCAAATTTATTTTTATCTGTTCCGTAGTTTAATCCTGTGTAAACTTCTCTAGGAACAGTTCCGTATTTTTTGTACATATTAATTACATCGTGCAAAGCTCCTCCATCTCCAAGCGTAATTGCTCCGTGCATACGAACATAATTTACACCTTTGTCAACATATACATTTCTTGCAGAGTAAATTTGAGATAATTCTACTGGCTGCTTTCCTAAACGAATCATTTCTGATTCTAAGAATGAGTTTGTTGAATAACTCCAGCAAGTTCCAGATGAACCTTGAGTTTTTACTGAGGTTGTACCTAGGTTAATTACTTCTGTAAATTTAAAGTTCTCTTTACTTTTGTCGCTAGCGTTTAGTTTAAGTGAATTTACTAACACGTCTTGCGCAAAACAGCCTGCTGTTCCAGCTAAAAATACTGAAGCTGCAAACACTGATTTGAATGAAAATGTATTCATAATTTATGTTTAAAGTTTAATAAAATTAGTCTCTAATGTTTCTAATTTGTTACAAAACAATTAAATATTATAGAATTTGTGTAATGTTTAATTGTTAATATTTTCTTAATGAACGTAATTATTAGGTTATTTACGACAAAAAGCCTCAATAATGCAATATTGAGGCTTTTCAAAATTATTTTTTTATAAATCAACTTCTTACAAGTTTTTTGCTTTTATTTTATCGCAACCAATTACTTCCAAAAACGATATAGTAAGCCCAATCTTCTGGTCCTTTTGCAACGTCAACACCCATTCTGAGTTTAAACTTTCTGGCCAGTAAATATCTGAAACCTGTTCCGTAACTATAAACAACTGGTTTTGCAAAAGCATCGTCCCAATCGTTAAAAGCACTTGCAAGACCGCCATAACCCATTATACTCCATCGTCGGTAAAAATCCCATCTTAATTCAGCTTCGGTTACAATACTTGTTTTTCCTTGGTATCGTGCGGCTGGAATTCCTCTTAAATTAATTCCCGGCAAAAGATAAAAAGGCGGGTTACCAAACGCCTGTTCCCCTTCAATCCTCAGCCCGCCGATTAATTTTTTAGTTATGGGATAAAATCCAATTGCAGATAGATTGACGCGCCAGGCATCATAATCACTTCCTAAGATATTATCAGACCAGAAGAAATCTGATTGAAGCCTAATTCCTTTATCTGGTGTAAAAATATTATCACGTCCGTCGAATTGCACTGCTAATCCGAGCTGGCTTATGGTACTTTTAATATCTTTTGGATCTACAAATGGCGGGGGAAGATTAACATCAGGCAGGTTTATTTTAGAATTTAAAAAAAGATATTGTGGTCCTGCACTCCATTTTGGATTATTAAACTGCTTGAGCCATTGTGTATAAAAAATAGTAGATTTAAAATTGAGTTTAAATTCCTGATCTGGCAGATTTGGTCTGTTGTTGGCATAAAATGATAAATTCATATCGCCATAGCCAGCCATAACTCTGTATAATATTTTGGGTTTAATAAGCGTTCCTGAACGAAAAGCCCCAACCATCCAGCTTTTATTTCCTGTATACATCCCGATTCCGCCCGTGATATCTGGATTTATAAAACGCTTTTTACCATTTTCGTCTACAACTGGTGCATGTTTTTTTAAGAAAACAGGCACGATTGCACCTCCAATTCCTCCTAAAGCTGGTTCTGTAATTACGGTTGGAACGACCAGAAATCCGTGTGCGTAAATAATATAATCACTTAAATCAAACGCTCCGTCTAGAGAATCTTTTACACTTATATGCTGTTTTTGTGCATTTATAACATTAAATGACAACAGAAATCCAAGCAAGAATAGGATAATGTTTGGTGGTATTTTTTTGTTTTTCATATAAAGAAGCTGAATCGTTTTACATTTAAAAATTACCGTATTCTTAAAGTTCCGAAATCTCTTAATTACTTTTTCTTGAACTCGAAAACATGTGCCAGCGTAATGAAGAAGGTATTTCCTTGAAATCTATTTACAGCGTTAACTTCTCCAATCCATCTCAATCCTGCAGAAGTCATACAGCCAATATGAAGGTAATTAATCTCAGCGCCAAGTCCGCCGACATGATCTTTATCTGGCTCAAGCAATAGGCTTCCTACTGGAATTTTATCATCAGAAACTTTGTATTGGAAATAATAAATTAAACCTGCATTTAATATTCCTTTTGGTGCTGTTTTTTCAGCATTCATACAATAAAAAGTTTTCCCGAGACCTCCTTCAACACTAAGGATATCACCTGTTTTGATATCGGTATCTTTTTTCTTTCCATTAATTTCGTAAGAGGCTAATGCTGAAAAATGAAATGTTTTTTTATCATTAAAGAACAAAGTTGTTCCTGCTGAAAACTCATTCATAAACATTCCTAAACCGCTGTTATTACTTCCGCCAAGTTCATATTTTCCTGTTGGAAGATACATTTGGTAAGTAAAAATAAAATCGGCTCTTTTGTTATGCCAGCCCAGCTGAATGGGCTGTACATACATATCTGTAAACGCAAAATCACTTTTTGAATCGATATAACTTCCTTGAATAGTATTAGAAGCACCTGCTAATAAAATAGTTGCACCGTAGTTGGCTCCTAAAATTTTAAAGTCGGTTACATAAGAAGCTCCTGCTCCTGTTATAAACATGGTCAAATCTGGATTGCCAATTTTATCGCCGTCACCATTCCTTAAAGATGATGCCGTATAAATATAACCTGGAATATATACTCCTAAAGTATTTTCTGGAGCTTGAGTTCCTGATTGAAGTCCCATGGCGCCAAGAATATGTCCTCCTTTTAATTGTGCCGTGCTGTGAAAGGAAATGGCGAATGATATAATGGTGAAAATTGATTGTAATGCTTTTTTCGAATTATTAATTTTTGCTTTCATATCGAAATGTTTTAAAATTAATTAAGACTTTACGAGCGCTAATCATAACTGATTTTATACAACAGCTATTTCTTATTTAAAATAGTAAGCACTTGTACGATCAGGATTTATTCTAATGGTTTTAAAATATTCTGATGGTGATTTCCCAGTATGCTTTATAAATGCTCTAAAACAGGTTGTACGGGATTTAAAACCAGAATCCCAAGCCATTCCTTCTAGAGACAAATCTTTCCATTCTGGATCGTTTATTTTATCTTTAAAATATTCTATCCTTTTGAGGTTGACATAATCCTGAAAATGAAGTCCAAATTCAGAATTAATTAAATTGGATAAATGGTGAACAGATATTCCTGTTTCATCAGACAAGTCTCTGATTACAAAATCTTTCTTTAAAAAAAGCTTTTTAGCATTTAAAACATAATCTAGTTTTAATAAATAATCTTCTTTTTTCTCGGGTGTTAACTCATATGTTATGAGAAGATTACTCTTGATTTCTTTTGATTTTACAGCAACCATATTGTCGCTTATAAAATCGAATGTTTCTTCTTCATCATGAAAAATTTGAGTTTTGAAATAAAGCCATCCCACAGTAAAAAACAAAACTGATGAAATTAAGAAATAGCAGGATATGTCTACAACATCAATTTTTCGTAATAGAAAATGATGAACAAAAAGCGCAGAAAATAAAAACAAAATCATAAGATTGTAAATCTTGATCCAGTTGATTACTTTAATTCGATGAAATTGATCTCCTTTAAATTTTTTCAGATCATAGTTTAAAATCAACATGGTTTGAAAAAAGACATAGGACAGCCAAATCGTCAAGGCTAAAATAGAAAATGGATTTTTGATTTTGATTGCAATATAATGGGCCGCTTTTAGATTGGTAAAACTTCCAACGTATGCAAAAAGTGTCAATACAAAATAAATAACAAAAGGCAGAAAATGAAGCCAATCGTATTTCCTAATTCTTTTATTGAGAGATAAAATATTTCTAACATACAAATAAGAACAAGGGGCTGCTAAAAAAATAAACGATTTTGTAATAGTGAATAGTTCTGGAAAGTTTTTAATGGTATTGGCAGACAGATAAAAATTGTAAATACTTACCACTGCAAGACTCAGCAAAAACATTCCTAAAAAGAAACTTTTTGAATAGGTTTTTTTGGAAAAAAGCACCATAATTGAGGTAGCCAGACCTGCAATTGTGGCTATAAAAAAGAAGAGTGAGAGTAATATATCGATCATTTTTTTTAAGGTTAATTAGCATTATTTCTCTTAAAAATGCGAAAGGGAGCATTCAAATAGAAGCTTCGGGCCTGTCTAAGCTGACAGGCACAAAGCTGTTTATTGATTATTTACTTTTTAGCTGATCCCGGAGGAAAATCAGCAAGTATTTTTTTGATAGCACCATTTATAAATTCTTCGGGATTATCTGGTTTACTGTCAATTTCAGCATTTCCAATTCCCTGCCAAAGCAGTTTTTGACTTTTAGTAGAGACAATATCAATTACCAATGAACCATCGACATAATCATAGGTATTGAATGTTGTATTGGCTCCTCCCATCATAGCGCCGCCGCCCCAATATCCGTACGGACGATACATACCGCCGTATCCATAAAAATCTGTGTTTGCACTTACAGAAGTTTTATTTTTTAATATCGAAACTGCATTTACTTTTAAATCAGGATTACTAGATTCTGTAAAGCCTTTAGCAAGCATTTCGTTTCGAATAGCTTTTGTTACACGATCAACATTTAGTTGATTAACTTGGCCTTGCTGTGCTTTTAAATCATAAACCGCAAAGGTTTTATATTCGCCAAAGTTGGCAGAATGATCATAATCTGATGTGACTTTTACAGTTGGAGAACAGCTGTAAATTAATCCCAAAAACAATACTGGGAGTATACGAAGATTTGTTCTTTTAATCATTGTTGTAGTATTTAAATTGTTAATTAAATTATTTTTAACTAGAATGTATTAAAAACTTAAAATCTTGAAGAGAAGGGCTTAGAATGGCTAAATACGACCTAAATACACACAAGTATCTACTAAACAATTACTTAGCTTACTCTCAAAGATAAATCATTTTATTTAATAATTCAATTAAATAAATAAAATCTTACTTGTTTTTTTACCTCCTTGTTAAATTCATAAATTTCAAATTTATTTTACTCTATGCAGTTATTTAAAAATTATATCTCTGGCGAAATTGGGAGTCTTCCTGCTTTTACAGCTTCGACCATTTTATTGTAATCTGACTCATTTTGATCTGCATATAAAATGGAAAACTTGGCAATTGCGTCGGCGAAGTCGTCATTTTTACCCATATATCCCGACAGCAACGACGGATCTCCTGTTCTTGCGTGTGCTCTTGCAAGTGCCCATCCGCAGGCTTTGGCATAATCATTCATATTTTGTTCTTTCATTATTTCAAGAACTGGTTTTACTTTGGCATCACGAAGCTGGCGGATGTAAAAAAACTTGTTCTGGCTGTCGTTTGTCCATCCTAAAAACATATCCGAGGCAGACTGCATCAGCTTTTGTCCCATTACAATTCGTTCTCCTTCGTGCGGATACTTGTTTTTAATTTTTACATTTTCTTCGAGTACACTTTTTCGGGCTTCTTTAAATTGTAAAAAAATAGGTTCACCAGTTGCCGACATCAGTAAACTAATGCCGCAGCTTGTGCCGACACTTCCTACACCTACCACTTTTACAGCTAGATCGTGTAACGTGTAACGGTTTAAAAGCACCTTTTTATCATCTGGCAGAGAATTGATATAACGTTTGTGCACAATTTCGGCTTCTTTCAAAATTCGTTTTCCTTCTTCTCCCGTTGGATGATAAATTAAAGGTGGATCGTCTTTTATTCTTGCGCGCGAACCTTCGTGATAAGTCATTTTTGCAAACTCTTTTTCGTGTGCGGTATATTCAGCTGCTTTTTTGATTCGTTTTTGCTGAAAGGATTTTATTTCTTCGTCTTCTCCTTTTTCTATTAATTCTGCCAGGTCAATATGGGCGTACCAAATTTGAAGTGCCGATAATTTACTGTATTCCAGAATGTGCCTTTTGTAACTATCAGCAACATTCCATGCAAATTCCTTACAGGTTTTGTTCGAAAATTTTTTCCATCTCCCGGCAATTGCAAAACTGGCAGCCAGTCTTTTCAAATCCCATTCCCACGGACCTGGATATGTTTCGTCAAAATCATTAATATCAAAGACCAGTTTACGTTCTGGAGTTGCAAATCCGCCAAAATTCATCAAATGACAATCACCGCAAAGCTGCAAATGAATTCCAGTATTGGGCGTGTGAGCCAAATCAGCAGCCATAATTGCGGCGGCTCCTCTAAAAAACGAAAATGGCGATTCCATCATTCGGCTGTATCGAATAGGCAATAGGTTTTCGATTCTTCCAATACTTGTTTTAATGAGAATCTCTACAGGATCTTCGCGATCATCTGCGAGATTCAATTGCCGATGAACCGAACGGGGCGTAACTTTCCTAATGGCAGCGCCTTTCTCAAAACGTTCCGCTTTTGAAGCTGCAGCATCAAATGAAGTGTCAGTTCTATTTTCAAATTCTTCAGCCATAAAACTATTTTTAATCTATTACACTTTAATTACAGCTGGCGGCGTCCAAATATCTTTCAGTACTTTTTCTTCTGGCCAGTAACATCTTATGTAAAGTGAAAAAACTTCTTTTGGTGCTGGCAGCCAATTGCTCATTTTTTCAGCAGATGGCGGTGCATTTTGAACATATAAAGTCAGTGATCCATCGGCATTGTATTTCAAGCCTTTATTCTTAGTTCCAAGAGAAAATCGATCAACAGAATTTGGAGAGAAGAAATGGTATTCATTATACAATGTAAGTGACCAAAAACCTTTTACAGGAGGCACTTCACCTTTTGCAAAAGTTACCGTATAATTATTCTTTCCGCTTAATCGTACACCTGAAACATCTCGGTCTTGATAGAAATATTTTGTTTCAAAAGGTTTATTCACGAAAATATTTGCTTTGGCACAAGACGTTCTGGTTAGATAATCTAAACCGAATTGCGCTCCATTTGATTGCGTTGTCCAATAATCTTTTACTGGATAACCCACATTCGAAAACTGAAATAAAGGCTGAATCAGCTTTTGATCTGCTTCGATGGCAGTTTGTTTAAGCAGATTTTTGATCTTTGGATCTTTTGCAGCTGCAGCTAAAACAGATTGAATTTGTCCATAAATGGCTTCTTCTCCAGGCAACGCAGGAACTTCTTGTAAAATAGCAGGCAATTCATCAAAAAATACCTCAGGTTTTACCCATTTGGTTTCTTCGTTTCCGGTTTTTGGATCTGCTGGAAGAATTGGTGTTTTAGCCCATTCTTTTGTTTTCATTTTTCCGTCGAACTGACTTAAAGTGTATATCATTATTTTGGTCAGAACGGGTTGAATCGCTTTTTTATCTGCTGGATCATCTGATTGAAAAACACGAGGAATTACAACTCCTAAATCTGTATCACATTTATAAACTCCCGAAATTCCATCTGGCACTTTTCCCTTCCATTTTGGACCAGTCAGCAGATAAAAACCAGGTTTTGTCCCGTACATTTTTCCTATTGGGGCGTATCCGTCTATTCGCTGGTTGCAGATTTGGTAGACCCAAAAACGATCTCCAAAATCAGGAACCTGAACTACAATTGCATCTTTTGTAAAATCAGTAATTCCAAATCCATAAACCACATCCTGATTAGGACATGCAACTTCTCTTTCTCCTGGTTTAATGTAATCCGTAAGCATACACAATTGGTTTGGAGGACTTAAAGGAACAATTCCGCCTTTGTACATTGGCTGAGGAAGTTTCTCAAAAGTTACTTTTCTGTTATGGATATTAACCATTGGCCATCCCCATAAATAAGCAATTGCCCCAACATGTTTTACATATTCATCTGTCAAAATAGTATTTGCGACTGGACCGGCAGGGATATTTTTTTTAACTGCTGAAGAATCTGCGACAGTTACATTATCCCCTTCTGTTTCTTTAATTGTAGTTTCTTTTTTACAGTTTATAAATAGTAATGAAACTGTAAGTAATAATAGATACGTTTTTTTCATTTTTAAATTTTTTATTATAAAAATTACTTTATTTCTTTAATGTCATCCATTTTCCAACTCTTATCGAAATAAGCTTCTGTCGGCCCATAAAAACGCATATAAGTAAACCAGTGTTTTCCCGGTAAAGTCTGCACCCAGTTTTCCTCTTTTCCTGCTGGAGCTTTTGGTCCAAAATATAAATCAACAGAGCCATCGGCATTTTTTATCAGATCCTTACGGGAAGATAAATCAGCATTTCTCTGCGGATTATCAATCAAACATCGTGTTGCTGTATCATAAATCGTAATCGACCAGAAATTGACTGCAGGTGGATTTGCCGGAACTTTCAGCGTGTAATTTTTACCGCCGTCTAACCAGTTGCCTTCACTGTCGTAATACGAGCCTAAATACGCCTGACCGACATTTGGAATTTTGGTAATCATAGCTTTTGAATATGTAACGGCTTCATAGAAATAAGAAGTTCTTTCGAAGAATTCGTCGTAATTATCAGCATGCTGCGAGGGATCTTTGATGATCATTACATAATCCCATTTTTTATCCGGCCAGTGTTTTACATCTTTGAATCTTTTGTTGAAAGAATTTGCCATCGCCATTTGTTGACCTTTCGCAGCAGCGGCAATTAAAATTTTCTTCTGACGTTCGTCTGGCGTAAAAGGTTTGCCTTTTTCGATTCCGAGATTTCTAAGCCAAGCCATGAAAAAACGATCGCGTTCTTCAACTGGTTCGTTTTGTAAAATAGCATGAAGGCGTTCCCAATAAGCGATTCCCGTTGGCTGAATTCCGTACCATTTTTTTCCTGCCGGCGGACTTACCACTTTTGTAGGTGTTGGATTGGCGCGTTGTGCGTATGGATAAATTTTTACTTGTTTTACCAATGTTTCAGTCGCTTTTGGATCTGGATCTAATGCTCTGAATCCGAAAAACATATTTACTGTCGTACACGGCACTATAAAATATCCTGCTGGTTTGAAATCTTTCATCGTTGGCGGCACTAAAATGTATTTTCCCCCTTTCCCTTTATCAGGTCCCATTTCACCAATTACGGCTTGCTCACGCTGCCAAAAATCTCCAAGCCCGCCTGCTGTGTGTCCTGCGGGCATTTCAATAACCGTTGGTCCGTTTGCAGCAAGATCAATAAATGACATAATATAAGGCGTTGTAGCATTTCCTGTTAGAATTCCTAAACGGTCATTATAAGTATTATAAAAAACAAGGTCATTACTTGTAGCATTAAATGTTTTGTAATGAATTTGCTGCCATTCGGCGAAAGCCACAATTGGCAATCCCCATAAATAACACTGGGTTGCCTGCTGAAAATCCATTTCATCAAACAAAACCGGAATCGATTCTTTTGAAGGCAGTTCGCCATTCATTTTTACTGGAGTTCCAAACTCAGAAGCCACAACTGTTGTTGTGTCAGATGGTGACGTTTCATTTATTACTGTCTTTTTTTCACATCCAACAGCTAAAATCAGCATAGAAACTACAAGTATTATAAGGCTTTTGTTTTTCATAACTTTTGTTTTTGAGTATTAAAAAGTGCTATTTTTTCTCTTCAATAGGAGCAGGAAACCATTTACCATCCTGAACTTCTTTCTTAGGAACATACGTTCTAAAGTTGATAGAAAAACCTTTTCCTGCAGGAGTTGGCAGCCAGTTGCTTTCGATTGCATCTTTTGGCAATGAAGAAGCTAACCAAATGCTTAAAGAACCATCAGGATTTTTCTTTAAACCCGAAACATTATTAAGGTTATAGCGTTTTAATTTATTAGGTACTACTCGATAATCGGGTACGCTGTAAACCGTTGCTGACCAAAATGCATTAACCACTTTGTCTGGAAGTCCATCTTTTGGAAATCTGATTTCATAAACTTTATCTCCGCTTAATGGCTGTTTATTGCTGTCAATTAATCCAATGAAATAAATGGCTTCATCAATTTTATTAGCCCATAAACCTCCGTAATTAATAATATCACGTGCCAAAATATCATCACCAAAATTACCTGTCGCGTATGATACTGACCAGCCTCCTTTTTGAGTTCCAAAGCCTTTTGCTCCAGCTAAAAATCCTGGAATTGCTTTTGTTTCAACAATTTCATCGATACGGGCTTTGGCTTTGTCATCTTTTTTGCGATATTCTCCTATTGCAATTGCTTTATCCTGATATTCTTTTCCTTTTGGCATTACATCAGGATAAGAATTTAGGACTTCTTCGACTTTGTCAAATATTTCTCCGCCAATTGGTTTTTTTGGTGTAAAATCTGGTATAGCAACTGGAGGCGCAATTTCAATTCCTTCAGGAACTGTCAGCGTAAATTGTTTTTGCAGTTTTTGTGCAATATCTGGAGTTCCTTTTAATTCTACACGAGCCAGAATTTTTGCTTTTTCTGCCGGCAGTTCTATTTTTACAGCATCTGCAGGAATGGCTGGATTTGATCCTTTTAAAACCAAAGCAAATTTCCCGTAAGGAGTTTTAGGAAAGTTACGGTTGTTGATATTGACAATTACATTGGCCCAGCCGTCTAATAATTGTGCGGTATAATAACGTCCTTCAATTTTAGGAACATTTAAAATAACTGCATGATCTTTATCTACAGCAATCCAAGCTTCTAAATAAGCGACATCTAAATTTGGATTTACAAACTGAGCTGAACCCAGCGGATTGTATTTGATTTTATTGTATCCTATTTTCTCTACATTGATATCATAATTTTCTTGTTGCAGTACTAAATATCTTGCATATAAATAAGTATAGGCATCTACAATATCCTGATCTGAAGGAACTGCATTTGTTGCTTCTACATTAGAAGTTGATTTTTCTGAAGTTGATGTTTCTTTTTTGCAGCTGACAAACAGAATTGCTGCAACTAAAATTAGAAGTGCTTTTTTCATGGAATAACTTTTTTAAATGAGAAATAATCTTAAATGAAGAAGGTTTTTAAGAACCTGGAAATACAAAAGCGACAACAGCTCTTAATCCCCAATCGGGTTTAATTTCATGAGGCCCTACAATTGGTATCAGAGGCATAACAGCAAACTGAACGACTTGATCTCCTAATTTGGTAACGGCTCCAATGGATGGATTTAAGGAAATTAAGGTTGTATTGGCTTCCCAGTTTTGAGTAATTTCGGCATTTACGCCTAAACTCGCTCCACTTTTGTAACTGTGTGAAAGAAAGATTTGTGTATAAAAACTATTGAAGTCGGCACGGTCTTCATTGCCCGCAACAGACCAAATTTGATTGGCTATAAAACCAACCGAAAGTCCTTTGCCTTGATGCATTACCAAAACACTTGGTCCAACACCAAATTTTTCTGTTCCTAAGAATTTCTCTGTTGCAGTTGGTACTAAAAACGCTGGTCCAATTCCGAAAATAAGTCCTTTCGTTTTAGGTGCGAAAAAGGCTGTTACAGTTGCATCACTTAATCCAAATTCGTGCGTGTTTTCACCAGTTATATCGCGTTGATCAACTACTGGAAGGATGTAACGCGTAATTAAGTTTAAATTATCACTTAATTTAAAAGGAATTACGGGTTGTATATTTATAGTATATTTTGATCCGTTAAATGGTCCAATACCATAACTAAGATTGTTTTGTAATGGAACGCTAATTAAACTAGCAACCGGATTGGCTAATTTATCTGCTAATTCTTGAGCACTTGAGCCTGGTTTTGCAGGTTCTTCTTGTGCGAATGCAGCGAAATTTAAAAGAAAAAATACCGCCGTAGAGAATAATTTGATGCTATTATTTGCTAATACATATTTCATAATCAGAGACTTTAAAAGGATTTCGTAATCATTCTCAGAAAATCAAATGAAACAACTTTCAACTTTAAGAGCTGTTTCATTTTTACTTTTCACTAATTCAAATTATTGGTCTGGAAATATCTTTTTCCAGTCGTCTTTCATACTTATTACGTGATACTTATATTTAGCAGCCGTATTTAGTGATAAATTATCTTTTTCCTGATAGTTATATTCCCTGATAGAATCATTGTGATTTACAATCAATTGGAATGAAGGATATTTACTTCCTTGAGAATATCTAAGCATGGCAAGATCACCAGCGCCGCCTTCGTTTCCGCAGGCAAAAACAGGTCTTTGACCAATATGCAATTGGATGCCAACAGGTTTTCCTTCTTTATCATTAAATTGATCTAAAGCAGGTTCTCTTTTTATACTGTTTGCGGCATCATCAAATTTGTATTTAAAAGAAGTTCCTACTACTTGATCTTTTGGAATTCCGTAAAAATCTTCCGAAATCGCACGGACTAATTCTATCGTTCCTCCCGTTACGATAAAAGTTTTAAAACCGTTTGCACGGAGATAATTCAGCAGTTCTAACTGAGGCTGGTATCTGATTTGTTTTAAGGAAACATTTTTCCCTGGATATTTAGCTCCGGTGAAGAATTCTTTGGTAGAAGCTTCAAACTCGTCTTCGGTCATGCCTGTATGTGTTGCAGCAACTAATTCGATAAGTGCTTTGTCTCCTCCTTTTTCAAAAAAAGATTTGTCTTTTTCTACAACGGCTTTAAATGGCTGTTTTTGTGCTAAAGAAGGATTGGCTTCCACCATTTTTTTTACACGGTAAAAAGCAAATAGTTCTTGAACATAAGGTTTTTCAGCCCATAGCGTTCCGTCGTTATCAAAAGTGGCAATTCTGTTTTCTACAGGAATAAAATCAGCACTTCCTTCTTTGGTTACTTTGCTAACATAATTTATAATTTCTTTCTTTAGCGGAGTATCATTCCAGCTTGGCAGCGGATCAGAACTTGTGGCAATTTTTGTAGTGTCAGGAGAAGAAGTTGTGGTTGCAACATTATCAGCTTTTTTGCAAGAAACCAACAACAAAAAAAATAGGGGCAATATATATATTTTCTTATACATAATATTGATTTTAAGTTATTGAAAAGCTTGAGCTATGAGTAACTCAAGCTTCTTTTTATTAAATACTATTTCTATTTTTTCTTTTTTGTTTCTGCTTCATCCTCTTTTAATTTAGGAAGAACGTTTTTCTCAATATATTTTTGTGCTTTAATATCTTTCATCGCTTCTTCCATAATTGTGTAAGCAGAGAAACTTGGTGGAATTGATCTTGGAGGATACTCTTTAAATGTTTCTGCAAATACAACGACATCTTGAATTGCACCATACATTAGTTGCACATGATTCAACTGATAATCCCAAAAAGTATTTGAAGTTATATCAGCTCTTTCAAAAGGATCCTGATATAAATTAAATATCTTTTGCAAACGCAGTTTGGTGAAAGGTTCTGCCCAGACTCCTAATGTTCCTCCTAACCTTTGTTCGGCAAAAACATATTTATAATCTCCTTCTCTCAACCCAACTAAAAGTCCGTCATCATCTGTGTAAAAGAATTTATCTCTGGCACTTTTTGGTGTTTTGCCTTCTAAAAATTTACTTTGATCAAAACCATCTAAATGCACTTTATATGTTTTTCCATTTGCAGAATAACCTTTTAAAAGTTTATTTACTATATCTGGCTCACCTGCAATTGAAGCAAATGTGGGAATCCAGTCGTTATGGCTCATTATTTCATTAGTTACAGTTCCTGCTTTAATATGTCCTGGCCAGCGAACAATACAAGGTACGCGGAAAGCACCTTCCCAGTTTGTATTTTTTTCTGAGCGGTAAGGAGTCATTGCGCCATCTGGCCATGTATTCATATGAGGACCGTTATCTGTAGAATACACCACAATAGTATTATCAGCAATTCCTAAATCGTCTAGGGCTTTCAAAATACTACCAATTGTTTCGTCATGTTCGATCATACCATCGATATATTCACTATCGCCGTGTGTATATCTGCCTCTATGTTCTGCTCTAACATGTGTACGGAGGTGCATACGAGTGGCATTAAACCAGCAAAAAAATGGTTTTCCCGCTGCATTTTGTCTTTTAATAAAATCAATGGCTGCTGCTGATGTTTCGTCATCTACAGTTTCCATTCTTTTTTTAGTAAGAGGTCCTGTATCTTCGATTCTTTGTTTTCCAACTCTTCCAAAACGAGGATCTGTAGTTCCGTCATCAACATTTGTTGCAGTACATTTTAGTACTCCTCTAGGTCCAAATTTTTTCAGATATTCTGGGTCTTTTGGATAATCTGGTAATTCTGGCTCCTCTTCTGCATTTAGATGGTAGAGATTTCCAAAAAATTCATCAAAACCATTAACTGTTGGTAAGCTCTCATTACGATCTCCCACATGATTTTTACCAAACTGTCCAGTTGCATATCCAAGGCTTTTCATTATTCCTCCAACAGAAGGATCTAACTGACTCATTCCCATTGGTGCTCCAGGGAAACCCACTTTTGTCAATCCGGTTCTTAGACCATGCTGTCCTGTTAAAAATGCTGCACGGCCAGCAGTACAGCTCTGTTCTCCATAATAATGCAAGAATCGCATTCCTTCATTCGCTAAACGATCAATATTGGGGGTGGTATATCCCATAACTCCATCACTATAGGCACTAATATTAGTTGTTCCTATATCATCACCCCATAGCACCAGAATATTTGGTTTTTTACTATTCTGAGCATTTGCTTCAATAAGTGTGAAGCAAACAAATGCAAAAAGCATTATGGCATTTTTAAGTTTACTCTGTTTCATGATAAAAAAAATTCGTTAATGATCTTGTTATTTATATGAGTTTGTAAATCCGAAAGAAAAATGGGTAAAATGCTGCTTTCAAAAACTTATTAATGGAGTATATTTTTTTGATATGGTTTGGAAGATTTATTCCAGAAACTTGAGATATTTTTTTAACTTTTTTTTAAGCTTCTCAAAATTAGCTAATAAATGAGCGAATAATTGTATTTATTTGGCGAGAGCTTGTTTCATTTTATAAAATGAAACAACATAAATGAGGAATTTGCAACAAAAAGCATCATTTTTATAAAAATGATAAATGAAAAATAGAAGAAAACGCTTTTTTACATATAGTAAAAATGACTATTAATTAATTCTATTAAACAGAAATATTTGTAGCCAGAGGTGAAAAATGTGTAAGTAAAAGATTTAAAACAAAAAAAGCCGCTTGAATCAAGCGGCTTTTAAAATATATGTATAGAATAATTTACTCTATTTCAGAAACTCTCATAGTGTTAACCATTCCTTTTTCTTTGATTGGCATTGCAGCAAGATTAATTAAATAATCTCCTTTTTGTGCATAACCTTTTTCAACTGCAATTTGATTTACATCTGTTACAGTATCATCTGTACTTTCTTCATTATCATAGTAGAAAGATTTAACTCCCCATAATAAATTCAATTGTGTTAAGATTCTTCTGTTTGAAGTAAATACTAAAATATGAGCAGAAGCTGGTCTCCAAGCTGAAATTTGGAAAGCTGTATAACCGCTGTTTGTTAAAGTACATATTGCTTTAGCTTCGATTTCATTTGCTAATAAAGCTGCTTGGTGGCAAACTGTTTTAGTAACAAAACGTTTTGTTTTAATTTGCGGAGTATTTTGTGGAACTTGGATTAGTGGTGAATTCTCCACAGCCTCACAAATTTGTGCCATTTTTTGAATTACTTGTACTGGATAATTTCCTGTAGCAGTTTCTCCAGATAACATTACAGCATCTGCTCCGTCCATTACTGAGTTAGCAACGTCATTAACTTCTGCTCTTGTTGGAGTTAAACTTGTAATCATTGTCTCCATCATTTGAGTTGCAACAATAACAGGAATTCTAGCTGTTTTTGCTCTGCGGATCAAATCTTTTTGAACCAACGGTACTTCGTGAGCAGGAAGTTCAACTCCTAGATCTCCACGTGCCACCATTAAACCATCGCAATACGCTACAATTTTATCCATGTTCTCAAGAGCTTCCGGCATTTCAATTTTAGCAATAATTGGAATTTTAACGTCAGAATGCTTCGCGATTAATTCTTGTAAGTCTTGTAAATCGCGTGGTGTTTTTACAAACGAAAGCGCAATCCAATCCACTCTTTGCTCAATTGCGAAAATCGCATCGGCAATATCTTTTTCAGTTAAAGCTGGTAAAGAAATCTTTGTGTTTGGAAGATTAACTCCTTTTTTAGATTTTAATTCTCCACCTTGGATAACTCTAGCAACAACTTCACTTTTTTTATCTGTAGAAACAATTTCGAAAATAAGTTTACCATCGTCAAGCAAGATACGCTCTCCAACGTTAACATCATTTGGAAAATTTTGATATTTCATGAAGGCTTTTTTCGATGTTCCAATAATATCTTCTGCAGTTGTAAAAGTGATTTCATCACCATCATGTACTACAGTACCTTCTTCCATTACACCTACTCTAAGTTTTGGTCCTTGCAAATCTCCTAAGATTGCTGTAGTGTAACCAAACTCATCGTTAAGGCTTCTAATAATATTAATCTTTTCTTTTACTCCTTCGTAATCTGCATGCGAAAAATTGATTCTAAACACATTAACCCCTGCATCGATCATATCTTTGATGATCTCTCTTGTACTACAAGCCGGGCCAAGTGTAGCAACAATTTTGGTTTTCTTGTTTGTTAACATTTTTTTTAAAAAATTAGATTGTTTTTTGATTTTATTTTATCTGTATCTACAGCATAAATAGCTGCAATACTTTCAATGGTATTTAGTTTTTGTTGAATTTCTGAAAAATTAAGCGCCTCTTCGCTATTGTCTATTTTCAGGAAAAAATCGACTTTTTTAAATTCAGGAAGTAAATGAATTGTTGTCGAAACCTCACTTGTTTCATTAGAAAACAAATTCTGAAAATCATTCGTACTCACAGAAATGATTTCATTTTTATTCTGAATTAAATTCCAGGAAACAGCTTTTTCAGAATCATAATAATAGAATCTCGAAAAATTTGCTTCTCCTTCCTTAGTCTGAGCATGGATCTCGTTTTTGCTCTTACTTAAGTTTATCGGAAGGATTTTATTTATAAAATAGGCTAATCGATAATCTTCTAATGAAGTATGAATTGCCATTAAATAATAATCAATTTCGTCAAATTCGTCTAAATCCAATCTATGAATAGCCATGTCTTGAAAAATCAAGTTGTAAATATACTATTTCTAAACGGAGCTTCAACGGTTATAACATGGTTGTTTTGTTAAATTATAAACGAAAACGTTGTAGCATTGTGATACTTACAACATTTTTGCAGCTATTTCTTGTCAATTTTTTCTTGAAACGCAAAGTAAGCTCTTTGAGATGCTTTCTCTTCGGCTTTCTTTTTTGAAGTTGCTCTCGCTCTCGCAACTACTTTGTCGTCAATACTAAGTTTAACACCAAATAAACGCTGTCCGTCTATACCATTATCTTCAAAAATATCATAATGAAAAACTCTTTTTTCTTTTTGACACCATTCAATAACAAGACTTTTATAACTTATAACTTTTCCTTCAAGTCGAGCAATATCGACATAAGGAGTTACTACTCTTTTCTGTATGAATTTTTCACAAAAAGAATAGCCTTTATCTAAATAAATTGCTCCAATAAGAGATTCAAAAATATTACCATGAATGTTTTCGCCAAAGTGCTGAATTGGCACTTTACTTTCTACAAACTGTACTAAGTTTAAATCTTTACCTAATTCATTCAAATGTTCGCGGCTCACAATTTTTGAGCGCATTTTGGTTAAATAACCTTCATCTCCATTTGGGGCTTTATTAAATAAATGTGCAGCAATTACGGCACTTAACATCGCATCTCCTAAAAATTCCAAGCGTTCGTAATTAATAGGATGCCCATTTGGATCTAGTTTATTAGAAGAGCGATGCGTAAAAGCTCTCTTATAAAAATCGATACTAGAAGGCTGAAAACCAAGAATTTTCTGAATAGTGTCAAAAAAAATCCCGTCTTCTAGAGAACGGGATTTAGAAAATATTTTTTTGATAATATTCATATACAGAAATTAGTCAACTAGTTTTTTAAACAATACACAAGCATTGTGTCCACCAAAACCAAATGTGTTACTCATAGCAACATTTACCTCACGTTTTTGAGGTTTGTTTAAAGTAAGATTTAATGATGGATCAATATTTTCGTCAACAACAGTATGGTTAATCGTTGGAGGAACAATTCCGTGTTGCATTGCTAAGATCGAAGCAATTGCTTCAATAGCTCCAGCAGCACCAAGTAAATGTCCTGTCATTGATTTTGTTGAGTTGATGTTGATGTTTTTAGCATGTTCTCCAAAAACTTTACTGATCGCTTTTAACTCAGCAACGTCTCCTAATGGAGTAGAAGTTCCGTGAGTATTAATGTGATCTACATCTTCTGGGTTCATTCCAGCATCTCTCAAAGTATTTTCCATTACGGCAATTACTCCAATTCCTTCTGGATGTGGTGCAGTTAAGTGATAAGCATCAGACGACATTCCGCCACCGCCAATTTCACAATAAATTTTAGCACCTCTGGCTTTAGCATGTTCGTAATCTTCAAGAACCAAAGCTCCTGCTCCTTCTCCTAAAACGAAACCATCTCTGGTTGCATCAAAAGGTCTTGAAGCCGTTTCTGGACTTTCGTTTCTTGTAGATAAAGCGTGCATTGAACTAAATCCTCCCATACCTGCAATTGTAACTGCAGCTTCAGAACCACCAGAAACAATAACATCGCACATTCCTAAACGAATGTAGTTGAAAGCGTCGATTAATGCATTTGCAGAAGATGCGCAAGCAGAAACTGTAGTATAATTTGGTCCCATATAACCATTACGCATAGAAATATGCGCAGGAGCGATATCGGCAATCATTTTAGGGATAAAAAACGGATTGAACTTTGGAGTTCCATCACCTTTAGCATAATACATAACTTCGTCTTGGAAAGTTTCTAAACCTCCAATTCCTGCTCCCCAGATAACACCAACTCTTTGTTTGTTTACATTATCATTAGTAATTCCAGCATCTTTAATAGCTTCATCACTGGCAGCAATTGCATATTGCGCAAATTTATCTAATCTACGAGATTCCTTACGATCCATGTAATCTTCAATGTTGAAGTTTTTTACTTCGCAGGCAAATTTCGTTTTATGCTTTTCTGTATCATAATATGTTATAGGAGCCGCTCCGCTAACCCCATTCACAAGTGCATTCCAATAATCCTGGATATTATTCCCGATAGGAGTAAGTGCACCTAATCCTGTTACAACAACTCGCCTTAATGCCATAAATATGTATTTTGTACTTTAAACAAATAAAACCCACGCTTTCTTAACTTATTGTTACTTAAGAGCCATGGGAATTACAATATAAATATATCTTTTTGATTGAAAATCAATCGAAATTTAAATTTAAAAAAATAATAACACCCGACTTTTAAAAATTTCTATTTTTAAAAAACAAACTCCAATTTTGGAATTTGGATATTCAAATTTGGAATTTTTAAAATTCGGGTGTGGTATTATTATTTTTTAGCTTCCTCGATATAAGAAATAGCTTGACCAACAGTAGCAATGTTTTCTGCTTGATCGTCTGGAATTTGAATATCAAATTCTTTTTCGAATTCCATAATAAGCTCAACAGTGTCTAATGAGTCAGCTCCTAAATCATTAGTGAAGCTTGCTTCTGTTACAACTTCGTTTTCGTCAACACCTAATTTGTCTACGATAATCGCTTTTACTCTTGATGCAATGTCTGACATAATCTTTAATTTTAGAATTTA
Organism: Flavobacterium sp. S87F.05.LMB.W.Kidney.N; assembly: GCF_004366435.1. Lineage (NCBI taxonomy): Bacteria > Pseudomonadati > Bacteroidota > Flavobacteriia > Flavobacteriales > Flavobacteriaceae > Flavobacterium > Flavobacterium sp. S87F.05.LMB.W.Kidney.N. Next base: position 343,430 of record NZ_SODX01000001.1, on the reverse strand, counting down.
ATTTGTTGGCAAAAATAAAAAACTTTATTTTAAAACAACTATTTAGTTTATAAATGTGACACTAATTTATAAAATTAATTTCAAGAAAGGTCTTTTAAAGCTATTTATTTTCGTTTTTTATTCCGTTTTTTGCATTCTCAAAATAAATTCTATTATGAAAAAAATTATCGTTTTTGCCTCAGGATCAGGAACTAACGCAGAGAACATTATAAAATATTTTTCGAACATTGAAATTGCAAAGGTGGTTTCGGTTTTTACAAATAATGCCTCAGCAAAAGTTATTGACAGAGCAAAAAATCATCAAATTCCAGTCGAAATCTTCGCAAAAAACGAACTTTTAGAGCGAAATGTATTACAAAAAATACAAAAAATCGACCCGGATTTGATCGTACTTGCAGGTTTTTTATTGAAATTTCCTGAAAACATAATCGAACAATATCCAAATAAAATAATAAATATCCATCCTGCACTTTTACCTAAATATGGCGGTAAAGGTATGTACGGCATGCACATTCACAGGGCTATAGTAAATAATAAAGAAAAAGAAACCGGAATTTCTATTCATTATGTAAATGAAAATTATGATGAAGGCGGTATTATTTTTCAAGCAAATGTATCCTTAACAGACGAAGACACGCCAGAAACTGTTGCAGAAAAGATTCATGAGCTGGAACAAACACATTTTCCTGAGATTATCCATAAAATTCTGGAAGATTCAAATTCCAAAATTTAAATTCCAAATTCCAATTTTTAGGTCGCAGAAATCTGCAATCTAAAATCTAAAATCTACACTCTAAATAAATGACTCACGAAGTACATATATATACAGATGGCGCAGCAAAAGGAAATCCTGGAAATGGAGGTTACGGCGTAGTCATGGAATTGGTTGGAACACCTCACAAAAAAGAATTTTACGAAGGTTTTCGGCTTACAACTAATAATAGAATGGAACTTTTGGCTGTAATTGTTGGTTTAGAAAAACTGAAAAAGCCAAATATGAAAGTTCTTGTAATTTCTGATTCTAAATATGTCGTTGATTCTGTTGAAAAGAAATGGGTATTAGGCTGGGAAAAAAAGAAATTTGCCGGCAGAAAAAACCCAGATTTATGGAAACGCTTTTTAGTTGCCTACCGAAAACACCAGGTCGATTTTAAATGGATAAAAGGCCACAACAATCATCCACAAAACGAACGCTGTGATGAACTTGCCGTTATGGCATCTATGCAGCCCAAACTTTCTGTAGACGTTTACTACGAAACTATAGGATCTAAAGAATAAAAAAACGCATCAAGTATTTGATGCGTTTTTTTGTACTAACTTAAACTTTTACTTTACTTATTCTTTATCTAAGTCTTTTGCTGTTTTAAATCCAATTAAAAGTCCGATACCTGCCATTATGAAAATTATTGAAGGATAAACTGCTCCGTCATTCAAAGATGTATAGGTGGTAATCAATAAGGCAATAAAGATCCCTACTCCGCTTCCTATTAATAAGAATGCTAGATTTACAACGAAGATTTTCCAAGCTGGAACTCCGCTTCCTTTTCCCTGCATAAAAATACTGGCATCAACACCTTTCTCGATAAGCGCCAAACGTTCTCTGTTTCTAGTTGAATAAATTAAATAAACGATCCCGAAGATCATTAAAAAAAAGCTGATTGGAATAAAAATTTTGTCCATAATATTTACGTTTTTAATTGATTGATACTCCATATGACGAAGCTTTCCAAATTCAGGTTACAAGTTTTAGTGAAAAATTTTAATTTTTAAATCCCAAATCCCAAAATACACTGATAATCAGTTAATTTTGAATGTATTTTCACGGTACAAACTTGGTCAAAGTTTTTAAACTTTGGCCAAGTTCAGAAAGCCAATTGGAATTTGGAGTTTAAAAATTGAAATTTATTTTTTAAAATTCTTGTAACCTAAACATACAAACTGTCGTCCTATATAATATGAGTACAATAAATGATCAACATTATATCGACAAAGTTCTTCAAGGCGACACCAATTCGTTTGCCGTTCTTGTAGATCGTTACAAAGATATGATCTTTACTTTGGCACTCAAAATGGTTAAAAACCGAGAGGAGGCAGAAGAAGTTGCACAAGATACTTTCATCAAGATCTATAGTTCTCTTTCTAAATTTAAAGGCGATTCTAAATTTTCAACATGGATTTATAAAATTGCTTATAATACCTGCCTCGACAGATTGAAGAAAAGTAAAAAAGACGATTTAAATATTTCTATAGATGATTTTTCTTCCCATTTAATTAAAACGATGGACAATGCTTTGAGCGCTTTGGAAGAAAAAGAACGAAAGCAGACAATTCAAAAATGTTTAAATTTATTACCAAGTGACGAAAACTTACTTTTGACTTTATTTTATTTTGATGATCAGAATTTGGAAGAAATCGGAAAAATCATGAATATATCGGCAAACAATGCGAAAGTAAAATTATTTAGAAGCAGACAAAAATTAGCCGTAATTTTGAGACAGCAGTTAGAACCAGAAATAATAGAATGTTATGAAAGAGAGCGATAAAAACATAGAACACCTTATTGATAAAATGATGGCTGAAGACAAACTGCAGTCACCATCAATAGATTTTACTTCAAAAATCATGGCTGAAGTTCTGGTTTTAGAAGAAAGAAAACTTAAAACATACAAGCCTTTAATTTCTAAACCTGTTTGGATTTTCATTGTAATTGCCATAGTTGCGTTGGTAATTTATTTATCTTTCTTTTCAGTTTCAGAAAACAATTTGGAAATTGGGAAAGTCTATACAGACAAAATTACAACTGCGTTTTCGGGAATTCATTTCTCCAAAAATATAATGTATGCTGTTTTAATTGTTCCTTTTATGATTTTGATTCAGGTTGGCGTTTTAAAGAATTATTTTGATAAGAAATATCAACTATAAAAATGAAAAAAGAAAAGTTAGTTTTCAAACACTTTTTAAGAGCAAAAAAAACATGCAGCTATGCTCTTTTATTGTTGTTGTTTTTTGTTACTGGTTATGCATCAGCAATCCAGCCAGCCTTTACTAAGAAGGAAATAAAATTTGTTAGTGAAGGAATTTCACTCGCTGGTACTATTTTTACACCTAAAAAAATACAGGCAGCCGTTGTAATTATTCATGGATCTGGACAAGAAAAAAGAATGACAAACTTCGCTGTAACTCTAGCCAGCAATGGAATTGCAGTTTTAACGTATGACAAACGCGGAGTCGGAGAATCAGGCGGTGTATATGCCGGACCTGAAGTAGGAACTAATAATGTTGATTTCTCCAATCTAAATCTTTTGTCTTTAGATGCCAGTGCTGCCGTAAATAGTCTGTCTAAATATTTATCAAATGATCAAATATCAATAGGTTTAATAGGAGGCAGTCAAGCTGGATGGATAATTCCATTGACCGCAGAGAAAAATAACAAAGTTAAATTTATGACAATATTTAGTGGCGCTCTTATAACGGTTAAAGAACAATTGAGATTTCAATTTTTCACCAATGGAGATCAAAATTTCTGGAATACACACTCGGAAGAAGAGGCAAGAAAACATGTATTCAATGACCCTGATAAATATGAGTTTATTGATACAGATCCCAAAGACATTCTAGCTAAATTATCGATTCCAGGAATCTGGATTTTTGGCGGTAAAGATATTCAAGTCCCGGTAAAGCTATCAATCGAATATCTTGATGTATTAAAATCTAAAGGAAAACATTATGAATATAAATTATTTCCAAACTTGGGTCACAATACCGCATTTTCAGACGCTGAAGAACCTATGAAGGATGCCATCAAATGGATTAAAAGCATAAAATAAATAAGGCCAATCATACTCAAAAAAATATTCCCGTTTTAATCTGAAAAAGAAAAACTACTTGTTTTAAAAGCTCAGATAAAATTAGATATATTTCAAAAATAAAACTTGCAATTTAAATCTGGAAATCATATTTTAAGCACTCTATTAAATCAAATATAATTCACTCATTTACAATATAATTACATCCGAAATCGATATTATTTTTTTAAGAAAATTTTGAGAACCTAAACCGTTGCAATATTGTAACTTATAGAGTATCTTTGCACCCTAATTCGAAATTCATAAAATGAATAAATTATTGATTGTTGGAACAGTTGCTTTCGACGCGATCGAAACTCCTTTCGGAAAAACAGATAAAATATTAGGTGGTGCTGCAACGTATATTGGTTTATCAGCTTCATTTTTTAACTTGCAATCGGCCATAGTTTCTGTAGTTGGCGACGATTTTCCTCAAGAACATTTAGATTTATTAACTTCAAAAAATATTGATATCTCTGGTATCGAAATTGTAAAAGGCGGTAAAACGTTTTTTTGGAGCGGATTGTATCATAACGATTTAAACTCTAGAGATACATTGGTTACTGAGTTAAACGTTTTAGCTGATTTTCAGCCAAAAGTTCCTCAAAACTATAAAGATGCTGATGTTGTAATGTTAGGAAACTTACATCCTTTAGTACAAAGCAGTGTTTTAGATCAAATGGAGAAAAAACCAAAATTAGTTGTTTTAGACACAATGAACTTTTGGATGGACTGCGCTCTTCCTGAATTATTAGACGTTATTAAACGTGTAGATGTTATTACAATCAATGACGAAGAAGCAAGACAACTTTCTGGTGAATATTCATTAGTAAAAGCTGCTGCCAAAATCCAAGATATGGGACCAAAATATGTGGTGATCAAAAAAGGAGAACACGGAGCACTTTTATTCCACAATAGAGAAGTATTCTTTGCGCCTGCTTTACCATTAGAAGAGGTTTTTGATCCAACTGGAGCTGGAGACACTTTTGCAGGTGGTTTCTCAGGATTTATTGCGCAAAGCGAAAACATTTCGTTTGGCAACATGAAAAATGCAATTATTTACGGTTCAAATTTAGCTTCGTTCTGCGTAGAGAAATTTGGAACTGAAAGGATGGAAACATTAAGTAAAGCAGAAGTAGCGATTCGATTACAGCAATTTAAGTCGTTAACTCAGTTTGACATAGAAATATAATGCGCAAAAGCCTCGATAAACCGGGGCTTTTTTATTACGTTAATACACACAACTTACAACAACACAAATACAAGAAACAATGAGCGACGCTTTAAAACACGAATGTGGTATAGCCTTAGTTAGACTTCTTAAACCGCTTGAATATTATAAAGAAAAATACGGAACTGCTTTCTACGGAATTCAGAAAATGTATTTAATGATGGAAAAACAGCACAACCGTGGACAAGACGGTGCTGGTTTTGCAAGCATTAAATTGGATGTAGAACCTGGACAACGCTACATCAGCAGAGTTCGTTCGAATCATGCACAGCCGATACAAGATGTTTTTAAACAAATAAATGAGCGAATCAGCGAAGAATTAAAAGCACAGCCTGAAATTGGTGACGATATCAATAAAATAAAATCACAGATTCCTTATGTTGGCGAATTGTTTTTAGGACACGTTCGTTACGGAACTTTTGGGAAAAACAGCATCGAAAGCGTTCATCCATTTTTACGTCAAAGCAATTGGATGCACCGCAATTTGATTTTGGCTGGAAACTTCAACATGACCAATGTTAAAGAACTTTTCGAAAATCTAGTTGAACTTGGACAACATCCAAAAGAAATGGCAGATACTGTTACGGTAATGGAAAAAATTGGTCATTTCTTAGACAAAGAAGTAATGCAATTGTATCAAGACTGTAAAACAGAAGGTTACTCAAAAAGAGAAGCTTCTCCAGTAATTGCTGAGCGTTTGGATATTGCTAAAATATTAGCTCGTTCAGCTAAAAATTTAGATGGAGGTTACGCAATGGCCGGTTTATTAGGTCATGGTGATGCATTTGTTTTTAGAGATCCAGCAGGAATTCGTCCAGCTTATTTTTACCAAGACGACGAAGTAGTTGTTGTAGCTTCTGAAAGACCAGTTATTCAAACTGTATTTAATGTACCTTTTGAAAGCGTTCAGGAAATTGAACCAGGAAATGCTTTAATCATTAAGAAAAGCGGTAAAGTTTCTATGAATCAAATCTTGGAACCAACCGTTAAAAAAGCTTGTTCGTTTGAAAGAATTTATTTTTCTAGAGGAAGTGACGCTGAAATTTATCAAGAACGTAAAAATTTAGGGAAATTAATTTTACCTGCTGTTCTTAAAGCAATTGACAGCGATACAGACAATACTGTTTTCTCTTATATTCCAAATACTGCTGAAACTTCATTTTATGGTTTAGTTGAAGCTGCACAGGATTTCTTGAATCAGAGAAAAAACAATTATATTTTAGAAAACAGAAATACACTGACTGCCGAAACACTTCAAGAGCTTTTAGCTGTTAAAATACGTACAGAGAAAGTTGCTATTAAAGATGCTAAACTTAGAACCTTTATTACAGAAGACAGCAGCCGTGATGATTTAGTAGCTCACGTTTACGATGTTACATATGGCGTAATTAAACCAGAAGATAACTTAGTTATTATCGACGACAGTATTGTTCGTGGTACTACATTAAAAATGAGCATCATTAAAATGATGGATCGCTTAAAACCAAAACGTATCGTTATCGTTTCATCTGCACCTCAAATTCGTTACCCAGATTGTTACGGAATTGATATGGCAAAACTAGAAGGTTTAGTTGCCTTTAGAGCAGCACTTGCTTTATTAAAAGAAAGAAACTTATACCATATAGTAGATGAAGTTTATGCTAAATGTAAAGCACAAGAAAATTTCTCAGATTCTGATGTTGTAAATTATGTAACAGAAATTTACGATCAATTTACAGATGAGGAGATTTCAGATAAAATTGCAGAAATGTTAAGCTCTCCAGAAATCAATGCTGAAGTGAAAATTATTTTCCAAACTGTAGAAGATCTTCACAAAGCTTGTCCTAAAAATTTAGGTGACTGGTACTTCACTGGAGACTACCCAACTCCTGGCGGAAATAGAGTTGTAAATCGTGCCTTTATGAATTTTTACGAAGGAAAAGACGCTCGAGCTTATTAAAAAAGTATTAACAAAAGGTTAAATAGTGCATTTCATCGGTTTTTTTTGCCGTTCATCCTGTTTGTTTGGTGAAATTGAAAAGCTACAATACTTTTGAGAGACCATAACATTAGTAGGTTAAGTTTATGGTAGATTTGGGGCAAAAAGGGTGGAAGAAATTCCACCTTTTTTATTGGAATAAACTCAAATATTTCTACAACAAGAGATTACCTTTATCTTGATCGAATTATTCCCTTTAACTACAAAGTTTTTTCAGAGAACACTTTCCATACATATATTCAAAGACATTAGCAATTAAGTTTATAATAAATTGGGGCAAAAAAAAGCTTATTAAAATCCGATTTTTTATTCGTTAATACACTTAAGTATTTACATCACAACAGATTATTCCATTTATCGGATTTACTTACCTTTTATCTAAAAAGTTTTTTTTGCAAAATTACCTTCCATACATTTACTAAACCATAACATTAGTAGGTTAAGTTTATGGTAGATTTGGGGCAAAAAAGGTGGAAGAGATTCCACCTTTTTTATTGTAATAAATCTAACAAAATCAATTAATTACATTCCATTTATCGGATTTACTTACCTTTCATCTAAAAAGTTTTTTTTACAAAACTACCTTCTATATATTTACTACACCATAACATTAGTAGGTTAAGTATATGGTAGATTTGGGGCAAAAAGGGTGGAAGAAATTCCACCTTTTTTATTTTTTTTTTAGAAGAGAAAAAAAGATATGAGAATATAGATTACAGAAAATAGACTAAAGAGAAATAAAAAAATATAGACAAAAAAAAGACGGATAATCTTTCGATCATCCGTCTTTTCTTATTCTATTTTCTTTGAATAGACTATTTGTCTAAAGCAAATCTTCTAGCTACTTCTGTCCAGTTAATTACACTAAAGAAAGCTTCAATATAATCTGGTCTTCTGTTTTGGTAGTTTAAATAGTAAGCATGTTCCCAAACATCCATTCCTAAGATTGGAGTTCCACCGTTTCCAGCAACTTCTGGCATTAATGGATTATCTTGATTTGGAGTACCTACAACTTCTAATTTCCCTCCTTTTTGAACTGTTAACCAAGCCCATCCTGAACCGAATTGTGTTGCACCAGCTTTAGCAAATTTTGCTTTAAATTCATCAAATGATCCAAAAGAAGCTTCAATTGCTTCCAATAAATCTCCTGTTGGTAATCCACCTCCGTTTGGTGACATTACTGTCCAGAATAAATTGTGGTTGTAAAAACCTCCACCATTATTACGAACTGCCGCATTAGATTTATCTAAGTTAATCAAGATATTCTCGATTGTTTTTCCTTCTAAATCTGTTCCAGCGATAGCCGCATTAAGATTTGTCGTATATGCATTGTGATGTTTAGTATGGTGGATTTCCATTGTACGAGCATCAATATGTGGTTCTAATGCGTCATATGCATAAGGTAATTGTGGTAATTCAAAAGCCATGATATTAGGATTTTTATGGTTTATAATAATTTATCCCAAATTTAGACATTTAACTTTGGAATAGAAAATACTATTTCGTTATAATTCAATTTAATTAATCGATAAATTGCTTTTTAAGAAGTTAAATACTTGTAAATCTTTATTTTCCATTAAAAGTAGTCATAGTATTTTCCAATCCTGCTGTTCCAAAAGTTTTGATAATTTCTGCCGAAGTCTCTAAACGTTCTGGTAATTTTGCATCTTCTTCTTCATTCCACTCCCCTAAAACATAATCTATTTGCTGCCCTTTTTTGAATTGGTCGCTAATACCAAATCTAAAACGAGTGTATTGCTGTGTATTGAGAACTAAATTAATGTTTTTAAGTCCGTTATGCCCGCCGTCGCTTCCTTTTGGTTTAATTCTAATGGTTCCAAAAGACAGATTTAGATCGTCTGTAATTACAAGAATATTTTCTAACGGAATATTTTCTTTGTCCATCCAATATTTTACGGCTTTACCACTTAAGTTCATATAAGTGTTTGGTTTTAAAAGAAAAAAAGTTCTTCCCTTAAACTTATATTCTGCCATTGAACCGAGTTTTACAGTTTCAAATGATAGACCTTCTTTTTTAGCTAAAAAATCAAGCACTTTAAATCCGATATTATGTCTAGTGTTTACATATTCGGCTCCGATATTTCCTAATCCTACGATTAAATATTTTTTCATATTATCTATGTTCTCTTCTTTTGGTGTTGATGAAAACAGTTTTATTATCCATTTTATCATGTTGCAAAAATAAACTTAATTGGGAAATTAAATCCTTTGCAATAATAATTTTCTCTAGTATTAAATCTAAAAATCCAAATAAATCTATACAAAATATTTTTTTAAAAAACCTTAATCTATTAAAAAAAAAACATCTTGGGGTAAAATCTCGTTGAACATAAAAAGAAATTTGCACATTCAAAAAAGGGGTCAAACTAAATATCTAAATCCCCGATAATTAAAAGAATACGCTATGAAAAACAAATTTCTTCCTTTGCTTTTTGTGCTAGCCAGTTACGGTGCCTACTCTCAGGTAGGTATTGGAACACTGAAGCCAAATGCATCAACACAGCTAGAAGTTGTTGCTTCAGATAAAGGGATTTTAATTCCTCGAGTTCCTTTAACAGGATCTACAGATGCCACAACAATTAAAAATGGAAATGTTAATAGTTTACTGGTTTTTAATACTGAAACAATTTCAGATATAACTCCAGGCTATTATTACTGGTATGTCGATAAATGGTATAGAATTGCAGTTTCTGGAGAAGGAACCGGTATAGGAACAGCAGAAGGCAATGGTATCCCAGGTAAAAAAGGCGATCCAGGTTATCCAGGTAAAAATATTAATATTTATACTGATAAAATAACTAATACAGTTTATGTACAAAATTCAGATGGTACTTGGACTCCTATTAATGGTCATAATGGAGCGACGGGAGCAACTGGTCCAACAGGATTGACTGGTGCGACGGGTGCAACTGGTGCGACTGGAGCAACTGGTGCAACTGGTGCGACTGGTGCGACTGGAGCAACTGGTGCAACTGGTGCGACTGGTGCGACTGGAGCAACTGGTGCAACTGGTGCGACTGGTGCGACTGGAGCAACTGGT
>NZ_SODX01000001.1:0-333217 GCF_004366435.1 Flavobacterium sp. S87F.05.LMB.W.Kidney.N | reverse complement strand
GTGCAACTGGTGCGACTGGAGCAACGGGTGCAACTGGAGCAGATGGAGCAACGGGTGCGACTGGAGCTACGGGTGCGACTGGAGCAACGGGTGCAACTGGAGCAGATGGAGCGACTGGAGCGACTGGAGCGACTGGAGCAACGGGTGCAACTGGAGCAGATGGAGCGACTGGTGCAACTGGTGCAACTGGTGCAACTGGTGCGACTGGAGCAACGGGAGCAACTGGAGCAGATGGAGCAACTGGTGCGACTGGTGCAACTGGAGCAGATGGAGCAGATGGAGCAACTGGTGCAACTGGTGCGACGGGAGCGACTGGTGCAACTGGAGCAACTGGAGCGACTGGTGCGACGGGAGCGACTGGTGCAACTGGAGCAACTGGAGCGACTGGTGCGACTGGTGCAACTGGAGCAGATGGAGCGACTGGTGCAACTGGAGCAGATGGAGCAACTGGTGCAACTGGTGCGACGGGAGCGACTGGTGCAACTGGAGCAGATGGAGCGACTGGTGCGACGGGAGCGACTGGTGCAACTGGAGCAACTGGAGCGACTGGTGCAACTGGTGCAACGGGAGCGACTGGTGCAACTGGTGCAACGGGAGCGACTGGTGCAACTGGTGCAACGGGAGCGACTGGTGCAACTGGTGCGAGTGGAGCAACTGGAGCGACTGGTGCAACTGGTGCAACTGGATCAACTGGAGCAACTGGTGCAATGGGTGCGACTGGTGCAACTGGAGCGACTGGTGCGACTGGAGCAACTGGAGCGACTGGTGCGACTGGAGCGACTGGAGCAACTGGAGCGACTGGTGCGACTGGAGCAACTGGAGCGACTGGTGCGACTGGAGCAACTGGAGCGACTGGAGCGACTGGAGCAACTGGAGCGACTGGTGCGACTGGAGCAACTGGAGCGACTGGAGCGACTGGAGCAACTGGAGCGACTGGTGCGACTGGTGCGACTGGTGCGACTGGAGCAACTGGAGCAACTGGAGCGACTGGTGCAACTGGTGCAACGGGAGCGACTGGTGCAACTGGTGCAACTGGATCAACTGGAGCAACTGGTGCAATGGGTGCGACTGGTGCAACTGGAGCGACTGGTGCGACTGGAGCAACTGGAGCGACTGGTGCGACTGGAGCGACTGGAGCAACTGGAGCGACTGGTGCGACTGGAGCAACTGGAGCAACGGGTGCGACTGGAGCAACTGGGGCTACGGGTGCGACTGGAGCAACTGGGGCTACGGGTGCGACTGGAGCAACGGGTGCGACTGGAGCGACTGGGGCAACTGGGGCTACGGGTGCGACTGGGGCTACGGGAGCGACTGGGCCATCAGTTCCACAAACAATAACTAAAGGAAATTTGTTAGCAGGAAGCTCTGTAGTTACAGTAACAGGAAGCGGTAAAGTATTAGACGCAGATATTACAGTTGATGTTGTAAAGAAAGATCTTACTACTACAACACCTACAGTTCTTAAAATTACAAATGGCGTAGGTGCAACACTTACTAATGCGGAAATCAATATGATACCTGGTGCTTTCAATACAACTTTAAATACTGATAAAACAGGGAATATTGTTTGGGCACCTATTCAAAATTGGTTATTAGATGGCAACAGCAATGGCGCTATTAAAACACTTGGTACAAATGACAACATTGATTTACCTTTTGTAACTAATAATACTGAAAGAATGAGAATAGCAGGAGGTAGTGGCTATATTGGTATAGGCACGCCTTCACCAGTTGCAGGTATACATATGGTACAAGATGCTCCTGATATTAGCAATAGAAGTATTTTTAGAATATCAACTTATACATCATCTCCAACATCATATTCACCTACTATAATTTTTGACAGACAGCGTGGTTCTGCCGCATCTCCTGCTCCTTTAATAACTGGAGACGCCTTAGGATCAATAAGTATGAGAGGAAATACGAGCAGTAGCGTATTAACTGTTTTATCAACAATTGCAAGTTATTATAAAGGTTCTACAGCAACACCTAAATTGAGTGATTTAAAATTTGGAACATCGGATGTAGCCGATCAAATGACAATAGATGAAAACGGGAATGTTTATCCTAGAATGGGTGGTACACAAAATTTAGGTACAGCTACAAATAGATGGGCAGCTGTTTTCGCAGTTAACGGTACAATTCAAACGTCAGATATTCGTTTGAAGAAAAATATTACACCTCTTAAATATGGCTTAGCTGATATTCTGAAAATTGATCCTATTTCATACAACTGGAAAGAAGACAATACCGGAAAAGTAAAAATTGGAGTATCTGCACAGCAAGTTCAAACTATTTTACCTGAAGTTGTAAATGTCGCTGATGACGCTAATAAAACACTTGGAGTTAACTATGCTGAAATGGTTCCAGTTTTAATTAATGCTATAAAAGAGCAACAAACTCAAATCGAAGAGTTAAAAGCTTTGGTAAAACAATTAGCTGATAAAAAATAACAAAGATTAGATTCTTAAATAAGAATAAAACTAAAAATCCGATTACGTAATGTAATCGGATTTTTTTATACTTTGTTTCCTTATATTTTTAAATGGTAATTAAACCGTACTATATCTTATTGACAGTCTTATTATGTTGCTTTTCTTGGTAACAAACTTTTCATATTAAATCTTAACGATTCAATATCTGATAAAAACGATCAGTTCTTACTAGCCCTGACAGAAGCGACATCCTTTTTCTGGCTTCTTTAGCAAGGAAAAGATATAGCGGATGGCAGGTTTGTTAGATCTTAAAATAAATAAAAGTTTCTGCTTCTAAGAAATAATTAGATTGCTAGTGGAATATGGGAACTAGATAATTGCTTTTAAAGCCTTCGACTCCGCTCAGCCTGACATCAATAAACAAACGCAAACAGACAAACTTAGCCCCTCAGAACCTAAGCCTCTCAGAACCTCAAAAAAAAAGCACCAACCTTTCGATTGATGCTTTTTGTATTGATTTGAAAAAAATTATTTTTTCTTTCCTTTTGCAGGAGCTTTTGCAGCTTTTGCAGCTTCTTGAGCAGCTTTCATAGCAGCACGAGAGATTCTTACTTGAGCAACAACTGTGTTGTCTGGGTGCATAATTTTGTATTCTGGAGCACCAACTTTAGTAACGTATAATTTGTTACCCATTTCAAGTGGAGTGATGTCAGCTTCAACAAAATCAGGAAGATTTTTAGGTAAAGCTTTAACTTTTAATTTACGAGTGTTTAAACGTAAAACACCACCCGCAAGAACACCTTTAGATGTACCAACGATTTTTACAGGAACTTCCATTGTGATTTCTTTATCATCAAATAATTGGAAGAAGTCAATGTGTAAAATTCTGTCAGATACTGGGTGAACTTGGATATCTTGCAAAATTGCATTGAATGATTTTCCTTTTCCAAGCTCAATCACAACTGTGTGTGCATTTGGAGTGTAAACCAAGTTTTTAAACGCTGCAGCGTCTGCTGAGAAGTGTACTGCTTGATTTCCTCCGTATAACACGCAAGGAACCGCTCCAGCATTACGTAAGGCTTTAGTTGACACTTTGCCCACGCTTTCTCTTTCTGATCCTTTAATTGTAATCGATTTCATTGTAAAAAAATATAGTTATTAAATAAATATTCTATTTTGCTGTAAGCTTTAGGCTTTTTCAGAATGTGTAACAATGCTTACAGCCTAAGGCTTAAAGCTTACTGCTTTTACATAATGAATTTTCCACTAATGGAATTATTGTGGTGAACCATTTGCATAACCTCAGCAAATAAAGGCGCGCAGCTTACCACTTTTATTTTGTTAGATTCTTTCTTTAACGGAATAGAATCTGTTACGATTAACTCGGTTAATTTCGAGTTTTCGATTTTCTCATACGCACCGCCAGATAAAATAGCGTGTGTACAAATTGCTCTTACACTTAGTGCTCCTTTTTCGATCATCAGGTCGGCAGCTTTTGCTAAAGTACCACCTGTATCGATCATATCATCTACTAAGATTACGTTACGTCCTTTTACTTCACCAATCAGCTCCATAGTGTCGATAACGTTGGCTGCTTTTCTTTGTTTATAACAGATTACTACATCTGATTCTAAAAACTTAGAGTAAGCATATGCTCTTTTTGAACCTCCCATATCTGGAGATGCAATTGTTAGATTTTCTAATTTTAAACTTTCTACGTATGGTAAAAAGATTGTAGATGCAAATAAATGATCTACTGGTTTTTCAAAGAATCCTTGAATTTGGTCTGCGTGCAGATCCATTGTCATGATTCTTGTTGCTCCTGCAGCTGTTAGTAAGTTTGCTACTAATTTAGCTCCAATTGGAACCCTTGGTTTGTCTTTTCTATCCTGTCTTGCCCAACCAAAATAAGGCATTACAGCTGTAATATGTCTTGCAGATGCGCGTTTTGCGGCATCAATCATTAACAACAATTCCATCAGATTATCTGCACTTGGAAAAGTTGAACATACGATGAATACTCGTAAACCTCTGATTGATTCTTCGTAAGATGGCTGAAATTCTCCATCACTATACGTTGACATCGTTACTTTTCCTAACGGAATTCCGTACTCTTTTGCAATTTTTTCTGCAAGATAAACACTTTGTGAACAAGCAAAAATTTTAGCTTCTGGTTCTAGGTGCGACATTATAATTTGTTGTTTTTGCTCCGCTGCGCTTGTATTATTTGGCCTTCCCATTTTTAGTAAAGCAAAATGCATATAAATGCCTCGGGTGTAGTTAGTTGTGTGTGCTTCGTTTTAACGAGCTGCAAATTTAGAAAATTTATTGGACACTGAAAGGAAAAATTTAAGTATTTTTAGTAGTTGATTTAATTTTATTTTTTACATTTGCACCGTGTTAAAGGAATGACGCCATTTATGACTTCATTCTATTGCGTTAAATAAGTCATTTATGATTTATTTTTCGTCTGCTAAGCCCGGATGGCGGAATTGGTAGACGCGCTGGTCTCAAACACCTGTGGGAAACCGTGCCGGTTCGACTCCGGCTCCGGGTACAAAAACCTCTTCTTAACGGAAGAGGTTTTTTTGATTTTATGCTATACCTGATTTAACCGCAAAGAGCGCAAGGAAAAATGCGTAAAGGTTCGCAAAGATTTAATAAAACTTTGCGAACCTTTGCGTAAAACCCAGCGTTCTTTGCGTTTAAGCTACTTCACAACTCGCCTCATGCAGAACAGGAAAGTTGCAGGAATTAGCAATAAAGCACAATTGATTTGCTTTTTTATGAAGTTCTAATGCCAACTCTATTTTGTCTGAATTAGCAATAATAATTTTTGGTTTTAATTTTACCTCAACAAAACGCCCGCTTCCATCGGGATTTACTTCGAGTGCTGCTTCGGCATTATCTGAATATTCGAGAACTTCTATTCCGTTCTGAGAACAGACATATAAATACGACATCATATGGCACGAGACCAAACTGCTCAATAATAAATCTTCAGGATTGTATAATTCTGGATCGCCTTTGAATGCTTTCGCTGCCGAGACATTTAAAATGGGCTTTCCTTCAATTTTTATTTGATGGTTTTTAGTAGATCTTGAAACTGGTTCTTGTTGATTTTTGTTTGAAGTCCAATTTAGTGCTGCTTTGAATAAATGTTTCATTTTACTTTTGTTTTCACTTGCTAAGTTAAGATTTATAAGTTGTAATTATTTAATCTCACAAAGTCGCAGAGTCGCAGAGTTTGACACAATATTGTCAGAAATGACAAAAATTCGTGCTAATCCATGTAATTCGTGGCGAAACTTTCAATCATAAAAAAACCTCGAAAGCATAACTTTCGAGGTTTTCTAGAGAATTGAACTAATTAACAAATTCTAAAAATTATTTTTTTACTGAAAACTTAAAAGTTGTTTTCGTTTTATAATTTTCTCCCGGGTTTAAAACCGTTGTTGGGAAATTTTTCTGGTTTGGAGAATCTGGATAATGTTCTGTTTCTAGACATAATCCAGTTCTGTGTGCAAAAGTTCCTCCGTTTGGCATTGGTAAAGTTCCGTCAAGGAAATTCCCTGAGTAAAACTGAATTCCAGGTTCGTCTGTTGTCATTTCCAAAACCCTTCCGCTGGCAGCGTGATACACTTTTGCGATTATTGTTTTTCCTTTTTCAGGATTGTTCAACACCCAGCAGTGATCGTAACCTTTACCTCTTTCTAATTGTTCGTTTTTCGCTTCAATGTCTTTTCCAATTAATTTTGGTTTTCTGAAATCGAAAGGCGTATTGGCAACATCTTCTAATTTTCCTGTCGGAATTAAAGTTGCATCTACCGGAACTAATTTATCTGCATTCAAAGTCAATTCATGATCTAAGATTGTTTTGGTAAAATCTCCAGATAAATTAAAGTAAGAATGCTGAGTCAGATTCACAACTGTTTTCTTATCAGTCGTTGCTTCGTAAAGAACATCTAACTGATTATCATTTGTCAATGTATACGTTACAAAAACTTTTAGATTTCCAGGATAACCTTCTTCCATATCTTTGCTTAAGTAGGATAATTTCAAAGAAGCTGTGTTTCCTGATTTCACCTCATCGGCTTTCCAAACCACATTAAAATATCCTTGCGGTCCACCGTGCAAAGCATTTGGTGCGTTATTGATTGCTAATGAATATTCTTTTTCATCTAAAGTAAATTTCCCTTTAGCAATTCGGTTTCCATATCTTCCGATTAAAGCTCCAAAAAACGGATTTTCTTTTTCATATTGTGCTAAAGAATTAAATCCAATTACAACATTTTCAGAAACGCCGTCTTTATTAGGCACTTTTAAATCTGTAATTCTACCGCCAAAAGTGATGATGTCTACTTCCATCCCATTTTGGTTTTTCAATTTATAACTATCTACTTTTTCTCCTTTAGCAGTTGTACCATAAGAAGATTTTTCAATCGTAACTGTAGCTTTTTCATCAGAAGAAACTGTTGTAGTATCCATTTTTTTATCGCTTTTACATTGAACTGAAACTGCAGCCAGACTTAACAGGCTTAAACCGAAAACGCAACGTTTTAATACATTCATATTTGATAATTTTGTGGTTATTGTGAAATGTTAGATGTTAAAGATAATCCGTTAGACGTAATAAAAAATGCTATATTTTGACGCGGATTAGACAGATTCGTTTCACGAAGACGCGGATTTACACCGATTTTTTAATATTTAAAATCCGTTTTGATCCGCGATTTTGCATTTGCAAATCCGTTTTATCAGCGTTTTATTTTCACAAAGTGATTTATTACCCAGCAAGCTAAAAGTAACAAAAACTTAGAACCTTAGCAACTTAGTATCTTAGTATCTCAGACTACAATCCATGTTGAAACAAATGATAGTATGCCTCGTTTGCATTGATTTTATCTTTAAACTCTCTTACCGTTGTTTTTTCATCAATTACCAATAATTCGATTCCGGCAATGTCTGCAAAATCTTCCATATATTCTGTTGTTAATGACTGGCTGTAAACTGTATGATGCGCCCCGCCTGCTAAAATCCAAGCTGTTGCTGCAATGTCAAGGTTTGGTTTACAATCCCATAAAACTCTTGCAACTGGTAATTTTGGTAATTCTGCCATTGGTTTAATTGCTTCTACTTCATTTACAATTAAACGGAAACGAGTTCCCATGTCTACAAGCGAAACGTTGATTGCATCTCCAGCAGGCGAATTAAATACCAAACGAGCTGGATCTTCTTTGCCACCAATTCCTAACGGATGTACTTCGCAAGAAGGTTTCCCGTCAGCAATAGATGGGCAGATTTCCAACATGTGAGAACCTAATACATACGATTTTTGCGGAGTGAAGTGGTACGTATAATCTTCCATAAAAGAAGTTCCGCCTTCTAAACCAATATTCATTACTTTTAAAGCTCTTACCATTGCAGCTGTTTTCCAGTCGCCTTCGCCACCAAAACCATAACCATCGGCCATCAATCTTTGTGTTGCGATTCCTGGTAATTGTTTCCAGGCTCCAAGGTTTTCAAATGTATCTGTAAAAGCGCCGAAACCTCCTTCTTCAAGGAAAGCTCTTAATCCTAATTCGATTTTTGCAGCTTCAACTAGTGAACTTCTTTGCGCACCTCCTTCTTTTAAAGAATCGGTTAAAGTGTATGATTGTTCGTAAACGGCTAATAAATCATTTAGTTCTTTTTCTGTTACTTTCTCGATATGTTTGGTAACATCTGAAGAATCGTATCCGTTTACCGAAACTCCGAAACGAATTTGAGCTTCTACTTTATCGCCTTCCGTAACGGCAACTTCACGCATATTGTCTCCAATACGGGCTACTTTTAGGTTTTGAAGTTCGTCCCATCCAAGAACCACTCTTGACCAGATTCCTAATTTTTTCTGAACTCTTTCGTCTTCCCAATGTCCTACAACAACTTTACGTTTTTTGCGCATTCTTGACATGATGAAACCAAATTCACGATCTCCGTGAGCAGATTGGTTCAAGTTCATAAAATCCATGTCGATAGATCCCCACGGAATTTCAGCATTGTATTGTGTATGCAAATGACATAATGGTTTTTTCAAAATACTCAAACCGCCAATCCACATTTTTGCTGGAGAGAAAGTGTGCATCCAAGCAATAATTCCGATACAGTTTTTAGCTGAATTTGCCGCTAAACATACATCTAATATTTGAGATGGAGATTTTACTACATCTTTGTACACCACTTTTACAGGAATTGAAGACGAAGCGTCTAATCCTTTTGCAATAATCTGAGAATGTTCTGCTACTTTTCTAAGTGTTTCTTCACCGTATAATTCTTGGCTTCCTACTACAAACCATACTTCTTTTTGAGAAATGTCTATCATTTTTTTATTTTGTTTCAGGTTTTCTTTGTTTCAAGTTTGAAATCGCAGAAAATCTATGTTCTATATTCTATGTTCTTTTTTCTAAATCTAAAATCTGAATTCAAAAATCTAAAATCATTTACTGTCCGTAATACGAATCTTTTCCATGTTTGCGGTTGTAATGTTTCTTTATTAATGAATCTTTTAATCTTGGTGCGTTTGGATTTATTTGTAAAGTTAAGTACGCCATTTCGGCAACTACTTCCAGAACTTTACTGTTGTAAACGGCTTTTGCAGCATTTTTTCCCCAGGCAAACGGACCGTGATTTCCAATTAAAACCATTTCTACTTCTTCGTAAGAAAGATTTTTTTCTTTGAAGCAATCCAAAATCTGAATTCCGGTATTATGCTCGTAGTTTCCTTCAATTAAGTGATCTGCCATTGGCGGTGCGCACGGAATATCGGCTGTTAAATGATCGGCATGAGTGGTTCCGAAAATCGGAATATCTTGCTGCGATTGTGCCCAGGCAACTGAATAAGTTGCGTGTGTATGTGCAACGCCTCCAATATTTGGCCAGTTTTTATATAAGTACGCATGCGTTTTGGTGTCTGATGACGGACGCATTGTTCCTTCAATAATGTTATTATCAAAATCTACAATTACAATATCTTCCGGTTTTAAATCTTCGTAAGGAACGCCGCTTGGTTTAATGGCAAAAACACCATTTTCTCTGTCGACAGCGCTTACGTTTCCGAATGTGTAGACCACCAAATTCAATGCATTTAACTGCATATTGGCTTCATAACATTCCTGTTTTAAATCTTTATAAAGAGAACTCATTTTGAGAAATTTTAATGTTTGGATCTGCAAAAGCGCTTAATTGTTCATACGCTAAAAGCAGTTTATGATACGCTTCTACTTTATCTGTTTGAGGGAAATATTCTCCGTCAAAATCACTTCCTATTTTCTGACTTGCTTCGATTACATTTGGATAAATTCCTGCTGCTACCGCTGCGTAGATTGCCGCTCCTAAAGCTGGTGTCTGATCTGAAGCTGCAATTTTAATTGGCTTGTTTAAAACATTGGCCAAAGTCTGCATGATAAAAGGAGATTTTCTTGCAACTCCTCCGATTCCAATTACGCTGTCAATTTTTACTCCTTCTTCTTCAAAACGGTCTACAATTTTCTTCGCTCCGAAACAGATTGCGTTTACCAAAGCTTTAAAAATATGAGGTGCTTTTGTTCCTAAAGAAAGGTTCGAAATGGCGCTTTTTAATTCTTGGTTTGCATCTGGAGTTCTTCTTCCGTTAATCCAATCTAAAGCAATTGGAAGACTTTCTGAAACTGGAATTTTCTCTGCTTCTTTCGTTAATTCAACAATTAATTTATCGCTGAATTCATCTCTTAATTGTTCTTTTTGAGTATCATTTAAAAGAGACGAAGAACCTAATAAATGTTCTGTCGGCCACATTAATAATTCTTTGTACCAAGCCAATAAATCTCCAAAAGCAGATTGTCCTGCTTCTAGACCAATAAAGCCTGGAATTACAGAACCATCAACTTGTCCGCAAATTCCGCGAACGGTTTTTGTTCCCACTTCATCATAAGAACCAACCAGAATATCGCAGGTTGAAGTTCCCATAACACGAACCAAAGTATTCTCTTCGATTTTAGCTCCAACTGCACCAGAATGCGCGTCGAAAGTTCCAACAGCCACAACTGTTTCTGTTGAAAGCCCTAAACGTTCTGCCCATTCTTTGCTTAAATTTCCGGCAACTAAATCTGATGTATAGGTTTCATCATATAAATTACCGCGAAGCTGTGCTAAATACGGATGTAATTTTTCTAAAAATTCAACTGGCGGTAATCCGTTCCAGTCTGCATGCCACATTGCTTTGTGTCCTGCGGCGCAACGGCTTCTTTTAAATGTTTTTAAATCTTTATCTTCAATCAATAAATACGTCATTAAATCGCAATGCTCCATCCAAGTGTGTGCTGCATTACGAACCGCTTCGTCTTGTCTTGCAATGTGAAGAATTTTTGCCCAAAACCATTCTGATGAATAAATTCCTCCAACGTATTTGGTTACATCTTCTCCGCCCCAGCTTACTGCCAGTTCGTTAATTTCGTTTGCTTCATTTATAGAAGTATGATCTTTCCATAAAACCATCATCGCATTTGGGTTTTCTTCAAAACCTTTTGTTAATGCTAGTGGAGTTCCATCTTTTGTAACTGGAACAGGAGAAGATCCCGTTGTATCGATACAGATTCCGCGAACCAATGACGGATCAACTTTGCTTTCTTTTACAACATTTTGAATTGTAATTTCTAATCCTTCGATATGATCCAAAGGATGCTGGCGAAATTGATTGATGGAAGCATCACAATATTGCTTGTTTTTCCATCTTTTGTAATGAGAAACATTCGATGCCAGCTCCTGTCCATTCTCAGTGTCAATTAGCACCGCGCGAACAGAATCTGTTCCGTAGTCCAATCCTATTACATAATTTTTCATTCTCATTTTATTTTTAAAATATTGACAAATATAGAGATAAATACTTTATAAGTGTACAAAAAACACTTAATTGAAATTGCATAATTAATTTTTGCTATAAATGCATTAAAACAGCATTTTAGCCTTTAATCAAAAAATAAATGTTAACAATACATTTATAATATTGTGATTATTTCACTTCTAAAATAAAAACCTTCACTTTTAAGAAGATATTTTTACATTTATTAAAGATTATTTTCCTTCTAAAACTAATACTGAGAAAGGCGGAATTGTGATTTCAAGCTTTCCTTTTTTATTCTCAAAACCTTTAAAAGCAACTGGAATAATTTTATTCGGATTTTCGAAAGAATTATAATCCTGTAGTTTTGAAGCTGTAATTATAGTCCCTGTAAAATTTTTAACGCCAAGATCTTTTACATCAATTTCGATTTTATTCTTATTTACAGCATCAATATTTACCAGTGAAATATGAACTAATCCTTTTTGATCTTTTGAAACAGATGCAGATACAGCCGGAATTGATTCTCCATTAAAATTATAAGATGGCGATTTAAAATTTATCGGAAGTAATTTCGCGTCTTGATGAACGCTATACATTTTCATTACATGATAGGTTGGCGTTGTAATCATCTTGGCTTTGTCGGTTAAGATTACAGCTTGAAGCACATTAACGCATTGTGCCAAGTTGGCCATGCGAACTCTATCTGCATGATTATTGAAAATATTTAAAGTTGCTCCCGCCAAAACAGCATCTCGCATTGTATTCTGCTGATATAAAAACCCTGGATTTGTCCCTTTTTGAACTTCATACCAGCCTCCCCATTCATCGACTATCATCGCCACTTTTTTCTCTGGATCGTATTTGTCCATTATGGCAGCATGTTTGGTTACTAATTCTTCCATTTTTAAGGCAGACTGCATGGTCTGGAAATATTCTTTCTCTGTAAAATCAACATCTGCCCCTTTTTTACCCCAGTCAATTACTGCGTAATGATGAACACCGACTCCGCCCAGCATATTCAGCGGAATGTTTTTCATCAAAACCTCTGTCCAATTGTAGTCAGAACTATTAGATCCCGAAGCAATTCTTGTAATGCCTCCAGTATTGTTCCAATCTGATATAAACGTGGCAAACTTGCGATATTCATTAGCATAATAATCTGCAGTCATATTACCGCCACAACCCCAGGCCTCATTTCCAATTCCCCAGTATTTTACTTTCCAAGGTTCTGCTCTTCCGTTTTTCTTTCGAAGATCACTCATTGGACTTTTTCCTCCAAAATTGGTATACTGAACCCAGTCTGCTAATTCCTGAACTGTGCCGCTTCCGACATTTCCAGATAAATACGGTTCTGCTCCCAATAATTCACACATATTTAAAAAATCATGTGTTCCAAAACTATTGTCTTCTGTTACGCCCCCCCACCATTGATTTACAATTGTCGGACGCTGTTCTTTTGGACCAATCCCATCTTTCCAATGGTAGGTATCTGCAAAACAGCCGCCGGGCCATCTTAAATTTGGAATTTTCAAATCTTTTAATGCCTTGATAATATCATTTCGAACTCCGTTTGTATTGGGAATTTTTGAAGTATCTCCCACAAAAAATCCGCCATAGATACAGCGTCCTAAGTGCTCAGCAAAATGACCATAAATGTTTCTATTTATAATCGGTGCTGCTGCATCATTTTTAACTGAAATAATAACCGATTCTTTTTGAGCTGTAATTGTTTGAATAAAAAATATAGCAAACAAGATTAGTAGTGGTTTTTTCATAATCTGTTGTTGGTTTTGGTTTTCAGAAAATTGCGTGGCTGCAGAATTTCTAAAGATGTTGGTTTTTTAGTTTTATAAGTGTTCGTTTAACATTTGTAAATTTAAACAAAAATAAGTCTCATAAAAAAATAAAATTATCAGAACAACTGGTTGCAAAAAACATATTTCATAATTTTGCCTTGGAAACAAGCATTCTTAAAGGGATTGAACCAAAATATCTTTAAACAAATAAAAAGTTAAGAATCTGAAAAATTGACAAAAAAAAGCAAAAACCATTTGTTTTATAACAACAATCTCAATTTTTGAATTGTGAATATGAAATAATAATCCTAGTGTATATCTCTTTTAAAAATGTTTCTACCTTTGACTCGTTATTTTGATTTGAAATTGAGAAGATTAATAAGTAAAAAACAGCTTTACCTTAGCAATTAATATCGAATATACATAAATATTCTTATTCGCTGCTATTTAACATAAGTGTAAAATCAACATTAATAAATTATGAAAGGTTTTAAGAAGTTTATATATTTACGGTCCAAATTAATTACATATGCTAAATAGTTATAGTTCTGCCGATAAAGTTTTACTGGCGGTTGACTGCATCATTTTCGGATTCGATCATGAGGGTCTGAAAATACTTTTAATCAAGAGAGATTTCGAACCCGAGAAAGGAAAATGGTCTTTGATTGGAGGGTTTTTAAAACGTGACGAAGTTTTAGATGCAGCAGCTATCCGAATACTAAATACCTATACTGGTCTTAACGATATTTATATGGAGCAGTTGTATGCTTACAGCGAAATCGATCGTGACCCCGTAGAAAGAACTATTTCGGTTTCTTATTTTGCTTTGATTAATATTGAAAATCACAACGCAGAATTAATTAAAAATTATCACGCGGAATGGTTTCCAATTAATGATGCACCAAACTTAATTTTTGACCATAATGAAATGGTACAAAATGCCATTAAGAGACTTCGTTACAAAACTTCTGTAAAGCCAATTGGTTTTGAATTACTTCCTGAGAAATTTACCATGCGCCAGCTTTTAGAATTGTATGAAGCGATTTTGAGCAAAGAACTGGACAAAAGAAACTTCATCAGTAAAATTAATTCTTTAGAAATCTTAAATAAATTAGACGAAAAAGATATGCAGTCTTCTCGAAAAGGTTCTTATTTATACACCTTTAATAAAGAGAAATACGAAGAAAAATTACTCAACGATTTTGTTCTAAATTTATAATTGACACGTCGCTATAAAGAATTCCTTACTATAAGAGCAGATTTATTTTCGATCTGCTCTTTTGTTCCTTTCAAAACCATATCGGCCAGAATTTTTCCCATCAATTCAAAATTGGTTGAAATGGTTGTAATTCCGTTGGCAGCAATTTTCTTTAAAGCGGTTTCATTATAAGATATAATTCCAAAATCTTCGCCTAATTTTAGTTTTCGATTTATGGCATTTTCTATAACCAAAAGCAGATCGCGGTCATGAGGAATAATATATAAATCTCCTAAAGCAATAGATTGATTGCTGAAATCCGAAATAATTTCGTAATCATAATTGTATTCCTGACAGAAAGATTCAAAACCAAGTTTCATTCCCGGCGGCTCTCTAAAACCTGAAAAAATCAAAATCAGTTTTTTATATTTTTCCAATCTTTTTTTGGCTTTCAGTAATCCTTCAAAAATATCTTTTTGATGATTTTGATAAATAGCTGGAAACATTTTTAACTCTGGATTAGTCTGATCCAAAATAATTACATCGGTTACTGGTAGGGTTTTTATAGAATCGACGATATCGTTTAAGTTCGTCGGCATGATTATATATTTTGTGTAATTTCCGTTGCTGTCATTTATCAGTTTTTTGAAAACTTGAACATTAAAATGATGAAAGAAAATATCAACCTGAACATTTTTACCAATATTTTTTAGGAACGAATTATAAATATCTTCTTTAAAAATATTAAGCTCGTCAAAAAGAAGAAAAACCTTCTGAGTAATAGTGATTTCAACACTTTTTACATAATAACCTTTTCCTGGAATAGCGTAAATAATTCCTCTTTTTTTCAATTCGTCATACGCCAGAAGCACTGTGTCGCGCGATAAAGAAAAGCCTAAACAGACTTTATTGACCGATGGAAGACGATCTCCTTTTTTTAAATTGCCCTCTTCAATCGCTTTTTCTATTGAAAGAATAATCTGCTTATATTTTGGAAGCCCAATATTATTTTGAATTGAAATGATGTTCACAATAAAGTCATTTTGACTATTAATACTAAAAACTGGTAGGTACTGGTATGCAAAGATAGAGAATGTTTCTATTTTTGGATTTCATTTTTGGTAAAAATAATATGGAAATAAAACACATATCGCATTTAAAGGAGACTCATAATTGCAAATTGTTTGGTTTAATGCCCAATAAAGAAGAAATTTATTCTTTTGAATTGTGTAACAAAAACGGAATGAAAGTTCAGGTCATCAATTATGGTGCAACAGTAACTTCCATCCAAATTCCTTTGAATGAAAAATCGATAGATGTTGTTTTAGGATTTGATAATCTAGAAGCTTACTTAGAATCTTATAATTTACCAAGCGCTCCTTATTTTGGAACTACTGTTGGCCGTTATGCCGGTCGTATTCATAATGGAGCTTTTAGCATAGATGATAAAAAATTTCAGCTTGACGGAAATAATAATGGCAATACGCTTCACGGAGGCAATATGGGATTTGGGAGAAAAGTCTGGAGCGTAACTAATGCTTCAACCGGCGAAAATCCTTCTATTACTTTTGGTCTTTTGAGTGAGCATTTAGATGAAAATTTTCCTGGTGAAATGACCGTTTATTTGACCTATACTTTAAATGAAGAAAACGAACTGCAATTAGAATACAAAGCTGTTTCTACAGAAGATACCGTTATCAATTTGACACATCATAGTTATTTTAACCTTGACGGACATGATGGAAATGTTTTAGAGCAACAAATGTTTATCAAATCGGATAAAATGTTGGAGACCAATCCAGATAATATCCCGACTGGAAATTATACCGATTTAACCAATCATGATTTTGATTTTAGAAATACTAAAAACTGCCCGTTTCCAATTGACAATTCTTTTGTGGTGAATTCTAAAACAGAAATCGTAGCACAGCTAATCAGCTTAAAAAACAAACTGAGAATGAATGTCTACACCGATCAGCCTAGTGTACATATATATGTAGGAGGAAATTGTTTTGGAAAATTAAAAGGAAAAGAAAATGTCGATTACAATGCGCAAAGCGGTATTTGTTTTGAAACTCAAAATTTTCCAGACGCACCTAATCATAGTCATTTCCCAAATGCTGTTTTGAAAAAAGGCGAAGAGTATACTCAAAAAACGCTTTACAAATTTGAAAATTTAAACTAACCAAATTCCAAAACCACCATTACACTCACTTTATAATGAATGATATTTTAATACAAAACACTGTTGCTTTTTTTGAGAAATCTTTTGGATCTTCTCCTCAAAAAAAGGTACTTTCTCCAGGAAGAATTAATATTATTGGAGAACATATTGATTACAATGATGGTTATGTTTTACCAGCTGCAATTGACAAAGTAATTTGCTTTGCTTTTGAAAAAAACAATACTAAAACTTCTAAGGTAATTGCAATCGATTTAAATGAAGAATTTGAAATTGACCTGACTGAAGAAGTAAAATTGAGTGATGTGGTTTGGACTAATTACATTCGAGGTGTAATTAAACAATTGCAGGATAACGGATTTTCTTTTGAAGGTTTCAATTGTGTTTTCAGCAGTAATATTCCGGTTGGCTCTGGACTATCTTCTTCTGCGGCTTTAGAATGCGGAATGATTTTCGGAATCAAATCGCTTTTCGATTTAAAAATTGAGAAAGTTGACATTTCATTATTAGGACAAAAAGCAGAACACTGGGTGGGTATTAACTGCGGTATTATGGATCAGTTTTCAAGTGTTCATGGTCTTGAAAATAAAGTGATAAAATTGGACTGCAACACTTTAGATTTCGAATATCACAATGCCGATTTTAAAGATTATTCATTGATTTTATTAGATTCTAATGTGAAACATTCGCTTTTTACATCAGAATACAATACCAGAAGAATCGAATGCGAAGAAGGTTTATCAATCATAAAAAGTCATTTTCCAGAAGTAAAAAGTTTTAGAGATGCTTCAGAAGCACAGGTTTTGAGTCTTAAGGATAAAATGACTGAAAAAGTTTTCAGCCGAGTTCATTTTGTGGTTAAAGAAATTAATCGTGTCATAAAAGCGTGCGAAGCTTTAGACAAGGGAAACATCGAACATCTGGGAGAATTACTTTTTGAAACTCATTATGGTTTATCACAGGAATATGAGGTAAGCTGCGAAGAGTTAGATTTCCTTGTAGATACTGCAAAAAATGACGAATCTATCATAGGTTCTAGACTTATGGGAGGCGGTTTTGGAGGTTGTACAATTAATTTAGTTAAAAAAGGTCAAGAAAATGAGGTAAAACATAAGTTTTCAAATCTTTATTTAGATAAATTTGGAATTGAATTAAAATTCTATGATGTAAAAATCTCAAACGGAACAACACTACTTTAATACCACAACACACTACAATGAAAAATTTTGACATTAACGAAGATCCTCACAGACGCTTCAATCCTCTAATCAACGAATGGGTCTTAGTTTCACCTCATCGTGCAAAACGCCCTTGGCAGGGACAAAATGAAACTATTTCTACGGAAGAACTTCCAAAATACGATCCCACTTGTTATTTATGTCCGGGAAATGTTCGTGCCAATGGAGAAACTAATCCAGTATACGAAAACAGTTTTGTTTTTGAAAATGATTTTGCTGCGATGAAGCAAGAGGAAATTATTTTTGAAGACGATATTAAACATACTTTCTTTAAAGTAAAACCAGAACAAGGAATTTCGAGAGTGGTTTGCTTTTCGCCAAGACACGATTTGACTCTCCCAGAAATGGAAATTGCAGATATTGAAAATATTATTAAAACCTGGCAGAAAGAATATACTGATTTAGGAAACATCAAGTACATTAACCACGTCCAGATTTTTGAAAATAAGGGAAGTGTAATGGGCTGCAGCAACCCGCATCCGCATGGGCAAATCTGGGCACAGTCTTCTTTACCAACTCAGGTTGAAAAAACGCATAACAGTTTAAAATCATATTACGATAAAAATAGAAAAACATTACTGGAAGATTACGTGCAGGCCGAATTGAAAACTGGGGAGCGTATTGTAATTGAGAACGATCACTTTGTAGCGTTAGTGCCTTTTTGGGCTATTTGGCCATACGAAACTATGATTGTGAGCAAAAGAGCTGCCAACAAAATCACCGATTTTTCTGCTGAAGAAAGCAACGCTTTTGCTAAAATTTTAAAACAATTAACAACGAAGTACGACAATTTATTTAATACTTCTTTCCCTTATTCTTCAGGAATTCATCAATCGCCAACAGATGGATTTGATCATCCGGAATGGCATTTTCACATGCATTTTTATCCGCCGTTGTTAAGATCGGCAACGGTAAAGAAATTTATGGTAGGATATGAAATGTTAGGCGAATCGCAGCGTGATATTACACCAGAAAAAAGTGCTGAAATTTTAAGAAAGCTTTCAGATGTGCATTATAAAAGTCTGGTAAAAGCCTAATGGTTTGCTGGTGCAATAAAGCTAAATACTAAAAATTTAACACAATTTCGATTGAATAAATGTAAAAAACACATTTACCAGTAGCTGATTTCTAAATTTTTATTTTACATTTGGCTTCCGCTTTTATTTTCGTAAAAAAATAACAGAAATAAAACACATCTTGCATTTTTAACAAGATTACACAACATAAAAAACAATTTAAAACCAAACAAACAAATTTAACCCTATAATAATTATTTAAAATACTACTAACAATGAACCAAAACCTCGCTTTCGCAGATTATGCGGTTTTTATTATCTATTTTATCGTAGTCTCGGTCTACGGTTATACCGTTTATCGCAAACGTAAACAAGACGAACAAGATGCTAAAGCTTACTTTTTGGCTGAAGGAAATTTAACTTGGTGGGCAATTGGAGCTTCTTTAATTGCTTCTAACATTTCTGCAGAACAATTCATCGGAATGAGCGGTGAAGGTTTCTTTTTAGGAATCGCTGTTGCTGCTTACGAATGGCTTGCTGCCGTTGCACTTATTATTGTAGCTGTGTGGTTTATTCCTGTATATCTTAAAAACAAGATTTACACAATGCCACAATTCTTAAAAACACGTTACAACGAATCTACTGCTTTGATTATGGCAGTTTTCTGGTTGTTTTTGTACGTTTTTGTAAACTTAACTTCTATTCTTTATTTGGGAGCTGTTGCTATTAACGGTCTTGCTGGTGGAGAATATCTTCATGCTATTATGATCGGTTTGGCTGTATTTGCTTTATTTATTTCTCTTGGAGGAATGAAAGTTGTGGCTTATACAGACGTTATTCAGGTTGCTGTATTAATTATTGGAGGTTTGGTAACTTCTTATATTGCATTAGTAACTGTTGGAGAAAAGCTAGGAATAAGCAGTAGTGCAATCGAAGGATTCAAAGTATTAATGACTGAGGCGCCTGAGCATTTCAAAATGATTATTCCAAAACCAACTGCAGCTTCTTCTCAATTAGAAATTGACAAATATTTGACTTTCCCAGGTTTGATGTCTTACCTTGCTGGTATCTGGATTATCAACTTAAACTATTGGGGTTGTAACCAATACATTA
Source organism: Flavobacterium sp. S87F.05.LMB.W.Kidney.N (assembly GCF_004366435.1). Lineage (NCBI taxonomy): Bacteria > Pseudomonadati > Bacteroidota > Flavobacteriia > Flavobacteriales > Flavobacteriaceae > Flavobacterium > Flavobacterium sp. S87F.05.LMB.W.Kidney.N. The sequence goes on along the minus strand of NZ_SODX01000001.1, from coordinate 313,382 downwards.
CGCAAAGAGCACTTGGAGCAGATTTACAAACAGCTCGTACAGGAATCTTATTTGCTGGTATGTTAAAATTATTAATGCCGCTTATCGTAATGCTTCCTGGTATTGCTGCTTACGTTTTATACACAAACGGACATTTACCTCAATTAGTTGGAGGAAAAGACGGAGCTTATTCTGCTGTATTAACTTTCCTTCCAACAGGATTAAAAGGTCTTTCTGTTGCGGCTTTAACGGCTGCGATCGTAGCTTCTTTGGCTGGAAAAGTAAACAGTATTTCTACAATTTATACATTAGATATTCATAAAAAATATATTCAAAAAGAAGCTGGAGAAAAACAACAGGTAAACATTGGTAGAATTGCCGTTTTTGCTGCAATGCTTTTAGCCGTTCTATTTACTTGGAATGACGTTTTAGGAATCGGTGGTGTCGGCGGATTTACATACATCCAAAAGTACACTGGATTCATCAGCCCTGGAGTTTTTGCTATGTTCTTCCTTGGTATGTTCTGGAAAAGAACTACTGGTGCAGCAGCAATCGTGGGTGTAATTTTAGGATTCGCATTGTCAGTTTTATTCAACGAATACGCTCCTGCATTATTTGGAAACGATACACTTTTATACACAGCTTATCCTAACGGAAAAGGAGCTTTCGAAATTCCGTTCCACATTTGTATGGGATTATCATTCTTCTTTACTATGTTAGTGATGATCTTGATGAGTTTCGCTGGTCCAAAAGTAAACCCTAAAGCATTCGAAACAGAACCAGGAATGTTTAAAGTTAAACCGCAGACAACAGTCTTAATCGTAATTACATTATTGATTATTGTGGCGCTTTATGTTAAGTTCTGGTAATAAATTATCAGTTCTATTCTCTCTATTTTTACAGCTGTTGTTTGTCATGAACAACAGCTGTAAATTTTTAAAAAAAGTTCTAACACATAGAAATAAAAGCCACGAATTACAATAATTTCCACGAATTAATTTTCTAAATAAAAAATTCTAGTTAATTCGTGTAATTCGTGGCAAAAAAAATCGCAATAAATTATAATACATAAAAATCATGCAGTTATCATTAACCCAAAAAATCATTATCGTTACTGGAGGCGCAAAAGGAATTGGTTTAGGAATCGTTAAAGTTCTAGCCGAAGAAAATGCAATTCCGTTTATCGTTGGACGTAACGAAAATGATAACATCAAAGCCGTAGAAGAATTAAAAGCCACTGGAAAAGAAGCGCATCAAGTTGCTGCCGATCTTACCAAACCTGAAGACTGTAAAAAAGCCGTTGAAGCCGTAATCGCAAAATTCGGCAGAATTGACGGACTTGTAAATAACGCCGGCGTTAATGACGGTGTAGGATTAGAGAACGGAAATTATGAAGATTTCGCTGCTTCGCTTCATAAAAATTTAGTGCATTATTATCTAATGGCACAGCATGCGCTTCCATATTTGAAAGAATCAAAAGGAGCAATTGTAAACATTGGTTCTAAAACTGCCGAAACAGGACAAGGCGGAACCTCAGCTTACGCTGCTTCAAACGGAGGACGAAATGCTTTAACGAGAGAATGGGCAGTTGAATTATTAAAATACAGTATTCGTGTAAACGCTGTAATTGTAGCCGAATGTTACACACCGCTTTACGAAACGTGGATTAATACTTTTGAAAATAAAGAAGAAAAACTAGCCGCAATTACAAAAAATATTCCGCTAGAAAACAGAATGACAACAGCAGAAGAAATTGCTAATATGGTGGTTTTCTTATTGTCTGAAAAATCAAGTCATACTACTGGACAGATTATTTATGTTGATGGAGGTTATACCCATTTAGATCGATCTATTTAAAATATTTTTTTTGCCACGAATTACACGAATTAACTACAATTTTTTATTTAGAAAATTAATTCGTGGAAATTGGTGTAATTCGTGGCTATATTTTTTATTTCACGCAGATCTAGCAGATTGGGCAGATTGGGCAGATTTAAAAAATCCCTTTAATCTTTATAATCTGTGGCAAAACTCATCTTCGCATTATTTTTAAAATCAGATGGCGTTATTCCTTTAACTTTTTTGAAAAGTTTATTAAAATTTGAAGCCGTTTTATAACCGCATTCGTATGCAATCTCAGACATACTTTTATCCGTTTCAAGCAGTAATTTACAGGCATTCGAGATTCTGATTTCGTGTAGGTAATCAACAAAATTTTTCTTCGTTTTAACTCTGAACATTCTACAAAAAGAAGTCCGAGTCATATTCGCGACAGCGGCAATTTCTTCCAAGGAAATATTCTTCTTGTAATTTTTATTCACATATTGAAAAACTTCTGAAAGACGATCTACTTTCGAATCCTTCTGCATCAAAGAATAAATTTCGTCGTTGATATAAATTGTATCTTGACTTTCTGAAAGAATAGACAAAATCTCAAAAAGTCCGACAATTACCTCAAAGTCTTTTTTTGAAACTAACTTCTCCAGTTTTTTAGCAATCTGCTTATTAGTTTTTCCGATAATCGAAATCCCTTTTCCAGCCTGAAAAAAGAGTTCGTTGATTTTTTGGGTTTCTTTTAATTCGTAAAAAGTCGGTCCGAAAATATCTTTATGAAAATATACGACAATCGAATTCGCTTTTAAGTCCTCAATTCCCTGATAATATTTTTCATCATTCAGCCAAACGTGCGGAATATCAGAACCTAAAAAAACCATATCGCCGGGTTCAAATGGCATTACCGAATTTCCGATAATTCGCTTGCCAAAACTCTCTTTTACATACACCAATTCTAATTCGGGATGCGAATGAAAGGGCGCCTGAAAAAAAGGCTCAACACGATTTAATACCGAAACTTTTGTATTGAGATAAGACGCTATTTTGGTTTGTTCCAATTTCATTCTGCAAAGATAATTAAAGATTATACACGGATAATATTAGACTAATAATAAAAGGCTAAAAAAACTAATTTTATTTTTCGTTTACTGCCCAAATTTTAGTGAAATCAAAGTGCTTAACTCCTTCCCTAACTACAGCAAACGACAACACAAAAAAGAAAAAAAACAACAAGACAATGCTTGATACAACTAAAAAATTAGTCGTAAAACTGCATCCAGAAGATAATGTTCTGGTAGCTTTAACCGACTTAACAAAAGGAGAATCTATTCTTTTTGAAAACGAAACTTACGTTTTACAAGATCTCATCAAAGCCAAACATAAATTCTACATGCAGGACATGAAGCAGGGAGAAGAAGTAAACATGTACGGTGTTTTGGTCGGAAAAGTACAATGCGATGTGGCAAAAGGTAGTTTAATGACGACTGAAAACCTTAAACACGCCGCAGATCCTTACGCTTACAGAAACGCTTCTTACGAATGGAATGCGCCTGATGTTTCTAAATTTGAAAACAGAACTTTTAAAGGTTATAAAAGAAAAGACGGACGTGTTGGAACGGCCAATTACTGGCTTTTTGTTCCGACAGTTTTTTGTGAAAACAGAAATCTTGACGTCATCAAAGAGGCGTTGCACAAGCAATTAGGTTATGCTGTAACAGACAAATACAATCAATTTACGCACGAATTACTGGAAGGTTATTTGAACGGAAATGACATTAACGATATTAATATTGAATTAAATCCGACTCCAAAAAACAAACGTGTTTTTGAAAATGTAGACGGAATTAAATTCTTAAATCACCAAGGAGGCTGTGGTGGAACGCGTCAGGATGCTTCTACTTTGAGCGCTTTATTGGCTTCTTATGCCAATCATCCAAACGTTGGCGGAATCACGCTTTTGAGTTTAGGATGTCAGCATTTACAAGTTCAGGATTTTGTAAATGATGTAAAAAGACAAAACCCAGAATTTGACAAACCGTTGTTTATTTTTGAACAGCAGCAGACAGAAAGCGAAGAAGTTTTGATTACTAATGCCATCAAAAAAACATTTGAAGGTTTAATCGAAATCAACCAATATGAAAGAACCGATGCGCCTTTGAGCGATTTATGCATTGGTGTAAAATGCGGTGGAAGCGATGGTTTCAGCGGTGTTTCTGCAAATCCTGCTGTGGGTTATACTTCTGATTTAGTGGTAGCTTTAGGCGGAAAAATTCTTTTGGCTGAATTCCCAGAATTATGTGGAGCTGAACAGAATTTAATTGACAGATGTATTACGGAAGATAAAGCCAAAAAATTCATAGATTTAATGGAATCTTATGATGAACTGGCGCATAAAGTGGGTTCTGGTTTCCACATGAATCCGTCACCAGGAAACATCAAAGACGGATTAATTACAGATGCTATCAAAAGTGCTGGAGCGGCCAAAAAAGGCGGCACTTCTCCTGTTGTTGATGTTTTAGATTACACCGAATTGGTTACAAAACCAGGTTTAAGTTTGGTTTGTACACCAGGAAATGATGTAGAAGCAACAACTGGAAAAGCGGCTTCTGGAGCGACTTTAATTTTATTTACTACTGGATTGGGAACTCCGACAGGAAACCCAGTTTGTCCTGTAATTAAGGTGGCGACAAACTCTGTTCTAGCAACCAGAATGAAAGATATTATCGATATTGACTGCGGACCAATCATTAGTGGTGAAAAATCTATTGAAGAAATGGGCGAGGAAATTTTAGAATACTGCATTAAAGCGGCAAGCGGCGAAATTATTCCGAAAGCAGTTCAATTAAACCAAGACGATTTTATTCCGTGGAAACGCGGCGTATCTTTGTAAAAGACTATTAAAAACAACTCATAAAAATTTATATCAAATGTTTTCATTACAAAATAAAAAAGCAATTATCACGGGCGGGGGAAGCGGAATCGGAAGAGCGATTTCGGTTTTATTTGCTAAACAAGGAGCTGAAGTTCACATTTTAGAATTGACTGAAGAAAGTGCAAAAGAAACCGTTGAAGAAATAAAATCAAACGGCGGAAATGTTTTCGCGCATGCCTGCGACGTTTCGAACCACGAACAAGTAAATTCAACTTTCCAAAAAATCGGAAATATCAATATTTTGGTAAACAACGCTGGAATTGCTCACGTTGGAAAAGTAGACACAACTTCAGAATCTGATTTTGACAGAATTATGAATGTAAACGTAAAAGGGGTTTACAACTGTCTTCACGCTTCGATTCCTGCTTTAAGAAGTTCTGGTGGAGGTGTTATTTTGAACTTAGCTTCTATTGCTTGCTGGGTTGGAATTCCTGATCGTTTTGCTTATTCTACTGCAAAAGGCGCGGTTATGGCGATGACTTTATCAGTAGCAAAAGATTATTTAAATGATAAAATCAGATGTAATTCTATTTCTCCTGCACGAGTTCATACGCCTTTCGTAGACGGATTTATTGCTAAAAATTATCCTGGAAAAGAAGAAGAAATTTTCGAAAAATTATCTCAGTCACAACCAATCGGACGTATGGGGAAACCAGAAGAAATCGCAACTTTAGCATTATTCTTATGCAGCGACGAATCTTCTTTCATCACAGGTTCAGACTACCCAATTGATGGCGGATTCATCAAATTGAACAACTAAAATATTAAAAAAAACATAGCCACGAATTACACAAATTTCCACAAATTTTAATTCGAGAAAATTCGTGTAATTCGTGGCAAGAAACTAAAAATTAAAATATGAAACTTATAAGATTTGGAGAAGAAGGAAAGGAAAAACCAGGTGTTTTACTTAATGATAAAAGATATGATGTTTCGTCTATCGTAACAACAGATTATAACGAAGCTTTTTTTGAAAATGACGGATTAGCAAAATTAGAAGAAGCTTTAAAAAACAATCCATCTTTACCAGAAGTAAGCGATTCAGTACGTTTAGGTTCGCCGGTTGCGCGTCCTTCAAAAATTATCTGCATCGGATTAAATTATGTAGATCACTGTGAAGAAACTGGCGCTGCAATTCCAGAAGAACCAATTATTTTCTTCAAATCAACCACTTCTTTATGCGGGCCAAATGATAATTTGATTATCCCAAAAAACAGCGAAAAAACAGACTGGGAAGTAGAATTGGCATTTGTTGTAGGCAAAAAAGCGAGCTATGTTTCTGAAGAAGATGCTCCAAACTATATCGCAGGATACTGTCTTTTAAACGATTACAGCGAGAGAGCTTTCCAGATCGAGCGTGGCGGACAATGGGCAAAAGGAAAAGGTTCTGACACCTTTGCTCCTCTTGGACCAACAATGGTTACACCAGACGAAGCTGGAGATGTAAATAACCTAAAAATGTGGCTGACTGTAAACGGAAAAACATTTCAAAACAGTAATACTTCAAACTTGATTTTTAAAATTCCATTCTTGGTTCATTATCTAAGTCAGTTTATGACCTTGCTTCCTGGCGATGTTATCAGTACAGGAACGCCTCCAGGAGTTGGTTTAGGAATTAAACCAGATCCAATTTACATTAAAGCAGGCGACGTAATCGAATTAGGAATTGAAGGTTTAGGCACAAGTAAACAAACTGCTGTAGCTTATCAACAAAAATAAAATTATGGTAGCTCAAAAATTTTGTCTTGCACTAGACTTAAAAGACGACGCAAATTTAATTGCAGAATACAAACACTTACATGAAAATGTGTGGCCGGAGATAAAAAAAAGCATTCAAGATGCTGGAATTTTAGTTTTGGATATTTATTGCACAGGAAATAGATTGTTTATGATCATCGAAGGCGACGAAAATTTCTCTTTTGAGAAAAAAGACAAAGCCGACGCTGAAAATGAAAAAGTTCAGGAATGGGAAACTTTAATGTGGAAATTCCAGCAAGCTTTACCTTGGGCAAAACCAGGACAAAAATGGATTTTGATGGATAAGATATTTGAATTGTAATTGATTAAAAATATTCCGTTAGGAATATCTGATCGGTAGAAAAAAATATTGTCGTTTTGCATTAATGTCCTGTAGGGACATCTGATTTATAAAAATGTACCCGTCAATTAATCAAACGTTCCTACGGAACGTTCAACCGTAACTCAAATTTAATTTCTACCGACGAGACATTCCTACGGAATGAATCTAGAAACGTTTTTTTTTGATAAACAAAGCCCTGATTATTCAGGGCTTTTTTTCTTTTTGAATATTTAGTAAATACTCTATGTTGGCTATCAAATGATCGTGTATTTTGACAGACGGATTTTTTTCATTCCAGACATAAACTACCGAACAAAACTAATTTTTCTTTTTAAATCTGCATTTTCTCAGCTGATAGAAAAACAAATTTTGAAATAAAGCAGATTCCAAAATTGGAATCCGTTTTTTGTTTTTGAAAAAAATAACAATAATATTTTAACATGAAATAAATTATTATTCATCCTTTTGATTACTTTTAGCAGCTAAAAATAAACCTCAATTAACCAAAAAATGAAAAAATTAATTATTGCATGCTTACTTATTTCTGGAGCCGCATTTGCTCAAGATATGAATGTAGTGAAGGGAAACTTTGACTTTTTAAAAGATCAAAAAGAAATCAACACAGAATTTGATTATAGTAATTTTACTATGATGAAAGAAAACAAACCGGAATCACAATATGTTGAAGAGCATATAGCCGATTTAGACAAAAAAGCAAAAGGAAATGGAAATCTTTGGCACAAAAGATGGGTTGTAGCAAAAGATCAAATCTGGACTCCTAAATTTTTAGAAATCGGAAATATTGTAATGACAAAAGCTGGTAAAGAGGTCAATTTTCAGGAAGGATTAAACACACCTTACACTTTAATTGTGCAAACGGTTTGGATTTATCCAGGATGGGATGCAGGAATTATGAAACAGCCGGCAAAAGTTACTACCAATTTAAAGTTTGTTGAAACAGCAAATAAATCAAATGTCTTATTAGAAATTTCAAGTGTTGATGCACCCGGAGATCAATGGGGAAGCAATTTTAATAACGAAACTAGAATTGGAGAAGGATACGCAAAAACAGCAAAATCATTATCCAAACTTTTATTAAAAAAAGCTTTTAAATAAAAACCACAAATATTCCGCAGGAATATCTCATCGGTATAAAAAAATATTGTCGTTTTGCATTAATATCCTGTAGGGACATCTGATTTACGGAAATAATATACCTGAATCGATTAATCACACGTTCCTACGGAACGTATTATCGCAATTCAAATTTCATATTCTACCGACGAGACATTCCTACGGAATGAATCTAGAAAATGAATTATCTTTCTATAAAAAAGCCCTGATTATTCAGGGCTTTGTTCTTTTTGCATATTTAGTAAATACGCCATATTGGCTATGACATGATCATGTTTTTTCACAAACGGATTTTCTTCATTCCATACATAACCCGCCAGAACAGAACAAATTTTTTCTTTTACATCTGGATTTTCTGGCTGATGGAAGAATAAAGTCTGAAGATTTCCAGTATACCACTCTTTCACGTAAGTGGTAAAAACTGCAATTCCGTTTTTCATGTATTGGGTAAATTCAACTTCCCAGTCAACAGGAATTCCCTGCGATTCTTTCAAATATAATTTTGCCGCCAGCATTCCAGATTCGGTTGCAAAGGCAACTCCAGAAGAAAAAACTGGATCTAAAAATTCAGAACTATTTCCAGTCAACGCAAAACCATCGCCGTACATTCTTTTTACCGCTCTTGAATAGTTTTCTAATTTAACAGGTTCGAACAAAAATTCAGTTCCTTTAAATCTTTTAATATAATAATCAGACTTCTGAATAGCATTTTTCAAAGCGTCAGCATTATCTTTATTTTCAGAAAGCGAATTGATAAAATCTGTCGGACCAACAACTCCCAAACTTGTATTTCCATTCGAAAACGGGATTACCCAAAGCCATACTTCTGTTTCCAAAATATCAAAAGAAATCTGAGTCCCTTCCTCTCCTTCTGGTCTGTTAATATCTTTTACATGCGTAAAAATAGAAGAATGCGGATCTAATTTCGAAGGCGTATCCAAATCTAAAAGCCTTGGAAGAACACGACCATATCCGCTAGAATCAATTATGAATTTAGCGTGAATCTCTTTTAAGTTCCCGGCTGCATCTTTTACAATTGTTTTTGAATTCTTTCCTTCAAAAGAAACTTCCAAAACCTCTGTTTCAAACTCCAAATCAATTCCTTTACGCACAATTTCCTGTGCCATTGTATTGTCAAAATCAGCACGAGGAACCTGCCAGGTCCAATCCCACCCTTCACCAAATTTTTTACTAAAATCAAAAACACAAATTTCTTCTCCTCTAATAAAACGAGCTCCTAGTTTTTTCTCGAAGTTCATCGCATCCAGTGCCTCAAACAATTCTGCCTCAGCAAAATGGTCCATAACACGAGGAATAAGACTTTCGCCTACTACCAGTCTCGGAAACTTCGTTTTTTCTACAACTTTAACCTTAACATTGTTTTTAAAAAGATAGGATGCCGAAACACAACCAGATGGTCCTGCACCAATCACTAAAACATCAACAAACTCCTTTGTCATATTAGAATTATTATCATTAATTAACCTACATTTGCCTACATCAAAATAACTACATTTATTTTGATAAATAAAATTAAATTAGCACAACCAAAATCGATTTAATGAATACAATTAATGAATATTTAAGTTTAACGGAATTTGAAGCCATAATATTTGGAAATCAAAAAGTTAAAATTAGTGATGTCGTTCTAAACCGCGTAAACGAGAGTTTTAACTTCTTAAAAGAATTCTCAGGAAACAAAGTTATATACGGAGTAAATACTGGCTTTGGTCCAATGGCTCAATATAGAATTAAAGAGTCTGATCAAATTCAATTACAATATAATTTAATTAGAAGCCACTCTTCTGGGACAGGAAAACCATTAAGTCCTGAGTGTGCAAAAGCTGCAATTTTAGCAAGATTAAATACTTTGTCTTTAGGAAATTCAGGAGTTCATTCTTCTGTAATTCATTTAATGGCAGAATTAATCAATAGAGATATTACGCCCTTAATTTTTGAACACGGCGGCGTGGGTGCCAGCGGTGACTTGGTACAATTATCACATTTAGCTTTAGTGTTAATTGGTGAAGGCGAGGTTTTTTATAAAGGAGAAAGAAGACCAACACCAGAAGTTTTCGAAATTGAAGGTTTGAAACCAATTCAAGTAGAAATTAGAGAAGGTCTGGCATTAATCAACGGAACTTCTGTAATGACAGGAATTGGAGTTGTAAATGTTCATTATGCTCAAAAATTATTAGATTGGTCGCTAAAAGCTTCTTGTGCAATTAACGAATTGGTTCAAGCTTATGATGATCATTTCTCAGCAGAATTAAACCAAACCAAACGTCATAAAGGACAGCAGGAAGTGGCAGAAAGAATGAGACAAAATCTTTCTGACAGTACTTTGATCCGCAAAAGAGAAGACCATTTATATTCTGGTGAAAATACCGAAGAAATCTTCAAAGAAAAGGTTCAGGAATATTATTCACTAAGATGTGTGCCTCAAATTTTGGGACCAGTTTTAGAAACTATCAATAATGTTGCTTCTATTTTAGAAGACGAATTTAACTCTGCAAACGACAATCCAATTATAGACGTAAAAAACAAACACGTTTATCACGGAGGAAATTTCCACGGAGATTATATTTCGCTTGAAATGGATAAACTGAAAATCGTTATTACCAAATTAACGATGCTGGCAGAACGTCAATTGAATTATTTATTGAATTCAAAAATCAATGAAATCCTTCCTCCATTTGTAAACTTAGGAACATTAGGATTTAATTTCGGAATGCAGGGAGTACAATTCGTTGCAACTTCAACAACTGCCGAAAACCAAATGCTGTCAAACCCAATGTACGTTCATAGTATTCCAAATAACAATGACAATCAAGACATTGTAAGTATGGGAACAAATGCTGCAGTAATCACGTCAAAAGTTATTGAGAATTCTTTTGAGGTTTTAGCTATCGAATTAATTACAATCGTTCAGGCAATTGATTATTTAGCACAAAAAGATAAAATTTCGTCTGTTACTAAAAAATGGTACGACGATGTTCGCACTATAATTCCAGAGTTTAAAGAAGATCAGGTAATGTATCCTTTTGTGCAAAAAGTAAAAGATTATTTGATAAACAGTTAATTCTGTACTTCACATTATTAATATTGAATCTTAAAATCATGAAAAAAACATTTATTTTTTTGTTGCTGTGCTGCATTCAATTTGTTAATAGTCAAGAATTGGCATTAGTTAAAAAGAATTCAAAAATTGGATATATTACCAAAGATGGTTCTTTTAAAATCGAGCCTCAATACAAATCTGCCAGAAGTTTTTCTGAAGGATTAGCTGCTGTTGAAAATGGCGGAAAATGGGGTTTTATTGATACAAAAGGAAGCTGGATAATTCCTGCCTCTTTTGATGATGCAAAAGATTTTAACAGCGGAATTGCCATTGTAAAAACAGGAAAAGAATGGGTTTATATTGATAAAAAAGGAGAAATTCAAAAAGCTCCTGCTTCTGAAAAATTATTTGATTTTAGTAATGGAGTTGCTTTCATCAGACAAAATAATAAAGTTGGTTTGATTAACAATAAAATGACGGTTGTATTAGAACCAAAATACGATCAGATTAAACCTTTTGAAAATGGTTTTGCAAGAGTTGAACTCAACAAAAACTGGGGAATCATAAATACCGATGGAAAGGAAGTAGTTGAACCTGCTTACGCCGAAATCGGAAATTATTTCAAGAACACAACTTGGGCGAGAAAAGATAAAACTTTCGGATTAGTAAGTTCTGGAAAATTTATTCCAGTTGATGGAGCTGAAAAAATCTGGGATTTTGAAACCCAAGATTTGACGTATGCCAAAAAGAATGGAAAAATTGGTTATATCGATTTAAAAGGAAATTGGGCAATTCTTCCTATTTATGATAAAGGAAAAGCTTTCTCTAAAAATCTAGCGCCAGTTTTGGTTGGAAAAAAATGGGGATTCATTAATCCGAAAGGAGAATTTGTTATTGAACCAACTTACAGCGATGCAGAAGTTTTTAGTTCAAACGGCTTAGCTCCAGTAAAAGAAAGCAATTGGGGATTTATCAACGAATCTGGAAAACTGGTAATTCCAACACAATACGGCATCACTACAAATGCTATTATTGCGATGTTTGTACAGCAGGATAAAGGATTTATTGATGGTGTTGCGAGAGTAAAAAACGAAGGAAAATGGGGATTCCTTAAACCAGACGGAACTGTATTAAGCAACCAATGGTTTGAAAATGCTGAATTGTTTTCAAAATCGGCAGAAAGACCTCAGCAAGCATCTGCTCCAGCTGAAGCCCCAAAACAAGAAACAAAAACAACGAAAACTGCTGCCAAATCGACAACGAAACCAGCAGCTAAGAAAAAGAAATAAATTTCACTTATGAAGTGTGTATTAGTAACAGGCGGTTCGCGAGGAATCGGAAGTGCTATTTGTAAAAAACTAGCCGTAGAATCTGATTATCATATTCTGATTAACTATCATTCAAATCAAACAGCTGCCGAAGAAACATTACAAGAAATACAAAAATTAGGCGCAACAGGAGAAATTTTAGGTTTCGATGTTTCTAATTTTGAACAAGTACAAAACGTTTTAACGCAATGGCAGGAAGCAAATCCTGAAAAGTTGGTTGAAGCAATTGTAAACAATGCCGGAATTACAAAAGATGGGCTTTTTATGTGGATGACTCCAGAAGACTGGAACGGCGTTTTGAATACAAGTGTAAACGGTTTCTTTAATGTGACACAATTTTTTATTCAAAAAATGCTGCGCAATAAATATGGCCGAATTGTAAATATGGTTTCGGTTTCTGGAGTAAAAGGAACTGCGGGACAAACCAATTATTCGGCAGCAAAAGGCGCAATTGTAGCAGCAACAAAAGCTTTGGCTCAAGAAGTGGCAAAAAGAAATATTACAGTAAATGCTGTTGCCCCTGGTTTTATCAGAACTGATATGACAAGTGAGCTGGATGAAAAAGAATTATTAAAGCTGATTCCGGTAAATCGTTTTGGAGAAGCCGAAGAAGTTGCAGATTTGGTAAGCTTTTTGATTTCTAAAAAAGCAAGCTATATTACTGGAGAAATTATCAATATAAACGGCGGAATATATTCTTAAAGAATAGTATGTTTGCGAGATTATTTTAAGATTTTAAACATAGAAAATTACACTTTAAGGATAAAAAATTACTTTGAAAGACGATGAATAGAAGAGTTGTAATTACTGGAATGGGAATTTATTCTTGTATCGGAACTTCTTTAGACGAAGTAAAAGATTCACTATACCAAGGAAAATCTGGTATTCAGTTTGATTCTGAACGTAAAGAATTTGGTTTCCAATCAGCTTTAACAGGAATGGTTCCGAAAGCCGATTTAAAAAATTTACTGACTCGCAGACAGCGTATGAGCATTGGTGAAGAGACCGAGTATGCTTATATGGCAACTATAGAAGCATTGAAAAATGCAAATATTGATGATGCTTTTTTTGATGAGCATGAAGTGGGTATTATGTACGGAAATGACAGCGTTTCTAAAGCAATCATTGATGCAACAGATATTGTACGAGAAAAAAAAGACACAGCCTTAATTGGTTCTGGAGCAATTTTTAAATCGATGAATTCTACCGTAACAATGAATCTTTCGACGATTTTCAAACTTCGCGGTATCAATCTTACTGTGAGTGCAGCCTGCGCAAGCGGTTCGCATTCCATCGGATTAGCCTATTTTTTAATAAAAAGCGGATTTCAAGATATTATAATTACCGGCGGTGCACAGGAAATTAATAAATATGCCATGAGCAGTTTTGACGGACTTGGCGTTTTTTCTAACCGAGAAAGCGATCCTGAAAAAGCCTCAAGACCTTTTGATAAAGATCGTGACGGATTAATTCCGAGTGGCGGCGGCGCAACTTTGATTCTTGAAAGTTATGAGTCTGCAATCGCAAGAGGTGCCAATATTATTGCAGAAATCGGCGGTTACGGATTTTCTTCAAACGGCGGGCATATTTCAACTCCAAACGTTGAAGGGCCTGCAACAGCAATGAAACGTGCACTTGATGATGCAAAATTAAATGCTTCGGACATTGAATACATAAACGCTCATGCAACCTCAACACCTGTTGGAGATGCAAACGAAGCAAAAGCTATCTTTGAAGTTTTTGGAGAAAAAAATCCTCCTGTAAGTTCTACAAAATCAATGACAGGCCATGAATGCTGGATGGCAGGAGCCAGCGAAATAATCTATTCTACCTTAATGATGCAGCATGATTTTATTGCTCCAAACATCAATTTGGAAAATCCAGATGAAGATGCTTCAAAATTAAATTTAGTTAAAACTACGTTAAACAAAAAATTTGACATATTTTTGTCCAATTCTTTCGGTTTCGGAGGAACCAACTCTGCGTTGGTGGTTAAAAAGTTTAAATTGAACGATGAATAAAGAAGAGATTATAGCAAGAATTAATGGTTTTTTGGTTGATGAATTTGAAGTAGACAATGACGATATTGAACCAGATGCTAATTTAAAAGACACACTTGGATTAGACAGTTTAGATTATGTTGATCTAGTCGTTTCTATCGAATCTAATTTTGGTGTAAAACTGGTTGAAGCTGATTTTGTCGGAATTGCTACTTTTCAGAATTTCTATGACCTAATCGAAACTAAACTAAAAGCCAAAGCTGTTTAATGAGTCAATGGGATGGCAAATCAAAAGGAACAGTTTTAGGTTATAAAATATTCGTTTTTTTGATTCAAAAAGCGGGTGTCAAAGCCGCTTATGTCTTACTTTATTTTGTCGCTTCCTATTATTTTTTATTTCTAAGAAAAAGCAACAGAGCCATTTTTTATTATTTTAAAGAAAGGCTGCAATATTCCAGTTTCAAATCCAAGAAAATGGTTTTCAAAAGTTACTACACTTTTGGACAGACTATTATTGATAAAATTTCGATTTCTGCTGGTCTCAGAAATAAATTCACTTACGAATTTGACGGAATCGAAACGCTTAAAAAGCTCCTTGCCGAGAAAAAAGGCGGCGTTTTGATTAGCGCGCATGTCGGAAATTTTGAAATTGCAGAACATTTTTTTGGAGAAATAGATCTTGATTTCCAGATCAATCTAGTCACTACAGATTTAGAACATTCTGCGATTAAGAATTATTTAGAAACCGTTACCCAAAAACCAACCGTTAAATTTATCATCATTAAAGAAGATTTGTCTCATATTTTTGAGATCAATGCTGCTTTGGCCAATAACGAATTGGTTTGTTTTACTGGTGATCGTTATTTTGAAGGCACCAAATCTTTATCTGAAAACTTTCTTGGAAAAGAAGCAAATTTCCCAGCTGGTCCTTTTCTAATTGCTTCAAGACTTAAAGTTCCTGTAGTTTTTGTTTATGTAATGAAAGAGCCCAATCTGCATTATCATTTATATGCAAGAGAAGCAGAAGTAAAACACCGCGACGAAAAAGCACTTTTAAAAGAATACGTAAAAAGCGTTGAAAGTATTCTAAAAAAATATCCCCTTCAATGGTTTAATTATTTCGATTTTTGGAATGCTTTTAAAGGTTCATAGCTGCAAAGGCTAAAAGTTGCAAAGGTTTTTTTGAAAAAATAATTTTTACAAATCTTTTAATCTGTGGTAAAAACTAAAAATCATTTTTTGGAAGTTAAACCCAATTAACTACAAATGGTAAAAAATTCAGGAATTAGCGACAAACAAAACTTTGCGCATCAAATAAGAAAATTCGTTTAAATAAATTTACCTATTTTTGCTAACCACCAAAGCGAAAAAACCCAAATGAAAAATGTTCTCATAATTTATTATTCTCAGTCGGGGCAACTGGAATCTATTGCAAGAAACATTGCAAAACCATTTCTAAACTCAGAGAATATAAATCTCACTTTTCACGAAATACAATTAGAAAAACCATTTCCTTTTCCGTGGAATAAAGATTCTTTTTTTGATGCTTTTCCAGAATCGTTTTTACAGATTCCGACAGCATTAAAACCCGTTCCAGAAGAAATTTTAAACACAAAATTTGATTTGGTGCTTTTTCATTATCAGGTTTGGTATTTATCGCCTTCAATTCCGATTAATTCTTTTTTGAAAAGTGATGATGCGAAGAAAATTTTAAATAATACGCCTGTTGTTACCATCAGCGGTTCCAGAAACATGTGGATTATGGCGCAGGAAAAAATTAAAGTTCTGCTGAAACAAGCAAATGCAGATTTAGTTGGAAACGCCGCTTTGGTTGACCGCGTTGGAAATTTAATCAGCGTGATAACAATTGTAGAATGGATGTTTTCTGGTGTTAAGAAAAAGTATCTCGGTATTTTTCCGCTTCCAGGAGTTTCAGAAAAAGACATACAAGAGTCCAGTCAGTTTGGAGAAATCATATTAGATTCTTTAAACAATAACAATTTTGCTAATTTACAGGCAAAATTAGTCGAAGCTGGAGCTGTAAAAATAAGTTCGTATTTAGTGACTGTCGACAAAACAGCCAATAAAATTTTCAATAAATGGTCAAATATCATTTATAAAAATCAAAAAAACCGAAAACAGCTTCTTAAAGTATTTAATGTTTATTTATTCCTTGCGATATGGTTAATTTCACCAATAGTGTATATATTGCACCTTATTACCTATCCGCTTAAGTTAAAAACTATAAAAAAGGAAACTCAATATTATCAAGGAGTTTAGAAGACGAAATTTAGATTATGTTTGAAGTATATATTACAAAAGCTGCAAAATATTTGCCAAATGACGCTGTTTCTAACGATGAAATGGAAGCTTATTTAGGACTTATCAACGATACTGCCTCAAAAGCAAGACGGATTATTTTGCGCAACAATAAAATTACAAGCCGATATTACGCTGTTGATAAAGATGGAAAAAGCACTCACAGCAATGCCGAATTAACGAAAAATGCAATTTTGCCGTTATTCGACGAAAATTTTACGCCTCAGGATTTAGAAGTACTTTCATGCGGAACCTCAACTCCGGATATTTTCCTGCCTTCGCACGCTGCGATGGTTCATGGTTTATTAAAAAACAAATCGGTAGAATTAAACTCTTCAACAGGGGTTTGTTGCGCCGGAATGAACTCTCTTAAATTTGGTTTTCTTTCTATAAAATCTGGAAATTCTAAAAATGCAATCTGCACAGGATCAGAAAAAGTTTCAACCTGGCTGAATGCCCAAAAATACAATCACGAAGCAGACAATTTAAAAAGTCTGGAAGAACAGCCAATTATTGCTTTCAAAAAAGATTTTTTACGCTGGATGTTATCTGACGGAGCTGGTGCTTTTCTTTTAGAAAATAAACCAAGAGGCCCAATTTCACTAAAAATAGAATGGATGGAAGCTTTTTCGTATGCTTACGAATTAGAAACCTGCATGTACGCCGGAGGTGATAAATTAGAAAACGGAGAAATCAAATCATGGAGCGATTACGCACCAGAACAATGGTTGAACGAATCTGTTTTTTCTATCAAACAAGACGTTAAATTATTAGACGAATTTATCTTGTCAAAAGGTGCCGAAAGCATGAAAGATGCGATGGACAAAAACAATATCAAGGCTGACGACGTTACTTATTTTATTCCTCACGTTTCTTCTAACTTTTTTGTGGAAGGATTGAAAAAAGGATTAACAGAGAAAGGAATTGGAATGAGTGATGATAAATGGTTTATGAATCTTTCGAGAGTTGGTAATGTGGGTTCTGCGTCTATTTATTTGGCTTTAGAAGAATTAATGAATTCAGGGAATTTGAAAAAAGGAGATCACATTCTTTTATCAGTTCCAGAAAGCGGAAGATTTTCTTTCGCATATGCGTATTTAACAGTTTGCTAAATGGAAACAATGGCACTTTTAGAAAAAGAAATGGTAGAAAATTTATTGCCGCAAAAGTTCCCTTTTGTGATGGTTGATGCTATGCATTCTTATACTGAAACTTCTTTGGTTTCGGGTTTGAAAATTCAGCAGGATAATATTTTCGTAAACAACAATACTTTTCTAGAAGCTGGTTTAATAGAACATATGGCACAATCTGTGGCACTGCATACTGGTTATCAGTTTTTTTTAAGAAATGAAACTGCACCAACTGGATATATTGGTTCTATTAAAGAAATTGAAATAAAAAGACTTCCTGAACTTAACGATATCATTCAATCTGAAGTAACGATTTTGCAGGAATTTGCAGGGATTACTTTGGTGAATATCGTGACAACTTTAAATAATGAAGAAATTGCAAACGGACAGATGAAAACCGTTTTAGCGAAATAATATTATGATTGTGAATACTGGAGTTGACATACAAAATTATTTACCGCACCGAGCACCAATGCTTATGGTAGATTTGATTTTGGATATTGATGCCAACTTCGTAGAAACCATTTTTTTGATAAAAGAAGACAATATTTTTGTTGAAAATAATGTTTTTATCGAAGCCGGTTTAATCGAAAATACGGCGCAGACCTGTTCTGCTATTGTTGGAAAAAAATACTTTTTTGACGAAGACGGAACAGAAAATGATAACGTAAATGTAATTGGATTTATCAGTGCCTTAAAAAATGTAAAAATTTATGCGCTGCCAAAAGTCGGCGATACCATAATTACCAAGGCAGATTTAGTTTCAAAATTCGCTGGCGACGATTACACTTTATGCACAATGAACTGTAAAAGTTCTGTCGAAGACCAGTTACTTTTAGAATGCGAAATTAACTTGTTTATTCAAAAAACAGTTTCGGTTCCAGAATAATCAATTAGTAAAAATGGGCCAAAAAAAAGTGCTTTATCATTTAGCAATTCGAATAGGAATTTTAATGTTGCTATTGATTGGTCTTTTTATATATGAAAAAGCAGACTCGATAGATCAAGTAGCTTTCTTTTTGAGCCAAACTTATTGTCTGTTTCTTCTATTAGAAATGATTTACTTTTTTGTCAAAAAAAACAAGAAATTAGGTTTGATAAATCTTGCTATTATAATTATAATCGAAATAATTCCAATATTGGTTTTATATCTATTATTAGTGTAATATTAAAATAATACCGTCATGGAAAAAGATAAAGTACCTCAAGATAAAAGTAACTTAACAAAAAACAACGTTAAAGAGCTTTTATACGCAACTGATGAAAATGGCAATTACACCACAACCTTAAGCACTGGCTGGGAGCCTAAAACAATTGCATTATCGAATTCTATCGATGAAATAAACGAGCGTATTTCTGAGGCTAAACAACAAGTTTTAAATGGCGAAGCAAGTCCGATTGTTTATTTTATGGAAGTCAACAAAATGGATCTTACAATTTTAGCCAGTTATGTCGGAATGTGGAAATGGCGCGTAAAAAGACATTTTAAACCTGAAGTTTTTGCCAAACTAAACGACAAAATCTTGAAAAAATATGCGGATACCTTTGAAGTATCAATTGAAGAATTAAAAAACAGTATCACCAAATAATGGAATTATCTTTCACACATCATCAGTCTGCTCATTGTGAGAATGGAGTAGCGTCGAATCTGCTAAAAAACAGCGGACTAAACATCAGCGAACCGATGGTTTTTGGTATAGGATCCGGATTATTTTTTGTATATCTGCCTTTTATAAAAGTCAATTATGCACCTGCGATAAGTTATAGAACTTTGCCCGGACAGATTTTCAATAAAGTTGCGAATCGATTAAATCTAAAAATAAAAAGACAAAAATTTTCTTCTGTTGCAAATGCAAATAAAGCTTTAGACGAAAATTTAAAAAATAATATTCCAACCGGTTTACAAGTTGGCGTTTACAATTTAAGTTATTTTCCTGACGAATATCGTTTTCATTTCAACGCACACAACTTAGTCGTATACGGAAAAACCGAAACCAATTATTTAGTGAGCGATCCTGTTATGGAAACTGTAACCACTTTAACACACGAAGAATTAGATAAAGTTCGTTTTGCAAAAGGAGCTTTTGCACCTCGCGGTCAAATGTATTATCCAATTCAGGTTCCAAAAGACGTTGATTTAAAAAGCGCGATCATTAAAGGAATCAAAAATACCTGTCGTGATATGCTTGCGCCAATGCCAATTGTTGGTGTTCGCGGTATCAAATTTGTTTCAAAGCAAATTAGAAAATGGCCAATCAAACATGGAACCAAAAAAGCCAATCATTATCTGGCACAAATGGTTCGTATGCAGGAAGAAATTGGAACTGGAGGCGGTGGTTTCCGTTTTATTTATGCCGCATTTTTACAGGAAGCTTCGGTTATTTTAAATAATGAAGAATTAAAAACACTTTCTCAAGAAATGACAAAAATTGGAGATTCATGGCGAGATTTTGCGGTTGAAGCATCCAGAATTTACAAAAATAGAAGTGCCAAAGAAGACGCTTACAACACCATTGCCGATGAACTTTTGGACATTGCCAATAGAGAAGAAATCTTTTTCAAAAAACTAAAAAAAGCCATCAGCTAAGATATTTTGCAATCCATAATTAAAATAGAATCACTTTCGAAAAAGTACAAAGATGCCGACCAGTATTCTTTGAACAATGTTTCGCTAAATATAAATGAAGGAGAGATTTTTGGTCTTCTGGGTCCAAACGGCGCCGGAAAAACAACCTTAATTTCGATGCTCTGCGGATTGGTTAAACCAACTTCGGGACATTTTACAATTGATGGTTTAGATTATCAGCATCATTCTTCAAAAATTAAAAAAATCATAGGCGTTGTTCCTCAGGAATATGCCTTATACCCTACTCTTACAGCAAGAGAAAACCTGCATTATTTTGGAAGTATGTACGGTTTAAAAGGTTCAGATTTAAAAGATAAAGTAATCGAAACTTTAGATCTTTTGGGTTTACTAAAATTTGCCGATAAAAGGGTAGAAACCTTTTCGGGCGGAATGAAACGCCGTGTCAATTTAATTGCGGGAATTCTGCACAAACCAAAAGTTTTATTTTTAGATGAACCAACCGTTGGTGTTGATGTTCAGTCTAAAAATGCTATTATCGATTATCTAAAAGTGTTGAACGAAAACGGAACCACAATTATTTATACTTCGCATCATTTGGCTGAAGCCGAAGATTTTTGCACCAATCTTGCCATTTTAGACCGAGGCCGAATTTACGCAAAAGGAACACCTTCAACTTTAATCAATTCTGTTGAAGAAGCCCGAAATCTCGAAGACGTTTTTATTTCATTAACCGGTAAAGACCTGAGAGATGATATATAAAATTTGGATGTCTATCGTAAAAGAATTTTTACTGCTTAAACGCGATTTAGGCGGTTTGATTATTCTGTTTATCATGCCTTTGGTTTTGGTTATTACCGTTACTTTAATTCAGGACAGTACTTTTAAAAAAGTCAGCGATTCTAAAATCCCGATTTTATTGGTTGACAACGACAAGGGTTCTGTTTCTAAAACTGTTTTTGATAATTTAGAAAAAAGCGATTTGTTTAGCGTTGTTACAAAACTCGACGATAAAACGATTACGGAAGATGTTGCCAGAGAAAATGTTTACAAAGGCAAATTTCAATTGGCAATTGTAATCCCAGAAAATTTAAGCTCTGATTTACAGGCAAAAGTTGATCAGAATGTCGAAAAAATTGTAAGCAGTTTAGGCATGACCGATAGTACTGCTGCCAGCGAACCTCAGCGAATTATAAAAGAAAAAGAAGTAAAACTGTATTTTGATCCGGCGGTTCAAATGAGTTTTAAAAATGCGGTCATGAGTTCAATCGACAAAATGATTTCGCAGATTGAAACCAAATCAATTTACACTACTTTTCAAAATCAATTAGGAGAAGGAACTACTGATTTTGAACAAAAAAGTTTCATTTCATTTAAAGAAATAATTCCGAAAATAAACAACAAAGAAGTTCGTCCAAACTCAGTACAGCATAATGTTCCGGCGTGGACACTTTTTGCGATATTCTTTATCGTGATTCCGTTATCGATCAATATTGTAAAAGAAAAATCACAGGGAACTTTTGTTCGACTAAGAACCAATCCGGTTTCTAATTTAGTGGTGATTATTGGCAAAACCATTACCTACTCGATCATTTGTATGATTCAGTTTTATATGATGGTTGCCGTTGCAGTGTTTTTATTTCCATCAATCGGACTTCCATCTTTAAATATTGAGGGCCATTTAGCTTTAATGAGCGTTGTGGCGCTATTTTCAGGATTTGCCGCAATTGGATTCGGAATTTTATTGGGAACCGTTGCGAGCACTCAGGAACAATCAGCTCCGTTTGGTGCAACGAGTGTGATCATTTTAGCCGCAATTGGCGGAGTTTGGGTTCCGGTTTTTGCCATGCCGAAAATCATGCAGATTATTGCCAAATCCTCTCCGATGAACTGGGGATTAGACGCTTTTTATGACGTTTTACTTCGTAACGTTTCTTTCCTCGAAATCATTCCAAAAATAAGTTTGTTATTTTTGTTTTTCATTCTTACAACATCCATCGCATTATTTTATGACAAAAAGAAAAGAACAGTATAACGAAGCCACAGACTTAACCGTTTCTCACGAAATCAGAATTCGTTTTAACGAAACTGATCCGTTGGGAATTGTTTGGCACGGCAATTATATTACCTATTTTGAAGATGGACGAGAAGCGTTTGGACGTAAACACGGACTTACTTATCTGGATATTGGAAATACAGGTTACACAACACCAATAGTAAAATCAAAATGCGAACATAAATTGTCTTTGCGCTACGGTGATGTCGTGACAATTGAAACAACTGTTGTTGATACGCCCGCAGCTAAAATGATTTATCGTTTTAAAATTATTGATGAAAAAGGTGAAGTAGCGTGTACGGGAGAAACCGTTCAGGTTTTTTTAGATAAAGAAGGAAATTTAATGCTGACGAATCCGCCTTTTTATGAGGAATGGAAACGAAAAGTGGGATTATTGAAGTAGAACACGGATTTCACGAATTAGCACGAATTTATTTTCGTTTTCCGTTTCCTGCAAGGTTTTCAAAACCTTGTAGGTATAAATTGAAAATCATAAAAATCTGCAAAATCTTAGTGTAAGCTTTTTTAGATGACGCTTTAAATAAAAATACCTACAAGGTTTTGGAAACCTTGCAGGAATAAAAAACAACATAAAATCTGCTTAATCTGCAAAATCTGCGTGAAACTTTTTTCAGATAGAGCTTTAAAACATAATACCTACAAGGTTTTGAAAACCTTGCAGGAGAAATTGAGATCATAAAATGTTAAGAGAAATATACATTAACGAAACAAATTGTATCACGCCTTTAGGTTTTGATGTTGCGTCCAATATCGAAGCGATTCTTCGAGGTGATTCTGGTATCCAGCTTCACAATGACATTTCTTTAATGCCCAATCCGTTTTATGCTTCAATCATTTCTGATGAAAAAATAAACAGTGCTTTTGCAAAAATCAGCACTGACGACAAATATTCCCGTTTAGAGAAAATGATGATTTTGGCTTTAGAACCGATTATCAAAAATGCTGGAGTTGAACTCAATTCAAAAACGGCTTTTATTCTTTCTACTACAAAAGGAAATGTTACGGCTTTAAAAGACAATTCTGAGGAAAGTTTTAATAACGCACATTTAGATGTTTTAGCAAAAAACATTGCCGATTTCTTCCAATTTCAAACACATCCAATTGTAGTTTCAAATGCCTGCGTTTCTGGAATTTTGGCCGTTTCAATTGCCAAAAGAATGATTCAGTCTGAATTGTACGACCATGTTTTTGTTGTGGCCGGCGACGAAGTTTCAGAATTTGTTTTGTCTGGATTTAATGCTTTTCAGGCCATGAGTGATCTGCCTTGCAAACCGTATTCTAAAAATAGAACCGGAGTAAGTTTAGGCGAAGCAACCGCTGCGATTTTAATTTCGGCGGAAGCCAAAAACGCCAAAATAAAAGTAATTGGCGACAGTTCGATAAATGATGCGAACCATATTTCGGGGCCTTCAAGAACGGGTGAAGGTTTGTTCAGAAGTATTCAAAATGCTTTGAAAGAAGCTCAAATCGAAGCTAATAAATTAGATTATATTTCAGCACACGGAACTGCAACTCCATTTAACGACGAGATGGAAGCCATTGCATTCAGCCGTTTGGGTTTACAAGATGTTCCAGTAAATAGTTTAAAAGGATTTTACGGTCATACATTGGGCGCTTCGGGATTATTGGAAACGGTAATTGCGATTGAATCTGCGAATCAAAATAGGCTTTTTGAATCAAAAGGTTTTGATGAAATCGGCGTAAGCGAAAATATTAGAGTAATAGAGAAAAATGGAGAAGCCACTATTAATTATTTTTTGAAAACGGCTTCTGGATTTGGAGGTTGTAATACGGCTGTGGTTTTTGAAAAGATGAAGTAAAATGAAACTATCAAAATTCATATTTATAACATTAGTTCTTCTCTCATCTTTCGGATGTAAGAAGAAAGAAGGGACTAAATCTGAATTTGAAAAAGAGGTTTTAAATAGTATTTTTATCGAAATTGTAGATTCTATTTATATGGATAGGAGAACTATGTCCCCACCACCAATGCCAAAAATAGACTTCAAAACGAATAAAGAAGATACTATTGGCTATCATGGCAAATTGAAACGATATCAAATCGAACAAGACAGCATTAAAAAGGATAAAAATAGAATTCTAATTGGTGTTCATGATTTTATAGTCAACAATGGGATCAATGATGAAAAATTTGATCTGGCACCATTCAAAAAAAATAAAAAATTTGATTTTCAATATACCTCTAAATTTCCTGAGGAAATATATTGGGATATAAATGATAAAAAAAGTAAAATGCCAGTTGGCACTATTACAATTCATAAAATTCATTTTAATAAAAATAAAACATCAGGAATTTTAGAAGCAGGTGCTTCATGCGGTGGAGGAAAATGTGGGCAAGGATTTCAAATTACAATTGAAAATAAATCTGGAAAATGGCATATTACCAAAATTGTTGACACTTGGGTTTCTTAATAGAATTTTATAATAAAAATGACTCCAAATAAAACCAACATACAATCCTACATCACCATCCAAAACAACGAAATTGTTTTGAACGGAGCTTCTGTATTCAAAACTGAACCAACCGATTTTGCTGATTTCTCTAAACAGGCCTACCGTAATTTTGAAATGCAATATCCAAAGTTTTTCAAAATGGATGCTTTGAGCAAACTGGCTTTCTTAGGATCAGAATTGCTTTTGAGTCCGATCACTTCAAATGAGGAAGAAAATAATATTGCTTTGGTTTTGGCCAATAAATCTTCTAGTTTAGATACCGATGTAAAATATCAGGAATCGATTTCAGACAAAGAAAACTATTTTCCGAGTCCGGCGGTTTTTGTGTATACACTGCCAAATATTTGTCTGGGCGAAATAAGTATCCGTCATCAGCTTAAAAGTGAAAATTCTTTCTTTATATTTGATGCTTTCAATTCTGAGTTTTTGTGGAACTATTCGGAGATTTTGTTAAACACAAATAAAGCTGATACAGTTCTTTGTGGCTGGGTTGAATTTTTTAATGATAATTATAAGGCTTTTCTTTGCACGATCAGCAAAGAAGAAAACGAAAAATATACAAACGAAACTATCAATACATTATACAATAAATAATCATGGAAGCATTAAAAGAAGAATTAAAAAATAAAATCATTACGACTTTAAACCTTGAAGATATCACAATCGAAGACATTGCTGATAACGATCCTTTGTTTGGAGACGGTTTAGGTTTAGACTCGATTGATGCGCTTGAATTGATCGTGATTTTAGATAAAGATTACGGAATTAAATTAGTAGATCCGAAAGAAGGAAAAACAATTTTCCAATCTATCGAAACTATGGCGGCTTACATTAGCGCGAACAGAACGAAGTAAGACTTACTTAGACTTGCTTAGATTTTAGACTTCTTAGACAAAAATAAAAAGCCAATAATCTAAGAAGTCTGATATCTAAAAATCTAAGCAAGTCTAAAAATAAAAATCTAACAATCTAAGCAAGTCTAAATGAAAGGTGTTGCAATAACGGGAATGGGAATTATTTCTTCGATCGGAAATTCGGTTGAAGAGAATTATCAATCGTTAATCGAAAATAAAATCGGGATTTCCCGTATCTCCAATATTTCGACAGTTCATGCAGATGTTATTAAAGTTGGTGAAATCAAAAAAACCAACGAAGATCTCATCGCTGAACTGGAATTAAACAGCGATAATAATTTTTCGAGAACCGCTATGATTGGTACTTTGGCAGCCAAACAAGCTGTTGCAAATGCCGGCATAACCTCAATCAACGAATTTAGAACCGGACTTATTTCGGCTACAAGCGTAGGCGGAATGGACATGACAGAGAAACATTATTACGATTATTTCGAAAAACCGGAACTCGTAAAATATATTGCGTGTCACGACGGCGGCGATGTTGCAGATAAAATTGCAGAAGAACTTGGCTTAAAAGGAATGGTTTCAACGATCAGCACCGCTTGTTCTTCTGCAGCAAATGCGATTATGCTGGGCGCGCGATTGATTAAAACCGGAAAATTAGACCGCGTCATTGTGGGCGGAGCCGATGGTTTGGCAAAATTCACCATCAACGGATTTAAGACTTTGATGATTTTATCTGACGACTACAACAAACCTTTCGACAATAACAGAAAAGGATTAAACCTTGGAGAAGCTGCTGCTTTTTTGGTTTTAGAATCGGATGAGATTGTGGAAAAACAAAATAAAAAAGTGCTGGCAAGAGTTTCTGGTTACGGAAATGCAAACGATGCTTTTCACCAAACTGCTTCTTCTGAAAATGGAGACGGCGCTTATCTGGCCATGAAAAAAGCGTTTGAAGTTTCGGGTTTGAAACCTTCTGAAATTGATTACATCAACGTTCACGGGACCGCAACGCCAAATAACGATTTATCTGAAGGAAGGGCTTTACGCCGAATTTACGGAGATGAAACAGTTCCTGATTTCAGTTCTACAAAACCATTTACGGGACATACTTTAGCGGCTGCGGCTGCTATCGAAGCGGTTTATAGTGTTTTGGCAATCCAAAATAATGTCGTTTATCCCAATTTAAATTTTGAAACTCAAATGGAAGAATTCGATTTAAGACCGCAGACTTCCTTAAAAAACAAAAACATCGAACACGTTTTATCTAACTCTTTTGGATTTGGAGGAAATTGTTCAACCCTTATATTTTCAAAAAGCTAATGAAAAAAACATATATAAATGGAGTAGGCTGTATTTCGACTCAAAAAACATTTGATACTGTTTTTTTAGAAGAAGCCATTGTCAATCATGATGAAAATGTACTGGCAATTGTTCCGCCGGCATACAAAGAATACATTTCGCCTGCTGCAAGCCGACGCATGGCAAAAGGCGTAAAAAACGGAATCGTAGCTTCGGCCTTGGCCATGAAAGATGCGAATGTTGAAAACGTTGACGCTATTATTACTGGAACTGGTTTAGGATGTATTGAAGATTCTGAAAAATTCTTGAAAAGCATTCTGGATAATAAGGAAGAGTTTTTAACGCCAACTTCTTTTATTCAATCAACCCATAACACTGTTGGTGCGCAAATCGCTCTTTTACAGCAATGTAAAGGTTATAATTTTACGTATGTAAATGGAGCAGTTTCTTTTGAATCGGCTCTTCTGGATGCTAAAATGCAGATTGAAGAAGATGAAGCCAATTCAATTTTAGTGGGCGGTGTCGATGAAAATGGTGAATATACAACTGCTCTTTTCAAATTAAACGGCCGCATTAAAGCAGACAATACCGCTCCGTATGATGTTTTAACTTCGACAACAAGTGGTGCAGTTTATGGAGAAGGCGCTAGTTTTTTTGTGTTGGAAAACGAAAGAAAAGAAAGTACATACGCTGAGCTTCTGGATATTGCGATTGTAAATACGCTGGCAGAAAATGAAATTGAAGCGGAAATTACATCTTTCTTAAAGTCAAATAATCTGGAAATTTCAGATGTTGATGCGTTGATTTTAGGTTTTGATGGAAATGCAACTTTCGAAAATTATTATAAAAACCTGGCTGAAAATGCTTTTACACAAACGCCTGTTTTGTATTACAAACATTTGAGCGGCGAATATGATACCGCATCTGCTTTTGCATTTTGGATGGCGTCTAAAATTTTAAAAACACAGGAAATTCCTGAAATCATAAAAGTAAATTCGGTTACAAAACCAGCTTACAAAACCATTTTATTGTACAATCAATTGAACGGAAAAAATCATAGTTTTACGTTACTGTCAAAATGATAACGCATAAAAACATCTCGATATTTTTTATCTTTTTATTGCTTTTAATGTTTCTTCTAAACTTTTATATGGCAATAAATATATGGTGTTTTTTTGCTGTAATTTTAATTTGGCTGGGAATAAATGCTTTTGGTTCTGCCAGAATTTCATCCCATTATCATGTAAAAGCTTTTTGTAATAATCCATACGAAACTCAAAAAAAAATAGCTTTAACTTTCGATGACGGTCCGAGTGAATATACTTTGGAAGTTCTAGCACTTCTGAAAAAATATAATGCCAAAGCTACTTTTTTCTGTATTGGGAAAAATATCGAAAAACATCCAGA
The DNA here is from genome assembly GCF_004366435.1 of Flavobacterium sp. S87F.05.LMB.W.Kidney.N. NCBI lineage: Bacteria > Pseudomonadati > Bacteroidota > Flavobacteriia > Flavobacteriales > Flavobacteriaceae > Flavobacterium > Flavobacterium sp. S87F.05.LMB.W.Kidney.N. Next base: position 284,884 of record NZ_SODX01000001.1, on the reverse strand, counting down.
AATCGTAAAACAAATTATTGAAGAAGGTCACTTGGTTGGCAATCATTCTTACAGTCATTCTAAGTTTTTTGATTTTTATAATGCAAAACAAATCCAAGAGGAAATCGAAATAACAGATGCTCTCTTGGAAAAATATACTTTCAAAAAAATAAACTTTTTTCGTCCACCTTATGGAGTTACAACTCCTTCGATAAGAAGAGCTTTAAATGTAACCGGACATAAAACGATCGGGTGGAATATTCGTTCGCTTGACGGAGGAACAAAAAATAAGGAATTGATTTTCAACCGAATTATACAACGGGTTTCTCCTGGCGGAATCGTACTTTTGCACGACACGGCTTCACACTCGGTTTTGGTATTGGAACAGTTTTTGCAATTTTTAGAGCAAAACAATTATGAAGTGATTTCGATTGAAGAACTTTTGAATCTTAAAGCTTATGGAAATTGAACACGGATGAACCTATTTTATTAGATTAATAATAGTTATATAAAAATGGCTGAAGAATTATATTTTTTAAAATTAAATACTGATGTTGCTAAAACTAAATTAGTTCACTTTCTGAATATGGAAGATGAATTTTCCTATCGAGAATACATTAATAAACATTCAGACAAATCATTGATTTTTGATGATATATTAAAAAAAATTGAAGTCAATATTGAATCATTATCAAGTGATGAATTTATGAGTATCTTTTATTGGCTTTATAGAAGGATTGAATCTCTAGATTCTAATTTAAATTATACAGATCAGGAAGAAAAGTTTCATAATGAATTGAGTAATTACGGAATGGAATTATTTTTTGAAATCCCTTCTAAAACACCAGTCAGAAAATTTCATAGTGTTTTAAATGATTACGAATCTCACAAAACAGATTTAAATTTTATATGTAAATCCGAAGAATTTAATGATTTCCTAAGATATGGGATTTGTTTTGCAGGAGAGTTATTTCTTTTTCTTAATAAACATTATTATAAAGATGAAAGTGATACAGAAATTCAAAAAGAAATTGAAACGATAAATTTACATTATGGAAAATCTTGTCACGAATTAGCTTTAAAAGAATTTATGACAACCTATGAATTTAACTTAGAAACAATAAACCAATTACCATCATTATTAGAATTTAGACGAAATACTATGCATTTACCTTCCGTTTCTTAACCAGATGAACTTAGTGATTTATTAGATAGAGAAAATGATTTAATTAATTTAGCAGGCAGTTATTATTATTTCTTAGATCTAAAAGAAAAATTAGGTAATTATTGTGGTACAATTTTAAGGTTGCACTCTTTTTAATAATTACTACTTAAGTCAAGTAGATTTTAAAACCAAATATCTGTTAAAAATTTGTAACAAAATATGAAAACTAAAATAGCACTACTAATTCTATTTATTTCAGGCAATATATTTGCTCAGGAACAAAAAATGACGTCTGCAGAAATAGCACAATTTAAAGAAGATGTAAATGTAGTTTCTAAAAAAATCAAAACCTTGAGTACTGATTTTGTTCAGTACAAACATTTGGATTTTCTTTCGAAAGACATTGAAACATCTGGAAAAATGGTTTTTAAAGAACCGGCACTTTTGCAATGGCAATATAAAAAACCATACAATTACAGTATTGTTTTCAAAAACGGAAAAATCCTGATTAACGACGAAGGAAAGAAAAGTGCCGTTGATATTGGGAATAGCAAGATTTTTGCCCGAATCAATAAATTAATTATTGGAAGCGTGAGCGGAAATATGTTTGACGACAAAGAATTTTCAATTTCATATTTTAAATTAAAAGGTCAGAATCTGGCGAAATTTATTCCGAAAGATGCGACATTGAAAAAATACATCAAACAAATAGAACTGACTTTTGATAAAGAAGAAGCAACAGTGGTTCAGGTAAAATTATTAGAATCATCTGAAGATTATACCCGAATTGTACTTAAAAATAAAGTGATCAATGCGAAAATCGACGATTCAGTTTTTACTAATTAATTGCCTTTTGGCTCTGGTTTTACTTTCTTGTGGCTCGGTCACCAAAAATTATACGCCTAAAAAATTAGACAAAACCTCTTATACGGTTCCGTATTTTTCAGATTCCAAAACTGATTATGTTTATAAAACCAACATATCTGTTTACGGAAATGAATTGTCGGGAATCTTTATTGCCAAGAAAATCAATGATACTACACACCGAATTGTTTTTACAACTGAATTCGGAAATAAATTAATGGATTTCGAAATTTCTGAAACCGATTTTAAAGTCAACTCGATTGTATCAGAATTAGATCGAAAGATTTTAATCAATACTTTAAAAGATGATTTTCGACTACTTTTAAAAAAACAATATTTGATTCAGGAACAATTTGAAAACGATTCTAGTAACATTTATAAATCGGCAGATGGAAAACGGGACAACTATATTTTCATTTCCAAAAAAGATCAAAAACTAGAAAAGATCGTTCATTCTTCCAAAACAAAAGAAAAATTTACACTGCTTTTCAATTCAGAAAACAATATTTTTGCTGAGAAGATTCAAATTATTCATCAAAATATTAAGCTTAAAATTGAGCTGAATTACTTTAAATCAGAATAGAAAATTAAACTAACCATAAAACTAAACTAATCCAAAGATGAAAAAAATAGCCTTAATTGCATTCGTATTATTTATCGGAGTTCAATCATCTCAAGCACAGGTAAAAGTTAATCCAGGGCTTAGAGGCGGTTTAAATATATCGACATTAACTAATATTGATGATAATAATTCTAAAACAGATTTTTATGTTGGTGGATTGGTTAATATTAAATTCAACAAATATTTTTCGCTGCAGCCAGAGATAACTTATTCCAGACAAGGAGACGAAGGAAGGGAATATTTTGGAAATGGGAATGATTACCGTTATGTAAATTATGAATTAAATTATATAACGCTGGGAGCTGTTGCAAAATTTAACTTTAATGGTGGTGGTTTTCACGTGTTGGCAGGACCGTCTTTAGATCTAAAAATTGATGATAACTATATAAATTCGAATCCAGAAGGTTTTGATCTTGCTATTGTGGGAGGTGTTGGTTACACATTGCCAAACGGTTTGACTTTTGAAGCTAGAATCAAACAAGGATTAGTTGATATTTACGGTTATGATGGTATTGATTATGACGATGATTACTATTATAATGATGTGATTTTGAATCAGGTTTTTCAAATTGGAATCAGCTATACGTTTAAGACAAAATAAAAAACATGAATAAAAGAATATTTTTTGTTGCTGTTTTTTTTGCAGTTTTAAACATCCAAGCCCAGGTAAGTGTTAAGCCAGGTTTAAGAGCTGGATTTAATTTTTCAACAATTTCTGAAATGCATGCCAATTATAAAACTGATTTTTATGCTGGTGGTTTTACAGAGATTAACATAACGAAACATTATGCGCTTCAACCTGAGATCAATTACAGCAGACAAGGTTCTAATGATGTTGAACGAAAATATTTTGATGAAAATACGCAGACAAACAAAACTGAATATTTAGATCTGGAAATAAATTATTTGTCGCTTTCTGTAATAAATAAATTTACTTTAGCACAAGGAATACAATTTCAGGCAGGACCAACTCTAGATATTTTATTGAATGATAATCTTGCAGTTAGAAAAGCGCAAAATGATCTTGGTGTGGTTTTAGGTGTTGCTTATGCCCTGCCGTCTGGTTTGACTTTTGAAGCTCGATTTAAGAAGGGTCTTCTAGATGTTTTGAGCAGTGATTATTATCAAAATGACTCCAATAATTATTATTTATTTGGGGATTATAATACAAATATTAATTTTCAATTAGGAGTTTCCTATTCGTTTGGAAAATAGAAAATATGGTTTTAAAAGATTTTTATAAAGTACTATCAGAAGAAAAAGCTTCTGATTCAAAATATAATATTACGATTTTAATCAATGAAAAACATGAGGTTTTTAAAGGACATTTCCCTGGAAATCCTATTATGCCTGGTGTTTGCATGATTCAGATTATCAAGGAACTGACAGAATCTATTACAAAAAGTTCATTGATGATTCAGTCTTTGGCAAATGTAAAATTCATGGCGCTTATTAATCCTGAGGTAACTCCAGAATTACGTTTAGAGCTTGATGTTACCATTACTGAAGACGATTTGGTAAAAGTGAAAAACACGACTTACTTTAACGACACTACTGCTCTTAAACTGAGTACGGTGTACAAAAAAATATAATTATGAAACTATTATTGACATTACTTTTATGGGTAAATTTTGCTGGAACGCCAGATTTGGCTTCGATCCGCAAAATGTATACAGATGTAGCTAAATCTGAAAATAATGCTAAAGATTTTGTAGAAAAACTTTCTGGAGTTTCAAATAATGATGATAAAATTTTGGTGGCTTACAAGGCAGCTTCAATTTTATTAGATTCTAAGTTTGAAAATATTTTGGGAAATAAAATTTCTCGTTTTAAAGAAGGTGCAAAACTTCTTGAATCTGTTATTGCCAGCGATCCTAATAACATCGAAATCAGAATGATTCGTCTTAGTATTCAGGAAAATGTTCCAGGAATAACAGGTTATAAGAAAAACATTAAAGAGGATAAAAAATACATTGCTGCACACTACGCAGAACAAAATGCTTCTTTAAAAGAATACTTAAAAGATTTTGTTTTGCAATCTAAAAGTTTTTCTGCGAAAGAAAAACAATTCGTGAAGTAAGTCAATAATAACCTCATGAAATCAACGCACGAATTGCTGAATTCGACTAACTTTTGTGTTATTGTACCAACTTATAATAACCAAAAAACACTAAAAAAAGTACTGGATTCTATTTTAGATTTCACCGCAAGTGTTATTATTGTCAATGACGGTTCAACCGATTCGACAAACGAAATTCTGAAACAATATTCGCAGCTGACGCAAATTCATCATCCTAAAAATTTAGGAAAAGGACGTGCGCTGCGAAATGGATTTAGAAAAGCTATCGAATTGGATTTTGAATATGCCATCACGATAGATTCTGACGGACAGCATTTTGCTGCAGACATTCCGATTTTTATTGAAGCAATTCAAAACGAACCAAATGCGCTTTTGATTGGAAGCCGTAACATGACGCAGGAGAATGTTCCAAAGAAAAGCAGTTTTGGAAATAAGTTTTCTAATTTCTGGTTTAAGTTTGAAACAGGAATCAAGCTCGAAGATACACAATCTGGATTTCGATTATATCCTTTGCGATTGCTTCCGAAACGTTTTTACACCAATAAATTTGAGTTTGAAATCGAAGTAATTGTGCGCGCTGCTTGGAAAGGAATTGTGGTTAAAAATATTCCGATTCAGGTTTTGTACGATCCAGCCGAAAGAGTTTCTCACTTTCGTCCGTTTCAAGATTTTACCCGAATTAGTATTCTGAATACTGTTTTGGTAACCAATGCTTTGTTGTATATTAAGCCTCGAGATTTCTTTAGAAGAGCAAAAAAAAAAGGCTTTAAAAAGTTCTTTCTAGAAGATATTTTAGAAAGCAACGATTCTAATTTTAAAAAATCGGCCGCCATTGCTTTGGGAATTTTTATTGGACTTTCTCCTTTTTGGGGATTCCAGACTATTTTGCTTTTTACTTTTGCCGCGATTTTTCGGCTGAACAAAGTAATTGCCTATTTAACTTCTAATGTGAGTTTTCCACCTTTTATCCCTTTTATTATTTACGGTTCTTTGAAAGTAGGAAGCTTTTTCGTTTCCAGCGATGCACCGCTAATTTTAGATAGTTCGATGACATTTGATGATATTCAAAAAAATGCTGCTCAATATATCGTCGGAAGTCTTATTTTAGCAACCGTTTCGGCACTATCAGTTGGTCTTATTAGTTATTTACTTTTAACGGCTTTTAGTAAAAAACGCATCAAATAAAATTTATTTATTTTCGCCACGAATTTCACGAATTAGCACAAATTAATTCGTGGAAATTAGTGAAATTCGTTGCAAAAAAATTTTAAACCTAAACCATGCATCAATACTTTTATGCCATTCATTTATTTGTAAATCGAAGAAAGTCTCTTTCGGTTTTTTTGGCTGTTTTGATGCTTTTAGTTTTCGGATTTTTTGCTTCACGATTAAAGTTTGAAGAAGATATTACCAAACTTATTCCAACAAACGACAAAACCGATGTTACGGCAAAAGTGCTCAAACAATTAAACTTTGCCGACAAAACTACCGTAATTTTCAAACTCGAAAAAAACGGTTCGGCAGATGATTTAAAAGAAATGGCTACTGCTTTTTCAGACAGCGTTTCTAAATCCTGCAAACCATTTATAACTGGAATTCAAGGAAAAATCGACGAAGAAAATATTCAGGAAACCATTGATTTTGTTTACAATAATCTGCCTCTTTTTCTAGATGATAAAGATTATCAAAACATTCAGCAGAAGTTAGAAAAAGACAGCATTGCAGCAACTGTTCAGGGAAATTATAAATCTATTATTTCTCCTTCAGGATTTGTTACCAAAGACTTTATTTTGCAGGATCCGCTTGGGATTTCTTTTATTGCTTTAAAAAAGTTACAGCAATTAAATATTGGTGATGATTTTACTTTGGAAAATGGTTTTGTAATAACGAAAGACAAAAGGAAATTATTGCTTTTCATCACTTCGAATATTCCTTCGAGCGAAACGGAAAAAAACACCATTTTTGCCGAAAAGCTCAAATCGATTCAGGAAAATCTAAATCAGAAATTTAAAGGGAAAACTTCAATCAGTTATTTTGGTTCTGCTTTAATTGCCGTTGCAAACGCCAATCAAATTAAGAGCGACATTATTTTAACAACATCTATTGCGATGTTTACTTTAATGTTGATTCTGATTTTATTTTATCGTAAGATTTTAATTCCGCTTATTATTTTTCTTCCAACTCTTTTTGGAGGTTTGTTTGCAGTTGCTTTTTTATATTTCGTCAGAGAACAAATTTCTGCAATTTCATTAGGAATTGGTTCTATTTTGCTCGGAATTACAATCGATTATTCTATTCATATTCTCACACATTACAAACATAATAGCGATGTAAAAACTCTTTACAAAGACATTACAATGCCTGTTATCATGAGCAGTTCTACAACTGCTGTTGCATTTTTATGTCTGCTTTTTGTAAAATCTGATGCGCTGAATGATCTCGGAATTTTCGCTGCCGTCATTGTTATGGCGACTGGCGTTTTTTCACTTTTAATTGTTCCGCATTTGTATAAACCAAAAGAAAATCCGGCAGAACATAAAAAGAATGTGATCGATAAAATGGCTCATTTTTCTTTTCATAATAATAAAATCTTAATCGGACTTTGTGTTATTATTACCATTATCTGTTGTTTTACCTATAATGATGTGGGCTTCAATAATGATTTATCGCAGCTGAATTTTATTCCAAAAGAAATCAAAGTTGCAGAAAAACAATTGGAAGAAAGCACAAGTTTAACTTCTAAAACTATTTATGTCGCTTCGTACGGAAAAAGTATGGAAGAAGCTTTGCAACATAACAGTAAGCTTTTTGAAGATTTATCTAAAGAAAAACAGCAGGATAAAATTTTAAATTTCAGTTCAGTTGGCGGTATTGTACTTTCACAACAAGCGCAAATTGAAAAAATTAATAAATGGAATTCATTTTGGACTTCACAGAAAAAGCAATTCATAAAATCAGAATTAATTGCTGAAGGCGCTAAACTTGGTTTTAAACCTACCACTTATAATTTATTTTTTGATCATTTAGATTTTGATTTCAAACCTGTTGCTGCAACTGAATTTTTAAAAATCAAAGCGCTTCAATTACAAGAATTTATAACCGAAAAAAATGGTTTTTATACGATTTCGACTTTAGTAAAAGTAGCGCCCGAGCAGCGCGATGCTTTTGTAAAATCAGCTTCAGCTAAAGAAAATGTAATTGCCATCGATCGCCAGCAGATGAACGAAACGTTTTTCAGCACTTTAAAAACTGATTTTAATTCTCTTGTCAATTATTCTTTTGTTGCCGTAATTCTAATTCTATTTTTCTTTTTCCGTAGAATCGAATTGGTTATCATCAGCTGTATTCCAATTGCTTTAACTGGAATTGTAACCGCAGGAATTATGGGCATTTTCGGCATTCAAATGAATATTTTCAGTATGATTGTCTGTACTTTGATTTTTGGTCACGGAGTCGATTTCAGTATTTTTATGACGAGCGCATTACAAAAAGAATATTCGACTGGCGTTAACGAAATCGCAGTTTACAGAACGTCAATTATTTTGGCGGTCATTACAACGATTTTAGGAATCGGTGCGATGATATTTGCCAAACATCCTGCATTGACTTCAATTTCAGCGGTTTCTTTAATTGGGGTTTTTGCGGCTCTGATTATTACTTTCATTTTTTATCCGATTTTATTCAAACTGTTTTTATCAAATCGCCCAAAAAAGGGAAATCCTCCTTTTCAATTGAGAACTTTTGTTCATGGCGTAATTTCGTTTGCTTATTATGGTTTAGGCGGAATCTTAATGTCGATTTTTAGCTTTACCATTATGCCAATTTTGCCTTTCAGCAAAAAATCAAAAATGAAAGCGTTCCGATACGTGATTTCAAAATTCATGAAATCGGTATTGTATTCCAATCCGTTTATACGCAAAAAAGTCATTAATAATTTTAATGAAACTTTTGAAAAACCAGCTGTAATTATTGCCAATCATTCATCGTTTATAGACATTTTGACAATTGGAATGCTGAGTCCAAAAATTATTTTCTTGGTTAGCGACTGGGTTTACAACTCCCCTATTTTTGGCGGTGTCGTTAGAAAAGCAGGATTTTATCCCGTTTCTGAAGGTCTGGAAGGAGGCGTTGAACACTTACGAAAAAAAATAAACGAAGGATATTCATTAATGGTTTTTCCAGAAGGAACACGATCCGAAAATAATGTGATTAAACGCTTTCACAAAGGTGCTTTTTTCCTTGCAGAAGAATTTAATTTAGATATTATTCCGATTGTCATTCACGGTGCTTCAGAACTGATTCCGAAAGGTGATTTTGTCATTCATCATGGAAATTTGACGGTTAATATCTTAAAGAGAATTAGTCCTGATGATTCCTCATTTGGAACAAATTATACCGAAAGAACCAAACAAATTAGTTCATTCTTTAAAGCAGAATATCGTAAAATTCGCCAAGAACTTGAAGGTCCAGATTATTTCAAAAAAATGCTGATCGCCAGTTATGATTATAAAGAAATTGAAATTGGCAACAGCGTAAAAGAAGATTTAAAGCAAAATCTGGAAACCTATTATAACTTAAATAAGCACATTCAGCCAAAAGCCAAAATCCTACATTTAGGAAATGATTACGGACAACTGGATGTTTTACTAGCTTTGCAGGAACCGCAGCGAAAAATATTTTCTTTTATTACTGAGGAAGAAAAATTGCTTGTCGCAAAAACGAATTATATCGTTACAAAAAGAAAAATATCATATTTGGATCAATTGGAACCTGCATTTGAAAATCAATATGATGTGCTTTTAATTTCTGACGAAAGTTACAAAAACGACCTTGAAAAAGGATTTCGAAACGTTTCTTTTATAATTTTAGTAAATTGTCCGAATTTAAAAAATCAGATTACAAATTCAAATTTTGAAATAGTTTCAGAAGAAAAGGGTTTACTTGTTTTAAAGAAAAAAGAATGAAAAAGCAGTACGATGTAGTAATCGTTGGCAGCGGTTTAGGCGGATTGGTTTCTGCTGTTATTCTGGCAAAAGAAGGCTACAGCGTTTGTGTGCTCGAAAAAAACAATCAGTACGGGGGAAATCTTCAGACTTTCGTAAGAGATAAAACCATTTTTGATACTGGAATTCATTACATCGGAGGTTTGGGCGAAGGCCAGAATCTTTATCAATATTTCAAATATATTGGAATAATGGATCATTTGAATCTGAAAAAATTAGACGAAAATGGTTTTGATATTATTTCTTTTGAAGATGATAAAACCGAATATCCGCATGCACAAGGTTTCGAAAATTTCATTCAACAATTAACAAATTACTTTCCCGAAGAAAAAGAAAATCTCTTCAATTACTGCCAAAAGATAAAGGAAGTCTGCAAGGCATTTCCACTTTACAATTTAGAATCGGAAGGAAAATATGATGATGAAATTTTAGCGCTTAACGCAAAAGAGACTATTGATTCTTTTACGCAAAATGAAAAGTTGAAAGCAGTTTTGGCTGGATCCAATTTTCTTTATGCTGGAATTGCCGATAAATCTCCATTTTATGTTCATGCGCTTGTAGTCAATTCTTATATAGAAAGTTCATGCCGCTGTGTAAATGGCGGAAGCCAAATAACGAAACAATTGCTCAAACAACTCAAAAAGCACGGCGGCGAATTTTTTAAACATAAAGAAGTAATCCAATTTGAAGTTGAAAACCAAAAAGTAAATTCGGTTAAAATGAAAGACGGAACTGAAGTTTCTGGAACGTATTTCATTTCTAACATCGAACCTAAGACGACTTTGAAAATGGCGGGTCAGGAAAATTTCAGAAAACCGTTTTTCAATAGAATTCAAAATCTGGAAAATGTCTTTTCAGCTTTTAGTCTTTATATTGTTTTTAAACCCAAAACTTTCAAATACATCAATCATAATTATTATCATTTTAAAAGTCAAGATGACGTTTGGACCGCTCATGATTACGACGAAAATTCATGGCCTAAAACTTTTATGGCTTCTATGAATCCGTCACAAAAAGACGAAGAATGGGCAGACGGAATGACCTTTTTAACTTATATGAAATATGAGGACGTTAAAACTTGGGAAAACACTTTTAATACCACTTTCGAAGAAAATGAACGAGGCGAAAGTTACGAGGAATTCAAAGCTAAAAAAGCGGCAAAATTTTTAGAAGAAGTTGAAAAGAAATTTCCTGGAATTAAAGACTGTATTAAATCGGTTCATACTTCGACCCCGCTTTCGTACCGCGATTATATTGGCGGCGACGGCGGAAATATGTATGGTTATATTAAAGATTCTAATAATCCAATGAAAACTTTAATTCCCACAAAAACTAAGCTAGAAAATCTGTATCTTACGGGCCAAAGTATCAACATGCATGGTGTCTTGGGCGTTACGGTTGGAGCTGTTTTAACCTGCTCTGAAGTTGTAGGAAAAGAATATCTGCTGGAAAAAATTAAAAAAGCATCTGAATAATTGAATCATGAAAAGCCGAATTATATATTTCTTCTCTCTCGGTTTTTTAAGCTTGCTGACTTCTTGCGGTACATCAAAATCAAAACATCATAAACCAGATATTACGGCTTACAATTCAGCAAAACCCGTTGTTGAAAAAGTAACAGACAGCACATTTATTTCTGGAACAAATTCTTTTTTAAAAAATAAACAAGGTTTTTGGGAATTGTATGTAGAAGGCGATCCGCTGGAAATTGGTTTGACAACCGGTGCTTTAACCGACTCCCTTTTACAAAAACAGCAGCGTATTTTTTTTTCGAAAATCACCGATTTTATCCCGTCTAAATTTCAGCAGAAAATGCTTCGCCAGTTTTTAAAATGGTACAATCGCAAATTGTATTTGAATGTTCCAAATGAATATCAAACTGAAATTTACGGCGTTTCGCAATATACTTCGAATGAGTTTGATAATATCGCACCGCAATACCAGCGCAGTTTATATTTACACGCGGCGCACGATATTGGGCACGTGCTTCAAGATCTGGCTTTAGTAGGCTGTTCTTCTTTTGCGGCTTGGAACGAAAAATCGGAAGACGGAAATTTAATTCTGGCGCGTAATTTTGATTTTTATGTGAATGACGCTTTCGCGGAAAATAAAATCGCAGCCTTTATCAAACCAAAAGAAGGATTTCCGTTTATGATGGTTACCTGGCCGGGAATGATTGGAGCCGTTTCTGGAATGAATTACGAAGGATTGACTGTAACGATAAATGCTTCTAAATCTAAAATTCCGCTGAGCGCGAAAACTCCAATTTCGATTTTGACCCGCGAAATTTTACAGCACGCCAAAACTTTAGATGAAGCCATCGCCATTGCAAAAAAGAGAAAAGTATTTGTTTCTGAATCGATTATGGTTGGAAGCGCCAATGATAACAAAGCCATTTTAATTGAAGTTTCACCCAATAAAATGGATGTTTACGATGTTCCTAACAGTGATCAATTAATTTGTTCGAATCATTTTCAAGGCGATGCTTTTGCAGCTGATAAAAGAAATCTGGAACAAATTGCAAACAGCCATTCTGAATACCGTTACGAAAGAATGCATGAATTACTATCTGAAAATCCGAAAGTAAATCCAAAAATTGCTTCAGAAATTCTTCGAAATAAAGACGGTTTACAAAACATTTCTTTAGGATATGGAAATGAAAAAGCGCTAAATCAGCTCTTAGCACATCACGGAATTATTTTTAAACCAAAAGAAAAATTAGTCTGGGTTTCGGCAAATCCGTATCAATTGGGAGAATTTGTCTGTTATGATTTGAATGCTGTTTTTGGTGAAAATAAAAATAAGACACAATCACTTCAAAGAGAAAATCTGAATATTGCCAAAGATCCTTTTTTAGAAACAACTGCTTATCAGAATTTTAAAAAATTTAAAGTTGAAGATCATAAAATAGATTCGCTTCTTGAAAAGAAAGAAGTGATTTCTCCAGAGTTCATTCAAAATTATCAATCGTTAAACCCCGATTATTGGGTTGTATATTATAAGGCAGGATTGTATTTTTACCAAAAAAAGGAATATCTGCAGGCTAAGCTTAATTTTGAAAAAGCTTTAACCCTTGAAATTACTACATTTCCTGATAAAGAAAAGATTGAAAAATATTTAAAAAAAGTCAAAAGAAAATTACAATGATTCCAGCAATAGAAAAAGATTCTTTAGAAGAGATTAAAATTTTTCAAGAAAAAAAATTAATTGAACTTCTAGAATACATCAGTCAAAATTCTCCTTTTTACAAAAGACTTTTTGCTGGACAAAATATTGATATTTCTAAAGTAAAAACATTAAAAGATTTACAATTTCTTCCTGTTACGACTAAAGAAGATCTACAGCAATATAACGATGATTTTTTGTGTGTTCCGCAGCAAAAAATTATCGATTATGCCTCAACTTCAGGAACTTTAGGCGATCCTGTAACTTTTGGTTTAACCGATTCAGATTTGGATCGACTAGCTTATAACGAAGCGATTTCGTTCGCCTGCGCTGGAATTGCAGAAGGAGATGTCGTACAGTTAATGACCACAATTGATCGAAAATTTATGGCCGGTTTGGCTTATTTTTTAGGTCTTAGAAAGTTGAAAGTCGGCGTTATCCGCGTTGGTGCTGGAATTCCAGAAATGCAGTGGGATTCTATTTTAAAATACAATCCGAGTTATTTAATTACAGTTCCGTCTTTCCTTTTAAAATTAATTGAATACGCTGAAGCCCACGGAATCGATTATAATAATTCGAGTATAAAAGGCGCCGTTTGTATTGGAGAATCTTTGAGAGAACAAGATTTTTCTATGAATATTCTATCCAAAAAAATTACAGATAAATGGAATATTAAGTTATTCTCGACTTATGCTTCTACAGAAATGAGCACCGCTTTTACAGAATGTGAACATGGAAAAGGCGGACATCATCACCCAGAATTGATTATTGTTGAAGTTTTGGATGAGCATAATCAGCCTGTAAAAAATGGGGAAACTGGCGAACTTACTTTTACTACTTTAGGAATTGAAGCTATGCCGTTGCTGCGTTTTAAAACTGGCGATATAGTACAGCTTCATGACGAACCTTGCGCCTGCGGTAGAAATACTTTGCGGGTTGGTCCAGTTGTCGGCCGTAAAAAACAGATGATAAAATACAAAGGAACAACACTTTATCCACCAGCGATGAACGATGTTTTGAGCAGTTTTGATAATATCGAAAATCATCTTATCGAAATTTCAACCAACGATTTAGGCACAGACGAAATCCTGATTAAAATTGCTGCCAAAAATCAAACTCCCGAGTTTCTTCAGGAAATAAAAGACCATTTTAGAGCCAAACTAAGAGTAACTCCAAAAATAGAATTTGCTTCAAAAGAAGTTTTAAACCCGCTAGTTTTCAATCCGATGAGTCGAAAACCAATTCGATTTTTTGATTATAGATAATTTTTTAGGGACAAAGTTGCAAAGGGACAAAGGGACAAAGGTTTCCTAAAAGACTGATAAGAACCTTTGTCCCTTTGCAACTCTGAACCTTTGAACCTCAATTTGGTACAAATTGAACTAAATGTTGTAATTTTGCAAAAAATTACAAAGATGGTCAAGATTGGCAACATAGAATTACCTGAATTTCCTTTATTACTCGCACCGATGGAAGACGTCAGCGATCCGCCGTTTCGCAGATTATGCAAAGCGCACGGGGCAGACATGATGTATTCTGAATTTATTTCGTCGGAAGGATTAATTCGTGATGCTATAAAAAGCCGCATGAAGCTGGATATTTTTGATTACGAGCGTCCAGTTGGAATTCAGATTTTTGGCGGTGATGAAGAAGCAATGGAAATGTCGTCTAAAATTGTTTCGACAGTAAAACCAGATTTAGTGGATATCAATTTTGGATGTCCAGTAAAAAAAGTAGTTTGCAAAGGTGCTGGAGCGGGAGTTTTAAAAGATGTTGATTTGATGGTACGTTTGACACAAGCGGTTATTAAAGGAACTGATTTGCCTGTTACAGTAAAAACACGTTTAGGCTGGGATGAAAATTCAATTAACATTGATGAAGTTGCTGAAAGACTTCAGGATATTGGCGTTCAAGCTTTAACGATTCACGCCAGAACCCGGGCGCAAATGTATAAAGGTCATTCTGACTGGTCACATATTGCACGTGTAAAGAACAACCCAAGAATTACAATGCCTATTTTTGGAAATGGCGATATTGACAGCCCAGAAAAAGCATTACAATATAAAAACGAATACGGAATCGACGGAATTATGATTGGCCGTGCGGCGATTGGATATCCTTGGATTTTTAACGAAATCAAGCATTTCTTTAAAACTGGCGAGCACTTACCTGCTCCAACGGTTATTGATCGTGTTGAAGCTGCTAGAAATCATTTAATGTGGTCAATGGAATGGAAAGGTGAACGTTTGGGAATTGTAGAAATGCGTCGTCATTATACGAACTATTTCAAAGGAATTCATTCATTCAAAGAATTCAAACAAAAGTTAGTTACAACTGATGCTCCTGAAGATTTATTTGCTATTATGAAAGAAATTGAACAGGTTTATGCGGGATATGAATTTGTTTAGTAATATAATCTTTGTCAAAGTTTGAAGCTTTGACAAAATTTCAAAATAAAAAAATGCCTTCACATTTGAAGGCATTTTTTTATTTAAACTTGAGTTCTCTTCCACTTCCCTCTCTTATAAAAGAAAATACCCGCAAGTGTTATAGCCGTTTCAGCAACAGGAATTGCAATAAAAACTCCCGTTGGTCCCAGATTAAAATGTTTGGCTAATACGTAAGCCAGTGGAATTTGGAACAGCCAAAACCCAAAGAAATTAATTCCAGTTGGTGTCCATGTATCTCCCGCTCCATTGAATGTGTTTATTAAAACCATTCCTATTCCGTAGAAGATAAAACCGATGCTCATAATTTGAAGTGCTTCGACGGCAATCGTCTTTACCATTTCATCATTGGTGAAAAAGGATATGATATATTTCCCAAAAGCAAGCGTAATAACCATAATTGTCGCCATGAAAATCACATTATAACGCGCAGTTGTATAAACCGATTTTTCGGCACGTTCAATTTGTTTGGCGCCTAAATTCTGCCCAACCAAAGTCGCAGCAGCATTACTTAATCCCCAAGCTGGGAGAATAAAAAACATCATAATTCTTAGTGCCGTTTGATAACCTGCAGAACCATGATCGCCGCCAGTTGTTGCGACTAATTGTGCTAAGAAAATCCAGCTGCAAGAAGCAATTACAAATTGCAGAATTCCAGGAGCCGCGATTTTTACTAATGCCTGAATTTGTTTAAAATCTGGAGCAAAATATGGAATCTTAATTTTTAAAATTCCATTTCCAAAAAACAAATGATAAACCTGATATAAAACGCCGATGCTTCTTCCGAAAGTTGTTGCCAAAGCAGCGCCAACCAATCCGAAAGCAGGAATTGGACCTAAACCGTTAATTAAAATTGGACATAAAATAATATTGCAGATATTGGCAATCCAAAGACTTTTCATGGCGATTGCCGCATTTCCTGCACCGCGAAAAATTCCGTTAATCAGGAACAAAAGCATAATGCATAAACTAGATCCAATCATAATCTGCGTGAAGTGGAAACCATGTTCGGCTGCTTCAGGAGATGCTCCCATTAATAGCAGAATATCTTTGGCATAAACAATTCCCAAGATGCTCATAACGCTGTTTACAGCAATTGCGACAATGATCGCCTGCATTCCTGCTTTTGCAGCCGCGACTGGATCTTTTTCTCCAATTCGTCGTGCTACAACTGCGGTTGCCGCCATACTCATCCCAATCGCAAGAGAATATATAACTGTTAGTACAGACTCAGTTAATCCAACGGTTTGAATAGCAAAACTGCTATGCTCTAAATGTCCGACAAAATATAAATCGACCAGAGCAAAAACCGATTCCATCATCATTTCTAAAACCATCGGAATGGCCAATAGAATAACGGCTTTTTTTATACTTCCAGAAGTATAGTCAAATGATTCGTCGCCATTTAAGGCTTGTTTTAATGTGGTAAAAATTTTAGAAAATAAACTTTTCTTTATAGATGTTTCTGTCATGATATTTTAGGATAAATGATAAAATTGGTCCAGATGCTCTATGATCTGAACTAAAAAAATAAAAACGTAAGTATCCTAATTATTGTAAAAAATAAAGTAGGATTAGGCAGAAACAATCATATGCTTTAGATTTTCAAGGCGGTAAATATAAGTAATATTTTTAAAGAAGAAATTAATCCAGCAATTTTTTGCTTACTCGGCTGCTTGCAATTAATGAGGCTACAAATCCAAGTATCACAATAGTTGTCATTACAATTAGAACATTTTCTAGTGAAAAAACAACGGGATAAGCTAATGTTGGCGTAATCATTATCAGTTCATATTGCTGCTGTAATATCACTAGGATTATACCCAAAATAAGTCCGATTAAGCCACCAAAAAAGCTTAGCAAAGTTCCTTGAAGCAGAAATATTTTTCTAAGATTATTGATTTCTGTTCCGAGATTAAAAAGTGTTTTAAGATTTCCTTTCTTCTCTAAAATCATCATAATCAATGCTCCTACTAAATTAAAAAGAGCCACGATTATCACCAAAGTAAAAATCAAATACACTACTATATTTTCGGTATTCAGCATTTTATATAAAGACTCGTTTAATTGCGCTCTATTTTTTAAAGTAATTTTATTTTTAAAAATAGCATTGAGCTGAGTCTTTACTGCATTTTCATCTGCATTTTCTTTGAGTTTAAATTCAATGCCAGAGATTTGATTGATTTTATACATTAATAATTCTTGTACTAAACCTAAATCTGCAAACACGTACTTTGAATCTAAATCTTCGCTTATAGAATAAATCCCAACAGGCAGGACATCGGTTTTATTGAAAGCTTCTTCTGGATTTTCGATTGCCCCTTTTCCAGGTTTTGGGGCAAAAATCTGCAACGGATTCTCAAAATCGAGAATTCCCATAGAAAAATTCTGAGCTAAACCGTATCCAATCACAACTTGATAGCTGTCTGGTTTGAGCCATTGACCGTTGTACAATTTTTTCTTAATATCATTGACAACTGCATAATTGCTATCAACTCCTTTTAGATAAGTAACTTGCTGTTTATCTTTAAACAAAAATAAAACACGCTCTTCTATAATTTTGGTGTAAGAAGCAACGCCGTTAATTTTCTTAATCTGACTTTCCTGATCTGGTGTGATTAAAAATGATTTTCCGTAAGTGCTCACCAGTTTTAAATCGGGATCAATTTCGTTTGTAAACGAAAGGCTAAAAACTTTTAATCCGCTGAAAACAGATAAAACCACAAACAAAGCCATCGTGCCAACAATGATTCCCATGCTGGCAATGCGGTTAATAATATTGATAGCATTGTTTTTGCTGCTGCTAAAAATATAACGTTTGGCTATGTAAAGGGGGAAATTCAATTTATGATTTTCTTCTTTTTTCTAAAAGATCACGATTCTCTATTGGGTTTTCTTGTCCAGCTAAAGCATTGTCGATTTTTTCGATATAATCTAAAGAGTCATCGATAAAGAATACCAAGTTTGGTACACGACGTAATTGCAGACGTACACGTTGTGATAAATCGTGTTTAATCAATGTTGTATTTGATTTGATCCCTTCTAAAGTTTCTTGTGCTTTTTCTTGAGGAAAGATGCTTAAATATACTGTTGCCACAGATAAGTCTGAAGTTACACTAACTTTGGATACCGAAATTACCAGATTAGTAATTCCGTTTTTTCGCACTTCACCTTGCAAAATGTCAACCAGATCTTTCTGAATAACACCGCCTATTTTTTTCTGTCTATTTGTTTCCATACTGCAAAAATACTATTTTTAAATTCAATCGTATAATTTCAGCTTAACGAAAGCAGTAATTTCTATTTAGGATAAGTTCAATTTCAGATTAATTTTTCTATTTCATAAAAAAAGGAGCAAAAAAGCTCCTTTTAAATTTTATCTGTTTTGTAACCATCCTTCTGGATTATTATTTGATGTATTTTGAAGAATTAAGAATTTAATAATTGTTTTTCCAGTGTCTCCACTTGTTCTTACTTTTCCAATACTTTGTTTCACTTTTACTTTATCACCTTGCTCAACAGACACCGAACTTAGGTTTTGGTATACCGTAAAATAATCTCCATGTTGAATAAAAACGGCTCTGTTTACAGGAGACAATGCAATAACTTTTGATACCACTCCCTCAAATACTGCTCGAGCTGTTGCTCCTTGTTCTGTAGTAATCTCTACTCCTGAATTATGAACAGTTAAAGAAGGATAAAGTGGATGCGGCTGATCTCCATAACCAAGCGATATAAATCCTTTTTCCACTGGCCAAGGCAGTTTCCCTCGGTTTGCTTTAAAATCTGCTGCTAAAATTTTACCTTCTGGCGTTAATGTAATTTTATCTGATGAATAACTTTTAGTTGTTGACGCCTCTGCTTTTTCTGCTTCGGTAGCTTTTCCCTCGGCTATTTTTCTACGTCTTTCTTCTTCAGCTCTTTGATTCGCTAATCTAATTTGTTCACGAATAAGATCTTTGATTTTTGCATCAATTCTTCTAGATTCCTGCTGTTTGGCTTTTGTATCAGCAATAATTTTATTTTTGTCTTTTTTAATCGTGTTAACAAGCTTTTGCTGTTCTTTCTTTTCTTCTTCTAAGCTTTTCTTTTCTTTTTCATTCTCAGCAATAATTTTTTTCTTAACTTGTCTTTGTCCGTCAAGTTTTGAATTGTAATCTACTAATTCAGCGGTTTTAGACTGAATTTCTAAACCTTGATTTTTTCTGTAATTCGTATATTGTTTTAAGTATTGCGCTCTCTTGTAAGCCTGCAAAAAACTTTCTGAAGATAAAATAAACATTGCTCTACTCTGTTCAGAACGGCTTTTGTAGGATTTCAAAATCATTTTTGCATAATCCTCTTTTAATACTGCCAATTCTTTTTTGAGCTTATTTACCTTAACCTGATTAATATACATATCGTTACTCAGAATTTTTTCCTGTTTAGCGGTTGTATTAATTAATTTCTCTTTTAATTTGATTTTGTTTGCCTGAATTAAATATTCATTCACAGCAGATTTCTCTTTTTTTCGAACAGACTGAAGCATCTTTTCATTGTCTCGGATTTCCTGTTGAATTTGAGCTTTACGCTGCTCCAGTTTTTCTTGCTGTGAATCCTGTGCCCATATAAATGTAGTGGCACAAATTAAAACTAGGCTTAGGAGAAATTTTGGCATGTTTCTATTTTTATTTTTGCAAATTTATTTAATTGTAACTTTTTTATACCCACTTGGAACACTATATGGGAAAGAAAGTTCTTCGTTAAATGAAATATTATTGTAATTCAAATTAATACTTGTTTTTCCTTTTGGCTGTACCGCATTTATTTCGATACTTGTTGGAAGCGTTCCTTGATCAAAAGTTTTACTATCTGAATACGCTATCTGTAAATTTCTATTTTCAGATGGTTGTGAAATCTCTTCTTTCTGAATTAAATATTTTTCGCCATCTAAGAAGAATGTTTTTTTCAAATTAGCGTCTTTTTCTTCATCCAGTCTAAAAAGGTTTTCTACAATTGTCTGCGTATATTTTCCTTTTCTTAAATCGTCAAAAGCTTCTCCAACCAATAAGTTTTGAACTTTACTGTAATCTAGATCTGTTCCAAGCCATTTACTTAAGCTTGTAAAATCTCCTTCATAATAAGTGCTGTTTATTTTTTCATAATAACTTACTGCAGAAGGTGTTATTAATGCTTTCGCCATTGTAATTCCTAAAAAGCGAACACTTATCAAAATCTGTTTGTCTTTTTCGATTCTAATTTCGGCAGTTACATTTTGACTTTGCTTTTCATCAACATATTTTGCGCTTGCCTTAATATACAAAGTAGAAAAATCTAGTTTATTATCGTAATGTTTTTCGATTATTTTCTTGTCTTCTTTTGGCGCAATTGTCTGGCTTGTATTACCTTGTACTGCAACGGCTTTCGATTTACACGAAATTACAGCAGTAGAAAGTATTAATAGTATTATATATCTTTTCATCTCAATTCTCTTTTACTTTTTTTTCTTTAATAATTCATTTGCCTTCAAAAAGTATTCCTCTTTTTTCTTTGCATCTCCCAATCCATTATATGCCTCTCCTAATTGAATATTAAAATTTGCTTCTAGTTTTACATCATCAACAACATAATCCAAACCCATTTCTAAAACGGTTTTTGCATTTTTAAATTGCTTTTGCTGATTGCTTCCTAAACCTGCATAGTAATAAAACTGTGCCTGACTCGGATACACTTCAATCAACATCATCGCTCTTTTTGTCATTGGATCAAACTGTTTGGTCTGCGAATAAGCTTCCAGCAATAACATATTGGTTTCAAGATCTGTATCTGAATGCGCGCTTAAATCTTTTTCATAATATTTAATCGCATTTTCAAATTGACCTTTGCTATGGTAAAACTTTCCTATTTCTTTTGCAACATCAACTTCTTTATCGTTGTCAAAATAAGCGATTGCTTTTTCTAAATCTGGAGCATACTGCGCATTTTTGTTTACATAAATCAAAAATTCGTTCAAAGTTCTATGTTTGATTTTTGAATCAATTTTTGAACTTGCTAAAATCACATTCATTGATTTTATGGCTTTATCCGCTTGATTGGCATCCAAATATGTTTTGAATAAACTCACTTGAGCCCATTCTGAATTCGGAATTTCTTTTGCTAATTGTTTCGCAACTTCCAGTGATTTATCATTTTCATTATTTTTTGAATATAAGAAAATAAGATTCACATAATTGGATTCTTCTTTTGGATCTTTTTTAATCTGCTGAACCAAATTGTCAATTTCAGCATTTTGATATTTTCCCTGCGATAAAATTTGAGCTTTGTAAATTTCACGATCGGCAGACTTTCCGAACTTATCATTCATTTCGTTAATCGCAGTCAAAGCTTTGTCGTACTGATTTGTTATCATATATAATGAAATCAAATCGTCCTTGTACTCTTCGTCAAAAGCAATTATTTTTTGAATGATTTCTATCGCTAGCGGGTAGTTTTTGGTCTCATAACTTACATCATAAATTCCGAGCCAAAACCATTTATTTTTAGGATCCAGCTGTGTAGCTTTTTCAAAAGCATCTTGTGCATTTCGATATTCTTTGAGTGCCAGATAATTTTTTCCTAATTCAAAATAAGCCACTGCGTCATTGGGTTTTAGTTTGATACATTTCTCCAATGACACAATAGCTTTATCATAATTTTCAATTCCTTTTTGTTTTAATGATTCATAAAATGAGTCTTGATATTCATCTGTTGCCATAGCAATATCTTCGGGTTCTGTCTGTGCAAAAACCGAAACCGATGTGCTGAATAAAGCAAAAAACAAAACTGTAAAAACTCTTTTTTTGATCATTATAAAAATTACATTTTAAACAAAAACGAAATTTTATTCCTATTTATTCTAAAACTGAGTAATCTCCAATACTTACACTAGTAAATTTACCATCATAACTTACATGATTACCAATCATTGCGTTATCTAAGTTAGCATTTTTAATTTGAGAATACGTTTGAATTAAGCTATTTTTAATAGTACTGTCTGTTACATGACATCCTTTTCCAACTGAAACATTTGGACCAATTGTTGTATTTTTCAAGACAACATTTTCTCCAATATAACACGGCGGAATAATTGTAGCGTTTTCTAGTTTCACGTCATAATCAACTAAATGTTCACCGTCGTTATGTAAAAAACCTAACATTCTAGTATTGGTTTCGACAGTAACATCTTTGTTTCCACAGTCCATCCATTCGTCAACACTTCCAGTTTTAAAAACTTTACCGTTTGCCATCATGGCTTTGATTCCATCATTAATCTGATATTCTCCTCCATTTTGAATATTATTATCCAAAACATTTTGAAGTTCATTTCTTAAAACTCCAACCTCTTTAAAATAATAAATCCCGATAACTGCTAAATCACTTACAAACTCTTTTGGCTTTTCAACCAATTCTATAATTTCATTATTTTGGTTTAGTTTCACCACACCAAAAGCTTCCGGCTGTTCTACTTGTTTTACCCAGATTACAGCATCTGCTTCAGGATCTAATTCAAAATCAGCTCTAATCAAAGTATCTGCATAAGCAATTACAGCTGGACCAGACAGAGAATCTTTTGCACACATAATTGCATGACCTGTTCCAAGGGGCTGATCTTGACGATAAATTGAAGCTTTTGCTCCTAAACCTTTGGCTAAATCTTCTAAACTTTTTACG
Organism: Flavobacterium sp. S87F.05.LMB.W.Kidney.N; assembly: GCF_004366435.1. Taxonomy (NCBI): domain Bacteria; kingdom Pseudomonadati; phylum Bacteroidota; class Flavobacteriia; order Flavobacteriales; family Flavobacteriaceae; genus Flavobacterium; species Flavobacterium sp. S87F.05.LMB.W.Kidney.N. The sequence goes on along the minus strand of NZ_SODX01000001.1, from coordinate 261,870 downwards.
ACATCATCTCCAAAAAAAGCTTCGTCGCCTAAAATAAATGCAACTTCTTCAATAGGGTCTTTTAATATTTTAGCAATATCTTCAACTAAACGATGTACAATAGATTTTCCAGCAACAGGAATTAATGGTTTCGGAACTGTTAGTGTATGAGGCCTCAATCTCGATCCGCGGCCTGCCATTGGCACAATTATTTTCATTCTTTATTTGATTTTTATAGGAAGATTAAAAAATCTTCATTGGGTTTGGTCTTTCTTTTTTTAATTTTTCCGAATTACAGAAAACTATTTAACTCCAGTACTTCCAAAGCCTCCTTCACCTCTTGATGTTTCAGAAAGTGTTTCAACTTCAATCCATTCTGCTCTTTCGTGTTTTGCGATAATCAACTGCGCAATTCTTTCGCCATTTTCAATTACAAAATCATCATTAGATAAATTTACTAAAATTACTCCTATTTCTCCTCTGTAATCTGCATCAACAGTTCCTGGCGAATTTAAAACTGTTACTCCTTTTTTAGCAGCTAAACCGCTTCTTGGTCTAACCTGGGCTTCATAACCAATTGGTAATTCAATAAAAAGTCCTGTTTTTACAATCGCTCTTTCTAAAGGTTTTAACGTAATTGGTTCTAAAATATTGGCACGTAAATCCATTCCTGCAGAAGCAATGGTTTCGTAATTTGGTAAATCGTGCTGCGATTTATTGATAATTTGTATTTTCATTTTTAAATATAAAATTTTTAATCCCGGCTTACTTTCTCTTCAATATTCCTTTTATAGTATCTTTTTCAAAGTGGTAAACTAAATACATAAAAGCTAAAAGAAGTGGAATTCCAACATAATATTTTTCTCTAAATCCATAAAATGAAATTATCGAAAATAATATCGAAACGCCTAAATAAGCACCAATCTTGTTCATGTCGTAAGGAATAGGATAATACTTATTTCCTAATATATAAGAAATAAGCATCATGCTGCCATAAGCCGAAATAGTCGCAATTGCTGAACCATAATAGCTGTATTTTGGAATTAAAAAATAATTTAAAACCAAAGTAACAATAGCACCTACAATAGAAATGTAGGCACCAATTTTTGTTTTATCTGTAAGTTTGTACCAAACCGATAAGTTGTTATAGATACCCAAAAAGAAATTCGCCAAAATAATAAGCGGTACAACTTTCATTGCTTCCCAATAGGATTTATTATCTAGTAATAAGTATTTTAAAACATCTGCAAAAACTATAACTCCTAATAGAATCAGCGAACCCAATATCACAAAATATTTGGTAATTACGGCGTAAGTCTGTGGAGCATTTGCATTTTTTGCGTGGCTAAAAAAGAATGGTTCGATTCCTAATCTAAATGCTGTTGCAAAAAGAACCATAAATAAACCTAACTTGTAACAAGCAGAATAAGCTCCAACTTCAGATTTTGCCAAATTTTCTGGAAGCAAATACCCTAATAAGATTTTATCAAAATGTTCGTTGACAGCAAAAGCCAATCCTGCAACCAAAATAGGAAGTCCGTATTTCATCATTCTTCTCCAAAGTTCTGGATCAAATTTTCGTCCAAGCGAAAGATAATTAGGAGAAAGAACTATAAAAGTTGCTAAACTCGCCAAAAGATTTGCAATAAAAATATAAGCGATCTGGAAATTTTCGACATATAAATTATCCCAAACTGAATTAGGGTTTGAGGCTGCTAATTTTGGCAGGTACATTAAAAAGAAAATATTCAGTAATAAATTGATTACCACATTTCCAATTTTAATTGCTGCATAAACCATTGGCCTTTGGTTCGCTCGTAATTTAGAAAATGGAATTAAAACCAATGCATCCAAAACCAAAATCCAAACCGTATAGGTAACATACTGAACATCTACTTCGGCTAAACTTGCTAAAGTGTTTCTAAAGATTAAAGCAACAAATAGAAAAATAATTGATGTCCAAAAAATCGAAATTGTAGAAGTCGCTATTACATTTTTCTTATCTTCTTCAGCACTATAAAATCTAAAAAAAGCGGTTTCCATTCCGTAAGAAAGAACTACGTTAAAGAAAACCATCCAAGACAATACTATCGACACCTCGCCATATTCGGCAGTAGGTAAAATTCCTGTATATAATCTCACTAATAAAAAACTCAGCATTCTCGGTAAAACTGTTGCCAGTCCGTAAATTGCTGTTTGCTTGAATAGATTTTTATATAATCCCAAAATATAATTGTAATAATGTTTGTAAGACAAAAATAACCATTTCTTTTGTTTAATGGTGCTTTTGTTTGATGCAATAAAGAAAAGTTCTAACTCTTTTACACCGTCATTTTCTTTTCATCCAAAATTTTCACGAAATGAAATCCTCTTGGGGCGTAACCTTGATTGTAATAAAATCTGTGTGCTCCAAAATTTCCAGTAAATGCATCTAATACAATACTGCTGCAATTTAATTCTATTGCTTTTTTCTCGATATAATCAGTGAGTAGTTTTCCAATTCCTTGAGATCGATATTCTGGATTAACAACAAAATTATCAATTTCGAGATATTTGCCTGTCCACAATTTTGTTGCCGACCAGCATCCTGTAATTCCTAAACATTTATTATTTTCAAAAACGCCAATTTGAGTATAATTATGCGGAATCATCTCCAAAAGAAAAGATTTATATTTTTCTAAAGTGATATTGGGATATAGAAATCTGATGGTTTCAATTTGAGCCAGCATTTCTTCAATCGTAGTAATTTCCAGTATTTGTAAAGTCATTTTAATAGAATAGAATTCAAAATTAATTATTTTTTCTGAGTCATTTATATAATAACCAGAACACTAACATGTGAAATATATAAATTTAAGTTAAAAATTATGTAACTTTTTTTAAACAGTGTTTTCTTAAATTTGCTTCATAGGGATTGAGAAAGCTAAATACAACCCTTATAAAAAAGGAAGCACTGGGACTAATAAAGCTTGTTTGTTCCCATAAAAGACAAAGCACAAGGGATTGATTCTGCTGTATTGTAACCCTTTAAAAAACAGAGCACTGGGACTAATAAAGCTAGTTTGTTCCCATAAAAGACAAAGCACAGGGATTGATTCTGCTGAAATGTAACCCTTAAAAAAACAGAGCACTGGGACTAATAAAGCTAGTTTGTTCCCATAAAAGACAAAGCACAGCAGAGTTATCTGTCAATTTTTTATAAAATGGTAGTGATTCTCAAATTTTGAATAATCTGAGAATCACCATTTTATAAAATTATTATTAAAAAAGAAAAAAACTTCCATAAAAGAAAAAGCCAGCTTTCGCTGGCTTTTTCTTTATATAATATGAATTGATTTATCCATTTAAAGCTTCTGCTCCACCAACAATTTCTAAAATCTCACTAGTAATAGCAGCCTGACGCGCTTTATTGTAAGTTAATTTCAATTGGTTTCTCAACTCAGTTGCATTATCTGTAGCTTTATGCATAGCAGTCATACGTGCTCCATGCTCAGAAGCAAACGAATCACGAATACCTTTATACAATTGCGTTTTTAAAGACTTTGGAATTAAAGTTAAAACAATTTCTTCTTTTGAAGGTTCAAAAATATAATCTCCAGAAGAAGCTGCTGTACCAGTAGTATTAATAGGAGCTAACGGTAAAAACTGTTCTACTTGAACGATTTGAGTTGCTGCATTTTTAAACTGATTGTAAACTAATTCAATTCTATCGTATTCTCCAGATAAAAATTTCTCAGTCAAATTATCTGCAATTCCTGCAACATTTTCAAAAGTTAAATGATCAAAAATTGCATTATGATGACCGTGAACTTTATGAGTTTTGTTTAAAGCATCATTTCCCTTTTTACCAATAGCAAAAACATCAACTTGCTTTCCAGCGTAAAACTCTGTACGGTTTTTAATCTCTTTAATAATATTTGAATTGAATGCACCACATAAACCTCTGTTAGAAGTTATAGCTACAAGCAATACTTTTTTTACTTCACGTTGTGTTGTGTAATCTCCTCCAACTTCACCTTCAAGTGTAGCAGAAAGATCTTGCAATAACTCCGTTAATTTCTCGGCATAAGGACGCATTGCAGTGATTGCATCTTGTGCTTTCTTAAGCTTTGCAGCAGAAACCATTTTCATAGCCGATGTAATCTGCATCGTCGATGAAACGGAAGTAATTCTATTACGGATTTCCTTTAAATTTGCCATCTATTAATTAGAAAATGTGACAATTTGAAAATTAGATAATTAGAACTAAGTCTAATTATCTAATTTACTTATTATCTTATTAGTTATATTTTGCTGAGATTTCTTTTGCTGCTTTTTCGATAACATCTGTAATGCTGTCATCTAATTTACCAGCTTTCAACGCATTAAGCGTATCTTTATGTTTACTGTTTAAGTAAGCTAAGAAATCAGCTTCAAATTCTTTTACTTTTTCTACAGGAACGTTTCTTAACAAGTTTTTAGAACCAGCGTAGATAATAGCTACTTGGTTTTCAACTGTATAAGGATCATTTAAACCTTGTTTCAAGATCTCAACGTTTCTTTTTCCTTTTTCAATTACGTTTAAAGTAACAGAATCTAAGTCAGAACCAAATTTAGCGAAAGCTTCTAATTCACGGAATTGAGCTTGGTCTAATTTTAAAGTTCCAGAAACTTTCTTCATAGATTTAATTTGAGCATTACCTCCAACACGAGATACAGAGATACCTACGTTAATTGCAGGACGAACCCCAGAGTTGAACAAATCTCCATCAAGGAAAATCTGACCATCTGTAATCGAAATTACGTTTGTTGGGATATATGCAGAAACGTCACCAGCTTGAGTTTCGATAATTGGTAAAGCAGTTAATGAACCACCACCTTTTACGATAGATTTGATAGAATCTGGTAAATCGTTCATGTTTTTAGCGATACCATCATCAGCAATTACTTTACAAGCACGCTCTAATAAACGAGAGTGTAAGTAGAAAACGTCTCCAGGATAAGCCTCACGTCCCGGTGGTCTTCTTAATAAAAGAGAAACCTCACGGTAAGCAACAGCTTGTTTAGATAAATCATCATACACGATAAGTGCTGGACGACCAGAATCTCTAAAGTACTCTCCAATTGCAGCACCAGCGAATGGAGCATAAACTTGCATTGGAGCTGGGTCAGAAGCATTTGCAGCAACGATAACTGTATAAGCCATTGCTCCTTTTTCTTCTAACATTTTAGCGATTCCTGCTACAGTTGAAGCTTTTTGTCCAATTGCAACATATATACAGAATACAGGTTTTCCTGCATCGTAGAATTCTTTTTGATTTAAGATTGTATCGATACAAACAGTTGATTTACCTGTTTGACGGTCACCAATAACAAGCTCACGTTGTCCACGACCAACTGGGATCATAGCATCAACAGCTTTTACACCTGTTTGTAATGGCTCAGTTACTGGCTGACGGAAGATAACACCAGGTGCTTTTCTTTCTAAAGGCATTTCGTATAAGTCACCACCGATCGGTCCTTTTCCATCAATTGGAAAACCAAGAGTGTTAACAACACGTCCTACCATTTGCTCACCTACTTTAAGAGAAGCAATACGTTGAGTTCTTTTTGCAGTAGATCCTTCTTTAAGTCCAGTTGATGGTCCTAATAATACAACCCCAACATTATCCTCTTCAAGATTCAATACGATACCTTCCATACCGTTATCAAATTCTACTAACTCTCCATATTGTACATTAGACAGCCCGTAAACACGAGCAATACCGTCTCCAACTTGAAGTACTGTTCCTACTTCCTCTAGCGTAGCACCAGATTCAAAACCTTCTACTTGCTTTCTTAATATTGCTGAAATTTCAGCAGGTTTGATTTCCGCCATCTTAATTTATAATTTAGACACTTTTTGTGTTATAAAAACTAATTACTTAACTCTCTTTTTAATACTTGTAATCTGTTTGCAACAGAAGCGTTGTATTGATTATCGCCTATTCTTAAAATAAATCCACCAATAATTGAAGGATCTACTATATTTTCAATTGTAATTTTTTTGTCTGATAAAGTTGCAACTTTGGCTAAAACTTTAGCTTCTAAAGCAGCATCCATTGGAATGGCAGTTGTAACTTTCGCTACTTCAACACCATTACTTTCATCAAACAATTTATTGTATTCTAATGCGATTGCATTAAGAATTTCAAATCTTTTGTTTTCAAATAATAAATGAAATAATCCTTTTGTTACTCCATTTACATCTGCGAAAACTTCTAGAAGAGCACTTTCTTTAACTTCAACTTTTGTTGTTGGGTTTTGGATAAAGGTACTCAATTCTGTATTAGTATCGATTGCTGATGCAATTGATTTCATATCGTTATTGACAGCTTCGGCAACACCTTTAGAGTTTGCTAAGTCTAGAATTGCTTTTGCATAACGAATTGCTGCTCTTGTACTTGCCATAATCTTAGTTTAACTTTACGTCACCTAACATTTTCTCAACTAATTTAGTTTGAGATTCTTTGTTAGATAATTCTTCTTTCAATAATTTCTCAGCAATACTTAATGATAGACTTGAAACTTGAGATTTCAGTTCTGCCATTGCAGCATTTTTTTCGCTTTCGATAGCAGCTTTAGCTTGTTCGATCATTTTTTGACCAGCTTCTTGTGCTTCGTTTTTAGAATCAGCAATCATTTTCTCTTTCATTTCACGAGCTTCTTTTAGCATCGCGTCACGTTCTGCACGAGCTTCATTCAAAATTCTTTGATTGTCAGCTTGTAAATTTTCCATTTCTCTCTTTGCGTTTTCAGCAGAAAGCAATGCATTTTTAATACCTTCTTCTCTTGCAGTAATAGACTCCATAATTGGTTTCCATGCAAATTTCACCAAAAGTAAAATTAATACTAACAAGATTAAAGCTTGCCAAAAGAATAGACCGAATGAAAAATCGTTAATTAACTTATCCATTTTATAACTATATTAAATATTTAATTTCTTTTTTAAAAGTAACAACATCTTTAACCAACCGTTAAAGATGCTGTTATTTCTCTCTTTATTATTTTCCTAAGATTAAAGCAGCGAATGCTAAACCTTCTAATAAAGCCGCGATAATAATCATCGCAGTTTGAATTTTACCAGCAGCTTCTGGCTGACGAGCAATAGCGTCCATAGCAGATCCACCGATTTTACCTAAACCTAAACCTGCACCGATTACTACTAAACCAGCACCTACTAAAGTTGGAATTGTTCCCATAACTATTTATATATATAAAATTAAACTTCTAAATTAAATAATTGCTGTTTCATCTTCGTGGTGGTGAGCATGATCATGATCTTGAACAGCCATACCAATAAATAGTGATGATAACATCGTGAAGATAAACGCTTGTAAAAATGCAACTAAAACTTCAATAACAGAGATAAACAATGTTAAACCTAATGAGATTGGCAAATCTGCTGCTAAATTTTTACCTACGAAAATCATAGCGATCAAACTCATAATTACTACGTGACCTGCAGTAATGTTTGCATACAAACGAATTAATAATGCAAATGGTTTTGTTAATGTTCCTAAAACTTCAATTGGTGCTAAAATAATTTTCATTGGAACTGGTACTCCTGGCATCCAGAAAATGTGTCCCCAATAATCTTTGTTTGCACTAAATTGTGTAATGATGAAAGTAAATGCTGCTAAACAAACTGTAATAGCGATGTTACCTGTAACGTTAATTCCTAGTGGAGTCATTCCTAATAAGTTTAACAACCAAACAAAGAAAAATACAGTTAATAGGTAACCCATATATTTACGGTATTTTTTCTCACCAATATTAGGAACAGCGATTTCGTCTCTAATAAAAATAATAAGTGGCTCTAAAACTCTACCAAATCCAGTTGGGATTGGTCCTTTTTTATATGATCTTGCTAATCCAGTAAACATTAAAAATAATACTACTGCAACGAAAAGCATTGATACTACATTTTTTGTAATAGAAAAATCTAACGGCTTTTCATTTTCTGGATGTCCGTGCTCGTTAAAGTTAATTGTACCGGCAGCATCTGTTTTGTAAATTTTACCGTGAACTAATTTGTAAAAGTTTCCGTCAACTTCTGCAACTGCTTCACCGTGGTGTAATTTTGAAGAAGAGAAAATTTTCAATCCTCCGTCAATAAGTATAACTGGTAATGAAAAACCATAATGTTTGTTTTCTTTCTCATCTGAGAAGAAAACAAAATCGTGAGAATCTTGTAAGTGATGATCAATAAAAGCGTCCACTTTTGCTTTTGGATCAAGAGCAGCATGCTCTCCTTCCTCAGGGGCATTGTGTGAAACTACTTTCTCTTCATGAGCTGTTTCAGTTTGAACATGCGTTGAGTCATTCTCTGGATTTGCAAAACCCATAATTGGTAGAGAAGCTACAAAAGCGGCAAGAATAAAGCTGAGCGGTTTGTTTGAAATCACCATATCGTGGAAAATCTTATTTTTTTACGTTTCTAAAATTTGGTGCAAAGGTACATTTTTTATTAATATTCAAAAGGATATGAAAAATTATTTTTAAACCTTGTTTTAAAGAATTGTTATTTTAACGCTTTTCATTTAATAATCGGACAGTTAAAAGCGTCTGAAATAACAAAAACAGCACAAATGTTATAAAAAAACTAATCTTTTCAACATCGGTTTCTCCAGTTTTAATTTTTAAAATTGGCTGCAGAATTAAATATCCCAATAACATTTGTGCAAAAGTTCCAAATAAGAACGTCATCCCGACGATTTCAAAATTCTTCTTTTTTACTATTAATAATATAAGGTATAATAAAGCCGAAATTCCGAAGAAGAATAAATACTGTAATTCTAAACTGTAATGAAAGTTTTGAATATTAATTTCACAAAAAAAGAAAATTGCTTTGTGTAGAATATAAGCTGTTAAAGCAAGACAAAATAAATAAAATACCGGTTTGTAATTTTTTAAAAGCATTTGAGATAATTTTTGCGCAAAGATGCAACTTTTATCTTAAGCTGTTTTTACTAAAAACTACTTTGTCTTATTAATATCGTTTACCTGGCGAATTACATTATATAATGCGACTCCAACTCCAAGCATAACAAAAATGGTATTGTAATATACTTTGGGACTTGGATGCTTTTCGTCAAGCCAAGTTCCAAAGTAAGAGAATACAAAAATAATAACTCCCATTTGAAAAGGAATATTAATAAATGCAAGCCATTTATTTCTTCTATTATTATTCGGTTCCTTTTCCATCTTTTAGGGTTACTTCTTTATTATGAGTAAGCATGGTGCAGGTTGCTGTAAAATCGGCTCCTGGTTCTATAGAAAGTTTTCCTACTGCTACTTCTCCATGTATTTGAGCAGTCGATTTAATATTAAGGATTTCAAGAACTTTTATTTTTCCATGAAATTCTCCTTCAATATCCGCATTATTACAAATAATTTCTCCTTTGACAGCTCCTTTTGCGCCTATTACAATTTTTCCTTGTGAAGTAAAATTTCCAATCAATTCGCCGTCTAATCTAAAATCGGCTTTTGATACTATGTCTCCTACTATCGATGTTCCTTCTACAATACGATTTGTTTTTCCTAATTGCTCTGTTCCGCTTTTTTTTACTTTTTCAAACATTATTATGGGGTTTTTGGGGTCAAGTAGGCTTCGAGGTTCTTTTTAATTTGAACCACTTTGTAATTATCTGTTGATATAATAACAGCAGGATGTGCAATTTTATATTTCTTGTCATCTCTCAAAACTCCCGCAACATCTTTAGCATAAGCTTCAGATTTTAAACCATGAATAATTACAAAACTTTCAGATTGATTGTATTTATCAAAAGAAGTTGTTAAGCGTTCAAAATTTTCAACTAATAAAAATACTCTAATCGCTTCTTCAATTTGTTTAAGCGTTTTAGTATCACTATTAGGCACTGCATATAAAATTTTCCAGCTTTTGTTGTCTACTGTTGTAAAATTTAATCTTTCTAAAGCCGGCACTTGTTTCTCTAGAATTTCTCTTGCATTTTTACCCTCTTCACTATTCGGATAATTATCGGCTACATTTTCAAGTCCTTTTTTATAAGCTTCTAAACCATTTACTTTTCCTAAAGTATTGGCTTTCAATAATTCATATTTCGAAACGATATCATCTCCAGAATATTGATTAATCAAATTATCAATATTGGCTAAGACTTCATCAAATTTTTCTTCTTCAAAAAGTTTATACCATTTTTGGTATTCTTTGTCTGGACTTGAGTTAGGATCTTCTGCTCTATTATTTAAAATCTGAGCATATCTCGAAGTTGGATATTTAGTTGAAATTTCCGCTTTTATCTCTTCTGCTCTTTGTGGATTTGTAATTTGGTAAATTTTATACAAATTATACATCGTAGGCAATACCAGTTTTTCTTCTGGATTGTTGCGCAGTAATTGTTCTAGTTTATCACTAGCCAAATTATATTCTTTAAACTTCTCCTTATATATAAGTCCTAATTGGTAGTATGCAAAATTACGTTCTATACCAATACTGTCCATTGCTGGCTGTGACGTAGGAAGTTGTTTTACATAATAGGCTACAGTATATTTTTCTGCAACCACTGTATCTTGTAAAGTATTTGCAACATCTTTAGTATTGATGGTATCGTTCATTGCATCGTTGTTAGCAGATTTTATTCCTGCCAATCTCCAGTTGCCGCCCAATGTTCTATTACCCCACATTTTTTTAAATTGCAATTTTCCATAAGCAACCGTTGTTGGATTATAGAAATAAAATGTGCTTCCGTTTTCATTTGCTCCAGGAGGCATTCCTACTCCTTCTGGTTCTACTGGTTTTCCTAAAGACTGCGGATTTACAGCTCCATTTCCTGAAATCTGTGCCTGCGAGTTTAAGTCGATATTTGCTAAACGCTCTTTTTCTTTTTCTTCTAAAAGTCGTTTGGCTTCATCTTTCTTTTTTAACTCTACAATATAATTTTCGAAATAAATCTTTTTCTCAGTTGCCGGCAGATTGTATACCTTAATAATACTATCATTGCGTTTTGCAATAGCTTCGTACTTAATTACATTATCAAGGTTTTTTCTGTTTTTTTCTATAAAAGCGTATTCTCTGGTTTTAGGATCTAATTTCACCAATGTACTGTCATAATATTTAGCAGCCATTGTATAATTTGTATTTTTAAAATACATGTTCCCAATGTTTCTGTATGCAGAAGCCACCAAATAAGGATCTTTTGATTTTCTTCCTAAAGACTTGTTATAAAACTTTAAGGCATTTTCTTGATCTTTCTTTTTATCATAAAAAACTCCCATTTCGTAAAACAACACATCATAATAAGGGCGATTCTCTCGGTCAGTAACAAGTTTATTAAACATTTTTAAAAAGATGGTATCATTATCTTTTTCATAATCATACAACTGTGCTTTTTTAGCGTACGCGTGCATCATATATTTACGATCTGCTTTTCGATTCAAATCGATTACACCATCATAAAAATAAATTGCACTGTCCCGTTTTCCTTGTTCCTGATACATTTGGCCAAGAATAAAACGGTATCTAGCTCGCTCTTCATTCTTTCTTGTAAATTCCTCAGCAATTCTTAGTTTAGCAACAGCACTATCTTTTTCTTCTAAATTTATAAAAGCTTCAGCCAGAAGAGCATTAGCATCAGCGTAAGTCTGTTTGTCTAAATCTATATTTTTAAGTAACAGCTTAATGTTTTTTAACGCAATGGCATCGTTACCTAAACGCATATTGGTTTTTTCGCGCCAGATTTTAGCAGTATAAATATTATTGCTGTTTGGATATTTGTATAAAATATAATTGAATGCTTCAACTGCAGGAATAAAACGCTGATCGTAATATCTTGCTTTTCCGAGCATTAAATACGCTTCGTCAATTTGTGAATTTCTTTCCCTGCCTCCAATATTCATGGAGTGTTTTTGAATGGCTTTGGTCGCTTTTGTTTCTGCGCGCTCAAAATCAGGATTTTTAGCTTTTTCTCCTTCAGAAAAATTTTCGTCAAACTGCATTTTTTCAATTGGCAGTAATTTCCAAAAATTATCTTGATCATTGGCCTGAATAGATTTTAAGCCTTTATCTAGACCGATTCCTCCATTGTACAAAATATTGTATTTCGTGCCAACAGAATGCGAAGTTCTAGACAAAAAGGTATTTTTTTTGGTAGAACAAGCTATCAAAAAGAATAAAAAAACGAAAGTAAAACTATATTTAAGAGTATTCTTTTTCAATAGAAAAGAGTTTAAAACAGATAACTACTAAAAATCGATTTTAGTATATAGACTTGTAAAAATACGCTTCTTTTTGTAATCTAAAAACTTATACCGCAAAAAACGATTCTAGTTCCTGTAAGGTCTCTTTTGAAGTTTTGATATCCTTTACAATTTCTCCTTTATTAAGTGCAACAATTCGGTCGCAAACCTCTACTGTGTGCTGTAAATCGTGGCTTGAAACTAACACAGTAACATTTGGATTATCTGCCAGATCTTTGATGATTTTTTTTAACCTGCTGACAGTTGTTGGATCTAAATTGGCAAAAGGCTCATCTAAAATAATAACTTCTGGATTACCTATAAGTGTAGCAATTATACCTACTTTTTTCTGATTTCCTTTAGACAAGTCTCTTAAATACTTTTTATTTTTTAAAATTTCTCCATTAAAAAATTCTTCATGCTGAGCCAATAAAGCATCAACATCAGCCTTATTTTGATTGCGAAGATCTCCAATAAAATAGAAATATTCTTCTGGTGTTAAATAGCCGATTAAGAAACTTTCGTCAAGAAATGAGCCGGTAAAAGATTTCCAATTTTCACTTGTATTTACCTGAATATTATTGTTATGAATACTTCCTTTTGAGGGTTGAATTAAATCTAGAAGAAGGCTGAAAAATGTTGTTTTTCCTGCGCCGTTGTTTCCTACTAATCCGAAACTTTGTCCTTTTGGGATTTCAAGATTTTCTATGTTTAAAACTGTTGTTCCGTTATAATTTTTTATAAGTTGATTTACTTGTATCATTTTAATTGTTGATTTTAGATTGTTGATTTTAGATTGTTGATTTTAGATTGTTGATTTTAGATTTCTAATTGATAATATTATCTGATTATCAAATTGGCACATTTTAACTTTTTTGTTTATAAGCATTTATTGTACTGTACTTTTCGATTTTGTATCTTTTTTCGATTAAAGAAAAAACCTTATCTCTAAAAATAAATCCTAAAACACCTGCACCAGCGACTAATCCTAATCCAAGATTTTTGTTGTTTAGATAAAGTCCGATTGAGTAAAGCGCTAAAGGCAGTAAAATTTTTGGCAGCGAAAGAAGCATAGCATTAACATTGAACGCTTTTTTATCTCCAAAGGCTCCGCCGGCGTTGCTTAAATCGATTGGCGTTTTGGTAAATGCACCGCCTAAAAGAACTAAATGCGAATTGACTCCTATATTATAAATTGCTCCAACGATAATAGTTAAATATACCTCCCAGCCGTAAAAAAGATAAAACGAAGCCAGAATTGTAGAAATGAAAGTTGCAATAACAATCAGCCACCACTTAGAGGTAATGTAACCACGATACGGAACATTTTGTGTCATCAATAATTGATAATAAGAACTATCCCAGCTTGGCACAAACTGACCAAATACAAACAAGAATCCGCCTGAAACAAATATGCCTGCAAAAATGTGCATTACTGCCGGCTGATGCGAGTTTGCAAAAAATATTAGTCCATAAAATAAAAAGAGAAAACTCATAAAAATAGTTGTTTTCGATCTCTTATTTCTTTTGATGAGTTTAATATCATTTTTAAGAAATGTCCCCAAGGTTCCAAATTGATTCAGCCAAGTAAGATTTTCTGTCGAAGCAATGTCTTGTTTTACAGATAATCCAGCATCTAGATATAAATTTTTCTTGAAGTATTTAAAAGTAAAAGCATGCAGCACTATTAATACTAAAATCGGAATTAAAAACACTCCTTCTATATCGTAAAAATTTTGAAAAAACGGAGTTGTAAAAGTCGTAATATCAAATAATTTATAATATTGTGCTCCTGCTAATGCCAGAATTATCACGACAAAAACAACGAATAATTTATCGATATTACTTAATATAATATTCAAAAAGTTATTAATGTAAATTATGGCCATAATTCCCAAATGCCAGAAAACAATTCCAACAACATCATATCCGTTCAAAATTAATACAACCGAAAACGGAATAAAAAATAAGGCATGTACCCAATTAAAAAAAGACAAAACTGTTTTGCCTAAAGAAAAATGCACAATCGTTGGTTTTTTAAAGGGTAAAACCAATAATGGTTTGATATTTAAAACTGGGATTGACTGCAGTAACAACCTAATTATCAAATCGAATAGAAAATAATAAATCAGAAATTTGTTAATGGTTACTAATGGTTCTAATTTCATGTCCTTTAAAACATAAAATGCTCCAACTCCCATTCCGATAAAAATTAAGGAAAAATAGATCATTAAAAATCCAATTATAATTTTCATTGTCAGGTTTTTACCAAAAGATGCCGATCTAATAAAGGCCTTCCATTCTAGGTAAATAAACTTCTTAATCATGGTTTATAGTTTTAGTTTCTGTGTAGTAAGAGATCAAATGTAGGAAAACGTTACAAAAAAAGTTAAAAAAAATAATTTCGTGCCAATCATTTAACACTGGTTTGCTACTTTTGCAGAAAAATTCTAACATGCCTTCATTCTTAAAACTTATAATTAAAGAGGTAAAACGCGAAACTGCAGATGCTGTTTCTATACTTTTTAATGTTCCCGAAGAACTAAAACCAGATTATAAATTTATAGCTGGTCAATATATAAACTTAAAATTAACTCTTGATAACCAAGAAATTAGACGTGCTTATTCCATTTGTTCTGCACCAGACAGCGGCGAATTAAGAATTGCTGTCAAAGCTGTAAAAAATGGTCTTTTTTCTCAGTTTGCCAATACAAAATTAAAATCAGGAGATGTTCTTGAAGTGGGTCAGCCAGAAGGAAAATTTACTTTTGAGCCTGATGCTGAAAGACAAAAAAATTACGCCGCATTTGTTGCAGGAAGTGGTATCACTCCAGTTCTTTCTATCATAAAAACGGTTTTAAAAAATGAGCCAAAAAGTTCGTTTGTATTGGTTTATGGAAATAGAACTCCAGAAAACACTATGTTTCATCAGGAACTTCATGATTTACAATTACAATATGTAGGCAGATTTTTTGTGCATTACGTATTTAGTCAGGCAAAAGCTGAAAATGCTTTGTTTGGAAGAATTGAAAAATCTGCTGTGAATTTTGTTTTAAATAACAAACATAAAGAACTTGAGTTTGATAAATTCTTCTTGTGCGGACCAGAAGAAATGATCAATACTGTTTCTAATGTTTTGAAAGAGAAAAACGTAAAAGAATCTGCTATTAAATTTGAGCTTTTTACTTCTTCTTCTGAAGAACACATAATTCAAGGTTCTCAAGAAGGGCATACAAAAATTACGGTTTTGGTAGACGATGAGGAAACTACTTTTGAGATGTCTAAAAAACAGACTATTCTAGATGCTGCTCTAAAACAAGGAGTTGATGCTCCGTATTCTTGCCAAGGCGGAATTTGCAGCAGCTGCTTAGGACGTGTTACAGCAGGATCTGCAGAAATGACTAAAAACTCTATTTTAACAGACAGCGAAATTGCCGAAGGATTAATTTTAACTTGTCAAGCGCATCCAACTTCTGAAACTATTTATGTTGATTACGACGATGTTTAGTATTTAGAAATTTCAATATTAAAAATCCAAATTCCAAATAAAACTGGAATTTGGATTTTTTTTTGACTTATTATAATTATTATAATTTTTACAAAATGAGAATGAAAGATTGGGGTAGTAATATCAATTTATTATAAAACCAATTTTTAATTGAAATATTGCTGAATTTTTATTATATTAGGGGTGAAATTATGGTAATCGCAATCAGAGTATATTGCTGTATTACTAAATAAAATTTGTCAACACATTTAAATATTAAATATTATGGCAACGCATCACTACCTTCGTTTATCTTTTATCGCGCTTTTTGTAATTACATCTCTTATTTGCGTTTACTTCATAATTAAAAAACAACGAAATAAAAAAGGACCCAAATTACTGTCTAAAGAGAAATATGACTCAACAATGAGTGGAAAAATGACAGAAGTAAAAGTTTCTGATCATAATTTTTTTAATATCTGGCCTTATGTAAGTAAGCTAAAAGCCGCTAACATACTATCCCGAAAAATTAAAGAATCTCAATTGGTACATAAAGTCTATAGAAATTCAACAGAAGATTTTGAACATATTTTGCTATCTACAGAAAAAGAAAATCATTTTGTTGTAATTGTTGCTAATAGAAACAAAAAGAAAACAATTGGATATTTTCTCTATGATTTTAATGGATTATATGCTTAACTGAATTTTCTCTATTATATCTTTTGGAGAAATACTTCTCATTGCATCTTCGTAACCATCAACAACTTTATTTCCGTAAACAGAAGTTGGCAGTTGAGGATATTTATTTCTGTCTGAAGTTAACGCATTTTCTAAACTTTGATTGAAGGGTAAAAATCCTGCGTACGGATGCGTAGCCCCCCAGAGTGTAATAACTTTAACGCCGAGCATTGCCGCAATATGTGCATTTCCAGAATCCATAGAAAGCATAACATCTAGATTGCCTATCAATTGTAATTCCTGCTGAAATTTAATTTTCCCAGCCATATTAATTACATTTTCATACGGTTGCGAAAGTGAATCTAAAATCTCGATTTCTTTTTTTCCGCCGCCAAAAAGCAAAATTTTATAAGCTGAATTTTCAGCCAATTTTGCTACAACTTCTTTCATTAAATCTATCGGATAAACCTTAGAATCATATTGTGCAAAAGGCGCAATTCCAATTAATTTTTGATTTTTTCCGCCGATGATTTCTAAAATTTCGGCACTTAAAACTGCTTTTTCAGGAAAACTCGGATTGGATAAATCTAAAGGAAAACCCAGTTCTTCAAACACTTTTGCATGTCTTTGGAACATCGTTGGCAATTGTTTAAAAATCTTATTCTCGGCTCTTGTTAATTCTTTTTTCCCTTCTCGGCCTTTATCTACAGTTGCTCTTTTTTTTCCGCTTAAAGCGAAAAGTAAGCTCACAACTTTAGATCTCAATACATTATGAAGATCTGCAAAAGCATCAATTTTTAGTTTTTTTACGTCGTTATATAAACGTACAAGTCCAAGAAATCCTTTGTGTCTTTCTTTTTCATCAAACGCAAAAAATTCCAAATTGGGAATTCCATCAAAAAAAGGTTTGAAAAAAGGACGGGAAATAACGGTCAATTTCACCGTTGGATATTGTTTTACGAAAGCGCGTAAAACAGGAACCGTCATGGCGACATCTCCCATTGCGGATAGTCTCATGACGGCTATATGCTTAATTTTGCTAGACAAGTCTGCCAAATTATTTTTTATTTTGATATAAAACTGGATTCAATTCATCATCATTGTACATTTTCATTTGTTTGTACACTTTCATGAATTTATCACCATTTTCAATATCTGTCAATAATTCTTCAATTGCTGTAGATAAATCTGTTCTTTGTTCTAAAAGAATATTTAATTTTTCCTGGCATTTATCTCTATGTTCTTGTGAAGCTTCTGCACGAGTTGCTTCTTCATTCATGTGATAAATTTTTAAAGCTAAAATAGACAATCTATCAAATGCCCAAGCAGGACTTTCAGAGTTGATTTTTGCTCCGTCTTTTACTTTTACATCACTGTATTTTTGTAAAAAATAGCTGTCGATATATTCCACCATATCAGTACGTTCCTGATTTGATGCATCAATTCTTCTTTTTAAAGTTAAGGCTGCAACAGGATCAATTTGCGGATCACGAATAATATCTTCAAAATGCCATTGAACAGTATCAATCCAATTTTTCAAATATAATAAATGTTCAAACTTATCTTTTGGATAAGGATTATTAATCGGCTGATCGACATTATCAAATTGATGATAATCTTTGATACTTTGCTCGAAAACAGAATATGCTAATTTTGAAAACATGTTTTTATTTTTTTATAAAACAAAGATACTTTTTATACTTTTATAGTTTGAAAAAAACTACTAATTTTTCAATTCTTCTTAAAAATCTATTGATCTACTAAAAAAATATTATGAAAATTCATTATATCTCTGAGAATAACAGTGTATTAAATCATTTTCTAGGACAAATTAGAAATGTAAATGTACAGAACGACAGTATGCGTTTTCGTAGAAATATTGAACGCATTGGAGAAATCATGGCCTATGAATTGAGTAAAATTTTGCCATACAAAAATGTTGATATTCAAACGCCTCTCGGAATTAAAAAAACAACAGAAATTGAAACAGATTTAGTTTTATGTCCAATTCTAAGAGCTGGATTACCGCTTCATAACGGTTTTCTAAATTATTTTGACCACGCAGAAAACAGCTTTGTTTCGGCTTGCAGATATCACCCAAATAATGATGATAAGTTCGAAATTTTGGTTGAATATCAGGCTATTTCAAACTTAAACAATAAAACGGTTTTACTTCTTGATCCAATGCTTGCAACGGGTCAGTCTATTGTAGCAGTTCACAAAAAATTAGTCGAAAATGCCGCTCCAACAGAAATTCATATTGTAGTGGTTATTGCTGCGCCAGAAGGTGTCGCTTATCTAGAAAAAAATCTTCCGGATAATTGTCATTTATGGGTCGCTTCTTTAGACGAAAAACTAAATGAGAAAAACTACATTGTTCCTGGTCTTGGCGATGCGGGAGATCTTGCTTACGGAAGTAAATTATAATTGTGAAAAGAATGTAAATAAACTGCAGACAATCAACACATAATATACAATTTCGTTGTTCAATTTTTGCTGCATATATTCAACATGACTTGTCGCCATAATTGCTAATGGTGCAATACTGAACAATAATAAATCATTGCTCTTGTTTGGTGAAATGATATACACCAAAGCTGCGATAAAAAAGCAGGCAACAATTTTCTTATATGAAGAATGCACAATCTGCGGTCTGTTTGATAATGTCATTAACATTGAAGTAACAAAAAATAAGGCAACGGCGGTATATATTGAAAGTGCTCCGTTTTCGTAATTATTTTTGAAATAATCAATTCTAAAATCGATTACAGCTCTTTCTTGAAAAAATGCAATGGCATCGATATGAAAAATTAAAGATGTCATATAAAACAATACTGCTACCGCTAAAAGTGCAATAAAAGGCAAAACCCAGTTTCTATAATCTCTAGAAACGTGAAAAACAATTGATATAAAAACCAATATTAAGAAAAGTACACTCCAAAATTGAAATAAAGAAGCTACAAAAATCCAAAATGATGCATCGAATATTTTTTCTTTTGATGCTTTGAGCGATTGAAGAGAAATCAACCTTCGAAGTGCCAATAAAATAAAGAAGTTCGCATAAATAACATTTGGATTGTTAAATATGGTTGGAAAAAACAAAAGAAATAATAAATAGAAAAGTATCGCGTAACCATTGTCTTTACTGAGTCCGTTCTTTTTTACAATAAAATTTATCATAAAAAAAGAAGCCAAAATAAAGCACAACAAACTCACTTTTTGGAAAGCCAAAAAATAAGAAGTAACCCAAGATGGGTCTTTAATTTGGAACATAAAAAAGAAAACCAGTATTAAAATTACGACCAATGAATAATTTAATGGCGTAGATTTTTTAAAAACACTTGTTATCATAAGGATATTTTATACTTTTGTGATTGTAAAGATAATACTTGTTTAAAATGAAAACCGAACAAGTTGAAAAAAGATTCTAATAACTGAATTTTATCTTCAAAGCATTACACAACAATAAATAACATATAATTTTAAAAAATTATGACAGCTTTTTTTGAAGGAATACAATACTTATTCGTTAACATTTTGTTTGCTCCTCTTGACTTTTTACGTCGTTTGGAATTAATTACATGGTTTGGTGCAAACACAATTAACTGGATTTTCATGATCATCTGTGCATGCGCAATCGTTTATTGGATTAAACAATTACGTATTTTTGATGACGCTGGAACAGAAAACCAAGATACAACGGCTCATTCATTTTTAAAATAAAAAAACCAAACCCTTTAATTAAAAAGGGCTTGTGAATTTATTTTTTAGATTAAATCAAAACCGATATCTTTTCTAAAATACATCTTATCAAAGCTTAGTTTATCTATGTTTTGGTAAGATTTTTTTATGGCCTCCTGGAAATTATTTCCGTAAGAGGTTACAGCAATTACACGTCCTCCATTAGTAACGACATTTTCGTTATCTAATTTTGTTCCTGCATGAAAAACTATAGAATCTGTAACATTTTCTAATCCAGAAATTACTTTTCCTTTTTCGAAATCTTCAGGATATCCGCCAGAAACGACCATAACTGTTGTAACACTTCTTGGATCAATTTCTAAATTAAAATCACCCAATTTTTGATCTGCAACAGATAAGAACAATTCTACTAAATCTGATTTTAATCTCGGTACAACTACTTCTGTTTCTGGATCTCCCATTCTTACATTGTACTCAATAACAATTGGTTCGTTTTTCACATTGATCAAACCAATAAATACAAAACCTTTATATTCGATTCCGTCTTTCTGGAAACCTTCTATTGTTGGTTTTACGATTCGAGTTTCGATTTTTTCCATCAAAACAGCATCTACATAAGGAACTGGAGAAACCGCTCCCATTCCACCTGTGTTTAAACCTGTATCTCCTTCTCCAATTCGTTTGTAATCTTTTGCCGTTGGAAGAATTTTGTAATTTTTTCCGTCTGTTAAAACGAAACAGCTTAATTCGATTCCGTCCAAAAATTCTTCGATTACCACTTTTGAACTTGCTGTACCAAATTTTGCATGAACAAGCATGTTGCGTAATTCTGTTTTTGCTTCTTCAAGATCCTGAATAATCAAAACACCTTTTCCGGCTGCTAATCCGTCTGCTTTTAAAACATAAGGAGGCTGTAAGGTTTCTAAAAACTCACATCCTTTTTCAACCGTTTCGGCAGTAAAACTATCATAAGCTGCAGTTGGAATATTATGTTTCATCAAGAATTCTTTTGCAAATTCTTTACTTCCTTCTAATTGTGCTCCAAGTTTTGATGGTCCAATAACTGGGATATGTTTTAAACTTTCGTCGTTTTTGAAAAAATCGTAAATACCTTTTACCAATGGATCTTCAGGTCCTACGACTACTAAACTTATATTTTCTTTAAGCACTAAAGCTTTTACAGCTTCAAAATCTGTCGCAGATATTGCCACGTTTTCAGCAATTGCAGCAGTTCCTGCATTTCCAGGTACTACAAAAAGTTTTTCGCATAGCGGACTCTGAGTCATTTTCCATGCAAATGCATGCTCTCTTCCGCCCGATCCCAATAGTAAAATTGTCATGGTGTTGTTGTATTTAGTTGTGGTGCAAAAATAATTGCTTTTGAACGTAAAAAATAATTAAATCTTAAAAAGTTCGTGATTCTTCTCTGTTAGTAATTGGTAAATATTATTTTTGATGAAAATTATCCTTAAAATGATTCGTCTTTTTGATTTTTCCCTTCGATTGAACGGCTTTCCGATAAAGAAAGCGAAAGTAGAATTGGATCGAATCGTGAATTTATCCGAAGAAGAATATGCTTTGTTCCTTGAAAATAAAAAAAAGGAAATTGTTGATTTTCATTTAAAAAATAATTCTTTTTACCAGATATTAGTCGGAAATACAGATATTCAAAACTGGGAAGATCTGCCAATTTTAAATAAACAAAATCTACAAAAACCTCTAGAAGAAAGACTTTCAAACGGTTATTCAAAGAAAAACATTTACCTCAACAAAACTTCCGGATCAAGCGGAACGCCTTTTGTTTTTGCCAAAGATAAATATTCGCACGCTTTAACCTGGGCTTCAATTATGATGCGTTTTGGATGGTTTGGAATTGATTTTAACCATTCTAATCAGGCACGCTTTTATGGCATTCCGATGGATTTTATTGGATATCAAAAAGAGCGTATTAAGGATTTCATGACGCATCGTTTCCGATTTCCGGTTTTTGATTTATCTGATGAAATTCTCGAAAAATTTCTAGAAAAATTCAAATCGAAAAAATTCGATTATATTAATGGTTATACAAGTTCTATTGTTTTATTTGCGAAATATCTGGAAAAGAAAGATATCATTTTAAACAAAGTCTGCCCAACTTTAAAAGCTTGTTTTGTCACTTCGGAAATGCTTTTTGAAACAGATAAAAAACTGTTAGAAAAACAATTTGGAATTCCGATTATCAGCGAATATGGAGCGTCCGAATTGGATTTAATTGCTTTTGAAAATCCTGAGGGAGAATGGCAGATAAATTCTGAAACACTTTTTGTCGAAATTTTAGATGAAAATGATAAAGTTCTCCCTTACGGGGAAGAAGGCCGACTTGTCATTACTTCACTATTCAACAAAGCAAATCCTTTTATCAGATATGAAATTGGCGACATCGGAATTCTTGATGAAAAAAGTACTGCTAAAAAACCAATTTTAAAAAAATTAATTGGACGAACCAATGACGTTGCGATTTTACCAAGCGGTAAAAAATCTCCAGGCTTAACCTTTTATTACGTTACCAAAAGCATTATTGAAGATGATGGAAACGTAAAGGAATTTATTATCAAACAAACTCATTTAGATACTTTTGAAATTGAATATGTTGCTGAAAAAGAATTGGATTCGGCACAAATTCAAAAAATAAAAGACGCGATTGATTTATATTTAGAACCCAATTTAAACTTCACTTTTACCCGAAAAACGGTTTTAGAAAGAACCAATCGCGGGAAGCTAAAACAATTTAAATCGCATTTATAATATAAATAAAATCTTACATTTGTTTTTTTATTTAAAAACTCATGAACGATCAATCTTTACTTTCTGAAGAAACAATTTCAAACAAAATATATTTTATACGCGGTCAAAAAGTGATGCTTGATAGCCATTTAGCTTCACTTTATGAAGTTGAAACTAAAAGATTAAATGAACAAGTTAAAAGAAATTTATCTAGATTTCCATCAGACTTTATGTTTCAACTAACTGAAATTGAGTATAATTCTTCAAGGTCGCAAATTGCGACCTTGAAGAATGGCAGAGGATCGAACTTAAAATATTTACCTTTTGCATTTACAGAGCATGGAATTTTGATGTTATCAAGCGTTTTAAAAAGCGATAAAGCAATTCAAACCAATATTCAAATCATGCGTATTTTCACGAAAGTGAGACAAATGCTTTTAGATACAACTGAAATTAAAGTTGATATTTTACATCCCGAAGCCTCGGGACAGAAGAAGTTAGAAAATCATGATAAGAATATTGAATTGGTTTTTTCTTATTTAGATGAACTAACTGAGAAAAAAGAAAATGAAAGTGAAAGAGTGAAAATTGGCTATAAAAAATAACTAATAACTCTAAATCTTTAAGGTCACAAATTGTGATCTTAAAGAATCTAAAAAATTAAATAAATGGAGGTCGCAAATTGCGGCCTCCATTTTTTATTAGATTAATTTACGAGATTCTCCAAAAAATCACATCTACACTTAGAAGAAAATCTTTCAAACTATCTAGAATCCAATTTAAACTTTACTTTTGCCAAAGAAAGTTTTTAGAAAGAATCTATGAAAATTACCATTATTGCAGGTGCACGGCCAAACTTCATAAAAATAGCCCCGATTATTAATGCTGTGAAAAGTAAGCAGAATGAGGGTTTTGATGTTTCATTTCGTTTGGTTCACACTGGTCAGCATTATGATAAAAACTTAAGTGATACTTTTTTTGAGGAATTAAATATTCCTCAGCCAGATGTTAATTTAGAAGTAAAAAGCGGTTCTCAGGCCGAACAGACTGCAGCAATTATGATTGCTTTCGAAAAAGAATTACTTCAAAATCCTTGTGATTTGGTTTTAGTTGTAGGCGATGTAAACTCAACAATGGCCTGCTCTATCGTGGCAAAAAAATGTAATACAAAAGTTGCACATGTCGAAGCCGGAATTCGTTCTGGAGATTTAACAATGCCCGAAGAAATCAATAGAATGCTGACGGACAGTATTACTGATTACTTTTTTACAACCTCAACATCAGCTTCAGAAAATTTATTAAAGTTAGGTTCAGATCCAGAAAATGTGCATTTTGTGGGGAATGTGATGATCGATACTTTATATCAAAATATCAACAGAATTACAGCGCCAGATTTTTGGAAGGAACATCAGTTAGAAGAGAAAAACTATATCATTTTAACGTTGCATCGTCCTGCAAATGTTGACGAAGTTTCATCACTTATTGATTTACTTTACGGAATTGATTTGTTAGTGAATGATAAAAAAATAATTTTTCCGATTCACCCAAGAACGCAGGCAATTTTGAGTGAAAGCAAAATCGAGTTTAAAAACATCATTTTTGTTTCGCCTCAAGGTTATTTAAATTTCATGTATTTAATCAAAAACACTTTTGCCGTTATTACAGACAGCGGTGGAATTTCTGAAGAAACAACTGTTCTTGGAATTCCATGTTTTACTATGCGTGATAATACTGAAAGACCTGAAACAGAAACTATTGGTTCTAATACCATTGTGGGAACATCTTTAAAAAATCTGCAAAAAGTTTTTGGTTCATTTTTACAAAACGGTTCCAGAAAAAGCGGTATTCCAGAATTATGGGATGGAAAAGCTTCTGAGAGAATTGTTTCAATTTTATTGGAGAAGAAATAATGAACGACATTTTAATTATATCCAATTATTATCCTCCGGAAAAAGGTGCCGCAGCCAACAGAATTGAACAATTGGCTTTGAAATTAAACCAAAACGGTTATGAAGTTTCGGTGATTTCTCCACTTCCAAATTACCCAAAAGGCGAACTTTTCCCAGAATATAAAGGCAAATTTTCGGTTACAGAAAAAATTCAGAATATTACTTTAAAACGTCTTTGGATTTATCCAAGCAACAGCTCTAACATTTTTAAAAGAATTGTTTCGACATTTTCGTTTTCTAGTGTTTTGTTTTTTTATTTATTATTTGCTAAAACACCTAAAAAAGTAATTGTACAATCGCCGCCGTTGCTGTTGTCTTTTGTTTCTGTTTTTGCTCTTTGGATCAAAAGGAAAAAAATAATTTTGAATGTTTCAGATCTTTGGCCAACTGCTGCCATTGAACTTCAGGTTTTGAAGAAAAACAGTATTTCACATAAAATGCTTCTTTTTATAGAACGTTTTATTTACAAAAAAGCAACGCATATTTTTGGTCAATCTAATGAAATTATTGATCATATTCATTCTATTTTTCCGGAAAAGAAATGCTTTTTATATCGCAATTATCCAGATCATTTTATAGAAAATGTTATTCCTGAAAACGATAATTCTAACGAATCAATAAAATTGTTTTATGCTGGATTGTTAGGCGTTGCTCAGGGCGTTTTTGAGCTTATTCAACAATTAAATCTAGAAAATCTGAATATCGAATTGCATATTTTTGGAGATGGTGCAGAGAAAGCCCAAATCGTAAATTATATGAATGAGAATCCGATGCAGAAAATTATCTTTCACGGAATGTTAGACCGAAATGTCCTGCACGAAAAACTGATGAGTTTAGACATTGCTCTTGTTCCTCTAAAAACAAGAATTTACGGTTCTGTTCCTTCAAAAATATTTGAATACAGCGCTTTAGGATTTCCTATTCTTTATTTTGGTGGTGGCGAAGGAGAATCAATTGTTGAGGAAAATAATTTAGGCTGGGTTGTTCCTGTGGAGGATTTTGAAGGTTTAAACGTCGCTTTGCAAAAGATTTCAGCAACTGGAAAAGATAAAATTCAAAGCATGAAAAAGACAATTTTTCTGCATGCAAAAAGCAATTTTAATCTTGATCAGCAGATGAAAAATCTCATTGAAAATGATGCTTTTTAAGAAAACTATTATAAATGAAAAGGGGAAATATTATTAGAATATTTCCCCTTTTTTTATTTTATATAACTAGAAAAATCTTTGTGTTCTTCTTTTGAAAGTTCTTCTTTTGAAAGTGACCTGAAATAATCGTAAGTGATTTTCATTCCTTCAGAACGGCTTACTTTTGCTTCCCATCCTAACAATTCTTTTGCTTTTGTCGTGTCTGGCTGACGCTGTAATGGATCATTTATTGGTAATGGATGATATACTACTTTCTGGTTTGTTCCGGTCAGTTTTATAATTTCTTCTGCAAAATCTTTAATCGTAATTTCATCTGGATTTCCAATATTTACTGGATATACATAATCTGAATGTAATAATCTAAAAATACCTTCAACTTGATCGTCTACATAACAGAAAGAACGCGTTTGTGAACCATCGCCAAAAATCGTTAAATCCTCACCACGTAAAGCCTGACCGATGAATGCCGGAATTACACGACCATCGTTTAATCGCATTCTTGGTCCATAAGTATTAAAAATACGCACGATTCTGGTTTCTACTCCGTGAAAAGTATGATATGCCATTGTTATAGATTCTTGGAAACGTTTTGCTTCATCATAAACACCGCGAGGTCCAATTGTATTTACGTTTCCGTAATATTCTTCGGTCTGCGGATGCACTAATGGATCTCCATAAACTTCAGATGTTGAAGCAATTAAAATTCGTGCTTTTTTTACTCTCGCCAATCCTAATAAATTATGCGTTCCAAGAGATCCTACTTTTAAAGTTTGAATTGGAATTTTTAAATAATCGATCGGACTTGCCGGCGAAGCAAAATGCAAAATATAATCTAAATCACCTGGAACATGAACAAATTTTGTAATATCATGATGATAAAACTCAAAGTTTTCTAGTTTAAACAAATGTTCGATATTTTTAAGATCTCCAGTAATTAAATTATCCATTCCAATAACAAAATATCCTTCTTTGATAAATCTGTCACATAAATGCGATCCTAGAAATCCTGCAGCTCCGGTGATAAGTATTCTTTTCATGATAATTCTTTATTCTGCGCAAATGTAACTGATTTGAAAATTATTTTTCAGTTATATTTCCGATTTATCTTGTTTTAAAGACTCTTGATGTGCTTTATATTTTGCTTCTACAAATTCTTTTATTTCTTTTTCAAATCGTTTTTTTGAAAATAAAACGGCATGCTCTCGTATTATTTTTGGATCGAATTTTTTGGATCCGAAATTAATTACTGCTTCCTTGATTTTTTCAGACGACTGTTCGTCAAAGAAAATTCCGGTTTCATTATCAACAACGGTTTCAAGAGTTCCCCCTTTTGACAAAGCAATGACTGGAGTTCCACAAGCTTGTGCTTCAACGGGAATTATTCCAAAATCTTCTTCTGCAGCAAAAACAAATGCTTTTGCTTTTTGCATTAAACTTCTAAGCTTTTTGTTTTCGACATAGCCAACAAATTCTATATTGCTTTTGGCTATTTTTTGAAGTTTTTCTAATTCTGGTCCTTCTCCTGCAACGATCAGTTTTAAATGAGGCAATTCATTGAAAGCTTCTACGATAAGCTGCGTTTTTTTATACGCTACCATTCGTGAAGCTGTTAAATAGTACTCTTCTTTTGTTTCTTCTAAACTAAAAAAATCAACATCAACAGGCGGATAAATTACAACAGAATCTTTATTGTAGGTGTTTTTTATTCTTTGCGCAATATGCTTAGAATTAGCTATAAAATAATCTACATTTTCTGAATTTGAAAGATCCCATTTTTGGATTTTATCTAAGACTGATTTCGCATAAAACCCTTTTAAGCCTTTGGTTAAGCCAGCGTCTTTTAAATATTGCTCTCTTAAATCCCAGGCGTAGCGCATTGGCGAGTGGCAATAACAAATATGCAGCTGGTTTTTATTGACTTTAATTCCTTTTGCCACTGCCGATGAAGAACTGATTATTAGATCGTAATCGCTTAAATCAAATTGCTCTATGGCTATTGGAAAAAGCTGTAAAAATTTGCGATGGTTTTTTTTTACAGTCGGAAGTTTTTGAATAAAGCTGGTTTTAGCTTTTTTTCCATTTAAAATAAACTTACGGTCTTCTTCATTCAAAAAATCAATTAGCGCAAAATGATCAAAATCATTCCAAATTGAATTGATAGAATGAATCACTTTTTCGGCTCCTCCATTTACATAATACCAATCGCTAATTAGGGCTTTTTTCATGTTTATTTATTGGGCAAATTTCCGCACAAGGTAATAAAAATAATAAGCATATTTCCCAAAAATCGTGTTTAAGATATACAAGGATTTTGGTACCCAATGATCAAATAAATTAAGTTTCTGGAGCTCCTTTTTTAGTTCCCTTAAAGTATCTTTGGACGCTCCTACATTCATTTCAAAAACATGAAAAGACTGCCTGATCATTAACTCTTTTCTTAATTCCTCAGCAATTTCTATTTTATATAAATCTTGAACATCTTTTGCAATATCCAAAACTCCTTTCCACATTTTAGCTCTTCCTTTTGTTGAATACATTCCCGAAACATGTATTTGTCCATCTTTCTGAGAATCTCCAAATAATGGCGGATTACCACCTCGGCCGCCCACAGATGGTTTTGATAAGTAGCCAATTCCTTTTGTACAAAAGGCGTTGGCAGACAAATAAATTTGATAAAAGAGTGTTCCGTCATATTTATCTGTTTTGAAGGGTTCTGCCCACTCTTTATTGACAACTAAACCTCCTACAAAACCACACATTCTAAAAATCAATTTCGGAGAATCCCCTTTTTGTATAATTGCTTCACCTGGTAAAATTCTGGAAATTCCGATTGGTTTATCAATGTCTTTTTCAAACCTAATAAAGGGCCGGGAAATCATTGCAACGTCTGGATTTTTTTTGCAGAAAAGGTCTATTTCTTTCAGTCCATCTTTTAAAAACAAATCATCATTTCCTATTAGAATGACCCATTTGCATAATGCGAGATCAATAAGTTTTCTAATATTGGCATCATAACCAAGATTGTTTTCGTTTTCGATGTAAGTCAATATGACATTTTTTCCTTCAAACTTATTACGATGATTTTCTGTAATTTTTCTAATCTCATTTCTTTGTTTCGAAAAATCTTCGCAGATAATAATTTCATTTGGCAAAAGACTCATGTCAAATATAGATGTCAGCAATTCATCATACTCATTTGGTCTGCCATATGCAGGAATCGCAATACTATATCCCTCAATAATTTTATTCATGAAAAAGCTGCAATTTTCTGATTTTTCCAAAAATATGATTTTAATTTGTAAAACTTTAAAATAAAAAATCAACTTTGTTTTAATATTACAAACTTATAGAAACACAATCCATTCAATATAGTGCTTAAAAATATCTCTTTGAGTTTTGGAATAAATTTCGTTAATCTTTTATTTCCTTTATTATTAATACCATTTTACATTAAAACTTTTGGTATCAATACTTACGGATTGATTGCGGTTTCTTTGTCTTTGGTAAATATAATTTCTGTTATTTATGACTATTCTTGGTATGCTTTTGCGCCTATAGAAATTAACAAAATAAAAAATGATGCCCTGTTGGTAAACCACTATATTTCTAAAGTCATCAATACAAAGATTCTTCTTTTCATTCCTTCAATTCTCTTTCTGGTTCTTTTTGTATTTCTTTTTAATAATCTTAAAAATGAGATAGTTTTTTCATTCTCTTTATTGATATTTTTATTTTCAAGGTCACAAAACAATCTTTGTTTTTTTATAGGCTTAGATGATGTTTCGCCATACTTTGTAATTAATACTATTGTTAAATTAGGTTGTATCATTCTTATCATTTTAACTTTAACCGAAAAAACTGATTATCAATTTGTTTTTTATTATTTGGGAATAACTGATATTGTAATATTTATAATTTCAACCTTATTTTTGATAAAAAAATATGGCTATAATTATTCTTTTTCTTCTTTAAAAGAAATCTTTGAAGAGCTTAAAAAAGGTTTCAAGTTATTTTTAACAAATTTGACTATTTGCGCGATGCTCAATTCTAATACTTTGATTTTGGGTATGTTTGCAGATATTAAAACAGTCGGGATTTATAATGTTGCAGAAAAAATAGTTATGCTTTGCAAACAATCTCTAAGTGTTTTATTTCAAGGTGTTTATCAAAAAGCATGTTCGATAGGAATTTTAAAAACTGCTGAGCTTAATGCCTTTTTCAAATCGGTTTTTATTTATTATATTCTTATGTATGGCTTGGGAACTGTTATCTTGCTGCTTTTTCCCAATCTCATCATTCATGTTCTAAGTAATGAAGCAACGAGTGAATCCAGCCATATTTTGCTTTTACTTTCGCCAATACCTCTAATTGCATCAGTAAGTCAATCTTCGTATATGTCACTTATTTTACATAATAAGAAAAGTGCCTATTTTTATGCACATCTTTTTGGATTGATCCTTAATCTGTCTTTAGGTATTATTCTTTGTTATTACTTAAATGTTTACGGAATTATAATGGCTTTAATTTTTACTGAAACTTTTATAACACTATATCTTAATTTCTCTATACTCGCTGACAAGAAACTTAACTTTTTCAAATCTAAATTGACTAATGAAATTTAAAGCTCTTTTAAAATTGGCTGTTATTCCGGTGCTTTATCTGCTCGCAATTTCTCCTATTATTTATTATTTAGAAGCAATTCAGTCTTTATTGATGATCTTGAGCGGTCTATTTTTACTTTTCTTGGTTAGGTTTCGTGATTTTAAAGTTATTCCCAAAAATGCTCCGTTTATTGCTTCATTTTTCATTCTTGCCTTTTACTACTTATTTTACTTCAGTAATCATACCTTCAAACTCATTGGAGAAAGCTTTTTACTTTTTATAGCTCCCTTATTTAGTTACTATCTGTACAGAATAGATTCGTTTACAAAAAACATAAAAAAAATTCAATTTGCATATAGCGCTGCAGTTAGTGCATTGTGTTTGTATTTTATTGTTTTTTATATAAATGATATCCCAAATCATCATTTCGATTGGTACTTAGCCCGTTATAATCTGGAATTTTACTGTAAGATTCACGGAACATATATTTGCTTGTGGATTGGGGTTGCAATTTTATTCTTATTCGACTATGTTTCAGATTTTAAAAAAAGCTCCAAAACGCTAAAAGGCTGCAGTATTTTAATGCTTATTTGTCTCTTTGCTGGTTTAATTATCTATAATTCCAGAAATATACTTTTAGGTCTTTTTATTGTTGTTTTATTGCGTTTGGCAATTTTAAAAAGAGAAAAAATTACAATAAGCATTAAACAAAAGATAAGTATAGCAGTGATCATTTTACTAATCATCTTATTATCTCAGAGATATCTTGATGCAATTGATTTTTTGGCTAATGATTCTTTTAAAAATTCTACGCGATATGCAAGCTGGACATGCAGTTTAAAACTTATTTATGATTCGCATTTTTTTGGAATGGATTATAATTTAATTCAGCAAAAATTAAATGAATGTTACGTTCCTTTCAATAATTTTGAATTGAAAAAATTTCGGATAAACTCTCACAACCAATATCTGGATTTTTTATTAAAGGGTGGATTATTACTATTTTGCGCTTTTATTTGGTCGTTATTTGTTAAACTAAAAGAAACTTTACAACAGAAACAATATCTATATTTTTCTGTAACTGTTTTATTTGCAATAGCATTTATCACAGAAAACATTTTAGTACGCCAATATGGTATTTATATTTATTTTCTTTGTGATATTTTGCTTTTAGGCGCTCTTTTTAGGAATAAAGATCATGGTATTAATGAAGTAAAAGAATGCTAAAGTAGGAATGTAAAGCATACAGCCATCACTTAAGCACACAAACAGATAAGTTAGACTTCCTAAAAGATAGGGATAATTATTATTTCTGGTACTTAGCGCAACGTAAATTTGTGAAAAAAAAGAAATTAGAAACAATATTAAACCGACAATTCCTAGTTGTTTAAAAATTGATAAATAAACAATTTCTTCAATAAAATCGAAGGTCTGGCTGCCAAAAAAACTTAAGCCTGTAAATTGTTTTATCTGGCTTATTCTTCCTCCTAAATTAGAATCTAAAATAAATCCTGATAATGAACCATATTGAAAATATCGATTCATTAAAAAGGTGGCAAAAACAAATAAAATAAGTCCTAAAAAAGCATATACCTTGACAAGTTTAAAAACTCTATCTCTGTAAATAAGGACAAAATAAAAAAGCAATCCCAGCCAAACGGTTCTTGAAAGTGTAAGAAGTAAAGCTAAAATTACAATTCCAAGTTTAATTTTTGATACATTTTGCTTATGAAATATTGGAAAGAGCATTAACATACAAACCCCAAAGATATTACCGTTGTTGTAAGTAGAAATTAGTTTATACAAGGACCCTCTCATGTTATACTTTCCCTCGAGCGTGCCTAAATCGTCAGCATTTACAGTTAAATAGGGAATTTCGATATAACTTCCCGTTATTTGTTTGAAAGCAAATAAAATTATTCCATAAAGCGAAATCCAAAAAACGGCATTGGTCAGCAAATTTTCAACAAATTCCTGATTTATTTTCTTTAAAAAGGAACTTAAAAAGATATAAAATAATAAAGGGAGAAATCCAAAACTTACATAAAAAGCAATTAGATTTCCGAAAGAGCCATCATAGCCCCTAAACAATAAATTAATAGAAAAATATATAACAAACGGTAAAGTGGCAGCCCAACACAAAAAGTGTTTTGATGAAACCAAAAATCTCCTTTTGTCTAATATTATTAAAATTGAAAGCAAAAAAAGAAATCCTAAATATAAATAGCCCCAAGTAATTGGAATTCCTGCAATTTTAAATCCTCCCTTTGGTAATAATATTAAAAATAGAACGCCTATAAAAAAAAGATACTCTCTAATTTTTTCATTATTTAAGATAATTTTAAAATTAAAACGCATCTTCAAATTTTTAAACTATTGCTGTAGAATTACTCTATTCTTTAATTGGGTTTTTTATCTGATCAAGCTTATCTATTAGTACATCATTACCCATAAAATAAGGATCATATCCGTTATTAATTTTACTAAGCTTATAACCAAAATATACTGGATCCCATGTTATAAATTCATTTGGATAAAAATATATTTTAAAGTTATCATTATCACCGCTTATAGTATCATTTTTATATAATACAGAAATATTTTTTAGCGTAATATTTGATTGATATTCATTTTCGCTGACATCAACTCTTATATTTTTGGGTACTATTTTTTCAGGAAAATCTATTTGAATTTTCTGCATTTCTGATGAAGCATAAACGGGAGTAATTACTGAGTTTTCATCATTCCAGTCTTTATCTTTCGTTAAATAAAAAATCTGAATCCTGTCATTTTTTGCAAAGATTCCCTCCAGAATTACAGAAAAATTATCTTGTGAAGCAGCTTGGTTTTCACTTTTCTGGTTACAGGAAATTAAGGTGAAAAACAACATTAAATAAAAATAAAATGATTTTTGGCTCATTATTTTAGCGTTAGAATTTATTTGTTCAGGATAGAATATCTTTTATAAAAACTAAGAAATCGTATAGCAAAAATATACAAGAACAGAAACAAAATTGGCAATACAAATTTCATTTTTCCTTTTATAGATTTTGTTTCCTCAATATTAGTCGTGACAGAACATTCTTTTATAATTTTATCCGATTTACTAATCTGAAGTTTTAATTCTCCATTTTCTTTTATGAGTCCATCTTTGGTTTTGATAATATCGTTTAATTGTACATTTTCACTGTAATAAACGAGTTTATCATTTCTTAAGGAACTTGGTGATTCATTATTAGAAAACTTACTTAAAATACCATCTATCTGTAAAAGTATTTCTTCATTAGCTTTTACTTTTTGTTTCATATTGTTTAATGAAATCTTTTGAATTTCAACATAATATGAATCGGTGTTAAGATAATTCAATAAAGCTTTTACCGTATTGCTGTTTTTTAAAATTCCTGTTGTCGAAAAACTTATAATATAAAAAGGATAGTTTTTGCTTGTAGTTTTTTCTGTAATTATCGATTTCAAATCTCCATTTGGAGTCATTAATTTTAAAACCTCTAAATTCTGTTCATTATTATTAACAAACTTAAATACATCAACAATTGGTTCTATTTCAATTTTAGTTATTTTTGGAATTTCAGATATTCCGATTTTTTTTAAAAATACCTCATCTTTTGAGACAATCTTAGACTGAAGCAAATCAATTTTAGCATATAAATAATCGACACTGCCAAAATTTGGTGTTACAATTATTTGATTATCAAAAGTTTTCTGCGTTTTATCTAAAACCATTCCCAGACCAAACCCAGCCACAATTAAAATTAAAACTATAATCCAATTTCGAACAAAAAACTGAATTCCATTAAAAATAGAAATTTTAAGAGATTCAAAAAAATTGCCTATTTTTTTTGAAATCTTGGCCAAATCAATCTCTTGATCTTCTGAATTGTGGGGTACTTTTGTACTCATTTACACTGGTTCTTTTATATTGAAAATCTGTTCAAGAATTTTTATTGTAATCAAATAAGTTGGTTTTACTCCTGTTGTTCCTAATCCGCCTGATGCTAATGTACTTCCTGTTTCTAGCGGGTTATCTGAAGCGTAATAAGCATAACGAACTTTAATATCATGCGGCACACTTTTTCTAATTTTAGATGCCGACTGAATTGCTTTTTGGTAATAAGATCCTTCCATTTCAAGACCAATTACGCCCCAAGTTGATTCATGGAAAAATTTTAATAAATCTCTATTTTGTAAAGATGTTCCAAGAACGGTAACCATCGCACCTTCATAAATGTCAATATCATTTCCTTCAAACATAGCGCCTGTAAGTTCATTTTCAAAGAAATAATTATCTGCTGTACCCTCGTTTATATGTGCCGTCGGGATCATGATATCTCCTTTTCCACCTTCTAGAATTCCAGCTTTACCCATAATAGAAACCGATTTTACATTTAGTAAAGTCTCTTTCTTAAATGGTTTCAAAAGTTCATCGATAGTTTCATAAGCTTGTTCTCCAAAAGCATAATCCATTACAATGATAACTGGTTTTTCTTCGTCGATATTAGCATAAGAAAATGCCGTTTTCGACCAGTCAATTTTCGCCGTATCAAAAATCTGAACGTCGATATTCGTTCCAGAAGTATCTGGAAGCGAAATCATTCCGTTTTTAAGAGCCAATTCTTCAACTTGCCCTCTAATTTCTTTTGATCCTGAACTGCTTAGTTCTTCGTAAATAAAGAAATCTGTTTTTCCTTTAAATTTTGTTTTTAATAACGGCGTTGCAAAAATCGAATTCATGACACTGTGCATATTCGCACTAATGACGTGAATTGGTCTTTTCAGCAAATCGTTTGCTTTAAGAACTTCCTTGATATTTGTTGCCCAGATTTCTCCGTGAATATGATGCCCTAAACGCTCGCGTAAAACCGGGCTAAAAGTAATTGTACGTTTATTATTCTCAACAATCTCTTCGATTGCCAATTTTCCTAACCAATAAATAACATGCAGGAAACGATCTGGCGCATTTTCAGAACCAAAAGCATCGTAAATATCTAAAACTTCCTCGAAAGTTCTTGCTAAAATATTAGCAACGTGAGAAATAGCTTTTTCTTTTTCGACTTGAGAAAGCTTTTTGGTCTGCATAACTGCTTGTTCCAATTTCTGCCAGTCGCGAGAAACTTCTCCTCCATCATCAATTAAAACTCTATTTTTAATTTTATGAGATTCAATAAAAATGAAAGTCAAATGCGTTAGAATGTCATAGATATCAGAGCGTCCGCGTGTAATTTCTACGTTCATTTGTTCTTCGTCGATTCTGTAGCAGTTTCTTCTTCTTTTTGGAGGAACAATTGCCTGAAAATGCGATTTAGAATATCCTTCGTCCGAAGTTAAATTGATAAAACGGCATTGTTCGATTCCAATTGGTAAACGCTCAATAACGTATAAAAGTCCGTTAAGTTCTACTTTTTCTTCGGCTATATTTCCGTAGATTTCAGGACGTAATGCTAATAATGATTCTCGTAAGCTGTCGCCAGAAACTCCCATTGGTTTGTAAAAACCACGGTTGAATAAATGGCGCATTGTAATGTACATTTTTTCTATAGCCGCAGATGATTCCTGCGCTCTAGATCTTGATATATGTTTGGTTTCTTTCATACTTTTTGATTTTATAAATCTTCTATATAGAAGATATAATATGTACTTTGATTAACGAAAATACTAATTAAATAATAATTTACTCTGAAATCATTATTTCCAAATCAATATCATTAATCTTTAATCTATAATTTTTTCAATTTTTAATAACTTCAGAAATATATCACACTCTTCCTTATTTTTCCCATAAATGTGAATATAAAAAGAATGTTCATGGAGCCATAGTCCTTTATTAATTACTAAACTTCCATTAGATATCCATTTATTAAATTTATCATTTGAAGAATCATAGATAGTAAAACTTTTAACTAATTCATCAAATCGAGTAAAATCTAATAAATTATAGTATCCAGGATGTTCATATTTTTTATTTTGTTTAACTAAATCAATGAACGCATAATTTTCAATAAACTTTTCAAATGAAGTATATAAAATATTTACAGTTTCGTTATTGTTATTATAAGTGCAAATTTCACCTTTATCACTGATTACAAACCAAAACTGAGCCGTTTGATGATCTCCACAAAAAAAATAATAAGTATTTTCGATTATCAAATATTCGATTTCATTATTATTCTTAATATCAGTTTTAGAAACTAAAAAAGCATTGAAATTTGAAGATTCATCATTTTCAATTTTTAACTCTATTCCCGAGAATTTCAATTGGAATTCTATTATTTTTTCAAACTTGGGAATATTATGTACCTCAAAATATTTTATTAAGTCATCCGCATTTATTACAAATTCTTCATTTCTCTTTAATTTAGAGAAATATCTATCAGCATTATTTGACAACTTCATTTTATAATAATTTCTACTTTAAATTATCCGCAATATCTCTATTATTCGACAATCTCGGAATTTTATTCTGTCCGCCCAATTTTCCCTGTGATTTCATATAATCCTGAAATCCGTTTTTAGAAACTTTAGTAACCACGACTTTTCTTAAAACATTTCCAGTAATCAAATCATCGTAATAAATGTTTTGCTTGCGCATTGAATTGTCAATAGTTTCGGCAAAAACTTCCATGTTTTCTGGCTCATTTTCAAATTCAACCAACCATTCGTGATATGGAAGTCCGTTTGAAGGATTAATTTGCGGCGCTACCGTGAATTCGTTAATTACAATATTAGTCGATGCAACGGCTTCTTTCATTGCATTTTCTACTTCATTAGCAATTACATGTTCGCCAAAAGCCGAAATATAATGCTTAATACGTCCAGAAACTATAACACGATATGGAGATAAAGATGTAAACTGAACAGTATCTCCGATATTATAACGCCAAAGTCCTGCATTGGTCGAAATAATCAAAACGTAGTTTACTCCTACCTCAACTTCCCCAATTGTATATACTTTCGGATTTTCGTTAAAAAATTCGTCTGCTTTTATGAACTCGTAGAAAATTCCTGAATTCAACAATAAAAGCATTCCTTTTTCTTTCTGAGAATCCTGATAGGCAAAAAATCCTTCAGAGGCCGGAAATAATTCTATACTATCTACCTTTCTGCCAATCATGTTTTCGAACTTTGCACGATATGGTTCGTAATTAACGCCCCCATAAATAAACAGATTAAAATTTTTAAAAATATCGCCTATTTTCTTCCCGCCGCTTTTTTGCTGCAAACGTTCAAAATACATCTGAACCCAAGACGGAATTCCAGAAATCACCGACATATCTTCTTTAATTGTTTCGTCTACAATTGCATCTACTTTGGTTTCCCAATCTTCAATGCAATTGGTTTCCCAAGATGGCATTCTATTTTTCTGGAGATATTTAGGAACAAAATGCGCTACAATTCCAGAAAGCCTCCCAAATTTGATTCCATATTTTTCAGTCAGAATAGGGCTTCCCTGCAAAAAGATCATTTTTCCGTCAACAAAATCGACATTTCCGGTTTCATGAACATAATGTAAGATGGCATTTCGAGCAGCTTCAATATG
Source organism: Flavobacterium sp. S87F.05.LMB.W.Kidney.N (assembly GCF_004366435.1). NCBI lineage: Bacteria > Pseudomonadati > Bacteroidota > Flavobacteriia > Flavobacteriales > Flavobacteriaceae > Flavobacterium > Flavobacterium sp. S87F.05.LMB.W.Kidney.N. Next base: position 223,773 of record NZ_SODX01000001.1, on the reverse strand, counting down.
ATAGGGCATGGATTCTTTCGTCAGCGGAATAAATTTTGCGCCCGAAGTTGTTCCCGAAGTTTTAGCAAAATATATGGGCTTTCCTTTCCATAAAATATCTTCTTCTCCTTTTACAACTTTTTCTATATAAGGTTTTAAATCTTCATAATCTCGTACCGGAACATTTTTCTGAAAATCTTCAATTGTATTTATTTCATCAAAACGATGGTCTTTACCAAAACTTGTTCCTTTTGCCTCTTTTATTAATTTCTTAAAGATTCTCTGTTGGGTTTCGACTGGTTTTTGTGCCCAAGTTTGTGTTTGATGGTATATTTTACTGGCAAATAATTTTGCCGCGATTCCTTTAATTGACATTTGATGTGGTATTATTTTTTGTCACTTTTCTTTTTGTCCTTCGATTTGGTGTTTTGTTCCTTTTCAGTTGCTGCGACTTCTTCTCTTAATTTAATTTCAGCATCAGAAGCTTTCATGTTTAAATCTGATGGATCTACAACTGTTTCTGCTAAAATAGAATCTTTGTTAAATTTTGAATATTCTAATTCTCCTTTTAATACTTTTTGAACTCCTTTAATATAAGCTTCATTTTGTTTTAAAGCTGTTTCTAGTGAATCTGATTTAATTGCCAATTTCGTAGCATTTCTTTTTAATTCGGTAGAAGAATATCCTGGAATAAACTCGCGAAGCGGTGTAAAGGCTATTATGAAAGTTGTAATTAGAATTAAAAAAATACCTCCTAAAGTAAATGTCACAAATACATTCATTAAAGTAAGTCTAAAGGAAAATATTTCTTCAAAAGTATCCTCATTCAAAACTACCAGCCGATTTTTGATGAATAATTTTTTCCTTAGATTTTTCTTTTTTTTCTTAGCCATTATACTTCTTTATTCAAGCAAATATAGTAATTAATCATATTGATAATGCCCCGTTAATTTCTCCAAATTTGCTTAATATAGCATTTTATAAAATATTTAACGTGGTATAAGACAAATATTTTAAACCAAAAATACTTTTAGTTCGTATATTTCTATATACCTTTGCGGTGAAAACTTAATAATCAATTTGCTTCGGCATTAAATATACAGTCATGGGAAGATTAGGTCTTACAGAAATCCTTGTTATAGTAGGTATTGTGATATTACTTTTTGGAGGTAAAAAAATTCCAGAATTAATGAAAGGTTTAGGAAGTGGAATTAAGGAATTTAAAAACGCTGCTAAAGACGATCAACCTGCTGCTAAAAAACAAGAGGAAGAAACAAAATAGTAACCTTCAACTTATTAATTAATCCCAGACTATAAATTATAGTCTGGGATTTTTTTGTGCTAAAAATCCCAGTAAATACAAAATTTTAGCTTATAAGTGTTTTCTTTAAAAAATAAAAAAAGCAACGTAGTTATACGGTTTTTATTGTTCTTTTAACATAATTTTATCATTTGCATTTTTCTTTTACTTATTTTTATCAAGAATTTGTAACTGATAAGCAGATAATTATGATTAATTCAACACGTAGGAGTTTTATAAAAAACGTTGGCATTGCAGGAGCTGCAACATTATTCAGCAGTTCTCTTATTGCCCAAAATACCTTTACAGACTTTTGGGATTTAAAGCATTCAAATGAGGAAAATATTCTATCAAAGTTTTTAAAATTATCCGCTTCAAGTACTTTTCAACTTGACCATTCTTTGCAGGAATGCTATGCTAAAGGTATTATAACTTGGCAAAAAAATGGATATGAAGCAGCTTCAGATGTTTGTTACAGTTCTCAAGATGGTTTTTTAAAAATGTTTCCAATGCATCTTCATACCGAAACAACTGGAAAAATAGATGATGTTTTATTGTGTTTTGGAAAAAATGAAAACGGCGAATGGAAACCTGTAAAATCTTTATCAGGTTTTGATTTGGAAGCGATTTCTCATGCAATGACAGAATTAAAGAAAAATAATCCTAATGTTGATTTATCAAAATATTTATTTCCTGCTCCAACGCAGCAATTAAATCCGTATTCTTTTGATACACAAAAAGGAAGCGTTTCTTTGCAAACTATTTTAGCTTCAGATCAAACTTCAACAAAAATTATCATAAAAGAAGGTAGTTCTATTGTATATCAAAAAGAAGTTATTTCTCAGCATAAGCTTACTGTTAATTCTTTTTTGATTTAAAAAAAATCTTCTTTAACCTATAAATAGTCAAAATTATGGCACAACCTTTTTTAGGAGAAATACGCATCATGTCATTTAACTTTGCTCCAAAAAACTGGGCGATGTGTAATGGACAGCTTTTACCGATAAATCAAAACCAAGCTTTGTTTTCATTATTGGGAACGATGTATGGTGGAGATGGAAGAGTTAATTTTGCTTTACCTAATTTACGCGGCAGGACCCCTATTCATTTTGGAAATGGACATATTATTGGTGAACAAGCTGGCGAATATGCACATACCTTAAATATTTCTGAGCTGCCACAGCATACTCATGCCTTGAAGGTGAAAACAGATGCAGTAAATACAAATATTCCTGCTTCTGCAAATTATTTAGGAAATACAGCTCCAAATTTAGTTTATAGCGGCCAAAGTCAAAATTTTACTGCTATGAACTCTGGATCAATTACAAATGTGGGTGGAAGTCAGGCACATTTAAATATGCAGCCTTTCTTAACGTTGAATTTTTGTATTTCGTTAGTAGGTATTTTTCCAAGTCAAAATTAAAATAATTAGAAAAAATTAGATATGTCACAACCTTACATTGGTGAAATCAGAATGTTTGCGGGAAATTTTGCTCCTAACGGATGGCAATTTTGTGAAGGACAAATTCTCCCTATTTCGGAAAATGAAACGCTATTTCAATTAATTGGTACTACGTATGGAGGTGACGGCCAAAGTACATTTGCACTACCCGATTTAAGAGGCAGAGTTCCTATACATACGGGTAATGCTAATTATGGTACAAACTTTACATTAGCAGAAACAGGTGGTGCTGAAGAAGTGACTCTTACTGTTAATCAAATTCCTGCGCATAGTCATTCATTATTGGCGGCAACAGATTTAGCAGATACTGCAAGCGCTGCAAGCTCTCAATTAAGTACAACTCCGCCGGGAAGTAAAATGTATTCAAGTGCTAATCCTACAACAGCTTTAAACTCAGCTGTAATAACTCCAGTTGGAGGTAATCAGCCACATACTAATTTTCAGCCGTATTTGTGCATCAATTTTATTATCTCTTTGTTTGGAATATTTCCTAGTCAAACTTAAAAATTTAAAGTTTAATTTTTTTTAATAAACAAAAACGATATATCTATGGATCAATTTGTTGCCGAGATACGCCTGTTCCCATTTAACTTTGCACCCACAGGTTGGGCTATGTGTAATGGCCAATTATTACCCATATCTCAAAATACAGCACTTTTCTCTTTACTGGGGACAACTTATGGAGGTGATGGAAAAAGTAATTTTGCATTACCCGATTTACAAGGGAGTGTACCAATGCACCCCGGACAAGGTCCTGGTTTATCATTACATAATCTGGGAGAAATTGGTGGATCTGAAACGGTTACTTTACTAGAATCTGAAATTCCATTGCATACTCATTCATTAATGGCGGCTACTTTAAATTCTCAATCAACTTCTCCCGCTAATAATAGTTTAGGTCGAGGTAATCCTATAAGAGTTTATACTAATGCTGGTACAGATGCTCTTATGGGAGAAAAGACAATTGCTACCAGTGGATCGAGCATCCCTCACAATAATATGATGCCTTATTTGACAATGAATTTTTGTATCGCTCTTCAAGGAATTTTTCCTCAAAGACCCTAATTTTATTAATGATTTGGAATTAGAAATAAAAGATATTGGTTTTCGCAGCATTGAGGAAATGGACATGCCACTTCTTCGTGAAATATATGGCAGTACACGTCAAGAAGAATTAGATAAAGGAACGAATTGGAATGATGAACAAAAAAAGCTTTTTATTGACCAGCAGTTTTATGCTCAACATCAATATTATCAGAAAACTTTTTTAAAAACTAAATACTATATAATTGAAAAAGAGAATATACCAATCGGAAGATTATATATTGATTTTTCTTTTGAAAACGAAGGGATTAAAATTATAGACATTACAATATTACCAGAGTGGCGAAATAAAAGTATTGGCAGCTCTATTTTAAAAGAAATTTTGAAAAAAGCGGCTGATCATAACCGAAGTGTAGAGATACATGTAGAAGTTTTTAACCCTGCGATGGAATTATACAAAAGATTAGGATTTAAAAAAATAAGCGAAACAAATGGAGTTTATCATTTAATGGAATGGACCTCTAAATAATTGAAATATAACGACTAACTATACTCTATGGATATAACTTTACTCTCTGTAAATAACTTTAATTCATTACTTAATACAATTTTTGTCATTAAAATTTCGGAAGAAGTTCAGCTTGACGCGGAATTAATTTCGGCAACAGAATTCAACAGTTATTCTCCCTTAGAAAGAACTCCATTTTCTTTAGTTTTTCGTACTCAACAAAAAGATGAATATTACGAGCAGGGTATTTTTACTGTAATCCACCCTCAAGAAGGCAATTTAGAATTATTTCTGACTCCACTTGGTTTTGATGAAGTGGGAATGAAATATGAAGCAGTATTTTCTTAATCAGGCAATTTAAAGCAAAAAAAATGAAAAATAACAAACTCTTAGTTGTAATAATATTATTAGGATTTCTAAGCTTCGGTATGAAATACAATAGTATTATCAAGAAAAATGTTGTTGCCCCTATAGTTGAAAGTTTAGCAAAAGCTGAAATAACTTTTATTAATCAAAAAGAAGAAAAAAATAAAGGTAAAAAGCCTGAGATTAAGAAAATCCAGAAAACTACCTCTGCAGTTGCTGCAACTGTTACTGTAACAAATGCTGTAGCTGTAAATGGTGGTGGAAATGCACAACCTGGTTCTCAGCTTGATTATACTATTACAATTACAAACACGGGCGCAGATGATGCATTAGGAACCACTTTTCAGGATATATTAGATTCAAATTTAACCTTAGTGCCTAATTCTTTTAAAGCCACTCCAATTGGTAATAATGATTCTTATTCTTGTATAGGAAATGTTGGTATTACTGTAAATGCTGCACAAGGAGTTTTAGTAAATGATATAAGTCCAGACGGAACAACTTTAACCGCTGGTGTTTTAACTAATCCGACAAACGGAACTGTTAATCTGGCATCAAATGGCTCTTTTACCTATAATTCTAATGCAGGATATTCTGGAGCGGATAGTTTTACTTACACTGTAACAACTGGAAGCGGAAAAACCTCAACAGCCACAGTAAACATTACTGTTACTACACCTATCATATTTGTTAACGGAGCCGCTGCAACAGCAGGAAACGGTACTTTGGCTACACCTTATAAAGCTTTAAGCAGTATTACAGGTACAAGCGCAAATCCTATTTTTATATATAGTGGAACAGCTCTTGGAACTTTGAATTTAAATAATGATCAAAAAGTAATTGGCCAAGGTGCGGCGCTAAGTTTAGTTTCTATATTAAGCCTTACAGTGCCAAGTTATAGTAACACACTCCCTTCAACAGCAGGAACAAATCCTATTATTGCAGGTATTAATTTAAAAGCAAATAATGATATTCAGGCTGTAGCAATGACTGGAACCTTGTCTGGGTCTGCTGTTGGTAATTTAAAAATCAAAAATGCTACGATTAGTGTAACAAATGGTCAAGCTGTAAGTATTGGTAATGCAAGTACAGCAAGTACAATAGATTGCGTTTTTCAAAGTATTTCTTGTAATAATGCTGTAAAAGGAATCTCGGTTACAAATGCTGCAGGAAATTTTCAAATAACAGGAACTGGAACTACAGCAGGATCTGGAGGTACTATTTTAAATATTCAAGATAGAGGTGTTGAATTTATTTCATGTGCCAATATCTCACTTAAAAACATGAATTTTACGAATGCAAATAGTTCAACTTCAATCGCAAGTAATCCAGAAGATGATAACAGCAGTTCTTTTGGAGCGATGTTTTTTAAATCTATTTCTGGTGGTGTTACTTTAGATAACATTGCTATTACAGGAACAACTAATTCTATGGGTATTAACCTTAATAATGTTACTAATTTTGCTTTAAGTAATAGTACATTAACTGGTTGCGGAAGTTATAATGGCGGAAATGTAAATGTCGGCGGAATATTTGCTCTTAACTTAAAAGGAACTTGCTCCATAACCAACACAAATGTAAATGACTCTTGGGGACGAGGCTTTTTTGGATTTAATGGACTTCTTTCTCAGAATCCAAATCTTTCATTGGCCGTTACAGGATGTCAATTTAAAAATTCTTTCAATAAATCAAACGGAGATAGTAACTTTATTTTTCAGGCTAAAGGGAGCACCATTAACAATTTAGTTTTTAAGAAAAATGATTTTTCGAATTCTAAAAGTACTGGTTTAGCACTAAACTTTTATGGAACATCTTCAAATACTTTACAAATAGGTGGTAATAATGCTGCTACAGATGCAAATACTATAAATGCAGCAACCTCTAGTCCAGGAAGCAGTGGTTTATCATTACAAGTAAATGAATCTGCAACTGTAAATTATAATATTATAAACAATACTATAAAATCAAGTTATAATGCCCTTTATACATGCAATGTTGGAAATCAAGGATCTGGAACTGTTAAAGGACGAATAAATAATAATATCATTGATGCAGGTGGTGTATCATCTTCTACTACTGCAATTACTGTTTCTGCATACGGAAGTGCCAAACATATTACTGAAATAATTGGTAACACCATTACCAATGCTGGTACTTATGGTATTTCTTCTGAGGCAAATGATAATAATACAGTAAGTACTGCTAGAATCGATGCTACAATTAAAAATAATAACATATCGCTTATTAACGGTAGCTATGCTCATATAGCAATAGTATCTTATGCTGATAATAATTCAAGTAACATGATAAGTGCTGCCAATATAACAGGAAACATAACAAACGCTCCTACTGGATTAATAGCAGGAACATTTGATGTTGTCTCTCAAGGTACAAATTCTCAAGTAATATTGCAGGGTACAGCTGCCTTTGTTCCTGGAACAAATTTTACCAATAATTCTGTGCAGCTAAAAACATTCTGGGACGCAAATAATAGCACTGGGACAGCATTACATGAGCCTCCATATACTGGAAAAATAGTTTCAGGTACAGTTACTGCTCCTGATAATGCTTCAGCTTCAAAAATGGCTCCTACTCAAACCGTTCCTACAGAAGAAACAGCTCCAACAGTAGAAACTGTTGCTGCAAATCTCCAAAACAATAATTCAGTTACTGCAAAAAGTGCATCTGCTGCTGCAACTGCAACAACACTTTCTGCTGGACCATTTACTTTACCAGCAGGAAAATCTACAGTAATTACATTTAGTGCAACAATTAATGCTGCTGCGACATTACCACAAAACACTTGTTCTGTTACAAATCAAGCGACGGTAAGTGGTTCAAATTTTGCAACGGTAAATTCAAATATCACTACCACATCGATCAAACCAGCAAATGCTACAGTTACTACTGATACACAAAATATTACTTGTTTAGGAAGTACTGCAGTTACTTTGAATGCTGTTTGCCCGCTTAATACAACTGCTACTTGGTATACTGCAATGACTGGAGGAACAAGTTTTGCAACTGGAGCTTCCGTTTCAGCAACTCCAACGGCAAATAATACAACTTACTGCGTAGCGTGTGAAACTGCATATTGTGCAAGTGACAGAGTTTTGGTAAAAACGGTTACTGGTACACCTTCCACTGCTTCTCCACCAGAAAATGTAGTCGCGTGCGATACTTACAAATGGAGTGTAAATGGAACAACATATACTAGTTCAGGTACATATACATCGACTGTAGGCTGCGATACTAAAACGTTGAATTTAACCATAACACCTTCTACAACTTCTGCACCAGAAAATGTAGTTGCATGTGATACTTATAAATGGAGTGTTAATGGAGTAACTTATAATAGTTCTGGTACATATACAGCTACTGTTGGCTGTGATACTAAAACATTGAATTTAACCATAACACCTTCTACATCATCTCCTGTGGAAACAATTTCTAGATGTGATTCATATACTTGGCCTGTAAATGGACAAACATACACAGCTTCTGGAACTTATACAGATAAGATAGGTTGTGATACAAAAACTTTAGCATTAACAATAACTAATACAACGAATTCTACACAGACAGAATCTGTTTGTGACAGTTACACTTGGCCAGTAAATGGAGAAACATACACAACTTCTGGAACATACACAAAAACTGTAGGATGCGATACTAAAACTTTAGTATTAACAATAACTAATACTACAAGCTCTACCCAGACAGAATCTGTTTGTGACAGTTACACCTGGCCTGTAAATGGGGTAACATACACAACTTCTGGAACATACACAAAAACTATTGGTTGTGATACTAAAACTTTAGTATTAACAGTAACTTATGCAACAAATTCTACGCAGACAGAATCCGTTTGTGACAGCTACACTTGGCCTGTGAATGGAGAAACTTATACAACTTCTGGAACATACACAAAAACTGTAGGATGCGATACTAAGACTTTAGTATTAACAGTAACTAATACTACAAGTTCTACGCAGACAGAATCTGTTTGTGACAGTTACACCTGGCCTGTGAATGGGCTAACATACACAACTTCTGGAACATACACAAATACTGTGGGATGTGATACTAAAACTTTAGTATTAACAATAACTAATGCAACAAATTCTACGCAGACAGAATCTGTTTGTGACAGTTACACCTGGCCTGTGAATGGGCTAACATACACAACTTCTGGAACATACACAAATACTGTGGGATGTGATACTAAAACTTTAGTATTAACAATAACTAATGCAACAAATTCTACGCAGACAGAATTAGCTTGTGACAGTTACACTTGGCCTGTGAATGGGGTAACATACACAAATTCTGGAACTTACACTTATAGTGCTGGCTGTGATACTAAAACGTTACAATTAACTATCAACAATTCATCTGCCATTTTAAAATCTGTAAGTTTAAATTCAGGAATATTAACATCTGATCATGCAGGAGCCGTATACCAATGGTATAAATGTCCAAATACATTATTAGCTAACGAAAACAATCAATCCTTTACACCATCTGTTGTTGGAGAATATAAGGTTGAAATTACGGTGGCAGGCTGTACAATTGTTTCAGATTGTATAAATGTATCAACATTAGGTGTTGATGATTTTAAATCAGCCGAATTTAGAATGTATCCTATTCCAAGTAAAGGAATATTAAATATTGTAACTAAATATAATGGAAATTATATCATTATTGATGCTTCTGGTAAAATTGTAAAATCAGTAAATCTAGATTCAGATATTCTAAATACAATTCACATAGAAAATCTTTCTGATGGTGTTTATTTAATTAAAAACAGCAATCATAATACATTTAAAGCTCAAAAATTTATTCTAAAAAAATAATATATTTTAATATTTAAAGTAGCCCCGAATTAAAATTTAATTCGGGGTTTTTTATATCTAAAAATCTTACTTTTAGAGTCCCTAAATCTATTAAACAATAATTATGAAAAACCTACTTCTAATTACTGTTGCTTTTTTGTGCCTCAAAAGTAATGCACAAAAGCAGCCCTTTCCTGCCAATGTTGTTTTTGCGAATGGCTTGATGCCTTCACCCAAAAACAGTCTGGATGCCCAAAACAATTATGATATTTGGAAAAACAATTTTGTTGAGTCTTGTTCTAACGGAAGATACAGAGTGAAATTTGATACTTCTTCTCAAACAGTTTCTGAAGGAATTGGATACGGAATGCTCTTATCTGCTTACATGGCAGACAAAAACCTTTTTGATGGACTTTGGTTGTATTATAAAGACAATGTAAACAGCAACAAAGTAATGAACTGGAAAATTAATGGCTGTTCTGGAGCTATTGGTCAAAACGGAGCTACAGATGCAGAACTTGATGCTGCATTTGCCCTTATCGTTGCCGATTATCAATGGGGAAGCAGTGGTAACATTAACTACAAAACCGATGCGACTGCTTTAATTTCTGCTATTAAAAATTATGAAGTGGAAGCCAATACTTATGTTTTAAAACCTGGAGATCAATTCGGCGGCAGCCAAATCACAAATCCTTCTTACTTCTCGCCTGCTTATTACAGAGCATTTGGAGTTTTTACAAATGATGTCGTTTTTTGGAATCAGGTTGCAGCGAAATCTTATACGGTTATTAACAATAATCTTACTGTAAACAATGCCGTTGGCGGATTAGTTTCGGACTGGTGCGAAGCTTCTGGCGCTTATTCTGCTATAGCTGCAGCAAACGGATATAACAATTCCGGAAAAGGATATACATATGATGCTGCAAGAACTCCTTGGCGTATTGCGGTTGATTATTTATGGTATGGAAATGCCGATGCCAAAACTTATGCTAAGAAATCATCTGATTTTGTTCGTGTTAATCTTGGAGGTTCGGCAAATATTAAAGATGGATACAATCAAAACGGAACAGTAAGCGGCCAATGGCACAATGCTACTTTTGTGGGTGCATTTGCCTGTGCTGCAATGGCTGGAGAAAATCAAGCGCATTTAGATGCTTCTTACACCGATTTAAAAAACCTCAACGAACCAAACAGCTACTTCAATCACACCCTAAAAACATTATATTCTTTTTTACTAACTGGTAATTTTTATCTGCCTCCAACTGCTACTTTGTCCAATGAAAATTTTGATATTGAAAAATCTACTGTTACGCTTTTTCCAAATCCGAGCGCTGATCGAATCACAGTTAGTGCACCTGGGAAATCTACTATCTCGATAATATCTCCTTCAGGGAGTGTTATTCATCAACAAAAAACAACTTCAGAATTGACAGAAATAAATTTAGCCAACCAAGCGCGAGGAGTTTATTTGGTAAAAATATCCAATGATGATTTTAAAAACATTACCAAAAAAGTGATTTTGAAATAGTCTAAAAATAGAAACTCCCAAATTACAATTGTAATTTGGGAGTTTTTCATTTAAAGATTCCAAACAGTTTGGAATTTGGAATTTTATAAATTGGAATTTTATAAAATCATCGTCAGCTGAATCCTTTTTCTATCTTCATCAACTTCCGTAACCTTCACATCAACATGCTGATGTAATTTTACAACCTCGTTTACATCGCTTACAAATCCAGCTTTTAACTGTGAAATATGTACTAAACCGCTTTCTTTGATTCCGATGTCAACAAAACAGCCGAAGTTGGTAATGTTATTCACAATTCCAGGTAAAATCATTCCTGTTTTCAAATCTTTGATTGATTTTACATTGGCGTCAAATTCAAAAACCTTAGCCGACTTTCTTGGGTCTAAGCCAGGCTTTTCCAGCTCTTTTATGATGTCTTTTAGCGTAAGCAAACCAATTTCAGGTGTAATATAGTTTTCGGCCTTAATAAGCGCTGTTTTCTCTTTATTAGCAATTAATTCGTTTACAGAAATTTTCAAATCTTTTGCCATTTTCTCCACAACTGGATAAGCCTCTGGATGCACTGCCGAATTATCCAGCGGATTTTTAGCATTTGTAATTCTAATGAACGCTGCTCCTTGTTGATAAGCCTTATCTCCCAAACGAGGCACTTTTTTCAACTGTTTTCTGTCTTCAAAAGGTCCGTTTTCAGAGCGGTATTGTACGATGTTTTCTGCCAGCTTCTCTCCTATTCCACTCACATAACTCAGTAAATGTTTACTTGCGGTGTTGATGTTAATTCCAACCGAGTTTACGCAGCGAATTACGGTGTTATCCAATTCTTCTTTTAATTTCGTTTGGTCAACATCGTGCTGATACTGACCTACTCCAATGGCTTTTGGGTCAATTTTTACCAATTCGGCTAAAGGATCTGAAAGCCTTCTTCCGATAGAAACCGAACCACGAACCGTTACATCATAATTTGGAAATTCTTCCCTCGCAATTTTGGAAGCTGAATAAACTGAAGCTCCAGCCTCAGAAACTATAAAAACCTGCACTGGTTTGTCGAACGCGATTTTTTTGATGAAAAATTCGGTTTCGCGCGAAGCAGTTCCATTTCCAATAGAAATCGCATCAATTTGATAGGCGTTAACCATCGAACGAATTTTTTTAATCGCCATAGATTCTTCGTTTTGAGGCGCGTGCGGGTAAATCGTTTCGTTATATAACAAATCGCCTTTTTCGTCTAGACAAACTACTTTACAACCGCTTCTAAATCCTGGATCGATTGCCAGAATACGTTTTTCTCCCAAAGGCGGTGCCAATAATAATTGTCCTAAATTGTTGGCAAAAACCTGAATAGAATTCGCATCGGCTTTTGCTTTTGCTTCCTGAAGTGTTTCGTTTCCAATTGCTGGGTTTAATAAACGTTTGTAACTATCTTCAATTGCTAACTGCAAATGAGCTGTTGTGCTATTTTGTTTTTTAATAATGATTTCGTCAATAACATCGTAAGCATCATCGATATCAACATCTATTTTCATTTTAATAAAACCTTCGTTTTCAGCGCGAAGCATTGCCAATAAACGATGCGCCGGCGCTTTTGTCAAAGGCTCCTCCCAATCAAAATACTGACTGAATTTTTGTGCTCCTTCTTCTTCCGCTTTCTTTTTTACGACTTTGGTTGCAATTGTTGCTTTTCGTTGATATAATCTACGAAGCTGTTTACGAACATAAATATTTTCATTAATCCATTCTGCCACAATATCTCTTGCGCCTTGCATAGCCGCTTCTTCATTAATCACATTTTCATTAATGTATTGTGTCGAAACAAAATCGACATCAACATCACTTTCAGACATTATGATTTTTGCCAAAGGCTCTAAACCAAACTCGCGGGCAACATCTGCTTTTGTTTTTTTCTTCTTTTTGTACGGAAGATAGAAATCTTCAATTTCCTGCAGATCAAAACTGTCTTCAATTTTTTTCTTCAAATCCGCCGTGAGCGCTTTTTGTTCTTCAATAGATTTCAGAACTGCTTCTTTACGCTTTACAAGTGTGTCAAAATCTTTCTGCAATTTTGCAATCTGTTCAATTACAGTTTCATCAAGATTACCAGTCGCGTCTTTTCGGTATCTCGAAATAAACGGAATTGTACAATCTTCCTCTAATAATTTTACGGTGTTTTGAATGCTGACTGCAGGTGCCTGAACAGATTTGGCAATGAATTGAATATTAGTCATACGTTTAATGAAATAAATTCTTAATTACAACATGATATAATTTACTTGTTAAAACGATTTGTAAATTCATCAATGATTCGGCTAAAATAATATCTTTGTTTTTAATTTTACGCCAATGGAAATTTTTTTACTCTATTTTTTATTTATAAATATTGTTCTTTTTATTCTTGCTGGATACGATAAATATCTGGCTCGAAAAAATAAACGAAGAATTCCTGAAAATACTTTGTTTTTTCTTCAAACAATTGGCGGAACAATAGGTTTATTAACAGCTATGTTTTTCTTTAAACATAAAACGAGTAAAACTTCATTTATTGTCAAATTCTTATTGATTCTTTTACTACAAGTTGTTTTAATTTACTTCATGCTAACTCAAAAAATATAGATATTAACATTGTTAATAACCTTAAAAAGTATAATTTAAAATAACTTCAATATATTGAATGTAAGTACTTTAAATAAAAAAACCGGATGAATTTTAAAAATCCGCCCGGCTTGTTTATTTACATTGGTGCGAAGCACCCGATTTTTTTTGACTTTTTACGAACAAGCAATCTTATTAACTCTGTTTTGATGTCTTCCGCCTTCAAAAGCTGTTGTCAGGAAAGTTTCAACGATTTCAACTGCTTGATGAATAGAAGTAAAGCGCGCCGGAATACTTACAATATTAGCATCGTTATGCAAACGTGTCAAATAAGCAATTTCCTTAGTCCAGCATAAACCAGCTCTCACTTTCGGATGTTTATTAACAGTCATTGCAATTCCGTTACCGCTTCCGCAGATCACAATTCCAAAATCAGCTTTTCCTTCAGATACATCATTTGCAACTGGATGTCCAAAATCTGGATAATCTACAGAAGCATCAGTATCAGTTCCGTAATTCGTTACTTCGTATCCTTTTGCTTTAAGCATTTCAACAATTGCTTTTTTATATTCTGGTCCAGCGTGGTCGTTTCCTATCGATATTTTCATTTTCTATACTATTAAGTTGTGTAGTACAAATTTACTCAATTAATAAATGGTTGCCACGAATTACACCAATTTTCACAAATTATTTTCTTTTTTGAATACTATATAAACATTCCAATATAAATTCGTGTAGATTCGTGAAATTCATAGCAAAAAGCTTAGAAAGATAACTTACGTAATATCAAATATTTACCACTTATTAACAATTTTAATAACTTCATAAGTATCTCATAATCAATAAAGAATAATCAGAATATTTGTTAAAATTTTAGGGTGTTAATAGGAGTTTGTAATTCGTTGATATTCAGTTAACTTTAAATTAACAGAAACTGTTAATAAGTTCGAAAAGAAAATTAGAAGTTTTTTTTGGTTGTGTCGAAAAAAAACCTAATCCAAAACTGGAATCAAAAATCCTAATAAAGTTTCGGGAATTTTTAGAAAAGTTATCAATATCAAAAATGCCATTTTCAACAAATATCAACATATGAACTTATCTACAAAATCAATTCAATTTTGGTTGTCAACCGTTGTTAATTAAAATACAAAAAGTCTTATAAATTAATCATTTAACTAAAAATAACTATGTTGATAACTCAAAATAACTAAGAGAAACTTCATTTCAATGCTTTTAAAAATAAATTTATTCGACATATTAACACACTATAATAACCAACAAATTTTTTTAAATTTTTAAAAATCTTTTTTGTTGTATTTAATATATGTTGAAAACTAAAAAAGTTTAAAAAGAAAAAAATTGAATTTAGTTTGAAAAAAGAATTTGTTTAAACGATTTTTAGAGGATTGTTTAGTCTGTCAAGAATTTCTTGAACTTGTTCGAAATCGTTGGGATGAACTTTAAGTTTGATTCCACCCAGCGCCGAAGTGTACATTGGGACTACTGAAAGTGTCATTTCGTTTTCGAAAAAATAAGGGATTTGTTCCTGTTCCAGTAAGTGTTTGAGAACCACTGTTTCGTGCTGATAATTGAATATGGCGATGGTCTTAAAGCTTTCCATATGAGGTGTTTTTGTAAATGTACGAAAAGTTATATTTTTAATAATTCTATTTGTTAAAAAGTATTATCTGATTTCTTATTTGTAATTTTAAACCTTATAAGAAAAGATATATGAGTAAGAAAATTAGAAAGCCGATAAAAAAAGAGAAAGATTTCTCTGGAAAAATAATAAAGATTTTATCGCAAAATGCTAATAAACCATTCAATTATAAACAAATAGGAGCAAAGCTTGAACTTGACGATACCAATAGCAGGAATCAAATTATAAAAGAACTAAAAATTCTAGCTTCGCAAAAGAAAATTATAGAATCAGAGCCTGGAAAATATCTAGTAAAAGCCGAAAGTCAGGATTACTACGAAGGAACAATAGATATGACGAGCAGAAAAACTGCTTATTTTATTTGTCCAGATTTTGCAGAAGATGTTTTTATTCCGACCAATAATTTGAATCGTGCATTAGATAAAGACAAAGTAAAAGTCTATGTTTATAATAGAAGAAAAGGTAAAAGACCTGAAGGTGAAGTAATTGAAGTTGTAGAAAGAGATAAAACAGAATTTGTTGGTGTAATTGATATGCAGCCAAATTTTGCATTTGTTTCTACTGCAAATCCTAAAATGTATACCGATATTTTTATTCCGAAGGATAAAATTGGTGAAGCAGAAAACGGTGATGTTGTTTTAGTTAAGATCGAAGATTGGCCAAAAAGAGCTGACAGTCCGTTTGGATCTGTCATAAAAGTTTTAGGAAAACCTGGTGAACACAATACTGAGATTCACGCTATTTTAGCGGAATATGGACTTCCATCAGATTTTCCGGTAGAAGTAGAGGTTTATGCACAAAAAATAGATACTTCGATTCAGGAATCTGAAATAGCGAAACGTCGTGATATGCGTGATACGCTTACGTTTACGATAGATCCAAAAGATGCAAAGGATTTTGATGATGCCTTGTCATTCAAAAAGTTAGAAAACGGAAACTACGAAATTGGGATTCACATTGCCGATGTTTCATATTATTTGGAAGAAGGTACAATCTTGGATGATGAAGCTTATCAAAGAGCAACTTCTGTTTACTTAGTAGATAGGGTAGTGCCAATGCTTCCTGAAGTTTTATCTAATTTTGCCTGTTCACTTCGTCCGAATGAAGAGAAATATACATTCTCTGCGATATTCGAAGTTTCGCCAACCGCACAAGTTATTAACCAATGGTTTGGTAGAACAGTAATTTATTCAGATCAGCGTTTTGCTTACGAAGAAGCACAGTATATTATTGAAACAAAAGATAATACAATTCCAGTTGATGTTTCAATTACTGGAGAATCTTATGTTGTTTCAGATGAAATTACAGAAGCAACTTTAAAATTAGATGAATTAGCGAAGATTTTAAGAAAGAAAAGAATGCAGAATGGTGCTATTTCTTTTGATAAAGTTGAAGTGAAATTTAATTTGGATGCAGAAGGTGAACCAGAAGGAGTTTACTTTAAAGTATCTAAAGATGCCAATCATTTGATTGAAGAATTCATGCTTTTAGCCAACAGAAAAGTGGCTGAATACATTGGAAAACAAAAGAAAACATTTGTTTACAGGATTCACGACGAACCAAACGAAGAAAAATTAATTGCGATGCAAACCGTAATTGCTAAATTTGGTTATAAAATAGATTTCCGTAACAAAGGCGATATTTCAAAGTCTTTGAATGCATTGATGGAAGAAGTAAATGGTAAAAAAGAACAGAACTTAATCGACACTCTTGCGATTAGAAGTATGAGTAAAGCCAAATATTCTACAGATAATATTGGTCATTACGGTTTAGCTTTTGATTATTACAGCCATTTTACATCGCCAATTCGTCGTTATCCAGACGTTATGGTACACCGTTTGCTGCAGTATTATCTGGATGGTGGAGCTTCTGTAGACGAAGAAGTGTACGAAACAAAATGTCTGCATTGTTCCAATATGGAAAGTTTAGCGACAAATGCTGAGCGTGACAGTATTAAATACATGCAGGTTAAATACATGCAGGATCATCAGGATGAAGAATTTTTGGGAGTTATTTCAGGAGTTACAGAATGGGGAATTTATGTTGAAATTGTTTCTAACAAATGCGAAGGAATGGTAAGAATCAGAGAAATAAAAGATGATTACTATACTTTCGATGAAAAACAATATGCGTTAGTTGGAGCAACTTCAAATAGTATTTTACAATTAGGAGATGAAATTTATGTTAAAGTAAAAAATGCCGATTTAGTTAAAAAACAATTGGATTTTCATTTTTTAAGAAGAGCAGAATAAAGTTTAATTTAAAAAAAATAAAAGTATGAAAAAGTTAATTATAGGAGCTGCAATTTTATTTGTTCAAATGTCTTTTGGTCAGGTTACCAAAGAGTTAGGTGAATTTGATACCGTAAAAGTTTACGATAAGTTAAGTGTAAAATTAGTTCAATCTTCAGAGAATAAAGTTGTTATAAAAGGAGCAAGAGAAGCAGAGGTTGAAGCTGTCAATAAAAATGGAATATTAAAATTAAGAATGCCTTTTCCTAAACTATTATCAGGAAATGATTTAGATATTACTTTGTATTACAAAAGAATAGAATTGATTGATGTTAATGAAGGAGCAGAAGTTACAAGTAAAGAAACACTAAAAGCAACTTCGTTTAAAGTAAGTGCGCAGGAAGGTGGAAAAATTAATGTAGATTTGAATGTTGATAAGTTAAAAGTAAGTTCAGTTTCTGGTGGAGAAATCACTGCAACTGGTAAAGCAGATAGCCTTGATGCCAGTTTAGGAGCCGGTGGTTATTTCCTTGGAAGTAAATTAGCGACTTCTCAGACTAATGTAAGCGTTTCTGCGGGAGGAAAAGCTGATGTTAATGCTTCGACCTTAGTTGATGCAAAAGTAAGCGCAGGAGGCTCTATTTACATTTATGGAAAACCAAAGCAAATAAATCAAAAAACAGTTTTTGGAGGTAAAATCGAAGAAGTAAAATAACAAGTTGTATTTTGATGGTAAATGATATTTTGGCTGGACTGCCATGGGGACTTTTTCTAAGTTTTATGGTAGGTCCAGTATTTTTTATACTACTAGAAACCAGTATTACAAAAGGATTCAGAGCAGCAATTGTCTTTGACTTCGGTGTAGTTCTAGGTGATATTTTTTTTATAGCTATCGCGTATTTAGGAAGTTACAGATTAATTCAGAGTTTAAAAGATAAACCAGCTTTGTTTATTTTTGGAGGAATAATAATGCTGGCTTATGGTATAATTTCTTTCGTTCGTTTAAAAAATGAAGAAAAAATAGACGATGAAGAAATTGATCGTGATATCATCAAAAGAAACTACGGAAGTCTATTTATAAAAGGCTTTTTACTCAACGTTATCAACATTGGAGTATTAGGTTTTTGGCTGGCTGTTATCATTTCTGTAGGACCAAAATTAGAAATGCAAAACTCAAGAATGATTACTTTTTTTACATCAGTTATCATTACTTATTTACTGGTTGATTGTCTTAAAATAGTATTAGCCAAACAATTAAAATCTAAAATGACACCAACTAATATCGTTAAAATCAAAAAAGGAATTAGTATTGTTTTAATGGTCTTTGGAGTTGCTTTAATCACACAAGGATGGTTTCCAAAAGAAAAAGAAATGGTTAAAAATGCTTTCGAAAAAATAGAAAAGTAGTTGTTAATAACTCAAAAATATAAAATTAAGCCTCTGAATTTCAGAGGCTTTTTTGTGTTTATAAGTCTTTGCGAGGAACGAAGCAATCTAACTAATTATATCAACATTTATAATCTATAGTAGTGAGATTGCTTCGTTCCTCGCAAGGACAAGACATAAAAAAAACCTTCAAATTGCTTTGAAGGTTTTTGAGGCATCGTCCGGATTCGAACCGGAGTAGGAGCTTTTGCAGAGCCCAGCCTAGCCGCTCGGCCACGACGCCATTGCTTGAACGGATGGCAAAAGTAACTAAAATCTTTAAATTTCAAAAGTTTCATATGAACTATTTTGAAAAAATACGATTTTAAATAAAATAATTACTTTCTAATTTCTGTCATTTTTATAGTAACTGACTCAACATCACCACCAATAGGAGGATTAATTTTAGAAACCCAAACTGTTGTTTTTTCTACAGTTTCTATCTCTGCCAGCACACGAATATTGATTCTTTTGGCTACATGTTCTAGTAAATGCGAACGAATTGCCATTTCTTCAGTAACAATTTTATTCAAATGAACGTAATCAACAGTGTCTAAAAGATGATCTGTTTCAGCCGATTTCTGAAGATTTGTTTTAATTTTTAGATCTACAGTATAGTCAGATCCTATTTTTCCTTCTTCAATTAAACATCCGTGGTACGAAAAAGTGCGAATGTTTTTAAGTTTAATGATTCCCATTTTTATAATTTTATTCTTGTAGTGTTTGGATCTTGATAATTGGATGTTACAGCTTGGATTGAAACTAATTTTTCGTTTTCATCTACTGTAAAATGAATGGTATAAGGGAATTTCTTTAGTGGTAATGTGCGGACAATATTATATTTTTCTTCGAAAAAAGGAATATTAGTTAATGTTTTACTGTAACTTTTAAATTCTAAATAGAATAATTTTCCTAGTCCTTTGTTTTTAGATTCATAATAGTATGCTGCTTCATCAACTTCTATTTTTGCTCGAGAAAGTATTTGAAGTTTAAAATTCTTTAGAGCCATTTCTTATCCATTTCTTTTTCAAAATCTTCCCAACAAATGTAGTCTTCTGGTTTTGCATTTTTAATACGCTCTAAAACCATTTCTTGCTGCCAAAGCGGAATTTCATTCTCTGGAGTTTCATTTATAGAAACTTCAGGAACATGTTTAAAAAAACTAATAAAAGTTTCGTAAAAATCGTCTGGAATTGTAACAGTTAATTGTCTCATAACTTCAATATTTATACAAAAGTAATAATAAATTTAGTTTCAAGTTCTAAGTTGCAGATTTACTGACAAGTTTCCAAAGAAAACCATAAACCATAAACTATTAACTATAAACTTTTTTATCTTTGCTAAAATTACTATAAAATAATGGCATCAGAAGAGAAATCACTCAATTTTATTGAACAAATCATAGAGGAAGATCTAAAATCAGGTCTTTCACAAACTAAACTTCATTTTCGTTTTCCACCAGAACCAAACGGTTATTTACACATTGGGCACGCTAGTTCTATTGCTTTAAATTTTGGTTTAGGTATTGATTATCAGTCACCTGTAAATTTACGTTTTGACGATACAAATCCAGAAAAAGAAGAGCAGGAATTTGTTGACGCCATTAAAAAAGACGTTGAATGGCTGGGTTATACCTGGGCAGAAGAACGTTATGCTTCTGATTACTTTCAACAATTATACGATTGGGCTGTTTTATTAATTAAAAAAGATAAAGCCTATGTTGATAGCCAGTCTTCTGAAGATATGGCCATTCAAAAAGGAACGCCATCAACAGTTGGGACAGATAGTCCGTACAGAAATCGTTCAGTTGAAGAAAATTTAGATTTATTTGAAAGAATGAAAAATGGTGAATTTGAGGCTGGTACACATATTCTTCGTGCAAAAATAGACATGAAATCAACTAATATGTTGATGCGTGATCCTATCATGTACAGAATTTTACACAAGCATCATCATAGAACTGGAGATGCCTGGAAAATTTATCCAATGTACGATTGGGCACACGGACAAAGTGATTATTTAGAAGAGATTTCACACTCATTTTGTACACTTGAATTCTTGCCTCACCGTGAATTATACGATTGGTTTTTAGACCAGATTTTAGACGAAAATAAACTGCGTCCGAAACAAAGAGAATTTGCCAGACGTAATTTATCACATACGGTTGTTAGTAAAAGAAAATTACAGCAACTAGTTAAGGAAAAGCATGTTAACGGTTGGGATGATCCTAGAATGTCAACAATTTCTGGATTAAGAAGACGTGGTTATACAGCTGCTTCTTTGCGTAATTTTGCTAATACAATTGGTATTGCAAAACGTGATAATTTAATCAATGTATCGGTTTTAGAATTTTGTATTCGTGAAGATTTGAACAAAATTGCACCTCGTGTAATGGCTGTTTTAGATCCGGTAAAACTGGTAATTACCAATTATCCAGAAGGGAAAGAGGAGTGGCTGGAAGCTGAAAATAATCAGGAAGATGAAAATGCAGGTTTCAGAAAAGTACCTTTTTCTCGTGAATTATACATCGAAAGAGAAGACTTTTTAGAAGAAGCTCCAGCTAAATTTTTCCGTTTGACTTTAGGAAAAGAAGTTCGTCTTAAAAATGCTTATATCATTAAAGGTGAATCTGTTATAAAAGATGCAGAAGGAAATATTACTGAAATTCATGTTACTTATGATACCGATTCTTTAAGCGGAAGCGGGACAGAAGCAAGCCAAAGAAAAGTATCTGGAACATTGCATTGGGTTTCAATTCAGCATGCATTAGAAGCAGAAGTTCGTTTATACGATCGTTTGTTTACAGATGAAGCTCCAGACAGTTATAAAGAGAAAAATTTCTTAGATTTTGTGAATCCAAATTCATTAGAAATTGTAACTGGATATGTTGAACCAAGTTTAGCTACAGCTCAAAATGAAGATAAATTCCAGTTTCAACGTTTGGGTTATTTTACTGTTGATAAAGACTCAACTGCTTCAAAATTAGTGTTTAACAAAACTGTTGGACTAAAAGATGCTTGGGAAGAAAAAGGTAAAAAAGAAGAAAACAGCATTAATAATTCGTTAAAAGAAATCAACAAATATTTTAAAGTTGAAAGTAAACCAGAACGTATTGCAATTGAAAGTGCAATAGGGGAGAACATTAAAAATGTTACTAGTTTTTCACTTTTACAGAATTCTTTAAAGAAAAATATCAATAATAATAAGGCTTCGTTGTTGTTTGCTCAATTTATTTTGAAATATGGAAGTTGGAAATCAACAGATTTTGAAGAAGAAGATATTAAGAAATTATATTCAATGTCTTTAAAAAGTGAATCAACTTATGTTCGATCTAAAGCATTATTAAATTTGAGAGATATCGAAGAAGTAAGTTTCAAAAATCAATTTGATGATGAAATTTTAAAACTATATTCAAATCCTCCCAAAAATGCATCGGAGAGAGAAATTGAAATTCTTGCCGAGATGGTAAAAAAATAAAATAATTACAATCTATGGAGAAGCGCTTTTTAAAAGCGCTTTTTTTATTATATATAAAATTTATTAAAATATTAAAATCTATAATTTTTATAAATTAAAAATAGCTTTCATAAATTAATTTTAAAGCATTTTTTTTAATCTTCCACCTCATTAATCTTATTTTAAAAGATCTTTTATTACAAGTCTTTATTTTAAATTTTACTTTTTTTACTACCTATTTTACTTTTTTTAGTCAATTTTTTTCTTTAAAAATTTTTAAATGAAATTCTGGTATAATTTTTTAGTGTATTTTAAATTATAAATTAGTATTATCGCTATTTTGTATTTGATAATTTATTTTTATTATTATTAAAATTGATGTATATAATAAAAAATATAGATTTTATAAATTAAAAGTGACCTTCATAAATGTATTATAAGAGGCTTTTTAAATTTAGCCATCTCTAGAATCCTATTTTTTAAATTGATGGAAATTTGCTGCTTATTTTAAGTTTTGAATTTTTTGACCAGATTTTTTACCTTCTCCTAACTTTTTTATTTTTTTATAATGTAAAACCGATTTTTATTATATAAATTAATTTGATTAAAATTTTAAAACGATAGTTTAATTTAATAATTACTATAATTGATTAAAATTATATTTATTATAGTTTTTATATATTAGGAATAGCTTAAATAAATTAATTTTAACGCATTTTTTTATTCAAGTTGATATGTAACTCGTTTTTTGATTTATTGTTTATTTATGAGCTTTATTTTAGTTTTAGCTGTTATTTTTATCAGTTTAACGGGTTGTTAACATACAATTGTTTATAAAGTTGCTATTTTTAACTCAATACCAAAAGTCAGAGATGATTTTTATAAAAATTAAAATTTGCCGTTAAAGAAACTAAACTGAAATTTATTGTTTTTAAAAACTCGTAATTTTTACAACAGTAAATCTTCAAAATTGATTTCTTGAAAAGACAATTTTATGTTCTCATTTTTATTGTGATGTAATCCTGATAATATTTCGCGTAAAAGGTATTTTTCAAATTGTATCATAATGTACAAAATTCCATAATGTTGAATTTGTGTTAAGCTTTAGTTTTTAAATTTCAAATCTGATCATTTTTAATTTAAATCTAATTATCATGAAAATTTTATATTTTACGCTAGCAATGTTATTTGCAAATGTTGCAATTTCACAAACACATCAAATTACAAAACACAATGGTGAACAACTTGATGTTAATTTCATAAAAAACGAAAATGGTTTAATTTATTATTCACTAAACGGAAGTTCAGAAGAAATTAAAATTAGCAAACATGCTGTTTCATCAATTACGAATAAGCAAACCAAACAAACTCAAAAAATTTCTGATAAAATAATAGTAGATTCAAAAGACGATTACAAAATGGTAACTGTTCTGCCTCAGGAAAAGACAATAGGACTGAAGCAATCTGCTAGTTTTACTGGTGTCTCGACAAGGACAAAAGGTGAACCGCCAATTGCAAACCAGAAACAAACTGCTATGAGAATAAAATCTAAGTCGGCTTCAAATGGTTCTCCTTTTGTGAGTATTGTTGAAAAAGGTGATGGAAAATATGAAGCAGTTACTTATGTGTATTAATTCTATTGTTAAATTTTGAATTTTACTGTTTAGCATTTTAAAAAAGAACTATCTTTATTAATCACTTAAAAAGAAATGTTATGTCTAATAATTCAAATACAATTGCAGCAATTTTAGCTGGTGCTGCAGTAGGAGCGGCAATCGGGATTTTATTTGCTCCAGAAAAAGGATCAAAAACCCGAGCTAAAATTAAAGAAGGAATTGATGATGCAAAACATAATTTGCAGGATTCATTTGAAGCAAGTTCTGAAGTACTACGTGAAAAATTCACAGGTGCAACAAAAAATCTTGATGGAACTTTGAATGATTTACTTTCAAATGTAAGTCATAAGACAGAAGAAGTGATCACTTTTTTAGAATCTAAATTGGCTGATTTAAAAGCACAAAACGCTAAACTTCAAAAATAAAAATCTATTAAATTGTACAAGAAGCACTTAACTTGCTTATTTTTATAAGACAGTTTTGTGCTTTTTTTATTTTAAAAAATCTAGTTATGGCTTTTGAAGAGTTAAAAGAAAACACCGAAAAAATTCAGGATCAGACTAAAGTTTACATCGACAGTCATTTGGCCTATTATAAACTTTGGGGTTTTAAAGTTGCAATGAAATCAACAACGCTAATTTTTAAATTCACGTTAATATTATTGTGTTTTAGTATGGTTTTGATTTTTGGATCTTTTGCAGCAGCTTATGCTTTTGGAGATTTGTTAGGCAGTAATGCTCTAGGATTTTTAGCAGTAGGAGGGATCTATCTTTTATTTACTATTTTACTTTTCTTTATAAAAGATAAAATGGTTGAAGGACCAATTTTAGAAAAGTTTTCAGAAATATTTTTTAACGATTGAGAATTATGGAAAAGAAAAA
The DNA here is from genome assembly GCF_004366435.1 of Flavobacterium sp. S87F.05.LMB.W.Kidney.N. Classification (NCBI taxonomy): domain Bacteria; kingdom Pseudomonadati; phylum Bacteroidota; class Flavobacteriia; order Flavobacteriales; family Flavobacteriaceae; genus Flavobacterium; species Flavobacterium sp. S87F.05.LMB.W.Kidney.N. The sequence goes on along the minus strand of NZ_SODX01000001.1, from coordinate 198,896 downwards.
ATACTCATCTTATGCTGAAATTGACAGAGATTTAGAAATCTTAAAATTGGAAAAAGATATCAATTATCAGAAATTGGTTTTAAGTTTTCAGAGAACAAAAGAAAGCATAACTCCGCAAAATATAGTAAACGGATTTGTTTCATCGTATACAGATTATTTTAAAAATTCGTATCCGCAAATACTACAATCTATAATACCATTTGTTATCAATTGGTTTACAAATAAAAAAAGAGGCAGTTAAGCCTCTTTTTTATTTTACAATTATTGCTGAACATCTGGTTGAATATCATCTTCATAACCAGATTGAGGTTTTATTTGTTTTGGTTTTTCTACTTTTTTATTATTTTTCTTCATCATTTCGCCAACTTGGTTTGAAGCTGAAAATGATGCAACCATATTATTCAACATGTCACTTCCGGCTTGTGGTGAGTTTGGTAAAAGAATCAAGTTAGAGTTTGTATCAGATCCGATAGATTGTAGAGTATCATAATGTTGTGTAACTACAATTAAGGCAGATGCTTCTTGAGAATTAATTCCAACATTGTTCAAAACTTCAACACTTTCTACAAGACCTCTAGCAATTTCACGACGTTGATCTGCAATACCTTGACCTTGTAAACGTTTACTTTCTGCTTCTGCTTTTGCTTTTGCAACGATTCTAATTCTTGAACTTTCTGCTTCAAATTCTGCTGCAGTTTTTTCTCTATCAGCAGCATTAATTCTGTTCATTGCATTTTTTACCTGGATATCTGGATCAATATCAGTTACCAAAGTATTGATAATATCATAACCGTAAGTAGTCATTGCTTCATTCAATTCTCTTTTTACCGCAATTGCAATATCATCTTTTCTTTCAAAAACATCGTCCAGTTTTAGTTTCGGAACTTCGGCACGGACAACGTCAAAAACGTAAGCCGTAATCTGATCGTGTGGATATTCTAGTTTGTAAAATGCATCATACACTTTGTCTTGAATTACTTTAAACTGAACTGAAACTTTCATTTTAATAAAAACGTTGTCTTTAGTTTTAGTTTCGATGATAACATCTAATTGCTGGATTTTAAGATTTACACGTCCGGCCAATCTATCTACCAACGGAATTTTAAGTTGTAATCCTGAATTTCTAACACTCTGAAATTTTCCGAATCTTTCTATTATGACAGAACTCTGCTGTTTTACTGTAAAGAAAGAAGACATGAAAATGAAGAATGCCAATACTAAAAAGATAATTAATCCTGTACCCATGGTTATAAAATTTATGTTTATGATTTTGGTAAATTACGAAAATTCTTCTAAAATAAAATTTTTAGACATTAAAAAAACGCTAAGAACATTTGTGATATGTTTCTTAGCGTTTCAATTTTAATTCGAATTCTAATTATAAAGTAGCTATCGCTTTCTGAATTCTCGAAATAGTTTCTTCTTTTCCAATGATTTCAACAATGTCAAATAGGTGAGGACCTTTAAGAGCTCCAACCAAACTTAAACGGAAAGGCTGCATAACTTTACCCATTCCGATTTCGTTTTTGGTTAACCAATCTTTTACAACACTTTCAATATTTGCCGAATCAAAGCCATCAATATATTCTAGAGTAGAAATCAATTCCTGCATTAAAGCTGGTGTTTCTTCTTTCCAGTTTTTGCTTGCTTTTTCATCATAAGATGTTGGAGCTTGGAAAAAGAAATCTGTTAGATCCCAAAATTCAGAAACAAAATGCGCTCTTTCTTTTATTAATGAAACAATTCTTGTGATGTCATATTTAGAAATGTCAATTCCTTTTTCCTGTAAAATAGGAGTGAAGGCTTTAGCTAAATCTTCGTCATTTTGTTTTACTAAATATTGGTGATTGAACCATTTGTTTTTCTCTGGATCAAATTTAGCTCCTGCTTTATGAACTCTATTTAAGTCAAAAGCTTCTGCTAATTCTTCAAGAGAAAATAATTCTTTATCAGTTCCATCATTCCATCCTAATAAAGCTAGGAAGTTAACAACTGCTTCTGGGAAAAATCCTTTTTCTCTGTAACCAGAAGAAACTCCTTCTTCAGTTTTCCATTCTAAAGGAAATACTGGGAATCCCATTTTGTCACCATCTCTTTTTGATAATTTACCATTTCCAATTGGTTTTAAAATCAAAGGTAAATGAGCAAATTCTGGAGCTTCCCAACCAAATGCTTTGTATAATAAAACGTGAAGTGGCATAGATGGCAGCCATTCTTCACCACGAATAACATGTGAAGTTCCCATCAAATGATCATCTACAATATTCGCTAAATGATAAGTTGGCATTCCGTCACTTTTAAACAAAACTTTATCATCCAAAAGATTAGTTTCAAACTTCACATCACCACGAATGATATCTTTCAAATGTAAAGTTTCATCAACCGGAGTTTTAAAACGGATTACATAATGCTCTCCATTTGCAATTCTTTTAGCAGTTTCTTCTGCAGAAATTACTAATGAAGTATCTAATTTTTCACGGTTGTGATGATTGTAAATAAATGTTTTTCCTTCAGCTTCGTGTTGTTTTCTATGTGCATCCAAAGCTTCAGGAGTATCAAAAGCATAATAAGCCCAGCCAGAATTTATTAATTGATCTGCATATTGCTGGTACAAATCTTTACGTTCGCTTTGTCTGTATGGACCAAATTTTTCATTTTTTCCAACCGTTTCTTCAGGAGCAATTCCTAACCATTCAAGTGCTTCCATAATGTAAGCCTCTGCACCTGGAACAAAACGGGTCTGATCTGTATCTTCAATTCGAAGATAAAAAACACCGTTATGTTTTTTTGCAAATAAATAATTAAATAGGGCAGTACGAACTCCGCCAATATGTAATGGTCCAGTTGGACTTGGTGCAAAACGCACGCGAACTTGCTTTGACATTTGTTTAAAATTTTGTTGCAAAGATACAACTTTAGATAAATCCCAATTTTTTAAAATTCCAAATTCCAAACACAGTGAATAGTTGGAATTTGGCATTTAATTTTTTGGAATTTGAATCTTTATAATTACTACTTTTATAGGTTATAATTAAAACAGATTTATTTTGAAAACAACATCTGCTATATACCAGAAGCTCGAGGCTTTCATTAAGAAATATTATACCAACGAACTGATAAAAGGAATGCTTCTTTTTACTGGTTTTGGTTTATTGTATTTTTTATTTACGCTTTTTGTAGAGTACTTTCTATGGTTAAAACCTTTAGGAAGAACTTTTCTATTCTGGTTATTTATTGCAGTTGAAGTTTTCCTTCTGGTTCGATTAATTATTTTCCCTTTGTTTAAATTATTTAAACTTCAAAAAGGAATAGATTATACTCAGGCCTCTAAAATTATTGGAAATCATTTCACAGAAGTAAGTGATAAACTAACTAACTTTTTACAATTATCAGCTGATAATAATGCTGAAAGTTCTGAATTGGTTTTGGCTTCGATAGAACAAAAAGCAAATTCTTTACAGCCAATTCCTTTTGGAAATGCCATTAATTTTAAAGCCAATAAAAAATATCTGCCATTGGCTTTGGTTCCAGTTTTGCTTTTTGCAGTGTTTTATATTTCTGGAAATAGCAATATTATTTCTCAAAGTTTGAATAGAGTAGTGCATTTCAATTCTGCATTTTTACCGCCAGCTCCTTTTAAGTTTGTGGTTTTAAATTCTAATTTGCAAGCAGAACAAAACAAAGATTTCGTGATCAAAATGGAATCAGTTGGGAATGTTGTTCCAGAAAATGTAATGATTCATATTGGTGATGAAAGTTATTTTATGGAATCTTCACAGCCAGGAAAGTTTGAATTTAAAGTTGAAAAACCAGCAGAAGATCTTAGCTTTTCTTTTGAAGGAAATAATGTTACTTCTCAAGAATATGAATTGAAAGTTATCACTGTTCCATCAATTGCAAACTTTGAAATGATTTTGAATTTTCCTTCTTATCTAAAGAAAAAATCAGAGACCATTCAAGGAACTGGAAACGCAATTGTACCTGAAGGAACAACGGTAACTTGGAAAATGAATACCAAATCGACTCAAGAAATTGTATGGAAAAGAGATAATGAAGTTTTTAGATTTAATAAGATAGAAAATGACTTTAAATTGGCTAAAAATATTATTCAAAATACAGAATATCAAATTCTTACGTCAAATGATAAGGTAAAAAACTACGAAAAACTAGATTATCAGCTGTCTGTTATCAAAGATCAGTTTCCAACCATCAATGTTGGTCCAGCACCAGACAGTTTAAAGCTGGATAAGAACTATATTTTAGGAAGATTAGGTGATGATTACGGACTTTCAAAACTACAAATTGTATACTACGAACGTAACAAACCTCAGTCTGCTAAACGTGGAAACATTCCGGTAAAGGCTGGTGTATTCGATCAGTTTGTTTTTAATTTTCCAAGTAACCTTCCGGTAGAGGAAGGAGTTTCATACGAATACTATTTTGAAGTTTTTGATAATGATGCGCCACATGGTTTTAAGAGTACAAAGTCTTCAACGTTTTCAGATCGTGTAGCTACAACAGACGAGATTCAAGATCAAGAATTGCAACAGCAAAATCAAAACATTAATAGTTTATCTAAATCTTTGAAGAACCAAAACAAGCAGATTTCAGAAATGGATAAGCTTCAAAATACCGGAAAAGAGAAAGATAATTTAGAGTTTAAAGATCAGCAAAAGATCAATGATTTTATCAAACGTCAGAAACAACAAGACGAAATGATGAAACAGTTTTCTGAAAAAATGAATCAGAACTTAGATAAATTTAAGGATGATAAGAAAGATAAAACGGCTGAAGATTTACAAAAACGTTTAGATAATGCACAGAAAGATTTAGAAAAGAATCAGAAGTTATTAGACGAATTGAAGAACTTAAACGATAAATTAAACAGTGAAGAACTGTTTGATAAGATGGAAAAGTTCAAACAAATCAGCAAAAACCAATCTCGTAATTTAGAACAATTGGTTGAGTTGACCAAGCGTTTTTATGTTTCTAAGAAAGCAGAACAAGTTGCTGAGAAACTATATAAACTGTCAGAACAACAGGAACAGTTATCTAATAAAGAGAAAGAAAACACTAAAGAAAAACAAGATGAAATCAATAAATCTTTTGATAAGATTCAAGAAGATTTAAAAGATTTGAAAGAGGAAAATAAGACTTTGAAGAAACCTTTGGACATTCCATCTGATGCTTCAAAAGAGAAAGATGTAGATAATGATCTTCAAAAAGCTTCAGAAGAATTAAGCAAAAAGAATACTTCTTCGGCTAAGCCAAAACAGAAAAGTGCTTCAAAGAAAATGAAAAGCATGGCTCAGGAAATGCAGAGCGAAATGGAAGGCGGCGAGCAAGAACAGATGGAAGAAGATGTAGCAATGCTTCGTCAGATTCTAGACAACCTTTTAGCATATTCTTTATCACAAGAAGATGTAATGAAACAGTTTAAATCTATGAAATTAGGTTCATCTGCATTTACAAAAAACATTAAAATTCAGCAGAATTTGAAACAACAATTCAGACATGTTGATGATAGTTTGTTTGCACTTTCACTACGTAATCCAAAAGTAGCTGAAGACGTAACCAAAGAAATTGGCAACGTACAATATAACATGGATAAAGCTATAGAAACTCTAACAGATGTTCAAATTCCAAGAGGAGTTTCACACCAGCAATATGCAGTTTCATCTGCCAATAAGTTAGCCGATTTTCTAAGTGATTTATTGAACAACATGCAGATGTCTATGTCTAAACCGGGTACTGGAAAACCTAAACCTGGAGACGGACAAGGAATGCAACTACCAGATATTATTCAGAAACAAAAAGGACTTGCTGATAAAATGAAAGAAGGAATGAAACCAGGTCAAAAGCCTGGTGATAAACCTGGGGAAGGTCAAGAAGGAAAGTCTGGTCAAGGACAAAGTGGAAAAGGAAAAGAAGGTCAGGGTAAAGAAGGGCAAGGTAACAAAAGCGGTGATAAAGGTTCTTCTGGTAAAGATGGAAAAAGCGGTAAAGGAGAAAAGGGAGATAAGAATGGAAATGAAGGTGAAGATGGAGAAGGAGATGCAGAAGCTATAATGGAGATATACAAAGAACAGGTTAAACTTCGTGAAGCTTTACAAAAAGAATTAGCGAAGAAAGGTTTAGATTCTCAAGGCAAATCTGTAATCGATCAGATGAAGCAATCAGAAAAGCAAATTTTAAATAAAGGATTTAAGAATGAAAACCTGCAGCGTATCTTAAATATTCAACAAGAATTATGGAAACTAAACAACGCAGTTCAGCAACAAGGACAAGATACACAAAGGCAATCTGAAACCAATAAAGCTGAATTTAGTAATCGTTCGAATGTTTTACCAAGTTCATTATTGGAATATTTAAACAGTGTAGAGATATTAAACAGACAATCACTACCTTTGCGCTCGAATTTTAATCAAAAAGTTCAAGAATACTTTAATACAAAATGATAAATTTTAATTACGAAACTGATTTTACTTTAGGAGACGAGCAGGCTTTTAGTGACTGGCTTAGTGCTGTGATTGTTTCTGAAAAGAAAAAAGAAGGAGAGATCAATTATATATTTTGTGATGATGAATATCTACATAAAATCAATGTTGAATATCTAGATCACGATACACTTACAGATATTATTAGTTTTGATTATACTGTTGGCAACGAGTTAAATGGAGATATTTTTGTATCTGTGGAACGTGTTGCAGACAACGCTAAAGACTTCAATGTTTCGTTTGCTGAAGAATTGAAAAGAGTACTTTCTCATGGAATACTTCATTACTGCGGTTACAAAGACAAAACAGAAGAAGATGCTCAATTAATGAGAGCGAAGGAAGAAGAAAAGATGAAGATGTTTCACGTGGAACAGTAATTAAATCTCTTTTTTATTTTTCAATGTTCCACGTGAAACGTTGTGATTTTTAATTTTTAAGAACGTTCCACGTGAAACATGTTTAAAGAAAATGAAGGTTTTTTTATAACGTTCCATGTGGAACGTTGAAGTAAAGAAATTAATAAAAGATTAAATCGTTCCACGTGGAACACGATTCTTGATAGGTTTTTAGAAGTAGAGAATGGAAGTTTAGGAAATGGTTCACGTGAAACATTTCGTTTTAAAGATTGTATTTTGAAAGTCTGGATTTAAAGTTCTATTTTGAAGATTCTATTTTGAAGATTCTATTTTGAAGATTCTGGTTTGAAGATTCTGGTTTGAAGATTCTGGTTTGAAGATTCTGGTTTGAAGATTCTGGTTTGAATATTCTGGTTTGAATATTCTGGTTTGAATATTCTGGTTTGAATATTCTGGTTTGAAGATTCTGGTTTGAAGATTCTGGTTTGAAGATTCTGGTTTGAAGATTCTGGTTTGAAGATTCTGCTTTGAAGATTCTGCTTTGAAGATTCTGCTTTGAAGATTCTGGTTTGAAGACTCCAGTTTGAAAACTCCAGTTTGAAAACTCCAGTTTGAAAACTCCAGTTTGAAGACTCCAGTTTGAAGACTCCAGTTTGAAGACTCCAGTTTTGGAATTTGGAATTTTATAGATTGAAAATTAACTATGCGTTCCACGTGGAACAAGAAAAAAATATAAATGTAATTCTAAAAACCGCGTTAGCGGTTTTTGGAGAATAATAAAACAAAATGTTTTTAGAAGAATACGATGTTATTGTGGTGGGTGCAGGCCATGCTGGTTCTGAAGCTGCGGCTGCGGCTGCAAATTTGGGATCTAAAACTTTATTGGTTACAATGAGTTTGCAGAACATAGCACAGATGTCTTGTAATCCTGCGATGGGTGGAATTGCAAAAGGACAGATCGTTCGAGAAATTGATGCGCTTGGAGGATATTCAGGAATTGTGTCGGATAGAACGGCAATTCAATTTAAGATGTTGAATAAATCAAAAGGACCTGCAATGTGGTCGCCGAGAGTTCAAAGTGATAGAATGCGTTTTGCTGAGGAATGGAGAATGATGTTGGAGGGAACTCCAAATCTTGATTTCTACCAAGAAATGGTAAAAGGACTGATTATTGAGAATGGAAAGATAAAAGGAATTAGAACTTCACTTGGTGTAGAGATTCGTTCCAAATCTGTTGTTTTGACAAATGGTACCTTTTTGAATGGTTTGATTCATATTGGAGAAAAACAATTCGGTGGAGGAAGAGCAGGCGAAAGTGCTGCAACTGGAATTACCGAGGATTTGATTAAAGCAGGTTTTGAAGCTGGAAGAATGAAAACAGGAACGCCGCCTCGAGTAGATGGGCGTTCTTTGGATTATTCTAAAATGAATGAAGAAAAAGGAGATGCGAAGCCATCGAAATTTTCGTATTCAGATGTGACAGCTCCATTAACACATCAGCGTTCTTGTTACATGACGTATACGTCATTGGATGTTCATGATATTTTAAGAGAAGGTTTTGATCGTTCCCCAATGTTCAACGGAAGAATCAAAAGTTTAGGTCCAAGATATTGTCCATCGATTGAGGATAAGATAAATCGTTTTGCAGATAAAGAACGTCATCAATTATTTGTAGAGCCGGAAGGATGGAATACTTGTGAAGTTTATGTAAACGGATTTTCAACTTCGCTTCCTGAGGATATTCAGTTTAAAGCGCTTCGTTCTGTAGCAGGTTTTGAGAATGTAAAATTCTTTAGACCTGGTTATGCTATCGAATATGATTTCTTTCCGCCGACACAATTAAAGCATACTTTGGAAACAAAGTTGGTAGAGGGATTATATTTTGCTGGACAAATAAATGGAACAACTGGATATGAAGAAGCAGCTTCTCAAGGTTTGATGGCTGGAATAAATGCGCATTTAAAAGTGCACGAAAAAGATCCGTTGATTTTAAAACGTGATGAAGCGTATATTGGAGTTCTAATTGATGACTTAATTACTAAAGGTACTGAAGAACCATATCGTATGTTTACATCGAGAGCAGAATATAGAACATTGTTGCGTCAAGATAATGCCGATTTCAGATTGACTCCAATGTCATACGAAATTGGTTTAGCTTCTGACGATCGTTTACGTAGAATGGAACAGAAATTAAACGAATCTGAAAAGATGGTTTCATTCTTCAAAGAAACGAGTGTTAGTGTTGCAGAAACAAATCCAATTTTGGAGGCAAAAGAATCTGCTCCAATTACACAAGGAGATAAAATGTTTAAAATTTTCTCTCGTCCACAAGTTGAATTAGAGGACATGGTGAAATTTGAAAAAGTCGCATCATATATTCAAGAAAATGATTTGGATGAAGAAATTGTGGAGCAAGCAGTTATTCAAGTAAAATATTCTGGTTATATTGAGAAAGAAAGAAATAATGCTGATAAACTAAATCGTTTAGAAGAAGTAAAGATTCCAGAGAATTTCGATTACAATAAAATTAAATCAATGTCAATTGAAGCAAAACAAAAATTAAGTAAGATACGTCCTGTGACAATTTCTCAAGCTTCAAGAATAAGCGGGGTATCACCAAGTGATATTTCCGTACTTTTGATTTATATGGGAAGGTAGTCTAATTTTAGATTTCAGATTGTTGATTTTAGATTTTAGTTTAAGTTGTATTATAAATCTAAAATGTGAAATGTTCCACGTGAAACCTTTTACAAAATAAATAATCTAATTTATCGTTTCACAATCTGAAAAAGACATATTTTCGAGTATAATATTTTCTAAAACTTCTGCAAAATAAGATTTGCAATTATGTTGAATATTAAATCTCGTGAGAACGAAAAGAATTTAAAAGAATAAAATAAAAAAACTAAAAATCCTAAAAGCGATAAAATTTCGTTTTTAGGATTTGCTATAAATTAAACCCAATATCTATAAAATTTAAAAATGAACGTTTTAAACAAAAAACACTTTCTAACTGTAAAAGACCATTCTGTTTCAAAAGAAATTTTTGATTTGTATTACGATGAAGAATTAGATATGCTAATTACTTCTCCACAACCCGAACTTCAAAATTTAGGAAAATACTACGAAAGCGAAGATTATATTTCGCATACAGATAACAAACGTTCATTATTTGAAAAAGCTTATCATTTTGTAAAAAATATTGCACTTCAAAACAAATTGAATTTAATTAATAGTGAACAGCCTAAAAAAGGTAAACTTCTGGATATTGGAGCTGGAACTGGAGATTTTCTTTTAACAGCAAAAAATAATGGCTGGGAAACAATTGGAGTTGAACCAAGCGAAAGAGCAAAGAATATTGCCAAACAAAAAGGAATTTCATTTGTGGAAGAAATGAGCAGTTTAGAAAATAATTCTTTAGATGTGATTACAATGTGGCATGTTTTAGAACACGTGCCAAATTTAGAAGTTCAAATTAAAGAATTGAAACGTTTACTAAAACCAACTGGAACATTAATTGTTGCGGTTCCAAATTACAAATCGTTTGACGCAAATCATTATCAAACTTTTTGGGCAGCTTATGATGTGCCCATTCACTTTTGGCATTTTTCAAAAAAATCAATTCAGCTGCTTTTTGAAAGGGTAGATATTAAATTAGAAAAAATACTTCCAATGAAGTTTGATTCATTTTACGTGAGTCTTTTATCAGAAAAATACAAAACAGGAAAAATGAATTATATCAAAGCTTTTTTTATTGGTTTGAAATCAAATTGGAAAGCTCAAAAAACAAATGAATTTTCATCACACATTTACGTGTTGAAAAATAAATAAGATTTTATAAAGCTATTTTTACCCTCGATGGGTGAGATGGCTTTTTTAGATTAAAAAAAGTCGTAAAAAATGCGATTTTATTCTAATAGTGTCAGTTTATTGTAAATATTTTTTCAATAAATAAAAACAATATCATAAAATTTGCGCATTTTTTAAACTTTATGCTGATGCTATTGATTTTTTTATATTTTTGTCTTCAATACTTAAAAAATAGAATTAAAAAAAATGAAAAAAGCATTAGTTATTATCGCACTTTCAGTTTTCGCAGTTTCTTGTAATAAAACAGCAGAGGTAAAGGAAGTAAAAACAGCTTACGTGGATACTTCGGTTTTGATGAAAGAGTACACTGAGGCAAAAGATTTAGAGGCAAAATACAAAGCTCAAGCGGAAGAAAAAGGAAGACAATTACAAGCTGAAATTTCACGTTTTAAACAAGACGCTGCTAATTTTCAAAGTCAAGCGCAGGCTAATGGTCAAGCATGGGCACAGCAAAGAGGTGCTGAATTGCAAAAAAGAGAGCAGCAACTAGGATATGCTCAACAAGCACTAGCACAACAATTACAACAAGAAAGTGGTGTAGAAATGGATTCTCTTGTTAGTGGAGTTAAAAAATTCATCAAAGATTACGGAAAGAAAAACGGTTATTCTTACATCTACGGAACTGGAGATGCTGCAAGTATTTTGTATGCTGAAGATAAATATGATATTACAAAAGATATTATTAAAGCATTAAATGATAAATATAAAGCAGAGCCAAAAACAGATGCAAAACCAGCAGCTGAAGCTAAAGAAGGCGAAGCAAAAAAATAAAACTACCAAACTAACTAAATTACTGAAAACCTAAATCCACTAAGATTTAGGTTTTTTCTTTTTATAAAAATGCGGTAATTTTATTTTTTAATACAAGCCCAATGCAAAACGTTTCAGAAGCGGCAGCTTACACTTTACAATTCATCAATCAGACGCAAAAATCTATTTTCCTTACTGGTAAAGCAGGAACAGGAAAAACTACGCTTTTACGCGAAATTATTGCCACAACCCACAAAAATACGGTAGTAGTTGCCCCAACAGGAATCGCTGCCTTGAATGCAGGTGGAGTAACAATTCACTCGATGTTTCAACTTCCTTTTTCAGCCTTTATTCCGTCTTACGAGGGGAATGCGCAATTTACAGACACTGTTAAGTTTGAAAATAAAGAATCGCTTCGCCGTCATTTTAAGATGAATAACGTCAAAAGAAATGTAATTCGAAATATGGAGCTTCTGATAATTGATGAAGTCAGTATGCTTCGCGCAGATTTATTGGATGCAGTCGATTTTATGATGCAGTCTGTGCGACGAAACAGCCAAGCTTTTGGAGGTGTTCAAGTTTTATTTATTGGAGATTTATTACAGTTACCGCCGGTTATTCGCGATGAAGAGTGGAGAACTTTGAAAAATTACTATCGAGGAAAATTCTTTTTTCATTCGCATGTGCTGCAGCTCAATCCGCCGATTTATATCGAGTTGTCTAAAATTTATCGCCAGACAGACGATATTTTTATTTCGGTTTTGAATAATCTGCGAAATAACCAGATTACACCAGAAGACGTTGCGGTTCTAAATCAATATGTTAAGCCCGATTTTGATTTCAAGGAAAACAAAGGCTACATAACGCTTACAACGCATAACGCTAAGGCAGATTCTATTAACTCACAGTCAATCAATGATTTACATGGTAAAGAGTATATATACACGCCGTTTGTTGTGGGCGATTTTCCAGAAAAGATTTTCCCAGTCGAAGAAGAATTAAAATTGAAAGTCGGAGCACAAATCATGTTCGTTAAGAATGATTTGTCTTTCGAAAAAAGATATTTCAACGGAAAAATGGGTGTAATCAAATCACTTTCAGACGAGGAAATCTTTGTTCATTTTCCAGAAGAGAATATGACACTTGAAGTGGAAAAGTACGAATGGAAAAATATTCGGTACAAAGTCAACGAACAGACAAAAGAAATCGAAGAAGAAGTTTTGGGCACATTTGCGCATTATCCCATCAAACTTGCTTGGGCGATTACGGTTCACAAAAGTCAAGGTTTAACTTTCGACAAAGCTGCGCTCGATGTATCGCAAGTTTTTCTGCCGGGACAAGCCTATGTTGCACTTTCGCGTTTGCGTTCGTTAAACGGGCTTATTTTGCTTTCTCCGATGCAGATGAATGGCATTTCGAACGATCAAGATGTGATGGATTATGCTTTGAACAAAGCAACAGAAGAAGTTTTAAAAAACTCACTGCATTTTGAAACCAAGAATTTTATTCATAACTATTTGATAAACAGTTTTAATTGGACAGAACTCGCGCAGGAGTGGCGAAATCATCGTTTTAGTTATAACGAAAATGCGGCAGGTTCAGAAAAATCAAAGCATACCGTTTGGGCACATAAGCGTCTAGACACAATCGAACAGCTTTTAGAGCCTTCGCAGAAATTCATCATTCAGCTGAATAAAATTTTCAGCAAAGAAACGGTTGATTTATTTTTTGTGAAAGAAAGGGTAGAAGCGGCCTATGATTATTTTTTCAAACCAATGGACAAATTAGTCGATGACTTGATTTATAAAATTGCTGAAATCCAAAAATTTAAAAAAGTAAAAGAGTTTTATGAAGAGCTTCATTTTTTAGAAGATCTGCAGACAAAAGCAGTTTTGAGATTATTGAAAGCAAAATTGTTGATCGAAGTTATGGTTTCTGGTGAAGCAATCTCCAAAGAAAAGCTTTCATCTCCATTTATTAGAAATTATAAAAGCAATAAAGCCGAAAGGATTCGTGATGAGCTTAAAATAACAAATACAGACATTTTTAGAACCGAAGAACCAGTTGTTCGATACAAACCAGCTAAAGCAGATAAAAATGAGCTTAAAACGGCTAAAAAGACAACAGTAGAAGAAACGTACGATTTGTGGCTGGAGAAAAATTCCGTTGAAGATATCGCAAGAATGCGTAAATTGAATGTTCAAACTATAGAAGGACACTTGATAAGACTTATTCAAGCGAAGAAAATTGACATTAACGAAGTTTTGCCTTATGATAAAATTTTGGCTTTGAGAGAAGCGTTTGAGTTTTATCAAGAAGAATCTCTAAGCGGTTTGAAAGAAAAACATGGAGATGAATTTAGCTGGGATGAACTAAAAATGTTCAAAGCCAGTATTAATTGATTTTCTAGAGGTCCCACGTGAAACATCATTTTCGTTTTTCAAAATACTTATTTATAACGCATTAAATTATTTTGATATGAAAATAGTCAGATTGTTTTTAATTTATTTTATGTTTTGTGCTTTAAGCATGAGCGCACAGGATTTGAAACCTGAATACCAAAAATTTGTTTCAAAATTTATTTCAGAAGTAAAAAGCGGTAATAAAACTGCCGTTTCAAATCGGATAAAATTTCCATTAAAAAGAGATTATCCAATTCCAGCGATAAAAAATAAAACAGATTTTGTTAAAAAATACGATCAAATTTTCGACCCGATTTTAGTTGAAAAAATTAGCAAATCAGATCCTGCAAAAGATTGGTCGGAAATGGGCTGGAGAGGAATTATGCTGAATCAAGGAGATTTGTGGATTGATACTGATGGAAAAATCATCAGCATAAATTACCAGTCAGAAGCAGAGAAAAAATTAAAAAATTCGCTGATTGCTTCTCAGAAAAAAAATGTAAACAGTTCGATTTCAGATTTCAAACAACCTGTTGCGGTTTTAGAAACGTCAAAATTTCGAATCAGAATCGATGATTTAGGAAATGGCAAATATCGCTACGCTTCTTGGTCAATCAAACAAAAAATGACAGACAAGCCAGATTTAGTAATTGAAAATGGAGTTTTCTTTGCCGATGGAACAGGAGGGAATCATCATTACGAATTTAAAAAAGGTGATTTTAGATATGAATGTCATTTTATCGTTTTGGGCGAAAAAAATTCGGCGCCTGCGGCGTTAATTGTATATCAAGCCGAGAAAAAAATTCTATCACAAGATGCAAAAATTGTTTCACGATAAACATTAAAAAAGCCTAATTCATAACGAATTAGGCTTTTTAATTAGATTGCTGAAATCACTTTTTCAAGTTCTTTTTCCTGAGTAATTTGAGTCAGTTTAAGCTTCTGAATGTTGACCTCATTTTCTTTAGTTTTGATTCTCTGCTTTTGAATTTCTTCATCAGAAATTGAAGATGTTGTAATCTTGTTTTCAATTTTCTGATTAGCAAGTTCAAGTTTGCTGATTTTTTCCTTCGTCGATTTCAAATTGTTTTCAGATTTCGAAAGGTTTTTCTTTTTGCTTTCCAGTTCTTTCTGCTCCTTCTTCAGCTGTTCAATTTTGTCATCCAATCTTTTATAATTTTCTTTTAAGATTTTTTGCGTTTCAGCTTCTGTTTTTTTTAGCTCTAAATTTTGAGCATTGTTACTTTGAATTTGCTGTGCAAAAAATGACTGCGAATTAAGCAATAATAAGAATACTAGGGTTTTGAAGATTTTATTCATTTTGTTTTAAATTTTTACGGGACGAATTTATTCGAAGGAATCTTCAAAAAGTGCCAGTCAAATTTTTTAAAACAACAGAATAGGACAAAAAAAATCCCGTTCAAAAGAACAGGATTTTTAAAATTATAAGTTTTCGACCAAGATCCAGGCTTGTGGATTTTCGCCTTTTTGTATTTCTTTCTGAGCTACTTCAGCTTCTTTCATTGTAGCATAACTTCCGTATAAAACCGGAAACAAACCGTGCTTATTTTCTTTTAGCATTCTAGCTTTAAAACCATCTTTAATTAATTGATTATAAGCTTTTCTAGCATTTTGTTCGCTTCTAAAAGCACCGGCCATAATGTGGTATGGCATTGTTGGCTCAACAGTTTCAACTTTAGCAGAATCTACAGAAAGCGTAACAGCTGGAAGCGGACTTTTGATAAAAAATGTTGCTTCTTGAATTTTGTCTTGTACTTTTTTCTGAACCGATTTTTCTACCAAAAGGGTTTGGTTATCAATTTGGTTTTGGTACAATGGATAACCGATGCTTCCTGTAATTCCAAGTCCTAAAACTAGAATAGCAGCATATCTTAAGAATGAATTTGAAGATTTAGTCTGTTCTTCGTTTTCATATAACAAAACAGCGTCTTTTTCTTTTGCCGCAATCTTTTCGATTTTTTTCTCGAAAATTTCTTTTTTCACAACTGGAGAAACAAAAGGACTTAATCCGAAAGAAGTAGCCAAATAGTTAGTTTGATCGTTTGGTCTGAAAACAATATTCCCTTCAGAATTTAAACGAAGCTCTCCAATGTTTTTTAAAAGAATAACACCATTTTCATCTAAAGTTTTTTTCCAATTTAAAACCTCAAAAGCAATTGCGCTAACTGCAAAACCATAAGATGTTTTTTCAGCTTGAGCAATATGATTTGCCAGCAATCCGTCATTATTTTTGATACGGCTGTTGAAAGAAATGGTTTTTTTTGGAGGAAAAAACGAATTAGTGCTCTCATTCAGCTGAGCCGAATGAATTTCGGTTAAAAATGCACCAAATCCTGGAACCGTTACACACTGATAACGATACAATAACTGCGAGATATATACTTCGATTTTCATAGTAACAAAGTTATGCATCGCTTATAGTTATCAAAATTTTATTCACAATTTTTATTAACAATTCACAATTATTTTTAGACAATTCGTTTTCAAATATTTAGCTCAATGTTTTGGCTTAGTACAAAAAGTAAATAGATTTTAATTTTAAAATTTATTAAGAAATTACTTTGTTTTAATGATATTTGCGCCTCCTAAAAAGTAAAATTATTTTTCTATTTTACATAATGTTTTAAAAGATGACCGATCAAGAATTGTTTTATTTATTAGCCCTGCTAAAGGTTGATGGAGTGGGTGATATAATGGGTAAAAAGCTGCTCCATTCATTTGGTAGTGCTCAAGCTATTTTTAATGCAAAAAACAATCAACTAGCAGCAGTTGACGGAATTGGAACGGTTTTATTGAAGAACTTAAAAGATAAAAGTGTTTTTGAAAAGGCTCAAAAAGAATTAGAATTCATACAAAAGAACAATATTCAGATTTCTTGCTTTAAAGATGAAAGCTATCCCGAAAGATTAAAGCATTGTATTGATGCGCCAATTTTAATTTTTACAGCTGGGAATATTGATCTTAAAAACAAGAAAATAATCAGCATTGTCGGTACTCGGCAGATTACTTCGTATGGAACTGAATTTTGTAAAAAACTGATCGAAGATTTGGCGCCCTTAGACCCTATAATCGTCAGCGGATTTGCTTATGGTGTTGATATTGTTGCACATCAAGCCGCGATGGATTATAATTTGCAAACGATTGGAGTTTTGGCTCATGGTTTAAATCAAATCTACCCCAGAACGCATAAAAAGTACATGGCAAAAATGGAGGAGAACGGCGGCTTTATAACTGAATTTTGGAGCGATTCTAATCCTGATAAAGAGAAATTTGTACGCCGAAATCGAATTGTAGCTGGAATGACCGAAGCAACAATTGTAATCGAATCTGCAGACAAGGGAGGTTCTTTAATAACGGCAAATATGGCCAATGAATATAATCGCGATGTATTTGCTGTACCTGGAAGAGTTACAGACAAATACAGTCAAGGCTGTAATAATTTAATTAAAACTCAGAAAGCTAATCTGTTAACAGATGCAGCCGATTTGATTTATATGTTGAATTGGGATATTAAAGAAAAATCAAAAAGTATTCAGAAAGAGCTATTTATAGAACTAGAACCTGACGAACAGAAGATCTATGATTTTCTTCAAAAAAACGGAAAAGAATTGCTGGACATTATTGCTGTTAAATGTGATTTTCCAATTTATAAAATGTCTGGAATTCTAATTAATATGGAACTTAAGGGCTTAATACGACCACTTCCTGGAAAACTTTTTGAGTCAATTTAACGCAGAAAATCTTATTTTTTATTTTTAAAGTGTTTGTACAATTTGTAAAGTATAAAAATCAGTAATAACCCAAATAGGATATTTAAGATTTGAAATAAATAGGGCGGCACATCATAATCTTCAATATATTTATTCATCTTTTTATTATTTAAAAGATTAATATAGATGAAGTTACAAAAAAATATTCAGATATTTTACAAAAAAAACGTTGACCAGTTTTGAAACTTGATCAACGTTTTAATTTATGAAACTTAAATTTTATTTTGTGAAACCAAGTACTTCGCGAACTTTTGCTAAAACACCATCGGCAACAACAGAAGCTTTTGCTGCACCTTTTTTCAATAGAGCATCTACCTCTTCAAGGTTATTGATGTAGTAATTGTATTTTTCTCTTTCAGTTTTGAATTTCTCTGTAATCAATTCAAACAAAGCTTGTTTCGCGTGACCGTAACCATAATTTCCGCCTAAATAATTTGCTCTCATTTCGGCAATCTGATCTTCATTTGCTAACAAAGAATAAATTGCAAAAGCATTACAAGTATCTGGATTTTTCGGATCTTCAAGCGGTGTACTGTCTGTTTCGATACTCATTACCTGTTTGCGTAACGCTTTGTCGTCCAAGAAAATATTAATAATATTATTGGCAGATTTACTCATTTTTCCTCCGTTTGTTCCAGGAATCAACATAATGTTTTCTTGAATTTTAGCTTCAGGAATTACAAAAGTTTCGCCCATTTGATGATTAAAACGAGAAGCAACATCACGAGTAATTTCTAAATGCTGCAGTTGATCTTTTCCAACTGGAACAAATTCAGCATCATACAATAAAATATCTGCCGCCATTAACATTGGATACGTAAAAAGTCCAGCGTTAACATCGTCTAAACGATCCGCTTTATCTTTGAAAGAATGTGCTAAAGTCAATCTTTGGAAAGGGAAAAAACAGCTTAAATACCAAGTCAATTCAGTAGTCTGCACCACATCAGATTGTCTGTAGAACGTCACTTTTTCGGGATTTAAACCACATGCAAGCCAAGCCGCAGCTGTGCTGTAGGTGTTTTCTCTTAAAGTTTTTCCGTCTTTAATCTGAGTAATCGAATG
Source organism: Flavobacterium sp. S87F.05.LMB.W.Kidney.N (assembly GCF_004366435.1). Classification (NCBI taxonomy): domain Bacteria; kingdom Pseudomonadati; phylum Bacteroidota; class Flavobacteriia; order Flavobacteriales; family Flavobacteriaceae; genus Flavobacterium; species Flavobacterium sp. S87F.05.LMB.W.Kidney.N. The sequence goes on along the minus strand of NZ_SODX01000001.1, from coordinate 180,168 downwards.
TAAATCAGCAATAAACAAAAAAGATTCGTTATCCGGATTGTTTGACAATTCGATTGCTGGAATAATTGCTCCTAATAAATTTCCTAAATGCGGTGTTCCTGTACTTTGAACACCCGTAAGTATTTTTGCCATTCTAGATTTTTTCTGAAATGCAAATGTCGTGATGTTTTTTTTAACCGCAAAGTGTGCAAAGGTTTATAGCAATGTTTTTGTTTTTTTTGTGAGTCATTTTAACGCAGAGCGCGCAAAGGGTTTTCGCAAAGGAAACAAGTTAATTTCTTTGAGATATTGCTTTGCAATAAGTTCACTAAGCTTTATCTTCTGTAAAGTAGTCTGAATTAAAACCATTCAATTAAATTATAAGAAAATATTTATAATTTTGATTTTTTTTAGATTATGACAGAAAACGAAATATCAAATATTGTAATTGGGTTAGCTATTGAAATTCATAAAAAACTTGGACCAGGTTTATTAGAAAATGTGTATAAGGAATGTTTGCTTTATAAGATTAAACAAAAAGGTCTTCTTGTCGAAAAAGAGAAAGCTTTGCCAGTAGTTTTTGAAGAAGTTAAGCTGGATTGTGGATACCGCATTGATTTGCTTGTGGAAAACAAATTATTAATAGAAATAAAAAGTGTGGAATCACTCACCGTTAATCATTTGGCTCAAACATTAACGTATTTAAAACTTGGAAATTTTAAACTCGGCCTTCTCATTAATTTTAGCGAAAGTCTTTTAAAAAACGGTGTCAGAAGAGTAGCGAATAATTTACAACAATAGCTTTGTGAACTGATTGCAAAGCAAAAGAACTTCTAAATCTTTGCGAAAACTCTTTGCGGTCTTTGCGTTAAAAGATATTTTGCGGTGGCATTAATAATTCTTTTTGTAAAATTCGCTTCTGTTTTTCTTACTTTTGAAACCATGAAAGGATTAAAGATTATTTTTTGGGTTTTATGGCGCGTTTGGTTTTACATTTTAATGGCCATTCCGATTTTGATTATGCTGCCGTTTTTACTGATTTCTATTATCTCAGAGAAAGGTTATCCCTATTTTTTTAAAATGGCTCGTATTTGGGCGAAATTTATCCTTTTCGGAATGGGTTTTTACTATACCGTAAAACGCGAACAGAAGCTCATTAAAGGCAAAAGTTATATGATTGTGGCCAATCATACCTCAATGACAGATATAATGCTTATGCTGGCCATAATTAAAAATCCGTTTGTTTTTGTTGGGAAAAAAGAGCTTGTGAAGATTCCGCTTTTCGGATTTTTCTATAAAAGGACCTGCATTTTGGTTGACAGAAGTTCTTCAAGAAGTAAAAATGAAGTTTTTAAAAGAGCTCAAAGCCGTTTAAATCAAGGTTTGAGTATTTGTATATTTCCAGAAGGCGGCGTCCCAGACGATGAAAGTATTTTGCTTGATGAATTTAAAGACGGGGCTTTCAGACTAGCAATAGATCATCAAATTCCGATTGTTCCAATAGTTTTTGCCGATAATAAAGAACGTTTTTCGTATACTTTTTTAAGCGGAAGTCCTGGCAGAATGAGAGTTAAAGTTCTTCCTTTTATAGAAACAAAAAATTTGACCATTGATCATAGGAAAGAACTTAAAGATCAGGTTCGAAATATAATTTACGATGGTTTGGTTGATTTCCAGAAGACCAAATAAATATAAAAGCCGATAGATTTCTTAAATCTATCGGCTTTTGTTTTTGAATTAAAAACCCCCCATTTTTATTCAAAAGTTATCTATGAATTATTTTTTCAGAAATAAAACGCAATACTTTTTTAAATTTCAATTTGGTTTTTCTTCGGTTTTTATTGTACAACAATTCTATTTTTTCTTTCATGGTTAAAAATATTAATGGTTGATAATAAAGAGTTTAAATTAATAACTCAAGTTAATGTCACATTATTATAGATAGAGAAAAATAAAAATGGTTGCGTCAAAATTGGAAAAAAAAGTAAAAAAAATTTGATAAAACCCGTTAGTATGAATTACTAACGGGTTTTAATTCAAATAACCAACCAATTTAAATTCTAAAAAAGCCTCAAATTGATATATGGCTTACCAATTTGGAAACCCTGCTTTTTTTAATAGATGCACTTTTGTCGAAAAGGTTGCGTCAAGTTTTTATTTTTATTTGAATAAAAAATCCTGACAGATTTTATAGTCTATCAGGATTTAGATTAGTCATTTTTTGACTTATATGAGATTAAGCATTTGCTAATTCTTTAATATGTTCTTTAATTTTAACTTCAAGTTCGTCAGCAAGTTCTGGATTATCTTTAATTAAAGTTTTAACAGCATCACGACCTTGTCCTAATTTTGTATCGCCGTAGCTGAACCAAGATCCTGCCTTTTTAACGATGTCAAATTCTACAGCTAAATCTAAAATTTCTCCTGTTTTAGAAACTCCTTCTCCATACATAATGTCAAATTCGGCAGTTTTAAAAGGCGGGGCAACTTTATTTTTAACAATTTTAACTTTAGTTCTGTTTCCAATTACATTTTCACCGTCTTTGATTTGTGCAGAACGACGAATATCTAAGCGTACAGAAGCGTAAAATTTAAGTGCGTTACCTCCAGTTGTAGTTTCTGGATTTCCGAACATTACACCAATTTTTTCACGAAGCTGGTTGATAAAGAAAACAGTACAATTTGTTTTGCTGATAGTTCCAGTAAGTTTTCTCAAAGCCTGAGACATTAAACGAGCATGAAGACCCATTTTAGAATCTCCCATTTCACCTTCGATTTCGCTTTTTGGAGTCAACGCTGCAACCGAGTCAATTACGACAATATCAATTGCTCCAGAACGAATTAAGTTCTCTGCAATTTCCAAAGCCTGTTCACCATTGTCCGGCTGAGAAATAATTAAATTCTCGATATCAACATTTAGTTTTTCTGCATAGTTTCTATCAAAAGCATGTTCCGCATCGATAAAAGCAGCAATACCTCCAGCTTTTTGAGCTTCTGCAATAGCATGAAGCGTCAAAGTAGTTTTACCAGAAGATTCTGGTCCGTATATTTCAATAATTCTTCCTTTAGGATAACCATTCACTCCAAGAGCTAAATCAACGCCAAGTGAACCAGAAGAAATCGTTTCTACCTCCACAATGGCTCTGTCGCCCATTTTCATTACGGTTCCTTTTCCGTAGGTTTTGTCAAGTTTGTCAAGCGTTAATTGTAACGCTTTTAATTTGGCTTCTTTGTCTGAACTCATCTTTTTATTAAGTGTCTAAATTGTTATTTTCTTTCAAACAAAAATCAAAAAGAGCAAATAACTTCCTGGTTTTTATTTGTGACTTGTAATTTGGTAAAATTAGTTCTTTTTTTTGAAGTTAATTGTCCCAAATTGTATCAAATTTGCACAAATTGTACTATAAAAATAAAGCCTTTAATTCTGTTGCATCAGATGGTTTTATCTTTCCGGCAAGTAGTAAACTCAGCTGTTTACGACGAAGCGCTGCGTCAAAACGTTGTATTTCTAGATCGGTTTCAGGTACAATCGCAGGTACTTCAACTGGTCGTCCAGTGTCGTCTACAGCAACGAAAGTATAAATTGCTTCATTTGCTTTTGTTCTGTTTCCAGATTCGCGGTCTTCTACCCACACATCAATAAAAACTTCCATAGAACTTTTGAATGATCTTGAAACTTTTGCTTCTACCGTTACAACGCTTCCAAGCGAAATAGCTCTGTTAAAAGCAACGTGATTTACAGAAGCCGTAACTACAATTCGACGTGAATGTCTGCGGGCAGCAATACTTGCAGCGCGATCCATTCGGGCTAATAACTCGCCGCCAAAAAGATTGTTTAAAGGATTAGTTTCGCTCGGTAAAACTAAATCAGTTAAAATAGTTAGAGATTCTGAAGGATGTTTTGGATTCATTTTTTTAATAATAAAATTTTGTTTGGATGCCCAATAATTGGACTTTTTTTGCCACAGATTAAACAGATTAAAATCTGTTAGAATTTGTGAAATCTATGGCTAACTTTAAAATATTTAAGGTTGTTAATTCAACCAATAAACTGCCATTACAGCTGGTATAAAATATATAACAATGGTTCTCGCGCCATCGTAATCTTTTGCCAGTCTTTGTCCGAAAAGCATCATTAAGAGACAAATACATGAAAATATAGCTCCGTAAAAACCAAATTCTCTTCCGTTATTTGTTAGTAATTGAATACCTCCGACAACACATAAAATTCCCGAAATTAATTCTAATATCAGTAAGTGTAAAAGAGCGAGCGGTACTTGATTTTTTAGTGGTGTTTTGGCAAAATGTTCTTTAAGCCAAGTTACATTATCATTCCAATAAAAAATTTTTTCGTAGCCCGATTGTAAAAAAGTTAAGGCTAAAAATGCCAAAAGTAAGATTGAAGCAACATTGTTCATTTGAAATCTATTTTTTATGAATTAAACGTGTTAGTTTGATCGATAAATCAGTTAGAATTATTTTTGCATTTCCGTTTCTTTCAATATGGTACATGGCATCTGAAAGTTCTTTAAAAATTTCGTGAATGTTGTTTCCATTTACAAAAGGCGCAAAATTTTCGAGTTTAAATTTATCAACTTTAGGTTCTATGTAAACTAAACTCGGCGCTTGATAATTTAACATTAGAGCTTGTCGGAACATTTCGATACAATATTGTATGAATTTTTTCTGGCTTTCGCGTCCAAGCGCAGCGATTTGCTCGCTCCATGAAATTAAATCCTGAATGGCTGCCGCATTTCCTTTTGCTCTAAAAGCAGCTCGAACCCAATTTACAAACCATTGTTCAAATGGAAATTCGTCATCATCCTCTTTCAATAAATGGAGCGCTTTGCTAAAATTACCCTGCGCTTGATGCGCAATTTTTTTAGCTAAATTCGGATCTATACTTTCTTGTGCAACCAAAGCTTCGGCTATGACTTTTTCTGGAAGTCCATTAAAGTGAATTACTTGGCAACGAGAACGAATGGTTTGAATAATATCTTCTTCATTTTCAGAAATCAGAATAAACATGGTTTTATCTGAAGGTTCTTCTAAAAGTTTCAAAAGTTTATTAGAAGCGGCGATATTCATTTTATCGGCCATCCAGATAATCATGATTTTATAACCGCCTTCATAAGATTTCAAAGCAAGTGATTTTAACACTTCCTGCGCATCTTCTACACGAATTTCACCTTGTTTGTTTTGAACACCCAAAATTTTGTACCAGTCGAACAAACCTCCGTAGGGCATTTCTTGAATGAAACTGCGCCAGTCTTGTATAAAATCTAAACTTTTGGGTTTGGTTTTTACATCTTCGGTAGTAACGGTTGGATAAATAAAATGCAGATCTGGATGTGAAATGTTTTCAAACTTAAGATTACAAGAATCGTTTCCGTTTGAATTTTCGTCGCCTGTATTACTGCATAAAATGTACTGGGCATAAGCAATGGCAGTGATTAATGTGCCGCTTCCTTCTGGACCAACGAATAATTGTGCATGCGGGATTCTACCAGAAGCAGCACTTTTTATCAAGTGGCTTTTGATGTAATCTTGACCTAAAATTTGAGAAAATTGCATGGAGCAAAGATAGAAGAAAATGATGTAGTCAAAAATTTTACAGATAAGATTATTTCGTAGTTATAATTTTGAAATTACAAACTCATTTTTCGATTTTTTTCGGATGACTTTCGACATTATTTTGTTAATAAATGTCTCAACCTGAGCAGATATCAAGATTTTTTTGTTAATATTTTTTTTCAAAAAACGCGAAACGTAAGTATTTTTTTATTATTTAAAAGAAAGGATTCGTTTTTTTTATAGCGATTATCTTACGGTTTAGATTTTAACAAATTTAACAAAAAGCACGTTAAAACGCACATTTTCTCGACATAACACTGGTTTTTAAGGTTTTTTTAAGGTTTTTTTTTGAAAAAAAAAATCATTAGAGTTGTAATTTAAGTTAATTTATATATTTTTGTTTTTATCAACAACCAATTATAAATAAGAATCTATGAAAGGGAAAATTACTCTGTTAAGTGCACTTTTTATCTTAACTACTGCAGCCGTTTCGGCACAGGCAAAAAACGCACCAAGAAGTATTATTAGTACAACAGCTCTTATTCGTAAATACCATGATCAAAAAGAATTGAGCGGTATGCAAAAAGGAGAACTTTTGGAATTATACATTGAGCGTATCAAGGTTCTTGTAAAAACCCTTCCTTACATTGCTTTGGTTACAAAACCTGGAGTTACTATGGCCGATCTTGGTATTCCAGACGATAACGAACACAAAAAAGTTTTAGATGCTCAGGCAGTTGGTACATCAACATTTTTGGATACTACAGTAGAATTCCAAAGAAAAATGATGCCTTACTCTGATAAAGGAAATCTAATCGCTGCAATCTTGTTCTACGAAAGTACATTGAAATCATTACACGAGTTCAACGATTTGAACGAAATGTAATAAAGATATTTTTTTTTAAAACCTTTTTCGAAATGTTTACGTAGATGGATGAAATCTATTTGAACATTCTTGAGAAACAAAATAAAAAAAAACTCATTCTCGAGGGTTCTGATAATTTCGGAAAACTCGAGAGGAGTTTTTTCATTTACGCATACCCAAATTTATTATTAACCGTAATACCCCCCTTATCATGAAAAAAATTACTCAATTAATCTGCGTTCTTTTGACAGTTACGAGTATGAGTGCTCAACAAGAGAAAGGAATTATGGGCTACAACAATTGGTTAAACAATTGGACTGAATTTAAGCCTAACAAAGTGGACTATGGAGAAGCAAACCAAATTTTAGCAGGAAATATTTCTGTTAATACTAAATTGCTGAAAAGAAATATCTACGTTTTGCAAGGAAACGTATATGTTACAAACAATGCTGTTTTAACTATTGAACCAGGAACTTTAATTATTGGTGATTTCGAAACAAAAGGAACATTGGTAGTTACAAAAGGTGCACAAATTGTTGCAGACGGTTTAGAAACAGATCCAATTGTATTTACTTCAAACCGCAGCATGAAAAAAGCTGGAGACTGGGGTGGACTTGTAATTCTTGGTGATGCTCCAATTAATAAATTTGGAAATGTAGGTTCTTACAACCTTGATCTTGACCCAACTCTTACTACTTACGGTGGAGACAACGTAGCTTCAAACTCTGGAATTTTAAGATTTGTTAGAATCGAGTTTGCTGGTAAAAAAGTAAAAGGTTTAGATACATTTAACGGTTTAACTATTGCAGGTGTTGGAAACAAAACGATTATTGACAATGTAATGGTAAGCTACTCTGGAGGTGATTCATTTGCTTTCTTCGGTGGTGATGTTAATGCTTCTAAATTAGTTTCTTATAAATCTATCAACGACGACTTTAAATTTACACAAGGTGTACAATGTCGTTTATTCAACTCTTTAGCAGTTAGATCTTCTTACTTATCAAGTAACAAAGACGGATCTCGTTGTATGGAGGTGAAATCTTATGAGAAAAAGAACGAAACAGACTTTACAAAAAAACAAACTCTCGTAGCTGCTACAAATATTACTATGCTTAATGACAGTGAAAATATCAAAGCTGATATTCAAGCAGGGTTAGTAAAAGAATGTGTATATGTTGCAGAAGCTGCTTCTCTTGAATTAAAGCGTAGTGTAATCTCTGGTTTCAATCCTGCTGTTTTATTAGACAGTAAAATTGAAATCAACGATGCTAATCTTAAAAAAATCAAATTTGAAGAAATGTACTTCAACTTATGTAACGGAAACATCTTTACAGAGTACAATTCTAATAATGAAGATTTAGAGAGCTGGTATGGAAATAGCGTGTTTTTTAACGTTTATTCTCAAAGCAGTAACAATGAAACATTCATTGATATCGCAAACCCTAAAAAACCAGATTTCAGATTACAACTAGGAAAAATCACGGCTTCAAGCGGCAATAGATAAATAGATTTCGATTTTTATTTCCACGCGTAAATTTTATTAATAAAGTCCCCAGACACAATTTATGTATCGTCTCTAACGGACCCAAATAAAGATCAAAACATAATGGTATCTACGAAAAAATATTTTTTATATATAATATTTTTGGTTTCGCCTATTTCGTTAACTCTATATGCACAGAATACAGCAGAAAAACCTACAAAGGCTGCTGGTTCTGAGTGCACATTAACTTTAGGTAATGTTAACCAAAACAGTACTAATGCTGTAATTGAAAACAGCAATTCAGATAAATTTAATCAGTTTATAGTAGGGATGTCCAACCCCAAGGACAGCCTTACTATAGTAGCTGAACCAAATACTGTATCTGACGAATGTCAGGAAAATTCATCGCTTACAGCAACTTCAATTCTTGCAAAAGATATAATTGAAAACTACAAGTATGATTTTTCTGAAACATTCATTGATATTTTGTTTTTTGAGCGTATAGACTTAGCAAGAACACGCACTATATGATTCAAAAAATTACTTTATCTTTTACTAAATTTTTACTTTTATTTAGCATTTTGTTCTTTGCTAAATCGAATTCTTATGCGCAAACTATAGTGCCTCAAACATTTGATGGTTTAGAAAAGCTTTGTGCTGGAAATTCGTTTAATGAATTTTATGCTAGTTTTAGTTATATAGATTTTCCCGCAGGTACTACTTTTGTAGTTGAGCTTTCAGACGCTGCGGGAAATTTTACTTCTCCTATTGCTACGACACTGCTACAGACAATCGATGTTTCTGCTACTCAAAAAACAATTAAATACGCAGTGCCAACAGATTTAGTTGGTTCTGACATCTACAGTTTAAGAGTGAAAAGTTCAACTGGAGTTACTAGTACGAGATTTAAAAATTCTTTGGGAAATACTTCTTTTCCTGCTTATTTTAAACAATTCGAAGGTCCTTTCTTTATTAATAACAAAAGTGATGTTGCTATGATTTGTTCTGGCGGTAATTTAACACTTTCTATTAGTTCAGAATCACCTTCTCCTGCCAGTATCGCTAATATCAAATACAAATGGTATAAAGACGATGTTCTAATAGCAGGACAAAGTTCTAAAGAGATAGTTGTAAACAGTACAGGAAAATATTATGCAGAGATTGATTACGGACAATGTTCTGATGTAAACTTTAGTTCTAATCGTGTCAATGTCACTTCTTCAAGCAGCGGTTCTGCTGTTACTATCGATTCAAGCTTAGGTAACCCATTTTGTGCCAGCGGTACAGGAACGGTTTTAACAGCAACTTCAGGAAATAGTTATGTTTGGAAAAAAGACGGAGTAGTTATAGCAGGTGCAACAAATCGTACGTATTCAACAAATGAATCTGGAGTTTATACTGTCGAAGTAGATTTTGGAGGATGTAAAGCTACAGGAAGTATTAATCTTCAAAGCAACGGATTTGAAGCAAGCATAGATGCTCAAGATGGATATAAACTAAGTGAAGGTGAAACATTAACGGTTAATGTTACAACAGATGCTACAAATGCTACTTTCGAATGGTACATAAACAACAATTTAATTGCTGGAGAAACAGGAAGTTCATATGTGATATCCGTAAAAGGTAATTACAAAGTAAAAATTTCTCAAGCCTCTGGTTGTATTGCAAACAGAGAGTTTTCATTTAAAATTAATGGTGATTCCGGACCGTCAACAGTTATTCCAAATATCATAAAGTTGAGCGGGATGAATCCGTATTGGAATATTCCAGATGAATATAAGAATGCTTCTACCAGTGTAATTATTATTAGTTCAAACGGAGATAAGGTTCTCGATGTAGTGAATTATCAAGGCGATTGGCCTCAAAACAATATAGATTTTAAAAATGTAAATCCCGTTTATTACTATGTCATTAAAGGCGACACAGGTGAAAAAAAAGGATCAATAACTGTGATAAAATAATATGAAGAAAATTTTACTATTCATCACTTTATTTTACGGTTTTTCAAATGTACTCTATTCTCAAAATGCTTCTGAGGATGGAGTTGTTTCGTTTTCATTACCTATCAGAAATTCTTTAAAGTTTAATAGATATTTAATTAACCCAACATTCAGTTTTGTTCGAGAAACAAATCCATATATAAGTTTTTATAATAAGAGACAATGGGTTCAGTTTGATGATGCTCCACAGACTTATATTGCCAATTATTCTGGGCGTATCAAAGAAAATGATGCTTTTGCAGTTGCATTATTTCAACAAAATTATGGATTAATGACTCTTTTTGGAGGTGTTGTCAATTTTGCGCACAACATTGTTCTTCAAGAAGACAGTAATTTGACTTTTGGTTTAAATGTTGGTGCTTACCAAAGCGGTTTAAATACAGGAAAAATTATCTCAGACGATTCAGATATTCTAACTGGAGAATTTCCTAAAAGTACACTTCTTACCGTAAATCCAGGTATTAACTATGGTACAACTTTTCTAGATTTCGGATTGTCGATCAACAATTTAGTGCTTTACAATTTTGGGTCCGGAATGGTTAAAGATGATCCAGAAAGAGCAATTGAACTTCATGCAATGTACACTGGGTACATTGACAGCTATGGATTTTTTGACAGAAGTAAATTTTCAGGTATTTTAAAAACAGAGATTAAAAAAGACAAAACAGTTATTTCCGGACTTGGTATGCTGACTCTTCAACAAGGAGTTTGGGCACAAGCAGGTTACAACACTTTATATGGAGTTTCAGCGGGACTTGGGGTTAATATTTCTCCAAGCATTGCTATTGAATATAACTACGAAAGAGGAATGGGCAATTTCTCAAACCTAGGCGGATCACACGAATTTGCCATTGCCTATAAATTCAAAAACAGAAATTATTATTACGGAGATGATGATGAAGGATCATTGATTGATCCATCTAAACCAAAGCCAGTACCTGCAAAACCAAAATCAGAAGCAACTCAAGTTAACAGAACTGAGATTGCTGAAAAGAATAGACTGGCAGCCGAAGCAAAAGCAAAAGCCGATGCTGAAGCAAAACAAGCCAGACTTGCCGCTGCAGAGAAAGTTAAGGCAGATGCCGAAGCTGCTGCAAAAGCAAAATTAGAAGCTGACAACAAAGCTAAAGCAGATGCTGAAGCTATTAAGATAAAATTAGCGGCAGATGCAAAAGCAAAAGCCGATGCTGCTGCTGCTGCGAGAGCACAAACAGCCACAGCAAATAGAGCAGTTGCTGCAACACAAAAAACTGCTGCACAATTGGCTGCTGATAAAGCAAGAGCAGATGCAGAAGAACGTAGAATAAAATTAGCTGCAGATAATAAAGCTAGAGTGGATGCTGCTGCCGCTGCAAGAGCACAAGCCGCTGCAAACAAGCCAGGAGCAACTGCAGCACAAAAAACACAAGCACAACTTGCAGCTGACAAAGCGAAGGCTGATGCAGAAGCAATGAAATTAAAATTAGCTGCAGACGCAAAAGCAAAAGCTGATGCTGAAGCTGCCGCAAAAGCGAAAGCTGCTGTTGCAACTCCGCAAAAAACACAGGCACAACTTGCAGCTGATAAAGCTAAGGCAGACGCGGAAGCAATGAAATTAAAATTAGCTGCAGATGCAAAAGCAAAAGCCGATGCTGAAGCTGCTGAGAAAGCAAAAGCTGCCGCTGCAAAACCAGTAGCCGCTCCGCAAAAAACAGCTGCACAATTAGCTGCAGATAAAGCAAAAGCAGATGCAGAAGCTGCTGCTAAAGCAAGGTTAGCCGCTGCTGAAAAAGTAAAAGCTGATGCCGAAGCTGCAAGACAAGCTAGACTGGCAGCAGCAGAAAAAGCTAAGGCAGATGCTGAGGCCGCAAGATTAAAATTAATTGAAGATAATAAAGCGAAAGCAGAAGCTGCTGAAGCAAAACGTAAAGCCGATGCAAAAGCGAAAGCAGAAGCTGCAGATATGCAGTCAATTCTTGCTGCCGATGCAAAAGCGAAAGCAGACTCAGATGCATTACAAGCTAGATTAGCTGCAGAAGCAAAAGCAAAAGCCGCAGCTGAAGCAAAAACTAAAGCATCTATTGATGCTGCTAATAAGGCAAAAGCTGCAGCAGATGCAAAAGCAAAAGCTGCAGAAGAAGCTGCTCTTAAAGAAAAATTAGCTGCCGATGCAAAAGCAAAAGCAGATGAAGAGGCAAGACAAGCTCTAATTGCTGCTGAAGCAAAAGCAAAAGCCGATGCGGAAGCATTAAAATTGAAACAAGCAGAAGATGCTCGTCAAGCACAATTAGCTGCAGAAGCAAAAGCGAAAGCAGATGCTGAAGCACTTCAAGCGAAACTTGTTGCAGATGCAAAAGCGAAAGCCGATGCCGAAGCTGCAGCAAAAGCAAAATTAGAAGCAGATAATAAAGCAAAAGCGGAAGCCGAAGCACAACAAGCAAGACTAGCGGCAGAAGCTGCGGCAAAAGCCGATGCAGAAGCTGAAAAAGCTAGATTGGCTGCAGATGCAAAAGCAAAAGCAGATATGGAAGCTCTACAAGCAAAACTAATTGCTGACGCCAGAGTTAAAGCCGATGCTGAAGCAACTGCAAAAGCAAAAGCAGAAGCAGAAGCGAAAAAATTACAAGAAGCGGAAGAGGCACGTCAAGCTAAATTAGCTGCAGATGCGAAAGCAAAAGCTGACGCCGAAGCGTTACAAGCTAAACTTGCTGCAGAAGCAAAAGCGAAAGCAGATGCAGAAGCATTAAAAGCACAACAAGCTGCTGAAGCTAAAGCAAAAGTTGAAGAAGAAGCACGTCAAGCTAAATTAGCTGCTGACGCAAAAGCAAAAGCTGACGCAGAAGCATTACAAGCTAAACTTGCTGCGGATGCCAAAGCAAAAGCAGATGCAGAAGCATTAAAGGCACAACAAGCCGCAGAAGCTAAAGCAAAAGTTGAAGAAGAAGCACGTCAAGCTAAATTAGCTGCAGATGCCAAAGCAAAAGCGGATGCGGAAGCATTAGAAGCTAAACTTGCCGCTGATGCTAAAGCAAAAGCAGATATGGCTGCTCTTCAAGCAAAATTATTGGCTGATGCAAAAGTTAAAGCAGACGCAGAAGCTACAGCAAAAGCGAAAGCAGATGCAGAAGCGAAAAAATTACAAGAAGAGGAAGAAGCGCGTCAGGCTAAATTAGCGGCCGATGCAAAAGCAAAAGCGGATGCTGAAGCATTAAAAGCACAACAAGCTGCTGAAGCTAAAGCAAAAGTTGAAGAAGAAGCACGTCAGGCTAAATTAGCTGCCGACGCAAAAGCAAAAGCTGACGCAGAAGCATTACAAGCTAAACTTGCTGCGGATGCCAAAGCAAAAGCAGATGCAGAAGCATTAAAGGCACAACAAGCCGCAGAAGCTAAAGCGAAACTTGATGAAGAAGCGCGTCAAGCTAAATTAGCAGCCGATGCCAAAGCAAAAGCAGATGCTGAAGCATTAGAAGCTAAACTTGCCGCTGATGCAAAAGCGAAAGCAGATATGGCTGCTCTTCAAGCAAAACTTCTTGCCGATGCAAAAGCGAAAGCTGATGCAGAAGCTACAGAGAAATTAAAAGCGGAAGAAGAAACAAGAAGACTTAGAGAAGAAGAAGATCGTCAGGCAAAATTAGCAGCAGAAAAAGCGAAAGCCGATGCAGAAGCAGCTGCTCTTGCAGCTTCAGCTAAAGATGCTACTGCTAAAGCAATTGATGATTTGACGAAATCTATTGATGATACAAGTAAAACACAAAATGATTTATTAGCACAATTCACAGCAACTGTTGCTAATAAACAAAAAGACTTAAGTGATTTAAAAGAAGAGAATGATTTAAGTGAAAAAGGAATTTATAGAGAGCCAAAACCTTTCAAAAGTGTTGCGGCAGAAAACAGTCAGATTGAAGCTTTAAAATTACAGATTGCTGAAGCAAATAACAGCATGAAAAATGAAATCAATAAGCTGACTAATCTTTATAACGAGAGACTTAAAAAATTCCCTAAAAACGATCCGTTAAACAAAGCGTATCTGGATAAGATAAACGAACTGAAAGCGGCTCAATTAAGAATGGAAAAAGAAGGCGCCGCATTATTAGCCGACTTAGAGCGTATTAAAACAGAGACAGAAATTGAGCGTAAACGTAGAATTAAACGTGCGGCTTACGAGAATGATCAAGGAAGATATGCGCAGGACATTGCTGCTCTTAAACGTATTAAAGAAACGACTAAATTAAGCAGTACCCCATTGACGGCAAATGATTTTGATTTTGGTGAAGAGCAGTCAAATATGCAGATTATTAAGAATATTAAAAATTCTGATAGTGGTTATTATTTAATTATTGCGGTGCATAACAGTGTAGAGAAACGTGATGAGTTCTTGACTAAAGCGGTTGCTTCAGGACGTTCAGATGTAAATTTCTTTTACAATGTAGCCACAAGTAAATACTATATCTATTATGAAAAGTATGATGGTTTACAAGAGGCAACCAAAGCATTAGAAGCGAAAGGAACTAAACCATATAACGGCAAAATGGCTATAGTAAAAGTTGAGAATTAGAAGAAGAATTAATTATATAGATGCGGCTTCTTTGAAAAAAGAAGAGGAACATAAAGTAAATTTTAATAAAGAGTATATGCTGTTTTTTAAATGCCCCTTTAAAAAACAGCCGTTAAACTGAAACCATAGAAAAATGAAGAAACCTACTACTTTAAAATTAGTTTTAGCTGTATTACTTTGTATTCAAAGTTTTGTTATTTACTCTCAAAAGAATTTCACCCCTCGTTTTGATACGAGTTTAAAAGGAGATATGCTTTTGATTGGTAACAATATTTTGAATAGAGATGTTAAGGATAATGAGCGTGCGAACGATGCCTTTAATGCAACAAACCAAAACAACAACGACCTTAACATGCAATATATTGACATCGATGGTGATGCCAGTACATTTAGTTCAAGTTCGGCAAAATTAACAATTCCAACAGCAAGCAGGGAATGTTATAAAGTTGTTTACGCTGGACTTTATTGGGCTGGTATTTACAGCAAAGGATCGGTTGATGATAAAACGGTTAACAGAAGTAATCTGGGTTCTATTAAAATTAAACTACCCAATCAAACCGCTTATACTGATATTACGGGTCAGTTGATTTATGACTATTACCCTTCTACTTCAAATGGTGATCAGATGCCTTATGCATATTATTACGATTTGACATCATTAGTACAAGGACTAACAGATCCAGAAGGAACTTATACAGTTGCAAATATTATTTCGGCAAGAGGAAAAATCAATGGAGGTTTTTCTGCTGGTTGGAATTTATTTGTTGTTTATGAGGATCCTAAATCTTCAGCAAAATACATTACTACGTTTGATGGTTTCAGATGGATTCAGGCTAGTAGTGGACCAGTAACTTATAACATTTCAGGTTTTAAAACGATCCCAACAGGTACTGTAAAAGCAAAATTAGCTTTTGCGGCTTTAGAGGGAGACGTTAACTTAACAGGTGATAGATATTCTATTAATAACACTGATATTTCAACCGCACAACGTCCGATTGACAACTTTTTTAATAGTACAATTAATGATACTAATGGACCTTTCACTGACAGAACTCCTGCCAGTGGAAATACTTTAGGTTTCGAAGCAGGTATTCTGAATGTTCCCAATCCCGCAACCTCGGCAAACCCAGGAGGAAGTGTCATTAAAAATAACGATACTTCGGCACAGTTAAAACTTACGACAAGTGGAGATGGTTATGGGCTATTCTTTAATGCATTCAATGTTGAAATTATTGAGCCAAAAATTGTTTTAACCAAAATTGTAAAGAATGCTAAGGGAGATAATATTGGTGGTCAAAATGTTACTTTAGGGCAACAATTAAATTATGAAATTGGTTTTAAAAATACAGGAAATGATAATGCGACATCATTTACTATTAGAGATCAATTGCCTATAAATATTATTTTTAATTACCCGGCAGATATTGTTTCATTGCCAACCGGAGTAACTGTTCAAAGTTATAACGCAGCTACAAGAAACATTGTTTTCAAGGTTGATAATAGTGTGGTTAAAATTGGTGACCCTGAAAAGGTAATCAGCTTTAAAGTTCAGGTTGTTCCAGATTGTCATATGTTAAGTGAGGCTTGTTCTAATAGTATTGACAACTCTGCATATGCAACTTACAAAGGAACACAGAATACAGCTTTCACAATTTCTGATGACCCGAGTGTTAATACCAATACAGGATGTATCTTAGTTCCAAAAGCAACTAACTTTTTAGTAGGGGTTGACGGATGTAAGTATACAGACAACGTTACGCTTTGTGGTGATAGTATTAATCTAACTGCAGCAAATGGTTATAGTGATTATACTTGGTATAGTGATGAAGCACGTACAAAAGAGATAGGAAAAGGACAAGTATTGAATGTAAAAAATCCTGGTACTTATTATGTGTACAATTTGGCTGCTGCTCCTTGTAGATCAATTTATCAGTCATTTGTTGTAACGAGATTTGGTAATACTGTAGAAAATCCGGTAATACCTTTTGCAGATCAGGTGGTAACTTGTTCAAATGATGGAAAAAAATTGCCAAACATTTTCTTATGTGGTGGAAACGCTTCGAAAGTAATTACATTAAATATTTCGGATGCGACAAGTATTGTTTGGGAAAAATTAAATGAAGCAAGCTGTACAGCAGTAACAAATCAAAATTGTGCTAATGAAAGTGCTTCATGTAAATGGACTACTGTAAAAAGTGGACCAAGTTATACTGCGAATCAGGCAGGACAATTTCGTTTAACATTAAACTATGCTGGAGGATGCTTTAACCGTTTTTATTTTAATGTATACAGCAATTCTTTAACACCAACAGAAACTCATAAGGATATTATTTGTGGTGCTCCTGGAAGTATTACAATTGGCAGCGTTCCTGCAGGATACGAATATGCTATTAGTACAGATCCTAACGGAACTCCTGGTGCTTATCAGACTAGCAACGTATTCCCAATAACTTCTCCAAATTCATATACTGTTCATATCAGACAGATTGGCGTAACTACTAATCCTTGTATTTTTACTGTTCCAGGTATTTTGATCAGAAGCAGAGATTTAAGCATTAGTACAGCGATAACTCAGCCAACATGTAAAACGGATAAAGGAAGTATTAAAGTTGGTGCACAAAATATCGACCCACAATACTATTATTATATCTACACTAGTGGAGGTACTTTGGTAAATAGCTTTGGGCCAACATCAAATTCAGATTATACCTTTGCAAATTTATCATCAGGAGATTATGATATTAGAGTTACTAACGGACCAGTAGGTGCTACACCAGCGCCGTTTTGTGATAAAACGGTAAGAGTTACTGTAAATCCGGTTCCAGCAGGATTAACTCCAACGGCAGCTCTAACCGTTCCGTTGACAGCTTGTGCTAATGGAAAAATAGTAGTAACAACGACAGGTGGAACTGCACCGTATTATCATTTTATAAACGGATCAAGTTCATTCCAATTATCAAATGAAATCGCTGTTACAGGACCTGGCAAATATGATATTAGAGTTGTTGATGCTAATAATTGCAGCGGAACAACATCTATTACAGTTACTGCAAATCCGAAACCAACATATACTGTAACTGCAGCTGAGATTAACTGTAGTGGCGGAACTTCTCAAATTAACGTAAATGTTACTAATGCTAATGGATATACTTTAGAATATAGTATAGATAATGGCGCAACCTTTAGTAACAATCCTGTATTCCCTAATGTTGCTGCAGGTGGTTATAATGTTGTAGTACGTTATACAATGTCAGGAGTAACTTGTACTGATCCTGCGACACCAATTACGATCACAGCTCCAGCAAATGCTTTATCAGCATCAGCGGGTGTTTCTGAATTGGCAGGCTGTGATCCTTCTGGTAACGGATTTGGTAAAGTAAGAATTACAAACCCTCAAGGAGGAACAGCTCCTTATACTTATAGTTTTGATGGAGGTACAAGCTATGGAGCTTCAAACGAAGCTTATGTTGCTCCAGGAACATATACACTTTACATTAAAGATTCTAAAGGCTGTATATACAGTATGCCAGGAGTGATTTTAGATCCAAAACCTGCTGACCCAACAATATCTGTTGCTCCACCAGTTTTTAACTGTAACGGAACAGCAACAAGTACGGTTACGGTAACAAGCGGCGGAGGAAATAATTATGCTTATGAGTACTATATAGATAACGTACTAAATACAAATACACCTTCGAATGTATTTGTTAATGTTCCATCTGGTGCGCATACTATTTCAGTAAAATATAATTTAACTTCAGTACCTACTTATAGTAATTTATTATTAGAAGATTTTGGTTCTGGTGGAACCACTACAACTCCAGGTATTGCATCAGCATATTGTTTCAATGACCAAAGAGTTAATCCTCCTTATACTTGTTCATTAAACGGAACACCAACTCGTTCTGTAGAAGACAACCAATATTCTGTTACAAGTTTCTTCTGGAGAAACGATAACGCTTGGTATCACTTTAAAGATCACACTACAAATGGAGCTGATGCAAACGGAAGATATTTATTAGTAAATATTGGAGGGGCTGCAGGTCCTTACGGAGTTCTTTATAGTAAACCAATTATTGATGTTATCCCAAATCAACCTGTAATGGTTTCCTTGTATGTAGGAAATTTATTAAACACAGGTACGAATGGTGCAGCTCCAATTGTTAGGTTTGAATTAGTAGATTCAGCAGGACAAGTTGTAGCTACTGAGGATACGGGTAAAATCGCTGAAGCAGCAAACGATCCGAACAGAACAAAGTGGGTTCCTATTAATATTTCATTGAATCCAAAAAACAATACCAATCTAACATTCAGAATTCGTTCTGGAAGTATTGAATACGGCGGAAATGATATTGTTATTGATGATATTTGGGTACGTCAGATTCCTAAAACATGTATCACTCAAAAAGATTTCCCAATTGTTATCGACACTAATAAAGCATTTACTGCTTCAGTAACTGGATTTAAAGATGTTACATGTAATGGAAAAAATGATGGAGAAATTACTATTTCTGCTCAAAACTTTAATCTTCCTTACGGATTCGATTATTCATTAGATAATGGAGCAACTTGGGTAAACTCTAAAGTTTCTCCTGTTACTGCCAGCGGTTTGAATAGTGGAAATTATAATATTAGAGTACGTTTTGATGCTTCTCCTTCAACATGCGTATTTCCATTAACTCAAGAAGTAAAATCACCTACGGCTTTAACAGTTACAGCACAGGTTACAACTCAGCCTACTTGTACAAACGGAGCTTCGATTACCGCAACAGGTAATGGAGGTACACCAAGTTATCAATATGAATTAAGAGATTCTACTGGGACAACTGTTATAGTTCCGTTTCAAAGTTTAAATATATTTACAAATGTGGCTACAGGTTCTTATACAGTAGTTGCACGTGATTCAAATTCATGTACTTCTCCTGCATCAGTTCGTGTAGACATTAATGCACCAACACCTCCTACTGCAACATTGGCGGCTAGTTCAGATTTATGCTACGATACAGTTAATCGTTCAACGCTGGTGGTAAATGTTACAGGAGGAAAAACACCTTATTCTTATAGTTTAGATGGTGCACCGGGTCAGACTTCAAATACATTTACAAATGTTGGTCCTGGAACACATTCAATTATTGTAACAGATGCTAACGGTTGTATTGCTCCTGCAATTTCGAATATCGTTATTGCAAACGAATTAAAAGCAGAAGGAAATATAACTAAACCATTAGATTGTATTACTAATAATGCAGAAATAACACTTACAGTCACAGGCGGTGTAGGTCCTTTCACATACGAAGTAGCAGTAAACGGAAGTGCTACTTATACAGCTATTCCATCTAATATTTACACAGCATCTTCAGCTGGAAGTTACGTGTTTAGAGTAACAGATTCAAAAGGATGTATTGTTGTTAGTATTCCGGTTGTAGTAGATCCTATTACAAATCCTACTGCGACAGCAAACAAAGTAGATCCTGCTTGTAATAATGGTACTGATGGTCAGTTTACTGTTATTCCAGCAGGCGGAGGTGGAGCACCTTACACTTACAGCTTTAACGGAAGTACAACTTTTGGTACAAGTCCTACACTTACAGGTCTAAATGCATTTGTAGGTTCAGTTAACACGAGAAATTACACATATCAAGTAAAAGATAATAAAGGCTGTGTATCTCCAGTTTATACTATAACATTAAACAATCCTTCTCCGGTTGTAGCAAGTGCTTCAGCGGCAGCAAACACAACTTGTAGCCCAACGACTGTGATTACAGTTTCTGGTGCGGGTGGCTCAGGAACTTATACTTATAGTTTTAACGGAAGTGCAACTTATACAAGTACTAACACACTTTCTGTTACCAATACAAGCAGTGCACAAACCATTACATATTCTGTAAAAGATTCAAAAGGATGTATTAATACAAAAACAATTAATATTCCGGCATTTAATCCGCCTACATCTCTTACGTTCTCTACACCAGCAGGTATTACATGTAACACTACAACAACTAGTATTACATTAACAGCTGTTGGAGGTGTTGCACCATTTACTTATGCCGTAACAGCTGGTCCAACTTCACCTGCTGCAAATAGCACAGGTACATTTACAGGATTAGTTCCTGGAAATTATTCTTTTAGAGTAACTGATGCTAACGGATGTACTGCAACAGGTTCAAGAACAATTGATGCAGCTCCTGCAATTACGGTTTCTGGATCAAAAACAGATGAATTATGTTTCAATGCAAACAACGGTACTGCAACATTCAACATTGGAAACCCAAGTAGTTCAGGAAACTTTACATACACATTGACTCCAAATTCGGGAACTGCTACTAAATCAGGTAATACTGTAACAGTAACAGGTTTAGCTGCGGGTACATATACTTTAGTAGCCAGAGATATTACTACAGGATGTACTTCTAATACAGCTTCTGTAACAATTAGTGCTGCAACTGCAATTACTTATAATGTAACAGCTACGAAGATCAATTGTAAAACAACAAAAGCTACTTTAACATTTACAGGTTTAACAGGCGGAACTCCTGGATACACATATGCTTATGCCGCTAGTCCTTCAACTGTACCAAGTACAGCTTATGGAACAGGTGTTGAAGTGGATACTGCAGTTCTTACTACATCAATTGATGTTTATGTTAAGGATAATAACAATTGTACAGTAAAAAGAACGATTATAATTCAATCTGAAAATGTTCCGACAATTGATACTCCTGCATCACAATGTTATACAGGAACTCCAATTAATATTACGATTACGGGTACTTATGTAGGAACTCCAACTTATAGTAAAGATGGTATTTTCTATCAGCCGTCACCTAATTTCAGTTTAACTCCGGGTACTTACACATTAAGCATCAGAGATGGTTTTGGTTGTGATGTTTCAACTACTTATGTTGTAGCACCTCAATTAACAATTACTCCGACAATTGTACCGGATGTTACTTGTACTCCAAACACCACAATTAGTTTAGCTTCTTCTGGTGGTACGGGAACTCGTACGTATGCAGTTTCATTTAATGGAGGAACTTACACTACAACGACAAGTCCTTATGTGGCAACTGCAACAGGAACTTATAAATTTAGAGTTACAGATTCTTCAAACCCTGTTTGTCAGGCAGAAACTGCTGATATTCCGGTAACATTAAAACCAACTACATTAACAATTACAACTAGTAAAGTTGATGTATCATGTAATGGTGGAAATACTGGAGCAATTACTATTACAGCAACTTCAGGAAAAGCACCGTTTACATATAGTGTGAGAAGAGGCGGAACTTTGGTTTCGACAACTCCGACAACTACCGGTTTAATTGCAGGTACTTACGATATTTTAGTAACTGACGCTTTAGGTTGTACTTCAGCTGCAACATCTGTTGTAATTTCAGAGCCAACAGCATTAAATACAAACGCTACTGCAACAACTTTCAGTTGTGATACTAATAATGCAAAACAATCTGCTGTTGTAACAATTGTTGTTCCAACAACGGGAACTGCGCCATATACATATAGTTTCAATAATGGATCATTTACTTCTGCGAACACATTAACAGTAGTTGATAATGGTACAAATCAAACTATTTACTATGCTGTTAAAGATGCAAATGGATGTATAATGGCAACAAAATCTATTGTTATTGATAGATTAAATCCGCCGGCAATTGCTTCTGTTGGTACAACCCCAATTTATTGTGCACCTGTAGCAAGTACTACTAGTACAGCAACTGTAAATGTTACTGCAGGAACAGGAATTGCACCATTTATATACGAAATTGTTTCTGGCCCAACTGCGGCACCATCAAATGCTACAGGATCATTTGCTGGATTAGCATCTGGAAATTATATATTCAAAGTAACAGACGCAAGGGGATGTTATGATACATTCCCAATAAACATTGCTCCGGCAGTTCCTATGATTGCTTTAGCAACTAAACTGAATGATGTTTATTGTAATGGAGGTTCAACAGGAACTATTCGTTACAATGTAAGCGGATTTGCTTCTACATATAGTTACGTAGTTAATAGCGGAACACCTGTAACAGGTCAGTCTGCTGCTGTATTTACACTTCCTAATTTACCACAAGGAACTTACGGCGTTGTGTTTACAGACGAAACTACAGGATGTACTGTTCCAACATCAATTACTATTAGTCAGCCTGCAACTGCACTTTCGGCAACTGCAGCTTATGTTAATGCAAACTGTAATATTCCAACAGCAAAAGTTACTATTACTGCAGCTGGAGGAACACCTGGATATCAGTATTCATTCAGTAACAGTAATACTGTAGCTGGAACATATGATACAGCAAATTCTGCTAATTTAAATCCGGCACTTACATGGTTTGCATGGGTGAAAGATTCTAACGAATGTACAGTAGTTTTACCATTAACTTTAACAACAGATACAGCTCCAAGCGTAACAGCTTCAGTAACCAATCAGTGTACAGCTTCAGGAAATACTTTCCAAATTGTAGCTACAGGTTCAAACGGAGTTGCTCCTTACACATATTCAATTAATACTGGCGCAGCGCCAAGTCCGGCAAATACATTTACAGTAACTGCAGGTACTTATACAATTACTATAAAAGATGCCAATAACTGTACAAGTACAACAACTGTAACAGTTAACGATGCCATGATTGGTACAGCGATTTTAACAAAAGATCTTACTTGTGCTACACCAACAGATGCTAGTATTACAGTTTCTGTAACAGGTGGTGCAGCGCCGTTTGGATACAGAGTTAAAGTTGGCGCAGGAACCTATACAGGTTCACCAATTGCTTTTACGGGAACATCATTCCCATATACAACGTCAACAGCAGGAGTATATCAATTTGAAATTACTGATGCTAATGGTTGTACAAAAGAAATAAGTACTGCTACGGTATCAGATTATGTACCAGTAGCTGTAACAGTTGCTAAGGTTGATCCTACATGTAATGGTTATTCTGATGGTACAATACGTTTTACAAACCCTATTGGTGAAGCACCTTTCCAATATAGTATTGATAATGGAGTTACTTTCGGAAATTTAGCTACTTATGGTGGTTTAGCTTCAGGAACTTACAATTATGTGGTTAGAGACAATAAAGGATGTGAATACCGTAATAGTATTACATTAAATAACCCTCCGCCAATAGTAATGAATATTGTTGTTCATGGCATTACTTGTAACTCTACTACACCAGGAAGTTTTGATGTAAATGTTGTGTCTGGAGGAACAGCTCCTTACATATATCATTTATACAATAATTCTATGACGGAAATTGGTACTTATACTGCAAATACTGCAAATGCAGCTATTGCACATAATTTCCCTGGATTAACTTTTGGAGATTATTATATCAATGTTGTAGATGCAAATGGTTGCGAATTCAAAAGCAGTAAATTAAGAATTCAGCCTCCACCATACTTACAGTTAAACGGAACAGTAGTTGGCGCCACTTGTGCTGATGGTATTTCTGTTGAAGTTGGAGTATTTGGAGGAACGGGTGTTGCACCATTCACATACACAATTTATGGAGTTGGTACAACTTCTGGTTTAACTCCAGCAACTTCTTATACATTTACAGGCTTAGATCAAAATACAAATTATGTTTTTGAAGTTGTGGATGCTAACGGATGTCCATCTTACTATGAGATGAAAACTCCAAAAATTTCTAATCTTGAAATTAATCCTTTAACAACTACGAATGTTACATGTAATGGTGCTGCGAATGGAATTATTAATTTCACAGTATCTAACTACAATGCAACAAGATTAGATTTTGAAGTTAGAGACAACTTGACAAATTTACCAATTGTACCACCTGTTAATGGATCAGCTACTGGTCTAACAGGTTCAGCATATAATGGAACACTTACAGGATTAAGACCAGGAAACTATGCTCTTTATGTAAAAGAGTTTGATGGAACATTGTGTTCTACTACTGAAGTTTTTCAAATAACAGAGCCAGTTCAACCGCTTGATGCAATTATAACAAATACTGTTAATGCAAACTGTGATGATCCAGCTCAAGTGACTATTAAGGTTACTGGTGGTACAGGACCTTACACATTTGCTTCAGCAGTAGCTCCAGCTACTCCATCAGTTTTTGCTGCTGGAAATGTATTAAGTTTAGATCCAGGGCCAACAGGTGCAAATGTAAACTGGAATATTATTGTTAAAGATGCTCAAGGTTGTGAGTTCCCATTAAACACAACAATCATTAAAGATCCAAGTCCAGTAATTAGTTTAAGTGTAGCTAATAATTGTGCGGCTGAAGGTGCTTTTGGAGTTGTTGTTAGCGAAACTGCTGCGGGAGTAGGAGCTTATTCAATTAAAGTGGATACTGGAGTATTTGTAAGTATTCCAGGATTGCCATATACAGTTACCAATTTAAGTTCAGGATCTCATACAATTACCATTAAAGATGGAAACGATTGTACAGATACGAAGACTATCAATATTAATGCGCCATTAAAATTAATCCCTGAAAAGACAGCATTGCCAAGTTGTGTGGTTAATAATGGTGTAATTACATTAACTCCATCTGGAGGAACAAACTCTTATAGTTATAGTATTACGCCAATGCATCCAAGTATTGTAATTTCAGGAAATACAATTTCTGGACTTAGAGCAGATACTTATACTATTACAATGACCGACAACGGAAATCTTTGTACTACAACAGCAGAGGTAACTTTACCAGCAGGTACTCCTGTAACATTTGATGCTGTTGTAACTGATGTTTCTTGTTTCAACGGAACTAACGGAAAAATTGAAGTTAATTTATTGCCTTCAAATGACAATCCAACTTATACTTATGCGATTTCACCAGCTCCAGTTGGATATGTACAAACGGGTAATGTATTCTCTAGTTTACCACAAGGAGTTTATGATATCACGGTTACATCTGGCAGAGGTTGTACTTTAACAAAACAATATACTGTAGGTCAGCCGGCAATTTTAGATGCTACGCCTGCAATTACAGCTTATGCATGTAATGCAAGCAATGCTGCTCAGCCTGCGGTTGTAACAATTACAGCTACTGGAGGAACATCACCATACAGATTTAATTTTGACGGTGGTACAACATATTATACTGATAATACAACTCAGGTAACTGTTAGTACATCTGCTCAAACAGTAAATTATTATGTTATAGATGCTAATGGATGTCAATTTAATGGTAGCGTTGTTGTTCCAGCATATCAGCCATTAACAGATATTACATTTGCATTAACGACAGCCCCAATATGTCCAACAAATGTGGCTGATGTTACTTTGACTGTAACAGGAGGATATACTCCATATGCGAAATATGAAATTATTTCACCGATAACATTAGATAATGGAAACAACGCAACTTTTGTTGGCTTAGCTCCAAATACTTACTTATTTAAAGTTACAGATGCTAATGGTTGTTCTATTGAAAGACCTTACAAAGTAGAACCGGTTATTCCGATTGACATTGTTCGTACATCTGCAAATAATGTGAGTTGTAACACTGCAAACGGAACAGATAATAATGGTTCAGCTACTTTCACAGTTTCAGATTTCAGCGCAAGCGGTAACTATAATATCGTAGTAACTACTAATCCGGCTGCATTGTCTTATAATGCTCCAACTGTTGCAGCAGATGTAATTACATTAACAGGTCTTGAAGCAGGTACTTACACAGTAACTGTTAACGATATTACAACAACTTGTTCTAAATCTGCAGATGTTACTATTACAATGCCGGCTCCAATCACATTTACTGCAACGGCTAGCAAAGTATTCTGTTCTGATGATGAGTCTGAAATAACAGTTACAAATGTTACTGGCGGAACTGCTGGTTACACTTATGCTGTAGTTAAAGCAGGTGATCCTGCACCAACAACATTTGGAGGAAGTTCAGTTCTTACTGTAGATACTAATTTAACAGATCTTTCTTGGGATGTTTATGTACAAGATGCAAATCTTTGTATTGCGGGGCCAATAAATGTACCTGTAACTTATAATGTTGCTCCACGTCTTAATTTACCAGCACAGCAATGTTTTGTTGGTTCTAATTTAACAGTTGATTTAGATGCATTATCTACAACTTATAATGGAGTAAAATCATTTACTGTAAACGGAACAATTTTAACAGGAACAACAGCAACGTTTAGTGCTCCTGGAACATACAAAATTATCTTAACTGATGATAATGGATGTCCTGATGAAGTAGATTATATCATTCAAGAACAATTAATTGCAAGTGCTTCAGTAACAAAAGATCTATACTGTGCAGCTCCTGTTAACGCAACAATCGATGTTACGATTGCTGGTGGTGTAGGACCATATACATATCAAATGTATCATAACTCAGTGGCGACAGGACCAGTAACAGGTGTTACAGGAAACTTTACGGCTTCTGTGGCAGCAGATGGTGATTACTATTTTGTAATTACAGATAGTAACGCGCCAGCATGTTCTGTAACAACTACTACTGTAACAGTAAATCCAACAGTAACTCCAACACTTGCTGATTCACATATTAATGTAAGCTGTTTTGGATTTAATAACGGAAGTTTGACAGTTGTTCCAACAGGTGGCCGTCTTCCTTATACATTTGCATTGACAGGACCAGTTGTTAACACGACAGGTGATGCAACAGGAAATTACACAGGATTGATTGCAGGAACATATACTGTAGTTGCAACTGATTCTAAGAATTGTGTTTCGGCACCAGCAACTATTGTAATTACTGAACCAACTGAATTAACAGCTATCCATGCAATTACTCCAAATACAACATGTAGTACAACTACTTCCATAGTTGTAACTGCAACAGGCGGTACTACTGACTATAGATATAATTTCAATGGTCAAGGTTATGACACAGCTAATACTTTCTCAGTAGTTAATGATGGATCAATTCCTTCTGTAACTTACACTGTGAAAGATGCTAATGGTTGTGAAACTGCTCCAGTAACAGTACCAATTGTACCGCTAAACAAACCAACAGATTTAACATTCAATGCATCTGTAGTAACTTGTTTGGCTACAACTAGTACAGTTGATGTTACAGCTACAAATGGAGTTGGCTCATTAACTTTCGAAATCATTGAGTTTAACGGAACAGCTACAACAGCTTATGCTCCGGTTAATACAGCAGATAATACTGTTCCAGCAAACTTTACAGGATTAGTACCTGGAGATTACATGTTCAGAGTTACAGATTCTAACGGATGTACTTACGAAGAATTATTACCAATCGCACCAGTTACAAATATTGTTGTAAATGGTCAAGTGATTGCTGATATGACTTGTAATACAACAAATGACGGTCAAGTAACTTTCACAGTTTCGGATTTTGCGGGAAGTTATACTTATACAATTGACAAAGACGGTGTTGGATTTGTTACTTCAACTTCAACAAGTGCAAACACAATTCCATTAACAGGTCTTTCTTTTGGTCAGTACACTATTAATATAACAGACAACGCTACAGGTTGTACAGCAACTGCTATGGCAGAAGTAAAACAATCAACAGTAGTTATAGTTTCTCTAGTAGACAATGTTAATGCAAATTGTAAAACTGGTGCTGTAGTAACAGTAGCAGGTAGTGGTGGAAACCCTGGATACACCTATTCATTTGTTCACGCAGGTGATCCGGCAGGAACATATGATGCAGCTGATACAAGAGAATTAGATGCAACTGTACCTGCATGGGATGTTTATGCACAAGATGCTAATGGATGTATTTCGGCTCCATATAGAGTGAATATCATTATTGATCCACTTCCATCAGGATTTACAGCAGCAGCTGTATCTCAATGTCCAAATGCTACTACAGGAACTTATGATATTGTAGTTACACCAGGAACAGGTATGGGACCATTTGAATATAGCATTGGTTCAGGATTCCAATCTGGACTTACATTTACAGTAAGTGTTCCTAAAACTTATGATCTAACAGTGAGAGATAGATTCGGATGTGAATTTGTATTCAACGCAGCCGTAACTATTTTAGAGCCATTAGACATTCAAAATACGGTTGTAGATTTAACAACTTGTGCTAACGGTGACGGAAGCGTAAGTGCTACGGCTACAGGTGGTACAGGTAACTACAGTTATACAATTGACGGAACTACAACTGTAACAACTACTCCGGCTACATTCGGTGGTTTATCAGCTGGTTCACATACAATTGTGGTTACTGATTTGACAACAGGTTGTACAGAAGATGTAACTTTTAAATTAGATCCAGCAACTCTAGTAACAGGATTTGATGCTGTAGCTACGCCGGTAACTTGTTTTGGAGGAAATGACGGAACAATCATAGCTTCACTAGACGCTCCAAGTGCAGGTGTAAACGATAACCCTGTTTATATGTACAGCTTAAACGGAGGTACTCCTCAGACTAGTCCAGTATTTACAGGATTAACTCAAGGAAGTTATACTGTAACAGTTACTTCTGGAAGAGGATGTTCTGACAGTAAAACTGTTCAGGTTATCGAACCTGCATTGATAGTTGTTCCTAACCCTGCCGTTGCTCAATACGGTTGTACTACAGATAATACAAGCAATTTTGCAACTATTACTGTAGCAGGTGTAACAGGAGGATCAGGAACTTATGCTAATTATGAATTCATCAGAAATGGTGTCGTAGTTTACAAAGGTTCTAACAATGTTTACACAGAAACAGATTATCAAGGGGGATCATATACTGTTAATGTTTACGATAGTAATGGATGTATAGGGTCGAATGCCGGAACATATGTAATTAATCCGTTTATTAGTTTAGACGATATTACTGTTAATGTTACAAATGCAATTACTTGTAATAACGGAGAAAACATTACAGTTACAGTTGCAACAACTGGAGGAACAGCAAACTTAGAATATGCTATCACTGATGGTTCAGGAAATGCAGTTGCTGGAAATCCAAATAATGCATCTGGTATCTTTACTAATTTACCTATCGGAAATTACATTGTAAGTGTTACTAATCTTGATACAAACTGTATAATAAAAGCAGTACACTATGTTAACGACCCAAATACTTTCCAAATTAATGCAGTTCCTGCAAGTGCACATATTTGCTACGGAACAGCTGATGGACAGATTACTTTAACTTTCGTTGACAGACAGCCAACTCCAACAGACGAGGCAGGTGCATTTAACTATGTTATCACAGGTCCTGTTTCAAGCACAGGAACAACAACAGGTGCAGTAACTACAATTTCTAATTTAACAGCTGGTCAGTATACAGTTAGTGCAACATTAGTTGGAAGTCCTTATTGTACAGTAGCAACATTATTTACAATTGAACAGCCTGCAGCACAATTGGCAGTGACGACAACTCAATCAGAAATTACTTGTAACCCAGGTAATAATGACGGTGAAATCTACGCTTCTGCAGCAGGTGGATGGGATACTAACTATCAATATCAATTAGTTCTGAACGGAGCTGTTGTAGTTGATTACTCTGCTCAATATGCCTTTACAGGATTATCAGCAGGAACGTATACTATCAATGCTAAAGACGGAGAAGGATGTATCGCAACAACAACAGCGACATTAGTAATTCCGACTCCAATTTCATTCACTGCTACGCCAAGTGCTACAATGTTATCATGTTTTGGTGATAGAAATGCTACCATAACAGTTTCTTTACCAACAGGTGGTCAGGGAAGTAATTATATGTACACTCTAAACAGTACGATCGGAACAGATATCGTATCTTCAGGACCACAGGCATCAAATGTTTTTGACGGTCTTGGTGCTGGAACATATACAATAAAAGTTACGGACGGATTTAATTGTGAAGCAACTTCTGCAACGATTGTTATTACAGAACCAACAGAAGTTATTCCAAGTTTAGTTTTAGCTTCAACTCAAACATGTAATGTTCAGTCAACACTTACATTAAGTGCAACTGGAGGATTAGCACCATATAGCTATAGCTCAGATCCTAATTTTGCCACTACTACTGGTACATTCGCTTCATCGGTTACTTTCTCAGTGCCAGTTGGAACATATCAGTATTATGTAAAAGATGCGAATAACTGTATTAGTTTTATTTCTAATGAAATTAAGATTGATCCTTTAGTTCCTCTAACAGTTGATTTAGATATTACAAACGCTGTTGTAAAATGTACAGGTGAAGCTACTGGAGTTATCGTTGCTGACGCAAAAGGTGGTTTAGGAAACTACGTTTATACATTAGAAAATACAGCCGGAGCAATAGTTCAGGGGCCACAAAATAATGGTAGATTCGAGAATCTTGTAATTGGAACTTACAGAGTAAAAGTAGACAGTGGAGATTGTAACCAAACTTCAGTAAATGCTACAATTACAGAACCAGCCGCTGCTTTAACTGCAGTATTTACACCAACAAACGTTTCTTGTTTCGGTGAAAACAACGGTAAAATTGTTGTAACAGCTGCAGGTGGTACAGGGACTATTAAATATGCGATCTCACCAGACTTAAATCAGTTTGATTTGATCAGTACATTTGATAGACTTGCGCCAGGTACTTATACAATTATTGCACAAGATGAAAACGGATGTTATGTAAGAGCTGATATCGAAATTACTCAACCAAATCCGGTTGTAGTAACAGAAGTACCAAACTCTATGATTCCTGAAGTTTGTGATGGTGATAAAGACGGTGCATTCAGTATTGAAGTAAGAGGAGGAACAGCTCCTTACAGTATCAGTTTAGATAATGAAAAAGGACCATTTACTCAAGGAACTGCTACACAAACAATATTTGATTTTACAGGTTTGAATGGTGGTAAGCATACAGTTTATGTTAAAGATGTACAAGGCTGTATAGTTGAGTTCGTTGAAAACATGCCAGATGCTGTAATTCTTAACCCAACTGCTGAGGTAACATATGACTGTGTGAACAATACACAAGCCAATATGGTTGTGGTGACAATTGATGCTTCAATTACAAACCCTGCAGATGTTGATTATTCATTAGATAACAATGGTACTTACCAGCCAAGCAACATCTTTACAAATGTTCCTGCTGGTGATCACTTCATCGTTGCAAGACACACTAATGGTTGCGAAGTGCCAACTCCAATCTTTACTGTCAATGCAGTTGATCCTTTAGCTTTAATTGACGTAACAAACCAAAGCAAAGATATCAACACATTAGAAGTAAAAGCTTCTGGAGGTGTTGCTCCTTACGAGTATAGTTTCAACGGAGAGTCATTTACATCATCTAACACTTATAGAATCTATAAAACAGGTGATTACCAAGTGATCGTAAGAGACAAAAACGGTTGTGAGGCAACAATAACTGTTCACGGTATATTCTATGATTTCTGTATGCCAAACTATTTCACACCAAACGGTGACGGACAAAATGATACTATTGGTCCAGATTGTGGTGCATTAGCATACAAAGAATTGACATTTGATATTTATGACAGATATGGTAGAGTAGTAGCGAAATACCACGTTGGTCAAAAATGGGATGGTAGATACCATGGCAGTGAATTACCAACAGGAGATTACTGGTATGTTCTTAAACTAAATGATCCAAAAGATAATAGAGAATTTGTTGGACATTTCACTTTATACAGATAACAAAATTATAGCCCCAATGATGTTATCTAAAAAATTTATTACAATGAAAAAGTTTATTTTATCCTTAGTACTCATGGCTGTAACAACAAGTTACAGCCAAGAGTTAAACCTACCAGTATTTACCCAGTATTTGGCTGATAACCCTTTTATTCTTTCGCCTGCTTATGCTGGTATTGGAGATAATCTCCGTATTAGAGCCAATGGTTTAACACAGTGGGTCGGAATCAAAGATGCACCAGATAACCAATCATTGTATGCAGATTTTCGAATTTTAGATCGTTCCGGAGTAGGGTTGTCTTTATACAATGACAGCAATGGTAATACAAGACAAACAGGAGCAAAAGTTTCCTTTGCACACCACCTTATCTTAGATTATTACTCAGAGCAATATCTTTCTTTCGGTATTTCATATAACTTTAATAGTTTCCGTATTGAAACAGGCAATTTTACAGGAGATGTAAATGGTGTTCCAGTAGCATTAGATCCTTCGATAACAGACAATCGTTACAATTCAAACAACAACTTTGATATTAGTGCTTTGTATCGTAACAAAGGATTCTACTTCAGTTTTAATGCCAATAACGTTTTAAAGAAAAACGTTGACAAGTATAGAGGAGTTGAGCCGGATTTACTTTCAAACTTTCAAGTATATTCTGGATTTACATTTAGAGATGGGGAAAACAGAAGAATTGAATACGAACCATCAGTTTTCTTGCAGTATTTTGCGAGTGACCAGCGTTCGACAACCGACCTTAACTTCAAATACAGACGTTACAATCGTTACGAAGATTACTATTGGATTGGAGTTTCTTACCGTTTCTTAAATGACCAGTTTCCTAAGCCTTTGGCAGCAGGACCAATGGCAGGTTTTATGAAATCTAAATTCTATTTTGCGTATTCGTACCAATTTATGTTTAACGGACTTGGGACTTACAATTCTGGAACCCACTCGATAACAATTGGATTTGATTTCTTACAATCTATCAGTAACTGTCCTTGTACACAGAGTCCAGTTCACGATTAAACAACTATTTTTATCATTTTTAAGAATTAATTTGTTTATTTTCATAATTTACAACGTTTTCGTTTTTATTGATCGATTATTTTTGCTTTTTTGAAATTTAGAGTACTGTAAAAGTTCTATATTTGTTATTCTTTCAAAAAATTAAAAAAATTAGCAGATGAAAACTTTAAACGATTTCGATTTTAAAAATAAAAAAGCAATTATCCGTGTAGACTTCAACGTGCCGTTGGATGAGAATTTTAATGTTACAGATACAACACGTATTGAGGCTGCAAAACCAACTATTGACACAATCTTAGCACAAGGTGGAAGTGTGATCTTAATGTCGCATTTAGGCAGACCAAAAGGAGCAGAAGAGAAATATTCTCTTAAACATATTTTAAAAACAGCTTCTGATATTTTAGGAGTTGAGGTAAAATTTGCTGAAAACTGCGTTGGAGAACCAGCTCAGACTGCAGCAAAAGATTTAAAACCAGGTGAAGTTCTATTATTAGAAAATTTACGTTTTCACGCAGAAGAAGAAGCTGGAGATGTAGCTTTTGCTAAAGAATTAGCTTCTCTTGGAGATATTTATGTAAACGATGCATTTGGTACAGCTCACAGAGCGCACGCATCAACTACAATTATTGCACAATTTTTTCCAAACGATAAATGTTTCGGAACTTTATTGGCCAAAGAAATTGAGAGTTTAAACAAAGTACTTAATAACAGTGAAAAACCTGTTACTGCTGTTCTTGGAGGTTCTAAAGTTTCATCTAAAATCACAGTTATCGAAAATATCTTAGATAAAGTTGATCACATGATTATTGGAGGTGGAATGACATTTACTTTCATTAAAGCCCAAGGCGGAAAAATTGGTGAATCTATCTGTGAAGACGATAAATTAGATTTAGCTCTTGAAATTTTAAGATTAGCAAAAGAAAAAAACGTTCAAGTTCATATTCCAGTTGATGTTATTGCTGCAGATGATTTCTCAAACAATGCAAATACTCAGGTTGTAGATGTAACTGCAATTCCTGACGGATGGCAAGGTTTAGATGCAGGTCCAAAATCTTTAGAAAACTTCAAAAAAGTAATTTTAGAGTCAAAAACTATCCTTTGGAATGGTCCATTAGGAGTTTTTGAAATGGAAACTTTCTCTAAAGGAACTATCGCATTAGGAGATTATATTGCTGAAGCTACAGAAAATGGTGCATTTTCTTTAGTAGGAGGTGGTGATTCTGTTGCAGCAGTAAAACAATTCGGATTTGAAGATAAAATGAGCTATGTTTCTACTGGTGGCGGGGCTATGCTTGAGATGTTAGAAGGAAGAGTTTTACCTGGAATTGCTGCAATTTTAGACTAAAATATCACAATTAACATTTTTTTACATAGTTTTCTTCGATAAAGGGCTTAGATTTGCAAAAATACAGTTCCTATAATTCTTTGAGTTACAGAATTTTAAAAAAATGTTATATGATTGTAAAGAAAATATCCTTAGTGGTTACAGCTTTGTTCTCTATGTCGATGTTCGCGCAGGAATCTGCAGAATTTTCTAGAGAGATAAAGCAAGACATTAAGTTGTCGTATTTAGATTCTATCAAAAGCACATTCAAAAGAGACCAGTTAGCTACAAAAGTTGATAGTTTATGGATGAATGAATTAGTTAGTCTTGACATTTATGACGATTTAACAAAAGACATTCAAACAATTAATAAAGATGTCACTGTCGATGAAGAATTGCCAACAGAATTGCTCAAACAGCGTTTAGCGGCAATGAATCAGAAATCACCTTTTGAGATAGAATACAATCAAGGTTTAGAAAATATAATAAAGTCATTTCTTAAGAACCGTAAAAAATCGTTTTCTCGATTAATGGCTTTATCAGAATATTATTTCCCAATCTTCGAGGATGCTTTTGCCAAACAAAATGTTCCTTTGGAAATAAAATATTTAGCCGTTGTAGAATCTGCTTTAAATCCTAAAGCAGTTTCTAAAATGGGCGCCACGGGACTTTGGCAGTTTATGTACGGAACCGGAAAACAATACGCTTTAAAAATCGATTCTTACATCGATGAAAGAAGTGATCCTCTTAAAGCTACAGCCGCATGTTCTGAATACATGACCAAAATGTTCAATATTTTTGGTGACTGGGAACTGGTTTTAGCATCTTACAATTCAGGTCCTGGAAATGTTACCAAAGCAATTCGTCGTTCTGGCGGAAAAACTAAATATTGGGACATTCGCAATTACCTTCCAAAAGAAACTCAAGGTTATGTTCCCGCTTTCTTAGCAACAATGTATCTTTTTGAATATCATAAAGAACACGGAATTAACCCAGAAAGAGCTGTTGTTAAAAACTTTGAAACAGATACAATAGCAATTAAAAATCAAATGTCTTTTAAACAACTTGCTGATTTATTAGACATGCCGCAATCGCAAATCCAGCTTTTAAATCCATCTTATAAAATGAATGTGGTTCCTTTCTATCAAGGAGAACAACATTTTATTCGTCTTCCAAAAGATAAAATAGCAACATTTGTTTCCAACGAAGATCAAATTTATGCTTACGTTAAGCACGATACAGAATTTAGATCAACATCATCAAGACTTGCAGTAAAATACGCTCCAAAAGCTAAGCCGGCAGCTAAACCTGCAGCAATTGACAATAGCGATTACGAATTTTACAAAGTTAGAAAAGGAGATAATTTAGGAGCAATTGCATCAAAATATAATGTGAGTATTAGTGAGTTAAAAAAATGGAATAACATTAAAACTAATGCAGTTGCAGTTGGAAGAAGTCTTAAAATTAAATCTGAAGAAACTGCTCCAGTTAAAACAAATCCAGTTATAGACAAAGAAGAAGCAATTGCATCTGCAGATGATAAAGAAAAATCAACTACAGTACCACAAGACTATGTTGTAGCTGCTGGAGATAATTTAGGAAGCATTGCCAAAAAATTCGGTATGACTATTGCGGAGTTAAAAGAACTTAATAATTTAACTTCAAATAATATTGGTTTAGGAAAAACGCTTATTATTTCAAAAGCGTCTCCAATAATAGAAGAGCCAGCTTCAACTGCAATTGCATCAACTTCGATTGATTCATTCAAGAAAAAAGCAGCTTCTAAAAATATGGGTGAGGATTATTACGTTAAAAAAGGAGACTCTTTATACAGTATTTCTAAAAAATATCCTGGAGTAACAATTTCAGATATTAAAAAATGGAATGGTATTAAAGATGAAGATATTAAACCGGGAATGAAACTTAAAATAAACGGATAATAGAATAATCTTATTAAATTTGGGTTTTATTTCATAAATTAAGAAAATGAATAAAACCCATTTTTTATTTCTATTACTTTCATTTTTCCTGATTTCATGCTTCAAAGGCGAAAAGCAAAACGATTCAGTTTCAGGAAAAACCAATACCATTTCGATCATTATTGACGATCAGCTGTGGTATGGAGAAGTTGGCGATAGCATTCGAAATAAATTTGCCTCGCCGGTTCTTGGACTTACCCAAGAAGAACCGCTTTTTACGATCAATCAATATCCTGCTCGATTGCTTGAAGGTTTTGTAACCGACAGCCGAAGCATTATTGTAGTTAAAAAAACGGCATCAGATAAATTCGAAATCATTCGAAGCAAAGCTTTACCTCACAATACATTCCGTATCTACGGAAAATCAGTAGATGATATTATCTGTAGTATCGAATTAAACTCTCCAGAGATCATCAAACAAATTCGTGATGCCGAAATTCAAAAGGTTCAGGAAGACAATAGTAAATCACTATTGAATCCAGCGATCATTAAAAATAAATTCCATATCGATCTACAAATCCCTACTGGATATGAATATGTACTGCATAAAAAGAATTTCATCTGGCTTAAAAAAGAAATCATCAGCGGTAATACAAGTCTTTTAGTATACCAAATACCTTTGCACAAATTCGACAAGAAAAAAGATGTTGTAAATTCAATTGTGCGTATGCGAGATTCAGTTGGAAGTTACATTAAAGGTCGCGAGCCTAACACAAGAATGATTACCAGCGAAGCTTACGCACCTTATTTTTCAAAAGTTACATTAGACAATAAAGATGCTTTTGAAACAAAAGGAACCTGGGAATTAAAAAACGATTTTATGGCAGGACCATTTATTAATTATGCCATTGTTGACAAAACGTATAATCGTCTTTTGGTTATAGAGGGATTTTGTTACTCGCCATCTAATCAAGAACGAGATTTAATGTTAGAGTTAGAAGCAATTATTAAATCAGTGAAAATTGATAAGAGATAAAGTTTTGTTTTGAGCTTATAGCAGGCAATTATTCTAACTCGTACCAAAAAACCTGAAACTTGTAGCTTGAAGCAATTTACGCTAATATTTTCCTTACTTTTGTTTGTAACAAACATAAAAACAAATAGTTATGAAAAAATTAATCGCAACACTAGTATTGTTTGTGCTGTGTTTGATCTCTTGTAAAAGGGAAGTAAAAACAGAAACCGAAACCACAAAAGTTTCAGACAGCATTAAAACTGAAGAACCAATTGCAGAAGAACCAGTAGATTCTGCTACGCAAGCAAAAGCCTGGCAGGCATATGCAACACCCGGAGCTCCGCATAAATTAATGACAGACGAAGTAGGAACATGGAATTGCGATATGACTTTTTGGTATGAGCCGAATGCAAAACCAGAAAAAACAACCTCAGTAGCCAATATCAAAATGATTTTAGGAGGGCGTTATCAAGAATCAGACTACCAAGGAAAAATTATGGGAGCGCCATTTGTCGGCAAAAGTACATTGGCCTACAACAACGCCAGTAAAGAATATACAACCACTTTTATCGATAATATGGGAACCGGTATGATGGTCGCTTTTGGTAAATATGATGAAAAAACAAAAACAATTGAATTTAAAGGAGATGTCGTAAATCCAGTAACTGGAAAAAAAGCGCCGTACAGAGAAGTATATACAATTGTTGATCCAACAACACGAAAAATGGAAATGTACGACACGAAAAATGGAACAGAATATAAAAGCATGGAAATAGTGATGAAGAAAAAGTAATTTCCAGCACAGCGTAAAATAGAAATCCCGATTACAATTTGTAGTCGGGATTTCTATTTGATAATATTTGATGTAATTTTGCTTGTTCTATAATAAACAACAACGAAAAGCAGCAAACAATATACAGAATGGAGTTAAAATGGAAAATAAAGCCTTTTGAGGCATTAAATGTAAACGAGTTATATGATTTGCTCAGACTAAGAAGTGAGATCTTTGTAGTGGAGCAAAACTGCGTTTATTTGGATTTAGACGGAAAAGACAAGAAAGCATTACATTTAATTGGCGAATATGACGGCAAAATTGTAGCTTATTCTCGTTTATTCGATTCCGGAATTTCATTTGATAACGCTTCAATAGGAAGAGTGGTAGTTGATGCCAATTACAGAGATAAAAAATTTGGACATGATTTAATGCGTGAAGCTATCTCCCAAATACAATCAAACTTTGGAAAAGATAAAATTACTATCGGAGCACAGTTGTATTTAAAGAAATTCTACGAAAGCCACGGTTTTGTACAAACCAGCGAAATGTATTTAGAAGATGATATTCCGCATATTGAAATGATTCGACAGTAATTAAATACTCCACAAGATTTGACTTCATTCACTACATCTTTAAAATCGTTTTATATTCTGTTTGGTTATTTAATACACTAACTGCTCTTTTAATTTCAGAATTATTTTTGATATAAAACTGATACAAACCTTCCTGATATTGATATCTCTTAATCAATTCTTCCTGGATCATGTTTTTAATTTCTTTCTGATTTTTATCCAGCAAAGTGGTTTCACTTTTTTCTAAAGCGGCCAATAACTGCTGATATTCAGGAGCAATCGTTTCGTCTATTTTTTCATTTTTAGCTGCCGCTAAAGTGTTTTTCAAAGCCACTTCAGTTTCGGTATCAAATGTGATTTTATTTGCTTTCAAAAACTGTTTGAAAGAACTATAATCTGCGTCTGTTATGGTTGGAATTTTATCTCCCAAATTCGGATTTTTGTAGTAGTAAGTTGTTGCATAATCAAAAACGCCATCATTTTTAATTAAAGCTGTTGCAATTGCGCTGGTTTTAGTTTCTTCTAATTCAATATCTGGTAAAACTCCACCGCCGTCATAAACTGTTCTGCCTTTTCTGGTTTTAAAAGCATTAAAATTTTTAGCATCAGTTTTTAGTGCCATGCCGTTTTTGTCTTTATGCGCATAATCCAATGCCTGAATACATCTTCCAGACGGAGTATAATATCTCGAAATAGTAACTTTTAACTGCGTTCCGTAAGTAAGGTCAACCGAACGCTGTACCAAACCTTTTCCGAAACTTCTGCTTCCTAAAATAACCGCTCGGTCTAAATCCTGTAAAGCACCAGAAACAATTTCAGACGCAGAAGCACTTCTTCCGTTTACTAAAATTGCCAATGGAATTTCTGTATCTACAGGTTCTTTTTGAGTTTTATAAGTGTTATTGTGCTTTTCTATTCGTGATTTAGTCGTAACAATTACTTCATTCTTCGGCACAAATAAATTACAGATATCAATCGCTTCGTTCAATAAACCTCCAGGGTTTCCTCTTAAATCTAAAACAATTTGTTTCGCTCCGTCGGCTTTTAACTTTTCAAGAGCATCTTTAACCTCGTTAGAAGCTTTTCTGCTAAAGTGCGCCAAAACAATATAACCTGTTTTATCATCAATTTTTCCGTAAAAAGGAACCGATTTAATGTCTACTTCATCCAAAACCAAAACAGTAGTATAAGGTTTGCCCTGACGTAGATATTTAATATTGATTTTAGTATTTTTCGTTCCCTTCAAAAGTTGAGAAGCGTCATCTTTAAAATCGGTAATCAAAACATCTCCAATTTGAATAATTTCGTCGCCCGCTTTTAGTCCGGCTTTATCGGCAGGATAATTTTTATAAGGTTCGCGAACAATTAAGCGATCTTTTTTTCTTGAGATTAAAGCACCAATGCCAGTATATTCTCCAGTATTGTTGATTTTAAAGTTCACTACATCTTGTTCATTAAAGTAAACCGTATATGGGTCTAAACTTCCCAACATGCTTTTGATCGCTTTATCCATCAAATCGCCAGGATTCGTTTCGTCTACATAATTGGTGTTTACTGCTTTAAACAAAGTCGTAAAAATCTCGATCTGTTTGGCAATTTCAAAAAAATCTTCTTTAAAACTGGTTCCAACAAACAACATTCCCGCAGCAGCTACAGGTATAATAAATTTCTTTTTGAAATACGGATACATGATTATTCTTTTTTTCTTCTTTTTAATCTTTTTCTAATAAAATAGGCAAATACAAAAAACAGAATGACAAATGGCCAAACGCTTAATAATGAAATTAATAAATCGGATAAACTAAAAAATCCTGATTTAATTGCGGTTGCAAGTTTTGAACCGTATGATATTTTAACACCTTCTTTTTCAGGTATTGTTTTATAAAATTCAATAGTAACAGTACTTTCAGAAACTCGGCTTTCCAGATATTTCAGCTGACCTTCTTTAGATTCGATTTCCTCGCGAATAGCAGAAATTTGTTCTTCAATCTCTAAAATTTCACTGACTTTGTTCGCTTTTTTTAGAATTTCAAGATAACGTTCTTCTAGTTTTTTCTTGGTTTTTAATCGAGAAGTCAGATCGATATATTGTTCTGTAACATCTTCAGCAGAAATAGTTTTAACTTCAAAATAAGAAACACCTTTAGAAATATCACTTATAAAACGATCGAAATTCTGACTTGGTACTTTTATCGTTAGATTTCTAAAAACAGTTGCAAAATCCTTTCCTTCAGAATCGTTTATGATTCTGGCTTTACTAGTCAACGCAGCTTTTTGAATTTGACTGAAAGAATTTTCTAAATTATCAGTTTCAAATTTTAAAGTTGCTTCTTTTATGATTTTTTGTTCGATTTTTTCATCTACTTTAGGCGGCGGAGCATCGTTCGGACTTGGCTTTTTGTCATAAGCAACATTTTCTGCTTTTGCAGGCATTTGTACACTTTGAATTGCATAAGCTTCGTCATTTATAGCGTTTGCTTTTTTACATCCAAAAAGAATTAAAAACAAAAAAGATAAAAAGAAAATGTGACGCATAAAATTTCAATTTAGAGCTAAAACTACGATTTTTTTGTCTAATTTGATTATTAATCTTACGTTTTGAAATCTACTATTCAATTTTCTGTGCAGAATCTGGAGATTTGTTTATTTGAGCTGTAAATTTCTCAAACAACTGAATCATTTTGGTATTGATTTCTGTGTATGATAATTTGTCCTTAGACTGATAAAAAAGCATAATAGAATAGTTTCCATCCAGATTATCAAGAAGCAAATGTTTGTTTAAGCGATATGTTTCTCTCAAAACTCTTTTGAAGTAATTTCTATCAACGGCTTTTTTGAAATATTTCTTAGAAACCGAAACACCAATTTTTGTTTGTTCTTCTGAATTTTCTTCCGCTTGACGGTAAACCAAACGAAGCGGATATTTAGATACCGATTTACCATCAGAAAATAATAATCCAATAATGGTTTTGCTTTTTAAACGCTCGTTTTTAGGGTAAGTGAAGTTCATTTAATTCAGAAAAAATTTGCAAATTTTACTGCAAAGGTACAATTAAACCAGAAAAACGGTTATTGTTTTCAATTTTAATAAGTCTAAAAATATATTTATTACTTTTGCGCATTAATTTTTGAAGCATGGAAAAAATTATTTCTTATCCAATATCGGTAATTTATTATTTATTATTTGGTTTATGTTTGGCTGTTTTTCATCCCATTCAATGGATTTGTTTAAATTTATTTGGTTACCAGGCTCATAAAAAAAGTGTAGATTATTTAAATTTCTGCCTTTTAAAATGTACAAATCTTGTGGGAACAAGGTATACAATCGAAAATAGAGAGACAATTCCCACAGGAGTGCCGATCATTTTTGTTGCCAATCATCAAAGTATGTACGATATAGTCGCAATGATTTGGTACTTTAGACGTTTTCATTGTAAATTTGTAAGTAAGAAGGAATTAGGAAGCGGAATTCCAAGTGTTTCTTTTAATTTGAAATACGGAGGATCTGTCTTAATTGACCGTAAAGACCCTAAACAAGCGATACCAGTTATCAAAGGCTTGTCTGAATATATCGAAAAAAATACAAGATCGGCCGTTATCTTCCCAGAAGGAACAAGAAGCAAAACAGGAAAACCAAAAGAATTCGCGCAAAGCGGTCTGAAAATTTTATGCAAATATGCGCCGTCTGCATATGTTGTACCGGTGAGTATTAATAATTCTTGGAAAATGGTAAAATTTGGTTTCTTTCCTGTTGGTTTAGGAAATCACCTGAAATTTACGGCTCATCAAGCTTTAGCTGTCAAAGATTACAAATTTGATGAGCTGATGGAAATTACTGAAAGAGCAGTTAAAGAAGGAATAAATGAGTATAAACAGGTTTAAGTTTTAGTCCGAGCTAAAACGTACAACCCAAATCTATAATAAGTAATGTCTATAAAAAACATTAGATTAGAAGTAATGCAGTTTTTGGAAAAAAACGTGGATAGCTTCGTTGAACAGTATTTAATTCCAGTGGAAAAAATTTGGCAGCCGTCTGATTTTTTACCAAATTCTGAAGGAGAAAATTTCTTCGAAGAGGTAAGAGAGTTACGTGAAATTGCTAAAGAATTACCATACGATTTCTGGGTTACGCTTGTAGGTGATACCATCACCGAAGAAGCTTTGCCTACATATGAGTCTTGGTTAATGGATGTCGAAGGAGTAGATCAAGTAGAAAATGGTGGTAACGGTTGGTCTAAATGGATCCGTCAATGGACCGGAGAAGAAAACCGCCACGGAGATCTTTTAAATAAATACCTGTATTTGTCTGGTCGTGTGAACATGCGTGAAATCGAAATGACTACACAGCATTTAATCAACGACGGTTTTGATATTGGAACTGGAACTGACCCGTACAAAAACTTTGTATACACGAGTTTCCAGGAATTAGCAACTTACATTTCTCACAATAGAGTAGCGCAGATCGCAAAGAAATTTGGCGATAACAAGTTGTCTAAAATGTGTAAAATGATTGCAGGTGACGAAATGCGCCACCATCATGCATACAGCGAATTTGTAACTAGAATTTTCCAAGTTGATCCAAGCGAAATGATGCTTGCTTTTCAATACATGATGAAGCAGAAAATTGTTATGCCGGCTCACTTTTTGAGAGAATCAGGACAAAAAATAAGTTCAGCATTTGAGCAGTTTTCAGATTCTGCACAGCGTATCGGGGTTTATACTGCAAATGATTATGTTGAT
This sequence comes from Flavobacterium sp. S87F.05.LMB.W.Kidney.N, assembly GCF_004366435.1. Classification (NCBI taxonomy): domain Bacteria; kingdom Pseudomonadati; phylum Bacteroidota; class Flavobacteriia; order Flavobacteriales; family Flavobacteriaceae; genus Flavobacterium; species Flavobacterium sp. S87F.05.LMB.W.Kidney.N. Next base: position 136,801 of record NZ_SODX01000001.1, on the reverse strand, counting down.
ATTATGCAGAAATTAATGAACAAATGGGAAATTGATAAAATTACCAATTTGACTGATGAAGCTGAGAAAGCACGCGATTACTTAATGAAATTACCAGCTCGTATGGCAAGAATATCAGAAAGAATCGTTATTCCGCAAGAATCACACATCTTTAAATGGGTTGAACCAGCGAGATTGTAAATTTTAGATTGCAGATTTTATATTTTAGATTTAAAATTGAGTTTTGCAATTGATTTTGATATTGAAAAATGTTGATTGTTAGATTTTCAAAACTCTAACAATCAGCATTTTTTATTTAATACAAACCTTTCGTAAATCTGCTTAATGTGCATGATCTGCGAGAAATTCAAATAATATAATTCATGAATACTTCTGAACTAATAAATAAAACCATTGCTTTCGTAAAAGAAAAACTGAACGATGCAGAAGGAGGGCACGATTGGTTTCATATCGAACGCGTGTATAAAAACGCACTTTTAATAGCAAAAGATACCGTTTGTGACCTAACAGTTGTCCAGCTGGGAGCTTTGCTTCATGATATTGCTGACAGTAAATTTCATAATGGGGATGAAACTATCGGTCCAAAAACAGCGAGAGCATTTTTAGAGACAGAAAATGTTTCAGAAGATATAATTACGCATGTTGTCAATATCATCGAAAATATCTCTTATAAAGGCGGAAATTTCGAAAATAAATTCTCTTCTGTCGAATTGGATATCGTTCAGGATGCAGATCGTTTAGATGCAATTGGTGCAATTGGTGTTGCAAGGGCATTCAATTATGGCGGATTTAAAAACAGAGCTTTGTACAATCCTGAAATTGCTCCAGTAACCAATATGACAAAAGAAGAGTACAAGAAAAACAATGCTCCAACAATAAATCATTTCTACGAAAAGCTTTTACTTTTAAAAGATAAAATGAATACCGAAAAAGGAAAACAAATCGCTGCCGAAAGACATCAGTTTATGGAAACATTTCTTGCGCAGTTTTATGCTGAGTGGGAAGGGGTGAAGTAAGTACTCAGTTTTCAGTCTCAGTTTTCAATTTTATATTCGATAGAAATATCCAGAATACTTCTACTTTAAATGCCAAGTTATAAGTAATGCGGCAAAGAAGCCTAGTGTGAACCATAATAAGCGAGTAACTCTGTTATCTCTGATTATTTCTTTCTTATCTTCTGGTGACATTTTAATGAATTTTGAATTTCAAAAATAATCTCAGAAAATATACAAATAAGCTATTTATGGATTTTAAAATATCATAATAAGACATTTTTTGAATGAAAAAGCTTCACAAGATTGATAAATCTCTGTGAAGCTTTTCATTAAGTTATATTTTAAAGTTCTAATCAAAAAAAAACTTTGTCCCTCTGAACCTTTGTCTCTTTGTCCCTAAACTAAGAACACCCACAATTTCCATCGCCGCAGTCTTTTTTCTTTTTAGATTTAAAAAAGAATTTTTTGATCAGAAAAGCTACTGCAAATCCTAATATGGCGAAAGCTATAATTTGCTGAATCATAATTTTTTATTTTAAAAGTTGATACGCAATTAATGCGGTAAAATAAGCCAGTCCGCTCATTAAGACCAGCTGCATTGCCGGCCATTTCCAAGAATTGGTTTCCTTTTTAGTAATAGCCAAAGTACTGGCACACTGCATAGCAAAAGCATAAAACAACAATAAAGATATTCCAGTGGCGAAATCAAATACTTTTTTCCCCGTATCTGGACGTATTTCTGCTTGCATTTTGCTTTTTATGGTCGATTCGTTATCTGTATCTCCAACACTGTAAATAGTCGCAAGAGTTCCTACGAAAACTTCACGGGCTGCAAAAGAGCTGATTAATGCAATTCCGATTTTCCAATCGTAACCCAAAGGCGCAATTGCTGGTTCGATCGCTCTTCCCATTAATCCGATATAAGAGTTTTCTAGTTTTTGAGAAGCAACCTCGTTTTCAAACTGAGTTTCATCTAAAGTTTTAGTGGCAAATCTTTCTTTTACGATAGACTCAGCTTCGTTAAAATCTTTTCCAGGTCCGTATGAAGCTAAAAACCATAAAATAACCGATATCGCCAAGATGATTTTACCTGCGCCAACAATAAATGCTTTTGTTTTCTCTACAACATTAATTCCGACATTTTTTAAAAGCGGCATTTTGTAACTCGGCATTTCGACAACAAAATACGTTTTAGAGTTTAGTTTTAAAACTTTATTCAAAATATAAGCCGATAGAATCGCCGCAACAAAACCTAAAACGTAAAGTGACATTAAGGTTAATCCTTGAAGATTTAAAATCCCGAAAACGCGTTTACTCGGAATAACCAAAGAAATAATAATAGCATAAACAGGTAATCTTGCAGAGCAAGTCGTGAATGGCGTTACTAAGATCGTAATAAGGCGTTCTTTCCAATTCTCTATATTTCGAGTAGCCATAATTGCCGGAATCGCACAAGCTGTTCCTGAAATTAAAGGCACGACGCTTTTTCCTGAAAGTCCGAACCTGCGCATTATTTTATCCATTAGAAAAACAACTCGGCTCATATAACCACTTTCTTCCAGAATCGAAATAAAGAGGAATAAAAAGGCAATCTGCGGAATGAAAATAATAACACCCCCAATTCCCGGAATAATTCCCTGAGACAATAAATCGGTTAAAATACCGCTTGGAAGTTCTGCTGCAACCCAGCTGCTTAAAGAAGCAAAAGTGCTGTCAATGAAATCCATTGGAATAGTTGACCAGCTGAAAATCGATTGAAAAATCAAAAATAAAATAGCAAAGAAAATTACGTAACCCCAAACTTTGTGCGTTAAAACGCGGTCCAATTTGGCGCGAATATCTTTAGCCATCGAAGCATCAACTTTTAAACCTTCTTTTAAAACATCATTTATAAATTGGTATCTTTTGATGGTTTCTTTCTGCTGCAGGCGCTTTAGTTCTGAATGTGATTTTGTTAAAGTGCTTCGAACTTCGTTTCGATCTAAATTAGAAAAGTTAACATCCTGCGTAATTACCAGCCACAATTTGTACATTAATTGATTGGGAAAAGCATGTTGTAATTTTTGAAAGTATTCAGGATCAATTACTGATGCATTTAAACAAGGTTCGTTTGGAAGAGTTTTATACGAAACAATCAATTCTTTTAATTCATCAATTCCTAAACCTTTGCGAGAACTTACTAGGGCAATTTTAGTTTTTAGTTTTTCCTCTAAATACGGAATATCCAAACTAATTCCCTTTCTTTCCATACGATCAGACATGTTAATCACCAATATCGTCGGAATTTCAAGGTCTTTGATTTGTGTATAAATCAGTAAATTTCGTTTCAGGTTTTCAACATCTGTTACTACAACGGCAACATCTGGAAATAATTTGTCATTTTTATTTAGCAAAAGTTCAATAACCACACTTTCATCCATCGAACTTGCATTCAAGCTGTACGTTCCTGGTAAATCAAGAATATTAGCTTTTATATTATGAGGTAGTTTGCAAAAACCTATTTTTTTCTCAACAGTAATTCCAGGATAATTCCCAACTTGCTGGTTAAGACCAGTTAACTGATTAAAAACAGAGGTTTTTCCAGTATTCGGATTTCCGATAAGGGCAACATTGATATTTTGAACACTCATTACAAATTGGTTTTGATAAGTTCAACTTCAATTTCGCGAGCCGTTTCGATACGAATCGCTACATGCGAACCGTTAATATCCAAATATAGAGGATCTCCAAAAGGAGCAATCTGCAGTAATTCAACTAAGCTGCCAGGAAGACAACCCATTTCTAATAATTTCAGTGGAATAAGATCGATATCAAAATCTTTGATAATGGCTTTTTCGCCTTTTTTCAGAGTGTGTATTGTATTTTGCAAGCTTATTTAGATTGAATTTAGATTGCAAAAGTAGGCAATTATTCTTTATTCCAAGGCATTTAACACCTTATCAAATGCTAAATGTTTCTAAAAATAAGGCTTTTTACTCTTGAGAAAGGAAATCGATGTCTTCTAAAAGACGTTTTATGTCTTCTTTGTTTGTTCCGTCATAAAAACCTCTAACGCGGCGTTTTTGATCTACCAAAACAAAATTCTCTGTATGAACCATATCGTACAACTGGTCTGGTCTTCCGAGTTTAACTGCCAAGTACGATTTTCTGGCCATTTTGTAGATTTCTTTTTTATCTCCCGTAACCAAATTCCATTTGCTGTCGACAACGCCATATTTTATAGCGTAGGCTTTTAAAACAGAAACACTGTCAACTTCTGGAAAAACAGTATGCGAAAGCAGCATTACTTTCGGATTGTTTAAAACTGTTTTTTGAACATCAACAAGATTGGTTGACATTTTTGGACAGATAGATCCGCAGGTTGTAAAGAAGAAGTCTGCAACATAAATTTTTCCTTCGTAATTTTTCTGTGTAATGGTATCGCCGTTTTGGTTTACAAATGAAAAATCGGCAATTGTGTGGTATTTGCTTTTATATTGAATGGTACTGTCTACCAATTCAGGATTTACATCGGCTGGATTATAAATTGGCAGTGTCTTTTTAGGTTTTAAGGCAGAGTAAAACAAAGATATCGTAACAACCGAAAACACTATTAAAACAATAAAGAATTTGCGGTATTTGTATAAAAGCGATTTCATAAAAATAATTTGGCGCAAAAATACAAAAAGCAGATTTTAAAAACTTTACTCGAATATTTTTTTAACAGCCTTTTGTAACTTTTACGATCAATATGCAACTAATTGATTAGTTAAAAATTCATGTTTGTGAAATTTATGTGTCTTTATGATTTTCCAGTTAGAATTTTAACACAATTTTAGAAATAATAACAATATGTTTGTATTTTCCCTTAAACCATAAACTTTTATGAAAAAACAATTTGCTAAACCTGTGTTTGGTGTCATATCTGCAATGTTTTCTTTAACAGCAGTTCAAGCCCAAGACGCAGCCTCAAAGGAACCAGGTATCAATTTATCTTATATGGATACTAAAGTTAGCCCAAGTCAGGATTTTTTTAAATATGTAAACGGAACTTGGCTTCAAAAAACAGAAATTCCAAGTGATCGTACAACATGGGGAAGTTTTAATGAGCTGATTAAAAGAACTGACAAAGATGTAATGACAGTTTTAAAAGATGCTTCTAAAAACCCAAAATACAAGTCAAACACTGATCAGGGAAAAGCTGTTAACTTATTCAATACCGTTTTAGATTCTGTTGGAAGAAATAAAAGAGGTATTGAACCACTTAAACCGTATTTGAAAAAAATTGACGCTATTAAAAATGTTGCTGATGTTCAGAAGTATTTAGTGGAAATGGAAAAAGAAGGCGGTTCTGGATTTTTCGGAATTTACATTGGAGCTGATGATAAAAACAGTTCTAAAAATTCTGTAAATCTTTCTCCAAGCCAATTGGGTCTTCCAGACAAAGATTACTATACTTCTGATGATAAAGATTCTAAAGAAAAACGTGCTAAATATGAATTACACGTGGCTAGAATGCTTCAGTTTATTGGAGAATCTCCAGAAAAAGCAAAACAAAGCGCTGCTGAAATCTTAGCTTTAGAAACAGAATTATCTCAGCCAAGATTAAACAGAGTTGAAAGACGCGACAGCCGTTTGCAATACAATCCGATGACAATTGCTGATATTCAAAAATTGACGCCGGCAATTAAATGGAATGAATACTTTACTGGTTTAGGAATTACTAAATTGGATACTGTAATTGTAAGTGAGCCTAAATACATGACTGCTTTGCAAACTGTTTTTAAAGAAAACAAAGTAGGGCAGTGGAAAGAATATTTGAAATGGGATTTATTAAACAGCGCTGCCAGCCAGCTTTCATCAGATATAGATAATGCTAATTTTGATTTTTACAGCAAAACATTAAGAGGTGCAATAAAACAACTTCCAGCTGAAGAAAGAGCACTTGCTGTAGTAAATCGTAGTGTTGGAGAAGCTCTTGGAAAACTTTATGTAGAAAAATTATTTCCTGCTGAGGCAAAAGAGAAAGCTCAAAAAATGATTCAGAATGTGATTTTGGCTTACAAAAACAGAATCAATTCTTTGACTTGGATGTCTCCAGAAACAAAGGTAAAAGCTGTTGAGAAATTAAATAAAATCACCATTAAAATTGGATATCCTGATAAATGGAAAGATTATTCTGCTTTAACAATTAAAAGCACTGCAGAAGGCGGAACTTATTTTGATAATTCAAAAAATTTATCAAAATGGGCTTTCAAAAAAAGCATCGATAAATTAAGCAAACCAGTTGATAAAACAGAATGGGGAATGTCTCCTCAAACGGTAAATGCATATTACAATCCGTCTTATAACGAAATTGTATTCCCTGCAGCAATCTTACAACCTCCTTTTTACAATTACCAAGCTGACGAAGCTGTTAATTATGGTGGAATCGGTGCTGTAATTGGACACGAAATTTCTCATGGATTTGATGATTCTGGTGCACGTTACAATGCTGAAGGAAATCTAGTAGATTGGTGGACAGATGAAGATTTGAAACAATTTACAGCTCTAGGAACAGATTTAGCAAATCAATACAGCGCGCTTGAGCCATTGCCAGGAGTGCATGTTGATGGTCATTTTACTTTAGGTGAAAACATTGGAGATTTAGGCGGAATCAATGCTGCTTATGATGGTTTACAATTGTACCTAAAAGAAAATGGTAATCCAGGTTTAATCGACGGATTTACGCCAGAACAACGTTTCTTTATTTCTTGGGCTACCGTTTGGAGAACAAAAACTAGAGACGAAGCGATCAAAAACCAAGTAAAAACAGATCCTCACTCTCCAGGAATGTACAGAGCTTATGTGCCAATTCAGAACGTTGATGCTTTCTACAAAGCTTTCGATATTAAGAAAGGTGATAAAATGTATGTTGAACCAGAAAAACGAGTTAAAATCTGGTAATCGATTTTAATAATATAAAAAGGGCGGTTTCGAATTTCGGAACCGCCCTTTTGCTTTACTATTTTATTCGTTTTTAAACTTGAGATATGAGTTATTCCCAGTTATCATTCCGTAAGAATTTTTCGTCGGTAGAAAAAATATTGACGAACCCATTTATTTACGTTCCGTAGGAACATCATTGTGCTGTTATTTCAAATTACTATAAATGTAAGCTTCAATAGCTTTCAATTCTTCATCAGACATTGCTTGTGTAATGGCAAAGTTTGTTTTCATAACCTCAAACTGACTCGGGTCGACAATTGGTTCTCCTTTTCCTTTTAAGAAAGTCACAATATCGCCATTTTTATCTTTGTAGGTTTTGGCAATTTCTTTAATACTTGGTCCAATCACTTTTTGATCGGGCTGATGGCATGCAACGCAGTTCCCAGTTCCTTCAAAAATCTGTTTCCCAAGTTCTTCTGGAGTTTTGGCTTTCGCCGATTCTCCTTCAGAATACGATTCTGTTGTTGAGGTATTGTTCTCAGAACCTTCTTTTTTACAAGAGGCAAACGCTAAAACGGCAGCTAATAATAAAACCTTTTTCATCTTATTTATTTAGTAAAACTGCTGCTTCTTTTGCGAAATAAGTCGAGATAATACTAGCGCCCGCACGCTTAATGCAATATAGTTGCTCTATCATAATTTTGTCATGATCCAGCCATCCTCTTTCTGCTGCGGCCTTTACCATTGCGTATTCGCCAGAAACTTGGTAAACCGCTACAGGAACATGAACAGCGTTTTTTACTTCGCGGACAATATCCAAATACGCAATTCCAGGTTTTACCATTACGATATCTGCACCTTCTTCAACGTCTAATAATGCTTCACGAATTCCTTCAATTCGGTTAGCATAATCCATTTGGTATGTTTTTTTATCTTTAGGAATATCTTGTGTGTCAACTGGAGCAGAATCTAAAGCATCGCGGAAAGGTCCGTAAAATGCCGAAGCATATTTTGCACTGTAACTCATAATTCCCACATTATGATGTCCGTTTTCTTCCAACGCTTTTCTGATCGCCAAAACGCGTCCATCCATCATGTCGCTTGGCGCTACGAAATCGGCACCGGCTTCTGCGTGGCTTAAGCTCATACGAGTTAATGCGTCAACAGTGGCATCGTTTATCAATTGGCCTTTTTCGATAATTCCGTCATGACCATAAATAGAATACGGATCAAGAGCCACATCTGGCATAACGATCATTTCTGGAACAGCATCTTTAATTGCGCGGATAGTTTGCTGCATTAAACCGTCTTTGTTCCAAGCTTCAGTTCCTTTATTGTCTTTTAAGTTGTCGCTTACTTTTACATAGATGTTTACCGCCTTAATACCTAAATCCCAAGCTTCTTTAACTTCTTTGATCGTGTTGTCCAGCGAATGACGATAAATTCCTGGCATTGACGGAATAGCAGATTTAATGTCTTTTCCTTCTGCAACAAACATAGGAAGCATAAAATCCTGTGGACTTAAACTGGTTTCACGAACTAAAGAGCGAATAGATTCATTGGTTCTTAAACGACGGTTTCTTTGTAATGGAAACATATAAATTTAGATTTAGATTTTAGATTTCAGATTGCGACCTGATTTTGAAAGCAGATTGATTAATCTTTATTTCTAAAATTGATGTTGTTCTTTTTTTGTTTTTGTAGATTTTTTACTTTTTATGAAAGTGCTGCAAAGTTAAAGAAAAAGGAACAGAATAAGGAGTTTACGCTAATAGAGAATGAGTTAATATTATCTAAAAATTTGATTTAAGTTTTGGTTTCCATTTAGAATTTAACTTAAATAAGGTTTTTAAAATATTTCCATCTAAATTTGCTAAATGAAGAAATTTCTCGCTTTATTTTGCTGTCTGCTCTTAACAAGTTGTTTTGAGATAACAGAAAGAATCAAACACCACGACGATCAAAGTGGCGAATATACTCTTATGATCGACTTTTCTCGATCTTGGTTTAAAACCAAATCGGCTATTTTTCTGGAAGAAGTCGATGGCGTAAAAATCCCAAACGAACAAGAAATTGCCCAAAAACTGGAAGACTTTAAATCTAAAGCTTCAAAAATTGAAGGAATTTCAAACGTTACCACAAAAACAGATTTTGATAATTACGTTTTCATCATCAAACTCAATTATGCCAATCTAAAAGCATTAAATGCTGTTGTTAATACAATCAACAATCAGCGTGATCAAATTCACTTTAGCGGAAGCGGCAAAAATTTTGAAAGAATAGCCTCTTATCCAATTCCAGAAAAAGTCGTAAATGATCCGAAGAAAAAGAAAGACCTTGAAGAAGCCAGTATTATCGCTATTTATAGTTTTGACAAAGACATTCTTTCTGTAAACAATTCAAACAGTAAAATTTCTGCAAACAAAAAGACCGTTTTTTTAAAACAAAGCATGTACAGTGTTCTTAAAAAATCGACCCTCATGAATAATACCATTCAATTAAAGCCTTAATTATGAAGCATTTTTACACCCTATTTTTATTATTCGCCACGTATTTGACTTTTGGTCAGATCAATACATCCAAATACGATTATTTTGTACAATTCAACGGAAGCCAGCTTTCTAAAAAAGTGAGTGTTTCAGAAGTTCTAAATCATCCATTAGTAAGCAAATACAGCAGTAAAAAGCCAGACTTTGATTTCAGTAAATATACTTCGCTGATACATTTAGATCAGAAAATAACAATTCACGGCAGTTTCATGGATAGTGTTCCGTATTACCAAGTTACTATTCCCATAAAAAGTAAAGAGGCCCTTAAACAATTTTTAATCAAAGAATTTAAGATCGACAACAGCAATGATTCGATTGCGGGAATTGAAGATTTCGGAAATTATTCTGTTTTTACGCCAAAAGGTAAGAAGAGATCTATGGTTTGGAATGATAACTATCTTGTCGTATTAGAATTAACGAAACGATTTTCTAAAAATGTTTATGATTTACAGCCACAAATTGTAACCGATTCTATTTATTCTGACGAAAGTTATGGTGATGTTACAGCGGTTCCAGAAAATGAAGTGAAAGTTGTTGAGGCACCAATAGCAATTGATGCACCTGCAGCAATAGAAAATTCTGCTCAGGAAGAATATTTGTACGATGGAAATCCTTACGAAGAATATACTTTGCAGCAAGCAGAATTTGATCGAAATCTTGCCGAAAAGCAAAGTGAAATTATAAAAGCATTATTTGAAAATGGTTTTATGGCACCAAGTTCATCCAAAATAAACGAGTCGGCAGATATTTCGTCTTGGGTAGATTATGGCGGAGCAATTTCGAGTTTATACTCGGCATACAGTTATCCGACGGCTATATTTGGCGGTTATGATAAATTCCTGCCGATGCAGAAAAATTTCGGAAATTTTATAAAAGGAATTAATGTTGATTTCTATTTTGATAATGACAATGCAAGAATCGAAGAAGTTATTGAATATTCTAAAGAGATTGCAGCGGTAGTTAATAAAATAAGCGATAGAAAAATCAATAAAAATATTTTTAATTATTTCCCGTCTGAAAAGCCATTGGCTTTCGCATCGTATCATATTAATACAAAAGCAGCTTTAGAAAGTTTTCCGTCTTTAACTTCCGAAATATTCCAGAATCCAAAATTTGGAAAAGAAGATATTACAATAATTACAGATTTGATTACTACAATTGTTGATGAAGAAGCCACTGCGAAACTTTTTGACGGTGATTTAAGCGCGTTTTTGTACGGAATGAAAGATGTTGAGGTAATGAGCAAAAAGTACGGTTACGACGAAAATTATGAAGAAACGGTTACGGAAGAAAAAGTAAAAAAATCAATTCCGTTATTTTCTGTAATTTTTACTTCGACGCATCCAACATTTGGAGATAAACTTTTGCAACTGGGCGTACGCAAAAAAGTATTAATTCAAAACGGGAATCATTATCAGATTGTTGGAACAAAAGAGTATGGTGATATTTTTATCCTGAAAGACAAAGATGTTGTCGTTGTTGCCAACACAATGGATTATTTTAATACTGGAAAAGGCTCTTTTATAAAAGAAACAAAGAAAGACTTGAGCAAAAATTACATCTTCGGAAAACTGAATATTGCACAAACTGTAAATGCATTTGGCAAAAATGCAAAAGAATCAAATTTGGTTCGATTCAATAAAATTTCGGCTCAGTTTTCAGACATTACAACAGAATCGCCTAAGAAGCTAATCGATAATAAATTGAAATTCATATTCAAATTAAACGCTCTAAAATCTGATAAAAACATCATTTTACAAACATTAGATTTGGCAGACGAAATGACTTCGAAATAATCTTGGTTATTATAAAAATTCAAAAGCCCGAAAATCTAATTTTCGGGCTTTTTTATAGCATAAAATGATTTTTTTATGTGATCGAAGCGTCATAGATTTCTTTGATTGTTTTGCCCAGTACGGCATTAAAATCATCATCAGACTGTCCAGCAGAAAGACCTTCGGATAATGCTCTTGAAAAACTGGCAATCAATCCGTGGTTTTGAGCGAGTTTTTCATTAGCCTCTTCTCTCGAATATCCGCCAGACAAAGCCACAACACGCACCACATGCGGATTCGATATCAGCTCTTTATAAAAATCATTTACTGTTGGGATAGAAAGTTTGAGCATTACTTTTACCTCTTTGTCTAAAGAATTAAGCTGTTTTAGGATTTCTTGTTTTAGAATTGCTTCAGATTTTTCTTTATCAGAACTGTAAATATCAATTTCAGGTTCAATAATCGGAATAAGCCCTTTATTAAAGATTTGTAAACCTACTCTAAATTGCTGTTCTACAATATCGCGAATTCCATCAGGATTTGCTTCTTTAATAACCGAGCGCATTTTGGTTCCAAAAATATTTCTTTCTACAGCTCTTGTTAGTAAATCATCTAAATTTGGAATTGGTTTCATCAATTGTACTCCGCTGGCAAGATCAGTAAGTCCTTTGTCTACTTTTAAAAACGGAACTATATTTTTTTTCTCCCACAAATAATCAGCAGTCCATTGACCGTCGATTTTACGGTCCATAGTATTTTCAAATAAAATCGCACCGAGAATATAGTCACTTTCAAAAGCAGGACTTTTAATAATCCTCGTCCTCATTTCATGTACAAGTGTGTACATTTCTTCATCATTTGAGTAGCTGCTTTCCTGAACGCCATATTGCGATAAAGCTTTTGGTGTACTGCCGCCGCTTTGATCTAATGCCGCGATAAATCCTTTTCCGGAATGCATGCGATTTAATTGGTCTTCATTCACATTTTCCATAATAATGAAATTTTAATTTGTAATAAATACCTGTTAAATTAAGCAATTTTTATCGTATTTCTTGCTTTTGAGGTTTTAGATTTCTCAAAGCCCGATTTTATCATTGACTTTATCGTAAACTTCTTTTACTTTTTTTGGAGGATCAAATCGGTAGCCTACAGAAAATCTTAAAGTAGCAATATTATCATTTAGCCGTGGATCGACTTTTTCGTCTTGAGCAAAACCTACTGTATTAAGACTTGCAAAAGCAAAGAAACGATCATTATTATAAGCCAGTTTTAAATTAAAATCTGCTTGATATAGGGCAGAAGTATCTCCATCGACATCATTAATTCCAGCGCCCAAAGCAATTCCAGCACCAATTAAAACGCGGTCGCTGATGACAAAATTATAGAAATAAGAAGGTGCTAAAGTAAACACATAGAAATCGCCAGGAGACGAATCGGGAGTGTTTAAGTCTAAATTGGTGTAGTAAAAGGAGAAAGTCGGAATAAAACTTCCAGAACTCTTAGTCTGCCATTCGTTTTGATTGACCAACGTTTTAAAAGAGAATTTATCATTGAAAATATAAGATGTCGATCCGCCGATTTTGGTAGTACGCATATTGGGAAGCTGCGCATTTATATTATTGTCGCTGATATAAAATCCTTTTTGATTAATGAAAGTAAACGACTGCATCCATTTTTTATAATAAAAACGGGTGTTGAAATTAAAATTCTTGGAATGAGAATCGCCTTTGTTGCCACCCAAAAATTTAGGAGCGAAACCAAGACTAACATCAATAATTTTATAATTTAAATTAAAACCAATTTGCTCTCTCCTGTTCGGAATTAAATTGACATATATTTTCGGTTCCTGGCCATCCGAAGCAATCTGGAAACTATTTGAAGTATCTAAATAATAAATACTGACAGTAATTTTATCATCATAAGATTTAAAATACGGATTATGCAACGAATCGTTTTGAGCAAAACAACCCAAAATGCTGGCAAAAAACGCTATGTAAATCAGTTTTAATTTCATATTTATAATAACAATTACTCGATATATAAAGAGCTCAAGCGGAGCAAAATATTTATAGCTAAAAATAAGTAGTTAAGATAAAAACTCCAGCGGAGCGATATATTATTTTAAATTGACATCATCAAAAAGATATTCATTTTTGAAATCAATATTAAACAATTTTAAAAACGCAATATATTCTTCTCTGAATGTTTTTGTTTTGTGATGCTCTTCTTGATTTTCAATGTATTTAATAACATTGGTCAATTGCGAATGTCCATATGAAAAAGCACCAAAACCTGTCTGCCATTCAAATTTTCCATTTATCCATCTTTGTTCATTTATGAATTTGGATGAATTTGTTTTTATAACCCTCACTAAATCCGATAATGATACATCTGGTTTTATTCCAACTAAGATATGAATATGATCTGGCATTCCGTTAATTGCAATCAGTTTTTGTTTTTGATTGGCAATAATTCCTGAAATATATTTATAAATTTCATCTTTTTTATTTGAGGAAATTAAATTTTGCCTTCCTTTTACAGCAAATACAATTTGAATATACAGTTGAGAATAGGTGTTTGCCATAATTATAATTATTAATTGGTAAAGCTAATTAATAATTTTATTTTGTAGGATAAATATTTCTTATTGTCAAGATAAAATATGTCGTGTTGCTATATGTTTCGATCTGATGGAGCTTTTTTCGAGGAGGATAAATTATTGCTATAAATATGTCGCTCCGCTGGAGCTTTGTCTGAAAGAAGGTGAATTATTCCTATAAATATGTCGTGCCTTGCTGTAAATATTTCGCTCCGCTGGAGCTTTATCGAGGGTGTATGAATTTGTTGCTATAAATATTTCGCTCCTCCAGAGCTTTTCAACCAATATAAATTATCAAACCCTAGTTCCAAAGGAACGAAATATCTATTATAGTTTAATATTTCCCCTTCATTGGATTCTTTTATATCCAAATATAAGTTTAGCAAAAGTCCAGTCCCAGAGGGACGAGATATTTATAGATAAATTAGAAGGGATATGGTTCAAAAGCTCCAGCGGAGCGAAATAAATTTATTAACAATAAGGTCGCTTTACCATGATACAGATTAATTATTTTTAAAATATTTCCGCTATGTTAGATCTTTTATATCCAAATATAAATTTAGCAAAAGTCCAGTCCCAGAGGGACGAGATATTTATAGAGAGATTACAAGATATGGTTCAAAAGCTCCAGCGGAGCGAAATTAATTTATTAAACAATAAGGTCGCTTTACCATGAAACAGATTAATTATTTTTAAAATATTTCCGCTATGTTAGATCTTTTATATCCAAATATAAATTTATCAAAAACCAGTCCCAGAGGGACGAAATATTTATAGCAAAAATTACAAGATATTGCTCAAGAGCTCCAGCGGAGCGAAACAAAATTAGGGGTATGAATTTATCTAAAACATTAAACCCAATCAATAGGATTTTCCAATACATTAAGCAATTTTTCTTCCTTGCTTCCTGCTGCTGGATGATGATCATAAACCCACTGTACATGTGGAGGCAAACTCATCAAAATACTTTCAATTCTTCCGTTGGTTTTTAATCCGAATAAAGTTCCTTTATCGTGCACTAGATTAAACTCCACATAACGGCCACGTCGAATTTCCTGCCATGTCCTATTTTCTGGAGTATATTCTAAATTTTTTCTTCTTTCCACAATCGGAACATAAGCTTCAAGGAAACTATTGCCGACTTCGGTTACGAAATTGTACCAATCTTCCATCGACATTTGCTCATTTGCTTTGCAATAATCAAAAAACAAACCGCCAAGTCCGCGGGCTTCATTTCTGTGAGCGTTCCAGAAGTACGAATCGCACTGTTTTTTATATTTTGGATAAAATTCCGGATTATGTTTGTCGCAAGCCGTTTTACAAGTTTGATGAAAATGTTTTCCATCTTCTTCAAACAAATAATAAGGCGTTAAATCTTGTCCGCCGCCAAACCATTGCTGAATTACTTTTCCAGACTCGTCATACATTTCAAAATATCGCCAATTAGCGTGCACGGTAGGGACCATAGGGCTTTTCGGGTGAATGACCAAACTTAAACCGCAGGCAAAGAAATCGGCTTCTCCAACGCCAAACATTTTCTGCATCGTTTCAGGAAGTTTTCCGTGAACGGCTGAAATGTTCACACCGCCTTTTTCAAAAACTCCCGAGCCTTCGGGACCGTTTTCAATAACGCGTGTTCTTCCGCCTCCGCCTTCAGGACGTTTCCAAAGATCTTCACGGAATTTTGCAGTTCCGTCAATAGCTTCTAAACCAGTACAGATTTGATCTTGCAATTGTTGTATGTATGCGTAAAATTTGTCTTTCATGATTTTGTGTATTCTGATTTAAGAAGTCCAAAATAAACGGTGTTTTGCAATTGCCCATCGCCGTTTCTAAATTCGTCTCTTAAAATTCCTTCTTGTTTAAAATTATGTTTCAATGCGATTTTTTGACTTGCCAGATTAACTTCAGAAGTGCAGATGAAGACTTTATTCATTTTTAATTCATTGAAACAAAATTCAAGTGCATCTGAAACCATTTTTGAGGTAATTCCTTTTCCTTGAAAATCTTCGTCGATAAAATAACCCAATTCACATTTAGAAATGCGGTAATCGATAGTTTTTACACACAGATAACCAATAAGGTTATTGGTTTCAGTTTCTCTTGCGTAAAAATAATATCCTTCGCTATTTTTTTCTTTGTCTCTACTAACCGATATAAAGTTTTCGGCATTTTTTGGTGAGTCAGAATTAGCAAGTGTGACAGGGAAAGTGTGTCCGATATGATTTCTATTCTTATCAATTAATTTATAAAATTCTTCGGGAAGAATATTTTCAATTCGGTCTATTTTCCAATCTGTAAAACTCATTTTTATTTGTCTTTTAGAGAAGTAATTTTCGAATTTATCCCAAAAGAAAAAACCTTGCTTTCTTGTTGGATGTATTGGTAAATGGCAAGTGATTTTCTTAAGAAATCAAATTGCTTTTCCTGAGATAAACTCACCAGAATATCTGCAAATTGTTCTTGTTGGTTCCAGTCTAAATGACATCGCTGTAACAAAATAATCAACTCTTCTTCAGGAATTTCAATTGTTCTTTCTAGACTTAATCCAAAACTTTTTAATTGTTCATCGATCAGACTTGTATCTTCAGCATTCCAAAACTTTGGAACAAAAACCAAAGCGTGCAAAGTCTTTAGAGTATTCTCTATTCTAATGCTTTCTTCGTCTCTTAGGCCTTTGTTTAGCATTTTTTGAGTTGTTGGTTGCTAGTTTATGGTTGATAGTGTTTTATCCAACAACTATCAACCATAAACTATCAACTATTATTGCCCGTATTCCTTAACCGCGTCTATAAACGCTTTTGCGTGATCTACAGGGATATTTGGTAAAATTCCGTGACCTAAATTTACAATATATTTGTCTTTTCCAAACTCGTCGATCATTTCGTGAACCATTTTTTTGATGGTTGGAATTGGGGAAAGTAATCTTGACGGATCAAAATTTCCTTGTAAAGTAATGTTACCACCTGACAAATAACGAGCGTTTCTAGCCGAACAAGTCCAGTCAACTCCAAGTGCAGAAGCCTTACTTTTACCCATTTCGCCAAGCGCAAACCAGCATCCTTTTCCGAAAACAATAACCGGTGTAATTTCGGCTAAAGCATCAACGATCTGGTTGATATATTTCCATGAAAATTCTTGATAATCAACAGGAGAAAGCATTCCTCCCCAAGAATCAAAAATCTGGACAGCATTAACTCCAGATTTTACTTTTTCTTTTAAGTATAAAATTGTTGTGTCTGTAATTTTTTGCAATAATGTATGCGCTGCAACTGGATTTGAAAAACAAAAACCTTTTGCAGTATCAAAGCTTTTAGAGCCTTTTCCTTCAACAGCATAACAGAAAATTGTCCAAGGCGAACCAGCGAAACCAATTAAAGGCACTTCGTCGTTCAGCATTTCTTTAGTCAATTTAACAGCATCAAAAACGTAACCCAAAGTTTCATTTACATCAGGAACAATAACTTGATTTACTTGTTCCATTGTACGGATTGGGTTTGGAATAATTGGTCCTAAATTGTCTTTTAATTCTACGTGAATTCCCATTGCACGAGGAACAACTAAAATATCAGAAAACAAAATCGCTGCGTCTGGAGCAATTCTGCGAATTGGCTGTACTGTAATTTCGGCCGCAAGTTCTGGAGTTTCACATCTTGTGAAAAAATCATATTTATCACGTAAAGCTCTAAATTCAGGTAAATATCTTCCTGCCTGGCGCATCATCCATACTGGCGGACGTTGAACTGTTTCTCCTTTTAATGCTTTTAAAAATAGGTCGTTTTTTAACATTTTTTTTCTTGCTTTAGGCTTTAAGCTTTAGGCTTTAAGCGGTGTTTGTCTATCTTTTTGCTTAAAGCATAAAGCTTAAAGCGTATTGTCAAATTATTTTTGCTTAAGGCTTACTGCCTAAAGCTTATAGCTTTAATTTATTTATATTCGTGAATTACGTCTTCGATTACATCTTCAACTGTTGGTTGATCTGCAACGATGATATTCTTTGTTATTTTTGATAAAGCTTCTGCAGTGGTTTCTCCAATACAGAAACAAACTTCTTTTTTAATTGTATTCTCTTTCAAATAACTCTCAACGCCAGATGGACTGAAAAATAATATCGCATCGACAGGGGCTTTTATTTTTTGTGGCTGTAAAGAGGTGTCGTAAACCTGAATTTCGTTGAGTTGTATGCCAGCGTCTTTTAAGGCATTTGGCAAAGTATCTCTTCTAAGGTTACCGCTGAAAAAAGTATAACTTTCATTTCTGTAAATTAAAGTGATAATTTCGGCCAAATCAGATGCGTAACCTGTGTAAGCCACCACATTAAAGCCATTATCGCTTAAAAGCGATTTGGTTTTAAGGCCAACGCAATACACATTTTTTTTCTTTAACTGCTCTGAGTCGGGATGAGATAAAACGCTGTGAACAGCATTCTGACTTGTGAAAATAAGACTTTCGTTGAGGTTTTTAAATTCGAAAGGTTTATTTTCAGTTTTAATGAAATCGGCTTCGATTAGATCAAAGCCGCCTTTTTTCAACTCTTCTTTTTGAAGAGGAGATAATATTTTAGTAGATAATATCTGAATTGATTTCGCCATTATTTTTTCAGGGATTCTTTAATCTTTTGCATTAATTCCGTTCCTCCATTATTCAAAATCTCCTGTGCCGAATGAAAACCTAATTTTTTCCATTCTGAAATATCGACTGTTTTATTGATTTCTAATTTTTGTTTTCCGTCAATAGAAAGTAAAACACCTTGAAAATGCAGAGTATCTTCATCTTCGTTGTAAGTTACCAAAGCTCCAATTGGAGCAGTACAGCCTCCTTCGAGTGTTCTTAAAAACTGACGTTCGATATAAGTGCAGATTTCAGTTTCGATATGATTTAACTGCGAAAGTGCATCAAGGGTATAATTGTCGTTTTCCATTGCTACAACAAGCATTGCTCCTTGTGCCGGCGCGGGAATCATCCAATCTAAATTTATGTAATTTTCAGGTTTTAAGTTGATGCGCTCCAAACCTGCAGCGGCAAAAACAGCTCCGTCCCAATCATTATCCTGAAGTTTCTGCATACGGGTATTCACGTTTCCGCGTAAATCAACTACAGTATGGTTTGGATATTTGTTAAACCACTGTGCCTGGCGTCGTAAACTTCCAGTTGCAATCGTGCTGGGTTTATCTCCAAAATCAGCATTTCCTTTGTGAACCAAAATGTCTAAAACATTTGCTCTTTCTAAAACAGCCGCTTGAACAATTCCTTTTGGTAAAGCAGTTGGAACATCTTTCATAGAATGCACCGCAATATCAATATCGCCATTAATCATGGCAATGTCCAGCGTTTTTGTAAAAATTCCTGTTATACCAAGTTCATAAAGCGGTTTATCCAGAATAATATCGCCTTGAGATTTTACAGCAACAATTGAGGTTTTATACCCCAAATCGTTTAATTTCTTTTCTACAGTATGTGCCTGCCAAAGTGCTAATTCGCTGTCACGAGTTCCAATTCTGATTGTTTTTTCAGCCATGTTATGTTTCTTGAACCATATAAGTTATATAAGTAAATTTAAGTAGTTTGGGTAAAACACAGTTTTTAAATGAACTTATATAACTTATATGGTTTAAAATTTTATTTAAGATGCTTTTATTTTGAAGACTTTCTCGATCCATTCGATGCTCTCATCGACCATGGTATCGTCGTCTTTTAAATGATTTGCGAAATGAGTAGTGATTTTTTGAATGATTCTGTTGCTTATGATTTCAGCTTGTGCTTCATTAAAATCAGCAATTTTTTTACTTTGGAAATCTAATTCAGAAGCTTTGATCGCATTCAATTTGTCTTTTAAAGCATTGATGGTCGGCGCAAATTTTCGACCTTTCATCCAAACAACAAATTCTTCTTTGATTTCTTCGATGATTGCTTCCGCAGCAGGAATGTGTAATTTTCTGTTTTCCAATGTTTCATCTGTCAATTGCGACAAATAATCCATGTGAATTAAAGTTACGCCTTCTAATTCCTCTACGTTTTCGTTAACGTTTTTCGGAATCGACAAATCCAGAATCAATAAAGGTTTTTTAAGATTTAAAATCGCTTTGTCAACTGTTGGGTTTTGAGCACCAGTTGCTACAACAACAACATCTGCCTTTTGAAGTTCTAAATGTAATTCAGAATAATCTTTAACAATCAAATTTAGTTTTCCAGCTAATTTCTCTGCTTTGTCTTTAGTTCGGTTGATTAAAGTAATATGTTCGTTTTTAGTATGTTTTACTAAATTCTCGCAAGTATTTCTCCCGATTTTTCCTGTTCCGAAAAGCAAAATGTTTTTATTGCTGATATCCTCAACATTTTTAAGAATGTATTGAACAGATGCAAAAGAAACAGAAGTTGCGCCAGAGCTAATTTCGGTTTCAGTTTTAATTCTTTTACTTGCCTGAATAACCGCGTTAACTAATCTTTCCATAAAAGCATTGGCTAAGCCCATTGATTTTGAATGGATAAAAGAAGTTTTGATTTGAGATATAATTTCAAAATCACCTAAGATCTGACTGTCTAAACCAGTTCCTACGCGAAATAAATGATTGATTGCTTCTTGATTTTTATAAACGAAACCAACTTTTTGAAAAGCGTCAACAGAACCATTGCTGTTGTCGCAGATCAATTTGATTAATTGAAATGGATGTTCTGCAAAACCATAAATTTCGGTTCTGTTGCAGGTTGAAGTGACAATTAAACTCTCTATTCCTTCAGTTTTAGCTTGTTCCAGCAAACGCGTTTTCGCCACTGCGTCCAAACTAAATTGACCTCTGACCTCAGCATCAGCTTTTTTATAACTCAGACCAACTGAGTAAAAATAAAGGTGTTTCGGTACGTTATTGTTTTCCATAAATTCACTTTCATAAAAGTGCAACAAAATTATTACTATACTATTGATAAAAGTAACGCTGAAAGTACTTTTTGTATCGCTGCATGTTTTTTTGATTCTAAACATCTGTTTTTATGCAAAAAGCAGTACTTTTGTAGCAAAATCAAGTCGTTTGAAACGATTTGTTTAGAGTCATTCTAAATAACATTTTGACGAAGGTTTGATTTTAGTCCAAAAAAAATATCGCTATGAGTTCTCAAGAAGTTATAAAAATTGAAGACGACTTTACGCTGATTCGTTTTCAAAACGATGGTTCTGAGCCTTTTTATGCACAGCACGAAATAGGTACCGGCCTGATACAGTTTCACTTCGGGATAAAAGGCAACGCCAAATTTTTGTTCAACCAAGGCAATTATGCTTTAGAATTGAAAGAAGAAAAATCGCTGCTTTTGTATAATCCGCAGAAAGAATTACCGCTTAATTTAGAATTGGCACCAAACTCTTGGGTGATTTCTGTAATTGTTTCCATCAAAAAATTTCACGCGTTGTTTTCTGCAGAAGCCGATTATATTACTTTTTTAAGTCCTGATAATAAGGATAAAAAGTATTATAACGAAGGAAATATTAGTCCGTCGATGGCAATTGTTTTGAGTCAGTTGTTTCATTACAATCTTCATCCATCCATAAAAAACCTTTATTATAAAGGAAAAGGATACGAATTGTTGAGTTTGTATTTTAACAGAACCGAAGATCCAAACGCAGAACAATGTCCGTTTTTAATTGATGAAGATAACGTTCTGAAAATTCGAAGAGCCAAAGAAATCATCATTGCGAATATGGCCGAACCGCCAGGATTGCAAGAATTGGCAGATGAAATTGGTCTGAATTTGAAGAAACTCAAAATGGGTTTCAAACAAATTTACGGTGATACGGTTTATGGTTTCCTTTTCGATTACAAAATGGACTTCGCTCGAAAACTTTTAGACAGCGGTTCTTATAATGTAAACGAAGTGGGGTTGAAAATTGGCTACAGCACCGGAAGTCACTTTATCGCAGCATTCAAGAAAAAGTTTGCCACAACTCCAAAAAAATATTTGATGTCTATTAATGCGAATGTTTAAGCATGACGTAAGAACCAGAGATCTAATATTATAAAATCAAACGTTCCTACGGAACGTTATTCTGTGTAGATATTTAAAGTTACCAACGAAATGTTCCAACGGAACATAAAAAAGATGAATCTTTGGTGAAAATGTTCCGATAGGAACATCTCATTGGTAGAAAAAAAAATTAAATGTTTTTTGCGTTCCATAGGAACGATTGATTTAAGAGAATCAATTTTATAAATAAGAACATAATTAAAAAGTAATAATTATCATATTTCTAAAAAGCAGCAAGTTCTACTTTTGACGAAATTTTAAAAACAAATAAAATGCTTAAAGCCTAAAGCTTAAAGCCTAAAGCAAAAAAACAATAATGAAAGGCGTATTATTAGTAAACTTAGGATCTCCAGAAAGTCCAACACCAAAAGATGTAAAACCATATTTAGACGAATTTTTAATGGATAAATACGTGATTGATGTTCCGTATTTATTACGAGCATTATTGGTTCGCGGAATTATTTTGAGAAAAAGACCTGAGGAATCAGCGCACGCTTACGCGAAAATTTGGTGGGAGGAAGGTTCTCCATTAGTAGTTCTTTCTGAAAGAATGCAGAAAAAAGTACAGCCTTTGGTAAATGTTCCGGTTGCATTAGCAATGCGTTACGGAAGCATGACAATCGAAAAAGGACTTCAGGAATTGCATGATAAAGGTGTAGATGAAGTAATGCTTTTTCCTTTATATCCGCAATATGCAATGGCTTCGACTTTGACTATTTTAGTAAAAGCAGAAGAAATCCGTAAAAAGAAATTTCCAAACATGAAATTTACGGATGTTCCAGCATTTTACAACAAACCAGATTACATCAAGAATTTGGCAGATTCAATTCAGAAACATTTAGTTGGTTTTGATTACGATCATTTATTGTTTTCTTACCATGGAATTCCAGAACGCCATATTCGCAAAACTGATGTAACCAAATCGCATTGTAAAATCGACGGTTCTTGTTGTAACACACCTTCCGCTGCGCATGATTTTTGCTACCGTCACCAATGTTATGAAACAACAAAACAAGTTGTAAAATTGTTGGGACTTCCAGAAGATAAATACAGTCTGACTTTTCAATCGCGTTTAGCAGGTGACAAATGGTTAGAGCCTTACACGGATGTTGAAATCGATAATATGCCTGCCAAAGGAATCAAGAAATTGGCGGTTGTCACACCAGCTTTCGTTTCAGACTGTTTAGAAACTCTTGAAGAAATCGCTATGCGTGCCAAAGAAGATTTTGAAGCCAAAGGTGGAGAAGAATTCTTGGCAATTCCATGTTTGAATGATGATGATGAATGGTGCCAGACAGTTTCTAATTGGATTAATGATTGGGCTAAATAAGAATTAAAGACATATGAATAAATTTAAATATTTTTCGATTTTATTTTTCTCTCTATCAATTCTTGTTGGATGCAAAAAAAGAGACACTTTTGAAAACAATACTTTTTCTGACAAAACATTCAACTGGCAGATTACTATTCCAGACGATTATGAAAAAGTAAATCAAAAAGAAAATGGAGAAATTAAAGGAGATACAACTTTAATCAATAAAGAATATTCTGTAGTTGCTTTTAAAAGAGATAAGGCCAATTATTTTGCAGCAAATTACGAAAATTATTCAGGAGATGTTCGCTCAACTGATCTAAAGATGAGATTAAAAGATTTTCTTTTTTTGAAAAATATTGGTCAAGTTTATCCGCAAGGTCAAATGGGAGATTACAAAGTAACTTCTGAGAACATTTCGGGTTTAGAATTTAGAAAAGCTAAGATTTCAATAACTGAAAAAGGAAAAACTCTTGCGACAGCAGTTATTTTTTCAAGGACTTTTAATGACAAAATCTTTATCGCTTCAATAGTATATGAAAATGAAGATTACGGTAAAGAAATGATTGATCTTTTTAAAAAATCTACATTTAAGGAATAAATGGAATATTATAACTATTTAAAATCACTGCATCTTATATTTGTAATCACTTGGTTTGCAGGTTTGTTTTATATCGTTCGTTTGTTTGTTTATCAAATTGAAGCAAATGAAAAGCCATCTCCAGAAAAAGAAATTTTACAGGCGCAATACAAAATTATGGCCTACCGTTTGTGGTACATTATTACATGGCCGTCGGCGGTTTTGGCAAGTATTTTTGCTTTTTGGATGCTGTTTTTTACAGATGCAGGTCATGTATGGATGAAAATGCCGTGGATGCACGTAAAATTATGCTTCGTTTTCCTTTTGTATTTATATCATGGAAAATGCCATCAAATTTTTAAACAATTACAAAACGATGAGGTAAAATATACCAACAACTTCATGCGTTTGTGGAATGAAGGCGCAACGATTATTTTATTTGCCGTCGTTTTTTTAGTAGTTTTAAAAAGTGCCATCAACTGGATTTTCGGCGTAATCGGAATTATTTTATTCTCGGTTTTAATAATGCTGGGATTCCGTTTTTATAAAAGAATTAGAGAAAAGAAATAATGGTAAATTGTGAATTGTTAATGGTAAATTATAATGCAGACCGAATAATTCATAATTTACAATTCACAATTTATAATTAAAAAACATGCAGAACTTCAAAATGTCAATGCTTTCCCTTCGTACCAGGATTTTCCTGTCGATGATTGTATTGATTGTTGTAGCATCTTTTTTATTGGCTTCGATTTCGATTATTCAGTTTAAAACTGAAGCTAAAGAATATCATCAGGAACGTTTAGAACGAAAAGAAAATGCTGTAAAAGAACATATCAATTATGTTCTGTCTACTACAACTTATCCGCTTAAAACCCAAAATCTCGATTTAATTTTCAAAGATAAAATCCACGAATTAGCGCAGATTCACAAAATCGAAATCAACATTTACAGTCTTGACGGGAAACTTTTAAAATCTTCAAAAGAATCTTTTGCTGTTGATAAAATCGCACCGCCAATTCCCGAATATATTCTGAAATTAGTTCGTTCCTCAATCGAAAAACGTTTTGTAGACATTAAAACCATTGATGGAGTTAAAAACAGATCATCCTACAGTTTAATAAAAGACGAAAAATTTAAACCACTCGGAATCCTGAATCTTCCTTATTTAGAAGACGATGGTTATTATGATAACGAATTGAATACTTTCTTAATTCGTCTGAGTCAAGTTTATTCTTTTATGCTGATTGTGGCTTTTGCATTGGCATATTTCCTTTCGACATACATCACAAAATCACTAAAAACTATTTCCGATAGATTGGAAGAAACCAATTTAGATCAAAAAAACGAGAAAATTGTTTTAGAGGCGAATAGTAAAGAGGTCAACTTCTTGATTAAAGCGTATAATGGAATGGTTGATAAACTCGAAACGAGTGCCATCAAACTTGCCCAAAGTGAACGTGAAGAAGCTTGGCGCGAAATGGCGAAACAAGTCGCGCACGAAATCAAGAATCCGCTTACGCCGATGCGTTTAACGGTTCAGAGTTTTCAAAGAAAATTTGATCCGAATGATCCTGATGTAAAGCAAAAGATGAACGATTACTCCGAAACCTTGATTCAGCAGATTGATACGATGACGGCGGTGGCTTCGGCATTTTCGAACTTTGCTTCGATGCCGGCGCAGCAAAACGAAACGTTGAATGTTGTTGAGGTTGTCGAATTAGCTCTCGATATTTTTAATGAAGATTATATTGTTTTTGAAAAAGACGAAGAAGAGATCATTTCAAAAATGGACCGTACGCAGTTGATCCGTGTGATTACCAATTTGGTTAAAAACGCAACGCAGGCCATTCCCGAAAGTCAGTTTCAAAAATCGATTGTCGTTACAGTAAAAAGGCGAAATAATAATGTTGAGATTGCTGTAAAAGACAACGGAATCGGAATCCAGAAACAAGATATCGGCCGAATCTTCGAGCCAAAATTTACGACCAAAACCAGTGGTATGGGACTTGGACTCGGAATTATCAAAAACATTATCGAAAATTACAAAGGAACAATTACCTTTGAGTCAACTTACGGAAAAGGAACCACATTTAGGGTTTCTTTGCCCATTACTAACTCTTAAATTTACCGTCATGGACTACGAAAATATCTTAATTTCTATCGAAGAAAAAATAGCAACGATCACAATTAACAGACCAACAAAACTGAATGCTTTAAACAAAGCGACCATTAGTGATTTGAGCAAGGCAGTTAAATTATTAAGTAAAAATGACGATGTTCGTGTAATTGTCTTGACAGGAAGCGGTGAAAAAGCCTTTGTAGCCGGAGCCGATATTTCTGAATTTGCTAATTATACCATTGTCGAAGGTGCACAATTGGCAGCTGAAGGTCAGGAATCTTTATTTGATTTTATTGAGAATTTGAAAAAACCAGTTATTGCAGCCGTTAACGGTTTTGCTTTAGGCGGTGGATTAGAACTGGCAATGGCTTGTCATTTTAGAGTGGCTTCAGACAATGCAAAAATGGGATTACCAGAAGTAACTTTAGGATTAATTCCAGGTTATGGAGGAACACAGCGTTTACCTCAATTAGTGGGTAAAGGACGTGCAATGGAAATGATCATGACTGCTGCTATGATTTCTGCGGAAGAAGCCAAACAATACGGTTTAGTAAATCATGTTGTGCCTCAGGCAGAACTACTATCATTTACAAATGTAATTGCTCATAAAATCATTAAAAATGCTCCGTTTGCAATTAGTAAAGCGATAAAAGCCATCAATGCCAACTTTGAAGACGGTAAAAACGGATTTGATACTGAAATAAAATCTTTCGGAAAATGTTTCGGAACTCAGGATTTTAAAGAAGGAACAACAGCTTTCTTAGAAAAACGTAAAGCTGAATTTACAGGAAAATAGTTTTTTACCGCAAAGTTCGCTAAGATTTACGCAAAGGTTCGCAAAGCTTTGTTTAAATTTTTTCTTTGTGCTCTTTGCGTAAATCTTAGCGAACTTTGCGGTTAAATTATAATACAAACATCATGTCCTACGAACCAATATTTGCCCTTTTTTGTGAACGAGTTAAAGAAAGCATCCAAGCCGGAACTTTCGCAAAATTGACTTTGGCCAAAACAATGGGCGATACCGAACTTAAGAATATTTATTTCCGTTTAGTTTTAAATGAAGACAATACATTCTCCATTTCATTGACTTCACGTTATAAAACCGAAGAAATTGAAAGCATCCATACTTTAGATGAAGCTTTACTAATGTTGGGAACTTATATCAAAAATCCATTTTTGACAGCACTTTTGTTTACAACAGACAACGATGTTACTTTCAAAGTAAATAAAAAGAATGCCGGAAGTATAATCGAACAACCTCCAACGTTTAAAAATGCTTCTCCGGTCATGTTAGAAATGATTGAGAAAGGAATAGTTTAAAGTTTAAATATGGAAGAACTTAAGGCAATATTATGGAGACAATTTGGAGCTGTAATAGACATGCTCGAAAGTTCAATCATGGTTTGTCCTGAAAGTTTTTGGGACAAAAAAGACTTTTGGTATAATGCATATCATACCATATTCTGGCTCGATTATTATTCTTCTGCCGAGCCGGACAAATTTTTTCCGCCAGAGCCCTTTTCATTATCCGAATTTGATCCCAAAGGTATTTTGCCTGAAAGAGTTTATTCAAAAGAAGAACTGCTTGGATATCTGGAATATTCGCGTAAAAAAGTTTTCTTTTTAATAGATGGATTAAATGAAAAAACCTCAAAAGAAAGATTCATTAACAAAAAGAAAAATTATAGTCGTGTCGAAATGATTATATACAACATGCGACATGTTCAGCATCATGTTGGTCAATTGAATTTGTTATTGAGGCAAAATGTCGATCTTGC
This sequence comes from Flavobacterium sp. S87F.05.LMB.W.Kidney.N, assembly GCF_004366435.1. Taxonomy (NCBI): domain Bacteria; kingdom Pseudomonadati; phylum Bacteroidota; class Flavobacteriia; order Flavobacteriales; family Flavobacteriaceae; genus Flavobacterium; species Flavobacterium sp. S87F.05.LMB.W.Kidney.N. The sequence continues at coordinate 109,171 of NZ_SODX01000001.1, read as the reverse complement.
CGGTAAGTGGGTGTCAGAATCTGATAAGACATATTAAATAAAAACCTAGCTATGTTAATTTTTAAAGAAAAGGTTTTTTGTAAGAAAAAGATTTACTTTTGTCGAAATTTTTATTAAATTAATTCAGATGAATGTTTATAGAATTTCGGGCAGATTGAGAGTTTTTGTTGTTCTCTTTTCAGTATTTCAGATCTTAATTTTCATTAGTTTTCTACTGATTCCATTTATTACTTTACCGTCACATTCTCCAATTCTAAGATTTTACAATTCTTGCTGTACTTCGGCTTACTTATATTATTTAATACCGTTGCTAATTCTTTGCAGTATCATGGTTGGGATACTTTTATTAGTCAGCGTTTTTAAGAGAAGAATAATATTTACAAACGATTCCATTATTTCAAAAGACATATTTTCTACCCGTCAGTTAACATTTAGTGAGGTAAAAGGTTTTCTTATAAAGCGTTCTGTGCTTTATGTTGTTACAAATTCTAATAATAAAAAACACATCACTATCAATCTTTTAAATCTGGATAGATCTGACAATCTGGTTCGGAATCTGGAAATGAGATTTGCGAATTTAGAATATTTGAAAGTTGAATAGCTTTGGTTTTATCTTGACCCAAAAAGGGAAATAATTAAATCAGCTTTACAAACAAATTAGATGCAATTTTATTTGAAATAGATAATTCTTTGCCGTCAACATTAATTTTTACTGATAAATCGAAAGATTCTTTAGACAGAAATTCAATTTTAGAACCCAAAGCAATTTCTTGTTTGTCCAGATATTTCAGGAACTCAGAAGAAGTATCTTTTACCCCCACACAAACACCGATTTGATTTTCTGATAATTCAGAAAGTAAATGTTTCTCAATTTTAATAATTCGGCCGTTTGCATCCGGAATTGGATCTCCATGTGGATCTTCTGTAGGATTTCCCAAAAAGTCATCTAAACGGTTAATTAACTGCTCAGATTTGATGTGTTCTAACTGTTCCGCAATGTCGTGAACCTCATCCCAGCTGAAGTTTAGTTTTTCAACTAAAAACACTTCCCATAAACGATGTTTTCTCACAATCATTTTAGCGGCCAGTTTCCCGTTTTCTGTCAAAGAAACACCTTGGTATTTTTTATAATTGACTAAATCTTTATCAGCCAGTTTTTTAAGCATGTCCGTAACCGACGAAGCTTTGGTTTCCATTATTTCCGCAATGGCATTTGTGCTCACTTCAGTTTCCAAAGCAGCCGTAAGGTGATAGATAGATTTAAGGTAATTTTCTTCTGAAAAGGTCATTCTTTTTAAGGTTCAAAGGTCCTAAGATGCTGAGATTCTAAGTTTTCTTTTGAGGCTTTAGTAAAAAACCTTAGAACCTTAGCATCTTAGCCACTTCATTTAACAATCAACAAAGGTATTGAAATTTTATGTCTCAATTTATCTACCGTTGTGCCAAAAAGAATATCTTTTAATCCGGTGTGGCCGTGGGTTCCCATAACGAGAATGTCGAAATTTCCTTCGTTTATAATTTTCGGAATTACTTTGTTTGGTTTTCCAAAACCAAGTTCAGTTTTGATCTTGAAACCCTTCTGCGAAAGCATTTCCTGATATTCTAGTAATAATTTCTCATCAATTGTTGTCTCATGATCGTGAACGTGAACGCCGTACATTAATGCGCCAACTGTTTCTACAATGTGAATGAGGGTATATTCGGTGTCAATGCCGCCCAATTCGAAGGCTTTGTTTAATGCGGCTTCATCTGCATGAGAAAAATCTACAGAAACAGCTATGTGTTTAATATTTTGACTTTCTCTTGGAGAAAAATGCAGTTTGAGATTATGAGGAGAATGATTTACTGTTTTGTTTTTTGCTTTGGCAATAAAAGGTTTGAAAATGATATATAATATTAAAGCTGAAAAAGCGAAGGCTAACGGAACTACAGTAAGCCAAAGAATTATTGGATGATTTGAACTTGCAAGCCACGACGTGATTTCGTCATAAACCAATTTTGCGTTTAAAGAGACAATTATAGTCGCAATAATCCAAGAAACCACTTGAGTAAGTTTGGATATATGAAAACCATTCATTTTCGATTTGTCACTCACAAAATGGATTAACGGAATAATTGCAAATCCCAATTGCAGACTTAGAATAACCTGACTTAAAATCAAAAGTTTTCCCGTCACACTTTCGCCATAAATTAGAATCACGATTACAGCAGGAATAATAGCAATTAAACGGGTAATAATACGACGAACCCACGGTTGAATTCTGAAATGCAGATAACCTTCCATTACAATTTGCCCGGCAAGAGTTCCTGTTACTGTAGAACTTTGTCCTGCAGCAATAAGTGCAACTGCAAATAAAATTGGCGCCCATTTGGTTCCGAGCAAAGGTTCAAGAAATTGATGCGCATCTTGAATTTCGGCAACTTCAAACATTCCGTTTCTATGAAAAGTTGCGGCAGCTAGAATCAAGATTGCGGCATTTACAAAAAAGGCAAGGTTTAAAGCGATCGTAGAATCTATTAAATTGTATTTCAAAGCCTGTTTGATTCCCGCTGGAGTGCGATCAAATTTTCTGGTTTGCACCAAAGAAGAGTGTAGATACAGATTGTGCGGCATTACAGTCGCTCCAATTATCCCGATGGCAATATATAAAGCAGCCGAATTTGGAATTGAAGGAATAAGACCCTGCAATACTTTACCCATTTCTGGTTCTGCAAAAATCATTTCGAAAATAAAAGAAAATCCAATTATCGCTACCAAAGCTATAATGAAAGCTTCCATCTTGCGAATTCCTTTATTGATCAGGAAAAGTAGTAAAAAGGTGTCTAGAACGGTAATTAAAACTGCTTCCAGCAACGGAATTCCAAAAAGAAGATTAATTCCGATTGCCATTCCGAGAACCTCTGCCAAATCGCAGGCAGCAATAGCAATTTCGGCCAGAAAATATAAAATGTAGTTGATGTATTTGGAATAAGTTTCTCTCGAAGCCTGAGCCAAATCGCGTTGCGTTACAATGCCCAGACGCGCACTTAAACTTTGCAAAAGCAAAGCCATTAAGTTACTCATTAATAAAACCCATACCAAAGTATAACCAAACTGGCTTCCGCCGGCAATGTCTGTAGCCCAGTTTCCCGGATCCATATACCCAACGCTCACTAAATAGGCTGGGCCCAAAAAAGCTAATATTTTCCTGAAACCAGTTTTTTTATGTTGTGTAGCAACCGATTCGTTTACTTCTTCTAAAGATTTAGTCATTGTAAAAGTATTGTTTTCACAAATATATAGAAAAATTGTATTCGCGAAACAATATTTTTAGACTAGTCTAAATCTTAAATGTTAGAATTTAAACATTTTGGACATAAACCTGACAAGGTGAAGTTTATCTCATTGACTTTATAATTATGCGGCATTATATAACTCGGCTTCACATTCTCCAAACAAGTTATTTCATGACAATTCTCACAGCTAAAATGAGCATGATTATGAATGTGTACACGCTGGTGAGAATGATTGCATTTTGCATATTTTACAGTTCCGTCGAGATTCGAAATTTTATGAACAATATCATCGTTTACCAAGCGGTCTAAAATCCTGTAAATAGTAACTCGATCACACACATCATTCAATTGTTTTTGAATTTCAGCATGCGATAATGCCGTTTTTGATTTCTCAAAAACCTCTAATACAGCTGATTTTGCTGTGGTATTACGTGTAGTTTTCATTTTGTAATGAATTTAAAAATTAAACGCAACAATGTTGCAATTGAATTAAAATTGTATATTTGCAACAAAATTGCATTAAGCAAAATTACAAGAAATGAAGAAAACTACCTCACCCTTTTACGATATTTTAGGAATTTCAAGTGCGACTATCTGCCTGGTTCATTGTTTGATTTTTCCTCTTCTAACAATTTTGCCATTAGGCTTAAGTCATAATCCATTTATCGATTTAGTATTTGCTTCGATCGGTTTATTTGCAATTCTCAAAATTACGAAAAAATCAAGTCTTTTAGTTTCGTCAATTTTGATTGTTTCTATGAGCTTAATTTGGATTAGTATTTTGATTGAACTCTTTTTAGAAATTCATCTGGATCTCATTTATTTTGGAGGAATCGGTATGATTATCGGGCATTTGATTAATTATAAATTACACAGAAAACAAAATCATTAAAATTATAATTATGGAACAGAAGACTTTTGACGTGATTATTATAGGCGGAAGCTATAGCGGATTATCTGCTGCAATGAGTTTAGGACGTTCACTGCGTCAGGTTTTAGTAATCGACAGCGGTCTGCCTTGTAACAGACAAACGCCGCATTCGCATAATTTTATTACACAAGACGGGGAGAAGCCCGCAGTTATTTCGGCGAAAGCCAAATTACAAGTTGAACTTTATAAAACAGTTCATTTTTATAATGGCCTTGCGACAAAAGCAATCAAAAATGAAGCTGGTTTTGAAATCTCAACAGAATCAGGTGAAATTTTCACATCCAGAAAAGTTTTATTCGCAACTGGTGTTAAAGATTTAATTCCACAGATTAATGGTTTTGCAGAGTGCTGGGGAATTTCGGTTTTGCATTGTCCATATTGTCATGGCTACGAAGTGAAGAATGAAAAAACAGCCATAATTGCAAACGGTGAAATAGCATTTGATTTTGCAAAATTGATTTCGAATTGGACAAAAGATTTAAGATTATGTACCAATGGAAAATCTACTCTGACTTTTGAACAAACCCAAATATTACAGCAGCACAATGTTCAGATTTTCGAGCAAGAAATAGATTCCTTCGAACATAGAAATGGATATATCGAGAATATCATCTTCAAAAATCAGGGAAAAGTTGCCGTAAAAGCCATTTATGCAAGACCGCCATTTGAACAGCATTGTCATTTACCCAACGATTTAGGTTGTGAGATAAACGAACAGGGATTATTAAAAGTCGATGCTATGCAAAAAACAAATATTTCCGGCATTTATGCGAGCGGCGATTGTACAACACAAATGCGCTCTGTTGCAATTGCAGTTTCTACAGGATCTTTTGCAGGAGCAGTGATTAATAAGGATCTTATTGATGAGGATTTTTAATTCTAAACCCGACAGGTTTTGAAAACCTGTCGGGTTTGCTTGACTTTTTGAATAGCTAGTTTCAGCTAGGGGAAGAAGATTGGATTGAAAAGGACTTTAGCCGAATTAGGTTTGGCGAAAGCACTTTTAGTTTTTCGCCTATCTAGCTAAAGCTGGACGCTATTCAATCTTTAAATTCATATTTCTATGTATTTAAATAAATCTAACATATTGAATTAAATCAGTTTAAAAATTTATTCATTAGAATAATTATTTGTCAAATTTAATTTTTAGTTTTGTCTAAATTTAATTTTATAACAATGAAATATTTATTTTTGGCAATATTAATAATTTCAACTAAAAACCTTTATTCACAAAATATATCGGGAAAGGTAACTACAGATGTTCCTACGATTCAGGAAATTAATGTGACGTTGCTACATACAAATTTTAAAACGCAGATAGATTCACTTGGCTTTTACAAATTAGAAAATGTTCCGAGCGGTTCTTATAAAATTGCAGTAACCTCGAGTGGATTTAAAACTATAACTCAAAAGATTTCTATTGTTGAAAATCAAAACTTAAATCTTGATTTCGAATTAAATGAAGACCAAAACGAATTAAATGAAGTTGTTGTTTCGGGAACTTTAAAAGCTGTAAAACGTTTAGAAAGTGCCGTTCCGGTTGAGGTTTATTCCCCTACTTTCTTCAAAAAAAATCCAACGGCGAGTATTTACGATGCGCTTCAAAATATAAATGGCGTTCGACCACAGCTCAATTGCGGGGTTTGTAACACAGGAGATATTCATATAAATGGTTTGGAAGGTCCGTATACTTTGGTTTTGATTGACGGAATGCCAATTGTAAGCAGTCTTTCGACAGTTTACGGTTTATCTGGAATTCCGAATTCTTTGGTAGAAAGAATCGAAATCGTAAAAGGTCCCGCTTCTTCTCTTTATGGAAGTGAAGCGGTTGGAGGCCTGATCAATATTATCACTAAAAATCCAACGAATGCACCTGTATTTTCTGCGGATTATTTTACAACTTCTTATTTTGAAAGCAATCTTGATCTGGGAATGAAATTTAATCCGACGAAAAAATCAACAACTCTTTTGGGAATTAATTACTTTAATTACGATCAGGTTATTGATAAAGACAACGACAATTTTACCGATGTGACACTTTCTGAAAGAATTTCGATTTTTAATAAATGGAGTTTTCAGCGAAATCATAATCGCCTTTTTACGATTGCTGCCCGCGGAATGTACGAAGACCGCTGGGGTGGAGATGTGCGTTGGGAGAAAAAATACCGTGGTGGCGATGAAATTTACGGAGAAAGTATTTACACCAAAAGAGCCGAATTAATTGGAACTTATCAATTGCCATTTGAAGAAAAATTAATGCTTTCGTTTTCAGGTAACGTTCATTATCAAGACAGCCGTTACGGAACAACCTCTTATATAGCCAATCAAAAAATTGGTTTTCTGCAATTGACCTGGGATAAAAAAATCGGTCGAAATGATTTCCTTGTCGGAATCGCGAATCGATATTCTTATTATGATGATAATACAACCGCAACAAAAGAAGCCGAAAGTACTTGGCTTCCGGGAATTTTTGTTCAGGATGAAATTACATTTTCGCCTAAAAGTCAGGTTTTGCTTGGCGCGCGCTACGATTATAACTCGATTCACGGTTCGATTTTTACGCCGAGAGTGGCTTATCGTTTCAAAGCAAATGAAAATACGATTTTCAGATTAAACGGCGGAACTGGATTTCGCGTAGTGAACTTATTTACCGAAGATCACGCCGCGCTGACAGGTTCGCGAGATGTTGTAATTCAAAATGATTTAAAACCAGAGAAATCGGTAAACGTCAATCTAAATTATATTCAAAAAATCAATTTCGAAAATGGAACTTTTATGGGAATTGAAACGACGGCATTTTATACAAGATTCAGCAATAAAATCATTTCAGATTACGAAACAGATCCGAATAAAATCATTTATGACAATATTGATGGCTATGCTATAAGTCAGGGAATCAGCACGAATGTTGACTTAAATTTCACAAACGGCTTAAAATTTATTCTTGGAGCAACGGTTTTAGACAATAAAAATGTTCAAGATGGAATTTCAGAACGACCTTTTCTAACGGAAAAATTTACGGGAACCTGGAGTGTTTCATACAAAATACAACCTTGGAATTTACTGTTGGATTATACTGGGAATGTTTACAGTCCGATGAAACTGCCATTGTTGAACGAATATGATCCAAGAAATCCGAATTCACCTTGGTACAGCATTCAAAATATTCAGTTTACGTATACAGGTTGGAAGAATTTTGAAGTTTATGGCGGAATCAAAAATTTACTGAACTTTACTCCAAAACAGAATAATCCGTTTTTGATTTCGAGAACAAATGATCCTTTTGATAAAAATGTACAATACGATTCAGCTGGAAAAGTAATGGTTACGCCAGATAATCCATACGGACTGACGTTTGATACGACTTATGTTTATGGACAAAACCAGACTATTCGTGGGTTTATTGGATTGCGATATAATTTGAGGTAAATTTATGAGGCCAAAGATTAAAATGATTATAAGGATTTTTCTTTTGCCACGAATTTCACGAATTTCCGCTAATTTTTAGATGAAGATTTACTATTCAATTCGTGCTAATTCGTGAAATTCGTGGCAAAAACTGAAAACACAAATGAAAAAGCTATTTCTCTTAATTTTCTGCATCGGAATAACTTCAACAGGATTCTGCCAACTAAAGAGCAGGACTTTTGAAGAAGTAGATAGTTTGCAGCAAATTCAAAAAAGAAAAATTATCGTTTTCATTCATACCGATTGGTGCCAGTTTTGCCAGAGAATGAAAGCAACGACTTTCAAAAATCAAGAAATCATTCAAAAATTAAACTCAGATTTTTATTTTATTGATTTGAATGCTGAAGAAAAACGAGATATTACTTTTAATAATCACACTTTTAAATACAAACCTTCGGGAAATAATGTTGGCGTTCATGAATTGGCTTTGCAACTCGGAACAATGAACAATCAAATTGTATATCCGGTTTTGTGTGTTTTGAATGAAAAAAATGAAATCATTTTACAGTACAATAACTATTTAAGTCCAAAAGATTTTAAACTTCTTTTAGAAAAACTGAAAGAATAAATTTTCTTATTTTTGAGAATGAATTCTTCGCAAATCAAACACTTCGATTATATTTTTACTGGGACTGGACTTGCATCTTTGATGACAGTTTACAAAATGGTTATGTCTGGAAAATTTACCGATAAATCTATTTTACTTTTAGATCAGGATTCAAAAAAAGCAAACGACAGAACTTGGTGTTTTTGGGATAAAAACGAAAATGTTTGGAATTCTGTTATTTCTAAAAAATGGGATTTGGCTTTATTTGCCAATGAAAATTTTAAACGCGATTTGGCGTTGAAGCCTTATCAATACAATCAAATTCGGGGAATTGACTTTTATAATTTTGTTTTTGAATTCATTTCAAAACATTCCAATATTACTTTTTTGAATGAAAAAGTAACCGATATCAACGAACTTGAAACTCATGTTTATGTTGGTACAGAAGAAAGTCGATATACAACCAATTACTTATTTAATAGCATTTATACAAAGGCTTTCGCCGAAAGTCAAACCAAATATCCGGTTTTACAGCAGCATTTTGTGGGTTGGTTTGTAAAAACAGAAAGAGAAATCTTTAATCCTGAAGAAGTAACTTTTATGGATTTTTCGGTTGAACAGAAAGGCAACACAAGATTTATGTACGTTTTGCCTACTTCTAAAACAGAAGCTTTAGTAGAATATACTTTGTTTTCTGAAAATCTTCTTTCGAAAGAAGAATACGAAAATGAGATTCAGAACTATTTAAAAAACCTCGGAATAAATCAATTTGAGATTTTGGAAAAGGAGCAGGGAAGCATCCCGATGACCTGTTATCCGTTTTGGAAGAAAAACACCAAACGAGTTCTGAATATTGGCACGGCGGGCGGATGGACCAAGGCGAGTACAGGTTATACGTTTAAAAATTCAGATAAGAAGTCAGGTGAATTGGTGAAATTTTTGCAAAATGAAACTCCTGATACTCCTTTGACTATGAAATCATTTTATAAAAAGAATAAATTTTGGTTTTATGATTTGTTGCTTTTAGATATTCTGCATCGTCATAATGAATTGGGGAGTTCCATTTTTTCTTCTTTATTCAAAAAAGGAAATCCTGTTTTGATCTTTAAATTTCTAGATGAAGAAACAAGTCTGCTGGAAGATTTTCAAGTGATTTTAAAATGTCCAAAACTGCCATTTATTAAAGCGTTATTTCGAGTGATATTCCGCTAGTTTTTGTTTCACGCAGATTCATTGTATTTATCTCAAATCTTAAATAAATCTGCACTTATCTGCTTAAATCTGCGTGCAATCTTAACCACATAGCTTATTTTACTAATCTGATTTAACAGCCAAAAAAATGTCTTATTCTTTCATTTTAATAATTTTTTGAGGCGGTAACGAAAATCTGCAACATTTAGATTTGCCTAATATAATCGGTTATTTACGATAATGAATTAATGGCAAATGGGAATTACAAAACGCTTAAAATTTGATATAGAGACAGAAGAGGTAGGAAGAATTTGCAAAGCACTTGGACATCCAACGAGAATTCAGATTATGACCCTTTTATGGAAAAGAAACTATAGAACTTGTGGTGAGATTGTTGAATTAATTCCGCTGGCACAATCGACAATTTCTAAGCATTTGTTAGAATTAAAAAAAGCAAGTCTGGTTGATATAAAAAATGTCGGTAAAAAAACAATTTACTCTATAGAAGTCGAAAATATACAACTGCTCAAAAAGTACTTAACAAGTTATCTTTCTACCATTGAAATTTCGGAAGAAAAAAAGTCAACTGTATTAACAACAACGAATAAGGTAAGAAGAGGAAATAGTCACTTAAAACAGTATAATTATCAATTTCCTGCTAAAAAGATAAAAGAAACGGTGCTTTGACTTGTGGAAGGCTCGGAATATGCCTAAAAAATTAATATCGAACTATAACAAAACTTTATACTTCAAATTAAGTAGTTGCGAGTAAACTTTGTAACTTTGCAACTCAAAAGTAAAATTTAAAAGACAAGAATATGTATCCACAAGAAATGGTAAAACCTATGGAAGCTGAATTAACAGCTGCTGGTTTTCAAGATTTACATAGTGCTGAAGCTGTAGATAACGCTATCAAAGCTGAGGGTACCACTTTAGTTGTTGTAAACTCTGTTTGCGGGTGCGCTGCAAGAAATGCACGTCCGGGAGCAAAAATGAGTTTAGAAGGAGCTAAAAAACCAGATCACCTTATTACAGTTTTTGCTGGTGTTGACAAAGAAGCTGTTGATGCTGCAAGACAACATATGTTTCCTTTTCCTCCATCATCGCCATCTATGGCTTTGTTCAAAAACGGAGAATTAGTTCACATGTTAGAACGTCACCACATCGAAGGTCGTCCAGCTGAATTAATTGCTGAGAATTTGCAGGATGCTTTTAATGAGTTTTGCTAATTAAGGGACTAAGGTTCTGAGTTGCTGAGGATCTAAGATTTTAGGTTCAAAGTAGCAAAGGTACAGAGGTACAAAGATTTAAAAGAGGGTTGTTTCAATTTGAAACAGCCCTCTTTTTGTTATATAATATTTTTCCCTGTTCCGTAGGAACATTTCATCGGTAGCAAAAATTATATTGTTATCATTTTTACGTTCCGTAGGAACGTTTGATTTATCCTCATTTTTGATAATCTAATAACACCAAACGTTCCTACGGAACGTAAATACGTGCGTTCGTTATTTTTCTACCAATGAAACATTCCTACGGAATGATAACTGGTTTCAAAATTTAAACTGCTCTTTTTTTATTATATATGGCTTTTCTTGTTCCGTAGGAACATTTCATCGGTAGCAAAAAATTATATTGTTATCATTTTTACGTTCCGTAGGAACGTTTGATTTATCCTCATTTTTGATAATCTAATAACACCAAACGTTCCTACGGAACGTAAATACGTGCGTTCGTTATTTTTCTACCAATGAAACATTCCTACGGAATGATAACTGGTTTCAAAATTTAAACTGCTCTTTTTTTATTATATATGGCTTTTCTTGTTCCGTAGGAACATCTCATCGGTAGCAAAAATATATATTGTTATCATTTTTACGTTCCGTAGGAACGTTTGATTTGCCTCATTTTTGATAATGTAATAACACCAAACGTTCCTACGGAACGTATATACGTGCGTTCGTTGTTTTTCTACCAATGAAACATTCCTACGGAATGATAACTCATTTCAAAATCTAAACTTCTCTTTTTTTTTTTTATTATATATGGTTTTTCTTGTTCCGTAGGAACATTTCATCGGTAGCAAAAAATTATATTGTTATCATTTTTACGTTCCGTAGGAACGTTTGATTTATCCTCATTTTTGATAATCTAATAACACCAAACGTTCCTACGGAACGTAAATACGTGCGTTCGTTATTTTTCTACCAATGAAACATTCCTACGGAATGATAACTCATTTAAAATCTAAACTTCTCTTTTTTTTATTATATATGGCTTTTCTTGTTCCGTAGGAACATTTCATCGGTAGCAAAATATATATTGTTATCATTTTTACGCTCCGTAGGAACGTTTGATTTTGATTTTTTATAATCTAATAACACAATCCTTCCTATCGAACGTACATACGGGCGATCGTTATTGTTTTTTCTACAAACGAAATATTCCTACGGAATGATAACCGGATATAAAAAAAACTTAGAACCTCAGCATCTCAGAACCTTAGCAACTTAAAAAAAACTAATTCCACCCTCCGCCCAATGCCTTATACAATTGAACCATAGAGCTTAATTGTTTTTGGGTTAATTGAGAGAGACTTAATTGTGCTTCAAACAGCGATCGTTGTGCATCTAGAACTTCTAAGTATGAAACATAGCCATTATAATATCTAGCGTTTGAAAGATCATAGTTTTTTTGTGCTGCTACGACCTGTCTGTTTCTTGCTGTCCATTCTTCTTTATACATTTCCACATTTTGAAGAGAATTTTCTACTTCCGAGATAGCGGTTAAATAGGTTTTTTGGAAATTGAATTTTACTTCTTCCGCAATTTGTCGATTAACATCTACACGACGTTTATTTTTTCCGAAGTTGAAAATGGGACCTGTAACTCCAGCGCCCGCATTCTGGAAATAAGAACCATCATTAAATAAATCTCCAACCGCAATACTGGTAAAACCTGCAACTGCGGCAATGTTAAATGACGGGTAGCGCATTGCCTGCGCAACGCCGATTCTTTCATAAGCGGCTTTATATAAATATTCCTGACGTTTCACATCTGGTCGATTTTCTAACAAAGCTGATGGAACAGAAGTTGGAAAGTTGGTTAAAATCAATAATTCGCTATTTGTTTTTCCACGCGGAATAGGCTGCGGAACTTGTCCGACCAAAATCGAAATTGAATTTTCTAAAGCTGTAATTTGTCGTTTGATTGCGGGAATATTGGCTTCGGCAATGGCAACCTGCTGTTCAATTTGTACTTTGTCTAATTCTGCAACGTAACCGCTTATAAAACGTTCGTTGATAATGTCATATGCTTTTTGTCTCGTTTCTAAAGTATGAATGGTGATTTCCAGTTGATTGTCATAATCACGGAGTTCAAAATAAGAAATGGCAATGTTGCTCACAATATCAGAGAGAATTACTTTTCGGGCTTCATCAGTGGCTAAAAGTTCATTTTGCAAAGCTTTATTCTGATGACGGTATTTTCCCCAAAAGTCCAATTCCCAAGACATATTGGCCAATGCAGATGAGGGCTGCATAATAGTTTCGGCACTATTCACTTGACCAGAATATTGAAAAGACGGATATAAATCTGCTTTAGCGATTCCGAGATTGGCTCTTGCTTGTTCTATACGTGCCAACGCAATTTTGAGATCATAATTATTTTGAATTCCTTTTTCGATTAGGCCAATTAAGACATCATCGTTAAATATCGATGACCATTTTATAGTTTTTACAGAGTTTGTAGTATCTCTGCTTTGATCCCCATAACGGAAAGAATCTGCCTGAGGCTGTTCGGGTTTGACATATTTTGGTCCAACCATACATCCATAAGGAAAAACAGCCATCAAAAATAACGCTAAAAGTATTTTTAGATTTTTCATTTTTCTTCCTCTTTAGGTTCATCGATTTCCTCAGATTTTTTCTTTCCGAATGTTTCAATAAATACAAATAACACTGGAATCAGACATACGCCTAAAATAGTAGCAACAAGCATTCCGCTAAAAACCGTCATTCCCATTACCTTTCTGGCTTGTGCTCCAGCGCCGCTTGCCGTTAACAACGGAACAACGCCTAAAATGAAAGCAAAAGCCGTCATTAAAATTGGTCGGAAACGTAATTTAGCGGCATAAAGGGCAGCTTCTTTAGCGGGCATTCCTTTTTCATATTCTTCTTTGGCAAACTCTACGATTAGAATAGCATTTTTCGCCGCGAGTCCAATCAGCATTACGAGCCCAATTTGTGCAAAAACATTATTCACATAATCTGGACTTAATAATCTACAGAGATATAAGCCAAGAAAAGCGCCGAAAACCGCAAAAGGTGTTCCGAGTAAAACGCTGAAAGGCAGTTTCCAGCTTTCATATTGTGCAGCGAGAATCAAAAACACGAAAAACAGCGCCATGATAAAAACAGTGTTCCCTTTTCCTTCAGCTTGTTTTTCCTGATAACTCATATTCGCCCATTCATAACCCATTCCTGCAGGGAGGACTTTTGCAGCGGTTTCCTGTAAAGCAGTCATGGCTTCCGCCGAAGTAAATCCAGGTGCAGGTGTTCCGCCAATTTCGGCAGCACGATATAAATTAAAACGAGTCGTAAATTCGGGACCGCTTTCTTTTCTAATAGTCGCAATACTCGAAATTGGAATCATTTTATTATCACGGCTTCGGACAAAGATTTTATTAATGTCCTCAGGATTAACGGTAAAACTTGGATCTGCCTGAAGCAAAACAATATACTGTCGTCCGAATTTGTTGAATTCGTTGATGTATTGTCCTCCCAAACTGGCACCAATTGCCAAGTTGACATCGGATAAAGAAAGATTTAATTCTGATACTTTTTCTCTGTCGATATCGAGACTAATCTGCGGCACATTCGGATTAAAGGTCGTTCGGATCGTTCCAATTTCGGGTCGTTTTTTAGCTTCGGCCATAAATTGCTGTGCATTCTGGAAAAGATACTGGGGCGTATTCCCTTCTTTGTCCTGCAGCATCATCGAGAATCCAGCTGCATTTCCAATTCCAGTAATTGGCGGAGGCCCAAAAGCAAAAACAGTAGCTTCGGGAATTCCAAAAACAACTTTTCCGTTTACTTCTTTTAAAATCTGGAAAACATCTTGTTCCCGTTCTTTCCATTCTTTCAAAGCCACAAAGAAAAATCCGTTATTTGTTGCTACTGAGTTTTTGATTAAACTAAAACCAGCAACAGAAGTGTAATATTCAACACCTTGATTTTTAGATAAAATATGTTCTACTTTTTCGATGACTTTGCTGGTTCTTTCTAGCGAAGAAGCGCCGGGAAGTTCAATATTGACAAACATGTAACCTTGATCTTCTTCAGGAACAAAGCCGCCTGGAATTTTTGCTCCCAATAGAATAATAACTCCAACGACAATTCCGATAAAAATTAAACTTCGGGCTGTTTTTTTAATTAAAAAACCTGAGAAACCAGTGTATCTATTGGTAAAAGCGCCAAACTTTACATTAAACCATTTAAAGAATTTCCCGAGCCATCCTTTTGCTTCCTGATTTGGTTTTAATAAAAGTGAACATAAAGCCGGACTTAAGGTTAATGCACTTAAAGCAGAGAAAATCACAGAAATAGCAATCGTAATGGCAAACTGCTGATACAATCTTCCCGTAATTCCTGGTGTCAAAGCAACTGGAATAAATACTGCAGTTAAAACAATAGCAATGGCAATTACAGGACCTGAAACTTCGCGCATGGCTTGGTTTGTGGCTTCTCTGGGTGACATTCCTTGTTCGATGTGATGCATTACAGCTTCTACAACCACAATAGCATCATCGACTACAATTCCGATGGCGAGTACTAATCCTAAAAGAGAAAGTACATTTATCGAAAATCCGAGTAACGGGAAAAGCATAAACACTCCGACTAATGAAACCGGAACGGTTAATAACGGAATTAAAGTCGCGCGCCAGTTTTGGAGAAAGATAAAAACCACAATGATTACCAGTATAATAGCTTCAACTAAAGTGTGCATAATTTCGTTAATTCCTTCAGAAATGGCCAAAGTCGTGTCTAATGAAACAGCATATTTTAAATCTTGAGGAAATCTTTTGCTTAATTGTTCGATAGTGTTTTTTACATTTTCGGCAACTTCAAGAGCGTTTGAACCCGGCATTTGTTTTATTCCGATAGTTCCTGCTGGATTTCCATTTAATTTTGCGACTGAGGCATAACTTTCTGTTCCTAAAGTTACAGTTCCAATATCTTTAAGCCGGACTTGTTGATTGCTAATGTTTGATTTTAAAATGATGTTTTCGAAATCTTCTGGATTCACCAGACGATCTTTAAGCATGACGTTATAGGTGAATTCGTTATTGTCTGTTGCTGGCGGAGCGCCAAATTTTCCTCCTGGGGCAATGGCGTTTTGTTCCTGAATTGATTTTATAATATCGGGAACTGTTAAGTTGTACTTTGCCATTATATCGGGCTTGACCCAAATTCGCATCGCATAATTACTTCCTCCGTAAAGGGTAACTTCCCCAACACCTTTGATACGGGCGAGTGCATCTACAAGATTGATACTCGCGTAATTGGTCAAAAAGTTATTGTCGAAAGTTTTGTTGGGAGAATACAAAGATAAAATCAACATGGGCATTGATAACGATTTTTTGGTCGTAACTCCAGTTGTCTTTACATCGTTTGGGAGTTTATTGGTGGCTTCGGCAACTCTGTTTTGAGTTAACATCGTCGCGTTGTCCAGATCTGTACCCATATCAAAAGTGATGGATAGCGTCATACTTCCGTCACCAGTATTAGTCGACTGCATGTAAAGCATATTTTCGACTCCATTTACTTTTTGTTCTATGGGCGTAGCAACGGCTTGTTCAACATTCAAGGCATTTGCACCTCGATAACTGGTAGAAACCTGTACTAATGGCGGTGCGATTTCGGGATACTGCGCAATTGGCGTTGACAAGATCGAAAGTCCTCCGATAAGAACAATAAATATCGAAAGTACGATGGCAACGATTGGTCGTCTTACAAAGAAATTATCCATAGCCTAGTCGTTTAGAGATGATGCAATCTGCTTTTTATCTTTATCTGCGACATAGGGAACTGGAACAACTGTCGATCCAGGCTGAATAAACTGATTGCCTATAATGGCGACTTTTTCGTTGGCTTTTAAACCTTTGGTAATAATCCAATCGACACCAATTTTCTGACCCACTTCGACCATTCGGGTTTGAATGGTGTTTTTGTTATCAATAACGGAAACCTGAAAAAGCCCTTGAATTTCGGTAACCGCTTTTTGTGGCACGACAATGGCATCTTTTTGTGTTCTGAGTAAGACACGAACTTTTGCAAATTGACCAGAACGTAAAGTACCGTCTGGATTTGGAAATTGTGCTTCTATAGTTACGGTTCCTGTAGTGGGATCGATTTTAGTGTCTGAGAAGTTCAAGCTTCCTTTGTACGGATGGGTGCTTCCGTCAGAAAGTATGAGTTGTAAATCTGTGATACGTTCTCCGGCTTTGACCTGCTTTTGATATCTTAAATAATCAGATTCACTGACTGTGAATTGCACTCTTACTTTTTCGAGTTTTGAAACGGTATTGAGTTTTGAGGCATTACCGACTTTGGTAATATAATCACCTAATCTAGCGTTCGAAAGTCCGATGACACCGTCAATGGGAGATTTTATATTAGCGTAGCTTCGCTCAATCTGCTGGTTTTTTAAACTTGCCAGCATGCTCGAATAATTAGAACGTGCCGCTTTTTCTTTGGCTACAGCCGCATCCAATTCGCGTTTACTCACGGCATTCATTTCAGCCAGCGGTCGAATTCGTTTTAATTCTTCGTCAGCATTGGCGAGTGCACTTTGTGATGCCGCAACTTGTCCGCGGACTTGTTCTACTTTTGTATCATATTCCAGCGGATCTATGGTGTAGAGGAGTTGTCCTTTTTTAACCCGCTGTCCTTCTTTGAAGTGAATTCCAGTTAGAATTCCGTCAACTCTTGCGATTAATTCAATGTCTAAATCTCCAAAAGTCTGCCCGGCAAAATCTTTATAAATGGGCACATCTTCACTCTTGACCGTTACAAACGGAGCCTGCATGGGAGGCGGAGCTTTCGGTTGTTCTTTTTTGCAAGAGCAAAAGATTGTTAAAAGTAAAAAAATGGGGAAGAGCGGTTTGGGTAGTTTTAAAGCATTCATAAGCATAAATGTTAAAATTGACTATATAAATGTAGTGAATTAAATGTAATGCGCTGATAAACAGTGTTTGTTTTTTATTAATGCAATTTTGTTGCTAATTAAAAATACTGACGTTTTCAACTAAATTAAATTATTTTATACTGCTTATATTGTTTATATTCCATGATTTTTATCATTTTTAAAATTGAAAAGAAAAACCTACCTTTGCGCCCGAATTCACTCAGAAAAATAGAATTCAACTTTATATTCTTAACTTAAAACTGTTTATAGCATGCAACTGTACAACACTTTGAGCGCAGAAGAAAGAGCCATCCTGATCGATGATGCGGGTAAACAACGACTAACGTTGTCTTTCTATGCGTATGCCAAAATTGAAGATCCCAAAAAATTTCGCGATGATTTATTTTTAGCCTGGAATAAGCTTGATGCTTTAGGCCGAATTTATGTTGCCCATGAAGGAATAAATGCTCAAATGAGTATTCCTGAAGAAAATTTGGAAGCTTTTAGAGCAACTCTTGAAGTTTATGATTTCATGAAAGGCATTCGTTTGAATGAAGCCGTAGAACATGATGACCATTCCTTTTTGAAATTAACTATTAAAGTGCGTCATAAAATCGTTGCTGACGGTTTGAACGATGAAACTTTTGATGTAACCAATATTGGCGTTCACCTGAAAGCCAAAGAATTCAACGAAATTCTTGATGATCCGAATACAATTGTAGTTGATTTTAGAAATCATTACGAAAGTGAAGTAGGACATTTTAAAAACGCTATTACTCCAGATGTTGAAACATTTAGAGAAAGTTTGCCTATCATCAACGAACAGCTTCAAGACCATAAAGAAGATAAAAATCTGGTAATGTATTGTACGGGCGGAATTCGCTGCGAAAAAGCAAGTGCTTATTTTAAACACCAAGGTTTTAAAAATGTATTTCAATTAGAAGGCGGCATTATTAATTACGCTAAACAATTGAAAGAAGAAGGTTTAGAAAGTAAATTCATTGGGAAAAACTTCGTATTTGATAATCGTCTTGGCGAAAGAATTACAGATGATATTATCTCACAATGTCACCAATGCGGAAAACCTTGCGACAATCACACGAATTGCGAAAACGACGGATGTCATTTGTTGTTTATTCAATGTGATGAATGTAAAGCTGCAATGGAAAACTGCTGTTCTACAGAATGTTTAGAAATCATTCACATGCCTTTGGTGGACCAAGTTCGTTTGAGAACGGGAAAACAAGTTGGAAACAAAGTGTTTAGAAAAGGAAAATCAGAGAATCTAAAATTCAAACATTCAGGCGAATTGCCAGAAACTGCTTTGGCAACTGCACAAAAACAAGCGGATATTCGTCAGAAAGTAAAAGTAAAAAAAGTACTTCTTGGAAAAGCAGAACATTATTATGTAAAAGCTCAAGTGGCTCAATTTGCTATCGAAAATCAAGAATTAAACGCTGGCGATAAAATCTTAATTTCTGGTCCAACAACTGGAAATCAGGAAATGACTTTAGAAAAACTAATTGTAAACGGTGCAGAAACTCAAACTGCTAAAATTGGGGATAAAGTTACTTTTGAAGTTCCATTCCGTATTCGTTTATCAGATAAATTATATAAGATTTTAAATTAGCGATTTACAAAGCATTTTTAAAAATAAAAATAAACCCTATTTTGTTCATACAAAATAGGGTTTTACTTTTTTATTGAGAGTTAAAAATCAAGGTTTAATATTTAAACACCAATTTTAGCATCGATATTATGTTTTTCAGCATAGGCTTTGGCAGCATTCATCAATCTTGTAAACTTGGCGTCAATTTCATTGAGAGTTGAGGCGTCAAAATCTGCTATTGCTTTTTCGATCTGTTCTGGCGAAGCTTTTTCATCTTTCATTTTAGCAATTGGCAAATAACCTTCTTTTTCTTTAGCAATCGCATAGGTAAACAAGTCTTTTGATGCCTGAAGAAGTTCTCTATTGTCATCATCTTCATTTATCTCCTTAATTTTTTTAAATTGAGTTTCTAAGTTAGCGATGTCAAATTTAAAATAATCGTAATAAGAAGAAGGAATCATTTTCTTTTGAGTTTCATCATAAATCTGAGGCTCAGATTCTAGTTTATAGTTGATGTCCTTACTGCCAAATCGAGAAAGCAAATTTGTATTTAAAGCTGCTATTTCAAAAGTTTTTTCTGGCGAAGGGTTTGTACAAGAAGTGGAAACTATACTTGCAGCGATTAATACGAATGCTATAATGGAATTGTTTAAGATCTTTTTCATTTTTAATTTTGTTTGTTATTTATCCTTTTAAAATTTTAGTTTTCTCTGTTTCAAATTCTTCCGAAGTTAAAATTCCGGCATCCAAAAGCTCTTTCAAGTCCAATAATGCCTTTTTCTTGCCTTCCATAGAATTTCCTGAATCTGATTTTTGCGGTTCTTCTTTGTGAATTGGTGTTACTACAGTTCCCGAAGGAGCATATTTTAAAATCAATTCTGTAATTTCATTAAAGCCTTTTACATTCGAGTAATCGATCGCTTTTTGCTCTTTTACATTGACGATTGAAGCATCGGCTTTATTATCCAATAAATATTTTACGACATCTTTTTTTCCGTTTGCGGCACTGTAATGCAAAGGCGTGTTTCCAGATTCGTCCTGAATATTGATATTGGCTCCAGCTTCAATAAGCAGTTTTACCATGCTTAGATTGCCTTTTTTGGTTGCAACGTGCAAAAGACTTTCTCCGCCATAGGTATAAGAATTGTTAAGCGTAAAACTAGATTCGTTAGAAATATTGGTTGCGCTCACAATCCAATCCAGATAATCATTCATTGAAGAAGTATCGCTGGCCAAAGGTTTGCTGTAATTCACATCAACACCGTTTTCTAAAAACAAAGACACAATTTCCTTTTGATTATTCGCGCAAGCGTACCAAATAGGTGAGTAGCCATTATTGTTGGATGTGAAAACATCGGCACCTCTTTCTACTAATAATTTAGCGAGCATTCTATTCGTTTCATAACACGCAATTAAAAGCGCATTTTCTCCCGAATGATTAACGTGATTGATGTCAGCGCCATTGTCAAGAAGTAAAGTCACCATCGGGATTGATTTGGTGTAACAAGCATAAATCAAAGGCGTATTTCCTTGTTTATCGGTTACATTTATATCGGCTCCTTTGTCTAAAAGCAGCTGAATAATTTCTCTGTTTAGTTTTGCAGAAGCTAATAATAGCGGAGTTTCTCCATTGTTATTCAGTAAATTAACATCTGCTCCGGCTTCAAGCAACTTTGTTGCAATTTCGATTTGAGCGGTCTGAGCAACTAAGTGTAACAGACTATTTCCGTATTTATCATTTTTGGTAATTTCCGCACCATTTTCCAACAGATACAAAGCCGTCTGTTTCTGTTTTTGAAGGCAGGCAAAAAATAAAGGCGTTTCTCCCTGATGATCTTCGTAATTAATATCGGCTCCGTCTTCGGCCAAGATTTTCACAATATCCAGATAACCTCTGTGTGCGGCATAATGAAGAGCAGTTCTGCCTTTTTCGTCTGTATATTTTACATCTACTTCTTTATTCTGAAGCAGTAATTCGGCTATTTTTCTATTGCCGTTTTCACAGGCAATTATAAATGACATTGACATATATGTGGTATTTTATATAATTCAGTTATTATGATTTCATTAAAAGCTCGACCGTTTTAATTTTTAAATTATCTCCAGAAGCCAGCATTAAAGCGGTTTCATCTTTGTCATTGGTAATAGAAATATCGGCGCCTTGCTCTAATAATAATTTTACTTTTCGATAGGTTTCTTTAGCCATTTCGGCATCATAGTTCACATTGTAGGCGCAGACTTTATGCAAAATGGTGTTTCCCTGATTATCCTGTTCATTTACATCCAATGAAACATTTTCTAAAACCGATTTTAAAATATCCGATTTCTTTTCGACAATAAAATCAATTCCCGATTTTGGCTGACCGTAATATTGCGCGCAGAAATTGACATCGGCACCATCAGATAACAATCTTTCCAAAAATTTAATATCGTTTGGAGATCCAGAGACAGAACTTATAAAATTAGTGAATAAGGTTCGCCCGTCTTTGTTGACAATATTAAAATCAGGTGAAGAAACTGCTGCTAGTGCATCGTACATATCATACGAAAACTGTTCGGCAACAGCGTAATAAAAAGCAGTATTGTTGAGGTTGTCGGTTTCGTTGGCATCGGCTCCATTTTCTAGTAAGAAAGGAACAAAATCCTTTTTGCTTCTTTTAACCGCGCACATTAAAGGCGTTGTCCCCACAATATTTTTTTCGTTGATATCGACACCATTATCCAAAAGAATGGAAATATATTCTTTAGTTTTCTCAGTATCTGTGCTGTATGTATTCAGAACGATGTAAATGAAATTTTCTCCGGCATTGTTTTTATATTGTGTATTCGCTCCAAAGTCATCAACAAGTATTTTTATGACTTTTGGTGAAGCACCTTTTTCAAAAAGATAACCAAGTAAAGTTTTATCGCTGATTTCATCATTGATGTTATCCATTTTTGACATCAATTCTTTGAAAAAAGCCAGTGATTCTTCATCGTCTTTGAGATAAAGTGCCAAAGGAGCAAAAATCGATTTGTCGAAACTGTCCAATTCGTAAATATCCGTTTCAATAAAACCGGCTTTGATTAGTTTTTCAATAAAATCAATTTCTTTGGCGTCAATAATCTTTGCTGCTATTTGCGAAAAATTGTTTTTAAGATATTGTTCGTTAAAGGTTTCGCCGTTATTTAAGGATTCTCTGGCCTCGTCAAATTTTCCCTGAAAAAGGAAATTTTCAATCTGGTTTTGTGTCTGCATTTGAAGTGGTATTTATAAATGAAAGATTGTGTTTGATAAACCAGTATCGATAATTGCTGGCTTCACGAACTATGTTGTAAGATAAAACATAAAATTGAGAAATATATTTTAGGAAAGAAAGTAAAAAGTCTTAAAATATTCCCTATAAAAATAAAACCCTATTCTAGATGCATAGAATAGGGTTTTTAAAATTTTAAGCGAATGATTTTATTCTTCTGAAACTTCAAACCCATCAAAATCTTTAATTTCAGATAACTTAGTTGTAGAGTCAATATCTTATTTAAAAATTTCGTTTAAGCTAATTAATTCGTTTTCAAATATTATATATGTACTTCCTTTAGAAAAATTATTTTCTTTGGTAAAATCTGAAAAACTTGACCAAAATAAATCATGTTGAATTTCAATTTTTTCAAAACTTGTTTGTGGCAATACATGATATGCAAAATTGTAAAGCCCATGGATGAATAATCCAAAAACTTTTAAAAATGGATTGTTAAAGTCATGAATCCACTTTGCTCTTTTATAAAGTTGACAAACATTCAGGAGATATTGACTTGCCTCGTCATTTTTACGTAAAGCAACACATAGTAAGTAATTTACCACAGAAAGATCAAAATCGCTTATTTTCTGTGTAATGTATCTTTCTGCATTTAGTATGCTTTTTTCAAGCCAGTCTGAATTTTGGTGTAAGAGCGAAATTATAAGATTACTACAAATAATATTGAATTTATGACCATTTTTAGTCAAACCATTTTCTTTTGGGAACATCTTATAAATGAGATTTAGATCATTTCCAGCGAAACATTCTATGACATTTTTAAAAAGTATAGAATGATCAGTTCCTGATTCTAAAAGGGAATCTCTTTTATAAGTTAAACAGTTGTAAGAAAACAAGGCGTTATTTAATAATGAAAAATCATTATTTTTAATTGAGTTGTAAATCCCAACATTTAAAACAGAGTATATATCTGAAGGAGATAAAACTTTCAGCAATATTTCATTATTATCCATTCCTTTAAGATGCTCAGGAGTTTTGTCTTTTAAAGCATCTTTGAATTTGTTATGGACTTCAAGGTAACGAGATTTTATTGAATCTATACTTTTGTAATTTGTTTCATTAAAAAGTTTTTCTAGGAGTTTTATGTCATTCTTATTCATTTTCTTCTTTGTATTTAGAATCATTGTTTTAATTCAACCAAAATGTATTCAAAACTATAGTTTGTAATTTAAAACAATTGCCAAAAAAAAGTATTTGAGTAATAGGATAAGACTTTTATTATTGTGAAACTTCAAGTTCATCAAAATCTTTAATTTCAGATAACTTAAAGAGTTTGCTTTTGCTGATTTTGGTTTCGGTTTTCTCGAAAACTTCATCTCCGCCTTCATCCTCTTTGTTTGTGTTTTCGTTTGTTATTTTCTTTCGTGTTAAAAAGTTTATACTGACTTCCGTTTCCACGACAGGACCTCGATTACTGCTAGAATCATAACCAATAAGTTCGAAATCTGAATTTTGAAATCTAAATGTGTATTCCCAATATCCATATCTTCCGTGGCCGTAATGAATATGTAATTTGTTGTTTTTTATTTCAACAGATAATTCGGGGGCAAAATAAACGCCGCCATCTTCATTTTCAGAAGAAAAACAATCGTAGTTTTTAACTGCAAGTTCATAACTGTTATTTTTATTGAAGAGAACAATAATTCCTCTTCTGTTTCGGTCTAATTGGCCTCGATAATCGTCTTTTATAACTTTGCTTTTATCGGTGCCTTTTATAACAATTGCGCAGTCTTCTGCGCCGTCTTTATTCAAATCGCCATAAATGGTGTCAAAAATTACATAACCTTTTGGAACAAAATCTGCGGGATTTTTTTGGCTTTCAACTGTCGAATCAGAAGTTTCAGCAACTTCTTCGGGGTTGGTTAAAGTTTCTACGGTTGTAGTTGTTTCTTTTTTGTTTTTCTCCGTGCAGCTAAAAATTCCTAGTTGCATTAAAAAAGCTCCAGCAATAATCAAGTATTTGTTCATAATGGCTTATTATTTTTCTAAGTCTAAACTTAGTAAAATAAGTTTATTGTTTTCTAATGACATGAATCCTCCTAAGTGGTTATTTTTCCTAAGCATTTTGTTGAAATATTTGCATCTAACATTGGGATAGACTCTTAGCAATCAATATATCCTAACTTTACACAAGCAGACAAAAAATCCTCTCGAAATGCTTTCGCATTAAATCCATTCAGTTTTTTCTCCTTATCGACTAAAATTTGAGTTGATTCATATAGCAATTCAAATACATATGAACAAATTGACTCCTTAGATGATAAACTTCTTAGCTTTTCAAAATCTGGTTTAACACTATAATGACCTACATTATAGGTATATAATTCGGTATGAGATGCTCGGATATCAACTCTTTTTTGAAAACGAAATGACCAAGAATCCCTATCTTTTGAATAACGTTCAACTAATTCTAAATCTATCCATAGATGTTCCATAACTCCTCCATAATCTTTGTATAATTCTTTTTCAAGATTTGGAAAATAATCTTCAATGGCATCGGCAACTTTCTCGGTGCTTGAATCCAAAATGTTTGCATGAAATGCTATTTTTAAAGGTGTTCCAATAGTTCTTAAACGACTTTTAGGTAATTCTCTTATTATGCCGCTTTCGAAGACACCATATGTAGTAAAATGAATTATTTTTGTGCATGATATATTCATTACACCGATTTCTTTTTTGTGCAGCATTTTACCGATTTCTTCGGCAACAATTGATTTTGAAACCAATGAGCTTTTATTTGATGAAATAAAGAGATATACTTCATCTTCTTCAAAAGTAGTATTTATCGCTTCGTTAACTATTTCGGAATCAAAATCCTGGTTAATTCCGCAATACAACCATTTTACTTCTCCATCGTTTTGAGCCAATTCGCCATTTTCGTTCAACCAGTTTGCCTTGAAAAATTTGCTATTGTATAATCTGAATAATTGTTTTGAGTCCATTTGATAATTTATATAATGTTTTTTGAATTTAAATTTTAACCACAAATGTAGTTTTGAAAACTGTTGAAAATGACCTCAATAAGGTATAAAAAAGACAGAATAAGCCTTTTGTTGAGTTCATCTTTTAGAGAAAGAAAACATATTAATACATGAAGTTTTAAATTGATTGTTTTTTTTAATCAAGACATTTTTTTATTTAACATCCCTTTAGTTTTAATCCTTAAATAGCCAAATAAAAAAAATACTATCTTTACCGATCAAACGTTTATGAACTTAAGCTGCGTTTTAGCAGCACTACATATATAATTATGGCATGTACAAGTTGTTCAACCTCAGATGGCGGCGCGCCAAAAGGTTGTAAAAATAATGGGACTTGCGGCACCGATAGCTGCAATAAATTGACAGTTTTTGACTGGCTCGCAAACATGAGTCCGTCTAATGGAGAGGCGATTTTTGATTGTGTTGAGGTACGTTTTAAAAACGGACGTAAGGAATTTTTTAGAAATTCAGAGAAATTAACTTTAAGTATTGGTGATATTGTTGCAACTGTGGCTTCACCAGGACATGATATTGGAATTGTAACTCTTACAGGCGAATTGGTAAAAATTCAAATGAAGAAAAAAGGGGTAAATTACGAAAGTAATGATGTACCTAAAATCTATAGAAAAGCATCTCAAAAAGATATTGATATTTGGTCTGTAGCGCGTGATCGTGAAGAACCAATGAAAGTTCGTGCCCGTGAATTGGCGATTCAGCATAAATTAGAAATGAAAATTTCTGATATTGAATTTCAAGGAGACGGATCTAAAGCGACTTTTTACTACACAGCCAATGATCGTGTCGATTTTAGAATGCTGATTAAAGATTTTGCTAAAGAATTTAGCACAAGAGTAGAGATGAAACAAGTTGGTTTCCGTCAGGAAGCAGCTCGTTTAGGCGGAGTTGGTTCTTGCGGACGTGAACTTTGCTGCTCGACTTGGCTTACGGATTTTAGAAGTGTGAATACTTCGGCAGCTCGTTATCAGCAGTTATCATTGAATCCACAAAAATTAGCGGGACAATGCGGAAAATTAAAATGCTGCCTAAACTATGAGTTAGATACTTACATGGACGCATTAAAGGATTTTCCAGATTACGATACCAAACTGGTTACAGAAAAAGGAGATGCTGTCTGCCAAAAACAAGATATTTTTAAAGGATTAATGTGGTTTGCTTATACTAATAATTTTGCAAACTGGCATGTTTTGAAAATCGATCAGGTAAAAGAAATTATTGCTGAAAACAAACAAAAAAACAAAGTTTCTTCTCTTGAAGATTTTGCTGTTGAGGTAGTTTCAGAGCCGGAAAAAGACTTTAATAATGCGATGGGACAAGAGAGTTTAACTCGTTTTGACCAGCCAAAAAGAAAGAAAAAACCAAACCGCAAACGTAAACAAAATACAGAAGCGGCTGGTGTTGCAGCTCCGCCAAAACCGCAACAGGAAAAAAACAACAATATTATTAAGCCTGCTGGTAACAATAATCAAAATCCGAATAATTCAAACAAGCAGAACAAGCCTAATAACCCAAATAAGCAAAATCATAAGAACAAGCCAAATCCGAATAAACAAAACAATTCGAATAAGCAGCAGTCAAATGATAACAAATCTGCTGAACCTAGAAAACCAATAATTAATGCTAAAAATGAGAATAAAAAATAGCGGAGTTCTTCTTTTGGCAGCGATACTTCTTTTTTCGTGTGATAAAAAAAGAGTATTCGACGAGTATAAATCTGTTGGGAGTGCTTGGCACAAAGACAGTATTGTAAGCTTTGATCTGCCAGTTTTAGATTCTACAAAAAAGTACAATTTATTTGTAAATATAAGAGACAACAACAATTATCCGTTTAATAATTTGTTTTTGATTGTCGCTATCGAAACGCCGAGTGGTTTTACAAAAGTAGATACTTTAGAATATCAAATGGCAGCGCCGGATGGAACTTTATTAGGAAATGGATTTACTGATATTAAAGAAAGTAAACTGTATTACAAAGAAGACGTAAAGTTTAAAGGAACATACAAAGTTCATATCAAGCAGGCTGTTAGACAATCGGGTAAAATTCCTGGAGTTGAGGCTTTAGAAGGTATTACAGACGTTGGTTTTAGAATAGAACAAAAAGATTAGAAAAATAGTTATGGCTGCTAAAAAAAACAATCAATCAAATAGCGTTAAGGATATTAATTATTATAAAAAGAAATTTTGGAGGGTTTTTGCCTACTCAATGCTTGGCGTTTTAGCTTTCTTTTTATTTGCGTCTTGGGGATTATTTGGATCTATGCCTTCATTTGAAGATTTAGAAAATCCAGATTCTAACCTTGCAACAGAAATTATCTCTTCTGATGGAGTTGTAATTGGTAAATATTTCAAAACCAACAGATCTCAGCTTAAATATTCAGATCTGCCAAAAAACTTAGTGGAAGCACTTGTTGCAACCGAAGATGCACGTTTCTACGAACATTCGGGAATTGACGGGCGCGGAACTTTAAGGGCTGTTTTTAGTTTAGGAACAAATGGAGGAGCGAGTACGCTGACGCAACAGCTGGCGAAACAATTATTTCATGGTGAAGGTTCTAAGTTTTTGCCTTTTAGAATTGTACAAAAAATAAAAGAATGGATTATTGCCATTCGTCTGGAAAGACAATATACCAAGAATGAAATTCTGGCGATGTACTGCAACGTTTACGATTTCGGAAATTATTCTGTTGGAGTAAGTTCTGCCGCACAGACTTATTTTTCAAAAGAACCAAAAGATCTGACAGTAGACGAATCGGCTATTTTGGTCGGAATGTTCAAAAACTCAGGATTATACAATCCGGTAAGAAATCCAGAAGGAGTAAAAAATCGTCGTAATGTGGTTTTATCACAAATGGCAAAAGCAAAAATGATTTCAGAATCAGAAAAAGAAAGACTTCAAGCTTTGCCTATTACTTTGAAATTTAAATTAGAAAGCCACCGTGAGGGTATGGCAACTTATTTTAGAGAATATCTTCGTGATTACATGAAGAAATGGGTTACCGAAAACAAAAAGCCTGATGGTTCTGAGTACGATATTTACAAAGACGGACTTAAAATCTATACGACTATAGATTCTAGAATGCAGATGTACGCAGAAGAAGCTGTTTCTGAACACATGAAAAACTTGCAGCAACAGTTTTTTATTGAAATGAAAACCAATAAAAATGCTCCGTTCGTAAATATTACGCAGGCTGAAACAGATCGAATCATGATGCAGGCAATGAAGAATTCTGATCGCTGGGCACAAATGAAAGATATGGATAAAAGTGAAGATGATATTATCGCTTCATTTAAAGTAAAAACCAAAATGCGTGTATTTACTTGGAAAGGAGAGCGTGACACCATCATGACACCGCTGGATTCTATTCGTTATTACAAACACTTTTTACAGTCTGGTTTAATGGCTATGGAGCCTCAAACCGGAGCAATTAAAGCTTGGGTTGGAGGAATCAATTACAAATACTTCCAATACGATCACGTAGGGCAGGGAGCAAGACAAGTAGGTTCTACTTTTAAACCGTTTGTTTATGCAACTGCAATCGAAGAATTAAATATGTCTCCTTGCGATTCTATTCTTGATGGTCCGTTTATGATTCACAAAGGACGTCACCATGTAACTGAGGATTGGGAACCAAGAAATTCAGATAACAGATACCGTGGAATGGTAACTTTAAAACAAGGTCTTGCGAATTCGATTAATACAGTTTCGGCTAAATTAATTGACAGAACAGGTCCAGAAGCAGTTGTAGAATTGACTAAAAAATTAGGAGTAAAAACAGAAATTCCAGTTCAGCCATCAATTGCATTAGGTGCGGTAGATATTACGGTGGAAGATATGGTTGCGGCTTACAGCACATTTGCCAATCAAGGAGTTTATGTTAAACCTCAGTTTTTAAGCAGAATTGAGAACAAAAGTGGAGAGGTAATTTATGAGCCAATTCCAGAATCTCATGATGTTTTAAATAAAGATATTGCCTTTGCAGTAATTAAATTGCTTCAAGGGGTTACAGAAACTGGTTCTGGAGCACGTTTACGTACGCAGGGCGGTGGAAGCGGAGACAATCGTTGGACTGGTTATCCGTACATGTTTAAAAACCCAATTGCTGGTAAAACAGGAACAACACAAAATCAATCAGACGGTTGGTTTATGGGAATGGTTCCAAACCTGGTAACAGGAGTTTGGGTTGGATGTGAAGATCGTTCGGCACGTTTTAAAAGTTTAACTTACGGACAAGGTGCAACTGCAGCTCTTCCGGTTTGGGCTTACTTTATGAAAAAATGCTACGCAGATCCAGAACTTCAAGTTTCAAAATCTGAATTTGAGCGCCCAGCCAATCTTTCTATAAAAGTAGATTGTTATACTAGGCCGGCTATTGTAAAAGATACTACTCAGACAGAACAAAATACTGATGAATTCGAATTGTAACAATGTTGCATTAAATCCATCTAATTAAAAATCATCCCTTTATCATTCTTTTTTAAAAGAGTTGTAAAGGGATTTTTATTTCGGTTTTATTTTTACGAAATCGTTATAATTTAATCTAAAAATCTTATTTTTATCAAAATTATTCGGTAATAAAGACAGTTTGTTATGATAACAAAAAAAGTAAATAGTGTTCAGGATGCTATCAAAGGAATAGAAAGCGGTATGACCATTATGTTTGGCGGTTTCGGTTTATGCGGTATACCTGAAAATACAATTGCAGCTTTGGTAAATACACCCATTTCAGATTTAACTTGTATTTCTAACAATGCAGGTGTCGACGATTTTGGTTTGGGATTATTGCTTCAGAAAAAGCAGATCAAAAAGATGATTTCTTCTTATGTGGGTGAAAATGCCGAGTTTGAACGTCAGATGCTTTCAGGAGAATTAGAAGTAGAACTTACGCCTCAGGGAACTTTGGCAGAACGCTGTCGTGCAGCTCAGGCAGGAATTCCGGCTTTCTTTACGCCAGCAGGTTACGGAACTGAAGTTGCGGAAGGAAAAGAAGCACGCGAATTCAACGGTAAAATGCATATTATGGAAGAAGCTTTTAAAGCCGATTTTGCGATTGTAAAAGCTTGGAAAGGTGATGAAGCTGGTAATTTGATTTTCAAAGGAACAGCCCGAAACTTTAATGCGTGTATGGCGGGTGCAGGAAAAATAACAATTGCAGAAGTCGAAGAATTGGTGCCGGTTGGTTCATTAGATCCAAATCAAATTCATATTCCTGGAATTATGGTGCAGCGAATCTTTCAAGGAGAAAAATTTGAGAAGAGAATCGAGCAGCGCACAGTTAGACAGAGAGCTTAATTAGATAATTAGAAAATGTGTCAATTAGATAATTACTCAGATGCACAAAGTAGGATTATCAAATTATCTCATTGACTAATTGACACATTAACAAATTGACACATTGAATTTATGTTAACAAAAGAAGATATAGCAAAGCGAATTGCGAAAGAAGTAAAAGACCGTTATTTCGTAAATCTTGGAATTGGGATTCCAACTTTGGTTGCAAATTACGTTCGAGAAGATATAGCTGTTGAATTTCAAAGTGAAAATGGAGTTCTCGGAATGGGGCCTTTTCCGTTTGCTGGCGAAGAAGATGCAGATATTATCAATGCAGGAAAACAAACTATTACAACACTTCCGGGAGCGAGTTTCTTCGATTCGGCTTTTAGTTTTGGAATGATTCGCAGCCAAAAAGTAGATTTAACAATTCTAGGGGCAATGGAAGTTTCTGAAAATGGAGATATCGCGAATTGGAAAATTCCAGGCAAAATGGTAAAAGGAATGGGAGGTGCTATGGATTTAGTGGCTTCCGCCGAAAATATCATCGTTGCCATGATGCACGTAAACAAAGCAGGAGAGTCGAAAATCTTAAAAAGATGTACTTTGCCATTAACAGGCGTAGGCTGTGTTAAAAAGGTTGTAACTGAGCTTGCAGTACTCGAAGTAACCGAAAAAGGTTTTAAGCTCTTAGAACGAGCGCCAGGTGTCTCAGTCGAGCACATCATTGCATCAACAGAAGCCGATTTGATTATTGAAGGTGAAATTCCTGAGATGATTGTTTAATTTTAGGTTCAAAGGGACAAAGGGACAAAGGAGCAAAGGAGCAAAGGTTCAAAGTTTAAGTGCTGAAAATAAATTTATATTAAGAGAACTTTCTTAAAAGAAGGTTCTCTTTTTATTTTCTGCTAGGGTTTGATAATTGAAACGTAATCTTTTTCTTTATATTTGCTGTGATTTTAAATAAAAACACATTTGGAAAAGTTTGTAATAGATATGAAATGGGGAAGTTATTTCTTCATTGTAAATACGTTAAGTTCTATTTTTATAGTTTTAATAATGTATTTAATTAATAGTTACAGCTTAATATATTTAAGTGATATTCTAATACCTGTTTTTATAATTCAATTATTATATTTTGTTATTAAAGCCGTTGCAGAAAATAAAAAACATGATTTAAGCAGAGGTTATCGAAAGTTCTTTGTTTTTATTAGGCTTTTAGTGTTCTATTTCATGTTAGTTTCATTTTCAAATGAAAGCACAAATATTTGGTGTTTTTCCCTATTGCTTCCCTATAGAAGAAAAGACATTTCAGAATTAGTAATAGAAGAGAACTCAAATGAAGATAACAGCATTACATTGAATGAGTTTATTGTTATCTTAAAAAGAAAGTTCAGCAGATTATAAATCAGCAATTATATAAAAAGAAAAAACCGCTTATAGCGGTTTTTTTTATGCAGTAAATCTCTGAACCTTTGTCCCTTTGTCTCTCTGAACCTTTGTCTCTTTGAACCTTTGCTCCTAGAAAAAGCTATTGCAAATTAAAAGAAGCTCCTAAACTAAAAGTCGCTTGATTATTTAAATGGTAAAAAGGATCATCGTTTGTGCCATATTTTGCAATTGGGAATCCGATTTCTGTGAAAACACCAAATCCGTCAGTAAAGAAATAACGACCACCAACATGAGCTCCGAAATTATGTAAACCTAAACTTAATCCAGGGTAAATGTCTAATTGTTCAACACCAATTACACTTGATAAATTAGCATTAATTCTTGCTTTTGCATCAAAACGATCACCGAAATCTGGTTTTTCATCATTATAAGCGGTAGTGCTTCCGTGGTAGAAACCGTTAAAATTATCAACTCCTAACAAGTAGTTTGCAACAAAACCAAAAGAGAAATTTTCTCCTAAACCAAAATCAATTGATCCCTGAATTCCAGAACCACCATCTTGAAGATTAGCGCCAACGTTTACTCTAGTGTCACCTTTACCAGTGAAGGCTTGTTGTGCATTAATAAATCCGAATGATACTAAAAACAAGAGTGTAATAACCTTTTTCATAAAATTTTAAATATTAATTATTTTGAACGGCAAAAATAAATTTTAAATAAATTAATTCCTACCTTTTTCGTTAAAATAGAGTTCGTTCAATGGTTCGCTTTGCCAGTATTCTTTGGTGTCGACATTCATAATTGTAAGCGGACCTCGAAAGGCTGCCCCAGTGTCGACATTCCAAACACAGGCTTTGTTTACAGGAACTGTCTTTCCTATTCGTGTAACAGGAGTATGCCCTATGTAAACTTCTTTATAAACGCTAAATCTTTTGGGATAGTTTAAATCGTCTTCTTTTAATTTTGGGTCTAATGAAAGAGCTGTTTCCCAAAGTGTTCTGTCCCAATAAAATAGTTTCGAAAAATATTCCCATTTTACGCCATTTAAATTGGTGAAACCAGCGTGGACAAATAAACGATTTTGATCGTCAAGATAATAATCCTGAAGATTTTCTAAAAATTCGATATGTTTTCTCTTCTTATCCGAGGAAATTTTGGAATAGCCTTCAACTGTTGCTTTTCCGCCATGTTTGTACCACATTTCTTCATCAAAATCATCATGCCTGTTTTCCAGCCAGTCCAATGCCAGCTGATCGTGATTTCCTCGTATGCAGATGCAGTTTTGTTTACTTTTTAAATCAATCAAATAGTCGATTACTTCAACAGACTGACTCCAGCCGTCAACATAATCGCCCAAAAAAATTAGAGTATCTTCTGTAGTAACTTCGGCTCTCTTCATCACTTGTTCAAGTGCAAGTAACCCGCCGTGAATGTCACCTATAACAAATGTTCGCATTATTTAATTTTTCGAGTAGAAGAACAAAAATAGAAAGAATAATTGGTTTGAACTCATCGAATCTATATTCTTTAAAGATTGATATTATTTATAACTATTTGAAGCACTTTTTTATTGCTTTCCTTTTTAAATTTGTAGCATGTCTGAAACACCAACATATCGCAAAATTATTCATATCGATATGGATGCATTTTACGCATCGGTCGAGCAGATGGATAATCCAGAATTGCGCGGAAAACCTGTTGCGGTTGGAGGTTCAGAAAATAGAGGCGTCGTTTCGGCGGCAAGTTACGAAGCGAGAAAATTTGGTGTGCGGAGTGCCATAAGCGGCGTTCTGGCCAAGAGATATTGTCCAGAAATTATTTTTGTACGTCCACGATTTGACCGTTACAAAGAGATTTCATCTAAAATTCATAAAATTTTCCATGATTACACCGATTTGGTTGAGCCTCTTTCGCTAGACGAAGCTTATCTTGATGTTACCCAAAATAAAAAAGGAAATCCCAGCGCGAGTTTATTGGCGCAGGAAATTCGAACAAGAATTTTTAATGAAGTTGGTTTAACAGCTTCTGCGGGTATTTCTGTCAATAAATTTGTGGCTAAAATTGCAAGTGATTACAATAAACCAAACGGGCAAAAGACGGTAAATCCAGATGAAGTTGAAGCCTTTTTAGAAGACCTGCCAATTCGTAAGTTTTATGGAGTTGGAAAAGTAACTACAGAAAAAATGTACCAGCTTGGCATTTTTACAGGAACTGATTTGAAAAGTAAATCGTTAGAATTTTTGGAGAAACACTTTGGAAAATCTGGAGCGTTTTATTACAATGTAGTTCGAGGTATTCATAACAGCGAAGTAAAATCATCCCGAATTACCAAATCTGTTGCCGCAGAACACACTTTTGATGTAAATCTTTCTTCTGAAATCTTTATGATGGAGCAATTGGAACGAATTGCAGTTTCATTAGAAAAGCGTTTGAAAAGGCACGATATTTCGGGTAAAACCATAACACTTAAAATTAAATATAGTGATTTTTCGCAGCAGACGAGAAGTAAAACCCTGCCGTATTTTATTTCTGATAAAAGTTTGATTATGGAAAACATAGAAGAATTACTGTATCAGGAAAAAATGAAAGATTCTGTACGCCTCCTCGGAATTTCTCTAAGTAATTTAAATACTGAAATTAAAAAAGCAGTTGCTGTTCAGTTAAAATTTACTTTTTAATAAAAAGTTTAAGTGTATATTAATATAGTACTATAATCCCATACAGGAGTTTTTATCTATCTTTGATAAAGATTTGTCCATACTCTAAATCATTTAATATGAAAAATACAGGCTCTGATGATTTTTTACAACGAAATTCAGTTCCAATTTTAGCTTGGGATTTTCACTATGAATATCTAAATGAACTAAAAGGATTGGCTACAGATTTGGAGAAAGTAAATCAAATTTCAAATCAATATACTTGGGACGAAGAAAAACTCAATATACAAGAAAGGATCAAAGAAGAGGTAGTTGTAGTTACGGATCTAGATTTTAAAATAGTTTTCGCTTCAAGCGGTATCAAAAAAATGACAGGCTATAAACAGGAAGAAATTTTGGGTCAAACGCCAAAAATGTTTCAGGGACCTGCAACCTCTAAAAAAGATTTAAAAGAAATTAGAGAGGCCTTAAAAAAGAAGATTCCTTTTGAAAAAACACTGGAAAATTATAGAAAAAATGGACAGACTTATAAATGTAAAATAGATGCTTTTCCTGTTTTTAATCTAAATGGCGAAGTATCGCATTTTATAGCTTTCGAAAAGCAGGATTTAAGTGCTTGATTTGCCAGTAAGACGAAAAGTTTATAATAAAAAAAACCGCTGAATTAGCGGTTTTTTTATTACTTAATATAATCTAGAACTTAGTGTCTTAGCGCCTTAGCGGCAAAAAAAGTTATAAGTTCGCAAAAAAATCATTTCCTTTATCGTCGGTGATAATGAATGCAGGGAAATCTTTTACGGTGATTTTACGAACCGCTTCCATTCCTAATTCTTCAAAATCAACTACTTCAACTTTTAAGATATTATCCTGAGCCAAAATCGCAGCTGGACCTCCAATAGAACCTAAATAGAATCCGCCGTATTTGTTGCAGGCATCTGTAACTTGTTTCGTACGGTTTCCTTTGGCCAGCATAATCATGCTTCCTCCATTTTTTTGGAATTCATCAACATAAACGTCCATACGGCCGGCAGTTGTTGGTCCGAAACTTCCAGAAGCCATTCCGTCTGGTGTTTTTGCAGGACCTGCATAATAAACAGGGTGATTTTTGAAATATTCGGGCATTGGTTTTCCAGCGTCCAATAATTCTTTGATTTTTGCGTGTGCAATATCTCGGGCAACAATAACAGTTCCGTTTAATTTTAAACGTGTTTTAACTGGATATTGAGATAATTTTGCCAAAATATCTGCCATTGGCTGATCTAAATCAATTTCTACAGGTGCTTCTAAATGCGGAGCTGTTTCTGGTAAAAATTGTTTTGGATTTGTTTCTAACTGTTCAACAAAAATTCCGTCTTTGGTAATTTTTCCTTTAATATTTCTATCGGCAGAACAAGAAACTCCCAATCCAACTGGGCAAGAAGCTGCGTGACGCGGCAAACGAATTACTCGAACGTCATGCGTGAAATATTTTCCTCCAAATTGAGCACCAATTGCACTTTCCTGGCAGATTTTCTGAACACGTTCTTCCCACTCAAAATCACGGAAAGCCTGACCAGCCATGTTTCCTGATGTTGGAAGATTATCATAATATCCTGCAGATGCTTTTTTAACAGCGCTTAAGTTAGCTTCTGCAGAAGTTCCGCCAATAACCAAAGCTAAGTGGTATGGTGGACAAGCAGACGTTCCTAAATCTTTTATTTTTGTGCGGATGAATTCATCTAACGATTTTTCATTCAACAAAGATTTTGTCTGCTGGTATAAATAAGTTTTGTTTGCAGATCCGCCTCCTTTTGCCATAAACAAGAATTCGTAAGAAGTTCCTTTTTTAGCATAGATATCAATTTGAGCCGGAAGATTGGAACCTGAATTCTTCTCTTCGAACATCGAAATCGGGACAATCTGCGAATAACGTAAATTTCTTTTTTGGTACGTATTAAAAATTCCTCGGCTTAACCATTCTGCATCATCAACACCAGTAAAAATACTTTCGCCTTTTTTGGCCATTACAATTGCAGTTCCAGTGTCTTGACAGCTTGGTAACTGACCTTCGGCAGCAACAGATGCATTTTGAAGTAAATTGTACGCTACAAAACGATCGTTATCTGTAGCTTCTGGGTCATCAAGAATTTTTCTTAGTTTTTTCAAATGACTCGTTCGCAGCATAAACGAAACATCTGTTAAAGCTTCTTCAGCCAATAATTCTAAACCTTTTGGATCAACCGTTAAAACTTCACGTTCTCCAAATTGTTCCACTTTCACAAAATCTGAGGTGATTTTGCGGTACTGCGTATCATCCTTTAAGATCGGATAAGGATCTTGGTATATAAAATCAATCATTGTTTTGTTTTTTGACAAATTTAGAAATTATTTACCTAAGAAAGAATTTGAATAAGACTTCTGAGCACTTTTGTTATTGACTGTTAAATTGATCGAAAGTCATCTTTTTTTCAAAGTATGCTTTATCTTTTGCAGATAATAATCTCTTGCTCCATTGGTTTCCTTTTAACTCAAAAGAGATTGAATCTGAGTGTGTAAGGATTCCCATGTCAAGGTTTTCATCTTCATCAGCAGGGACAAATGCAACAGTTTTGCAATAAAAAGATTTTGGGTCAGAATTTTTAGAAGGGTTCGCAATTTCTACCCAGCTTCCCCAGCCGCTGTCTGTCATTGTATTCCATTGATGAACCAACTGCAGAGTATTGTTTTTTAGGTAATACAAGTAATTATCGTGCGTATAACCACAAGCAGGATAACCCACTGAGATTTGTACAAATGGTGAATTTTTTGAAGTTTCTGAAGTTAATCCGTAAGAAGCAACCCATTCTGATCCTTTTTCAAAACCTTTGATTGTGATTTTAGATGAGGCAGTTTTATTTTTATTTTGATAGAAATCTAATCGATATTTTACCGTAACAATGCTGTCTTGATCTGCCTGCTGCTCTACAAGATTGGCTAAAATGTAGTCTTTAGAAGACTGTTCTTCATTTACGTAAATCGCAATAGTATCTGTTTTGATAACTTTATCGTTTGCTGAATCATCAGTTTCAACTGAAATTTCTTGAGCTGCAGGTAATTCTGCAACTGTTTCTGTTTCTGTAGATTTTGTTTTTTGACATCCGATTAAAAGGACTGAAAAAAGAAGAAGTGGTATTTTCATGGGGAATAGATTAATATTATTATTCTACTGATAAAACTAAAAGTTTCTTTTTTTGATATAGTTCGGCTAATGATATTTTTTCTCCGTTGAGATAGAAAAGCTGATCTTCGTACTTTACTTCTTTAGGATCGATTAAAAAGCAGTAATTATCGCGGTCATTTAAAACGCTGAGATTATCATAATTCAACTCTACAACTTTGACATATTTGATGATATTGAGTTTATGAACTTCTTCTAAGGTTACCGGAGTGCTTTCATCATATCTAAAAAAGAATTTTTCACCGCCGCCAGGCATTCCAAACCAAGGCATCGCTTTTCCTGAAACAAGATCGATATAATCTGGAGCTTCATTGATAACGAATAATTTTTGATCCATATTTTCAAAAAATTCGGGAAGAGATTTGTTTTCGAAAGCTTCATTCTCTTTCCAGAAATATATTCCTTGATTTTGCCAAGAAGGATTTTGAAGATCTTTCGCAGTAGCAGCATCAGAATAATGCATATACAACTCGCGTGGCATAAAAGTCAAAATAGAATCGTTTATGAGCCAGTCGATCTTATTGGGTTCAAATTTATTTTCTTCAGCTTTAGGCTCTTCAACAGCCGTTTGGTCTTCAGTAAAATGAATTTGTTCTTCAGATTCTTTTATACTTTCAACCTTCTGTTCTTTATTAAAAAGCTTCTTAAATAAATTCATATTTTTTTTTGATTAAAATGAATTAAAAGAACCAAGTCGCAACAAAAATCGCAGTAATTACACAAATCAAATCAACTAAAAGCATTGTTCCTAATGCATAGCGTGTGTTTTTGATGTTTACAGATCCGAAATAAACTGCAATAACATAGAATGTACTTTCGGCACTACACTGAAAAATACTGCTTAATCTTGCTGTCAACGAATCTGCTCCAAAAGTATTCATAGAATCAATCAAAAATCCTCTTGATCCAGCCGAACTAAACGGGCGAAGCATTGCCACAGGAAGCGCATTTGTAATTTCTTTGCTTACACCTAAATTTGAAAATACAAATCCAATTCCGTCACTAATAATTTCGAATAAACCGCTGTTTCTGAATAATGAGATTGCGACTAACATTCCTAATACATAAGGGAAAATCGTTACTCCAGTTTTAACTCCATTATTTGCTCCAACTACAAAAGTGTCAAAAACAGTAGTGTTGGCATCTTTAAATTTTTGCTCGTGTCTAAATGAAAAAATCAGCGTAAAAGCAATAATTGCCAAAAGTATTAATCCTGAAAGGTTAGAAGTGAAATAATTTTTTCCGATTAAATCCAAATGATTCACGTACATCAATAAACCAACAATTGCAGCGATTAAACCCATCAACCCAATTAAAAGCGAAGCACTTTTGAAGTTGATTTTTTGTTTGATTCCGACAATTAAGAAAGCGGCAATAGTACCAATGAATGAAGTAATGATACAAGGCAGCATTACATCGGCAGGATTTGTTGCATTTGCAGCCGCGCGATAACCAATAATCGAAGTGGCAATTAAAGTTAAACCAGAAGCGTGAAGACACATAAACATAATTTGTGCATCGCTCGCCTTGTCTTTATCGGGGTTTATTTCCTGTAAACTTTCCATGGCTTTAAGTCCAAATGGAGTTGCAGCCGAATCTAATCCTAAGAAATTGGCAGCAAAGTTTAAGG
Organism: Flavobacterium sp. S87F.05.LMB.W.Kidney.N; assembly: GCF_004366435.1. Taxonomy (NCBI): domain Bacteria; kingdom Pseudomonadati; phylum Bacteroidota; class Flavobacteriia; order Flavobacteriales; family Flavobacteriaceae; genus Flavobacterium; species Flavobacterium sp. S87F.05.LMB.W.Kidney.N. Next base: position 69,527 of record NZ_SODX01000001.1, on the reverse strand, counting down.
TCATATAGGAAATCGAAGGGTGGTTTTTAGGAATAGTCGGGAATACTTTTACAAATACCGGACTCAAAGCTTTAGCTAATTTTCCAGAAGCGCCAGAAATAATCAAAAGTTCCATTAATCCGCAGAAAAAAGCCAAGTAAGCAATAAGCGGTAAGATTAAATCGACCAAAGTGCTTTTACAAGTTGGCAGTAAACCATCTGATTTCTGAAGTCCGCTAAAAATTTTTACAGTTTTGTTTTTATAAACGTAAGTTGTGTCGGCATTCAGCGTATCACGATTGATAATCATGGTTTGATCTGGCGCTTTTTGTATGCTGTCTTTGATAAAAGCAGGAAGTTCTTCAACGTATTTTTCAGATACTAAAACAGGATCATCTTTCTTTCCATTCAAAACAGAATCAATAGTATAAGTATTAGCAGTAAACAAACTGACTACAATAAAAACTATCGAAGAAATAAAAATCGTTAACCAAAATCTACTTAATACCATAATTACATTTTTTTGTAAATGTAATTATTTAGCGATAAAATGCATAAATATTTTATTCAGATGTCGCCCCGATAGGGCTAAAGATTTGGTACGTTTATCGTATTAGAGTAAATTGATGTTGATTAAGATGTTCTTAATAGAGCTTAAAGAAGTCTCAGCGAGGCGAAATATTTATAGAAAAAGAATGGAAAACAAAATTGAAAAAGCTCCAGCGGAGCGGTATGATTATTATAATAGCATAAGTAATACGCTGCTAGCAGAACTAAAAAAGCCTCATCGAGGCGAAATATTTATAGAAAAAAGGATGAAAACAAAATAGAAAAAGCTCCAGCGGAGCGAAATAAAAACTTATTCAATAACAACTTTTGTTTCCAGATAATTTTCAAAAGCTTTAATTCCTTCAAATAAAATGGCTTTTTTCGAACTCTCCGTTTCATTAAAAAACTGTGTTTCTATTTTGGCGTGATCTTTTTTAATAGTTCGTTTCCAAGTTCCAATTACTTTTCCGTTCTCAAGAATAATAGGTTTAAAAATGCCATTATTGGTAAAAGCTAAACTTTGATGTTCTTGCAGGATAGAAGCTTCACGGGTTTTGTATGAAATAAGAATCTCATCAAATGCTGGGAGAAAATGCACGCTTTCGCGAAAGGTATCCAGATCTGAATGATCTTTTTTAAACCAAAAAGTCTGATTATCAATAGGTATTGAGCTTAATTGCAACTCAATTGCATTTATTGCTTTGTTACAAATTGTAGGCGAAAAGCCCGACCACCAGGAAAAATCTAATACTGTTGCTGGACCGTGACTTTCAAAATAACGCTGAGCTAATTTCGCCAAACCTTCTTCTTTTGTCAATTTGGTTTTAGATTTTGGAACTCTTTCTTCAAGCAAAGCATATGTAATTTGTTTACCCTTCATTTCTCCATTACACACTAAACCGTCTAGTTCCGCATTCATCATAATGGCCGCGCTGAGGAAATCTTCTTTCGAACTTTTTTTGATATCAAGTTCCTGCATAATTTCGTCACGCGTTAAATGATTCTTTCCAGCCAATAACTTCTCGATAGAGTTGTTAATCTGATCTAGTTTTTTAGCATCGAAACCATATTTTTTAGCCGCCGCCGCAGTAAAACGTTTCACCTGAGGGGCCGAAAGTTCTAACATCCAATAAATATCCTCAGCAGAAACAAAATGCCAGGTCGGACGAAGAATATGTGTTCTAATGATTTTTGCAGAATTTACCGCTTCTTCGATTTCTTTTTCAGTTGCATTGCATCGAGAACCAACGGCCCATTTTGCCATAGCATAATCCTGAGCCTGCATAGCACCCAAATGCTGTACAATTTCCTGCGGTGAAAGATTATTTGCTTGATACAATTTCTGTGAAACAAGACGATGATGTGAAATCTCAGAATAAATCATTTTAGGAATTATTTTAAACCATACAAGTTATATCAGTTCATGAAAAAACTCAGCATCTTAGAACCTCAGTACCTAAGCACCTTTAAAAACTACACATGAATAATCTCATCATCAATCAATAAATCTTCGCGTCGCAAACGAAGGAAAATCTGTGCTACAGCAATTGTATCTTTTTCGCAATAAGTTACAATTCGATCAATATCTTTTTCGACATAATAGACATGAGCAACCTGACTTCCATCAATATCGCCTTTTGGCGATGGGACACCGAGAATCTTGGTTAATAGCTTTAAGGAAGTAAAATGTTTATAATCGCCAAACTTCCATAATTCTAAAGTATCTAAATGTGGAATTTCCCAAGGTTTTTTTCCAAATAAATTCAGTTTATCCGGAATTGGCATTTGGTTAATAATCATTCTTCTTGCAATAAACGGAATATCAAATTCTTTTGAATTGTGACCGCACAAAAGATGCTGTGGCTGATGGAAATGATTATTAATAAGATTCGAAAAATCTTTCAAAATCTTCTTTTCTTCACCAAAAAAGGAAGTAACCCTAAAATTTCGAATATCACCTTTAATGGTAAAAAAGCCAACCGAGATACAAATGATTTTTCCAAATTCGGCCCAAATTCCAGCACGTTCGTAAAATTCTTCTGCAGAGAAATCGTCTTTTCGCTGATATTGCGTTTTCAAATCCCATAATGACTGCATTTCTGCGTCAAGCGAATTGAAATTTTCTTCTTCTGGAACGGTTTCTATATCAAGAAATAAAATGTTGTTAAGGTTTATTTTTTCAATCATTTTCAGACTTCTTAGATATTTAGATGGTTAGACTTTTAGATTTTAGTATTGAAACTTGTACAAAGTTGCACAAAATTCTTACGATATGAAAGTTAGAATAAACTTTGTTGTGCAGATGGATTTTCGTGTTCCAAAAGCCATTTCTTGCGAGACAATCCGCCGGCATAGCCTGTTAGCGATCCATTTGTTCCAATAACGCGGTGACAGGGAACAACAATCCATAACGGATTTTTACCATTTGCCGAAGCTACAGCGCGAATCGCCTTTACATCTCCCAATTTTTTGGTTTGGTCCATATAACTTACTGTTTTCCCAAATGGAATTTCTAATAAAGATTTCCAGACTTTCTGCTGAAACTCGGTTCCTTTTGGATTTAGTTTGAGATCAAAATCCGTTCTTTTGCCTTCGAAATATTCATTCAGCTGAGAAACAGCTTTTTGTAAAACTTCTGGAATTTCTTTTGAAACTTCATTTGACCCTACATCAGAAACTGAAATTACAGCAATACCATTTTCATCTCCAATAATTTTGGTGATTCCTAGAGGCGAATTGATGTAGACTGTTTCCATTTTTTAACCGCAGAGGTGCTAAGATTTATCGCAAAGTTCGCAAAGTTTTTTTAAACCATATAAGTTATTGAAGTAATTTAATAATGATTGTCATCCCGAGCGAAGTCGAAGGCTTCTGAAGATGGCTTCAACTTCTCTCAGCCTGACATTCAAGTTTTAATATTCTTTTAAATCAAACTTATAGTTTAAAATAGTTTCGATTTTTTCACTCGAAATGACCTTTTTAATATTTGACATTTCAAAGCTGAATTTCGGCAAAACTAAGTTTTGTTCTTTTGCTTTTTGTGTATAATATTCCTCTCTTGTTGGATGGAAAGGTGCAGCAGCATTAAAAACCTCATTCCACTTAGACTGTTTTATGATTTCTTCTATGATTGAAATGCAATCATTTTGATGAATTAAATTTACAGGCGCATCTGGATTTTCAAGGTTTTCTTTTCCAGCTAAAAACTTAACTGGATGACGGTCTTCGCCAATCAATCCGCCGAAACGTAGAATTGTAGTTTCGAAGTTTGGATTGTTTTGAAGAATTTTTTCTGCTAAAAGCAGTTGTCTGCCGCTTTCTGTTTCGGGATTTGCTATGGTTTCTTCTGTAATCAATTCGTTATCATCTCCATAAACAGAAGTTGAACTCACAAAAAGTACTTTTGAAACGCTCGATTTTTCCATAAACGGAATTAGATTTTGTATTTTTCTCACGAATGTCATTTCGAGAGTAGTCGAGATATCTTGATTTCCTCGCAATTTTGGTGGAATATCTATAATTAAGATTTCGCTTTCCGCTAAAAAAGTATCGATGTTTTCAGAAACTCCATCGGCTTCAATTGTAACCAAAAACGGATTGATTCCAGCAATTTCTAAAATTGAAAGCTTATTTTTTGAAGTTGTTGACCCTTTGACTGAATTTCCATTTTCAATTAACTTTTTTGCTAAGGGAAATCCGAGCCATCCGCAGCCTAGAATACTAATTTTTGTCATTTTTTCGAGGTTCAAAGGTTCAAAGGTACAGAGGTTTTTGTAACAGATTGAAGGATTAAAAAAAGATTTTTTAATACCATCTGAAGATCTTTGCCCAATAAAGATTAGAAATATTAAAAAATTGATAAAGAAAAAGGCAGATTTAAAATCTGCCTTAAATTTTATTGTGGTACTGCGACTGGTTTTATGCTGTCTTTTGGAATAGCTAGACTGTCTTTAACAATAACAGGTTCAATAGGTTTTATTGCTGCTACGTATCTTTTAATTTTCTGCTGTATTAAAACGGCATCATTTAAAACAAAAGGAGTCGGCATCATCCAGTTTTCCCTGGGTTTAATATTAAATAATGGATTGCTCATTAAATCAAATGAACTTTCTATTAAATCCATATCAAAAATAGAGGATTTGTTGATGTAAAAATCCATTACAAGCGGTTCATTTCCGACAACATAATAACGTAGAATTTTACTGTCTTCTCGTTGTAAACGATTGCCTTTCTCTCCTAAAGTTGAAACGCCGTTGGCTTTAAAGTTGTAAAAGGTCATTTTAGGATTAGCATAAATATCGTAACGATTTACTTTTCGGTTAGGAGTAATTTTAATTTTCAAATATCTATTATTTCCAATAACGCTGTCTCTTAAGAATTGAATTGTTGGTTTCGGAATATCGACAACCGGTGCAATTGCACTATGAGTAAAAGTTGTATTGTATTTGCTGGCAAGAGGAAGTCTATTTAAACCAACTGCATTTTGATTCTTTTCGCCTAAATAAGATTTGGTCCATTCGTCTAAATTTGTGTCATAAGTTGTCCATACTGCAGAATTATTATCAGCATTGTAAACGTATAATAAGCTGTTAGATTTGGCTTTTCCGTATTCATAATCAGAATGATATCCTGCGTAAATGAAAAATGAGATCGAAACTAGAAAGAAAACAACTGTCCAAACACCTTTTCTTGCAAAATCCCCAAATATTGGCAGTAGCAATCCGAATAGTAAAACAGTTAAAACAGCACTTCCAAATAGAATTTTAAGTCCTAACCCAATTGGGAACATTACTATAAATGGAGCAACGATTGCTAAAGCAGGAATACTAAAAAGCAGATTGACACCTAAACTGTAATGTTGTGTAAAAACAAATATTCCGAATAAAAGGACTCCGAAATAAACTGGAATAATTAAGAAACCAGCACCTGTCAAGCTGTTTGCTAAAAATGCATTGATGATAATCCAGAGCAGTAAAGGTGCCACAAAATGATTCATCGTGATTTTGGCCTCGGAGAAATGATGATAGAAAGCAAAACAAATTGCAATGCTCAAAGTTACAAATGCTCCAATATAAGCGTGGCCATTGTAGGTAAAACCATTTAAAAGGTCAGAATACTGAGGGTAAATTTCCAAGATCAATTTCCATCCTAAAAATGTCACCAAACCAGCGATTATAATTGAACCTAAAAGCGGTACAAATCCTCTAAAAATTTCTCTAAAAGTGATTATTCTTTTTACTTTTCCAATAAAGATAAATAAAACTAATAATCCGAAAGCAATTAATGTCATTGGCATTACCCAAGCAAATGGGTAACTGATAAATGAAAATGGAGCACTGAAATAAACATCGTCTTGAGTAGATTCTGTCTGATTTAAATCAATATTGGTTAAGTATTTCAGCAAAGGCATTATGTAAGTACCTTGATGCGCTAAAGTCGTTTTGTTTAGATGCTGTACATCGTCTTGCTGTGTGTGATAGTTGAAATGCCCATCGATAAAAGCAAAATTGAAACCTTGAATATTGCCTTGTTCTCTAAAAACAGTTAAGTCAGTATCATTAGGAAGCATTTTGTAGATGCTGTACATCAACGAATTGGAAACGGGATGTGAAGTTTTTGCTTTAGAAAATTCTCTAACCAGCGCTTCGTTTCCTTTATTGGTTTCCATTAACATATAACTAGGGCCAGAAGATCCTCGAGCTTCAAAGTTTAAGGCCAAACCAACATCTTTTGCCCAAGGATGCTGATTGACAAACAAGGCAGCTCCGTTCAAGCCTAATTCTTCGGCATCAGAAAATAATATTATGATATCATTTTTTTGAGGATGTTTCGAATATAAAAAAGCACGGACTCCTTCTAAAATTGTGGCAACACCAGAAGCATCGTCACTTGCACCTTTTGAGAAAGAATGTGGTGCACTGTCATAATGTGAAAGCAATAAAAGGGCTTTTGTATTGTTAGTTCCTTTAATTCTGGCCAAAATGTTTTTGGACTTTACTAAAATACCTTTATCATTTAGAGTAAAACCTTCCTGAACGCTAGTTTCTAAGCCTATCCTGTTTAGTTCGAGTTTAAGGTAATTGGCAACTAATTCGTGATTGGTTGACCCGACATAATGAGGTTTCTGTGCAATAATTTCTACTTGGTTAAGCGCCCTCTCGGTTGAGAATTCCGCAAGCGCTTCGTCGTCTTTAGAAATCCCTTGAGGCATCATGGTAATGTATATAATGCCTAATAAAGCTAAGACACAGGCTATGGCTAGAATTGAGGTTTGGTTTTTTCTCATGGTTAACAGATACTAACTATATTTCTTTTTTAACAAGCATAAAATAATCATTGTCCAAGGAACGATAACCTTGGTCGTACAAGAAATAATATGTATTTCCTGTTTTGGTTTGCAAAATATTGGTAAAAAACTCAAAATCAAAGCCTTTTGTCAACAATTTGTCTCTAGAAGCCTTTGATTTTCCATCTACATTTAGCTCTGCCAAAATACGGTAATTTTTGCGTAACTTGTTGTTTATATTTCGCATGAAATTAGTACTATCTTTATTTATTTTATTATTGTACGCATTACGGCAGCTGTCTGAGCAGAATTTTTTGTCTTCGCGGCCGACAATTTTAGCTGAGCATTCCAGGCAAGTTTTCATGTATTCAATTTTTTAATTTCATAAAGATCTGTTCTACGGTCTTTTAATGTTTTTACGCTTCCATGTTCGTGAAGTTCTTTTAATAAATTTAGATCAACATCTACAATTAAAGTCATTTCTGTGTTTGGAGTTGCTTCTGCTTTAATTCCATTACTTGGAAAAGCAAAATCAGAAGGAGTAAAAACAGAAGACTGCGCATATTGAATGTCCATATTATTCACTTTCGGAAGATTTCCTACACAACCTGCTATGGCTACATAACATTCATTTTCAATCGCGCGTGCCTGCGAACAATGTTTTACACGTGTATAACCATTTTGTGTATCCGTCAAAAACGGGACAAATAAAATATTCATTCCTTCATCTGCTAACAGCCTGGAAACTTCTGGGAATTCGACATCGTAACAGATCAGAATTCCAATTTTTCCACAATCGGTATCAAAAGTTTTAAATTGAGAACCACCTTTCATTCCCCAATGAATCACTTCGTTTGGTGTGATATGAATTTTAGTATACATTTCTGAAGTTCCGTCTCTTTTACATAAAAAACCAACATTGTAAAGATTACCGTTTTCTAGATACGGCATACTTCCTGTAATAATATTGATGTTGTATGAAATGGCAAATTCCTGAAAACGCTTTCTAATGGGATCAGAGTGGCGTGCCAGTTCACGAATCGCTTCTGCTTCAGATAAATGATTGTAGTCGGCCATTAAAGGCGCAATGAATAATTCTGGAAACAATGCAAAGTCAGATCCATATCCCGAAACGGCATCAATAAAAAACTCTGCCTGCTCAAATAATGCCTCAACATTATTTAGCGGACGCATCTGCCACTGAATTAATCCCAAACGAATAATATTCTTCTTCAGATTAATCAGTCTTGGACTTTCATCGTAGTAAATATTATTCCACTCCAGTAAAACAGCAAATTCTTTTGATTCTTCATCGCCTTCCAAGTAATTTTTGATGATTCGTATCACGTGAAAATCATTGCTTAACTGGAAAGAAAGCACTGGATCATATAATTCTTTGGTGCGTACTTTTTCGATATAAGTTTTAGGAGACATTTTTTTGGCGTGTTCCCTGTAACTTGGAATTCTACCAGCAAAAACAATTGCTTTTAAGTTTAGTTGCTCGCAAAGTTCTTTTCTCGCATCATACAATCGGCGTCCCAAACGCAGACCTCTGTAGTTTGGGTGGATAAAAACATCTATTCCGTATAAGATTTCAGCATTTTTATTATGTGTAGAAAATTTATAATCACCGCTAATCTGCTGGTAATTGTGTTTTTTGTCTACTAATTTTTCATCGACAATAAGCGATAATGCAGAGCCCACAACCTTTCCGTCAACTAAAATTACCAATTGCCCTTCTGGAAAAATAGAAAGCAGTCTTTCAATATCATCAGATCCCCAATACGAATCGGCCATTTCTGGATACGATTCAATCATCGATTTTTTTAGTTGTTTATAGTCTTCAATTTCTAAATTTCGTAACTCGACTTTATTAATTTTTGCCTGCATATAGTAAGATTTATCTCAAATATACAAAAAAGAATTTCCATTTACAAACGCTTACAAATAGTTACAGTCGATAGTAAATAGTTACTAACCGACTGTAATTGTTGAGTTGTATCATCTTTGCACTGTTGAAGTTGACGAACAATTTCAATTTATAATAACAATAAAATAATATACGCCATGAATGCAATGAAAAACAGAGTACAATTAATTGGGAATGTAGGGAATAATCCAGAAATTAAAACATTAGAAAGCGGTAAAAAGCTAGCCCATTTAACAATTGCTACAAACGATGTTTACAGAAATGAGAAAGGGGATAAGGTAGAACAAACCGAATGGCATCGCGTAACTGCGTGGGGAAAAACAGCCGAAATTATCGAAAAGTTTGTTGTAAAAGGAAAAGAAGTTGCCATTGACGGGAAGCTAACGCATAGAAGTTACGACGATAAAAACGGAGAAAAAAGATATATTACAGAAGTTGTAGTAAATGAAATTTTACTGCTAAGTAAATAAGCTTTAGATTGATAATTAATAGAAAATAAACCCGAAAGGTTTTAAAAAACTTTCGGGTTTAAAGTATTTTCATTCCGTAGGAATGTCTCATCGGTAGAAAAAATGTAGATTGCTCATATACGTTCCATAGGAACGTTTGATTAATGGTGCTATTTCGTAAAAAACACATGTCTCGACAGGACACAATGAAAAACAAAATATTTTTTGTACCGATGAGACATTCCTACGGAATATTGAACGTAAAATAATTCGCGGAATTTATAAGATTGAAACGCCATTAGCATCCGTTGTAAGCACTTCGCTCATATAATCAAAAAAAGGTCTCATGTTTTTAAAAGCATCCAAAGCCTGTTCTAAAAAATTTGGACTCAAGACTTCTTCATCTGTAAATCGTTTGATGACCAAAAATTGTTTGAAACGCAGCAAATCGATCGCAGGATGATCTATATCAAAACCTTTTGGAGCTGTTTTCAATTGTTCGCCCTGTAAAGTTCCAAAGTTGCTGATAAAAGATTTTGAGTTGAGTATGTTCTGAAAAGTTTCAGAATCGTGGGCAAATTCTGTTCGTATTCGTTTTAAATCTGCAGCGTTTGGTCCCCAGAAACCTCCAGCAAAAAAGCTGTTGCCTTTTTCTAGATGAAAATAATAACCGCCGCGTCTTGCCGCTGTGGCACGTGTATAACTGCCACCCCAAAAAGTTTTAAAGGGAGTTTTATCTTTAGAAAAACGAATGTCGCGGTAAATTCTGTAAACACTTTTTTTGCCTGAAGCATTTTCTAAAACATCGCTTTTAGAGAGTTCTTTGAGTAAAGCGCCTGCAAAATTTTCAATATGATTTAGTTCTATTAAGTATTGTGGCTTATTGATTTCAAACCAAGGTTTGTTATTATTTTCTTTGAGCTGAACCAGAAAATCAAGACTCGATTTGGGTATTGTAACGTGGTTTTCCATAATTGAATTAAAAAAAAACTGAAGAATTGACTGCAATTTAAAACTAAAAAACCCACCAGAGAAATCTAGTGGGTTTTTCTATATTTTTTTAAGCGGTTTTTTTGAATAAATCAAACATAGGACAGCGTGAGCAGCGTTTCTTTTCGCTCTTTTTATATTTCTCACAGCAAGAAGATTTGCAATTTTCAATCTTCTTAATTTTATCAAGGATATCTTTGTTCTTCTTTTTCTTTTTATCCTTTTTCTTGTCCTTGTCTTTTTCTTTCTTGCTCAATTTTCCTCGGTATTAAAAACAGAGGCAAATATAAAAGAAAAAAGTTATTTTTAAATATTCTAAATAAACTTTAACTTTTTTATTTAGGATTAATAGCGATCGAGCTAGTAACTGTTAACTGCTGAATATCACGGTCGAATAAATACAATCCGCCTTTATCTTCACCAATCAAGTTGATTTTATCTAAGATAGATTTAGCTGTAGCTTCTTCTTCAATTTGTTCAGAAACATACCACTGTAAGAAATTATGTGTTGCATAATCTTTTTCTTCAAAAGTTATGTGTACTAATTCGTTGATAGATTGCGAAACAAAAATCTCATGATTGTAAAGCTCCTCAAACATTTCCTTAAATGTAGAATATGTTATTCTAGGTGCTTTTAGGTCTGTAACCTGAGCATGTCCTCCGCGTTCGTTTACATACTTAACCAATTTAAGCATATGAGCGCGCTCTTCATCTGACTGTGTGTACATAAATTGAGCGATTCCCTCTAATCCGTGTACTTCAGCCCAACAAGCCATAGAAAGATAAGTTTGCGAAGATTCTGCTTCTATGCGGATTTGCTTGTTTAAAGCCGATTCAATATTTTTTGATAGCATAATACGTGTCTTTTTTGTAAAATTAAGAAAAAAAGAGCAACAAAGAAATTGTTTAAATGCTTTCGGATCTATTCAGATTCAGACTAAATATAGAACAGTAATGCTTTTTACTTTTTTTAGTATTATATAATGGTTTGAAAATAAGATTGTTGAAATTTTATAAAAATAAAAAGCCCGAATTAGAATTCGGGCTTTATTACTATTCAAAGTTGTTTATTTCACAATAAAAGTAACTCTTCTTGCTAATCTTCTAGCTTCATCAGAATCTTTTTGGATTGATGTATCAGCTCCGTTAGCAATAACATTCAAACGAGATGAAGCAATTCCTGCTTTCTCAAAAATTGTTTTTATATTATTTGCTCTAGCGTTTGATAATCTTTCGTTGTATTCTGCTTTTCCAACTTGATCCGCATAACCTACAAGGTCAAGTGATGCAGATGGATTTTTTCTCAAGTAATTTAAAACAACGTCGATGGCTGCAGTTGAGTTTTCGATTGGAGTTGTTTTGTTGAAATCAAAGTACACACTGTAGTACTTATCATTGATCATTCTTTTGATCAAATCATTATCAACTGGCTGTGTTTGTTTTTCGATAACTACTTCTTTTTGTGCAGGAATCTTTTTGATTTGTGACTCAAGATCTGCTATTTTGTTTTCTAATGCTGAAAGATCAGTATTATCTGTAGTCATTACAGTCCAATCTGCATGCTTAGCATTTTTACCTAAGTAAACATTCAAACCAATAGTACCATTGAAAATTAATCCAGAAAAACCTCTGTTTTGACCAACGTAAGCGCCGTCAAAAGTATGATCTTGTGTTGAATTTAAAATTGTAGAGAAATCTCCCGTTAATGCAACTCTGTTTGATAATCTAATCTGACCTGTAACACCAGCAATAAAGTTTCCAACGATATCTCTTTCAGTAAAATTATCTGATTTTAATTGACCTATACCAAAACCTGCGTGTCCTAATAAACCAAATGTATTAGTCCATGTTTCAAAATTCATGATACGTCCTAAGTTTGCAACTGCTTGTAAATCTATTCTATAGTATTTTGAATCAAAATCTATAGAATTACTTTTCGCAGTAAAACTATTGTATCCAAAATCAGCTTTCAAACCAAATTTGTTGTTAAACATATAACGAACTCCTAAATCACCAACCCAAGGGCTTGGCGTATCTGTAGAGTAACCCGCTGAGAATGGTCTCTGAGGTTTTGTCAAACCACCGTTTAACTCTATAGACCACTTATTAAATCTAGTAGCGTTGTTTTCAGTTTGAGCATGTAATCCTGTTAATCCAAGAGCAAATGCCAGGGTCATTACAACTTTTTTCATTGTTATTGATATTTTAAATTTGGGGTCAAAACAACAATAAATTGTAAGTAAATACTTCCTCTAAAAGTCAAAAAGGTGTTAGAATAGGGTATATAATGGCGCTTTTAATCAATTTAAAAAGCTTTTATAAAGGTGAGAAAAAAAGCCTTTTTGTAGTAAGTAATTGAGATTGATTTATTTAGTCAAATCCATCTGTGAATTTTCTTAAAACGTATTCTTTTGAAGTAATGTCATAATAACCCAAAATGCTGTAATTGTTTAATTTCAGAATGTTTGGGAGAGAGACTTCTTTATGAGTGTCCATAAAATAATAAATTTTATCTGAGGCGAGAGGTTCATGTTTTTCTGTTGTTAGTTCCAGTTTTTTAGTCCAGACACTTTCAAAAAAAACAGAATAATTACTTTCTATATAATAGTTACGAGGAGGAAAGTCTCCAAAAAAATCATCGAACATATTAAAACCATTCATAGATATGGCCTTTGAATCACTGCCAGTTCCGCCTAATGTGATAAAAAGATTTTTTTTGTTTTTAAATACAGAAAGACCCGCATCAACAGAAGCTAATTCTTTTAAAAATTTACTCGTTTTCTTAATCTCTTTAGGCTGTCTATTTTCTATCTGCATTAATAATGGGGAATTATTAAAGCGGATAGTGTCATTTTTTAAAACAGTAAATGCTTTCACAGATTCGCCAGAATCGTAATCTTTGATATCAAATAAAAGCTCATCAGAATTGACATTAAACTGATAAAGCTTGTTTTCGTGGTAAAAAGAATTTGAAGTTCTTGCATTTTTATGACCAAGCGGCTGCATAAATGTCTTCTCTTTAATTTCCAGATTGTCCAAGTTGATATCAAACAACTGCGTTTTTCTAAGACTTTGGTCTAAAGTCAGAATTAAACGATTTGGAAGCGTATATAACTTACTTTTTGCAACCACTTTAAACAGCGGATTGTATTCCCCAGAATCCATTTTCTCAATCGGATTTTCATTCAAAATTTGATTGAATGTCTTTTGCTGCGTTTTTCGATCGCGAAAAATGAAAGGAGAGAAGTCGAGAAACCTTTCTTCGGCCATTCCATTTTTAAAGATATAAGCAGTTAATGCCTGCTTATCTTTATATTTCATCAATAAATAAAAATTATTGTCTTTTTGATATTGAGTAACAATAGATTGATTGTCAACAGGCAAAGCAAATTTTAAAGCTCTGGTTGTTTTATTTTCAAAGTAGTATTTGATAACTATAATATCTTTTTGTTCAGGCGATAACCAATACACTGTTGGGTTGCCATCTTCGCTAAAACTGTATCCCAGTAAAGATCTGTTTTCGACATATTGACGGCTAGTTACAAACTGATCTTTTAAAAAGAAAGCACTATTGTATTTTAGAATCGTAAAATTATTGGGAGATGCTATAAAAGCAAATACATCATGTGTAGTAGTGTTTTCTGCGTTTAAGAGCTCATATTGATCTTGTACATTTTTTAAATCTATAGGATAAGAAGTTAACACTGTTTGACTTATCGAAACAGTGCTAAAAATTATAGACAGAAAAAGAAAGATTTGTTTCATGTGTTTCTAGCGACAAAAATCATTCCATTAATTTATTGATTCATAAGCTCTTGAAAAAGATCTACAAATTGACCTACATGCATTCCGTCCATCAAACCATGATGTACATAAACCGCCATTGAAATGGTTCTTTTACCCGTTTCAGATACCATCATTTTTCCAAATGAAATTTTCGGACAGCTGTCAGGATAAGTGAAACTTCGCGCATGCGTAAGCGATGTAAAATTCAACCACGGAATTGCAGAAAAATGTATGAGATTATCATCATCAAATGATCTGGTAAAAAGTCCTGTTGTATTTTGAATGCGTTCGATTTCTTTTAAAGCGATTTGCTCGAAAGTTTTAAAATCGGGATGATATTCGATTAATGAAAATCCGAAAGTTCCGTCTTCGCGCCCAATTGTTGCCGATGCATCTACGCGATCATTAATATAAATCTGCTCTCCTGAAATTCGATATTTAAAATTTTCAACTGCATTAACAGCGGCTAAAGTTTTGTGTAAATAGAAAATGAAAAAAGAAGCGTTCATACTTTTTGCGGTCTCATACGCTTTTGTACAATCGATTTCGACAGTTGCACCAAAAAACGGTTCTTCCATCTGTTTAAAATGAGCAAAATGCTCCTTTCTATTCCAGTTTTCTAAGTCTAAAAGTGTTTTCATTATAGTAAATTAGGAACAACCTCTGCAATAGTATCAAAGGAACTAAAATGCTGGTGTTCTACTTTGTGATTTATTTTTTCGTGTTCCCAAGTGGTGTGAAACGGAATGTGAACGGCATAACCGCCAATTCCCAAAACTGGAAGAACATCTGATTTTAATGAATTTCCGATCATCAAAAATTCATGTGCCTGAATGTCTAAACGGCCCAATAGTTTTTCATAATCAACTTCTTGTTTGTCTGACATTACTTCAATATGGTGAAAATAATGCCCTAAACCAGAACGATGCAATTTGCTGTGCTGATCTTTTAAGTCGCCTTTTGTAGCAACAACTAATTTGTATTTTCCGTGTAAAGCCTGTAATGTTTCTTCGATTCCGTCCAAAAGTTCAATTGGTTTTTCAAGTAATTCTTTTCCGTATTGAATGATTTTTTCGATTACTTCAACTGGAATTGTATTATTTGAAATATTCATTGCAGCTTCAATCATCGAAAGAATGTATCCTTTAATTCCGTATCCGTATAACGGTAAATTGGCAATTTCGATTTTGAATAATTCCTGAGAAATGCCTTGATGCGAAAGATAATCTTCCATCAAAGCACAGAATTTATGTTCGGTTTCCTGAAAGTAAGGTTCGTTTACAAATAAAGTATCATCGGCATCAAATGCGATTACTTTTAAATTTGGTATTTTGCTTTTATGTAACATAGTTTTTTTGTTTCAAGTTTGAGGTTTCTTTTCAAGTTTTTGCCACGAATTCCACTAATTTTCTCGAATTTTTGCCACAGATTATTAAAATGATTCTTTTTAAATCTGCTCAAATCTGCTGAATCTGCGTGAAAACTTTAAATCTAATTCTTAGAAAACAGTCTTTTTAAAGAAATAGTTTTATCGTAAAAAGTAATTCGGATTCCGAAAAGTAAAACGATTCCGCCGAAAACCATTTGTAAAGTTATTTTTTCTTCTAAAAACAACCAAGCTAAAATGGAGGTAATTACAGCCTGACTCAATAAACTTAAAGAAACGCGGGTTGCGCGCATATGTTGTGTTGCGTAACTTATCGAAAGCCATGCGCACAATTGACAAATTACCGCCTGAAGTATTAATACAAACCAGCCTGCATTGGTAAAACCTGTAAAAGGCTCGTTTAGCGAATAACACAAAATTCCCAAATAAATACTCGAAGCCATCAAACTAATCGTCATAAATGATAAAACATCAACTGTCGAAAGCACATTTTTGCTGACCAAAAGATAAATCGAATATAGAATTCCAGATAAAACGGCAAAAAGGAATGCTTTATCAAAGTTTAAATCGATAAAAAACTCAAAACCAACTAAAGTGATCATTCCGAATAAAGCGACTAATGTTCCGATCCAGAAATTCGTGGCAGGTTTTGCTTTCAGAAAAAAGAAAGAGCCAACGCCAACCCAAACTGGAGATAAATTGGTCAACAAAGAAGCCTGAGTCGCGCTTGATTCCTGAATGGCGATATTCCAAACCGCAACATCCGAAGAAAACAAAATCCCGCAAAGTGCCGCTAAAAGTGTAAATTTAAGAGTCGGAAGTTTGAAGTTTTTACTTAAAAGTACGTAAGGCAATAACAGAATCACAGCAAAAAACATTCGGTAAAAAGCCGAAATTAATCCTGGTGTTAAACGTAATTTTACCAATATCGGGAAAATAGATATGCAGAGTATACCGCAGATTAAAGCTAATCTTGGTTTGGTGAGTTTCATTTAATGAATTTTAGTCGTGTATTATTTTTCAAAGATAACTGAGAAAACAACTATTTTGAAAGCAAAAAGCGTGAATCGATTAAAAATAATAATTGATTAACGCTTTTTTGTTGTTTTAAGCAGCTATAAATTTACTGCACGCTTTCTGAATTTGTTTATCCGAAAAAGGTTCGAGTGTTTTGGCAAGCATTTCGCTGATTTTGATGCACTCCATCATTTTTGATCTTAGCTCTTTGTCATCTCCCAAGTCTGTTTCAAGAATTCGCTTGAAAATTTCAGACAGATAATTGGGCTGTTCTCTAAAATCTCCTTCAAACCAAAGGTCTGACAGGAATTTTGCCATTGATGGCATTACATCGTGGTGTGTCGGTTTTTGATTTTCTTTAGTCATTTCGAAAATATTAAACGCGCGAAACCCTCGCTTTAGGTGTGACTAAATATCCGAAGATAGATTTAGGGCAGTTTCCTGCTCCTTCACCATAACAAGGGTTTCGCTTATTGTAACTTTAATAAGTTTTATTGAAAGTCTTCAAATATTTAGTCAGCACAAACGTACAAATATAAATTTGAAAGAAACAACAAAACGTAAGAATTTTATTATTTTTAATTCTGCCAATGTTGTCATTTCGAGGAACGAGAAATCTTCGTGAGAAGCTCGACAAAGATTGGATTCTCATTGCGGAGTTACTTGCGAAGATTTCTCGTTCCTCGAAATGACAAATGAATGTGTTTTAGATGTGCAAAATCAGTTTAATTTACCGTAGCACCATTTGGCGCATCAGCATCTGGGTTTACAAAAACTAATTTTCCTTCAGCATTTGTTGTCATTAAGATCATTCCTTGACTTTCAACTCCGCGTAAAGCTCTTGGCGCTAAGTTTGCTAATACAGAAACACGTTTCCCGATGATTTCTTCTGGAGAAAAACTTTCAGCAATTCCCGAAACAATCGTACGGACATCGATTCCTGTATCTACTTTAAGAACTAAAAGTTTGTTGGCTTTTGGCATTTTTTCAGCTTCCAAAATTGTTCCAATACGAATATCCATTTTCGCAAAATCCTCAAACTGAATTAAATCTTTTTGTGGTTCTGCTTGTTTGTTTTCAGCAATATTTGCGGTTTTTGTCGCTTCCAATTTATCTACTTGTTTTTGTATTTCTTCGTCTTCAATTTTAGCGAAAAGCAATTCTGCCTCACCAATTTTATGTCCAGCCGGAATTAAATCTGAGTTTTCAGAAATGTCATTCCAACCTAAAGTTTTATCAATAACAATGTCTTTTGCATCGCGATCTTTCTCTTTCAAAAACTTACTGAATCCAGCAAAATGTTCTTTAAGATCACCTAAATTCAAGATTTTAGACAATTTAGAAGCTGTAAAAGGTAAAAACGGCTCTGCCAAAACGCTCAAAGCAGCAGCAATTTGCAATGCCACATACATTTGAGTTTTTACACGATCTGGATTGTCTTTCATTACTTTCCAAGGCTCTTCGTCTGCAAGGTATTTATTTCCTAAACGAGCAACATTCATCAATTCGCCTAAAGCTTCACGGAATCTGTAACGCTCCACTGAACTTGAAATCACAGCTGGATACGCTTTTAATTCGGCTAAAGTTTGTTCGTCAACTTCTGTAAATTCATTTGGCGTTGGAATAACTCCATCGTAATATTTGTTGGTTAAAACCACAACACGATTAATGAAATTTCCGAAAATAGCCACTAATTCGTTGTTATTTCTTGCTTGGAAATCTTTCCACGTAAAATCGTTATCTTTTGTTTCAGGAGCGTTTGATGTTAATGCATAACGCAAAACATCCTGCTTATCTGGAAATTCTTCTAAATATTCGTGTAACCAAACTGCCCAGTTTTTAGAAGTCGAAAGTTTGTTTCCTTCCAAATTCAAAAACTCATTTGCTGGAACATTGTCTGGTAAAATATAACTTCCTTCCGCTTTTAGCATTGCTGGGAAAATGATACAGTGAAAAACAATATTGTCTTTCCCGATAAAGTGAACCAATTTGGTATTTTCATCTTTCCAATACGGTTCCCAGTCTTTTCCTTCACGCGCTGCCCATTCTTTCGTAGACGAAATATATCCGATTGGCGCATCAAACCAAACATATAATTTTTTGCCTTCGGCACCTTCAACCGGAACATCAATTCCCCAGTCTAAGTCACGCGTTACGGCACGAGGTTCCAATCCGCCGTCGATCCACGATTTTACTTGTCCGTAAACGTTCGGTTTCCAGTCGTTTTTATGACCTTCTAAAATCCATTTGGTTAAGAAATCAGAATAACGATCTAAAGGTAAAAACCAGTGTTTTGTTTCTTTAAGAATTGGAGTTTCTCCAGTAATTGTCGATTTCGGATTGATTAAATCAGTCGCATTTAAGGTAGATCCGCAATTTTCACACTGATCACCGTAAGCTCCTTCATTGCCGCATCTAGGGCAAGTTCCAACCACAAAACGGTCAGCTAAAAACTGATCTGCTTTTGCATCGTACAATTGCTCTGTTACTTCTTCAATAAAATCACCATTATCATACAGTTTTCTAAAAAATTCCTGAGCCGTATCATGATGAATTTTCGCCGAAGTTCTAGAATAATTGTTGAATGAAATTCCGAAATCTGCAAACGATTTACGGATAATTCCATCATATTTATCAATAACTTCTTGTGGTGTAATTCCTTCTTTTTTGGCTTTCATCGAAATTGCAACGCCGTGTTCATCGCTTCCGCAAATAAATGCTACATCTTTTCCCTGCAATCTTAAGTATCTCGAATATATATCTGCAGGCACGTAAACACCCGCCAAATGCCCAATATGAATAGGTCCATTAGTATAAGGTAATGCCGCTGTGATAGTATATCTCTTTGGATTCTGTGTCATAACTCAATTTTATTGAGTGCAAAAATAAGCAATAGATTTGAGATTTTAATATTACATGGAGATTCGCACGTAATTTCGCAGAGTCACGCGAAGAAAAACACAGAGATTCGCTAAGTTTTTTTTAATTAAATCGAATTAATCTCGCAAAGGCGTAAAGTCACAGTGTTTTTATGCCACAGATTAAAAGAATTATAAAAGATTTTAATTTTAAATATTAATTGCCTCCAGCTTTAGCCGGAGGAGCTTATTTTGGGCTAAAGCCAATTTAGTGGTTCTTAATTATGATTACATCCAGCTAAAGCTGGACGCAATTCAAAAAAACTTTGCAGCATTTCTCCCGAGGTTCTCGGGATCGCTCAGTGTGACAAAAGAATAAAACCTTTGTGTCGCTGCCTCATTGCGAGATTATTTCGCCCTAACAATAAAAAACTTTGTGAATCTCTGTGAAAACCTCTGTGCATCTCTGTGGTAAATCCAATTAAAATAGAACCAGTTTAAACTACGTTTACCGCTTATAAATAAAGATATATTTCGCAATCTTTGCACTCGAAAAAAACAAGTTTATGAGCAAGACAAAATTAATCATCAATAAAAACGGATCTATTAAAATCGAAGGGGATTTTGAAATCATGGATCCAGAAGGAGTTCTTTACGGTTTACAAGGAAGATCTGCACTTGGACTTTGCCGCTGCGGACTTTCTGCAAACAAACCATTTTGCGATGGAGGGCACAGAAATAATTTCGAACACGATTCTGTTGCGTTTGATTTACCGCCAATGAAAACCAACTAAATTCATTTAGGTTAAAATATCTTAAAACCGCATTCTATTAGAGTGCGGTTTTTTTGTGCATTATTTTTTACAAAAGTAAGTTATTACTTAAAGAAACAAATATTACATTTACTGCAACTTTAATTTTCCAAAAATGAAAAAACTAATAATACCACTATTGTTTTTGTTTTTCAGCGCCAGTTACGCTCAAACACAAAAAACGATATCCAGCGATTGGACATCTTTCAATCAGACCATTGATATTCAGACTACTGTTACGAAAAAATTTAAGGTAATTGCTTCAGTCAAAGCAGAAACTACAGAACCAACGGCTTGGGCTGGAGTCTGGGCGAGAGTTGATACTAAAAATGATGAAGAAGGTTTTTTTGATAATATGCAGGACAGACCTGTAAAATCTAAAGAATGGAATTCTTATACTGTTGAAGGAACTTTAGATAAAAACAGCAAATCATTGAGTTTTGGAGGACTTTGTATCAATAACGGAAAATTCTATTTTGACAAATTCGAATTATGGATTGAAAATGATAAAGGCGTTTTTGAACCTTTAACGGTTTTAAATTCAAGTTTTGAAACTGCTGTAAAGAATGGAGATATTCCGAAATGGAGTTTAGGAACTTCAAAAGACGCTATTGTTAAAGTAAAGGAATATAAAATTACCTCTGATAAATCGAGCGTCGACGGAAAAAGCAGTTTATTATTAGAAGGAAGTGGCATTAAACCAAGACCCGAAGCCAGAATAGGAAATGTTGAAGGAGCTTCACCAAAGATTGCCGACATGATTTCGATGCTGGAAGATCTTAAATCTCGTGTCGAAAGAACGGTTAAAAACATGAGTCAATATGAAATTGATTATCTTCATGATGAAGAGGCCAATCGAATTGGAGCTTTGGTTATGCATTTGGCTGCAGCCGAAAAATACTATCAAGTTTTTACTTTTGAAAACAGGGATTTTAATGAAGAAGAAAAGAAAATTTGGAACAACGCTTTAAATTTAGATCAAGGCGGACGTGACGAATTTAAAGGTCATGATATTCAATATTATTTGGATATTTATAATCAAGTCCGTGCCAAAACTATTGAAGAATTAAAGAAAAGAGACGATGCTTGGTTTGCCCAAGTTCAGTTAAAATATGATATGACCAATCAATATTGCTGGTTTCACGTAATGGAACATCAATCGAGTCATTTAGGTCAGATTTTGTTTTTGAAGAAACGTATTCCGCCAGAGAAACCGCAACAAAAAACTCTTCCACAGGAAATTAAGAAGTAAATAGATGAAAGCTGCATTTTTTTAAATGCGGCTTTTTTATATATACCTTATTAGCTCACATTCTGAATCAAATTTTTCCGGATTAATAGTTTTTAGAACAAGTTTATCATTGCTCTCAAATTCTATAATTATTTGGCTATTATTTTTGTCTTGTTCACACCAAATTTTATGAATTACTTTTTCAAAAAGACCAAAAGATGATGTCTTGTCAACGTAATTATAATTATCAAAATCATAATCAATCTCATTCCAGTTTTGCCAAAAGCCTAAACCTGCGTCAAGAAAATATTGATGCCAATTATTATTTTCAACTTTTAAATAAATAGTTATAGGTTCATTTGTTTCTGGTTCCTCGCAAACAACAAGTTGCTCTAGTTTAATGCCATCAAATTCTTTGAATACAAAATTGGTGTCTTGGAAAATTGGACCTCTTGGTTCTTTTGGTTTCATGCCTAGAATAAATATTAAAATTCTAAAACAAGTAAGGAGATATTTTATTGTATTAATGTCTTTAAATCATCAATGTAAAAATATTTAAGATAACATTTTATTTGCAAACAACTGTTTTTGAATTAATTAATTTAATTTTGAATACTTGTAAATAATATTGTTATTTATGGAAGAACTAACTCATGTCAAATCAATTATCGGAATTATTCTGGGTTTGAGTTTAACACATCTCATAAAAGGATCCGTAATTTTTATTCAGCATCCGGGACGGAAGAAATTTTACTTTGTGCATGCATTATGGGTTTTTTATGTGTTCTTAATGCTGATTCATTTTTGGTGGTGGGAGTTTAATCTGAAATTAATTCACGAATGGTATTTTGCAGATTATTTCTTCATCATCTGCTATATTTTGATTTACTATCTTCTTTGTGCAATTCTTTATCCTGATGATTTGGTTGATTACACAGGTTACGAAGATTATTTTTATTCAAGGAAGAAGTGGTTTTTTTCGATTCTGGCGATAAGTTTTGGAGCCGATATAATCGATACCGCAATTAAAGGAGGAGATTATTTTTTATACAATCAAACCGAATATTTTGTTCGAGTTGTAAGTCATATTATTTTATGTTTCGCGGCAATAAAAGTCGATAATAAAAGGTTTCATACTATTCTAGTAGTACTTTTTATTGCTTACGAACTCTCTTATATTTTGAGATTGTTTAATGTTGAATAACGAACGTTGATGAGCTTCAATAATTAAAGAAATTACGATTTTGATTATTGCTCAAAAACAACTTTTTTGGTTGTTTTGGCCATTTTTACAATGTCATAAGGTCTAGATAATCTCGAACTAAGATCACCGTTTTTTAGTTTTTCGACCTTTACAATTATAGTGTTACGATTCTCAGACATTTCGACAACATCTATAGAATGTCCACCGCCTTTTTGGGTTTTGTCAATAATTGCAATAATTTGATATTTATTGAAATCAATATTAATTTCTTTCAAATCTTGGGTTAAGTTATTAGCAGCATCCATTTCATTGATTAGACTATTCCAAGTTTTAGCATCTTTAATAACTAAATGTCTTTGAGCGACGCTTTTGTCATTCGGAAAAGAATCTCCTTTACCCACCAATGAATATTGCACATCAGACTGCGGTAAATCGTCATTTTCGCAGCTTGTGAGAGCAAATAGAATCATTAAAATAAGTAAAATCTGTTTCATGGTTTTGGCTTTGGCAATAGAGTTTTGCTGTAAAGCTCTATTTATTAAACAGATGATTTTTTCTAAAATGGTTGCGTTAAAGATGGTTTCTTTTTAAACCTATCACCTTATTTAATATAAATAACGTGAATTTTTGTGAAAGATTGTATGTTTATCTAAGAATATTAAAATTAGTACAGCATCTCAATCAGAGTTTAAAATTTGAGTATGATCTACAAGATCTCTTTGCCATTTTCATCCATAAGCATTTGTTCTCTAATATAAGCTTGAAAAGGCTTATTAGTATAATAAAGTTCTCCACTTTCATGCCAAAATTCAACAACATTTCCGTCATTTTTATCAAAGTCAAAACCAGAGAAATCACCAGAATAATTATCTCCAAAGAACCAAACATTAGATTTCAATTCGTAATAATTATTAAGCCCTAAATCTTCTAAATCAAACAAAGATGATGCGATATTAAATTGACATTCTCTAAAACTACCCGAACCAATTTCTTGTAAATAGATCAGGTAATCTTGTGGTAGTTTTGGATATTTTAAAAGAAGATTTTTAATTTGATCTTTGTTTAAGATTTCTCTCTCATTTTGCTTATCGTTATTGTTTTCAACTTTTTTTAAGAATTCTTTTTCTAAAGTATAATTTGCCATCATATCAATTTTAAATAAATCAGTTTTAAGATTAATGCATATCTAAGGCTAATATTTAAATTAATTCTTTTAAAAATTCAAAGTTAGTGTTGTTTTTCTTACTTATAATTACTCGGTAGTTTTTCTTAGAATGAAAGTATTTATGTAATTCGGCTGTAAATTATTGCTGTTTCTATTGTTTTTTCTCCGAAATTTGCAAGCAATCTTTTAAATACAAACTCAAATGGAATTCGGTAAAATCATCATTTCAGAAACTGCGGCAAACAGTGAAAATCCTCAAGACGTTGTTAATTCGAATATCTCGGTAATCAATTTAATGCGTGAAGAAAAAATAGACGATGATTTGATTCACGAAGATGCATTGATGAGCTATTATTTAGACTTTTATGCTTCAAAATACGCCGAAGGAAATTTTTCTAAATTCGTGCACGATTCAGGCTGGAATAAAGAATTGAACGAATTGATAGAAGAAGGTTTGGCATTAATTGGCGCCGAAAAACATTTGGAATTATTTAAAGAACAATGCCGAAAACTGCGTTTACAAAGTAATATCAAACTGGGTAAATTCTTGCAGGCAAAATTCGATGTCGCAAGTCCGTTTCGTGATTTATTAAACAATAATGCTTATTTTGAGTTGGATGAAAATCTAGTCGAATTAAATGCTGCATTTTTAAAATCGCATCCTGATACAGAAGTACTTTCGGTGGAAGAAATGTTTAAAGTTTTAGAAGAATTTGTAGGGCATGAAATCAAAAGGGATTAGATATTAAAATCCTGTTTAGTTTTTAATATTTTACGGTTTTAGCATTTTGGTTTTGAAATTTTAATTTTCTTATCATCAATTGTAAGAAAATTATATATTTGAAGTGCCCGAAATTTTCTAAATAATTAACCTATGAAAAAAACTATTCTTCCGATTGTAGTTTTGATGTTTTTGCTTTCCTGCGGAAAAAGCGAAAAAAGTTCTAAAGAAGCAGAAATTCAGAATCAGGAGTTGCTTTCTCAAAATGAAACGAACAATGATTTAAACCAAAAGCAGTTTAAAAAACTCGTTTTTAAGAATCTGGATGATATCAAAGATTCAGAAGAATTAAATCTTAATCTGCTTTCTAAAGTCGCTTCTAACTTAAAAATCAAATATTCTAATATTAAAATAGACAAAACAAGTTCTATTAACTACGACGATAAAACTGCATTTTTTGTTCTTACGACTGTTGAACATAAAAAGAATAAGAAATCTGATGAGTTTGAAGATTTAGGAAATTATTTGCAGCGTAAATATTTATTCGTAAATAGAGAAGACGGAAGTATAATCGCAGAAGAATTTGATGATAATTTAGGTTATTATGATAATGAAGCAATTCGGTTTTCGAAATCACATATCTTAAAAGATTTGGTTTATTTAAATGAAAGTACGCCGGCAATTGCCTTTTATACAGAAGCCAGTGCAAGCAGCAGAATCGTACTATATTCTGAACAGAAATTTACATTGGTGACTTTAGCCGACAAAGAAATTAAAAAAGTGTTGTACGAATATCCAATTCGAATGACAAATGGAGATTCTAACGGAGGAGGAACTTATCAAATCGAAACTTTAGAAACAGGAATGAGTTTTGGAGATCATAAAACAAATGGCTTTTATGATTTAATTGTGACCAAGAATTTTTCATATGAAGAAGCTGTAGAAGCTGATTCAGAAAAAGCTTTGGCAGAAGAAATAAATCTGAAAACCAAAAAAGAATCTGAAAAATTAAAGTTTAACGGCAGGGAATATGCTTTTCATAGAGACGAAAGACATCGCTTTCTGGAGTAAAATTTAGAGATTTGAAATAATAACAAGAGCACTTTTATAGTGCTTTTGGTGTTTATAGGCGATTTCAGTTTTCCTTATAAACTTTGTCCTATTGTTAACAAACATTTCCTTAAATTTGCTTCCGTTATAAAAAATACAATAGTTATAAAAATCAAGCTATGTTACAAATTGCATTTATTAGAGAAAATCAAGAGAAAGTAATCAAAGCTTTAGCAAAACGAAATATCGATGCTAAAAGCGTTGTTGAAGAGGTGGTTCAATTAGACGAAAATCGTCGTGCTGCGCAGGTGGAATTAGACAATACTTTATCAGAATCTAATAAATTGTCCAAAGATATTGGTGAATTGATGAAAGCTGGTGAGAAAGCTAAAGCAGCAATCTTAAAAGAAAAAACAGTTTCACTAAAAGAAAAAAGTAAAGAACTAAGCGAAAAAGCAGAAGCTTTGGCTGTTGAGTTAACCAATAAATTATACACATTACCAAATCTTCCAGCAGATATCGTTCCTGAAGGAAAAACGCCAGACGACAATTTGAATGTTTTTCAAGAAGGAGATATTCCTGTTTTGCACGAAGGCGCACAGCCGCACTGGGAATTGGTAAAGAAATACGATATTATCGATTTTGAATTGGGTGTAAAAATTACTGGAGCAGGATTTCCTGTTTATAAAGGTAAAGGAGCTCGTTTACAGCGTGCTTTAATCAACTACTTTTTAGATAAAAATACAGCTGCAGGATACAATGAAGTTCAGGTGCCACATTTGGTAAACGAAGCTTCTGGTTACGGAACTGGACAATTACCAGATAAAGAAGGGCAGATGTATCATTCTACTATTGATGATTTATATTTGATTCCAACCGCTGAGGTTCCGGTTACGAATTTATTTCGAGATGTTCTTTTGACAGAAACAGAATTACCGGTTTTATATACAGCTTACACACCATGTTTTCGTCGTGAAGCGGGTTCATACGGAGCTCACGTTCGCGGATTAAACCGTTTACACCAATTTGATAAAGTAGAAATCGTTCGTGTTGAACACCCTGAAAAGTCTTATGAAGCCCTTGACGGAATGGTAGAACATGTAAAAGATATTTTAAAAGAATTAAAATTGCCTTACAGAGTTTTACGTCTTTGCGGAGGCGATATGGGCTTTACATCTGCTTTAACGTATGATTTTGAAGTGTTTTCTACAGCACAAGACCGCTGGTTAGAAATTAGTTCTGTCTCTAACTTTGAAACTTTCCAGGCAAACCGCTTGAAATTGCGTTTTAAAGACAAAGACGGCAAAAATCAATTGGCGCATACGCTTAACGGAAGTTCATTAGCACTTCCTAGAGTTTTGGCCGGAATTATTGAAAATTACCAAACTCCAGAAGGAATCGTAATTCCAGAAGTTTTACGCCCATACTGCGGATTTGATATTATAAACTAGTTTTTTAGTTTTCAGTCGCAGTTTTCAGTCACAGTTAGATATTGTCACTGAAAACTGCGACTGTAACTGAAAACTAAAAACTACTACTTATGAAGAACGGAATATTAAACTGGAACGTTGATCCCGTTATTTTCTGGATTACAGATAGTTTCCCATTAAAATATTACGGAGCTCTCTTTGCCACCGGACTTCTTTTAGGTTTCTACATTGTTAGAAATATTTATAAGAAAGAAAATCTTTCGCTAGATAACCTAGATACTTTATTGATTTACGTAATTGTCGGAACCGTTTTAGGAGCAAGATTAGGACATTGCTTTTTTTATGAAGCCGATTATTTCCTAAAACATCCTATCGAAATTCTTTTACCCATTCAAAAAATCAAAGGATCTTATGAATTTGTTGGTTATCAAGGATTAGCAAGTCATGGAGGCTCAATTGGAGTTATTACGGCGATGATTTTATATTGCCGCAGATACAAAGTACAATTCTTAGGACTTTTAGATAAAATGGCAGTTGCAGTTCCTGTAACGGGTACATTTATCAGATTAGGGAATTTTATGAATTCTGAAATCTACGGAAAACCTACCAATGGAAATTGGGGAGTTGTCTTTCAAAGAGATGATTTAATTCCGAGACATCCAACGCAATTGTACGAAGCATTTGCTTATTTATTGATCTTCGGGATTCTGTTTTACATGTACAAATCAGAAAAAATTAGAAATGCACAGGGATTAATCTTTGGAACTTTCTTAACTTTATTATTCTCAGCTAGATTTATAATTGAGTTTTTCAAAGAAAATCAAGAAGCTTTTGAGAATAGTATGCTTATTAATATGGGACAGATTTTAAGTATTCCATTTATATTAATTGGTTTAGCTCTGATTTTTTGGAAAACTCGAAAAGTCACAGTTGACAATGACAGTTTACAATTTAATGAGACTGAAAACTAAAAAAGTCACAGTTTACAGTCGCAGTTTACAGTTTACTAGACTGAAAACTTAAAAAAGTCACAGTTGATAGTTACAGTTTACAGTGTCCTAGACTGAAAACTGCGACTGAAAACTGAAAACTAATACAGGCTGAAAATTAAAAAAACATGAAAAACATCTTTATTTATATCGTTTTATTATGGTCTACTTTTTCATTCGCACAAAATGAACAATTAGCCCAATATTATTACGACAAAGGTGATTTCGATAAAGCCAAGATCAGTTACGAAGAGCTTTTAAAAAGTTCGCCTTCCAATACTCAGTATTTTTTAAGAGTGGTCGATTGCTACCAACAGTTACAGCAGTTTGCAAATGCCGAGAAAGCAATTCAAGACCGTTACAATCGCTACAAACAAGGTGTTTTTTTAGTTGAATTAGGATACAATTTTCAATTGCAGAAAAATGATTCGAAAGCCAAAAATTATTACGAACAGGCAATTGAAAAAATAAAAGTAAATCCAAATGATGTTTACGGAGTTGCCAATTCATTCGAGAAAAAAGTATTGTTAGAATATGCTTTAAAAGCCTATCAAACAGCAATGCAGATTCAGCCAAATTTCAATTTCAATTTTCAAATTGGAATGTTGTACGGACAGTTAGGAAAAACCGATCAAATGATCGATCTTTTGCTGACAGAATCTTTTACAAATCCGCAGAATACCAATTTGATTCAGACGCAGCTGTCCCGATTTATGAATGGTGAAACGGATAATACGGCTTTCAAAGATGCCATGCGAAAAGCTTTAATCTTGAAAACCCAAAAAGATCAAGACGTTTTCTGGAACCATTACTTAAGCTGGTTTTATGTACAGCAGAAAGAATTCGGAAAAGCATTTATTCAAGAAAAAGCAATTTACAAACGTGAGCCAGAATCATTGATGAGTATTGTCAATTTGAGTCAGTTTGCGATGAATGAAGACGATGATGAAACGGCTGTAGAAATTCTGAATTTCATTCTTCAAAACACCAAAGATTTAGATTTATTGATTCAATCGAATGCTTATTTGATGCAGATTAAGATTGATAACGCTCAGGAAAAAGATTATCCAGCCATCAATCAGGAATTGCAGCAATTGTTGGCAACTTACGAAATCAATCCTTTTAGTTTATCTTTGCAGCTTATTCAGGCACATTTTCTAGCTTTTAATTTAAAAAAACCTGAAGAAGGAAAGGCAGTTGTCAAAAAGGCTTTAGAATTAAATTTAAACGAATATCAAAAAGCCGATGCCAAAATGGAGCTGGCTGATATTCTGCTTTTGGAAGAAAAGTACAATCAGGCACTTATTTATTATTCGCAGATTCAATTGGATTTAAAGAATGATGTAATGGCGCACGAAGCCAGTTTAAAAGCGGCCAAAACAAGTTATTATAAAGGCGATTTTGAATGGGCGAATAAACAATTCAAAGAATTAAAAGCAGCCAATACGCAGTTAATTGCCAATGACGCTTTAGAATATTTTCTTTTAATTAATGATAATACCGCTGCAGATTCGACTCAAGTAGCATTGAAGCAATTTGCAAAAGCAGATTTTTTAATTTATCAGAATAAAAAACAAGAAGCAATAGCGCAGTTTCAGAATGTCTTGAAAACTTATAAAGGACAAGAAATAGAAGCCGTAACATTATTGCGTTTAGGAAAAGTTTACGAAAGTCAGAAAGATTTTGCTTCGGCTTTAAGCCAATATCAGCAGATTATTGACAATCACAGCGACGGAATTTACGTTGATGAAGCGCTGTTTTTCTCAGCTGAAATTTATAATGACGAACTAAAAGATATAGAAAAGGCCAAGCCTTTATATGAAAAGGTAATTTTTAACCATCAAGACAGTATTTACTTTGTTGATGCCAGAAAAAAATACCGCGAGTTAAGAGGGGATAAGAATTTGTAAATTTCAATATTTTAAATTCCAAATTCCAAAGAATAAAAATTAGTAAAATGATGATTTGAAAAGATTTAAGGTTCAAGAGGAAAAAACTCAGAACCTTAGAATCTTAGCATCTCAGAACCTTAGAAAAAATGATTATTTACAACGTTACCACAAACATACACGAAAGCGTTCACGACCAATGGTTAAAATGGATGCAGGAAAAACACATACCAGAAATTCTGGCTACTAATAAATTTTCATCGGCCAGAATTGTAAAAGTTTTGGTTGAAGAAGAAATGGGCGGAATTACATATTCGGTTCAATATGTAACAGACAGCAAAGAAACTTTAGATAAGTTTTATATCGAAGATGAACCAGAATTTCACAGAGAAGCTCTAGGATTATTTGCAGATAAAATGCTTTCTTTCAGAACAGAATTAGAAGTTATTTCGGAACACTAGATTTTAGTTTACAGTCACAGTCTCTGTCGCAGTTTTGTCTAGGAAATTATGGAAATTAGATTTCAAACAAAAGAAGAAAGTAATAGAAAACAGCAGGAAGACTTTTTGAAATTGTCAAAAGTTGAACGGTTTTATGCTTTTTTGCGTTTAAGTGAAAGAGTGAGCAAATTTCCAGTTAAGAATAAAGAAAATAAAAATAAAGACAATTTTCTTATTGTAATTGAGAGAAAAGAATAAAACTTAGGGTCTTTGAGGCTTCGTGGCAAAAAAAGCAAAAAAATAAAGCTTTGTTTCTTAGTGCCTTTACAGCAAAAAGAATACTTTTGCGCCCTCGCGGCAAACAAGATATAAAATGGAAAAAGTAAAAGCCAAAAAACATTTAGGACAGCACTTTCTTAAAGACGAAAGCGTAGCAAAAGCTATTGCAGACACTTTAAGTCTGAAAGGGTACGATGAGGTTTTAGAAATAGGACCAGGAATGGGTGTGCTTACTAAGTATTTGCTTGAAAAGCCAATTACTACACATGTTATAGAAATCGATACAGAATCTGTAGCGTATTTGGACGCACATTATCCAAAATTAAAAGACAAAATTATCTCTCAGGATTTCCTGAAGTATAACATAAATGAAGTTTACCAAGACAAACAGTTTGCTATAATTGGAAACTTTCCGTACAACATTTCTTCACAGATTGTTTTTAGGACTTTAGATCTTAAACATCAGATTCCAGAGTTTTCTGGAATGTTTCAGAAAGAAGTTGCCGAGCGTATCTGCGAAAAGAAAGGCTCAAAAACGTACGGAATATTATCAGTTTTAGCTCAGGCCTTCTATATTACAGAGTATCTGTTTACGGTTGATGAAAACGTTTTTATTCCTCCGCCCAAGGTCAAGTCGGGTGTGATGAGAATGACCCGAAAGGAAGATTACAGTCTTCCTTGCAGCGAAAGATTATTTTTTACAGTTGTAAAAACCGCCTTTCAGCAGAGACGAAAAACATTACGTAACAGTTTGAAAACATTAAATTTATCAGACAAATTGCGAGAAGACACTATCTTTGATAAACGTCCGGAGCAGCTAAGCGTCGATGAATTTATTGAACTAACTCTAAAAATAGAAACCGATGGAGTTCAAAGTTAGTAGAGAATTTATACATCAGTTAGAAGAACTAATCAATAAGAAAAACGACAACGAACTTGAAGTTTTACTTAATGATATGCACCACGCTGATATTGCCGAAATCTTAGACGAATTAGATTTCGACGAAGCCACTTATATCTTTAAGGTTTTAGATAGTGATAAAACAGCCGAAATTCTTCTAGAATTAGAAGAAGATCTGCGTGAGAATATCTTAAGCCGACTTTCACCAAAAGAAATTGCAGAAGAGCTTGATGAGCTTGAAACCAACGATGCTGCCGACATTATCGCTGAACTTTCGCAAGAAATAAAAGCAGAGGTAATCTCGGAGCTGAATGACGTTGAACACGCGAAAGACATTGTTGATCTTTTGCGTTACGACGAAAACACGGCTGGTGGTTTAATGGGAAAAGAGCTTGTAAAAGTAAATGAAAACTGGAACGTCTTGACCTGCGTTAAAGAAATGAGAATTCAGGCAGAGAATGTTTCGAGAGTTCATTCTATTTATGTAGTGGATGATGAAAACCGACTGAAAGGAAGACTTTCTCTTAAAGATCTGCTGACTTCTTCTACCAAAACTCAGATTGGGGAAGTTTACATCCGAAAATTAAATTTTGTTAATGTTGATACAGAAGACGTTGAGGTCGCTCGTATCATGCAGAAATATGACTTAGAGGCGATTCCGGTTGTGGACGAATTAGGTCGTTTGGTAGGAAGAATTACTATTGACGATATCGTAGACGTAATCAAGGAAGAAGCTGATAAAGATTACCAATTAGCGGCGGGTATTACGCAGGACGTTGAATCGAATGACAGCGTTTATGAATTAACAAAAGCACGTTTACCTTGGCTTTTAATCGGAATGGTGATCGAAATTGTAGCTTCTTTTGTTTTAAAAGGAAACGAAGCAACGTTTCAAAAATATTCTACTTTAATCATTTTTGTGCCTTTGCTTTCAGCAACCGCAGGAAATATCGGGGTTCAAGCGTCGGCAATTGTTGTGCAAGGTTTGGCAAATGGAACTTTAAAAGATTTCAGCCGTGCTTACTTTACAAAAGAAATTACCGTTTCTATGATTTCGGGAAGTATAATCTCATTATTGCTGTTAGGCTATCATTCTGTTATGTATCAGCAGTATTTAGTGGGATTTGCAATTTCGATTTCAATGATTGTAGTGATTTTGTTTGCGGCCACTTTAGGAACTTTAGTACCGCTTTTCTTGAATAAAAATAAAATTGACCCCGCAATTGCGACTGGTCCATTTATCACAACCACAAACGACGTATTCGGAATTATGCTTTACTTCGGCGTGGCCAATTTGATTCTTGGATTTTAGATTTTTGCCACAAATTAGCCGTTTACAGTGATTTAAGATCTCTAAAAACTGCGTAATTTACAGGCGGAAAATATACTGTTAATCAGTTCATCATAAATTCAAACCAAGAAGAATGAAAGTACACATTATTGGAGGAGGAAACCTTGGGGTTTCTATTGCCTTGGGAATCGCTAAATTTTCAAAAAACAACCAAGTTACCGTTACAAGAAGAAACACAGCAAGTATTCAATATTTAACGGAATACGGAATTGCAGTTTCTAACGATAACAAACATAATATTCAAGAAGCTGATGTAGTGATTTTAACCATAAAACCGTATCAAGTAGATACCGT
Organism: Flavobacterium sp. S87F.05.LMB.W.Kidney.N; assembly: GCF_004366435.1. NCBI lineage: Bacteria > Pseudomonadati > Bacteroidota > Flavobacteriia > Flavobacteriales > Flavobacteriaceae > Flavobacterium > Flavobacterium sp. S87F.05.LMB.W.Kidney.N. Next base: position 36,540 of record NZ_SODX01000001.1, on the reverse strand, counting down.
TTTGGCTGAAATTCTGCCAGTTATTCAAAATAAGACAATTGCTTCGGCTGTCAGCGGATTATCGCTTGATGTTTTACAGTCTAAAACAAATAACGAATATCCAGTTGTTCGAATTATGCCAAATATTGCAGCGCAGTTTGGAGAATCGGCAACTTGTATTTCTTTTCCTGAAAAATATGCACCAAATGCTTCACCGATTGTGGGCTTATTCCAAGATTTAGGGACAGCTCCTGTAATCGACGAAAAATTAATGGATGCAGCGACTGTTTTAGGCGCGTGCGGTACTGCGTATGCATTACGTTATATTCGTGCTTCTATGCAGGCAGGAATCGAGATAGGATTTGATTCTAATACCGCTCTTGCAATTGCAGCTCAAACGGTAAAAGGTGCCGCGAAAATGCTTTTAGAAGAGAAAGTGCACCCAGAGCAATTAATCGATCGGGTAACAACGCCGCAAGGCTGTACAATTGTCGGTTTAAATGAAATGGAGCATAATGGTTTTAGCTCATCATTAATTAAAGGGATTAAGACTTCTTTGAAGCAAATCAAAGGGTAGGTTTTAAAGAAATTCCAAATATTTTTAAATTCCAAATTCCAATTTTATCATTGGGGTTTGGGATTTTTTTGTTTTAGATATTAATAGTCTTTTTTCGTTGAACAATATTCTATTATTAAGGCAATTTCTTTTTCTTTTACGTATTCTGTGAATTTTGTTCTGTGATAATCTAATCCCAAATTTTCAATTTTTGTACTATCGATTTTATGATTTTTATTGATTATCCATTTCATAAAAACAATCGAATCTACATTACGTAATGCTGGTCCAGCACTTCTGACATCAAGTTTATGACAAGCAGCACAGTTCGAATTGAATATTTCTTTTCCTCTTTCTTGATTTTCAGATAAGTTTGCAGTGCCACAAAAAGTGGGAATAGGTGTTTGACAATACCAGTTTTCAGATGCTTTATATGTCTTTATTTCATAGAAGATTATTCCAACCAATACAATTATAGAAGAAATTGAAATAAATAATATTTGTCGAATTCTATTCACTCGCCTACATTTAAAATTGGAATTTGGAATTTAAAAATTGGAATTTTTTACTTCTTAATAAGCTGAATATACTTCAAACCGCATTCAGAAATCTTGGTATACGAATTCATCGCATTCCCGTAATTTTGAATCGTTAAAGTGTCTTTCACATATAAAGCATCAATTCCAACTGGGATTTCTAATTCTTTCGGTGGAATCGAATCATTTTCGTTTTCATTACTAATGTCGCCTTCATATTCATCCCACTGAATTCCTTCTAGAGTTAAATAGTTTTCACCAGAACTACTATGTGAGTAAGTCGCTTTTCCTTTTAAAGTTCGAACACTTGTTTTAAAAACATATTGATAATCATTTTTAATTTTTGAAATGATCAACGATATATTACAATCGCCAGAATCTGTGTAAGTTCCTTCAATTTCATCTTTAGAATTTACTTTTGATACATTTATTTCTTCTTTCAAATTTTTCTCAGAAGAAATGTTTTCTGTTTTCTGATTGCAGGACAGCAGTCCAAAATAGAAAATCAGCAGGAAAAAAAAGCGAATTTTACTCATAACGATTAGATTAGATTGCTGTGTTTTTATTTAAAATATATTTTAAGTAAACAAAACCCAAAAGTCCAGCTAGAAAAGAGGCAATAAGAATCGCTATTTTAGAAAAAACAATTATTTCAGGATTTTTAAAAGCCAAAACAGTTATAAAGATCGACATAGTAAAACCAATACCGCCGAGCATTCCGGCACCTAAAATATGAGCCCATTTTAAGTTTTTGGGCAAAACACATAACCCCGCCGTTACACCAACAGAAGAGAAAAGTAAAATTCCCAGCGGTTTGCCAATTACAAGTCCAAGAATAATCCCGTAAGTATTCGCATGGTTCAATCCTTCATGCCAATTTTCGGTAATTGTGAGCGCAGTATTGGCTACAGCAAATAAAGGCAAAATAAAAAAGGCTACCGGCTTGTGCAGAAAATGCTGTAGTTTGTATGAAGATGTTTTCTCGCTTCCATCTCCAAACGGAATTACAAATGCTAAAATGACGCCCGTTATTGTAGCGTGAACTCCAGAATTGAGCATAAAGTACCACATTACAATTCCTCCAATGATATACGGAATCAAATTGTGAATTTTCATTCGATTTAAAACAAAAAGAAAACCCCAGATTGCCAGAGCGATTCCAAGATTTAGAAATGAGATGGAGGTTGTGTAAAAAATGGCAATTACTATAATAGCGCCCAAGTCATCAATAACAGCAAGCGCCGTTAAAAATACTTTTAAGGAAGCAGGAACTTTATTTCCTAGAAGCGATAAAATCCCAATTGCAAAAGCAATATCTGTTGCCATCGGAATTCCAGCTCCATTTTGGGTTGTAGTTCCGTAATTTAAAACGAGGAAAATTGCAGCCGGAACCAGCATTCCGCCAAAAGCAGCCATTATCGGTAATGAAGCATTTTTTATGTTAGATAGTTCACCGTGATAAATTTCGCGTTCCAATTCCAGTCCGATGAGCAGAAAGAAAATCGTCATTAAACCATCATTAATCCAATCTGTTATTGAATGTCCGGCAATTTCTCTTTCCCAAAATTCTGTATAGTGTATTTGAAAAGAAGAATTGGCCAGATAAAGAGATAAAATCGTGACAAAGAGCAAGATAATTCCTCCTGATTTTTCATTTTCAAAAAAAGCGGTAAAGGTTTTGGTTAATTTCATTTCGGAGAATTCTGAAGATTTAGAGATGGATTTATGAAATCCTTATATTTTCAAAGTTAGAAAAAATCTGACCAATAAAAAAGTTTAGTCGCCAAGTCACAAAAGACTCCAAGTTTATATTCCGTGTTCCAGAAAGAAATCAGTATAAAAAACTTTGCGCCTTTGCACGTTTGCGATATTAAATTAACCGTATTTTTGTTTAGTATAAAATTGGAAAAATAATGAGTATAAAAATTCTTCATATCGACAGCAATAATCCAATACTTTGGAATCAATTAGAAGATGCAGGTTTCGAAAATCACGCTGATTTCAAATCTTCAAAAGAAGAAATAGAAGCAAAAATAAAACACTATAATGGTATCGTAATTCGCAGTCGTTTTAAGATTGATAAAACTTTTTTAGACAGTGCAACAAAGTTGCAATTTATTGCAAGAGTCGGCGCAGGTCTGGAAAGTATTGATTGTGAGTATGCTTCTTTGAAAGGAATTCATCTTATTGCTGCTCCAGAAGGTAATCGCAACGCTGTTGCAGAACATTCGCTGGGCGTTATTTTATCGCTATTTAATAATCTAAACCAAGCCGATGCAGAAGTTAAAGCGGGTCAATGGAATCGAGAAAGCAACCGAGGTCATGAACTAGATTTAAAAACTGTCGGTATTATTGGTTATGGAAATATGGGAAAAGCTTTTGCTAAAAAACTGCGAGGTTTTGATACTGAGGTTTTATGTTATGATATTTTGGATAATGTTGGAGACGAAAATGCTAAACAAGTTTCATTAGCAGAATTACAAGAAAAAGCAGATGTTTTAAGTCTTCATCTTCCATGGACACCAGAAACGGATAAAATGGTCAATACAAATTTTATAAACGCATTTAAAAAGCCATTTTGGATCATTAATACTTCTCGAGGCAAAAACATAGTTACAGCCGATTTAGTTGACGCTATGAAAGCAAAAAAAGTATTAGGAGCAGGATTAGATGTTTTGGAGTATGAGAAACTTTCTTTCGAAACACTTTTTCAAGATAAAAATACTCCAGAGGCGTTTCAATATCTTCTGGAAGCAAACAATGTTTTATTGACTCCTCATATTGCAGGATGGACTTTTGAAAGCCACGAACGTTTAGCGCAGGTTATAGTCAATAAAATTAAGGCTGTTTACAAAGTTGCATAAGTGAATGCATATTTTTGTAAGATTATTTTTTTGTAAATCCCTTAACTTTAATTAGCTTTATTTGTTAATTTTTAATAATATTGTTTAGTAATTGAAACATTTTAAGTGTTTTATAATCTGGAGCATTTTTAAATATTATTAACTTTAAGGGAATAAAATGGAAAATACAAAAAGAGAAGATTGGAATAATCCGCAGCGTTATCAACAAGAGAACAAAAAAATAGTTGCAGGAATTCTAGCGATTCTATTAGGTTACTTAGGAATTCATAAGTTTTATCTTGGTTATACTAAAGAAGGCGTCATTCAACTTATTTTAGGGCTTTTGTTCGGAATTGGAGCTATAATTGGAATTATCGAAGGAATCATTTACTTGACAAAATCAGATGAAGAGTTTTACCAAACCTACCAAGTTGGTAAAAGAGGCTGGTTTTAAGCAAAACATATCATATTAAGAATCCCATTCAGAAATGAATGGGATTTTTTTATGTCTAAAAATGTCTTTTAATGTTATAAAAAAAACTTTTAGGTCCTGTACGTAAATTCTTAAGCATGTAATCTTGCATTTTGTTAAAATAATTAATGGAGTAACTGAAAATCCTTAAGAGTAGGGGAATTATTATAAAGATTTTATTATGTTAGAAATGTACAAAAAATTAGTTTTGGAAAACTACGCAAACGTTAATGGAAGAGCAAGAAGAAAAGAATACTGGATGTTTGGTCTTTTAAATGTTTTAATCTATCTATTACTTAATGTTTTAAGCTTTATTCCTGGAGTAGGAATTGTCTTTTCAATTATAGCTGGAATATTTATCTTAGGTGTTATGATACCGTCAATTGCTGTGGCAATTAGAAGGATGCATGATGTTGGTAAAAGTGGCTGGTATTTATTTATTCCTATCTACAGTTTAATTTTAGCTTGTACTGAAGGGGAACACAAAACAAATGAATACGGAGCAGATCCTAAAAATGGATTTGAAGAAATGAGCGAGATTGGTAAAGATCTTAACTAGTTTTTTTAAAATTGTAATTAAAAAAAATCCCATTTGCTTAGGTTAATGGGATTTTTTAATTTTTTATATCAATAATAAACTTAATCTTCTTTCTAGATAATTTACGTCCCAATTTTATTTGAAACTCTTCTATAACAGGTTTCATAGTGCTTTCTGGAATATCTGCGATTCTAAGGTACATTAAACCGTCTGTGGCATTATTAAAAAAAAAGATCAACGTTAAAAGCTACAACACTTGCATTTTGATTGGTGTATTTTTTAATTAAAACCAGCACTAGCGATTCGCTTTGTCTCCCGATCGGTATGCAAAACTTATTAAAATTAAAATCCCAATTGCTTACTAAGCAATTGGGATTTTTGTGATTAAGTTCTATTACTAAATTATAACGCCTACTTTATTGTAATCTTTCAATGAAAATAATAACCTGTGGCTGAAGGTCGCCTATTATCGGATTGGTATTTGCTGGAATGCCGGCATTACAAATTAATGAAACGCGATAAATTTCTTCTGAGTTATGTAAGGTTATCATTAAAGTATATGTGTCACGATTTGCAGGAGTTACACCTTGAGCTGTTGCTTTGTACCATGTATTGGCTGCTGCTACAGTAGTTTTCCAATTGGCATAATGATTTCCACCTGCTCCAGATACATCAGCAAATGCAGTAACATTGTTACCTACAGCTGTCATAAATTCAATTGAATTATTGCTGCCTGTAGTTGTAGCATTAAAACGAATCGATAAATTGCCTAAAGTTGTAATAGAGTTTACAGGTGTGCTTCCATCTATTCTTGAAGAACTACGGCTGTATTGTATCGTTTTTACATTTGGAGCTTCAGTAATTGGTAATCCATCTACTGTTCCGATAACTCCATTTTTGTCAACGACTATTGTTTTAACCGCAGAAAAAGTTTGATCTTTTGTATTAGATAATGTGCCGTCAGGTTTGGTGTTAATTGCGTTTAATGATCCATTTAAAGGAAGTTCTCTCACACGTGCTGTTCCGTTTATGTCTAGGAATTCTGTTGGTGTTTTAGTTTCAATACCCACTTTGTTTTTTGTTTGTGAATACATACAACAGAAGAATAGAATAAAAAGTGAAGAAAATACTCTGTTTTTCATCTTAATTTTTTAATTTTTAATGATTATTAGTTCATGTTTGTAATGTTCAAATTTCCAGTTGCTTAAACAACTTGAATAAATATTAATAGGCAAAACTATAGTATTCTAATTCGTCAAGTTTCCACTAGAAGCTTTTAAAGTGATATTTTAAGGTAAAAATAATAGAGAGGGAAAGATGGAGATCGATGGTTTTAAGTGGATTTTTTTCAATAAATATTAATTCAAATTTGTATATAAATAAGAAAGCCTGACTTTTTAAAGTCAGGCTTTCTTATTTAATTGATATTGTTAATCTTCCTTCTCAGACAATTTACGCTCTAATTCAATCTGAAATTCTTCGATAACAGGTTTCATAGTGCTTTCTGGAATATCGGCGATTCTAATGTACATTAAACCGTCTACAGCATTATTAAACAAAGGATCGACGTTAAAAGCTACAACACGTGCGTTTTGCTTAATATACTTTTTAATTAAAACCGGCAAACGTAAATTTCCTGGTTCTAACTCGTCAATGATTTTATCAAACTTGTTTAAGTCAGATTCGGCTTCATCGAAGATGAAATCTTTATCTGCATCTTTCAATTTAACCTTATACGCTTTTTTCGGGTGAATGTACTGCGCAATATATGGATCGTAATAATTCGATTTCATAAACTCAATCATCAGCGATTTTGAGAAATCAGAAAATTGATTGCTGATACTTACACCGCCCAACAAATATTTATGTTCAGGATAACGTAAAGTTGTATGAATAATACCTTTCCATAATAAGAATAAAGGCATTGGTTTCTGCTGGTATTCTTTTACGATAAATGCACGGCCCATTTCGATCGATTTGTGCATCATATCGTGTAATTCTGGTTCAAATCTAAAAAGATCTGTCAAGTAGAAACCTTCAATTCCGTATTTCGGATAAATTTCAGCCCCTAATCCCATACGATAAGCACCCGCGATTCGCTTTGTCTCATCATCCCATAAAAACATATGGTGGTAATATTGGTCGTATTCGTCTAAATCTATAGATTCGTTTGTTCCTTCTCCAACTTCACGGAAAGTAATTTCGCGTAAACGTCCTATTTCATGCAAAATATTCGGAATTGATTTCGCTCTAGCGAAAAACACTTCGTAATTTTTACTTTGAAGCAAACGGCAGTCACTGTTTCGAAGAGCCTGAACTTCATCAATCATTTTTGATTCGTTGGCCGGCGTAACAATTTTTTTAGGCGCTTTGGTAATTTTTAAACTAGCAGTGTCGATCAATTTCGTGTCCTTTTCAAAAGGATTTGCCAGCATATAGGTTTTCTTTCTTAAGAATTCTGAATATTCTTCAAAAGATTCGATTTCGTTTTGCTCGTTTACCGAGATTGGTTTTCCAATACGAACTTTAATAACACGGTCTTTTTGAGTCAAAAGCTCAGATGGTAATTTGGCAGTACGTAAAGTATCGTCAATTTTAGAAAGCCAGTAAAATAGTTTACTGTTTTTGGCATGAAAATAAATCGGCACAACCGGAACTTTGGCTTTTCTGATTAATTTCAGCGCGCCTTCTTCCCAAGGTTTGTCAACCACTAATTTTCCGTCTTTATAAGTCGAAACTTCTCCGGCAGGAAAAATTCCTAAAGGTTTTCCGTCACTTAAATGACGTAAAGTTTCTTTAATACCAATTACACTAGATTTAGCATCCTTGTGGTTTTCAAAAGGATTAACCGGCATAATGTATTTTTTCATTGGAACAATTCTGTGTAACAAGAAATTGGCAATGATTTTGAAATTTGGCTCTCTTTCAAGCATCAATTTCAATAATAAAATCCCATCAATCCCACCCAGCGGATGGTTTGAAATAGTAATGTAAGCACCATCTTTTGGCAGACGTTTTAAATCTTCTTCTGGGATTTCGAACTTAATTTCCATTTCGTCCAAAATTCCATTTAAAAACGCAAGGTCTTCCAAATGTTTATTACGGTCATAAATTTTATTAAGGGTAGAGATCTTAAGAACCTTCATAAGAATCCAGCCAGAAAAGGTACCGAAAACTCCGTACTTTTCAACATTTATTGCCTTTGCAACTTCTTTCGCGGTAACTAAACCCATGTACTATTTTTAATTTATTCGAACAGCGAACAAAGATAACAAAAAAGTCTACTTTTCATTGTTTCCAAGATAAACTTTGCACATTTTTATTACATTTGAAATCCTAAAAAAAACACTGATGAAAATTATTTCTTATAATGTAAACGGAATTCGTGCTGCGATAAACAAAGGTTTTATCGAGTGGCTTCAACAAGCAAATCCTGATGTGATCTGTCTTCAGGAAATAAAAGCTACGCAGGATCAAATTCCGGTTGATGATATAACTGCCGCCGGCTATCCTTTTCAATATTACTATCCTGCGACCAAAAAAGGGTACAGCGGAGTAGCTATTTTATCTAAAACAAAACCGAACAATATTGTTTTTGGAACAGGAATTCATCATATGGATTTTGAAGGACGAAACCTTCGTGCCGATTTTGATGATGTTTCAGTAATGAGTTTATATCTTCCGTCTGGAACAAATATTGAAAGACTGGATCATAAATTTATGTTTATGGATGATTTTCAGACGTATGTTAATGAGCTAAAATTGACGATTCCGAATTTGATTATCTGCGGTGATTATAATATCTGTCACGAGGCAATTGACATTCACGATCCAGTTCGTAATAAGACAGTTTCTGGATTTCTTCCTGCAGAACGAGCTTGGTTAGATGGTTTTATGAAATCTGGTTTTATTGATAGTTTCCGTCATTTTAATAAAGATCCGCATCATTATTCGTGGTGGAGTTACCGCGCTGGTGCAAGAGGAAATAATAAAGGCTGGCGTATCGATTATAATCTGGTAAGCGAATCTTTAGAAAACCGATTAAAAAGAGCGGTTATACTTCCAGATGCCATGCATTCAGATCATTGTCCGGTTTTAGTCGAAATTGATTAAAGTTTGGTATTGTTCTTGCGGAAAGGATAGTTGTTTTAAAATTGACATTGAATTTTGAATTCAAAAAGTATTAAACGCCCAAAAATAAAACCAATTAAAGTAAGATGATTAAAAAAGCCTCCATCGGATTGCTAGTATTAGCCTTGTCCACAACATCATGCGTTTCGAAGAAAATTTACAATGATCTAGAAACAAAGTATTCAGATTTAAAAAAAGAAAACCGTTCAATTGCTGATGAAAATGAAGATTTGAAGGCAGCAAAAAATCAGTTAGAACTGGATCGCGATAAATTGACTAAAGACCTTGCCAGTACAAAAGACGACTTGGCAAAGCAAAAAGCTGATCTTGCCGCTGAGCAGAAAAAATATAAAGTATTGCAAGATTCATACAATGCATTAGAGAAAAACAGCAATGATGCATTGGAAAGCAATATGGCTAAAAACCGTGACTTGCTGGCTCAACTTGAGGCAAAATCTAAAAAATTAGCCGACGAACAAGCACGTTTAGACAAAACAGCAAATCGTTTGAAAGAACTTGAAGATATGATTGCTGCTAAAGAAGAAGCAATGCGCAAACTAAAAGAAACTTTATCGAAAGCCTTAAACGGATTTGAAGGTAAAGGTTTGACGGTTGAACAGAAAAACGGAAAAGTGTATGTTTCTATGGAAAACAAATTGCTTTTCAACTCAGGAAGCTGGGCTGTTGGAACAGAAGGACGCAAAGCAGTTGTAGAACTTGGTAAAGTTTTGGGGGATAATCCAGATCTTTCGGTTCTTATTGAAGGCCATACAGACGATGATCCGTATGCTGGTTCTGGACCAATTGCAAACAACTGGGATTTATCGACTAAAAGAGCGACCGCAATTGTGAATATTTTGAGCGAAAATGCCAAAATCAACAAACAAAAATTAACGGCAGCGGGAAGAAGCGAATTTTCTCCTTTGGCAAGCAACGCCACCCCAGAAGGAAAAGCTAAGAACCGAAGAATCGAGATCATCTTAACTCCTAGATTAGATGAGATTGCTGAAATGCTTAATAGTATTAACTAAGATGCTAAGGTTCTGAGGAACTAAGTTTGTAAGGTTTTAAAAAGGTTCAAAGTTTTACTTTGAACCTTTTTTGTTTCCTGCAAGGTTTTAAAAACCTTGCAGATTTGTTTTTAGATTTGAAGTTTTAGTTTTGGTATCTTGATTTTTCAAATTGGAGCTTCTGTTTTATTATTTTCGTAACTTTGAATTTCTAAAATTTAAACGATGGGACTTCCAGAATTAAAAGAAAAAATAAGAAATCAACTGGATTTAGCTGATGAAAGAGTGTTGAGAATTGTTTCTTCCGTTTTTGATAATTATTTGAATGAAGTAGTTTCGTATGATTCAGATGGAAATCCTCTGTCATTATCAGAATATCATAATAAAGTTGAAGAAGGATTGGATGATATAAAATACAATCGAATAATTTCAAAAGAAGATTTGTCGAAAGAAATGCAAGATTGGGATAATGAGTAATACTAAATTTGAAATTTTTTGGACTTCAAACGCAAAAGAAGATCTAAAAGAAATTTATATTTCATTAAAAAATAGAATATCGAAAGAAACAGCACTTAAAATCAGAAATGAATTATTCAACTGTACCAATGAAATTGTTTTTGCAGAACAGTTTCAATTAGATGAATACAGATTAGATTGTCGAAGAATAGTAATAAGAAACTTTAAGGTTCTTTATCAAATTCGAGAAAATTCAATTTTTGTAATCAGGGTTTTTAATTCTTTTCAAAAACCCGTGAAAAGTTTGAAATAATAAAAGCTCAAAGTTTTACGCTTTGAGCTTTTTTGTTTCCTGCAAGGTTTGCAAAACCTTGTACATTTTAATCTTGATACGAAATGTTGATACCTACAAGGTTTTGGAAAACTTGCAGGAGAAGAAAGAAAGAGAAAATCTTGTGGTTTTTTTAACCTTTAACAAATTTCAATTTGAAAAATCCCTTTGTACCTTTGCCTCTTTGCAACTTTGAACCTTAGAAAAGAATGAAATACACAACATTACCCAACACCGACATAAAAGTTAGTAAAATCTGCCTTGGAACAATGACTTTTGGGCAGCAGAATACAGAAGCTGAAGGACACGAACAAATGGATTATGCTCTTGAAAAAGGCGTTAATTTCTTTGACACAGCCGAAATGTATTCTGTTCCTGCAAGCGAAGCAACTTACGGAAGCACAGAAAAAATTATAGGAACTTGGTTCAAGAAATCAGGAAATCGCGATAAAGTCGTTTTAGCATCAAAAATTGCGGGTCCAAATCCGAATTTTGGATACATGCGTGAAAAATTGGACTTTTCTCCAGCGAGTATTAAATATGCGGTTGAAAACAGCTTAAAAAGACTGCAGACAGATTATATCGATTTGTACCAAATGCACTGGCCAGAAAGAAAAACCAATAATTTTGGACAGCGCGCCTTCCACGGACATGATGATATTTGGGAAGATAATTTTAGAGAAATCCTAGAAACTTTCGACGGATTAATTAAAGAAGGGAAAATCAAACATATTGGAGTTTCAAATGAAAATTCTTGGGGAATGATGCGCCTTTTAGAAGAAAGCAAATATCAAAATCTGCCAAGAATTAAAACCGTTCAAAATCCGTATTCTTTATTGAATCGTTTGTTTGAAGTGAATTCTGCAGAAGTTTCAAAATATGAAAATGTGGGATTGCTAGGATATTCGCCTTTAGCTTTTGGAGTTTTGACTGGGAAATTCTTAACGGGTGAAAGTCATCCAAAAGCGAGAATTAATCTTTTTCCGCAATATAAACGGTACAATAGTGATCAATGTACTGAAGCAACGAAATTGTATCAGGAAATCGCTAAAAAACACGGTTTAACGTTAACGCAATTAGCAATGGGATTTGTTTTAGCTCAGCCTTTCTTAACAAGTGCGATAATTGGTGCTACAACTTTAGAACAATTAAAAGAAAATATCGACACGATTGATGTGATGCTTTCTAAAGAAATCCTCGCGGAAATCGATGCTGTTCAGGCAATAATTCCTGACCCGGCTCCTTAAAAAACAAAGCCTAACAGATTTTTATTATCTGTTAGGCTATATAAATTTAGATTAATGGATTAGCTTCTATCTAATAGGTCGCGCAGTTGTATTTGTGTCTAATGCCTTTAATTCTCCATTAGGAGTTATAAGAACAAAATTTTTATCCATCTTTGCTGGTTTGTTTGTTTTGATTGCAATTTTGACTTCATACTGTACCTGAATCGCAGGTTCTAGCAAGGTTGGGTTAATTACAAAATCAAATTCTTTGTTCAAAATGGGTTGATAATAAATTGTTGTAGATTTACTTACTTGATTTATAGGAGCAGTTTTTTTTAAATTTAATGAAGAACTATTAGACGCTTCATAAGATTTATACATATCAATGGGATAGTTTACTGTATAACCATCAATTATTTTTTTTTCGGAATCTGCTAATGATTGTCCTAATAAAATCTCATAGTTCTTTATTTTTTCCTGAACAAGTAATTTTGCCTTATTCATCATTTCTTTCTTGATTGACTCTAATGAGTCGGAGTAATAATCATTTCTTGCTAAATCATAGATTTCGTTATTTGATAGTATCGAAATAATGTCATTTAACTGATTTGGGTCAGAATATTTGATTAGAATGTTTTTCTTTAGTTCAAAACCTGCCGGTATTTCATTATATGTTTTTCGGCTAAAAGTTTTCTTTTCTGTTTCATATTCATAAACAGGAACAAATGAAATCATATCAATAAAAGTTTCAACATTTTTTTTAAGTTTGATTTCGCTTACGGATTGATTAATTCGTTTGTCTATTAGCTCGTTTACTTCTTGTGCAGTTTTTCCATTTTGAGTAACACTAAAAGTGGCGATATAAGTATCTGCTTTTATGTTTGCAAGACCTTTAATGCTTACAAACATATCATTTTCTGAATCTAATTTTACATCAAGAATATTTCTATTGGCATACTCATAATTATCATTATTCCTATTGTATGATGCATTCGTTCCAACACCAACCTGACCAATCATAGCCTGACAAAAAGTTAGGGCTAACAATTGAAAATTTATTCTTTTCATGTTCTTATTTATTAAAAATTGGAAGCAAATATAAGAAAGAAAAATCTTATAAATTAATTGAGATGTTAGAAAATAATAAAGCCACAAAGTTCAATAAAAAAACTTTGTGGCTTTGTGCCCGTGGCAAATTTGTAATCTTATAAATCAAATTCATCATCAGTTGCGAGAGAATCCAATTTCACAGCTGTCGAATCTGGAACTTTGATTTTTATAAATGAGCGAGCATTACCAGATATATAAACTGGCAATTGTCCTAATGTATCTTCTGGAACTAAAAGACCACGACGGAACATTAGATTCTTCAAGAATTTTTGGTTTTTAATGGCATAATCTTTCAAATTGCCTTGATCGTTAAATTGATACATGAATTTTCTTGGCTTCGGAATAATCGTTGCCAAATACAAACATTCATCAACATTTAAAGCTGAAGGACTTTTTTGGAAATAAAAATGACTCGCTTCGCCAATTCCGTATACGTTTGGTCCCCATTCGATAATGTTGAAATAAACTTCCAGCATTCTTTCTTTGCTTACAATTCGGTTGTTTTCTAAAATGTAAACTAAAAGGATTTCTTCAAGCTTTCGCGAAAGCGTTTTTTCACGAGTCAAAAACACATTCTTTATCAACTGCATGCTGATTGTGCTGGCACCACGGGAGAATTTTTTGGTTCTGATGTTTTTTAGAATAGATTGTTTGAAGGCTTCATTAATGAATCCGCGATGCGAGAAGAATGACGGATCTTCTGTTGTTAAAACACATTTTCTTAAATAAGGAGAAATTTGGTCCAAAGGCGTATAATTCGGATTTGCATTTCCAACCAAAATTGGTCGCTGTAATACATTTTGAATAATCGCGCGGTACGTAAATTCGCCGTTTAATTTATTTAAATCGGCTTCACCATATTTGGTAATTCTTAAATCTTCTTTATTCAGTTTGCTGTCAAAAACAAGTGTATTGGGTTTGTTTTGATTGAATTTGAAATCCAATTTATAATCGAAATTCCCAGTTGCCTGCATGCCTTGAAAATGTGTAAATAAACCATCTGGAAGCGAAACGATGAAATCCTGCGCTTTCATTTTCGGAATATCAACTTTTAAAGTGTAAACCGTATCTTTTTCAGTATCATAAGAAATGTAAGGACGTACTTTTATTTTATTCAACTGCATGGTCGAAGAGCTGTCAATAGAAATAAAACTGTCTCCCAATAAAAAGCGGTAATCAAAACGGGCATTTTTTATAACTACATCTTTACTTGCAATTTTCGGGTGATTGATTTTAAGATTGGCAATAGAGGTGTAGCCGTCTATGTGAAGTTCACTGCCGCTTTTGTCAATGTTTTGAACATTAAGGCGGATAGAATCGAAACTTGCTTTTAAGTTATAGCGCTGATCGAGATATGGAACACGAATTGCACCAGTGTCTAAATTGAAAAAACGAATATCAGCTTTTTTGTTTCTCGGATCAGCAAAACCTTTAATATTCCAGCGTTGATCAAAGTCTTTCGCTTGAACATGAAGATTAGTTTCTAATTGTTTATTGTTTAAGATTAGTTTGTTTACTGCAATAGAAGTTTGTTTTCCGTTGTCATCGATTTTAAAATTAAAATTTTTCAAATCCATGTCGGTCGGAACCAAATTCAAGAGTTTGGAAATGATTCTGTAAGCAAAAGAACCATATTTGCGCTTTTCGTTTGATTCTGTTTCTTCACGGTCTCTTTTTAAAAAAGCATCAAAATTTCGTTTTTTGCCTTTTTTGACCAATTGAATATAACCGTTATCAACTTTTAAAGTGCCAATTTGAACATCTCCGATTAATAAACTGCTTAAGCTAATGCTGGTTTCAACATTTTTAATTTTGCATAAAGTGTCGGCATTTATAGGTGCCAAAACTACATCGGTCAGTTTTATGGTAGACAATCCATCAAACGAAGCCGATTTTACAGAAAAATTACTATTATACTCAACAGCCATTTTATGGGTAACTTTTGCAATTGCCTGCTTTAAAAGTGAATTTCGGAAATAATACAAGCCGATGCAAAGCAAAATCACTACGACGGCCAGTACTTTTAATGCCTTGTATATTTTTTGTTTTGGAAAATTCATAAAATTAGTTTGCTTCGAAATTATTCAGTTTTCAAATTTAAATTTAAAATTATCAGCTTGGAGAGTTTTTCTTTTAAATTTTAAACAATGTGTCTAAAATGTTGATCTAATTCTGTTTGTACTTTAATACGCAATGCTTTTTTGTAAAGACATCATATGGATTAAGCTTGTTGAAGCTGTTTTCTTTTCTTAATTGTGGAAAACCGTATTTTTTTATAGTATTTATCCTATATATTTGTGCTGTTAAATAATAAAAAAACCAGTCAAATGAAAATTTTAAAAAAAATTATGTTTTTGTCTTTTGCAATTTGTGCATTAGTGTTGTCTTCATGTAGTAGTGATAATTCGTCAGATAATACAGATACTCCAAGCAGTCAAGAAGGATTTATGAAATTTAAGTATAATGAAACTGTTTATACTTTTGCTGAACCTGCCTTGATAAGTTCAGGAAGTATCAATATAATGGGAAGTACAGGAATTGATAATACCTATAAAAAAATCTCTTTATGGACGCCTTTGAATATTACAACAGGAAGTCATCCCATAGTTTTTGATTTATCAAATCTTACTACTACGTACCACGCGTCCTTTAGTTTTATGCCAGAAATAGAGAATGCCGATGCTACATCTGGAACGATAAATATTACTGTTAATGATGATAAAAAAATTGAAGGTACTTTCAGTTTTTCAGGAACTTCAAAAGGAAAAACATTTACTGTTACTGAGGGAAGCTTTAGAATTATAAAATGGTAAGAACTTAAAAAGTTTAAAAAATCCTGCTCATAAGTATTATACTCGAGAGCAGGATTTTTTTATAGTAGATATTCTAAAAAATCAACCAAAAAGAATGCTTGCAACATCTTCAATTTTAGCAACCAGTTCGATTTTAATTCCAGTGTTTTTTAAAGCAATTTTATTGTATTTAGAAACAAAAATAGTATCAAATCCTAGTTTTTCTGCTTCCTGAATGCGCTGGTCCACACGGTTTACAGGACGAATTTCGCCCGAGAGCCCAACTTCTCCAGCAAAACAAAAACCTTTACCAACCGGAATATCTTCGTTGGAAGATAAAATGGCAGCGACAACCGCTAGATCAATTGCAGGATCATCAACAGAAATTCCGCCTGTAACATTTAAGAAAACGTCTTTTGCGCCTAAACGAAATCCAGCTCTTTTTTCTAAAACTGCCAAAATCATATTTAGCCTTTTGGCGTTGTAACCAGTTGTACTTCGCTGTGGAGTTCCGTAAACTGCGGTACTAACCAAAGATTGTATTTCGATCATTAGCGGGCGCATGCCTTCAAGAGTTGTGGCAATTGCAGTTCCAGATAATTCTTCGTCTTTGTGAGAAATTAAAATTTCAGAAGGATTGCTTACTTCTCTAAGTCCGCTTCCAAGCATTTCGTAAATTCCCAGCTCGGCAGTAGATCCAAAACGGTTTTTTAACGAACGTAAAATTCGGTACACATGATTTCGGTCGCCTTCAAATTGCAAAACTGTATCAACCATGTGTTCTAAGATTTTCGGACCAGCAATATTTCCGTCTTTTGTAATATGTCCAATTAAAATTACTGGAATATTACTTTCTTTAGCAAACTTGATTAGTTCGGCGGTAGTTTCTCGAATCTGAGAAATGCTTCCTGCAGTCGATTCAATATAATCAGTATGCAAAGTCTGAATCGAGTCAATTATGACAACTTCGGGTTGAATAGTTTCAATTTGTTTGAAAATATTCTGCGTCTTAGTTTCCGTTAAAATATAGCAGTTATCGCTATTTGGCGTTATTCTTTCGGCACGCATTTTTATTTGTTTCTGGCTTTCTTCTCCGGAAACGTATAATGTTTTATAAGGTAATTTTAGCGAAACCTGAAGCAAAAGTGTACTTTTCCCAATGCCGGGTTCTCCACCCAAAAGCGTTAATGAGCCAGGAACAAGTCCACCGCCTAAAACACGATTTAATTCGCTGTCGGTTGTGTCCATTCGGATTTCCTGGGCAGAATCAATTTCGTTTATTTTTAAAGGTCTTGGTGCTTTACCAACTGGAGTTGGTTCACTCTTCCAGGCTACTTTTTCCTGTTTTTGAATAATTTCTTCGGCAATCGTATTCCATTCTTTGCAGGCATTACATTGTCCCTGCCATTTGGAATATTGCGTTCCGCAGTTTTGACAAAAAAAGGAAGTTTTAACTTTTGACATTATTTACTTTTTTTCGCGAGCGTATTCATTTCGTCGATTTTCTCATACATCAAATCTTTGTTCAAATCACCAATCGGCTCCATTTGCGAAGCGTTTTGATATTTTTTCGATGCATGTTTAGGATCGCCTTGTTTTTCATACATTAATCCTAATTCATATTCTCCTAACATGGCTTTAGGATAATTTACATTTCCTATTTCAGCCATTTTTCCTAGCTCGCTGTAAGCGTTATTTTTTAAAATTAAGTTTTCAATAACTTTAAAATCACTCATACGAACCGGAATTTGAACGCCTAAAACTTTAGACATTTCGTTGTATTTGTTCTCTAAATATTCGGCATAACCAGATTGAAGAACGGCAATTTTATTATTGTACTCGGCAGAATTTATAGGTCGGTAAACCTCAAAAATTTGATACAGCGCACTCGGAATAGAATGCAATACTTCTGTGTAATGTGTCGTGCCTTTAAATAATTCGTATTTGTAATTTACTAACGGATTATTTGCAATTTTAATATTACTGTCTAATTTTTCTATTGGTTCTTTTATTTTTTTAATATCGCCGTCGGCAGCAGATAAATAGTAGAATATAGGTTCTTTAATTTTAGCAAATTTTTCTGGAATACGAACTTCCATTTTTGGTGCTAATTCCGGACTAAAACAGATATAAGCATTAAAAATTGGACTTTCTTTATACAAATAAAAATTGGCAAAACTTGCTGTTAAATCATGTCCCGCAATTATTCTAAATGGAGAAGTGCGGTATTTTTTTTCGATATACGGAATCAATTCTGCTCCGATAAATTCGAAAAATTGTGCTCCTTTTTCAAAAGGAAGTCCGTTGTTTTGATCGATTGTTGTGTCGTCAAAACGTTCTCCGTCTTTGTTTTGGTGAATTCCGATAATAATCATTTCTGGAATATCATCCCAATAAGAACCATAACTTACTGCTCCAGAAAAAGGATCAAATAAGTAATCCCCATCCAATAAATAAAGAACAGGATATTTTTTGTCTTTGTTTGCTTCGTAAGAAGCAGGAAGTCCAATCGTAATTCTGCGTTCTTCTCCCAGTTTTTCTGATTTAATATTATCGAACGTTTTTTGGGCAAACGACGAAAATGAAATCAAAAGTGTTAGTAGGTAAACTTTTTTCATGATTTGTGGCATTTCAGTGAATTAAAAAAGTATTGAAAATAGTGTAGCAATATACTATTTTATTTGCTTCTTTGTTAAGCAGGTTTGAAATTGAAGCACAGCAGTTTAGGCTCAAAATCATTTTTGACTGAGGCAAAAGAAGCTTGTTTTGTACAAAATTTGGATTTTGACAAAGAAGGGGAATTCTTAGAAAAAGAAAAGATTAGGTTAATGAATTGTCATTTTCATTTGGGAAAATAATCCATGGTTTGAAGGTTTTTGCTTCTTCAAAATCTAAAGTTGCATAAGAAATGATAATAATGATATCGTCTTTCTGAACTTTTCTTGCTGCAGGACCATTCAAAGTGATTTCACCTGAATTTTTTTCACCTTTAATAGCGTAGGTTTCAAAACGTTCGCCATTATTAATGTTTACAATTGATACTTTTTCGCCTTCAATAATGTTTGAGGCCTCTAGTAAAGTTTCATCAATAGTAATGCTGCCAATATAATTTAAATCGGCACCCGTTACTTTAACGCGATGAATTTTTGATTTTATAACTTGAATTTGCATGCTGCAAAGTTAGATTAATTTAATGAAATGGTATCAATCAGTCTTATAGAATTAACAAATACCGCTATAAATGCACGATATTTTTTGTCTTTATCTTTCTGATCGATAGGTAAAAGTGTAGATTCGTCAGCAATAACAAAATATTCAAGTTCAAACTCTTTGTTGTCTTTGAAAGAATTTTCTACAAATTCAACAGTTTCTTGTGGAGTATGAGTTTGAAAAATATCTTTTGCCTCAGTCAATGTTTTGTAGATTATAGAAGCATCTTTGCGTTCTTGTGCCGTTAAACGTTCGTTACGAGAACTCATTGCAAGCTGGTTTTCTTCTCTAAAAATTGGACAGCCAACAATATTTACAGGTAAATTTGTTTTCTCGACCATTTTTTTAACAATTTGAAGCTGCTGAAAATCTTTTTCTCCAAAATAAGCATTTGTCGGAGTTACAATTTCGAAAAGTCTTTTTACAATTGTTCCAACTCCATTAAAATGTCCTGGTCTGAATTTTCCTTCCATCTGATTTTCTAATCCGTCAAAATCAAAAGTTTGAGAAATGGTATTTCCTTCATAAATATCCTCAACAGAAGGTGCGTATAAAATGATTTTATCACTTAATGTACGCATTTTCTTAATATCCTCTTCTAAAGTTCGCGGATATTTTGCTAAATCTTCAGGATTGTTAAATTGTGTTGGATTGACAAAAATGCTCACAACTGTGTCGTCGTTTTCTTTTAACGAACGCTGCATTAAGGCCAAATGTCCTTGGTGTAAAGCGCCCATTGTTGGTACAAATCCGATGGTTGAATTTGCGGTTTTGATAGTTTTAATATAAGCTATCAAAGCTGCTTTACTGTAGAAAATATGCATCGAGGTATTATTAAAATTTAGTGCAAACATAATATATTAGTTATAAACTGCATAAATTTTTGTAATTTTGCGACGTTTTTATTACCAAAATTAAGTAAAATACTATTATGAAAGATAAGAGGATATTATATGTATCATCTGAAGTCGTGCCTTATTTGGCTGAAAATGAGGTTTCTTTAATGTCTTATGACGTTCCGAAAATGATTAATGATCAAGGCGGTCAGATAAGAATTTTCATGCCAAGATACGGGAATATCAACGAGAGAAGACATCAACTGCATGAAGTAATTAGACTTTCTGGGATGAATTTGGTAGTGAATGACTTAGATATGCCATTGATTATCAAAGTAGCATCAATTCCAAAAGAAAGAATTCAGGTTTACTTTATTGATAACGATGAATATTTTAAACGTAAAGCAACCTTCGCAGATGAGGAAGGAGTTTTATACCCTGATAATGATGAGAGAGCAATCTTTTTTGCTAAAGGTGTTGTTGAGACAGTTAAAAAATTAAACTGGGTTCCAGATATTATTCACGTTCATGGCTGGCTGGCGGCAATGCTTCCAATCTACATGAAACATTATTACAAACACGAAGCATTGTTTTCTGAAACTAAAATTATAACTTCTGTATACGGACAGTCTTTTGATGAAAATTTAGATTTGGAGATGATAAATAAAGTTAAATTTGACGGTGTTCCTCATGAGGCTGTATCAGATTTAGAAGTTCCAAATTACGAGAATGTTTTAAAAGCTAGTATATTACATTCTGATGGAGTAATAATAGCATCAGAAAATGTTTCTCCAAGTTTAACAAAATTTATAGAATCTTCAGGAAAACCTTTTTTACCTTTCGCCACGAAAGATGCATTTGCTGACGCTTATACAAATTTCTACAGAACGTTTGGACTTTAAATTTTAACTTTATTATAAAACATGTATAATACTTCTTTTATTAAGAAAATTCTTTTAGCTTTAATTGTTGTTTTTTTATATTCTTGCGATAAAGATTTTAATGCAATTGGTGATGGTTTAATTGGAGATGATCATTTTGGTCTTGAACCAGAGAAATATAATGTTTTAGCATTTAATCAAGAAGTAACTCCTATTCAGTCCAATAACTTGGCGATTAATGCTTTAGGAATTTATGATAATCCAGTATTTGGTACTACAACAGCAAACTTTGTTACGCAATTGGCACTTTCTGCTTATGCTCCTACAATTGGTGAAGCCCCAGTTATTGATAGTGTTAAGCTTGCGATTCCTTATTTTAGTCATGTAAAATCAACAGATACAAACGGAAATAATACGTATGTTCTAGATTCTATTTATGGAGATCAAAATGGAAAAATTAAGCTGAGTGTATATGAGTCAAAAATGCAGATGAGAAGCAGCTATTTTAGTGGTGGGTCTCAATTGCCGCAGTTTTATTATACAGATCAAAACACTGATTTTTTTAATCAAAAAGGAGATGTGCTTTTAAATGATGCACAAATTAAAGATAAATCTGGTAATTTGTTAGAAAACGATCAATTCTATTTTGATCCAGCCGAAATTAAAACTAAAACGATTGATCCAGATACTAAAAAAGAAACTGTTACTAGATCAGTTCCACAGATGACTTTGCATCTTAATAAAGATTTTTTCCAAACAAAAATCTTAAATGCTGCAGCTTCAAAACTTTCTACTGAAGATCTTTTTCAAGAATATTTTAGAGGATTGTATTTTAATGTAGAAAAATCAGGATCTTTTCCTAGTAATATGGCCTTGATGGATTTTTCTAAAGGTGTAATTACTATTTATTATAAAGCTAAAACAGCTTCAACAACAGATGGTGATGCTACAGAAAGCAAGCAAATTCTTTTGAATCTTAAAAGCAGTATAACTGGAGGTATAGTAAATACAGCCAGCTTCCTTCAGGATGTTAGAA
Organism: Flavobacterium sp. S87F.05.LMB.W.Kidney.N; assembly: GCF_004366435.1. NCBI lineage: Bacteria > Pseudomonadati > Bacteroidota > Flavobacteriia > Flavobacteriales > Flavobacteriaceae > Flavobacterium > Flavobacterium sp. S87F.05.LMB.W.Kidney.N. Next base: position 14,597 of record NZ_SODX01000001.1, on the reverse strand, counting down.
AGCCTGATTATGAAAGTGCCATAACTACAAATGTTAATAAAACAGATGGAGATGAAAGGCTTTATTTAAAAGGAGGCCAAGGTGCTCTGGCGGTCATTAGTCTTAATGATTTTGGGGCGCAGCTTGAAACAATTAGAGCTAACAAATGGATGGTAAATGAGGCAAATCTAGTTTTCTATATCGATTCTGATAAGATGACTGGAGCAGATGAGCCGAAAAGAGTTTATTTATACGATTTAGATAACAATACAATTATTACGGATTATTCGGATGGGACTTCTGGTGCATTGAACCCGTTAGATCCTAAAACAACTCGATATATTTATGATGGTATGATAAATGTTGATGCTACCACTAAAAGAGGTAAAACATATAAAATCAGATTAACCAATCATATACGTAATATTATTAAAGACGCAACTGTGAAAAATGTACGATTAGGTTTAGTAGTAACAGAAGATGTAAGCATTATAGCTTCAAATGTACTAAAACTAAAAAACGAAACAATATCACAAGCACCGAGAGCATCGGTTATGAATCCTCTAGGTACAATCTTATATGGCGGAAAAACTTCTATTCCAGATGATAAAAGATTGAGACTCGAGGTTTACTACACGAAACCAAATTAATAAATATATATGTGTGGAATTGTTGGATATATCGGTCATAGAGACGCTTATCCTATTGTAATCAAGGGGCTGAAGCGGCTTGAGTACAGAGGGTATGATAGTGCCGGTGTTATGTTATATGACGATGAGTCAGGCATAAAAGTGTGTAAAACAAAAGGTAAAGTGTCAGACCTTGAAGCTAAAGCTAATGAAGGTTTTACAACAAACGGAAATATTGGAATTGGACATACACGCTGGGCAACCCACGGTGTTCCAAATGATGTAAACTCTCATCCGCATCTTTCAAATTCTGGAGATCTTGTAATTATCCATAATGGAATTATAGAGAATTACGCACCTCTAAAAGAAGAATTGATAAAAAGAGGATACACTTTTAAATCAGATACAGATACTGAGGTTTTAGTTAATTTAATTGAAGAAGTTCAAAAGAAAGAAAACATTAAATTAGGTAAAGCTGTTCAAATTGCATTGAATCAAGTTGTGGGAGCTTATGCAATTGCTGTTTTTGATAAAAAGAATCCGAACGAGATTGTTGCGGCAAGATTAGGAAGTCCGTTGGCAATTGGAGTTGGAGAAGGTGAATATTTTATTGCTTCAGATGCATCACCATTTATTGAATATACTTCTAATGCAGTGTATTTGGAAGATGGAGAGATGGCAAATATAAGACTGCACAAGCCAATCAAAATTAGAAAAATTAAAGATGACTCTTTGGTAGACCCTTATATTCAAGAGCTTCAAATGAATTTGGAGCAAATTGAAAAAGGAGGTTATGACCATTTCATGCTAAAAGAGATTTACGAGCAGCCAAGTGTTATTAAAGATACTTATAGAGGTAGACTTAATGCGAATCAAGGAATTGTTCAAATGGCAGGTGTTGAAGATAATATTGAAAAATTCTTAAACGCTAAGCGAATTCTAATTGTAGCTTGTGGAACTTCTTGGCATGCAGGTTTAGTTGCAGAATATATTTTTGAAGAGTTTACTCGTATTCCTGTTGAAGTAGAATATGCTTCTGAGTTTAGATACAGAAATCCGATTATCAATAAAGATGATGTTGTTATTGCTATCTCGCAATCTGGTGAGACTGCAGATACTATGGCAGCTATCAAATTGGCTAAAGAAAACGGAGCGTTTGTATTTGGTGTTTGTAACGTTGTTGGATCTTCTATTTCAAGAGAAAGTCATGCAGGTGCTTATACACACGCAGGACCAGAGATCGGAGTTGCTTCAACAAAGGCATTTACTACTCAGATCACAGTTTTAACGATGATCGCTTTAAGATTAGGAAAAGCTAAAGGAACTTTATCAAATACAGATTTCCATACTTATCTTCAAGAATTAGAAATTATTCCTGAAAAAGTAGCTGAAGCATTAGAAACCAATGATAAAGCAAAAGAAATTGCTGCTGCCTTTAAAGATTCGCCAAACTGTCTTTATTTAGGTAGAGGATATAATTTTCCAGTTGCTTTAGAGGGTGCTTTAAAGTTAAAAGAAATTTCATATATCCACGCTGAAGGTTATCCAGCTGCCGAAATGAAACACGGTCCAATTGCTTTAATTGATGAATTTATGCCAGTAATTGTTATTGCGCCTAAACAAGGACATTACGACAAGATTGTAAGTAACATTCAGGAAATTAAATCAAGAAGCGGGAAAATCATTGCGGTTGTTACCAAAGGTGATACTCAAGTTCGTGAATTAGCAGATTATGTAATCGAAATTCCAGAAACTTCAGACGCATTGTCTCCATTAGTTACTACAATTCCATTGCAATTGCTTTCTTATTATATAGCTGTAATGAGAGGGTGTAATGTGGATCAGCCTCGTAACCTAGCGAAGTCAGTTACAGTAGAATAACTTCTATTTAAAATACAAATATGTTAAAAAAGCGAGATTTATGTCTCGCTTTTTTTTATTGTCGAATTTTTTTTTCAACACCTGTATTTTTATGAATTTTTCATTTTTTTAATCAAAAATTGTATGTATGCATAGTAAGTAAGATTTTCTTGTGGTCTTCTTTGATTTTATTTTAATAAAACTCATTGATGAATAGTTAAAATATTGATTAAAATAGTGCTAAATATTAATTTTATTTAACGTTTTTTTATACATATGAAAATATTTATGTATTTTGGCTATATATACTAACGAAAAAACTAACCCAATGAGAGTCTACTTGCTAATTATGTTGTTATTCAGCGGAATATCCTTTGCGCAGAATACAATAACAGGTTCGGTTACAGATGGTAACAAACAATCTATTCCAGGTGCTAATGTTATTGTTGTCGGTGAAAATAGTGGTGCGTCTACTGATTTCGACGGATCATTTAAATTGACAACCAATTCTAAACTTCCTTTTTCTGTAAAAGTTTCTGCAGTAGGATTTGCGTCAAAAACGATTAATGTAACCACGGCTAATCAAAAGTTGAATGTAATTCTAATTGATGAAGAAACTAAATTAGATGAAATTGTAGTTTCAGCATCCAGAACACCAGAAAGAGTTTTGGAATCTCCTGTGACAATTGAAAGAATGGGAATTCAGGAAATAAAAAGGACGGCTTCTCCAACTTTTTATGATGGTCTAGAAAATATGAAAGAGGTACAGATGAATACCAGTAGTATGTCTTTCAAGTCAATCAATACAAGGGGATTTGCGACTGTTGCAAATACTCGTTTTATGCAGTTGGTAGATGGTATGGATAACTCTTCTCCATTGCTGAATTTTGTTTTAGGAAACATGATTGGGGTTTCGGAAATCGATGTTCAGAGTGTGGAACTTCTGCCAGGTGCTTCATCTGCATTATATGGAGCAAATGCTTTTAATGGAATTTTATTCATGACCAGTAAAAGTCCATTTACAAATCAAGGTGTTTCAGCTTATTTTAAATATGGAGTAACTTCTCAAGAAGCTGCGGGCACAAATAGTTATTATGATTTTGGTATTCGATTTGCTCGCGCTTTTAATAAATACTTTGCTGCTAAAGCGAATTTCACCTATATGGAAGCTACAGATTGGTATGCTACAAATTATAATGACAAGACAAGGACGGGCATTGATAGAACGAATCCTAGTTATGATGGAATCAATGTTTATGGTGATGAGGCAGCGACGAATATTAAAGGCGTTGGTCAGAAGTTAGAGGCAATGGGGTTAATTCCGGCTGGTGCATCTAATCTTTTACCGAATTCTATGGTTAGTAGAACAGGTTATAATGAAATTGATTTAACGGATAATAAGGCGTCGAATATTAAGATTGATTTTTCTTTGCATGCACGACCTTTTGGAGATGAAAAGTTGGAAATTATCTGGCAGAGTAAAATTGGTACAGGGAATGCTGTTTATCAAGGAGCTAACAGGTATTATCTGAATGATTTTTTTATGTACCAGAATAAATTAGAATTTAAAGGGAAAAACTTTTTTGTAAGAGGGTACATGACTGGGGAAGATGGAGGTCATTCTTATGATATGGTTTTTACGGGTATCAATGTTAATAGAAAATGGAAAGATGATAATACTTGGTTTGGTCAATATGCAGGCGCATATATACAAGGTACATTGGCAGGTATGACGCCTGAGCAGGCACATGCGGCAGGAAGAACTACTGCAGATACTGGTCGTTTCTTGCCAGGAACAGCAGAATTTAAAAATGCTTTTAATCAAGTTACAAATGAGGAAGATGTTCTTTCTGGTTCAAAATTAGTTGATAACTCAAAAATTTACCATTCTGATGCAAACTATAACTTTAGAGATCTAATAAAATTTGCAGAAATTCAGGTGGGAGGTTCTTTTAGAGCTTATGAACTGAATTCTCATGGAAGAATTTATACAGATGCAAATGGTCCTATAGATTATAATGAATATGGGGCCTATGCTCAATTGATGAAAAAATTCATGGATGACAGATTGAAGTTTACAGGTTCTCTTCGTTATGATAAATCTAAAAATTTTGATGGAAACTTTTCACCGCGTTTGTCTCTAGTGTATTCAGGAGGAGAGAAGAGAAATCATAATTTTAGAGGATCTTTCCAAACAGGTTTTAGAAATCCTTCTACTCAAGATCAATATATTGGATTTAATATTGGAAGTGCTGTGTTGATTGGTTCTGCGCCGGATAACTTGACGAGATTTAGTGAGACATTTGCATTAAGTGCTGAAGGTCAATCTTACAGCAACGGAAACACTACTAAAGATATGACTGGTGTTGATGCTTACAATAATTCTTATTTAGCAAGTTCTGTAAATGCGTTTTCGGCTATGGCAGGAAGTAATCCAATCGCGGCAGCAGCTTTGTTAAAGAAATCGAGAGCGAACTTAGTAAAACCTGAAGAAGTAAAAGCTTTTGAAATTGGATATCGTTCTATTTTTGAAGGTATGTCAATAGATCTTAACGGTTACTATAATATTTATAATAATTTCATTGGTACTTTAAATGTAATTTCTCCTTACTACGGAACAGCACAGGATAATCCAAATCTTGCGGCAGGAACTACAGATGAAGGAGTGCAGTCTGTAAGAGCTATTCAAAATGGAGAATATAGAGTGTATCAATTGTATACCAATTCAGATGTAGAAATACATTCATTAGGATTTGGGGTTGGACTTTCTAGAAAAATAATTTCTGATTTCGAATTAGGAGTAAATTATAACTATGCTCAATTCGATTTTGATCAAGAAAAAGATCCAAGTTTTGAAGCTGGATTTAATACTCCAAAACATAGAGTTAAAATGTCACTTGGAAATGATAAACTGTTCAAGAATTTTGGCTTCAGTGTTAGTGGAAGGTGGAACAGTGAATATCTGTGGCAGGCAGGTTTTGCTGATGGTGTGATCAAATCTGCAACTGTAATCGATGCGCAGATAAATTATGGAATTCCAAAATTGAAATCAGTTGTAAAATTAGGAGCGGCTAACATTGGTGGTAAAGAATATTATCAAGTTATTGGAGCGGGATTAATTGGACAGCAGTATTTTGCTTCTTGGACTATCAATCCATAATTGATTTATTAACTCAGTGTAAAATTCATTATATATGTTTCTGAATTTATGATTTGGAAATGAATAAATTTAAATATAGAAATTATGATAAAAAATTTCAAATGGCTTTTATTGGTTTCGCTAACCTTTATGGCTTGTAATAGTGATGACGATATGGTTGTTCCTGTGGAATCGTCTGATGGGAAGCCTTTGACAGCTGGAAGTGCAGATTTTTCTAAATATGTGGCATTAGGAGATTCTTTTGCGGCAGGTTTTAGTGATAATGCCTTATTTATTAAGGGACAAGAAGGTGCTTATCCAAACATTTTGGCACAGCAATTTGCTTTAGTTGGCGGAGGAGAGTTTAAAACGCCTTTTTCAAATGATAATATTGGGGGGTTGTTATTAGGAGGGAATGTTATTTTTGGGCCTCGTTTATATTTTAAGAGTGCACCAGTTCCAGTTGAGGGAACACCAACGACAGAAGTTACAGCGCATTTGTCTGGTACTTTTGGTAATTTAGGAGTTCCTGGAGCTAAAAGTTTCCATTTGTTAGCGCCTGGTTATGGTAATCCAGCAGGAGTTGTTGCAGGAACAGCAAATCCTTATTTTGCTCGTTTTGCATCAAGTGCGACAACTACAGTTCTTGCCGATGCTTTAAGTCAAAATCCTACTTTCTTCTCTTTGTGGATAGGAGGTAATGATGAGTTGGGCTACGCAACTGCTGGTGGTGATCCGACAGTAAATCCGTTAACGCCGCCGGCTACTTTTGCGGCAGCATATAACGCTTTGGTTACACAGCTTGTTTCTGGTGGAAGAAAAGGAGTTGTGGCTAATTTACCTGTAATTACTACTCTTCCTCATTTTCATGTAATTACCTACAATCAGTTAACTCAAGCGAATTTAAGTGCTGGAGGAGTGAGTTTGGTTGGTACTTTAAATGCTCAATTATATGGTCCGTTGCATAATGCATTAGCATTTTTAGGTCAGGGAAGCAGAATTAATCTTTTGTCTGCAACAGGAAATAATCCATTATTAATTGTAGACGAGACCCTGCCTGATCTTTCAGCAAATTTAAAAGCAGTATTAATGGGAGGTGGATTAGATGCTACAACTGCTACAGTAATGGGACAGATTTTTGGAAGAGCTAGACAAGCACTGCCTACTGATTTAATTGTTTTGGGCGCTTCATCTAGAATAGGTAAAGTTCCAACAGTTGCCGCTGATGGAATTGCTTCGCCTTCGCCTTCTTTGTCACAATTAGGAGTGACCTTTCCGTTGCCAGACAGATATGTTTTACTGCCTTCTGAAGTTGCTGAAATTGAAACGGCTACGAATGCTTATAATTTAACGATTAAAGCTGCAGCAGATGCGAATGGATTGGCAATTGTTGATGCTAAATCAATTATGGATGATCTAAATAAACCAAACGGAATTACAATGAATAACTTTACACTAAAAGCTACATTTGTTACTGGTGGAATGTTCTCTCTAGATGGAGTTCATCCTTCTCCAAGAGGATATGCTTTTATTGCAAATAAATTTATTGAGGTAATAAATGCTAAATATGGTTCAAATCTAAAAGGGGTGGATATTGGTAACTATCAAGTTTTATTTCCAGCTACATTATAATTGAAACTATTTTTAACTTCAAAAAGCCGCTCATTTTTAGGATGCAGCGGTTTTTTTTCTTTTATTAAAAAAATGTCGATTTTGTGATTTTATAGGTGAGTTTTATGAATCAAACAAAATCATGCTATTTTTTATGAAAAAAAAATTGATTTTATATTTTAAAAAATTATCTTTGCGCTCTGAAAAAAGAGGTATTTTCGATAAACCTAAATAGCTATTTAATAAATACATAAGTAATGTCAAAAGTAATAGGAAAAGTTGCTCAAATCATTGGACCAGTAGTAGACGTAGTTTTCAACGGTAAAGATGTTGAACTTCCAAAAATTTATGATTCACTAGAAATCACTAAAAAAGATGGAACTATTTTAGTTCTAGAAGTACAATCTCATATTGGTGAAAACACTGTTCGTACCATTTCTATGGATTCAACAGATGGTTTAAGCAGAGGATATGAAGTAGTTGGAACTGGAAATCCAATCCAAATGCCAATCGGTCCAGACGTATATGGAAGATTATTTAATGTTGTTGGAGATGCCATTGACGGTTTAGGTGATTTGCCAAAAACTGGAGAAAATGGTCTGCCAATTCACAGACAAGCTCCTAAATTCGAAGATTTATCAACTTCATCTGAAGTTTTATTCACAGGTATTAAAGTAATCGATTTGATCGAGCCTTATGCAAAAGGAGGTAAAATTGGATTGTTTGGTGGTGCTGGTGTTGGTAAAACAGTATTGATTCAGGAGTTGATCAACAATATTGCAAAAGGTCACGGTGGACTTTCAGTATTCGCAGGAGTAGGTGAAAGAACACGTGAAGGGAATGACTTACTTCGTGAGATGTTAGAGTCAGGAATTATTAAATACGGTGATGATTTCATGCACTCTATGGAAAATGGAGGATGGGATTTATCTAAAGTAGATATGCCAGGAATGAGAGAGTCTAAAGCTACTTTCGTTTTCGGACAAATGAATGAGCCACCTGGAGCTCGTGCACGTGTGGCACTTTCAGGATTATCTATCGCTGAGTATTTCCGTGATGGAGCTGGATCTGATCAAGGTAAAGATGTATTATTCTTCGTTGATAATATCTTCCGTTTTACACAAGCAGGTTCTGAGGTATCAGCACTTTTAGGTCGTATGCCATCTGCGGTAGGTTACCAACCAACGTTAGCAACTGAAATGGGTGCTATGCAAGAGCGTATTACATCTACAAACAAAGGATCTATTACATCTGTACAGGCGGTTTACGTTCCTGCGGATGACTTAACTGACCCGGCGCCAGCAACAACGTTTGCTCACTTAGATGCTACAACTGTATTGTCTCGTAAAATTGCTGAGTTAGGTATCTATCCTGCGGTTGACCCGTTAGATTCTACTTCAAGAATTTTAACTCCACATATCTTAGGAGATGAGCACTACAACTGTGCACAAAGAGTAAAAGAGATTCTTCAAAAATACAAACAATTACAAGATATCATCGCGATTCTTGGTATGGAGGAGTTATCTGAAGAAGATAAACTTTCAGTATCAAGAGCACGTCGTGTACAACGTTTCTTGTCTCAACCTTTCCACGTTGCAGAGCAATTTACAGGTATCCCAGGTGTATTAGTTGATATTAAAGATACTATCAAAGGTTTCAACATGATTATCGATGGTGAGTTAGATCACCTTCCAGAGGCTGCTTTCAACTTGAAAGGTTCTATTCAAGATGCAATCGAAGCTGGAGAAAAAATGTTAGCTGAAGCATAAAAATAAAGTTAAAAGTTAGAAGTTAAAGGTTATACGTTTCGTAACTTTTAACTTTTAACAAATAACTTCTAACTTAAAAAATATGATTTTAGAAATAGTATCACCAGAAGCTAAATTATTTTCAGGAGAGGTAACTTCGGTTACTTTGCCAGGAGTTGATGGAAGCTTTCAGATTTTAAATCATCACGCACCAATTGTTTCTATCTTAGAAGAAGGAACAATTAAAATTGCAGCTCCTAGCTTTAATTTTTCTAAGGAAGCCGTTGATAAATTCAAGAGAGTAAATGACCAAACTTATACTTTAGAGATTAAGTCAGGAACAATCGAGATGAAAAATAATAAAATTATTGTTTTAGTAGACTAAAACAAATTTTAAAATAAGTAGAAAAACCAGACAGTCTTTGTCTGGTTTTTTTATTTGTAGATAAACGTAATTGAAGTAGCTGTTTGTTTTATTTGTAATAAAAATAATATATTTTAAAAAATAAGTAAGAAAATTACTTAATACAATATATATTTGTAGCTCTATTAACAAATTAAACCACTTATTATGAAAAGATTTTCTGTAGTAATGCTAGTACTAGCATTAGGATTTGGGACAATGTCCCTAACTTCGAGTTCTAATTGTATCAATGAGATTTCAGCTGAAGCAGCAAATGTTGTAGTTGGTCCAACATATACAGCCCCTTGGCTAGGTGTCTGTTGCGAATCGCCACTTACTGCGGTTGAACGTGATATTGCAAAACGTGGCTATCCTGCTACTACTCAATACTTAATTAACAGCACAACAAGTAATACGGTAACTTACACAATTAATTAAATTCTTTAAAAAATTATAGTTTTCGTAAATGTATTTTATGGCCAGATTTAATATCTGGCTTTTTTTATTTTCGTACTTTTGAAATATTAAAATCTCTTTATAAAATATTTGATCATTTGTAAAAGCTCAGTAAGCTTTTATGTTTTGTTTCATCAACGATGAAGCACAATCTTTTATTATCAAATTTTATAAAGAATACTTATGAAAAATATATCAAAAGTTGCCGTTCTTGGAGGCGGAGGAAGAACTGGAAATTATCTTGTGAACCAGTTATTAAAAAAGGAATTCAGCGTAAAACTTTTGCTGAGAAATCCTGAAAGTTTTGAAATTGTAAATCCCGATATTGAAATTGTCAAAGGTGACTCATTAGATCTTGAAGCGATTAAATCAGTAATGCATGATTGTCAGGCAGTACTTAATACAATTAGTCAGAGAAAAGATGAACCTCTTGTGGCATATGGAACCACCAAGAATGTCTTAAATGCCATGAAAGAATATAATATAGATCGTTATGTTCTTTTAGCTGGTCTTAATATCGATACACCATTCGATAAAAAAAGTCCAAAAACTATTATGGCAACCGACTGGATGAAAACTAATTTTCCGTCAATTCAGATCGATAGGCAAAATACCTATAATCTTTTGACTGAAAGTGATGTAAACTGGACGCAAGTTCGAGTTCCTTTTATTGAATTTAAAAATGAAACTAATGCAATAGATGTAAATCTCGAAGATTGTTTAGGAGATAAAATTACTGCATTAGATATTTCGGATTTTATGATTAATGAAATGGTTGAATCACAATATAGCAGGAAGTCACCTTTCATTAGTGCTAAATAATTAGTAAATTTAAAACAACGGACTTAATACAAGTCCGTTGTTTGTTTACTGTAATTTCAATTTTATACTTTTGTTTTATGAAACTACCTGAAAATCTTGGCGAGAAAATAGAAAATTGTAGGCAGGATAATTCCCTTAAAAAATTGCCTGTATTTAATAACGTAGTTGATTTTTCTTCCAATGATTATATTGGTTTTTCAAAATCTGAAGTAATTTTTAGAAATGTCCATGCTTATTTGGTAGAAAATGAAATTTTTCAAAATGGGGCAACTGGCTCTAGATTGGTTTCTGGGAATCATTCACTTTATCACATTGCAGAAAACTTTATAGCGCAGTTTCATGATGCAGAAGCTGCTTTAATTTTTAATTCGGGTTACGATGCCAATATTGCTTTTTTTAGCGCTGTACCCCAAGAAAATGATGTTGTTTTGTATGATGAGCTATGTCATACTTCAATAAAAGACGGAATTTCGATTTCTAGTGCCAAATCTTTTAAATTTAATCACAATGACTTTGAAGATTTAGAACGTTTAATTCTAGAATTTCCAAATCAATTGGTTTATATCGTCACAGAAAGTGTTTTTTCAATAGACGGCGACAGCCCAAATCTAGAAGAATTAATTGCGCTTTCAGAAAAACACAATTGCTATGTAATTGTTGATGAATCCAACACGTTAGGGGTTTTTGGCGAAAGAGGAGAAGGTCTTAGTCAGTATCTTCAATTACATGATAAAATTTTTGCACGAATCATGACTTTTGGAAAAGGTTTAGGATGTTATGGTGCGGGCATTCTTGGTTCTGTTGAACTGAAAGAATATCTCATAAATTTTGCAAAAAACTTTATTTACTCAACGGGTTTGTCTCCTCATTCAGTTGCAACTATTTTGATAGCTTATCAACATTTGGAAATTGAAAAAGAGGCTATTGAAAAACTTCGCCAAAACATCATATATTTTAATCAGTATAAAAATTTATTAGGCTTAAAGCCAATGTTTGTTCGTAGTAAATCTGCTATACATTGTGCGATTGTTCCTGGAAATGAAAATGCCAAAAAGCTGGAGCAGGAACTTCAAGATAAAGGATTTGATGTGCAGTCAATTCTGTCGCCAATTGTACCACAAGGGCAGGAACGTCTTCGTTTTTGTATTCATAATTACAATTCACAAGAACAAATTAATCAAGCTTTAGAGTTGCTAAGAGATTTTATTTTCTGAAAATTTTAAAATTTCTTGTAACGTTTTAATGATTCGATTACTTACCAGTCGTAATCAAATAAACCCATAAACATGAAAACAATATTTCGATTTGCAGGAATACTATTTATATTCTTTTTTTCTTCAACTATTTCAGCACAGGAAAAATCACCTAAACTAGAAAATTCACTTTTGTGGGAAGTTTCAGGAAAAGGACTTGAAAAGCCGTCTTATTTGTATGGAACGATCCATATGATTTGTTCAAAGGATTATTTTTTATCTGAAAAAGCAAAAAAAGCATTTGACGCCTCAAATAAATTATATTTAGAAATCAATTTTACAGATCCCAATGAAATGAGCCAAATGCAGCAGTTGGCAATGGGAAAAGAACCACTAAGTAAAAAATTAAGTCCAGAACAATTGGCAAAACTAGATTTAATTTTAAAAAAGAGCACAGGAATGAGTGTGCAGCAAGTAGATAGTTTCAGTCTTTTAACAGTCTTAAGTTTGATTAGTATGAAAAGTTTTGGCTGCACAGATCTTAAGTTTTATGAAATGGAGTTTTCTGATGCGGCTAAAAAAAGAAATGTCTCAATTTCTGGTCTTGAAACCGTAAAAGCTCAATTTGAAATTTTGGAAAATGCTTATTCAAATGATGAAATTTTAAAGCTTTTAGAAGAATCAACTTCTGAGGAATCAGAGCAATTAGTTACTGCATACAAAAATGAAAACATTGATAGCATGTATGCTTTAACAACTGATGAAAAATTTACAAGTGAAAAAACAAAGAAGCAGATTCTTGACAATAGAAATTTGAATTGGGTAAAAGCAATGCCAGAGTTAATGAAACAAAATAGAGTTTTCTTCGCTGTTGGCGCTGGGCATTTGGGAGGTGAATTTGGAGTTATTAATTTATTGAGAAAAGAAGGGTATACTGTAAAACCGATAACGAACTAAATCTGTTTTGAAAGAGAAAGAACAAGAATTTTTGAATCGGATACAAAGCCATAAAGGAATTTTATATAAAGTTTCTAAAATGTATATGGATAATTCTGATGATCAGCAGGATTTGTTTCAGGAAATCGTCTGCCAGCTTTGGAAATCATATGATTCTTTTCGAAATGAAAGTCAGTTTTCGACTTGGATGTATAGAGTAGCAGTAAATACAGCAATTGTATTTTTAAAGAAAGAAAAGCGAAAGATAGATAAATATGAAATCGATTCGGATAATATTAAAGAAGACGAAAATGATTCTCATATAAAAGAAAGTCAGCTGGATCATTTTTATAAAGCGGTACAAAAGCTGGATAAAATTGATAAAGCCATAATCTTCTATCAATTAGAAGGCTTCTCTCATAAAGAAATTGGTCAGAATCTCGGAATTTCTGAAGGAAATGCCAGAGTAAAATTGAACAGAGCCAAAGAAAAATTAAAAGAAATTATTAAAAATCAGGGATATGGATTTTAACGATATACAAAATGCATGGAATAATGAAAAACCCGAAAATATTATTCTGCCAGAAAATTTAGAGAAGATTCAATCTGCGAATACTCCATTAGATAAAATTAAAAAAAATCTAAAAAATGAATTCATTTATCAAATCCTGTCTATTGTTTTGATAGGTACAGTTCCTTTTATATGTGATTTTCCACCCAAGATGACTTTTCTGTATTATTTGCTGTACAGTCTTTTTGTAGCAGTCTGTGTTTATTATTTGACGAAGCTTTACTTTTTTTATAAGCGGTTGAATAATATAACTCTGAGAACAAAAGACAGTTTGTATGAAACCTATTTTGATATTAGGCTAAATATGGAATTGTATAAAACTTTTGGATTTGCTTTGACGCCGTTTTTAGTTTTATATTTTTTAGGCTTTTATTATTATGCGTTTACCAAGATACCAGGGTTTGTTGATCATGAATTTTCTAGCGGCCAACTCATCGGATTCTTTCTAGTGGTTGTTTTTACAATGCTCTTTATGGGAATTTCTCTAGAATGGTGGGTTCATAAATTTTATGGAAAGTTTGCCAAAGAAATAAAGAAGGTGATTGACGAATTGAAAGAAGAATAAAAAACAAGAAACCCATCAAATTATGATGGGTTTCTTGTTTTAGGAATTAATCCGTGATTATTTTTTTTGATGTGCTATGACCATTCTGTAGATTAATCTTTAGCAGTAAAACTTGATTTCCTGTCTGCAAATTCGAAATTTGAAATTCTGTACTATTAATTTTTTTCTTATTGAATATTTCCTGACCCAGTACATTATAAATAATAACATCATTGATAGTTTCTTTTGAAGAAGAAATTCTAACTATTTTATTTTTAACTGAGACTAAAATTCCATCTGAAATATTTTCAAAGTCATCTGTTCCTAAAGTTTTAGAAGTATAACGAAGGACAAAACGGTCTGTAAATGTTCCAATTGCAGTTTTAAAAGTATAATTTTCTTTGCGAAGATCTGTTATTTTTCCTGTTGTTTTATCTTCTAAATAAACAGCCTGCGTGTCGAAGAATCCGTCTGCATGGTCAATTGCAATGGTAAAATCACCTTCAATTAAAGCTTTATATCCTAAAGGCACCAGATCGCCGGTGTCAAAAGGCAGTGCACGTCCCTGAATGGTTAGTTTTTTAGATTCGCTGATGCTGTAAAAATCGATATATGCGTTGGCACCCATTGTTACGGCATCGTAGTTTACATCTATTGTATTTGTTGCTCCCTGGACATAACCGACAAGTGCTTGTTTAAGAATGCC